>SCOI01000005.1 GCA_005503085.1 Burkholderiales bacterium C2 | reverse complement strand
GCTCCAGCACCATGCGCACGGCACGCTCACGTACCTCAGGGGAAAACTTCGGGGACTTCTTCATGGCTCCATTCTCTACAGTTGAAGCCTCCTCGAAACCCGGGGCGATTCAGCGTTAACTCGAACGTTGATATGGCTTCTCCTTGTCAAGCGGCAAGACCTGACCCTCTGCGCTGCAAATGAATGATGGGTAAAGCCCGTTGCCGGACGGGGAACGCGACGGAGCCCGTTGATGCCACCCGATGTGGGTGCGCGACGGTTGCTCATGCTGATATGCGAGGGTTTCTGATCATCTCGGCAAGCCCTGGCTTGCCACTCATTCAACCCGCAGCACCTCAAACTGCTGTCGACGTGGAGCGACCTGTAGCGACACCTCATCCCCCTCGCACTTGCCCAGCATGGCCCGGCCCAGGGGGGCTTCTCTGCTGATGACCTGAACGATCTGAGCGCCGCTGAGCAACTTCATGCTGCCGCCATCCGGGCCGAGAAAGAGATGTTGCTGCTTGTCGTCGGCATCGACCAGGCAGACCAGCGCGCCGAGCTGTATGCCTTTGCTGGCGTCGTAGGGGCTGGGGCGGAACTGGCGCCAATGGGCCATCGCCTGGCGGATGGCTTCGGCACGACGAGCTTGGCCGGTGGCCAGGTAGGCGGCTTCGAGGCCCAAGGTGTCGTACTTGTTCTCGGCGATGTTTTCTTCGTGCGTCGCCACCTCATGGGCCGCCCGCGCGGCCTGTTCGGCTTGCTGCAGGTCTTCGGCGAGCCGTTCCAGTACCTGCTGCTGCAGCAAGAATTTATCCATGATGATGATGATGATGAAAGGCAGGCATCTCGAACCAGCGGGGGCAGGTCTTGATTATCAAGGCGCCACCCGTGGTCGACGCTGCCCTCTGCTGCAGGCGAACTCCAGCTATTTGCAGCGTGCCGCCCCTCCAGGCTCAGCCCTCAGGCTCCTGCGCCCCGCCCGGCCCCTGGTGGAACAGCAGATCCGCCACCGGCCGGCCGCCGACCAGGTGCTCGCTGATGATGCGGTCCAGGTTCTCGCCCTTCGCGTTGTAGTACCAGCTGCCATCGGGCTGCACGCACATCACCGGCCCGCCCTTGCAGGCCGCGAAACAGCTGACCCGGCTGCGCTTGACGCGCAGCTCCCCCTCGTGGATGCCGGCCGCCTTGAACTTCTCGCCCAGGCTGTCGAAGATGGCCTGCGCCTCGCCGTCCTGGGTGCAGCGCGCGCCGGTGCAGACCAGCAGATGGCGGCGATAGGGCAGGATGCTGGGCTTGATGATGGTGGTGGTGTTCTTGTCGTCGCTCATGAGGGTTTCCGTTTGTTCCGGCGGCCGCGGCTGCTTTGCAGGCGCCGCCAGGCCAGCACACAGCCGCTCAGCGACAGCGCCGCGCCCAGCAGGCTCAGGGCCGTGACCACCAGATCGCGGCCCAGCACCGACGCGGCCAGCGGCGGGAAGTCCCAGCGATGCAGGGCATTGAAGAGCCAGCGGTTCCAGCGCCCGGCCTGGTCCACCCGCAACGCCACGCGGGCCGTGCGCGGGTCCAGATAGTAGACGCTGCCGGCGGCATCGTCGAAAGCCACGCGGTAGACCGGAAAGGCGCGGGTCTGGTGGCGCAGCGCGTAGTAGTGCAGATCGGGGCCGTGCAGCCAGCCGGCCTCGACAAGGCGGGCCTCCGGCTGCAGGCCGGCGGCGGCCGTGCGCAGCCGCGCCTCATCCAGTCCCTGATGCAAGACCTGGCCCTGCATGTCCAGCAGCCGGCTGCCGCCGGGGGCCGAAGCCAGCCACAGATGCTGACCCTGGAAGCGCAGCGCGGCCAGCTCGCCGACGCCATCGGGCAGAACGGCAGGCAGAGCATCGGGAAGCGATAGCGAGGCCGGCTGCAGCGCACCGCCGCGCCAGCGCTGCTGCTCGCCGGCCGCCGCGCGCTCGCCGCCAGGCCAGCCCCAGGGCGCCATCGACAGCCAGCCGCTGAACAGCCAGGTCAGCAGCACCAGGCCGCCGCCCAGGCCCAGCAGATGGTGCCAGCGCTGCCAGCGCTCGCGGTAGGGGCTGACGCTGCCGCTGGCATAGCGCCCGCGCAGGCGCAGACGCTGCATCCCCAGCACCAGGCCCAGCAGCACCAGGGCCAGCGCCGCCCCGCTGCTCCACAGCACCACATGGCGCCACAGGGGGCCGTTGGCGCGCAGCGGCGTGAAGTACAGCCAGTGCGTCACCGTGCCCAGCCAGTTCCAGCCGCGCTCCCAGGCGCGCGTGTCCAGCACCAGCTCGCCGCTGCGCTGGCCGATATAGAGCTCCAGGCCCTCGTCGCCGTCGGCCAGCACCACGCGGTACAGCGGGCGCTGCGCGTTGAAGCGGCTGTAAATGCTCCACTGGTCGCGCTGCGGCAGCTCGACCTCGGCCACCGCCACGGGGCGCTGACTCAGACGCTGCGCATGCTCCAGGGCCAGCGCCCTGGCCTGCGCCTCGGTCAGCGGCACACGCGGCCGTCCGGTCAGGGCGTCGACCGCGTGCCAGGTCTTGCCCGCCTCCTGCAGCAGCCAGACCGGCCGACCCAGCTGCTGCTGCAGTCGCAGGCCCTCGGGTGCGCCCGCGATGCCCAGCGCGGCCCAGGCCTGGGCCGCGCTGACCGGCGGTGGCGTGGTGGGCAGCGGGGCCAGGGCCTGCAGCCGCTCGCCCTCCTGCAGCGCGGGTCGGGCCACGAACAGCATCACCAGGCCCGAGAGCAGCCACAGCAGGATCAGCAGGCCCAGCGCGATGCCCAGCCAGCGGTGCAGCAGATGGAGCCAGCGTTTCATCCTCGCCCTCCGGCTCAGCGCAGCCGATAGTCCAGCACCACGGCGGCGCTGCGCGGAGCGCCCAGCATGGCGCTGTCCCCGCTGCCCATGCTGCTGGCATAGAGCTTGTCGCCCAGATTGCGCAGCTGCAGGCGCAGCGTCGCGGCCTCGCTGGCGCGCCAGCTCAGGCCAGCGTCGAGCAGGGTGTAGGCGGCCAGGCCGCGCGTGTTCTCGCGGTTCGTGAAGCGCTGGCCAATATGGCGCAGGCCCGCACCGATCTCCACAGGCCCGCGCCGATGGCTGACCCAGAGATTGGCCAGCTGCTTGGGCACATTGGGCGGGCGCTTGCCTTCCAGCGAAACCGGCCCCGCATAGAGGTGCTCATAGCGAGCCTGCACCAGGGCCGTGTTGGCATCAACACGCCAAGCCGGCGTGGGCTGCCAGGTCGTGCTCAGCTCCAGCCCGCGCGAACGCTGGCTGCCGCCCTGCACGCTATCGTCCGGCCGATTCGGCCGGGGCGAGGTGATGATGTTGGTCTTCTCGATCTCGAACAGCGCGGCAGTCCATTCCAGGCTGGCCGTCGCGCGCTTGTAGCCCAGCTCGAACTGCCGGCCCTCGGTCAGTTTCAAGTCCTTGTTGGCCTTGGAAAGGGTGGCGATATTGCTGACCGGATCGGTGCCGGTGCTGATCTGGCCGTACAGGCTTTGCGTCGCATCCAGCTGGAACACCGAGCCCAGGCGCCAGGTGCTGGGCTTGAAGGAGGCCGGCCAGGCATCGGGCTTGGGGCCGTTGAGCGCCGCAGGCAGCTCCAAGATTTGGCGCTTCACGCGGGTGTGATCGCTGCGCAGGCCGGCGCTGAGCAGCCAGCGCGGCGCGGCCTGCCAGCTGGCTTCGAGGAAGAGCGCCTGCTGCCTGGTCTGCGAACTGGTGCGCGGCAGCAGCTTGTCGGCCGCCATCAGGTAGCGGCCCGGATCGAAACCATGCAGGGGCACCGGCGAGCGCGTGCTGAAGTCGTAGCCATCGTTGGCATGCACAAAGTCCATGGCCATGTGCTCGACCCCCGCGAGCCATTGCACCGAGGCGCCCAGCTTGCCCAACAGCTCGGCCCGACCGCCGTGCTGGCGAAGCTTGTGAACAATGGCCAGATAGTCGCTGCGCTCGATCTCCAGGCCGTTCGCGGCCAGCTTGTAGGCCTCCAGATTTCGCCACTGCCGGTCCGCCTGGAAGCGGTAGGCCACGGCGCGGGCGCTCAGGCTGTCGTTGATGCGCCAGTCCAGGCGCGCGCGGGCACGGTCCTGATCGACCTGCCAGAGCGCATCGCTGACGTTGTAGTTCTCGCGCCGCAGCTCAGGCCACAGGCTGCCGTCGGCCTTCAGCGGCGTGCCGAAGTGATTGCTCGGGCGCTCGCGATGCGCATCCAGGCTCAGGTCCAGGCGCAGATCGGGCGTGGCCTGCCAGAGCAGCGTGCTCATCAGCTTGGCGTGCCGGTGATCGCCGCGCTGCACATGGCCATCGCCGCCGCTGGCCAGCGCATCCACGCGCAGCGCGGTGCCAGCGCTCAAGGGCTGGTTCAGCCCCAGGCCCAGCCGGTAGTCGCCGGCCGTTCCCAGGCCCGCCGTCAGCTCGGTGGCGGCCTCGCGGCCCGGGGCCTTGCGCACCAGATTGACCAGGCCGCCGATGCTGCCGTCGCCATACAGCACCGAGGCCGGGCCGCGCAGGATCTCGATGCGCTGATAGCCCCAGCTGTCGGTCGGCGTGGACTGGGTGCCCGAGGCCGTGGCCATGCGCAGCCCGTCTTCGGCGCTGGCCACCGACTCGTTGCCGGTGAAGCCGCGGCTCGAGTAGGTGCTGCCCGAGGTGGCCGAAGCCTGCACCATGATGCCGGTGGCGCGGCCCACCGTGTCGGCCACGCGGGTGTCGCCGCGGGCCTGCTGCAGGGCCACATCCAGGCTTTCGATGCTGGCCGGCGTATCCAGCGCGCTCAGCGCCAGGCGCGAGGCCGTCAGCTGCGGGGCCTTCAAGCCACCGGCCTTGTGCGAGGCCCCTTGCACCAGCACCGGCCTGAGCTCGGTGGTCGGCGCGGTGCTGGGCGGGTCGACTTCGGCGGCGCGGGCCGGCATGCCCAGCAGGGTCAGGGCAGCGGCCGCGCAGGGGGCCACGACGGCGCAAGGCCGTGCAGGGAACTTCTTCATGATGATCAGCGCTCAACAAAGGGGACGGCCACGCAGCCCGCGCCGCGAACAGCGGTGGGCAGAGCAAGGCAGACAGGCAAGGACCATCCCTCGTACGCACCACCTCCCCGTGGCCGCGCACCTCATGACGCTGCCGCCGGCCCGAGGGCTGACGGCGCATCGCCTTGTTGGCCGGTATCCGGGCTGACGGCGCGGCTCATATGCCCTTCCCAGACGCCGGGGCATCCAGTGGGCTGCGGATATGAGCTGCAGGTTTCTTCTTTCTGTCGAAACCTGAGTCCGTTTGACCGTTGCGGGGGCAGCTCAGGCAAGGATGGGGCCGCGTGGCCCTGTTCCCTCCTGATTCCCGTTTAACTGCGGCATCAATGACTGATCCCGCGAGCACCAACGGCGCGCATTCTATGCGAGGCCGGCCCGCCGCGATGGCTCGCGGGCAAGACCTGGCCCCGGCCGTTCAGTCGTAGATTGACTTCTCGGGCCGCCGCGTGATCACCGCGATCGGCGGGGCCCAGCGTTCGCCGCGCGGCTTCTTGCTGGTCACCAGGGTGATCTCGCTGGGCTCGAAGACCTCGACGTTGTGCGTGATCGGGGTGGTCAGCAGGTATTGCGCGCGCGTGCTGCGCAGGAAGTGGCCGACCAGCTGGATATTGCGCACGTCCAGATGGGCGAAGGGCTCGTCGATAAAGACAAAGCCGCCGGGGGTCTCGTCGTCCTTCATCAGGCCCACCAGCAGGATCAGGCTCTTGAGCACCTGCTGGCCGCCCGAGGCCTCGCCATCGTTCAGGCCCACCTCGCCCTTGCCGTCGAAGTTGAAGCGCACATGCAGGCCGGCCTGGGCCAGCACCATATCGTCGTTGTCCAGATGCGGCAGCTCGGCCTGGGCCATCACGCCGGCCAGCTCGCCGAGCTCCTGCACATTCTTCTTGTAGCGCCGCACCGTCGCGCGCAGCACATCGATATAGCGCTCGCGGGCATTGAAGGCGGCGATGCGCGCCATCTCGTTGCTGGCGCGGCGGTCCTCCAGCTGGCTGCTCTGCTCCAGCACCGAGACGTTCATCCGCGCATGGCGCTCCTGCACGGCCGGATCGGTTTCCCACACCCCCGTGTCCAGCTCCTGCTGCACATGGCGGGCCGCGATCTCGGCCTGCTTGGCGTTCTCGAACTCGTCGCGCAGCGCCTGCACCTTGGCCGGCAGCGTCCAGCTGGCCGGGAAGCGCTCGCGCGCCTCGCGCGAGGCCTTGGCCGCCAGGGCCAGGTCTTGCCGGCGCGACTCATGCTCGCGCAGCACGCGCAACACGTTCTCCTCGCTGGCCTTCAGCCCGCCTTGGGCGGCCTCGTAGTCGCGCTCGCTGCGGGTGGCGGCGGTCAGCGCGCGGTCATGCTCGGCGTCGAGCGCGGCCATGCGGGTGGCGGCCTCGATACGGGCCTGGCGCAGGCCGGCCAGGCGAGCCCGGCCTTCGGCGAACTCGGCGGCCCGCTCGGCCAGCTCGCGCGCGGCCTTGTGGCCTTGCGCGGCACGCTGCACGTCCTTGAGCTGGCGCTCGACCTCGGCCTGTTCCTTGGCAATGCGGCTCAGCTCGCTGTCGTAGCGGCTCAGCTCACGCTCCAGCGAGGCGCGGCGCGAATCCAGCGCCGAGGTGCCAAACTGGTAGTCGCGCGCCTCCACCCAGAGGCTGCGGCCGCCGCGACCGTCGCGGTAATAGGCCTCGGGCGTGATCCACTCGCCGCCGGCCTTGGCCCCCGTGTCCGTGTCCTTGACGCAGCGTATCGTCGCCAGTTGACGCAGCAGCCAGCCGGGCAGCTTGGCATTGATCTTCAGCGCCGCCAGCAGCGAGTCCTTGGGCGCCTGGGCCGGCGCGTTCTCGCCGTCGGCAACGACGTAATGGCGGTAGCGCTCCTTGGCCGCCAGGCCGAAGGCGCGGCCCTCATCGCCGCTGTGGGCCAGCACGACCACCCAGCGCGAGGGCCGCAGCAGGCCCTCGGCGGCCGCGCGCCAGGCCTCGTCGGCGATGTCGATGCAGTCGGCAAGCACATGGTGGGCGATGCCGGCCTCGTCGAGCGCGCGCCGAAAGCGCGTCACCTCGGGCGGCGGCGGCGGCAGGCGCTGGCCGCTCAAAGCCTCCATCGCCGCCTGGGCCTTGCGGCTCTGGTCGTTCTGGCGCGTGAAGCTCTCGCGCAGCGTGTGCTGGCGGCTGCTCAGCTCCTCCAGGCGCTGGGTCAGCTCCTGGCCGTCGGACTCCACCGCGGCCAGCGCTTTCAGCTCCTCCTCGCGCTTGGCCAGCAGCTCCACAGGACGCTCGGCCTCGCGGGCCGCATCAAAGGCGCCGCGCGCGAGCTTGCGCTCGGCCTCCAGGTCCACCAGCTTCTGCTTGGCGGCCTCATGGCCCAGGTGCAGCGCATGCAGCTCGGCGCGCTTGGCCGACATCTGGCGCTTGTCGCTGGCGGCGAACAGGCGCTGGCGGTGCAGCTCGCGCAGGTTCTGCGCGGTGCGGGCGCGCGACTCGGCCCATTGCAGCACCGGCACCACCTCGGTGGCCAGGCGCTCGCGCTCCTTGAGCCGCAGCTGGTACTGCTGATAGCTGTTGACGCGGTTGGCCAGGTCCGAGAGCTGGGCCTGGGTGTGCGAGAGCTCGTGCGCGGCCTGCTCGACCTCCTTGAGCAGGCTTTGCTGGTGGCTGCGTGCCTGGTCGTAGCGGTCCAGCACCTCCTGGTCGCCGAAGACCTCAAACACCAGGCGCAGCAGCTCCTTGGGCGAGAGCTCGCACAGCCGGTCGGTCTGGCCCTGCTCCAGCGCCAGCACGCGGCCGATCGCTCGGGTCAGGCCGGCGGCCTCGAGGCGGCGCTTCCAGGCCTCGATGCCCAGCCAGTCCTTCTCGGCCTTCTCGGCCAGCGCCTCGATCTCGTGCACGCCGTCCAGCATCACATAGCGGCGCTGCCAGTCGCCGCCGTGGCGCTCGATGCGGCAGGCCAGCGTCACCTGGTCGGAGTACAGCAGCGAGCTGGCGAAGGGGCGCGAGCTGTTCTGGCGGCCGCGTGCGCGGTTGTCCACCAGCGCGCGCAGCCAGGCCGTCTCGGCATTGGCATGCCGCGCATAGGTCTTGTAGGTACGGCCGCCCGAGCACTCCAGGCCCAGCAGGGTGCGCATCGCGTCGAGCAGCGTGGTCTTGCCCGAGCCATTGGGGCCGGCAATCGTGATGATGGCGCCGTCCAGCGGCATCGAGACGCGCTGGCAATAGTCCCAGTGCAGCAGTTCCAGAGATTGCAGATGAAACATAGATAGGGGTCAGGTCTCGCTGTCGAGTTCGGCTTGTTCGCCGGCCTGCAGCCGGGCGACCAGGGGCGCGGCGGCCGGGTCGGTCGAGCGGGCCAGCACATCGGCCAGCGCGCCGTCGAGGATGCGCGGCGCCAGCGTGTCGTAGTCCAAGAGCAGGTCCAGCAGCGGCCCTTCGGCGATGTCCTCGCCGCGGCGGATGATGAAGCCATTGCGCTCCAGCAGCTTCAGGTTCGAGTCCAGCCGCATCTTCTTGCCCAGCTGGTTGCCGAAATCGGCCAAGAGGCTGCGGTAGGACACGGTGGGCGAGACGCTGGCGGCCAGCGGCAGCGGCTTGTCGGTGGCGAAGAATTCACCCTGCCCTTCCTCCTTGGCCTCGGCCCGCGCCACCTGGCGCTGGCGCTTGGGCAGCACGATCAGCGACCACAGCACGATCAGCAGCGCGACGCCGTCGCGCGGCAGGTCCAGATTGTTATTGGCCGCCAGGCCGGTCTCGCCGAACACCGAGACCTCGGCCGGGCGCAGCATCGCGACGCTGATGTGGTCGGCATAGAGGTTGTCGATCACCTTCAGCCCGACCTGGGCCAGCCGGTCGCCCAGGGCGGCCCACAGCTCGGTGTCGATCAGCGCACGGCGCACCAGCGCATGGTTGCGGGGCAGCCAGCGGCGCGCGATCAATTGCGCCGCCAGGTGGGCGGCATCATCCAGGGCTTGGCTCATGAGGAAGAGGCTTCTTTCGGGGAATCGGGGGCCGGGTTGTAGAGCACGCCGCGGCTCATCCACTTGACGAATTCATCGCTGGTCTCGCCCTGCTCGGCCGACCAGCGCACGCGCCAGGGCTGGCGCGCCATATCGCCGGTGGCGCCGCTGAGATGCTGGGCCTGCGGGTCGCCCAGCAGCGGCAGCAGCTGGGCGCGGTAGGCGCTGCGCGCATAGCTGCCGCCCAGCACGGCCGGGGCCACGTCCTGCTCCAGCGCCTGGCCGGGCTCGCCGGCGGCCAGCCAGCGGGTCAGCAAGGCCTGCAGCTCGCCCATCTCGGGCGGCAGGCTCAGCACCGCCAGCTGGCCCGGCGGCGCGGCCTGGCCCGGCGGCAGCGGCTCCAGCTCCTTGGGTTTGGGCCGGTCGCGCTCGAACTCGGCCTCGGCCAGGTCCAGCAGCTCGTGCTGGGACACCAGCACCGGGTGCACCGGCCGCGAGAGCGCACCCAGCGACAGGTTTTCGAGAAAGGGCACGTTCTGCAGCCAGCGCCGCACATCGGTGGTCGTGATGCCGGTGGAGCCCAGGGTCACGCGCTGGCGGTCGGCCTGCTGCAGCGCGCGGTTGAACTGGCTGGCCATCGCCAGCAGCCGCGCCTGGGCCAGGCCCAGCTCGCGCGCCAGCCGTTCCAACCGCGCGTTGCCGTCGGCCTCGGCCTGCTCGATGATGGCCTTCAGCGCCTCGCTGGCCCGCTCGACCAGCTTCAGCGCGCGCTCGAAGCGCTGGCGCGCGCGCCGCAGATGGAACTCCGAGCCGCTGGCGATCGCATCGGCGAATTCGTCGTAGAGCCGCGAGAGCTGGGCCTGCAGATGGTGCAGCTGGGCCGGGTCCAGGGTGCCCATCTGGTGGGCACCGGCCACGTTCGCCAGCAAGGCCGCCAGGTCGGCGTCCTGCTCGGCCGCCTGCGTCAGCGGCGACAGCAGGCCCAAGAGGCGCTGCGCCAGCGGCGTCACGCTGTACTGCTGGTTCGAGCCGTCCCAGGCCAGCAGCTCGGCCTCGCGCAGGCGCTTGAGCACCAGCTCCAGCGCCTCTTCGCGCAAGCTGTGGAAATGGCGGTTCAGCGTGTCGCGCGCCACGCGCGACTCCGGCAGCGCCATCAGCTCCATGAACACCCAGACCCGCAGGCGCACCAGGGCCGCCGGCCCATGGCACAGCGCCCGCAGCGCGGCCAGCAGGCTCTCGTTGCGCTCCAGCTGCCACCACAGCAGCGCCTCGGTCGGCGCGGATCCCTCGCGGAAATAGTCTTCGAAGCGCAGCTCGACGGTGTCGTCGGCGGCGCTTGCCTCGTGATCGGTCATGACGGGATTATCCCAGGGCGGGAAGCGGCCTCCTCCGCCACCTCCTCCAGCACCCAGTCCACGAAGGCCCGCACCGCCGGATGCTCGGCCAGTTCGTCGCGGCAGGCCAGCCACATGGTCTTGTGCGCGTCCGCGCCGCCGGTGCGGCCGGCCCGCGCGGCGGGCTCCTGCGCCAGCGCCCGCAGCGCACCGTCGCGCAGCCAGGGCGCCACCAGCGAGCGCCGCACCCAGGCCACGCCGAGGCCCAGCAGCGCGGCCTGCACCAGCAGCAGCGCGTCATTGAAGCCCGGCCCCTCGGCCGGCGGCAGGCGCGCGGCCATTGCCGGGCCGGCTGCGCAAGCCGCACTACCCTCATCACCGCAGCGCAGCAGGCGCAGCGGCCAGGGCTCAGATAGCAGGCGCAGGCGCTCGCCGGCCGGCCACAGCGCCGGCTCGCCGCCATGGCGGGCCAGCCAGTCAGGCGTGGCCACGGCCACCACCGCGTCGCTCCACAGCGGCCAGCAGCGCAGGCCCGTGCGGTCGAACTGACCGAAGCGCAGCGCCACCGCGCTATGTAGCGGCGGCAGACTCTGCATCGCATAGCCGGTGTGCAGCGTCAGCTGCAGTTGCGGCTGCCGCGCCAGCAGACGCGGCAGCCGCGGCAGCAGCCAGGTCGCGGCCAACGAAGGCAGCGTGAACAGGGCCAGCGGTTCGGAACGCGGCGAAAGGCCAGCCGCCGGATCCGGCGCTGCGCGGCCGCCCGGTGCCGGGCTCAGCCGATGCAACTGGGCCAGGGGCTCGGCCAGGCGCTGGCGCAGCGCCTCACCGGCCGCGCTCAGGCCCAGCTTGGGGCCGCTGCGCTCGAACAGTGGCAGGCCGTGCCAGTGCTCGACGCTCTGCACCGCGCGGCTGATCGCGCTGTGGCTCAGATGGCGCTCGGTGGCGGCGCGGGTGAAGCTGCCCAGGCGCGCGGCCGCCTCGAAGGCCTGCAGCGCGCTCAGCGGCGGCAGCGAACGGCCGGACAAGGAGGTCGAAGACCTTGGCGACTCGGACGTCTTTGTGGTGGAGGGTTTGCGGGCAGGCATGGGTGGCATTGTGCATATGACGCACGATCACCGCGCTTCCAATCCGTTTTTCATGCGCCTGACTCACAGCAAGAATCCGTCCCATGAAACCTTCCGAATGGCTGCTGGCCGCCTTCGTCGCCGCGATCTGGGGCCTGAATTTTTCCTTCATCAAGCTTGGCGTCGCTCATCTCGACCCGCTGCTGCTGGCGGCGCTGCGCTTCGCGCTGGCGGCCTTCCCGCTGCTGCTGTGGATCGCGCGGCCGGCCATCGCCTGGCGCTGGCTGATCGCCTATGGCCTGGCCTTCGGCGTCGGCACCTGGGGCGGGGTCAGCTGGGCGCTGCGCGCCGGGCTGGCGCCGGGGCTGGCAGCCTGGCTGCTGCAAAGCAGCGCCTTCCTGACGCCGCTGCTGGCTTGGCTGTGGCTGGGCGAGGCCCTGAGCCGGCGCCAGCGCCAGGGCGCGCTGGTCGCCGGCCTGGGCTTCGTCCTCGTGCTGCGGTCCTCGGCCGGGCCGGGCAGCACGGCGCTAGGCCTGGCCCTGGTGCTGCTGGCGGCCGCCAGCCTGAGTCTTGCCAATGTGATCGTGCGGCGCTCGGGTGCCCGGGCCATGCTGGCGCTGATGGTCTGGTCCAGCCTGTTCGCGGCCCCGGCGCTGCTCGCTCTGGTCGTCGCCACCCAGGGCCCGGCGCCGCTGCAGGCGCTGCCGGCCCAGCTGCTATCGCAGCCCATCGCCCTGCTCTCGCTGGCCTTCCAGGTCTACCCCAGTACCCTGTTCGGCTACTGGGTCTGGAACACCCTGATCGCCCGCCACGGTGCCGGCACGGTGGCGCCGGTGGCGCTGCTGGTGCCGGTGTTCGCGCTGGCATTCTCGGCGCTGATCTTCGGCACCCGACCCGGCCCGGGCCAGAGCCTCGGCATGGCGTTGATTGCCGTCGGCCTGGTGCTGGCCGCGACGCGGTGGCGCTGGCCAGGCACGGCCGGCAGGCTGGCCGGTGCGCCGCCTCAGCCTTGAGTCCAGCCCAGCTCCGCGGCCTCGGCCACCAGTTGCAGCATCTCCGCGCGGTCCAGCGCCGTCCCTTCGCGCAGTTCCAGCGTCGCCATCTGGTATTTGCCGCCCGGCCGCAGCCGCGGCTCGATATGGCGCAAGCGCTGACCCTGCCAGAAGCCGAACAGCAGGCGCTGTGGCTCGATGCGTATCAGCAGCACCGGCTCATCGGCTGCATTGAAGTAGACGAGGTGGCCCCACTTCAGCCGCTCCTGCAGCTGCGGGGCGCTCTCGCGCACCACCGCGCGCAGCGCCTCGGCATAGACGCGCTGCCAGCTGCCGGCCTGATGGCAGGCGATGTATTCGTCCGGTGTTCTGGCGGCAGTCAATATCATCGGCGTCATGCTCCGCCCCCCCTCCATCAATCCGTCTTGGCTTCGTCCTTCTTGCCCACCAGGCTCTGGAACCAGCCCAGATACTGCTTTCTGAAGCTCAGCGGTGGATGGAGCGGGTCGAGCAGCGCATTGCCCGGGGTCTGGCCGGCCTGCGCATCGTGGGAATGCTCCAGCATCTCGTTGTCGAAGCGCTTGATCCCGCCCTCGGCACCGACGTTCTTGGCCGAATGCAGATCGGCCTTGATCTCGAACAGCTTGCTGATCAAAGGCAAGGACAGCCCGGCCCCCAGCAGCGTGCCCACCAAGCCGCCCACCGGACCGCCCACAAAAGCCCCCAGCGGCCCCAGGCTGAGCAGGCTCGCTGCACTGACGCCGGTCACCGCCGCATTCAGATAGCCACCACCGGCCGCCATCTCGCCGGCAAAGCCCGCAGCGCCGCCCAGAACGCCGCCCAGCAAACCACCCAAGGGCCCCAGCGACAGGGTCGCGAGCCCGCTGGCACCCAGCATCGCGGCCGTCATGCTGCCCAGCGGCAGCTGTTCCGATCCGCCAAAGCGGGTGTCGAAGGTCTTGTAGTGAGACAACTCATGTCCGACGGTGAAATTCAGCTGATCCTCATCCTTGCCTCTGAGCAAGCTGCCTTCGATCGACACATCGTTGCCGGTGGCGTTATTGCCGCGGCCCTCGGCGTCGTAGAAATTGAGCCGGGCGGGGTCGATGCCCATGCGCTCGGCAATCGCCTGCAAGCGGCGCAAGTCCTCGCCCTCGAACTTCTTCCCTTGGCGCACACATTGGGCCACTGCCTGCACCGTGCTCCCGGGCGCCGGCTGCCGCAGCCGCGCCATCTGCCGCGCCTGCGCGGCCACACGCGGACCGGCCGCCGGCCTCTGCCCGCTGCGGTCTTGATGAAAAGTGCGAGCTCCCCGCGCCGCTGCGGCCGGCTGCATAGGGGCATGGGGGCTAGCAGAGACGGGGCGTCGGGACGCATGCATGGGCGGATTCTGAGCAGCCTCGCGCGCCTCGTCCATCAGCAATTTGCTGATCCACGCTGCAGCCGAGATGCGCTCGGGCGCCGCCCCGCCGCTGCTATCCTTCCGCGATGAATTCGCCCGACCACCACAATTCCCAGCTCAGCACCGACAACATCCACGCCGACCGCCGCTTCGGCGTCGAGCATGGCGGCGTGCACAAACCCATCCATACCTCGGTGCAGTACGGCTTCGAGCGCGTCGAGGACCTGATCGGCGTGTTCCAGGGCACGCTCAAGGGCGGCTTCAACTACGCCCGCCAGGGCACGCCGACCACGGCCGCGCTGGAGGCCAAGATCACCGGGCTGGAGCAAGGCATAGGCACGGTCAGCTTTGCCACCGGCATGGCGGCGATCACCGCGATCTTCATGACACTGCTGCGCGCCGGCGATCACATCGTCTCCAGCCGCTATGTGTTCGGCAACACCAACAGCCTGCTCGGGACGATGGAGGATCTGGGCGTGGCGGTCAGCAAGGTCGATGCCGGCTCGGTCGCGGCCGTCGAGGCCGCGCTGCGGCCCGAGACCCGCCTGGTCTTTGTCGAGACCGTCTCGAATCCCGGCACGCTGATTCCGGATCTCGAAGGCATAGGCGCGCTGTGCCGCGAACGCGGCCTGGTCTATGTGGTCGACAACACCATCACCTCGCCGGCCCTGTTCCGCCCGGCCGCCGTGGGCGCCAGCCTGGTGATCAACTCGCTGACCAAGACCATTGCCGGCCATGGCGACGCACTGGGCGGCGCGGTCACCGACACCGGGCTGTTCGACTGGCAGGCCTATCCCCATATCTTCCCGGCCTACCGCAAGGGCGACCCCACGCAATGGGGCTTGCAGCAGATCCGCAAAAAGGGTCTGCGCGATATGGGCGGCACCCTGTCCTCGGACAACGCCCACCGCATCAGCGTCGGCGCCGAGACCCTGAGCCTGCGCGTGCGCCAGAGCAGCGCCACCGCGCTGGCGCTGGCGCAATGGCTGCAGGCTCATCCCAAGGTGGCCGCCGTGCACTACCCGGGCCTGGCCTCGCACCCGCAGCACGAACGCGCCGCGCGGCTGTTCAAGGCCGGCTCCTGGCTGCTGAGCTTCGAGCTGCGCGACAGCGCCGGCCTCAACGAGGTGCTGAACCGCCTGCGGCTGCCGATCAAGGCCACCGGCCTGGGCGACACCCGCACGCTGATCATCCCGGTCGCGCCGACCATCTTCTGGGAAGCCGGCGCCGCCGTGCGGGCCGAGATGGGCATTGCCGACGGGCTGGTGCGGCTCTCGGTGGGCCTGGAGGACGAGGCCGACCTGATCGCGGACTTCGCGCAGGCCCTGGGCTGAGACCATGACAGGCCTGCGTAGCATCCCGCTCCTCACCGCCCTGCTGCTGGCCGCCTGCGCCCAGCCGCCGGCGCCGCAGACCGCGACGATGAGTTTCTTCGTCACCAGCCTCGGCCCGGGCCGAGGGGCGGATCTTGGCGGCTTGGAAGGGGCCGATGCGCATTGCCAGGCGCTGGCCACGGCGGCGGGTGCGGGCCAGCGGAGCTGGCGTGCCTATCTGAGCCAGCAGTCCAATAAGCAGCAGCCCAGCATCGATGCGCGCGACCGCATCGGTACCGGCCCCTGGCACAACGCGCGCGGCGAGCTGATCGCCGCCAACCTCGACGAGTTGCATGGCGCGGGCAACCGCATCGGCCGCGACACCGCGCTGTCCGAGCGCGGCCAGCCCACCCCGGGCCGCTGGCACGACATCCTGACCGGCACCCGCGCCGACGGTACCGCCCCCTCGCCGCTGGACCCCGACCTGACCTGCAAGAACTGGACGAGTGCGGCCGATGACGGCGCCGCCCTGGTCGGCCACCATGACCGCGCCAGCGCGATCAAGGAGTCCTGGGCCACCTCCTGGCTGTCGGCCCACCAGAGCCGCGGCTGCAGCGCGGCCAAGCTCTCGGAGCTGGGCAGCGGCGGGCTGTTCTACTGCTTCGCCAAATAGGCGGGCGACAGCAAAAGTCCGCCAAGCCTCAGACCGTCTCGCCCAGATGGGCCAGCGCTCTGGCGCGAACCCGCGCTCGTGCACGCTCAAGCTCAGCCAGTTCGGCCTGCAGCGTCTCGGCCGCCACCTCGTCGCCAAGCCGGCCCTGGCAGGCCAGCGCCGTGCGCAGCGCCAGCAGACGCAGGCTGGAGCCCGGCTGGGCGCCATCGGGAGCCAGCAGGGGCTGCAGCAGGGACATGGCCTCCGAGGGTCGGTCGCGCCGCAGCAGCAGATCCGCCAGCGCCGCCTCGGCGGACATCTGGTAGTAGCGAGTGCCCTGCTCCTCGGCCAGCGCCAGGCAGTGGCGCAGCAACGGCTCGGCATCGTCCAGACGACCCGCGAGCGACAGCAGATCACCCAGATTGAGCATCAGGACCATGCGGCGGTAGGCCCCCAGCCGTTGGTCGTCCAGAAAGCCGAGCACATGGCTGGCATGTCGCTGCGCACAGGCCTGCGCCGCGCGGACCGCATCAGCCTGTGGCGCGCCGGCCGCCAGTTCAGCATGGGCGCTGACGACAGCGCTGAACAGATTGGCATAAGCCTGGTGTAGCGCCTCGGGCAGTCCCGACTCACGCGCCAGCGACAGCGCTTGCATATGCAGCATTTCGGCTTCGTCAAACTGACCCAGACGTGCATGGACATGGGCCGCGCAACTCAAGGCGCCGGGCAAGGCCTGATGCTGGGCCGGGTCGTCCTGTGCCAAGGCCAGGCCCCGTAGCGCGTGTGGCAGGGCTGCGTCCGCCAGTCCCAGCTCCGACAGCGCGAAAGCCGCGAAGCCCAGGGCCCGGATGCATTGGCGCCGCAGCGCAGCGAGGTCGGCGGCCAGCCCGGCCGCTTGCAGCGCCGGCCGGGTGACGCCGGACAGATCGCCTTGGCGCCAGCAGGCGGTGGCCTGCAGCAGCAAGGCTTCGACGCGCTGTGCTTCACTGAGATCGCGCCGCGCCAGCAAGGCGTCGAGCTGGTCCTGCAGGCGCTGCCAATGCTGGTCCTGCAGGCTGCTCTGCGCCCGCGCCAGCCACTCGGCCGCGCTGTCGCCGTCGGCGGAATCGGGCGCGCTGCGGGGATCCATGGAGCCAAGCGTAGCATCGGCGGCCGTGCCGCTGACCTCGCCGCCCGCACAATCATCACGATGAAAACCCTGCTGCTGGGCATGGCCATCATCATGTTTCAGCCGGCACGCGGCCACAGACCGGAAGAAAGAGAGGAAGGCTGGCAAGCGAAGTTGCTTGCAATTAAATCGCACACGATTTAATATCCATCCCATGGCACGCAGCACCACTTCTTCCACCGCAGTCATCAAGTCGACGCAGCAGCAGCCCAAGGCCGTGCTGCTGGACCAGCAGCTGTGCTTCGCGCTGTACTCGACGATGCTGAGCTTCAACAAGGTCTATCGCGAGTTGCTGAAGACGCTGGACCTGACCTATCCGCAATACCTGGTGATGCTGGTGCTGTGGGAACGCGATGGCCTGACCGTCGGCGAGATCAGCGAGCGGGTGTTCCTGGAGTCGCCAACGCTGACCCCGCTGCTCAAGCGCCTGCAGGCCGCCGGCCTGATCGACCGGGCCCGTTCGGCCGCCGATGAACGCCAAGTGCTGATCACGCTGACCGAGCCAGGCCGGGCGCTGCAGGCCAAGGCACAGGCGATCCCGCAATGCATCGCGACGGCCGCCGACACGCCGCTCGCCGAGATCAACGAGATGCGCGACCGGCTGCTGGCGCTGCGCGGCCGCATGCTCAAGGCCGGCGGCTGAGCCCGGCCACCCGACTGTTCTTCTTTCTTTCTCTCTCTTACGCCAGACACCACGGACGAAGCTGAACGATCCGAACTCACAACAAATACATCGCACACGATTTAATTTCCAACAATCAATAACCCCTCCCTGCCCCCTCCTCACCCACCACACCAAGGAATTGCCATGAAAGCCCTCGCCAAGCAACTGATCGCCCTGTCCACGCTGAGCCTCGCCGCTGGTGCCGCACTCGCAGCCGGCACGCCGCCGGCTGCGGCCCAGCCCAGCGGCAGCTATGTCACGACCCAGCAAGGCGTGCAGCTGTACTACAAGGACTGGGGTCCGCGCAACGGCCAGCCCGTCGTGTTCAGCCACGGCTGGCCGCTGAACTCGGACAGCTGGGAAGCGCAGATGCTGTTCCTGGCCGACCAGGGTTACCGCGTGATCGCCCATGACCGCCGTGGCCATGGCCGCTCCAGCCAGCCCTGGGAAGGCAATGACATGGACCACTACGCCGACGATCTGGCTGCCGTCATCAACGCGGTGGATCTGAAGGGCAAGAAGGCCGTGCTGGTGGGTTTCTCCACCGGCGGCGGCGAGGTGGCCCGCTATATCGGCCGCCATGGCACGGGCAAGGTGGCCAAGGCGGTGCTGGTCAGCGCCGTGCCGCCGTTGATGCTGAAGACGGCGGCCAATCCGGGCGGTCTGCCGATCGAGGTGTTCGACGGCATCCGCGCCGCGCAGACGGCCAACCGCGCCCAGCTCTACAAAGACATCCCGACCGGCCCCTTCTACGGTTTCAACCGCCCCGGCGCCAAGGTCTCGCAAGGCCTGATCGACAACTGGTGGCTGCAAGGCATGCAAGGCGGCCACAAGAACACCTACGACTCGATCAAGGCCTTCTCGGAAACCGACTTCACCGCCGATCTGAAGAAGTTCGATGTACCGACCCTGGTGATCCATGGCGACGACGACCAGATCGTGCCGATCGACGCTTCCGGCCGCGCCTCGGCCAAGCTGGTCAAGAACGCCCAGCTGATCGTCTACCCGGGCGCACCGCACGGCCTGACTGACACCCACAAGGATCGCGTCAACCAGGACCTGCTGAACTTCATCAGGAACTGAGGCTTCAAGGCGAGTCCGGCGAGCCGGCGCCGCGCTTTTTGCGGGCGCCGGCCTTCTTCTCGGCAGCAGCCTCCTGCCCCTGCACCCAGTCCAGAAACTCCGAGTACCACAGCCTTGAGTTCTGCGGCTTCAGCACCCAGTGGTTCTCGTCGGGGAACCACAGCAGCCGGGCATCGACACCGCGCGCCTTCAGGGTGTTGTAGTAGGCCAGGCCGTTGCAGTCGGGCACGCGGAAGTCGCGAGCACCGTGTATCACCAGCGTGGGCGTTTGCATCTGCTGCGCGAAGCTGGCCGGGCTTTGCGCGAGCACGCGGGGCAGGTCTTGCCAGTACAGCGCGCCGAGATCGCGCGGACGCTCCGGGTAGGAGTCGGCGCTGAAGGTCGCGATGCGGTCGAACACGCCGGCATGACAGACATAGCTGCGGTAGCGGCCGGGCTTGATGTGGCCGTTCATCCACGCGACCATGAAGCCGCCATAGCTGCCGCCGGTGGCCGACAGGCGCTTCGCATCGGCCCAGGGCTGGGCCAGCAGCCAGTCGCTGCCGGCCTCGATGTCCTGCAGCTCCAGCTGACCCTGGCGGCCCATGATGCTGTTGCGGAACTCGAAGCCGAAACCGCTGGAGCCGTGGTAGTTGACCTGGGCCACGACATGGCCGCGCGAGGCCAGCACATGGGGGTTCCAGCGGTAGCCGAAGGTATCGCCGGCAGCCGCGAATGGGCCGCCGTGGATGACCTGCATCAGCCCGTGCTTGCGGCGCGGATGGAAGTCCACCGGCAGGGTCAGCCACATCTGCACCGGCTCGCCGAGCGCGCCGCTGATCTGAACCTCGCGCAGCTCGCCAAGCTTGCGGCGGGCCAGCAGCGCGTCATTGAAGCGATCCAGGCGCTGCGGCGGCTCGCTACTGCCCGAGAGCCGGCGCGCATGCAGGCGCACCGGATGATGGGCGCTGTCGCTGGCCGTGAGCAGCAAATCACCGGCCACATCGAAACCCTGCACCCAGCCACCCTCGGCAACGACACCAGGCGCGCCACCGGCCAGCGGCTGACGCCACAGATGGCAGCGGCCGCGCTGCTGGGCCGTGAACAGCAGCGCGGCACCGTCCCCGGTCCAGCGCAGCGGTGCGTCGACATGCAGGTCCAGGCCTGATGCATCACCGAGCAATCGCCAGCCCGGTTGGGCACGGCCGCCGCAGTCCACCACCGCCAGTTTGGCCAGCGCCTTGTGGCTGCGGCCGATATGGGCGGCGGTGCAGGCCAGGGCCCGACCATCGGGCCGGTAGCGCGGCGCGCCGAAGTCCCAGGCCGGGTCATCGGCCAGGGCCCTGATCCGTCGGCTGGCGATCTCGATCTCGGCCAGGGCCTGGCGGTTGCCCAGCAGCTGGACGGTGGCCGGGTCGTGGGCGAAGGCGATGCGGCGGCCATCGGGACTCGCGTCATAGACCTCGTTACCGCCGGCATCGCGGGGCAGCTCCAGACCCGTGCCCTCGAACAGATCGCTGATGCGGCCGCTGCCGACATCGAGCAGCAGCAGGTGCAGCACCCGGCCCATCGGCAGGTTGTCGTCCCAGTAGCGGTAATAGGCCTCGCTGGTCGCGTAGCCGCTCTCCTTGCGCTCGCTGACCTCGGTCTTGTAGCGGCGGGCCTGGGCGGCGGCACCTTTCAGCTCGGGCCAGACCCAGGCGGCAAAGACGATGCGCCGGCCGTCGGCCAGCCATTTGAAGGACTCGATGCCCGGCGCGAAGTTGCTGATGCGGCGGGCCTCGCCGCCGTCGGCGTCGATCAGATAAAGCTGCGGGCTCAGGTCTTTGCTGCCCTGCTGCTCGCGGCGAGCCAGGAAGGCGATCTGCCCGCCGCTGGGCGACCAGGCGGGCGCGCCGTCCTTCTCGCCGCAATGGGTCAGCGCGCGCGGCGGGGCGCTCGCGTCGGTGGACATCAGCCAGAGCTGGCTGCTGGACTTGTTCGCGTCCATATCGCTGCGGGTGACGCTGCAGACCAGGCGGCGGCCGTCGGGCTCGAGCGCGGCAGCACCGATGCGCTCGAAGCGCCAGAGGTCGTCGACGCTCAGCGCCGGCTGAGTTGCGGAGAGTCTGAGCGCGGGGGGCTTGGGCATCCCTGCAGTGTCGCAAACCCTGGCGGCCGGCGCTGGCGTTGCCGAGGGATGACAGTGCGATCCGTGGATCAGGTCGCCGATCGACCGCCGCAGCGATGCGGCAGCCTGGCGGTCAGCAACTGTTCGTTTTTGCAACGAAGCATTGCGACAAGGCCTGACTTCACTGACTATTGGCCGTCAAACACGATCGCGAGATTTCGGCTTCAGGGAGGCGACGTGCAAGGATGGAGCGCAAGCTCGGCGCGCGCGAACGCGCCTGCAGCGGCCGCTGGCCCCGGTGACGAGGCCACGGCCTTTCTGCTGAACCAGCCCGCCGGGCGCGCAGAGCGCCGGCGGGCGCTGGCCGTGCTGCTGGTCTCGCTGGTCTTGTTCTGCGTGGTGGCGCCACAGGCCAAGCTGAAGCTACCAGCGGTCGTGGCCTTCATGCCGATCTATGAGTCGGCCCTCGTGATCATCGATCTGATCACGGCGGTGCTGCTGTTCGGCCAGTACCGCATCCTGCGCTCACCCGCCCTGCTGCTGCTGGGCAGCGGCTATCTGTTCAGCCTGCTGCTGACGGTCGGGCATGGGCTGACCTTTCCCGGCATGTTCACGCCCACCGGTCTGCTGGGCGCGGGGCCACAGAGCACGGCCTGGATCTATATGTTCTGGCACAGCGGTTTTCCGCTGTTCGTGCTGGGCTATGCGCTGCTCAAGCGCGCCGCGCCGCTGCCCTCGCCTGCCTATGGCCGCATGGCCCTCGCGGTGCCGCTGCTGGCCACACTGGTGGCGCTGGGCCTGATCGCGCTGGCGACAGCCGGGCAGGCGGCGCTACCGGCCATCATGAGCGGCAACCAGTACACCGCAGCGATGCGGGGCACGGTAGCCAGCGTCTGGCTATTCAGCCTGGTGGCCCTGCTGGTGCTGTCGCGGCAGCGGCCTTACACGGTGCTGGACCTGTGGCTGGTGGTGGTGCTGAGCGCCTGGCTGTTCGATATCGCCTTGTCGGCCATGTTCAACGGCGGCCGCTACGATCTGGGCTTCTATGCCGGCCGCATCTTCGGCCTGCTCGCCTGCGGCGTGGTGCTGCTGGAGCTACTGCTGGAGAACGGCATGCTCTACGCCCGCCTGGTCCAGGCGCATCAGGACGAACACCGCAAAAGCGTCGAACTTGCCGCCGCTCGCGACGCGGCCCAGGCCGCCACGGCGGCCAAGAGCCTGTTCCTGGCCAGCATGAGCCACGAGATCCGCACGCCGATGAATGCCATCATCGGACTGACCCATCTGGTGCTCGAGACCGATCTGCGGGCGCGCCAGCGCGATCTGCTAAGCAAGGTACAGACATCGTCCCGGGCCCTGCTGACCCTGCTCAACGACATTCTCGACTACTCGAAGATCGAGGCCGGCAAGGTGGTGCTCGAACGCGAGGAGTTCAGCCCCGAGGAGACGATAGAGAATGTCGGCCATCTGTTCTCGGCCCGCATCGAGGAGGCCGGCCTGGAGCTGTTCTTCGAGATCGGCGAGGACATCCCGCAGCGCCTGTGCGGCGATGCGCTGCGTCTGACCCAGGTGCTGAACAATCTGGTCGGCAATGCGATCAAGTTCACCGCCCGCGGCGAGATCGTGATCGGCGCCGAACTGGTCTCGCGCAGCGAGACCCAGATCCAGATCCAATTCAGCGTGCGTGACACCGGCATCGGTCTGCCCAAGGCCCAGGCCGAGCGCCTGTTCCAGGCCTTCGAGCAGGCCGACAGCAGCGTCACCCGCCGCTACGGCGGCACCGGCCTGGGCCTGGCGATCTGCAAGCGCCTGGTGGTATTGATGGGTGGCGATATCTGGGTGCGCAGCACGCCCGGTGAAGGCAGCTGCTTCAGTTTCACGGCCAATTTCGAGCCGGCCAGCGAGGCCGCCGAGCGCATCGACCTGCACCGCATCCACGGCATGCGCACGCTGATCGTCGACAGCCAGCCCACCGCGCGATTGATACTGCAGCAGATCTTGCAAAGCTGGCGTTTCCAGGTAGGCACCGCTTCATTCACCGACGACGCGCTGTTGAAGCTGCGCCGCACCGACCGCCGGGCCCCCTACGAGTTGCTGCTGCTCGACTGGAAGACCGCCGGCCTCGAGCTGGTGCAGCAGGCACGACAGATCGCGGGCGAGCATGGCGGCCGACCACTGGCGGTGCTGATCATGGTCGGCGCCCAGCAGCGCGAGCAGATGCTGGAGGAGATCGAGGGCGACGCGGCCGGCATCGGCATCGTGCTGAAGCCGGTCACGCACTCGCGGCTGTTCGAGGCGGTACTCGAATTGCAGCATGGCCAGACGGCACCGCCGCCGGCCCAGGGCATCGGGGAGTCGAGTTTTGCAGAGCTGCTGCGGCCGCTGCGCGGCGCGCGCGTGCTGCTGGCCGAGGACAATCTGGTCAACCAGCAGGTGGCCTGTGCCTTCCTGGAGCTGGGAGGTCTGGAGGTCACGGTGGCCAACAACGGCGAGGAGGCCGTTGACTGGATCAAGCGAGCGGCCTTCGACATCGTGCTGATGGACATGCAGATGCCGGATATGGACGGTATCCAGGCCACGCGCGTGATCCGCAGCCTGCCGCAGGCGGCCCGTCTGCCCATCATTGCGATGACGGCCGCCGCACTGGACGAGGACAAGCAGGAGTGCCTGGCCGCCGGCATGAACGCCCACGTCTCCAAACCCATCGACCCGCGCCAGCTGGCGCGCACGCTGCTGGATTGGGTACCGCCGCTGGACCATGACCAGCAAGACCGGGCCGGTGGCCGATGAGCAGGCATCGCTGCGCAAACAACACTCGCGCCGGCCCCGCCGGCCTCATGCCGCCCGGCCATGGTAATTTCGCCCCTGCGCGGACGCTGGCGCGTCCACCTGGGGCATGAATCAATGATGCTGAACACTCGGAATCTGGTCTTGGCCTGTGCAGCGATGGGCTTGCTGGCGCTCGGCCTGGTCGGCTGGCAGCTGACCCAGCGCCCGCTCGCCACGCCAGGCAGCAGCAGCGATTCGGGTCTCGTGACCCCGGCGCCGGCCCGGCCTGCGGTCGACCCGCCGGCCCCGAGCGCGACACCCGCATTGCCTCCAGTGCCGCCCGCATCTGCGACGATGGCCGCAGAGACAAACGCCCCAGCCCCGAAGACACCGAACACCCCGACCGCCGCCAAAGCCGCGCCCCCGGCCCCCCCGCGCACGGCCGCCACGGCAAGCCCGGCGATCAAGCACCGGGTCGCCGCCCAGGCCACGCGGCCGCCCATCCTGCCCAACGAGGTGGACAGTGAGGTGGCCAAGACCTTGGGGCCGAAGGCGCTGGCTCGCTACTTTTATATGGAGCCGTTGGCACGCCGCTTCGTCGCCAGCGTCGACAAGCTGGGCGAGAAGCAGCCACCAACCTCGCAATGGCTGCTGCGACCGGCCCGTGGCGAGCTGCGGCTGAGCCCTGCCCGCAAGGCTCAGGACGGCCGTGTGATCGCCGCCGCCAACAGCCAGCGCTATGCAGACTTCCTGCGCTGGTTCGAGCGCACGGACAACGCCCGCCTGCTCTCGCTGTATGCCCGCATGTATCCGCTGCTGCAGCAGACCTATGTGGAGCTGGGCCATCCAGAGGGCTATTTCAATGACAGGCTGATCGCGGTGATTGACCAGATGCTGGCCACGCCGCTGCAAAAGAGCGCGCTCAGGGTCAAGCCGGCCAGTCCCGAGACCCTGGCCGCCGCCGCGCGCACGCCGACCACGCCGCGCTACGAGATCGCCGATCCGGCACTGGAGGCGCTGAGCACCGGGCAGAAGATGATGCTGCGCATCGGCCCGGCTCAGGCGGCGCGGCTCAAGATCAAGCTCAAGAGCTTGCGCGCCGGTCTGCTGCGGCTGGGGCGCTGAATGCCGAGCTGGCGCGTCCTCGCCCTGCTGCTGGCCGCCCTGCTGCTGCAGGCCTGCAGCACGGTCAAGCTGGCCTACAACCAGGCGCCCACGCTGCTGTACTGGCGCCTGGACAGCTATCTGGACTTCAACGACGAACAGGCGCCGCAAGTGCGCGAAAGCCTTCAACGCCTGCAGCTGCGGCATAGGCGCGAGCAGCTGCCGCGCTATGCCGAGCTGCTGCAGCGCGTGCGGCCCCTGCTGGCCGAGCCGATCACGGCCGAGCAAGCCTGCGCCGTCGTCGAGCAGGGGCGCAGCCTGCTGGGCGAGCTGGCCGATCCGGCGCTGGACACGCTGGCGTGGCTGGCCGGCGATCTGAGCGCCGAGCAGCTCAGGCATCTGGAGCGCAAGCAGAGCACCGCCAATCTCGAGTGGAAGCAGAAGTGGGTGGACATTCCGGCCGAGCAGCTGGCGAGCCTGCGCTACGAGCAGGTGCTGTCGCGCAGCGAGATGCTGTACGGCAGCCTGGACGAGGCGCAGAAGAACGCGATCCGCGCCGGGCTGGCGTCGGCGGTGTTCGATCCGCAGCGCAGCTATGCCGAGCGGCTGCGCCGCCAGCAGGATCTGCTGCAGCAGCTGCGCCGCATCAAGGCCGAGCAGCTCGCCCCCGAGCCGGCGCGCGCACTGCTGCGGGCCTGGCTGCAGCGCGTGATGGTCTCGCCCGACCCGGCCTACCAGCGCTACCAGCAGGCGCAGATCCGCGAGGGCTGCAGCACCTTCGCACGGCTGCACAGCGCCACGACACCGGCCCAGCGGGCCCGGGCGCAGCAGACGCTGAAGAGCTACGAAGACGACTTCCGGCAGCTGGCCGCAGCAGCCTGAAACGGCCTCATGAGCCCTGTTTGGGGCTCGCCGAATCGACGCCGCTTCCGTATGCTCGCGCCAGCAGGTCAACAGGGAGCATGCAGATGGCCACTCGCCCCGGCTACAACAGCGCACAGCTGGCAATCGAACTCGACGGCAAGGTTGCCGGCCCGGTGCAAAGCCTGCAAATGCCCGCCTACCGGCTCGAACCGGTGGTCGCACCGATAGGCCCGGACCGCCGGCCGGCGCTGGGCAATAACACCCATATCGAGCCGATGCAGGCCGAGTTCGAACCGCTGCAGGCGCCGGCCATGCTCGATTGGGCGCTCTCACTGCCCGAGCACAGGCCCGCCGAGTTGGCCGGCGCCGCGCTGGTGCTGGACCAGAACGGCAAGCTGCAGCGCCGGGTCGAATGGCGCGAGGGCCTGCTGACCGAGCTGCGGCTGCCCATACTGGACGCCGCATCCAAGCAGCGCTTTGGCATCGGCATCAGCTGGCAGCCCGGCAGCGTGGTCTATGCGAAGCCGGACGGCTCGGCCAGGCTGCCCGCCAGTCCACGCGGCAAGGGGCCGACGCTGGCCAACTTCCGCGTCTCGGGCCTGCCCTTCGACGCCAGCTTCATCATCCGCGTCGGGCTGCCGACGGTGACGAGCAAGATAGCCGAGGACGGCTTCGGCAGTTTTCGCCCTCCCCGTCCTAGCTATAAGCGCATCGATCTGGGCGAGCTGACGCTGGAGTTCTCGGCGCGCTCGCGCGACGCGGTGCTGGCCTGGGTGCAGAAGATCATCGACGACGGCCGCATCCTCGAGGAGGAGTATCTGGACATCGTCATCGACCTGCTCGATGCGGCGATGAAGAAGGTGCTGCTGAGCCTGCGCCTGTCGGGCTGCGGCCTGCTGGCCTATGAGGAAGCCCGGCTGGAGAGCATGGCCGACCAAGCAGCGACCGTGACGCTGCGCCTGAGCATCAGCGAGCTGCAGCTCAAGCTCGCCAGCTGAGCCGGCGGTTCAGCCCAGACACTGCCCGCTGCGCCGCTCGGTGGCCGGCAGGGCCAGGCCGGGCAGCTCCAGCGCATAGTGCAGCGACAGCAGCTGCCAGCCTTCCGGGCCGAGCTGCCACTGCATGCTGTTGACACCGCTGTAGTCGGGCCGGGCCTGGGCCGGATCGCGGCGGGTCTCGACCACGCTATAGACCTGGGCATGGGCGCCATAGCGGCGCTGCTCGCGGTGGATCTCGCACTCATGCATGGCCGGCCCCGGCCGGGGTTTCAGCAGCGCCAGAAATTCCGCGGCCGACCAGGCCCGGGCCCCGGTGCTGGCG
Source organism: Burkholderiales bacterium C2 (assembly GCA_005503085.1). Classification (GTDB taxonomy): domain Bacteria; phylum Pseudomonadota; class Gammaproteobacteria; order Burkholderiales; family Burkholderiaceae_C; genus Roseateles_E. The sequence continues at coordinate 267,340 of SCOI01000005.1, read as the reverse complement.
GCACGCAGGGTCTGGCCGAACACCATGGCCTGCGGGTGCAGCAAGGCGCTCATGCGAGCGACATCGGCGCCCTGGTCCGCACCGTGGCCGAAAGCGCGCCATAGCGCGCCGACCTGGGCGTCCAGCGCCGCCTGGCTGTGGGCCTGCGCGGCCGGGCCCAGCGCGGCCAGCACCGCCGGCCAGCTGACCCGGTACATATGGGCCAGGCCTGGGGCGCCGCCGGCCAGCGGCCGGGTCGAGGCAAACAGCAGCCACTGGCCGTCGGCGCTGACCGAGGGGGTGAACTCGAAATCGGGCCCGTTGATCGGCGCCGGCAGGCGCAGCGCCGGGCCGAAGCCGGCGCCGACCCGCTCGGCCAGGTAGAGATCGCCACCTTCGCTGCCGGCGCGGCGGCTCCACCACAGCGCATGACGGCCGTCCGGCGTCAGGCTGAAGTCGCTGTTGAGTTCGCCCTCGTTGATCGGCGCCGGCAGGGCCACGGGCGCGGCGCTGCCGGACTCGACCGCATAAACACTCAGCTTGGCCGGCCCGCCGGCGCGGTAGGAGGCGAAGTACAGGCGCTCGCCATAGCGCTCCGGGCCCAGCTCATAGGCCGGGCTCTGCCAGGCCTCGGCCAGCCGGGTCGGCGGGCCGGCCCAGCGGCCATCGACCAGGGAGACCTCGTACAGATCGAGCTGGCCCAGCGCAGCGCCGGCGCCTTGCGTCGGCCGGTCCGAGACAAAGCTCAGGGTCTTGCCGTCGGCGCTCAGATGGGGGTCGGAGTCGCGCCAGCGCGGGTCGGCAAACGGCAGGGGCTCGGCGGCCCGCCAGCGCTCCCCGTCGCGCTTTTGGGTGTAGATCTGCGAGTCCTTGAAGCCGGCGGCCGAGCGGGCGAACACGCGGGTGTCGCCGCGCTCCTGCAGGTTGTAGGCCTGCAGGCCGCTGCTGCCCAGATCGCCCAGATCGATGATCTCGACGCTCAGCGTCTGGGCCTGCGCGCCGGCCAGCGCCAGCCAGGAGGACAACACAAGGAAGGCGTAGCGTGACATCGGCATGATCAGAGAGTAGGCCAGCGCGCGATGCTAGCCAGGGCCGCAGGCTCGCCCGGCGCCATCCGACCAAGCCCGGCCGGCGCCGGACGAAGCGGGCTATCGCAACGACGAAAGCGTCTTGGCCGTCGCCGCCGGCGTGGCCAGGCAGCCCAGCCCCGCCAGCGTGGCCTCCACCGCCTGGTCCAGCGGCGTGTGCGGCTCATGGCCCAGCACCGCGAGCAGTCGGGCGTTGCTCATGCGCACCGGCTGCCGCCACAGATAGCGCATCTCGCGCAGCTCGCGCAGAAAGCCGACGAAGGGGGTCGCCAGGGCGACCAGCCACCAGGGGAAGGCGCGCAGCTGGGGTGCGGCGCCGCCGTGCCGGACCACCGCCGCGCGGATCGCTTCACCCATCTGCCGGCCGTCGCCGTCCCAGTGGCCGGCCATATGGAAGCTGGCGAACGCCGGCAGCTCGGCACGGCGCTGCAGCAGCTCGACCATGGTCGCCGCGACATCGGGCACGTAGGACCATTGGTGACCGACACCCGCAGCACCCGGCAGACTGACGGTCGTGACCGTACGGCCTGGCTTGACCAGCCCCTGCGCGAACCAGCTGTTGCCGACCCTGGGACCGAAGAAATCGCCGGCCCGCACGATGATGACGCGACAGCGCCCACCCTCGGCAGCCGCCTGCAGCCGCCGCTCCAGCTCGACACGGATCGCGCCCTTGCGCGTCTCGGGCCGCTGCGGTGCATCCTCGGCCACCAGCGGGAAGGCGTCGGGGCCATAGTTGTAGACCGTGCCCGGCAGCACGATGGTGGCGCCCTGGGCCTGGGCGGCGGCGATGGTGTTGTCCAGCATAGGCAGCACCAACTCGGCCCAGCGGCGGTAGCCGGGCGGATTGACCGCATGGACGATCACCGCGCAGCCCTGCGCGGCGGCCATCACGTCCTCGCGCTTCATCGCATCGCCGCGCAGCCAGGTGATGCCATCGCGCTGCTCGGTGGCCTGGGCCGCACCGCGCTGCAGCGCCCGCACCTGCCAGCCCCGGTTGCGCAGCTGGCGTGCGACCTCGCCGCCGATGCCACCGCTGGCACCCAGCACCAGCACCGTGTTGTCGTTCCTGCTCTTTGCCATGTCCATCTCCTGAAAACCTGTTGCGATAGCCGCAGTCTCGGCGGCCCTGCGCTTTAATGGAATTAGCGAACACAAGCGAGCGGCTATACATTTATGTATGGATCAAGAGATTGGCTGGGAGCTTTACCGGACTTATCTGAGCGTGCTGCAGCAGGGCTCGCTGTCGGGCGCGGCACGGGCGCTGGGCATCGCCCAGCCCACCGTCGGCCGGCATGTCGAGGCGCTGGAAAAAGCCCTGGGCCTGCCGCTGTTCACCCGCTCGCAGCTGGGCCTGCAGCCCACCGAGGCGGCGCTGGCGCTGCGGCCCCATGCCGAGGCGATGAGCAGCCATGCGGCGGCGCTGCAGCGCGCGGCGGCCAGCCAGGGGGTGGAAGGCGGCATCCAGGGCACGGTGCGCATCACGGCCAGCGAGGTGATGGGCGTCGAGGTGCTGCCGCCGATCCTGGCGCGGCTACAGGCCCAGCATCCGGCGCTGACCATCGAGCTGCTGCTGAGCAACCAGCTGCAGGACCTGCTGCAGCGCGAGGCCGATATCGCGGTGCGCATGACCGCACCGCAGCAGGCGCAGCTGATCGCGCGCCGGGTCGCCCCGGTGGAGCTGGGCCTGCATGCCCATCCGCATTACCTTGACGCCCAGGGCACACCGGGCTCGCTGGCCGAGCTGGCCCGGCACCGGCTGATCGGTTTCGATGTCGAGACACCCTTTGTGCGCGCGGCGCGCAAAAGCATCGGCATTCCCTGGCAGCGCGAGGCCTTCCGGCTGCGCAGCGACAACGATCTGGCCCAGCTGGCGCTGATACGGGCCGGTGCCGGCATCGGCATCTGCCAGGTGGCACTGGCCCGGCGCGAGCCGGCGCTGCAGCGGCTGCTGCCCGATCAGCTGTCTTTCGTGCTGGAGACCTGGGTGGCGATGCACGAGGACCTGCGCGCCAGCCCGGCCTGCAAGCTCACCTTCGAGGCCCTGTGCCAGGGCCTGGCGCCGCCTGCGCAATCTCCTGCGCCGCCGCATTGAGCAGCTCGCGCAGCCAGCGCTGGCCCGGGTCCAGCTCGTGGCGCGCATGCCAGACCTGGCCGATCGCGATGCCGACCAGCTCGAAGGGCAGCTCGCGGCTGGCCAGCTGGGGTGAGAAGCCGGCGGCCGGCACGAAGCTGCTGGGCAGCACGGTCAGCAGATCGCTCTGGCGCACCGTCAGGCCGGCGGTGAAATAGCTGTTGACCGTCATCACGACCTCGCGCTCGCGGCCGATCAGGGCCAGCGCGTCGTCGACAAAGCCGCGCGCGCGGCCGGCGAAGCTGACGCGCAGATGCTGGGCCTGGCAATAGGCGTCCAGGGTCAGCGCGCCCGGCGCGGCCAGCGGGTGGTCCCCGCGCATCACGCAGAGGTACTCGGTCGCATACAGCGGCGCCAGCCGTATCAGCTCGGCCTCGCCCTGGGCCGCCAGCAGGCCCGGCAGCTCGGGGAAGAAACCGACCGCCACATCGGCCCGCCCCTGCTCCAGCATCTCGCGCGGGTCGCGCGAGGTCAGCGGCACGATGCGCAGCGCCACTCGGATGCCCTCGCGCTGGAAGCGCTTGGCCAGGGCCGGCACGAACAGCGCAGCCGTCGCGTCGGCCATCGCCAAGGTGAAGGCGCTGCCCGGCTCGCGGGGATCGAAGGCCTGGGGTTCGAAGGCGCGCTGCAGATGGCCCAGCGCGGTGCGCACGATGGGCCATAGCACCTCGGCATGCTCGGTCGGCACCATGCCCGAGGAGGTCGGGATGAACAGCTCCTCGTTGGTGGCCTCGCGCAGCCGGCGCAGCGCATTGCTGACCGCCGGCTGGGTGATGGCCAGCCGGGCGGCGGCCCGGGTCACATTGCGCTCCTCCATCACCACATCGAATACCCGCAACAGGTTCAGATCGAGGGTGCGGAAGTTCAGGGGGCGTGGATTCGACATATCCGGATGCTAAATCCATCACGGGCCATTCGCGCCAGTGATACCGCGATTCGGATTCGCAATTGGCGGCTTCTACGTAAAAACCGCAATATTCGCCCCATGGATACGGAGCGCTTGTGCTCCCTCCATACGCAAGAAGGGAAACACCATGTCCACCACCAGCCTCAACCTGCCGCTTCATGTGATGCCGTCCGACGTCGCCCGCGCCCACAGCGCCCAGGCTTCCGGTGCCCGCCTGATCGCGGCCGGATCGGCGGTGTGGCGCTTCCTGAGCGCCATCGGCGAAGCCCGCGGTCGCCAGACCATCGAAGAGCTGATCAAGAGCACCGAGATCACCCGCCCCGAGCTGTCGGCCGCGCTGCGCCGCGCCAACAACGGCAACTGGTCCTGAAGCGACAAGGGCGGCGCTAGACTGGCTGCATGCGCAGCCCGTTGCCCCGCCCTGCCGCCTCCGGGCCCCTGGAGACTTGAACCATGGCCTACGGCGCCATGGTCGGCACCGCCAGCTACCGCTTCGCCGATCTGCGCGAGCTGCTGGCCAAGGCCTCGCCGGAGCGCTCGGGCGACCAGCTGGCCGGCATCGCCGCCGAGAGCGCCCGCGAACGGGTCGCCGCCCGCTTTGCGCTGGCCGACCTGCCCTTGACACGCTTCCTCAGCGAAGCCGTGATCCCCTATGAACAGGATCAGCTGAGCCGGCTGATCATCGACGGCCACGACGCGGCCGCGCTGTCCCCCATCGCCCATCTGACGGTCGGCGGCCTGCGCGACTGGCTGCTGTCCGACGCCGCCACGCCCGAGGTGCTGGCGGCCCTGGCCCCGGGACTGACGCCCGAGATGGTTGCGGCGGTCAGCAAGCTGATGCGCAACCAGGACCTGATCCTGGTGGCCAGCCGCTGCCGGGTCGTCACCCGCTTTCGCTCCACGCTGGGCCTGCCCGGCCATCTGGCGGTGCGGCTGCAGCCCAACCACCCGACCGACAGCCCCGCCGGCATTGCCGCCAGCATCCTCGACGGGCTGATGCACGGCGCCGGCGATGCGGTGATAGGCATCAATCCGGCCGCCGACAGCGTGCCGGCGCTGTGCCGGCTGCTGCACCAGCTCGATGAGCTGATCCAGCGCCACCAGATCCCCACCCAGAGCTGTGTGCTGAGCCATGTCAGCAACACGCTGCAGGCGATCACGCTGGGCGCGCCGGTGGATCTGGTGTTCCAGTCGATCGGCGGCAGCGAAGCCTGCAACCGCAGCTTCGGCGTCGACGTCGCCCTGCTCGACGAGGCCCATGCGGCCGCCCGCGCGCTGGCGCGCGGCACGGTCGGCGACCAGCTGATGTACTTCGAGACCGGCCAGGGCAGCGCGCTGTCGGCCGCGGCCCATCACGGCGTCGACCAGCAGACGCTGGAGACCCGCGCCTACGGGCTGGCACGGCGCTACCGGCCGCTCCTGGTCAACACGGTGGTCGGCTTCATCGGGCCTGAGTACCTGTTTGATGGCAAGCAGATCATCCGCGCCGGCCTGGAGGATCATTGCTGCGGCAAGCTGCTGGGCCTGCCCATGGGCTGCGATATCTGCTACACCAACCATGCCGAGGCCGACCAGGACGATATGGACAATCTGCTGGTGCTGCTGGCCAGTGCCGGTGTGAACTTCATCATGGGCGTGCCAGGCGCCGACGATGTGATGCTGAACTACCAGAGCAGCTCCTTCCACGACGCCCTGTTCCTGCGCCGCCTGCTCGGGCTCAAGCGCGCGCCGGAGTTCGAGGCCTGGCTGCAGCGCATGGGCATCAGCGGCAGCGACGGCACGCTGCTGGCGCCGACCGCGCACCCGCGCCTGATGCCTCCGCAGGGCTGGGCATGAACGGGGACGACGAGCCCTGGGCCGAGCTGCGCCGCCACACGCCGGCCCGCATCGCGCTGGGCCGCAGCGGCAGCAGCCAGCGCACCGCCGACTGGCTGCGCTTCGCGGCCGACCATGCCCAGGCCCGCGATGCCGTGCATCTGCCGCTGGACGAGGCCGCGCTGCGGGCCGGTCTGATCGAGGATGGCTGGCCCGCGCCGCTGCTCGTGCACAGCCGCGCCGGCACACGCGCCGAGTATCTGCGCCGGCCCGATCTGGGCCGCCGGCTCGACGCGGCCGATGCCGCCGCGCTGCATTCAAGGGCTGACGCGCCGGTCGAGCTGGCCCTGGTGCTCGGCGATGGTCTGTCGGCGGCCGCGCTGCAAGCCCATGCCCGCCCGCTGCTGCGGGCGCTGCGCGAGGCCCTGGCGCAGCGGCTGAGCATGGCGCCGCCGGTGCTGGCCCTGCAGGCCCGTGTCGCGCTGGGCGACGAGATCGGCGCGCTGCTGCAGGCCAAACTGGTGCTGGTGCTGATCGGCGAGCGGCCGGGCCTGAGCTCGCCCGACAGCCTGGGCGCCTATCTGACCCATGGGCCGGCGGTCGGCCGCCACGACGCGCAGCGCAACTGCGTCAGCAATATCCGCCCGGCGGGTCTGGCGCCGGCGCTGGCGGCTCAGCGCCTGGCCTGGCTGATCCAGGCCTCGCTGCGGCGCGGCCTCAGCGGCATCGCGCTGAAGGACGATAGCGAGGCGGCGCTGATCACGGATCAGCCATGAAGGCCTTCAGCTCGGCTCCCGCGTGATCGCGCTCGCGCTCACGACCCGATTGCGGCCGCTGCGCTTGGCTTCGTAGAGCGCCTCATCGGCCTGGCCATAGGCGGCATCGAAGCTGCTGCCGCGCGGCAGGCAGGCCACGCCGAAACTGGCGCTCACCGCATGGCCACCCGGCAGGCCGAAGTCGTGGCCGGCCACCTTGCGGCGCAGACGCTCGGCCAGCGCGACCGCCGCCTCGCTACCATCATCGCGCAGCAGCACCGTGAACTCCTCGCCGCCGACCCGGCCGATATCGGCACCGGGCGGCACCTCGGCCTGCAGGCAGGCGACCACGCCGCGCAGCACCGCATCGCCGGTCGGGTGGCCGAAGCCGTCGTTGACGCGCTTGAAGTGGTCGATGTCCAGCACGATCAGCGCCACACCGTGCTGTGTCAGATAGCGGTTGGCCCGCTCGATGATGGCCGCGCGGTTCAGCACACCGGTCAGCGAGTCGTGGGTGGCGCGGTATTCCAGCTCGCCGGCCAGCTCATGCAGGCGCTGGTTGAGCCGGTTCATCTCCAGCTCCTCGCGGTCGCTGCGGCGCACCAGCCGGCGCGTCTCGCGCAGCAGCCGCTCGTAGGCCAGGATCAGCTCGCCCAGGGCCTGGTGGTGCCAGGCTCGCTCGTCGGCATAGGCATCGCGGGCCGCCGCCAGCGCGCGGATCTCCAGCTCGAACAGATCGTCCTCGGGCTGCGGCATGCGGTACATCATCGTCGTCGCGCCCAGCTGCTGACGCGCGTTCACACCGTGCCCACCGGCTGCATCACGAACGCGATGGCCGGGAAGTCATCGACCAGTTCCTGGCCGAACTCGTGGATGGTGTCGTCCTCGGCGTCGTGGAACCAGTGCAGTGTCACCCGGTTGCCGCCGACCTCCACCGCTTCGGCCAGCGCCTCGATGATGTTGAACAGCATCTTGGTGCTGGAGCTGTTGAAGTAGGCCAGCGCGATATTGACGGTGATGGTGCGCTGCCTGCAGGAGCCCAGGTAGGCGCGCAGCTGGCGGATGATGTCGCCGTAGAAGGCGGCCGCGTTCTCGGGATAGGACTCGCCGCGCAGGCTCAGCACGCCCTCGTCGAAGCGGAAGTCCACCTCGGGCGAGCTGGGGCTGGCGGCGATATAGAGGGTGTTCTCCATGCCTGGGTTCTCGTGGTGGGGAATGGAAGCGGGCATCAGATGACCGCCCGCAGAGAGAGGACCAGGGTGTCGGGCCGCTCGTCCAGGGCTTCGATGCTGAAGGCCAGCGGCTCGCTGGCATCGCGTGCCATGGTCAGGAAGCCCATGCCCGCGCCCTTGCTGCCCTCGGGCGTCTCGGCGCGCAGGCCGTCGCGGTAGGCCTTCTTGATCTCGTCCAGGGTCATGCTGCGCAGGCGCTCCAGCTTTTCGCGCAGCGCCTCGGCCACGCCGGCCTCGACCGGGTTGGCGCACAGCAGCAGGTAGCGGCCATCGCGCTCGCTGATGCAGACCGAGCCGTGGCGCAGCTCGCGCTCGGTCTGGCTGCCGGGGGTCAGCGCGTCGGCCGAGTAGTGGATGATGTTCTGCGCCATCTCGATGAAGGAGGAGAACAGCTTGCGCCGTGTCGGCCCATCGACGCCGCTGACCTCCAGCTGCAGCTTCACCGCCTCGGCCATCGCCGCGATGATGTTCTGCGAGAAGTAGCCGACGTAGTAGAAGATCACCCGGTGGCGCTGCGCCAGGTCGAAGAAGGCTCCGTACTCTTGCACGATGGGAGCGGGGGAAGACATGATGACAAGGACTCCTAGACGCGGAAACAGAAGAAGCTGAGGTCGTCGCGGCGGTGGTGCGGGCCTTGCCAGGCCTGCAGCGCGTCCAGCAGCGCACGGTTGATGTCGGCAGCGGGCCGTTCGCGCTGCGCCAGCAGCAGCTCGCGGATGCGGCGCTTGCCGAAGGCGATGGCCTTGGGGCCGCCGATCTGGTCGATCAGGCCGTCGGTGGTGACGAAGACCAGGCTGCCGGGCTGCAACGGCACGCAGCGGTTGGTCCAGGCGAAGTCGATATCGCTGTCCACATAGCCGACGCCCTTGCGCTCGCCATCGATCATCTCGACGCCGGCCTGGCCCGGGTTCAGCAGGAACAGCGCGGTCTTGGCGCCGGCGAAATGCAGGCTGCGCGTGCCGGCGTCGAACCAGAAGCAGGCCGCGTCCATGCCGTCATCCGAACCGGGCGTCTCATCCTGGCCGTCCATCTGGCCCAGCATCTGCTTGATGCTGCGGTTGACGCTGGCCAGCAGCCGCGCCGGGTCGCGCGGACCATGCTGCTCGATGGCCTTGGACAGCGTGATCGAGGCGATCAGGGTCATGAAGGCACCGGGCACGCCGTGGCCGGTGCAGTCCGCCACGGTCGCGAACCAGCCCTCGGGCATCGCGCTGAACTGGTAGAAGTCGCCGCCCACCACATCGCGCGGCTCCCACACCAGGTCGGCGTCCAGCCGGGTCTGGGCCAGGGCCTCGCGCGAGGTGCGCAGCATCGAGCGCTGGATCACGCTGGCGTACTCGATGCTGTGCATGATCTGGCGGTTGCGAGCCTCCTGCATATCGGCGACCACGCGCATCAGCGGCAGGCCCTGGCCGACCCCGGCGAAAACGCCGTCGCGGGTGATGATGAAGCCGTCGGTCAGCGCCTTCTCGCCGAAGGCCACGGCACGCTGGGTCAGCTCCTCGATGGCCATGCCGGCGTCCACCACCAGCGGCTCCTTGTCCATGAAGGCGATGCAGCTCTTGCGGTTGTAGAGCTCCCGGTGAAAGGGCTTGCTCATCTGCGAGAGAAAGATATTGCGGTTGATCAGCCCGATCGGCTGGCCGCCCTCCACCACCGGCAAGCTCATCAGCTCGCGGTGCCGGGTGAACACCTCCATCACCTGCTCGTTGTTCTGATCGGTGCCGATGGCCGGCACGTCGATGCACAGATCGCCGGCACTGGGCTGGCGGAATCTGGGGCGGCAGTCTTGCAGATAGGAGGCGGCAGCGGCGTCGAGCATGGCGGGCGCAGAGAAGCACAAGCCCGGGATGCTAGGCAGAGCAGATCACATGGCTGTGACAACTCGTCACAAACTCGGCGCTACTCGCCGCAAGGCGCACTTGCGTGACCAATGTCGCAGCCCGGCCGCCCGGCTGCGGCGCCCGCGCAACGCTTCAGTGCAGCGCCGACAGGAACTGCTTGAGCTCGGGCGTCTGCGGCGCGCCGAAGATCGCCTCGGGCGGCCCCATCTCGTGGATGCGGCCGGCATGCATGAAGACCACGCGATCGGCCACCTTGCGCGCGAAGTTCATCTCGTGCGTGACCATCAGCAAGGTCATGCCCTCGTCGGCCAGGCTCTCGACCACGCGCAGCACCTCGCCGACCAGCTCCGGGTCCAACGCCGAGGTGATCTCGTCGCACAAGAGGATGCTGGGCTGCATCGCCAGCGCGCGCGCGATCGCGACGCGCTGCTGCTGGCCGCCGGAGAGCTGGTCCGGGAAGGCCTCGAACTTCTCGGCCAGGCCGACCCGCTCCAGCAGCTGGCGGGCCTGGCGCTCGCCCTCGTCCGTGCCCTGCTTCTTGACCAGGCTGGGTGCCAGCATCACATTGCGGCCCACGCTGAGGTGCGGGAACAGATTGAAGCTCTGGAAGATCATGCCCACATGCTGGCGCAGCTCGCGCATCGCACGCGCATTGCCGTGCAGCAGCGGCAGGCCGTCGACCAGCAGCTCACCTTGCTGGAACTCCTCCAGCCCGTTGACACAGCGCAGCAGCGTGCTTTTGCCCGAGCCGCTCTTGCCGATGATGGCAATCACCTCGCCGGGCTCGACCTCCAGATCGATGCCCTTGAGCACCTCGTTGGCGCCGTAGGACTTGCGCAGCGCGCGGATGCTGGCGGCAGACTTGGGGGCTTGATCAGTGCTTGTTGACATTCAATTTCCTCTCCAGCGAGCGGGCATAGAAGCTCACCGGGAAACACAGCGAGAAGTACATCAGCGCGACGCAGCTATAGACCAGAAAGGGCTGGAAGGTGGCATTGCTGATCATCGTGCCGGCCTTGGTCAGCTCGACAAAGCCGATCACCGAGGCCAGCGCTGTGCCCTTGATGACCTGGACCAAAAAGCCCACCGTCGGCGCGATCGCCATGCGGCCGGCCTGGGGCAGCACGATGTGGCGCAGCTGCTCGCCAAAGCTCATCGCCAGGCTTTGCGCCGCCTCCCACTGCCCCTTGGGCACGGCACGCACGCAGCCCTGCCAGATCTCGGCCAGGAAGGCGCTGGTGTAGAGGGTCAGCGCCAGCGCGGCCGCCGTCCAGACCGAGGTCTCGAAGCCCAGCAGCGCCATGCCGAAATAGGCCAGGAAGAGCTGCATCAGCAAGGGCGTGCCCTGGAACAGCTGCACATAGCCGCCCACCAGCGCCTGGGCCCCGGGCCAGCGCGCGGTGCGCGCCACCAGCAGCGCCAGGCCCACCAGGCCGCCGCCGACAAAGGCGATCAGCGACAGCACGACAGTCCAGCGCACGGCCATCAGCAGATTGCGGACGATGTCCCACAGACTGAACTCAACCACGACGATGTCCTCCAAAAAGGAAACGCGGCCCCAGCCAGTTCAGTAGGCTGCGCAGCGCAATGGCCAGCAGCAGATAGATGGCGGTGGCGACGATGAAGGACTCGAAGGCGCGGAAGTTGCGGCTCTGGATCAGGTTGGCGGCGTAGCTCAGCTCCTCGGTGGCGATCTGGCCGCAGACGGCCGAGCCCAGCATCACGATGATGATCTGGCTCACCATCGAGGGCCAGACCCGGCGCAGCGCCGGCGGCAGCAGCACATGGAGGAAGACCTGGGCCCGGCTCAGCGCCAGGCTCAACCCGGCCTCGGTCTGGCCACGCGAGGTCGACGCGATGCCGCCGCGCACGATCTCGCCGGCATAGGCGCCCAGATTGACCACCATCGCGATCACCGAGGCGGTCTCCGGCGTCAGCTTGACGCCCATCGCCGGCAGGCCGAAGAACACAAAGAAGAGCTGGACGATGAAGGGCGTGTTGCGGATCGCCTCCACATAGCCGGTCGCCAGCCAGCGCAGCGGCGCTGGACCGTCCAGCCGGGCCCAGGCGCAGGCCACGCCCAGACCCACGCCCAGCAGCGCCGCGATCGCGGTCAGGCCCAGGGTCCAGGCCACCCCGGTCAGCAGCAGCCGCCACTCGGCCAGCACGGCCAAGAAGTCAAACGTGATCATTCAGCACCGATCGATCAGAGCGGCAGATCACCGGCGCCACGACCCAGCCACTTCTTGGACAGGGCCTCGATGCTGCCGTCCTTCTTGGCCGCCGCGATGATCTCGTTGACCTTGGCCAGCAAGGCGTCCTCGCCCTTGGCCACGCCGATGAAGCAAGGGCTGTCCTTGAGCAGCAGCTTGTACTCGGCGCCCAGCTGCGGATTGCGCTGCGCCATCAGACCGGCGGCCGAGGCGCTGGTCGCGATCAGCTGGGTCTGGCCGGCCACATAGGCGGCCACCGTCGCGTTGTTGTCCTCGAAGCGCTTGATCTGCAGGCTGGCCGGCGCCACCTTGCCCAGCTCCTGGTCTTCCATCGCGCCGCGGGTCACCGCGACGGTCTTGCCGGCCAGATCCTCCCAGCTCTTGACCGCCATGGCCTTGGGTCCGAACACGGCCTGGTAGAAGGGCGCATAGGCGGCGCTGAAATTGATCACCTTCTCGCGCTCCGGGTTCTTGCCCAGGGTCGAGATCACCAGATCGGCCTTCTTGGTCTGCAGATAGGGAATGCGATTGGCGCTGGTGACCGGCACCAGCTCGAGCTTGACGCCCAGCTTGGCGGCGATCAGCCGGGCCATCTCGATGTCCAGGCCTTGCGGCGCCATATCGGTGCCGACAAAGCCGTAGGGCGGGTAGTCGGTCGGGACCGCGATATTGATCTGCTTCTTGGCCAGGATGCCGTCCAGCGCGGTCTGCGCCTGGGCCGACAATGCACCAAAAAGTGTCACGAGGGCCAGGCTGGTGTGCAAAAAGGGGCGGCGTTGCATGCAATGGACTCCGGGTTGGTGATGACTGTCACAAGCTTGTGCAAAACCCATGCCACGGCTTTGGATTTTTTGAACGCTGCGATCAATCGCCGCCACCCTCCGGCGCCGCCACGAGGCCCACACTGAGGCCATGGCCTCAACCCGACTTCCCACCTACTTCCTGTCCCATGGCGGCGGCCCCTGGCCCTATATGGACGGCCCCTTCCGTGAGAACTTCCACCAGCTGGAGGCCTCGCTGAAAGCCATCCCGGCCGAGCTGGGCAGCAAGCCCCGCGCGGTGCTGATGATCTCCGGGCACTGGGAGGCGCAGCAGTTCAGCCTGATGGCGGCCGAGCGGCCGACCATGGTCTATGACTACGGCGGCTTCCCGGCGCACACCTATTCGATCCGCTACCCGGCACCGGGCGACCCGGCGCTGGCCAGGCAGGTCAAGGCCTTGATCGAGAACGCCGGCCTGCCCAGCGCGCTGGACGCGCAGCGCGGCTTCGACCATGGTGCGTTCACGACCCTGTTCCCGATGTACCCCGAGGCCGACGTGCCTGTGGTGCAGCTGTCCATGCTGCAGGGCTACGACCCGGCCACCCATCTGGCGCTGGGCCGGGCGCTGGCGCCGCTGCGCGACGAGGGCGTGCTGATCATCGGCAGCGGGCTCAGCTATCACAATCTGCGCGCCTTCGGCCCGGCGGCCAAGACGGCCTCGGGCCAGTTCGACGCCTGGCTGCAGCAGACCCTGTTGCAGACCCCGCCGGCGGAGCGCAGCGCGCTGCTGACACAGTGGAGCGCGGCGCCGGCGGCCCGCCAGGCCCATCCGCGCGAGGATCACCTGATCCCGCTGATGGTGGCGGTCGGCGCCGCCGAGCAAGAAGCCGGCGCGCTGATCTATCACGAGAGCGCCTTCATGGGCGGCGTCACCGCCTCGAGCTTCCGCTTCGGCGCCCTGCCCGGCTGAGCCGCTGAGCCGCGCTGGGCTCAGGCCAGCGTGCGCTGCATGAAGCGGGCCCCGGGCCCGAAGCTGGCCAGCTTGGCGGCCAGCGTGGCCGAGAGCTGCTGCAGCGAGGCATAGCCCTGGCGCTGCCAGAAGGTCTCGGCCCCCTGCACGGCCACCAGGCCCAGGGTCTTCAGGCCCAGATCGCCGGCCCGGCGCTCCAGATGCTCGACCAGGCGGCGCGCCAGCCCCAGCGAGCGGCCGGCCGGCGCCACGGCCAGATCATGCAGATACAGCAGGCGCGGCTCGGCCGGCAGCTGCAGGCTTTGCGCATTCAGCGCCGGCAGGCTGTCATGGCACAGCGGCAGGCCCACCAGATAGGCCAGCGGCTGCTCGCCGCGCCAGGCCATCCAGCAGGTCCGGTAAGGCTCGGCGGCGCGCAGCTTGGCCGCGAAGGCCTGCGCATCTTCCAGAAAAGCGGCGCCGTAGCACTGGGCCTGCAAGGCCAGCACCGCCGGCACATCGGCCGCCGACAGCGGCCTCAGAACAATCTCAGACATTGAAGAGAACCAGTAACTGTGCACCAAGCGGCGTGAAGATCAGCACAAAGCCCAGCACATTGACGATCACCGTCAGCCAGAACAGGCGCAGGAACTCCGGCTTGTTGGACTTGTGGCGCAGGATGTGCTGGGCCAGCAGCGCACCGGGCCAGCCGCAGGCCAGGGCCAGGCCATGCAGCGTGCCCTCGGCAACCCGCCACTGGTTCAGGCGCGCGGCCCGCTTGTCGCCGGCGTAGACGATGAAGGTCGCCAGGCTCATCGCCAGATAGGCACCCCACAGCGCACGCGGCAGCTCGAAAGCCAGCTGGCAGATCAGCACCAGCGCCGCGAAGCCCGGCACCAGCCACAGGCTCAGGCCACGCCGGGCCTCGCGCCGCGAGCGCTCGCGCTCCAGCGCGGTCGGTCCGGCCGGGGCCGCCGGCTTGGGCTCCAGGCTTTGCACCTTCAGCGCGCGCGGCTTGCCCTGGGCGTCCTCGCCCGGCTGATAGCTCAGGCGTTCACCGACAAAAGGCCGGCGTGCGCGCAGCCCAAAGGCCTTGATATGGACGAAGAGCTTGGCCCCCCCGGCGTCCGGGGCGATGAAGCCATAGCCCTTGGCGTCGTCCCACTGGATCAGTTTTCCGTTCGCTCGCATCACGCTGTCATTAAAAAAGCCCGCTGACGCGGGCTCTTGCCTTGCGGGAGTCTAGCTCCGTTCAGCGGCCGAAACCGCTGCGGCGCGGTGCGCCGGCCGGCGGGCCGTTGCGCTTGGCACCCGGGCCGCCGGGGCCGCGGCGATCGCCACCGAAGGACGGACGCTCGCTGAAGCCGGCGCCACCACGCGGCTCGAAATTGCCACCGCTACGGGGGGCAAAGTCGCGGGCCGTGAAATTCGGCTTGTTGCCGAAGCTGGGCTTGCCGCCGAAGGCCGGCTTGTCGCCATAGCTCGGGCGGTCGCCACGCGGAGCGAAGTTGCGGTCGGCATTGTTGCCACGGAACTCGCCGCGCGGCTCGAAGCCTTCCGAACGCGGGGCCGCGTCACGGTGCTGGAAGGGCTTGCCGCCTTCACGGGCGAACGAGGGCTTGGGGCCGTCACGATGGAAGGGCTTGCCACCACCAAAGGTCTTGCCGCCGCCACCGAACTTGTTGCCCCAGGCCGGGCGGGCGCCACGGTCCTCGAAACCACCACCGGCACCGGCCGGACGCGGCGGGAAGATGCGCGGTTCTTGCGTCTTCGGCTCCAGGCCGGCGATCTGCGCCACCGGGATGGTCTGGGTCGTGAATTGCTGAATGCGGCGGATCATCGACACATCGTCACGCACGGCCAGCGTCACGGCCAGGCCGGCGCGGCCGGCACGGCCGGTACGGCCGATGCGGTGCACATAGTCCTCGGCCTTCATCGGCAGACCGTAGTTGATCACGTGGGTGATGGTCGGCACGTCGATGCCGCGGGCGGCGACATCGGTGGCCACCAGCACGCGCACTTCACGACGGCGCAGCGCCATCAGCACGCGGTTGCGACGGCCTTGCGGCATGCCGCCGTGCAGCGGCGCGACCGAGTGGCCGATCTCCTGCAGGCGCTCGGCCAGCCAGTCGGCGTCGCGCTGGGTCGAGGTGAACACCACGGCCTGGTCCAGCTCGGGCTCGGCCAGGATGGCCTCCAGCAGCTGATCCTTGTGGTTGTTGTTGTCGGCCCAGTGCAGGCGCTGAGTGATGTTCTCGTGGGTGTCGGTGTGCGAGGCGACATCGACGCGCAGCGGGTCACGCAGCAGGTCATGGGCCAGGCGGCCGACGTGGCCGGCGAAGGTGGCGCTGTACATCACGGTCTGGCGGGCCGCCGGGATGCGCTCGGCGATCACCTTGATGTCGTCGATGAAGCCCATGTCCAGCATGCGGTCGGCTTCGTCGAGCACCAGCATCTCGACATTGTCGAGCACGGCCTTGCCGGACTGCAGATGGTCCAGCAGACGGCCGGGGGTGGCGATCAGGATGTCCAGCGGGCCGGACAGTTGCTTGATCTGCAGCGCGTAAGGCATGCCGCCCAGCACGGTGGACAGCTTCAGGCCCGGCACATGGCGGCCGTAGGTCTGGGCGGCCTTGGCCACTTGCATGGCCAGTTCGCGGGTCGGGGTCAGCACCAGGATGCGGGGGCCGAAGATCTTGCCCTTTTCACGGCGGGTGTTGTTGTCACCGCGGGTGTCGAGGATCTTCTGCAGCGCCGGCAGGATGAAGGAGGCGGTCTTGCCCGAGCCGGTGCGCGAGGACACCATCAGGTCCTGGCCGTTGAGGCCCGGCGGGATCGCCTGGGCTTGCACTTCGGTCGCGGTTTCGTAGCCGGAGTCTTTCACGGCGCGCAACAGGGACTCGTGCAGGCCTAGATTTTCAAAGCTCATATCTTCTTTCAACAAAGCCGTGCCCTGCCCCGGTCTTGGCGGGACAACAGCACGCGCCTGCCGCGCCAAATCAATAGGGCGCGGTCAAGCCAGTAAAGTCGCTGGGAGAAAGCTCGCGTCGCACACCTTCTTTTCGCGCGGCTCAACAAGAAATGAGCCAGGCCTGGTGCGGCGCCGGGGAACAGTCATAGCGACGGCATCGCCGCCGACCGAACCCGAAGGGTGCTCAGCGCGTCGTATGAAGCCCGGTGGCGATCACCGGATACGGCCTGAACGTGGTCAGAGGAGACGAACGAACCGTTGCAGACAGCGCTGCAACGAAGCCACGACTATAGCACGCTAGGGAAAATACTAGCAAGCGCGGCTTGACTATTTGTTGGCGGGGCGGCGGTTCGCGTGAAGATCACACGCCGCCCCGCGCCATCACATCAGCTCAAGCAAGGCCACCAGCGCCTGCATGAAGCGCTGCAAGGCCTCGCCACCGAGCAGCTGCAGGCTGAGGTCGCCGTCCAGACCGCAGGCCGGCATTTCCGGCCAGCTGTCCTGCAGCGCCAGCATCGCGCTCTCGATGCCGCCCTGGGCCAGCAACTGCAGCAGCGGCAGGCCATGGGTCTCCTCGCCGGCCACCAGGCCCAGGCGCTGCTCCAGCAAGGCCTCGCCCCAGGGCAGTTCCAGACTGATCAGGCCCACGCCGCTCACGCGCAGATCCAGGCCGGCACCGGCCGCATCGCTGCACAGCAGCAGCGGGCTGCGTGAGTCCTCGCGCCAGCGCGCCGCCTGCGAGCGGCGTTCGGCCAGGCCGGTGGCGGCCGACAGCTGCACACAGGGCAGACCGGCGGTCTGCAGCCGCGCGGCGAGCAGGGCCAGACCATCATCCCACTGGCTGCAGACCACCAGCTTGCTCACCGCCCCGGCCAACAGTTCGCGCGCCAGCGCCAGCACCGCCTCCAGACGCGGCGCCGGCCCCTCGGCCGCCGCGTCGGCCAGCGCCGGGCTGATCGCCAAACGGCGCAGCGCCTGCAAGCCGCGCAGCAGCTGGAGCTGCTCCGCATCGGCCAGATAGGCACTGCGCTGCCAGCGCGCGACGCTGCGACGCAGCGGCGCCAGCAGCGCGGCCTGCAAGCCTTGCTGCTGCGCACTCAAGGGCTGGGCCCGCAGCTGCACCAGCGCAGGCGGCAACGCCAGCTCGCTGCCGGCACGGCTGAGCATCACTCGCTCCAGGCTTTGCGCCAGCCGAGCCGGTGCGGCCAGGGCCAGCAGCTGACCCTGGGCATCGTGGCGCAGATGACACTCATGCAGGGCCGCCAGCGCACCGCTGCGGTTGTGGTCGAGCAGCTCGACCAGGCGCAGCAGGGTGGCCGGCTGCTCCTGCGGCAGCTGGCTGGCCAGCAACAGCAGGAAACCTTCCGGCAGTTGCTGCAGCCGGGCCACCGCGCCCTCGCCCAGGCGCTGGGCCTCGTCGACGATGACCAGCTCGGGCGCCCAGGCCTGCAGCGGGGCCAGGTCTTGCTCCAGCGCGCCCAGGGCGGCGATCTTGATCTCGGCCGGCGCCTGCCATTGCTGGGCCCGCTGTGCGGCATCGCCCCACACCAGGCTCGCGCTGCGCGTGCTCAGCGACTGCGCCTCCGCGAGCCAGCGGCTCTGGGCCGACTCGGCGCACAGCAGCAGCACACGTTCGACGCCGAAATGGCGCTGCATCAGCTCGGCCGCAGCCAGGCCGGTCGGCTGCATGCCCAGCTGCAGATCGTCGGCCACCAGGGCGCGGCCGGCACAGGCCGCGAACAAGGCGGCCTCCAACTGGTGCTGGGGCAGCGGCAGTTTCAGGAGGCTGCGCAGGTCTGGGCTGGCCATGCCTTGCTGATAGGCCTCGGCCAGGCGCAGCATGCGCTGGCGGGCATCGCGGCCCTCGGCCAGCTGAATCCAGACCGCGTCGTCGACACGCAGCTCATGCCCCTGCTGGGCGGCCAGTGCCAGCAGGCCCGGCAAGGCATCGCCCTGCTGATCCTGCGGCAGCGCGATCAAGGCCTCGGCGGCCTGGCGCAGCGCAGCCGGGCAGTGGCGGCCGGCATGCCAGTGCAGCTGGCGACGCAGCCCGTACTGCAGCCACAGCTCGCTGTGCTCGGTCTGCCAGCCCTCGACCAGCGCGGCCTGACCCTCGGCATCGTCCTGCAAGGCCAGCAGCGCAAAGCCCAGATGCTCGCAGCTGCCGTGCTGGGCATAGCCCGCGCAGCTGCAGCTGGCCGCCGACACCCCGCCACCACGCAGCAACACCTGCCAGCGCTGGCCGGTGGCCAGCAGCTCGACCTGCAGCGGGCTGCCGAACCAGGGGCCTTGGCGATGCAGCGCAAAACGGGCCGGCGGGGCCGGCGGCGGTGCAACAGGCGCGGCCGCTGCGGGCTTGCGGGCCACCGGCTTGGCCGCTGCCTTCTTCTTGGCGACGGGCTTGATCGCCTCCACGACCGGCTCGGGCGCCACGGGCGGCTGGGCCACTGATTTTTTGGCCGCAGGCGTCGCCGCGACCTTCTTGGCGGGCGCAGCCTTTTTGGCCGGAGCGCTCACCGCGGGCTCGACTGCGGCGGCCTTATTAACGGCGGCCTTTTTGACAGCGACCTTTTTTGCCGGTTCCTTCTTTGCGGCCGCTTTCTTTGCGGGCGCAGCCTTGGCCGCAGGCTTCTTGGCCGCAACGGGCGCCGGCACCGGTTCGGCCTTCTTGACCGTCTTCTCAGCGGCCGCCTTTTCAACCGCCTTCACAACCGTCTTCACGGTCTTGGTCGCAGCTTTGCTGACTGTCTTGACCGGCGCGGCCGGCGTCTTCTTCGCAGCCGGCTTCTTCTTCTCGATGGCTGCGGCCTTCTCAACCGTTTTCACGGCTGCGGTGGTCTTCTTGGTTGCGGCCTTGACAGCGGTTGCCGCCGTCTTCTTGACCGGCGCCGTCTTGGCAACAACAGGGGTGGCGGCGCTCGCGGTGCGGCGCGTCTTCGGTGGCGTGGCCATGGCTATGAATGAGGTTCAGGGTTGGACGGCAGAGCTGCCATCGTGATCGGGACGGAGCATGCGCGCCGGGCACCAGCCGCGCAAGCTGTTGAAGAAAGCCAGCGCCTGGGCGCGGGCCAGATCGGTCTTGAGCAGCCGGGCCTCATGCAGACGGCCCTGCTGCAGCAGTTCTTCGCGCAGCACGCCGGGCAGCAGCCCGGCCGCCAGGCGCGGCGTCAGCCAGCGGCCATCGAGCTGCAGCGCGATATTGCCGAAGGTGCATTCGGTGAGCTCGCCGTCGGCATTCCACAGCAGCATATCGAAGGCCTCGGCAGGCTTGACCGCCGCAAAGGCCTCATAGGCCTCGCGGCGGGTGGTCTTGTGCTGCAGGAACTCGGCGCCCGGGCCATCGGTCGTGATGGCCGTCGCCGCCAAGGCCAGCGTCACCGGCAGCGGTGTCGGTGCCAGCGGGGCGATCTCGGTAACAACCCGCCCCTGCGCATCGCTGCTCAGCCGCACCCGCCACTGGCCTTGATCATGGCGCTCGGCCAGCCGGGCCAGTGCCTCGCGCACCGCGCCCAGCGACAGCCGCAGGCCGAAGTGCTGGGCCGTGCGCTGCAGACGGGCCAGATGGCCGGCCTGGCGCGGATAGTCGCCCTCGGACAGCAGCAGGGTTTCAAGCGCCGCGATCGGGCGCTGGGCGCGCAGCAGAAAGCGGGTCTTGGCGCGCCACTCGGCCACCTCGGCGGCCGGCTGCGAATCCAGCGTGATGCCGCTGCCGATGCCGCATTGCAAGGTGCCGTCGGGCCGCTGCTCGACCGTGCGGATAGGCACATTGAAGGTGGCCGCGCCGCCCGGCTGCAGCAGGCCCAGCGCGCCGCAATACCAACCGCGTGCCTCGGGCTCCAGCTCAGCAATGATCTGCATCGCCCGCACCTTGGGCGCGCCGGTGACGCTGCCGCAGGGAAACAGCGCCGCAAACAGCTCGGACAGCTTCAGGCCCGGGCGGCTGACGGCAGTGACCGTCGAGGTCATCTGCCAGACGGTCGGCAGACCGTGCAGCTCGAACAGGCGCGGCACCCGCACCGAGCCCAGGCTCGCGACCCGGCTCAGATCGTTGCGCAGCAGGTCGACGATCATCAGGTTCTCGGCGCGTTCCTTCTCGCTGGTGCGCAGATAGGCTTGCGCGGCCTCGTCGCTGGCGCGGTCATGGCCGCGCGGCGCCGTGCCCTTCATCGGCTGGGCCCCGAGCAGCCAGGTGTGGCGGGTATCGGGCAGCGGCCGCCAGTCGAAGAACAGCTCGGGCGAGACACTGGCCACGCCCTGCCCCCCCTCCCCGCGCAGGAATAGCGAGAAGCCGCCGGGCTGGGCCGCATGCAGGGCCAGGAACAACTCGGCCAGATCAACGCCCTCCGCCAGCTCGGCGTTCAGGCGTGTCGTCAGATTGACCTGGTAGCAATCGCCGCTGCGTATCCATTCGCGGATGCGCTCGATATCGGCACGCGAGCGGGCGTCGTCCTGGTGGTCCAGCCAGTCGCCGCAGAGTCGCCCCGCAGCGCCGGCCTCGGGCCAGGGCTGGGGCGCTTCGGTGTACACGGCGAACTCGGCCAGCGGACCACCCGCCGCATGGGTCTGCAGCGCGCCGTCAAGCGCGCCGGCCGCCTCGTAGCGCAGGCCGCCCAGCACCCAGGCGCCGGCGCGCGCGGCCGCATGGGCGGCGTCCAGCACGGCCGGCAGTTCGGCCGCACTGGCGGCGCGCAGCCAGCGCTCGGGCGGGGCGTCAAAAGCGCCACGCAGACGTTCGCCGTCCTCTCGCGCCAAAGGGTGGCGCGGGAAGTCAAAAGCGGCCCAGAGCACGGAGCGCTCTCAGAGGCTCAGCAGATGCTCACGGTAATAGACCAGCTCGTCGATGGACTCGTGGATATCAGCCAGCGCGGTGTGCGCCTGGGCCTTCTTGAAGCCCTCGATGATGCCGGGCTTCCAGCGCCGCGCCAGCTCCTTCAGCGTCGACACGTCCAGATTGCGGTAGTGGAAGAAGTCTTCCAGGCTGGGCATGTAGTTGGCCAGGAAGCGGCGGTCCTGGCAGATGCTGTTGCCGCACATCGGCGACTTGCCGGCCGGCACATACTGCTTCAGAAAGGCGATCACCTCGGCGGCGGCCTGCTCTTCGCTGACGGTCGAGGCCTTGACCCGGTCGATCAGGCCGCTCTTGCCGTGCGTGCCCTTGTTCCAGTTGTCCATCGCATCCAGCGTCGCGTCGCTCTGGTGGATCGCGAAGACAGGGCCCTCGACACGTGTCGTCAGATTGGCATCGGTGACGACCACGGCCACCTCGATGATGCGGTCGCGGTCGGGGTAGAGACCGGTCATCTCGAGATCGATCCAGATCAGGTTTTGTTCGTGGCTGGCCAGGGTGGCGATATCACTCATTGGGATTCCTCGTCTTTGTCGGCGCATATTGTCGCAGCCCTACACTTCAGTCCATGTTCCCGTCCCAACTCCCTCCCATTCACCCGACCGCGCTGAGTCTGATCTTTGCCGCCGCGCTGCTGCTGTCGCTGGCGCTCAAGCTCTGGCTGTCGACCCGCCAGGTGCGCCACGTGATGCGGCATCGCGACCAGGTGCCGGCCGCCTTTGCCGCCACCGTGCCGCTGGCCGCGCATCAGAAGGCCGCCGACTACACGGTGGCGCGCAGCCGTTTCGGGCTGCTGGCGATGGCCTTCAATGCCGCCGTGCTGCTGGGCTGGACCCTGCTGGGCGGGCTGGATGCGCTGAATCTGCGGGTCTATGAATGGGTGGCGCCACACTGGGGCGGCATGGCCTACCAGCTGGCGCTGCTGCTGGCCTTCAGCGTGATCGGCGCACTGCTGGACCTGCCCTTCGAGCTTTACAACACCTTCCGCATCGAGCAGCGCTTCGGCTTCAACCGCATGAGCTGGCGGCTCTATCTGGCCGACGCCGCCAAGAGCGCGCTGGTCGGCGCGCTGATCGGCCTGCCGATCGCGGCCCTGATTCTGTGGCTGATGGGCGCGGCCGGCGGGCTGTGGTGGTTGTGGGCCTGGGGCGCCTGGATGGGCTTCAATCTGCTGATCCTGGTGCTCTACCCCACCGTGATCGCGCCGCTGTTCAACAAGTTCGAGCCGCTGGCCGACGAGGGGCTCCGCAGCCGGGTCGAGGGCCTGATGCAGCGCTGCGGCTTTGCGGCCAAGGGTCTGTTTGTGATGGACGGCAGCCGCCGCTCGGCCCATGGCAATGCCTATTTCACCGGCATCGGCGCGGCCAAGCGCGTGGTCTTCTTCGACACCCTGCTGCAGCGCCTCAGCGGCCCCGAGGTCGAGGCTGTGCTGGCCCATGAGCTTGGCCATTTCAAGCACAAGCATGTGCTCAAGCGCATGGTCCTGATGTTCGCCTTGAGCCTGGCCGGCTTTGCGCTGCTGGGCTGGCTGTCGCGCCAGCTGGGCTTCTATCTGGCCTTCGGCGTGCAGCCGAATCTGGCGGCGCCCAATGATGCGCTGGCCCTGCTGCTCTTCATGCTGGTGCTGCCGGTGTTCGGCTTCTTCTTCACGCCGCTGGCCAGCCGCCTGTCGCGCAAGGACGAGTTCCAGGCCGATGCCTATGCCTGCGCCCAGGCCAGCGGCGCCGATCTGGCCGCTGCGCTCTTGAAGCTGCACGAGGACAATGCCGGCACCTTGACGCCGGACCCGGTCTACGCGCGCTTTTACTACTCCCACCCGCCGGCCAGCGAACGCCTGGCCGCGCTGCAGACCCCATGACCATGAATCTTCTTCTTGCCCAATGCACGCCCCAGCGCGAGGCCCTGCCGCTCGAACAGCTGGCCGACTGGCTGGCGCAGACGCCCGGCTGGGCTGCCGACACCGAGCACAAGGTGATCGGGCGGCGCTTCGATTTTGAGAACTTCTACCAGACCATGGCCTTCGTCAACGCAGTGGCCGAGATCGCCCATGCGCAGGACCATCACCCGGAGATGATGGTCGGCTTCGATGCCTGCACCGTCAGCTTCAGCACCCATTCGGCGCAAGGCCTGACCTCCAACGATTTCATCTGCGCCGCTCAGGTGAGTGCCCTGCCCGAGGCCACGGCCGGATGAGCAAATTCAACGTGCTGGACCTCGGTCTGGTGGTGCGCGGCCATGGCCGGCACTACATCGTCGAAGACGCCGACGGCCGTCGCCTGGTCTGTCATCCGCGCGGCAAGAAGAGCGACTGCGTGGTCGGCGACCAGGTGCGCTGGGCACCGTCGGGTTCGGACGAGGGGGTGATCGAGGCCGTCGAGCCGCGCCGCAATCTGCTGTTCCGACAGGACGAGTGGAAGACCAAGAGCTTCGCCGCCAATCTCGATCAGCTGCTGATCCTGGTCGCGGTGGAGCCGGTGTTCAGCGAGAGCCAGCTGTGCCGCGCGCTGATCGCGGCCGAGAGCGCCGGCATCGCGGTGCGCATCGCCTTGAACAAGACCGACCTGCCGGGCACCGAGCAGGCCCGCGAACGTCTGCTGCCCTACCGCGAGATGGGGCTGGAGGTGATGGAGGTGGCGCTGAAGGCCGACCCGGTCGGCTCCAGCGCCCTGCTCTCGCCCTGGCTGGAGGCCAAGCGCACCTTTGTGCTGGGGCCGAGCGGCACCGGCAAAAGCACGTTGATCAATCTCTTGATCCCCGATGCCAAGGCGCAGATCGGCGAGATCTCGCAGGCGCTGAATTCGGGCCGGCACACGACGACGACGACACAGTGGTACTGGGTCGACGCACAGCGCCAGACCGCGCTGATCGACTCACCGGGCTTCCAGGAATTCGGCCTGCAGCAGATCACGGCCGAGCAGTTGCCGCTCTTGATGCCCGACCTGCGCAAACACGCGGACCATTGCCGTTTCTACAACTGCACCCACCAGCATGAGCCCGACTGCGGTGTGCGTGCCGCAGCCGCAGCCGGCCTGATCAGCCCCTCGCGCTTTCGGATCTACGGCGAGATTCTGCAGGAGCTGGGCGCCAAGCGCTGGTAAGGCTCAGGGCTCCAGCCGCGGCTGTGAGGGCTTGACCTCGCGCACCTCGACATCGACGACCTCGCCCATGGTCCTGGCTGCGGTCCCACGGCGGAACTGCTGGCGCGCACGGGCAAAGCCCGAGACATCGATGACGGGCTTGCGGCCCCGCACCAGACTCCACAGCATCAGGCCCAGCATCGTCACCAGGGCCACGGCCATCAGGCCCAGCACCAGCACGACAGTGGCGACCGCGAGCAGCAGACGCAGGGCAAACGTAACAACAGCAGACAGCAAAACCTATCCTTTACGAAGTCAACCGCGGCCGACAAAGGGCATCTTCGTCGCCATCACGGTCATATTCTGCACATTGGCCTGCAGCGGCAGGCCGGCCATATAGAGCAGCGCGCTGGCCACATGGGCCACATCCATTGTCGCCTCGACGGCGATCTCGCCGTTGGCCTGGCGCACGCCCTGGGTCATAGGCCGCGCCATCTCGGTCAGCGCATTGCCGATGTCGAGCTGGCCGCAGGCGATGTCGAACGGCCGGCCGTCCAAGGACAGCGATTTGGTCAGCCCAGTGATCGCATGCTTGGTCGAGGTATAGGGGGCGGAATTGGGACGCGGCGCATGGGCCGAGATCGAGCCGTTGTTGATGATGCGGCCGCCCTGGGGCTGCTGGGCCTTCATCAGACGAAAAGCCGCCTGGGCGCAGAGAAAGCTGCCGGTCAGGTTGACATCGACCACCGCCTGCCATTGCTCGAACGGCAACTCGTCGATACAGACGCCGCGCGCGGACATGCCGGCGTTGTTGAACAGCAGATCGAGCCGACCGAAGGTTTCACGGATGCGCTCAAAGGCCTGGGCCACCGCCTGCGGCTGGCTGACATCGGTGGGCAGCAGCAGATAGCGCTCGGGCGCCGCCGCGGCGGTTTCCTCCAGCGCCTCCATACGCCGGCCCAGCAGGGCCACGCGGTAGCCGGCGTCGGCCAGGGCCTGGGCGCAGGCCCGGCCGATGCCGCTGCCGGCGCCCGTCACGGCGGCGAATTTTTGCGTTGGAGCTGTCATCGCGAAATCGATCAGGCTTGCGGGATTGCAGGGCCAGATGATGGCATCAATTGAAATCCGGTGCTGCCGGCGCCCTCAGGGATTGGCCAGCACACCCAGGCAGCGCGCCGCCTGCATCAACTCATGATCGAGCGGTACCAGGCGGCTGGCCCCGGCCACATCGGCCAGGCTCACGGCCACGCAGCGATCACCCTGCAGGGCCACCATCTGACCATGGCGGCGCTGCAGCACCAGCTGCGCCGCCTGCACGCCGAAGCGGGTGGCGAGCACCCGGTCGAAGGCGGTCGGCGCGCCGCCGCGTTGCAGATGGCCCAGCAAGGTGTAGCGCAGCTCGGCCTCGGGACCCAGGCGCGGGGCCAGGTCTTGCATCAGCCGCTGACCGACCGTCTCGCCCGCGCCCGCGCTCTCGCCTGCGGCGGCGAGCTTGACGCCCTCGGCCACGCAGACCAGCGCATAGCCCTGCTCGCGGCTGCGCCGCTCGCACAGCGCGGCCAGCGCCTGGCCGTCATAGCCGAGCTCGGGCAGCACGATGGCGTCGGCACCGCCGGCCAGTCCGCCCTCCAGCGCGATCCAGCCGGCATGCCGGCCCATGGTCTCCAGCACCATCACCCGGCCATGGCTGCGCGCCGTGGTGCCCAGCCGCCCCAGCGCGTCGGCCACCACCGCCACAGCGCTGTCGAAGCCGAAGCTGCGCTCGTTGTGCATCAAATCGTTGTCTATGGTCTTGGGCACGCCGACCACCGGCACGCCCAGACGCGCAAAGCGCTCGGCGATCGTCATCGTGCCATCGCCACCGACGGCCACCAGCACCTCGATGCCATGGCGCTGCAGGCAGTCCAGCGCCCGGGCCGAGCAGTCGGCACCGCCGGCGCCGAAATAGGCAAAGGGATCGGCGCGGTTGTGGCTGCCCAGCACGGTGCCGCCCTCGTTGATCAGGCCACGCAGCCGGGCGGCGTCGAGCGGCTGCACCCGATCTTCCAGCAGGCCCAGAAAACCCTGCCGTATGCCGCTGACGCGCACGTCGCCGGCCTCGGTCAGCGCCAGGGTCAGCGCCCGTATCACCGCGTTCAGGCCCGGGCAGTCGCCGCCACCGGTCAGAATTCCCACATGCATGTCATCACTCCCACGAATGGGTCCATGCTGCCACGTCAGGCGCTACATTTGTAGCCGTAGCCCCGGAGACCCGCGAGTGACAGAGTTCAGCCCCATCAGACCCCTTCCCCCTGGCCAGCCTGCCGGCGCCGGCAAGCTGCTCTATATCGAGGACAACCCGGTCAATCAGCTGGTGGTGCAGGAGTTGGTGGCGCAGCGTCCGCTGCTGCAGTTGGTCTGCGAAGAGGATGGCGGCCGCGGTCTGGCGCGCGCACGGACCATGCAGCCGGACCTGATCCTGCTGGACATGCAACTGCCCGACTTCAATGGTTACGAGGTATTGCAGCAGCTGCGCGCCGACGCGCAGACCGCTGCCATCCCCTGCATCGCGCTGTCGGCCAATGCGATGCCCGAGGACATCCGGCGCGCCCGCGAGGCGGGCTTCACCGACTACTGGACCAAGCCGATCGACTTCAAGGCCTTTCTGAGCGGGCTGGACGCCCGCTTCGGCAAGGCTTGAACCCGCCCCCCGCCTGATCCGGGACGATCAGGCCGGCAACAGACCCCGGCCCCGCAACATCGGCGCCACCACCGCATCGCGGCCCCGGAAAGCCCGGTAGGCCTCGCGCGGCTCGCGGCTGTTGCCGCTGGCGTAGATGTTGTTCAGCAAAGCCTGCGCGACCTGGGGATCGAAGGGGCTGCCCGCCTCGACAAAGGCCTCGTAGCCATCGGCATCCAGCACCTCGGCCCACATATAGACGTAGTAGCCGGCGGCATAGCCGCTGCCGGCGAACAGATGCTGGAAATGCGCCAGCCGGTGGTTCATGCCGATCGCGGCCGGCAGGCCGTAGGCCGCCATGGTCCGGGCCTCGAACTCGGTGATGTCCGGGCCCTGCTCGTCGGTCAGCGAATGCACGGCCATGTCGACCAGGGCGCTGGCGGTGTAGCGCACCGTCTCATAGCCCTGGTTGAAGAGCTCGGCGGCCTTCAGCTTGGCCAGCAGCGCGTCAGGGATCACCGCGCCGGTCTGGTAGTGGCGGGCGTGCTTCTTCAGCACCTCGGGCTCGCTCATCCAGTGCTCGAACAGCTGCGAGGGCAGCTCGACGAAGTCGCGCAACACCTGGGTGCCCGATAGGCGCTCGTACTCGACATTGGACAGCAGGCCGTGCAGGCCATGGCCGAACTCATGGAACAGCGTGCGGGCGTCGTCGAAGCTCAGCAGCGTCGGCTCGCCGGGCGCGCCCTTGGCGAAGTTGTTGTTGTTCAGGATGACCGGGATCGCGCCAATCTCGTTGCGGGCCTGCCAGCGCAAGGCATTCATCCAGGCGCCGCTGCGCTTGGTGGCACGGGCGAAGTTGTCCTGCAAAAAGACGCCGCGCGGCGCGCCGTCGGCCCCCTGCACCTCGTAGACCTTGACATCGGCGTGATAGCCGGCGACCTCGGGCTTGGCGACGAAGCGCAGGCCGAACAGACGGCCGGCGCAATCGAACAGCGCCTGCACCATCGCATCCAGCGGGAAGTAGGGCTTGACCTCGGCCTCGTCGAGATCGTAGCGGGCCTTGCGCACCTTCTCGGCATAGAAGCGCCAGTCCCAGGCCTGCAGCTCGAAACGGTGGCCCATCGAGACCATCATGCCCTCCAGCAGCTCGCGCTCGGC
This sequence comes from Burkholderiales bacterium C2, assembly GCA_005503085.1. Lineage (GTDB taxonomy): Bacteria > Pseudomonadota > Gammaproteobacteria > Burkholderiales > Burkholderiaceae_C > Roseateles_E. The sequence goes on along the minus strand of SCOI01000005.1, from coordinate 238,955 downwards.
CTGAGCCGCAGCCTTGGCCGGCTCCCAGACCTGGGTCAGCAGGCCCTGCACCGCCTCGCGTGTGCCGGCCATCGTGTCGGCCAGCGCATAGTCGGCATAGCAGGCATGGCCATGCAGGCGCGCCTGCTCGTTGCGCAGGCTCAGGATTTCCCGGGCCACCGCACGGTTGTCGGTCTCGCCGGCCTTTTCCCCGCGGCCGACCCAGGCGCGCCAGGCCTGCTCGCGCAGATCGCGGCGTTCGCTGAAGGTCAAGAAGGGCACGATGTGCGAGCGCGACAGGGTGATGGCATGAACGCCCTCGCCCAGGCCACGATCGACGGCGGCCTGGCGCGCGGCCGCGCGCACGAAGTCCGGCAGACCGGCCAGCTCCTCATTCCCCTGCAGCAACAGCTGGTAGCCGCTTTCGTCGGCCAGCACATTCTGCGCAAACAGCGTGTGCAGCTCGGCCAGGCGCTCGACCACCTGGGCATAGCGGCGCTGCGACTCGCCCTGCAGCTTGGCGCCGGCACGCACAAAGTCCAGATGCACACGCTCCAGCAGGCGCAGCTGCTCAGGCGCCAGGCCCAGGGCCTGGCGCTCGGCATGCAGCGCGTCCACGCGCTTGAACAGCTCGGCGTGCATATAGACGGCGTTGCCGTGCGCGGCCAGCGGGGCGGCCAGCGCACGCTGGGCGGCCTGCAGCTCGGGCGAGGTGGCCGAGGCGGCCAAGGTGTAGAACAGATGCTCGAGCCGGGTCAGCAAGCGGCCGCTGCGGTCGAACGCCGCCAGGGTGTTCTCGAAGCTCGGCGTGGCGCTCTGCTGGGCGATCGCATCAAGCTCGGCGCGGTGCTCGGCCAGTGCCGCCTCGAAGGCCGGCGCGAAATGCGCGGCCTCGATCTGGGCAAAAGGCGGCAGGCCGTAGGGGGTGGTCCAGTCTTGCAGCAGGGGGTTGCTCATGCCTTGTCTCGCTGTGATGACGGCAGGGGTGGCGCCGCCATGGTGTTGTTGGGGTGGCGCGATTGTAGAAACGGCGCCAGCCCGGTGGGGGTGGCGCCGTTCAAAGACCGTGCGGTCCGGTGACTTTCTTACTTCAGGCCCAGTTCCTTCTTGACGGCGATCTCGTCGGCCTCGTCATAAGGCTTCTTGCTGCAGTCTTCCTTCCAGTCGTCGACCTTGTCCAGATGCGCTTCGGCGCGGGCCTGCAGGGCCTGGGTGTCGGCATTGTGCTTCTCGACCTTGGCATCGAAGGCCTTGGCGTCGGCGCTGTACTTGGTCTTGCTGGCATTGAAGGCGTCGATCTTGGCGTCATGCGCGGCCGCCTTGGCCTTGTAGTCGGCCAGCACCTTCTCGGCGTCCGGGCGTTCCATCTTCGGCAGCTGGGCCTTGATCACTTCCTGGCCCTTGATCAGCTCTTCGCGTTCGGCCTTCAGCTCGGCGCCGGTAGCGGTCAGTGCCGCGCCCTGCTGGGTCAGCTCTTCCTTGGACTTGACCATCTCGGCACGCTCCTGGGCATTCGCGGCCTGGGCAGCCTTGATCTCCTTGGCGTCGGTCTCGTTCTTGTCGAAGGTCGTCAGGCAGGCGCGCAACTCGTCGCGCGTCATCAGCTTCTGCTTGGGTTTTTCGACGACGGGGCGGCTGACCTTGTTGTTCTTCGGGTCGACCTTGGCGTTCGGATTGGCCGTCTGGGCCAGCGCCAGCGCGGGCAGCAGGGCGGCGACGCAGGCGGAAAGCAGGAATCGTTTCATGGCAGGACTCTTCAGCGCGGGGGGTGAACACAGCGGCACCGGCTCGGCGGCGCCAGGGCGGCATCATGCCATGCTGGGCAACAAGCCCGATAATCCGCCGCTTTGCCGCTCCCGAGACTCCCGCCATGGCGCTCAAAGCCACCATTCACAAAGCTCTTGTGCAGATCGCCGACATGGACCGCCATGTCTACGGCGACCACAACCTGACGATTGCGCGCCATCCTTCGGAGACCGACGAGCGCATGATGATCCGCGTGCTGGCCTTCGCGCTGCACACGCCGGCCGATGATCTGAACGGCCGGCTCGAGTTCACCAAGGGCCTGTCCGATGTCGATGAGCCCGACCTCTGGCAGCTCAGCCTGACCGGCGAGGTCCTGCACTGGATCGACCTGGGCCAGCCCGATGACCGCCGTCTGATGAAGGCCCATGGCAAGGCGAACAGGGTCACGGTGATCGGCTTTGCCAGCAGCACGCCGGTCTGGTGGGCCGGCATCGAGAACAAGCTGACGCGTGCGCCGCGCCTGTCGGTCTGGCAGATCCCCTACGAACAGTCGCAGGCCCTGGCCCGGCTGGCCGAGCGCAGCATGCAACTGCAGGTCAGCGTGCAGGACGGCGGCATCTATGTCTCGACCGCGCAAGCCTCGGTCGAGATCACGCCGATCGCCTTGAAGGTGGCCACCGAATGAAGGCACTGCTGTTAGCCTGCGGGCTTGTTCTGACTTCTTTGCACACCATGGCTCAAGACACGGACCCCTACCAATGGCTTGAAGAGGTGCAGGGCGAGCGCGCGCTGGCCTGGGTGCGCGAGCGCAATGCCCAGAGCCTGAAGACGCTGCAGGCGCGCCCCGAGTACGCCAGCATCCGCCGCGATCTACTGGACGTGCTGAACGCCAAGGACCGCATCCCCTTCGTCAGCCGCAAGGGCGACTGGCTCTACAACCTCTGGCAGGACGAGCAGCACAAGCGCGGCCTGTGGCGCCGCACCAGCCTGGCCGAGTACCGCAAGCCCGAGCCCAAGTGGGAGACCGTACTGGACCTCGACGCGCTGGGCCAGGCCGAGGGCGAGAGCTGGGTGTTTGCCGGCGCCAGCTGCCTGGCGCCGGACTACCGGCGCTGCCTGCTGTCGCTGTCGCGCGGCGGCGCCGATGCCCGTGTGGTGCGCGAGTTCGACCTGGTCGACAAGCGCTTCGTGGCCGGCGGCTTCACGCTGCCCGAGGCCAAGAGCCAGGTCGAGTGGATCGATGCCGACACGATTTACGTCGGCACCGACTTCGGCCCCGGCTCGCTGACCGACTCGGGCTATGTGCGCATCATCAAGCGCTGGCAGCGCGGCACGCCGCTGAGCGAGGCCAGGACCGTGTTCGAAGGGGTGGCCAAGGATGTGGCGGTGTCGGTCAATGTCGACCAGACACCGGGCCATCCCCGCACCCTGTTCACCCGCGCGCTGGACTTCTACAACCAGCGCAGCTTCCTGCTGCAGCGCGATGACAAGCTGCTCGCACTGGATCTGCCCAGCGATGTGCAGGAGCAGTTCTGGGGCGCGCGCCTGATCCTGAGCCTGCGCAGCGACTGGAGCGTCGGTGGCCAGACCTACCCGGCCGGCGCGCTGCTGCTGACCGACGCCGCCGCCTATCTGCGCGGCGAGCGGCGCTTCCAGACCCTGTTCACACCGACCCCGACGCGCTCGCTGGCCGGCTACAGCCTGACCCGCTCGCACCTGATCCTGAACATCTCGGACCAGGTGGCCAGCCGCCTGGAGGAATGGGACTTTTCCGGCGAGCAGCCCAAGCACCGCCCCGTGCAGGCGCCCTTCCCCGGCACGCTTAGCCTGGCCAGCCTCTACGACAGCGAGCTGCCCAAGGACGAACTGGGCGACCGCTACTTGCTGAACTACGCCGACTTCCTGACCCCCGACACCCTGTTCCTGGCCCGGGCCGGCAGCGATGCGCGCGAGGCGCTGAAGAGCCGCGAGCCCAAGTTCAAGTCCGAGGGCATGCGGGCCGAACAGTTCTTCGCCAAGAGCCGCGACGGCACCGAGGTGCCCTACTTCGTGATCTGGCCGGCCGACGCCACCGCCGACGGCAAGAACCCGACCCTGCTTTACGGCTACGGCGGCTTCGAAGTGTCTATGCAGCCCTGGTACTCGGGCGGCTTCGGCCGCGCCTGGTACGGCAAGGGCGGCGTGCTGGTGCTGGCCAATATCCGCGGCGGCGGTGAGTTCGGCCCGACCTGGCACCAGGCCGCCACCAAGGCCAACAAGCAGCGCAGCTACGACGATTTCATCGCGGTGGCCGAGGACCTGATCGCGCGCAGGATCAGCAGCCCGCGCCATCTGGGCATCATGGGCGGCAGCAATGGTGGCCTGCTGGTCGGCGCCACTTTTGTGCAGCGACCCGAGCTGTTCAATGCGGTGGTCTGCCAGGTGCCGCTGCTGGACATGCGCCGCTACCACACGCTGCTGGCCGGCGCCTCCTGGATGGCCGAGTACGGCAACCCGGACGATGCGGCCGAGTGGGCCTTCATCTCGAAGTACAGCCCCTACCAGAACGTCAAGCCGGGCGCGAAATACCCCAAGGTCTTGTTCACCACCTCGACCCGCGACGACCGCGTCCACCCCGGCCATGCGCGCAAGATGGCGGCGCTGATGCAGGCCCAGGGCCATGAGCTGCTGTATTACGAGAACATCGAGGGCGGCCACGGCGGCGCGGCCGACAACGAGCAGCGCGCCACCTTGCAGGCGCTGGAATACAGCTATCTGTGGCAGCAACTGGGGCACTGATGAACACGCTGGACATTCGACACAACGAGCCCGCCCAGCGCTTCGAAGCCCGGGTCGAAGGACTGAGCTGCGAAGTCGACTATCTGCGCGAGGGTGAGCGGCTGATCATCACGCACACCGGCACCGATGCGGCGCTGCGCGGCCGCGGCCTGGCCGGCCAGATGGTGGCCCATGTGCTGGCCTGGCTGGCGCCGCAAGGCCTGCAGCTGGTGCCGGCCTGCAGCTATGTGCAGACCTATCTGGCCCGACATCCGCAGTGGCAGCGGCTGTGCGAGCCGGCCGCCGTGCAGGCGGTCTTGAACTTCTGGTTCGGTGCGCTCGGTTCGGTCGAGGAGGGCCAGGTCCGCAGCGTCTGGTTCCAGAAGAACGAGGCCTTCGATGCCGAGATCGTCCAGCGCTTCGGCGCGACGCTGCAGGCGGCCCAGCAAGGCGGGCTGAGCCACTGGCAAGCGACGCCGCTGGGCCGGCTGGCCCTGATCGTGGTACTGGACCAGTTCAGCCGCAATGCATTCCGGGGTCAGGCCGCCGCCTTTGCCGGCGATGCGCTGGCGCTGCAGCAGGCCCTGGGCCTGCTGGACAGCCCGGCCTATGCCCGCCTGAGCAGCCTGCAGCGCTGGTTCGTGCTGATGCCGCTGGAGCATGCCGAGGACCTGGCCCTGCAGCAGCGCTGCGTGCGCGAGTTCGAGGCCTTGGCGGCCGACGATGCCCGCCTGGCCGGCGCGCTGGACTATGCGCGCCGCCATCTGGACGTTATCGCCCGCTTCGGCCGCTTCCCGCATCGCAATGCGGCGCTGGGCCGCAGCAGCACCGCCGCCGAGCAGGACTATCTGGCCCAGCCCGGCGCCGGTTTCTGAGCCCGCTCAGGCCCGCTCCTGCTCCTGCAGCAGCCGCCACATCACCTTGCCCGAGCCGGACTTGGGCAGGCTGGCGACGAACTCGACCAGGCGCGGCACCTTGTAGGCCGCCATATGCTCGCGCGCCCAGCCGATGAGATCCTCGGCCGTCGTGCCCTCGGCGCCGGCGCGCAGCACCACCACGGCCTTGACGGTCTCGCCGCGGTAGGCGTCGCGGGCCGCGATGATGCAGGCCTCCTGCACGGCCGGGTGCTTGTAGAGCAGCATCTCGACCTCGGAGGGCCAGACCTTGTAACCGCTGGCGTTGATCATGCGCTTGAGCCGGTCGGTGATGAAGAAATAGCCCTCCTCGTCCATGCGGCCCAGATCGCCGGTGCGAAAGAAGCGCTTGCCGTCGATCTCGACAAAGGCCGCCGCCGTCGCCTCGGGCTGGCGCCAATAGCCCTTGAACACCATAGGCCCGTGGCTGATGATCTCGCCGACCTCGCCGAGAGGCATCTCATCCAGCGTCACCGGATCCACCACCCGCGAATCGACACCGAAGATCGGAATGCCCAGGCATTGCAGCTTGGCCCGCTCGGGCGGGTTGGCATGGGTGGGCGCGGCGGTCTCGGTCAGGCCGTAGCCTTCGGCAAAGGTCAGGCCGAACTCGTCGCGCAGCCGCTCGGCCACCGCCTGCGGCATCGCCGCTCCACCGCCGCTCAGATAGACCAGGCTGGTGAGATCGAAGCTCTGGTAATTGGGGCTGCCGAACAGATCGATGATCATGGTCGGGATGCAGGTCCAGTGCGTGACCTGGTGGCGCGAGATCAGCCGCCCGGCCAGCTCACGGTCCCAGCGCGGCATGATCACCAGGCTCATGCCCTGATAGATCGGGCCCAGCACGCCGTACAGCAGGCCGGTGATGTGGAACATCGGCACCACGGCCAGGCCCACCGACTCGGGCGAGGCATAGCCCCAGAGCCCGCCGCCGCAGGCATTGGCCATCAGCGTGCGGTTGCTGTGCATGCAGCCCTTGGGCAGGCCGGTCGTGCCCGAGGTGTAGGGCAGCAGGGCCAGGTCGTCGGGGCCGGCGCTGTGCGGCCCCGGCACCAGGCCGGCCGCCAGCGCCTCGGTCCAGCGCGTCGCGCCGGCAGGCGGGGTCGGGTCAGCCATCAGCCATTGCTGCAGGGCCGGGGCCAGCGCCAGTTCGGCGTCGACACCGGCCTCGGGCAAGGCCTCGGCATAGCGAGTCACCAGCAGGGCCTCCAGGCGCCGCTCCGGCGGCAAGGCGGTGTTGGCCGCATCGACCACGGCAGCCAGATCGGCGCTGCAGATCACGACCCGGGTCTCAGGGTCGCTGATGTAGTGGCCGAACTCCTCGGCCCGGTTCATCGGATTGACCGGCACGACCACCGCATCGGCGCGGTTGATCGCGTAGAACGCGATCAGGAACTGCGGGCAGTTCTGCATGAACAGCGCGACGCGGTCGCCTTTGCCCACACCCTGGGCCTGCAGCCAGCCGGCCAGCGCCTCGGCCTGGCGCCTGAGCTCGGCATAAGTCATCGAGCGACCGCAGAAGAGGGTCGCGGCCTTGTCGGGGTAGCGGGTCGCCGCCACCTCCAGATTGAACCAGAGCGAGGTCCGGGGAATCTCCAGCCGGCGGGGCAGGCGCCGGGGCCATGACAGATGCTGGCGGGTGTGGGGCGCGGGCGGATCGGCGGCTGTCATCGGGAAGTCTCCATCGGCGGGTCGAGCGCATCTTGTCGCGCCCGGGCCGGCGCGCTTGTCACCCGAGCGACAAGCGGTAGACAAGCAGTGCCGCTGAGGTACGGCACATCCACTCGCGGGGGTGCCAACAGGCGCGGCCATCGCGCATCAATAGAATGCCGGGCAACGCCTATGAAGCGCAACAACCATGGCCCGGGCTCGCACGGGCGCCACATCTGCACCGATCTGCACTGGAGTGCCATGTCTTGCCCCATCTCTGTGAGCCGTCGCGCCTGGCTGTGTAGCGCCGCCGCTGCGGCGTTCGCCGGCGCCGCCCAGTCCACCACCGAGGACAAGGTGCTGCTGAGCATAGGCGGCAAGCTCGGCCGCCCCGACCGGGACGGGCGTGCGCTGTTCGACATGAAACGGCTGCAGGGTTTTCCGCAGCACAGCCTGACGCAGAAGACGCCCTGGTATGCCGGCCCGCGCAAGTTCAGCGGCCCGCTGCTGCGCGAGGTGCTGGCCGCCGCCGGGGCCCAGGGCCAAAGCATCGAGGCCATCGCCATCAATGACTACAAGGTGACGATCCCGATGGACGACGTCAGGCAGCATGATGTGATGCTGGCGCTGCTAATGGACGACCGGCCGATGCCGCTGCGCGACAAGGGCCCGCTGTTCATCATCTACCCCTTCGACAGCGATCCCCGCCTGCGCACGAGCATTTACTACGCCCGCTGCGCCTGGCAACTCAAGGCGCTGGAAATCCGTTGAGCGCGGCCGCCACCGTCCCGCGCAGGCAGCGCCGGCTGCGCCTGCTGCTGGCCTCGATGGGTGTGCTGCTGGTGATGGCCTTCGGCGCCGTCGGCCTGCTGCAGTCGCGCCAGTTCGAACTGCTCAACACCACCAGCCGCTACCAGGGCGACTATCTTGTCTGGAGCCTGTTTCAGTTCGAGGTCGAGTATCTGAAACTGCGCCTGGCGCTGACCCAGGCGCGGCAGGACCGCAGCCCCGAGGCGGCCGAGCAGGCGGCGCAGCGCTACGAGATCTTCGTCAGCCGGCTCAGCCTGATCGAGGGCGAGTACGCGGCCAAGGTGCTCAGCGCCAACCCCGACTACCAGCGCACCCTGGAGCGCACCAAGGCCTTTGTGCAATGGGCCGACGCGCTGCCGCTGAACGCGGCGCTGATCCAGCAGCAGGCGCCGAGCATGCAGCAGCTGCTTGATCGCATGGACGGCCTGGCCGATGCGATCCGCGAGCTGTCGCTGACGGCCTCCCACCATGTGGCCAACCAGGTCAGCGGCCGCCATGAGATGGTGCGCTCGCAAAGCAGCCTGAGCCTGTGGCTGACCGCGCTGCAATGCCTGCTGTCGCTGGGCGTGGCCCTGATCGTGATCCGCCAGTTCCGCAGCCTGGACCGCCATGGCCGGGAGCAGGAAGCGCTGGCCGAGACCCTGCGCCAGGCGCGCCAGGAGGCCGAGGCCGGCAGCCGCGCCAAGAGCATCTTCCTGGCCAATATGAGCCATGAGCTGCGCACACCGATGCATGGACTCATGGGCATGCTGAGCCTGCTGCAGGACGGCCAGCTGCAGCCCGCCCAGCGCGAGCAGCTGCAGGCCGCCCACGAGTCGGCCCGCCATCTGCTGGCCATCCTCAACGACGTGCTCGATGTCTCGAAGATGGAGGCCGGCGGTATCACGATACAGCCCGAAGCGATGCAGCCGGCCCGGCTGGTGCAGGAGCTGGAGGAACTGCTGTGGCCGCAGGCCAGCGCCAAGGGGCTGGATCTGAGCCTGCGCCTGGACGCCGAGGTGCCGGCCTGGGTCAGCGCCGACCCGACACGGCTGCGCCAGATCCTGTTGAACCTGCTCAGCAATGCGATCAAGTTCTCCGAGCGGGGCCGGGTGGGCCTGCGCGTCAGCAGCACGGCCGAGGCCCTGGTTTTCGAGGTCAGCGATACCGGCCTGGGCATGGACGCCGCCACCCAGGCCAAGCTGTTTCAGCGCTTCAGCCAGGGCGATCAGACGCGCTCGCGCCGTTTCGGCGGCACCGGCCTCGGCCTGGAGATCTCGCGCAATCTGGCCCGGGCCATGGGCGGCGATATCGAGGTACGCAGCGAACCCGGCCGCGGATCGGTGTTCACGGCCCGGCTGCCGCTGCCGCCCTGCCCGGCAGCGGCCGAGGCGCCCGCGCCGCCCCCGGCCGCCATGGCCGCGCTGGCACGACGGCTGCGCATCCTGGTCGCCGAGGACCATCTGACTAATCGCAGCTTCCTCGAAGCGGTGCTGGAGCGGCTGGGGCATGCGGCGGTGTTCTGTGAGAACGGCTTCGATGCGCTGCAACAGCTCAAGGCGGCCGACTTCGATCTGGTGCTGATGGACCTGCACATGCCGATGATGGACGGCTACCAGGCCGCCCGGGCGATGCGTGAGCTGCCCGGGTCGAAGTCGCGCACCCGCATCATCGCGCTGTCGGCCGATGCCTTCGAGGAGTCGCGCGAGCGCGCGCTGCAGGCCGGCATGGATGGCTTCCTGGCCAAGCCGGTCGGCATCGCCGCGCTGGCCGCCCTGCTCGACGAGGAGGCGCGCGCGCTGCCGACAGCGCCGGCGCTACCGGACACCGGCTTCGATGACAGCGTGCTGCTGGAGCTGCGCCGCAGCCTGCCGCCAACCAAAATCGCGCCGCTCTACCAGACCTTTGTGCGCGGGGTGCCGGCCAGCCTGCAGCGCCTGCAGGCGGCCGGCGCGGACGTCGCCCTGCTGCGCGCGGAGGCCCATGCCTTGAAGGGTGCCAGCGCCAGCCTGGGCCTGATCAGCGTGACTGCGGCCGCGCGCGAGCTGGAGCTGCTGGCCAAGTCGGGCAGTGCCGATGCATCGGCCTTGCAGAGGGCGGTTCAGGCCCTGCTGAGCGCCATGCAGCGCAGCGCCGAGCTGTGTGCCCGGCGCGGCCTGGGCTGAATCAAAGCAGGATGGGCTCCGGCTCCAGCCGGATGCCGAAGCGGCCGTAAACGCTCTCCTGGATCGCGCGCGCCAGCGTCACGACCTCGGCCCCGCGCGCCTGGCCGCGATTGACCAGCACCAGGGCCTGGCGCTCGTAGACCGCCGCATCGCCGACCGATTTGCCCTTCCAGCCACAGGCGTCGATCAGCCAGCCCGCCGCCAGCTTGACCGTGCCATCAGGCATCGGGTAGTGGACGATGCCGGGGTCGCGGCCGATGATGTCGCGGCACTGCTCCTCGCTGACCACCGGGTTCTTGAAGAAGCTGCCGGCATTGCCGATGCGGGCCGGGTCGGGCAGCTTGGCGCTGCGAATCTCGCAGACCCAGTCGAAGATCTGGCGGGCGCTGGGCGCGCTGATGCCGGTCTCGGCCACCTTGCGCTGCAGATCCAGATAGTCGATATGCGGCTGCCAGGGTTTGGGGCAGCGCAGCCTGACCTTGGTGATGACGCTTTTGCCGGCCAGGCCACCAAAGCCGGTTTGCTTGAACACGCTGTCGCGGTAGCCGAAGCGGCAGACCGAGGCCGGCAGATGCACGGCACGGCCGGTCACCAGGTCCACCGCATCCAGGCTGTCGAAGCGATCCTTCAGCTCGATGCCATAGGCGCCGATGTTCTGGACCGGCGCGGCGCCGACCGTGCCGGGGATCAGGGCCAGGTTCTCAAGCCCCGGATAACCCTGCTCGATCGACCAGCGCACCAGCTCATGCCAGGGCACGCCGGCGCCAGCCTCGATAATCCAGGCATCATCCCGTTCTTCCAGCAGGCGCAAACCAGGAATCTCGATCTTCAGCACCACGGCCTCGATATCGCGCGTCAGCACCATATTGCTGCCGCCGCCCAGCACGAACTTGGGCGAGCGGCCCAGGCTGGGGTGGTCCACCACGCGGCGCACATCGGCTTCCGAGCGGATGCGCACCAGCTGGCGGGCCACAGCCGGCAGGCCGAAGCTGTTGTAAGGCTTCAGATTGACGTCGCGCTCCAGCAGCCATGCCGGTGCGGTCGGCCCGTTAGGGGGATTTACAGCTTGTTCCTGCATGGCAGAATTTTCACCGATCGAGAGGCCGAACCCGGCCCCTCACCCCAACAGCAGACAAATAAACATGCCCAGCTTTGATACCGTCCTCGAACCCGATATGGTCAAGATCAAGAATGGCGTCGACAACAGCGCCAAGGAGATCGCGACACGCTTCGACTTCAAGGGCACCGGCGCCCGCATCGAACTGAAGGACAAGGACAAGGAAATCCAGGCCTTTGGCGACAGCGAGTTCCAGCTCGAACAGATCGAGGCCGTGCTCTACGCCAAGCTGACCAAGCAGGATGTGGTCATCAGCTTCCTCGACAAGGCCGAGAAGATCGAGAAGCTCGGCGGCGACAAGGTCAAGCAGGTCTACAAGATCAAGGACGGCATCGAGTCCGAGCTGGCCAAGAAGATCGTCGCCGCCGTCAAGAAGAGTGCGCTGAAGGTGCAGGCCTCGATCCAGGGCGACACCGTGCGCATCACCGGCAAGAACCGCGACGATCTGCAGGTCGCGATCGCGATGCTGAAGAAGGACATGGCCGACACGCCGCTGTCCTACAACAACTTCCGGGACTGAACGCGTGCCGCCGCCCCGCGCCGCCGCCCTGTTCGCCCTGGTGCTGATGGTCGGTGCGGCCTGGGGCCAGAGCGTCAGCTTCAACGGCAGCCTGGGCGCCCAATCGGCCCTGCTGCTGATCGACGGCGAGGCGCGCACCGTGGCGCTGGGCCAGAGCGTGCGCGGCGTCAAGCTGCTGGCGCTGGAGGACGGTCGCGCCACCGTCGAGTTCGGCGGCCGGCGCCAGACCCTGGTGCTGGGCGCGTCGCCGGGCCGCATCGGTGACGGCAAGGCCGCCACGGGCGCGGGCCGGCAGATCGTGCTGGCCTCGGGGCCCGGTGGGCATTTCGTCGCCCAAGGCAGCATCAACGGCCAGGCCACGCAGTTCCTGGTCGATACCGGCGCCACCAATGTTGCGATCGCCCAGAGCGAGGCCGAACGCATGGGCCTGAAGTTCCGCGAAGGCCGCCGCGTGATGACCCAGACCGCCAACGGCACGGTGCCGGCCCATCTGCTGCAACTCGCCTCGGTGCGCGTCGGCGAGGTCGAGGTGCGCAATGTCGACGCCATCATCCTGCCCGGCCAGATGAGCCATGTGCTGCTGGGCAACAGCTTTCTGACGCGCTTTCAGATGCGCAGGGAGAATGATGTCATGACGCTGGAGTTGCGTTACTGAGGGCCCCCTCGCCTGCGGGTGGGATCAGGCGGGCGAGGCATTGGCGGAACGTATGATTACCACGATGCGTCAGCCAACGATTGCCCCCATGCCTTGTGCCAGTCAGACCCGGTCCCGCTCCAGTCAGCGATGGCCGCAGCGCCGACTTGCCGGCCTGCTGCTTGCAGGTCTGAGTCTGGTTTCCCAATCCTGCCTGGCCAACGCTGGCAAAGCTGCCGCCTTCTACGAAGATGCCCTGAGCCGCTACCAGCGCAAGGACATGGCCGGCGCCATCATCCAGCTGAAGAATGCCTTGCAGCAGGACAAGAATCTGCTGCCGGTGCAGGTGCTGCTGGGGCGGGCTTTGCTGGCCAACGGCGATGCGGCCGGCGCCGAGATCGCCTTCGGCGAGGCCTTGCGCCTGGGTGTGGACCGCAGCGAAATCGCCCTGGCACTGGCTCAATCGCTGGCGGCCCAAGGCAAGCCTGGCCAGGTGCTGGAGCGAACCGAACTCAAGCCTGACGGCCTGCCTCCGGCACTGCGGCAGAGAATGCTCCTGCAATACGCCTCGGCCCATGCCGACCGGGGTGATATCCGCGCCGCTTTCATGGTGCTGGAAGAGGCGCGCGGCATCGACCGGAACAATCTCGAGGTCTGGTTGCTGGAGGTGCCGCTGCGCGTGCGGGCGCGGCAACTCGATGAAGCCCTGAAAGTGGCCGAGGGCGCCGTGCGCCTGGGGCCCAATTCGGCCGAAGCACACTATCAGAAAGGCACGGTTTTCCACGCTCGCGGAGATATCGCGGCTGCCATGGCAGCGTACGACCAGGCACTGCGGGTCGACGCCGCGCACATCGATGCCCGCCTGGCACGGGTTGGCGTGCAGATCGACCAGGGCCGTCGCAAGGAAGCGGCCATCGATCTGGGCAAGCTGCTGGAACTGGCGCCCGAGGATCCGCGCGGCGTCTACCTGAAGGCCCTGCTGGCACGCAGCAGCGGCGATATCGCCGCATCCAACGCCGCCCTCAACCGTGTCACCTCACTGCTCGACCCGGTGCCGATCGAATTCATCCGCTACCGCCCGCAGATCCTGATGCTCAATGGGCTGGCGCACTTCGCGCTCAACGAGTATCTGAAGGCCCTGCCCTATCTGGAGGCTGCACACCGGGCGATGGGGCCTAGCCCGCTGGTCAAGCTGCTGGCACAGATCTATATCGACGAGAACAAGCCCGAGCGTGCTGCCGAGGTGCTGGAGCCCTATCTGCGTGCCCAACCTGCCGACAGTCAGGCCCTGGCCATGTATGCCTCGGTGCTGGTTTCACAAGGGCGCCATGCCAAGGCGACCTCGATGATGCAGGACGCCCTGCGTGGCAACGATTCGGCCGAGTTCAGGACCGTCTTGGGCCTGGGACTGCTGCAGAGCGGCCAAACGGCCAGCGGCCTTGCCGAACTCGAAGCCGCATTGAAGAAGGATCCACGCCAGTTGCAAGCCGGCATGGCACTGGTCAGTCGCCATCTGGGCAGCAGGCAATTCAAGAAGGCGGGCCAGATCGCCGACCAATTGGTCAAGCACCACCCGAAGAACCCCAGCGTCTGGACGCTGTCGGGCATCGCCAAGCAGCGCGCCGGTGACTTTGCCGGCGCACGCACCGCCTATCAGAAGGCCCTGAGCTTGGACGCGGAGCTTCTGGAGCCGAGATTGGGGCTGGCACGGGTGGAGCTGGCCTCGGGCAAGTTAACCGAGGCTGACGCACAACTCAAGACCTTGCTGAAGGCCGATGAGCGCAATGCCGACGTGCTCTTCGAGATGGCAACCCTGTCGGAACTGAGGCGCCAGCCCGAAGACGCCTTGCGCTGGCTGGAGCGGTCGGTCGAGGGCAATGGCCCCGGCGCCTTGAAGGCCCAGCACGCGCTGGTCGCCTGGCATCTGCGGGCCGGTGATGCCGCAGCCGCCTTGGCGGCCGCCAAGCGCCTGCTGGGTCGCACGCCCGACGACGTCAAGGCCCTGAACGCCTACGCCCAGGCTCAGTTCCTGGGCGGCGATATTCCCGGCATGCGCAGCACCCTGACGACGGCCGCGCGCAAGGCCGGCTTCGATAGCGGCCTGCTCTTGAGCGTGGCCGAGCTGCAAATGACGGCCAACGACCCCAATGCTGCCGTCTACACGCTGGAGAAAGTGCTGTCTACCGAGCCTCAGTCGACGCGGGCGCTGGCCATGAACTCCAGCGCCGAATTGCTGCGAGGAGATCTCGTCAAAGCGGAAAAGAGCGCCCGCCAGGTCCTGCAACTGCAGCCCCGGGCGGCGATCGGTCACAACCTGATGGCCGACATTCATATGGCCCGCGAGCAGCCCGGCCCGGCACAGGAATCCTTGCGTCGCGCCCTGGAGCTCCAGCCCAATAGCACCCATCTGCTGCGGCTGTTCCGTGTGCTCGCGGCACAGGATGGCGGCAAACCCGCGATCCAGCTCGCCGAGCAATGGCTGAAAAGCAAGCCCGGGGACCTGGTCGTGCGCAAGGCACTGGGCGATGCCCAGGCGCGCACCGGCGACTTTGCTGCAGCGCAACGGTCTTATGAGGCGGCCTTGAAATTGAGGCCCGAAGACGCAGAAGTCTTGAACAACCTGGCCAATGTGCAGTTGCGCCTGGATCAGCCGGCGGCAGCGGTCAAGACCGCCGAAGCGGCGCTGCAGCAAGCGCCCCGCAATCCGCTGGTCATTGACACGGCCGGTTGGGCCTATCACCGCCTCGGGCAGAACGAGCGGGCGCTTCAGCTGCTGCGGGATGCCCGTCTGCGCGAGCCGGACAACCCCGAGATCCGCTACCACTTGGGCGTGGTGCTTGCCGCGCTGGGTCGAAAAGCAGAAGCCCGTGAGGAGCTCCAGATGGCGCTCAAGGGCTCGCTCGCGGCCGACATCCGCGCCGCAGCCCTGCCGCTGCTCCAAACCCTCAAATGAGGGGGCACTTGACTGTCAAAAAAGCTTACATTCTTGCCATGGGAAACCCAGGCATCGACGCTAAGTGCCTGTCAAACCTCAGAATCGTGTGCTTGGCCTGTTTTTTGCTCTACGTCAGTCATGATTCTTTTTCAAGCTGATTGCGTTCCGGAGACATCTATGACGGCAAAAAAACCTCTGAAATGCCTGGCCTTGCTCGCCTTGCTTGGCGCCGGCTTTGCCGCACCGGCATTTGCAGCGGACTCCTGGACATGGAAAGCCAGCACCTGCACGCAGACTGCCAGCGGGAGCACGGTGGCAGGCCCCAACGGCAATGTCAGCAATATCGGCAATGCCTATGGCTGCGGCGCCACCTCGGGCGTTGTTGTCAACAACGCAACCCTGACCGGCTGGTCGACTACCGGATTTAGCGGCGCGAGCAGCTCAAGCTACGACAAGGCTTCGGTGCGCAGGTATGACGGCGTCGAGTTCGGCATCGTCAACGACTACAACGAAACCAGCAGTGGCGGTCAGCACTCGGTGGACAACAACACCCATACCGACTCTCTGCTGATCAAGTTCGATTCGGCGGTCGCGCTGAACGCATTGAACATCGGCTGGCGCACGAACGACGCCGACATCACCATCCTGCGCTATGTCGGCGCCGATGCCCCGAACATCCAGGGCAAGACCACGGCCGACATCAAGGCCGACATTCTTGACGGCAACGGCCAAGGCTGGGAATTGGTGGCCAATGTCTTTGATCTGGCCGTATCGACCAACACCAACAGTCCCAGCGCGACCTTCAACAACAATGCGGACGCCAGCAAGAACAAGAGTTCCAGCTGGTGGCTGATCAGTGCCTTCAATTCGAATCTGGGCGGAGTGGCCGGCGACGGCAACAAGGATTACTTCAAGCTGTTCTCCTTTGCTGGCGCTGGCAAGCAGGAGCCGTCGACCGGCATTCCGGAGCCGGCGTCGCTGGCATTGGCAGCGGCGGCCTTGCTGGCCCTGCGTGTGTCACGGCGCTCCTCACGAGCCTGAGCCAAGCACCCCAAACAAACAAAGCGCCTCTTGCAGGCGCTTTGTTCGTTTTGGACCGCCCAGCGGGGTTTTGTCCCTACCGAGACAGCTGTAAATCGAACGCTCGTGCTAAAAAGCCGCAAGCATTCTGAGGAGACAAGCGCATGGACCTGAACTTCACCCCCGAGGAACTGGCCTTCCGGGCCGAGATCCGGCAATGGGTGGCCGAGAACCTGCCCAAGGACATCAGCCACAAGGTGCACAACGCCTTGCGACTGTCCAAGGACGATATGCAGCGCTGGGCCAAGATTCTTGGCAAAAAGGGTTGGCATGGCTGGGCCTGGCCAAAGCAGTTCGGCGGGCCGGGCTGGAATGCCGTGCAGCGCCACCTGTTCGAGGAGGAATGCGCGCTGGCCGGAGCGCCACGAGTCGTCCCCTTCGGCCCGGTGATGGTGGCGCCGGTCATCATGGCTTTCGGCTCGCCCGAGCAGCAGCAACGCCATCTGCCCGGCATCATGAGCGGCGAGGTCTGGTGGAGCCAGGGTTATAGCGAACCGGGTTCGGGGTCGGACCTGGCCTCGGTCAAATGCAGGGCCGAGCGCCAGGGTGACAAGTACCTCGTCAACGGCCAGAAGACCTGGACCACGCTGGGCCAGTACGGCGACTGGATCTTCTGCCTGGTGCGCACCGACACCTCGGTCAAACCCCAGGCCGGCATCAGCTTCCTGCTGATCGACATGAAGTCGCCCGGGGTCACCGTGCGGCCCATCATCATGCTGGACGGCGAGCATGAGGTGAACGAGGTGTTTTTCGACAATGTCGAGGTGCCCGCCGAGAACCTGGTAGGCGAGGAGAACAAGGGCTGGACCTATGCCAAGTACCTGCTGGCCCATGAGCGCACCAATATCGCCGATGTGAACCGCGCCAAGCGTGAACTCGAGCGCCTCAAACGCATCGCCAAGAGCGAAGGCATGTTCGAGGACCAGCGCTTTCGCGACCAGATCGCGCTGCTGGAGGTCGACATCGTCGCGCTGGAGATGATGGTGCTGCGGGTGCTGTCGGCCGAGAAGAGCGGCAAGCAAAGCCTGGATGTCGCCGGCCTGCTAAAGATCCGCGGCAGCGAGATCCAGCAACGCTATACCGAGCTGATGATGCTGGCGGCCGGGCCCTTCGCCCTGCCCTTCATCCAGGAGGCGATGGAAGCCGGCTGGCAGGGCGACCATATCGGCGCCGCCCATTGCGCGCCGCTGGCCAGCCATTACTTCAACTATCGCAAGACCACCATCTACGGCGGCTCCAACGAAGTGCAGCGCAATATCGTCGCCCAGACGGTGCTCGGCTGAAAGAAAGGACAGAAGATCATGGATTTCGACTTCAATGAAGACCAGGAATCGCTGCGCGACGCCGTGCGCCGCTGGGTCGACAAGGACTATGACTTCGCCCGCCGCCACGCCAGCGTCAAGGCTGGCGGGTTTTCCAGGCCAGCCTGGGACGGCCTGGTCGGCCTGGGCCTGAGCGCCTTGGCCGTGCCCGAGGCGCAGGGCGGCATGGGTTTCGGTCCGGTCGAGACCATGGTGGTGATGGAAGAGCTGGGCCGCGGCATCGTGATGGAGCCCTATGCCCAGGCTGCGCTGATCGCGCCGGCCGTGCTCGCCCATGCACCGGCCGAGCTAAAAGCGGCCTGGCTACCTAAGATCGCCGGCGGCGAGGCCCTGATCGTGATGGCTCATCAGGAGCGTGGCGCCCGCTACCGCTTCGACCAGCCAAGCACCCACGCCGACGGTCTGCTTCTGTCGGGCGCCAAAAGTCTGGTGCCGGCCGGTGACCAGGCCGATGCCTTCATCGTCCCGGCGCTGAGCCAGGGGGGCCTGGCCCTCTACCTGGTTGAACGCAGCGCGGCCGGCGTCTCGACCCGCCCCTACAGCCTGCAGGACGGCTCGCGCGCCGCCGAGCTGACGCTCATCAACACACCCGCCACGCTGCTGGTCGGCCCCCAGCAGGGCCTGGCCGTGCTGGAGCAGGCCGTCGATATCGGCATCGCCGCGCTGTGCGCCGAAGGCGTCGGCGCGATGGAGAAGCTGGTCGCGATCACGGCCGAGTACCTGAACACGCGCAAGCAGTTCGGCGTCGTGATCAGCAGCTTCCAGGCCCTGCGCCATCGCATGGCCGATGTGAAGATGCAGTTGGAGCTGGCGCGCTCGATGAGCTATTTCGCGACGTTGAAGCTGGGCGACGAGCCCGCCTCGCGGCGCCGGGCGCTGTCGCAGGCCAAGCTGCAGCTGGGCCAGTCCCTGCGCTTCGTCGGCCAGCAATGCATCCAGCTGCATGGCGGCATCGGCGTCACCGACGAGTACATCGGCAGCCACTACTTCAAACGCCTGACGACCATGGAAATGCAGTTCGGCGACAGCCTGCACCACCTCGGCGAGGTCAGCGCCCGCATGCAGGACACGGCGGGCGTCTTCGCCTGAGGCGGGCTGGCGGCCTGATGCCCGATTCCTCGATCTGCGATGTGGCCGGCCTGATGGTCGGCCACCACACCGACCACCGCCGCCCGACCGGCTGCACCGTCGTGCTATGCCCGCAAGGGGCCACCGCCGGCGTCGATGTGCGCGGTGCCGCACCCGGCACCCGCGAGACCGATCTGCTGGCGCCCGAGAACACCGTGGACCGGGTTCATGGCCTGCTGCTGGCCGGCGGCAGCGCCTTCGGTCTGGACGCCGCCAGCGGCGTGATGCGCTGGCTGGCCGAGCGCGGCCACGGTGTCGCGGTGGGACCCGCGCGCGTGCCCATCGTGCCAGCCGCCGTGCTGTTTGATCTCTGGCTGGGCGATCCGACAATCACGCCCGATGCGGGCGCCGGCTATGCGGCCTGCGAGGTCGCCAGCTCGCGGGCGCCGGCCGAGGGCTCGGTCGGCGCCGGCACCGGTGCCACGCTGGGCAAGCTGCGCGGTATTGCGCACGCGATGAAGGGCGGCATCGGCACAGCCTCGGTGACGGTCGGTGGCATCACCGTCGGCGCTCTGGTGGTGGTCAATGCGATCGGTGACATCATCGACCCGGCCAGCGGCCAGTTGATCGCCGGCGCGCGCGGCGACGACGGCAAGCCGCTGGGCATGCTGCAGGCGATGCTGCGCGGCGAGTTGCCCGCCGTGCCGCTCAGCGGCACGGCCACCACCCTGGGTATCGTCGCGACCGATGCCAGCCTGGACAAGGCAGCCGCCAAAAAGCTGGCCCAGATGGCACACGACGGCCTGGCCCGCACGATCAACCCGGTCCACACGGTCAGCGATGGCGATGTGATCTTCTCGCTGGCCACGGGCACAACGGGCGAACGCGGCGACCTCCGCCTGCTCGGGCCGCTGGCGGCCGAGGTCACCGCCCGCGCGGTCCTGCGTGCGGTGCAGGCCGCGACCGGCCTGCCCGGCCTGCCGGCTGTGGCCGAGCTGGCCGGATAATCGGCCCATGCGTCTGTCACAAATTCTATTTTCCCAAGGCTTCGGCACCCGCCGCCTGTGCGCCGGTCTGATCTACAACGGCGAGGTCAGCGTCAACGGCGAGCTCATCGAGGACGCCGATGCCGAATTCGAGACCGAGGGCCTGGAGTTCGTCGTCAGCGGCAAGACCTGGCCCTTCTACGAGAAGGCCCTGATCCTGCTGAACAAGCCGGCCGGCTACGAGTGTTCCCAGAAGCCCAAGCACCATCCCAGCGTGATGACCTTGCTGCCCGGGCCGCTGCGCGAGCGCAATGTGCAGCCGGTCGGACGGCTCGACGAGGACACCACCGGCCTGCTGCTGCTGACCGATGACGGCAGCCTGATCCACAAGCTGACCAGCCCCAAGCACCATGTGCCCAAGATCTACGAAGCGCAGTGCAAGCACGAGGTGACGCCGGAGCAGGTCGCGCGGCTGCTGGCCGGCGTTGAACTGCATGAGCCGGATCCGGCGCCCGGCAAGCCTGCGCGCAAGGCCGAGCAGGCGCGCGCGGAAGGTGCCGAGGCTTTCGATACGGCGGCGGGCACCCATGGCCTGCGCCTGACCCTGATCGAAGGCAAGTACCACCAGGTCAAGCGCATGGTCGCGGCGGTCGGCAATCGGGTTGAGGCCCTGCACCGTCCGCAGTTCGGCGCGCTGACCTTGCCGGCCGATCTGAAGCCCGGCCAGTGGACCTGGGTCAGCAGCCCGAGCCTGATCACCCCCTGAGTTTCCCTAGGCTTTGCGGCGGCCGCACCACGCTTGCGGGTTCCTCCTAGGATGTTTGTCATCGGCGATCTGTAGAACCTAGGGATTGATGCGGCGAGCGCCTTGCTTGCCGCCACCCGTCCTAGAGCACCCAGCAAGGGTGCCGCGTCCTGGCTGTATGACACAGACGATCAGAGTGGAGCCCACGAGGGGCCGAGGGAATAACGAAGCGAGGGCCGACATCACCGCGCAGGTGGCGTCGGAACGCCTCGCATCGCTGTACGAGATGACCATGGCCCCGACGCTGGCGGGCCTGCTGTTCAGCTGCTTCCCGGTCATTTTCCTTTGGCAGCACCTGCCCCGCCCGCTGCTACTGGGCTGGCTGGCCGCGCGGCTCGCCATCGGCGGCCTGCGTTGCCTGGACGTGCTGCAGTTCCGCCGTGCGCGGCCGGCCTGCGGCGACAGTGCCCGCTGGCAGCTGCGCTATATGGTCCTGCTGGCGCTGGACGCGCTGAGCTGGGGGGCGATGGGCTGGCTCTTCCACAACCCGGCCGTGCCGGACCTGGACGGCATCATCCTGGCCTCGATGGTGGGGCTGGGCGCCGTCGGGCTGTTCTCGCTGGGCAGCGTCTGGCGCGCCCATCTGCTGTTCTCCGCCCTGGCCTTCGCGCCGCTGATGGCCTACCACCTGAGCCTGGGCACGCCGGCCGGCCTCTTCGTCAGCGCCGGCCTGGGGCTGTTCCTGGCCTTGACCCAGCTCGAGTCGCGCCGCGCCGAGGCCCGCAGCATCGAGCTGCTGCGCCTGCGCTTCGAGAACGCCTGGATCGCCGAGGAGCGCCAGCAGGCCCTGCAGTCGGCCGAACGCGACAGCAGCAGCAAGAGCCGCTTCGTTGCGGTGATGAGCCACGAGATCCGCACGCCGCTCAACGGCATCCTGGGCATGACCCAGCTGCTCGAGCGCTCGGCGCTCGACGCCCAGCAGCGCGAGCAGATCGATATCGTGCGCCGCTCGGGCCGCCATCTGCTGACCCTGGTCAACGACATCCTGGATCTGTCCCGCATCGAGTCGGGCAAGCTGGTGGTCGAGTCCGGCCCGGTGCTGCTGCGCGAGGCGGTCGACGATGTCTGCCGCCTGCTGTCGGGCAGCGCACGCGAGAAAGGCCTGGCCTTCGAGCTCAGCCTGAACCCGGCCCTGCCGGTCTGCGTGCTGGGCGATGCCGACCGCATCAAGCAGGTGCTGCACAACCTGGTCGGCAACGCGATCAAGTTCACCGAGCGCGGCCGGGTCGCGGTCGAGGTCAGCACGGTGCTGGACATGCGCGCCGGCACCCTCTTGCGCTTTGCGGTGCGCGACACCGGCGAAGGCATCGCACCCGACCAGATGGAGCGGGTCTTCGCGCCCTATGAGCAGGTGTTGCGGGGCGATGGCGCCGCGCCGCGCCGCCAGGAGGGCACCGGCCTGGGCCTGACGATCTCGCGCGAGCTGGCCCGCGCGATGGGCGGCGATCTGCGCTGTGCCTCGATGCCCGGCCAGGGTTCGGTGTTCGAGTTCACGCTGCCGCTGCAGGTCTGCGCGGCGCCCGAGAACAGCCAGCCGCCAGCCCCGACCGAGCTGCCGCAGCTGGCCGGCCGGGTGCTGCTGGTCGACGACAGCGCCGTCAATCTGCTGGTCGCCTCCAGCATGCTGGAGCGCTGCGGCCTGGTCGTCGATCAGGCCGAGAACGGCCTGCAGGCGCTGGAGCGGCTCAAGAGCGCCAACTACGACCTGGTGCTGATGGACTGCCAGATGCCCGAGCTCGACGGCTTCGAGACCACGCAGAGCTGGCGCGCCCATGAGCGGCGCCAGGGGCTGACCCGCCTGCCCATCGTCGCACTGACCGCCAGCGCGGTGAACAGCGACCGCGACCGCTGCCTCGAATGCGGCATGGACGACTACCTGGTCAAGCCCTTCGAACTGGATGACTTGGCGGCGATGGTGCAACGCCATCTGCGCGCGCCCGCTCTGGCCTAGGCCTGCGTAGATAATCCCTGGATGCATGTCTTTCGCGGCTTCCACCATCCCGGTATCGCGCCCGCCTGTGCGCTGACCATCGGCAATTTCGACGGCGTGCATCGCGGCCATCAGGCCATGCTGGCACTGCTGAAATCGGAAGCCCTGCATCGCGGTCTGCCGACCTGTGTGCTGACCTTCGAGCCGCATCCGCGCGACTTTTTCGCCGCCAAACTGGGCAAGCCCGAGCTCGCGCCGGCCCGTATCGCGCCGCTGCGCGACAAGCTCAGCGAGTTGGAGCGCTGCGGCATAGACCAGGTCGTCGTGCTGCGTTTCGATGCGTCGCTGGCCTCGCTGAGCGCGCAGGACTTCATCCAGCAGGTCCTGCAACAGGGCCTGGGCGCCAGGTACGTGCTGGTGGGCGACGATTTCCGCTTCGGTGCCAAGCGCCAGGGTGACTACGCCACGCTGGACGCGGCCGGCCAGCGCATGGGCTTCGATGTCGCCCGCATGATGAGCTACGAGGTTCATGGCCTGCGCGTGTCCAGCTCGGCAGTGCGCGAGGCGCTGAGCCAGGGCGATATGGAGGCGGCAGCCAGCCTGCTGGGCCGGCCCTACTCGATCTCGGGCCATATCGTGCATGGCAAGAAACTGGGCCGGATGCTGGGCGAATCGGCGGCCGGCGCGGCCGATGGTTTTCGCACGCTGAACCTGCGCTTTCCGCATGACAAGCCGGCCGCCAAAGGCATTTATGCGGTGCGCACCCATGGGCTGGCGCAGGGGCCGCTGGACGGCGTGGCCTCGCTGGGCGTGCGGCCGACCATCGAGCATGCCGGCCGGGTGCTGCTGGAAGTGCATTGCCTGGACTGGCCGGCCGAGCTGGGCTCCGACGGGGCCTACGGTAAACTCGTGCGCGTGGAACTCCTGCACAAACTGCGCGACGAAGCCCGCTACGAGGGGCTGGACGCCTTGACGGCCGCGATCCGTCAGGACGTGGACGAGGCGCGCGCCTACCTGGCGGGCCATGTGGCAACCCATGCCTCGCTGCGCCGCCAGACCACGCGCGACCGAATTTGAAGCGCTGAGCGCGCCCCCACCTCTCAGCCTGTGCCCCCCGGCACACCTCCGATTTGCAGGCTCACGCCTGCCCCTGACTGCCGCCTGCCATGACCGACGCCACCAAACCGGATTACCGCGCCACGCTGAACCTGCCCGACACCCCCTTCCCGATGCGCGGCGACCTGCCCAAGCGCGAGCCGGGCTGGGTCAAGAGCTGGGACGAGAAAGGCGTGTACAAGCGCCTGCGCGAGTCGCGCTGCGGCGCGCCCAAGTTCGTGCTGCACGACGGCCCGCCCTACGCCAACGGCCAGCTCCATGTCGGCCATGCGGCCAACAAGATCCTCAAGGACATGATCGTCAAGGCGCGCCAGCTGGCGGGCTTCGATGCCGCCTACATCCCCGGCTGGGACTGCCACGGCCTGCCGATCGAAAACCAGATCGAGAAGACCTTCGGCCGCGGCCTGCCGCGCGACGAGGTGCAGGCCAAGAGCCGCGCCTACGCGACCGAGCAGATCGACCAGCAGCGCACCGACTTCAAGCGTCTGGGCGTGCTGGGTGACTGGGAGAACCCGTACAAGACGATGAACTTCGCCAACGAGGCCGGCGAGATCCGCGTGCTGAAGCGCCTGTTCGAGCGCGGCTTCGTCTACCGCGGCTTGAAGCCCGTCTACTGGTGCTTCGACTGCGGCTCCTCGCTGGCCGAGTTCGAGATCGAGTACGCCGACAAGCAGAGCCCGGCCGTCGACGTGGCCTTCCTGAGCGCCGAGCCGGCCAAGCTGGCCGCCGCCTTCGGCCTGCCCTCGCTGGCCAAGGACGCCTTCACCGTCATCTGGACGACCACGCCCTGGACGATCCCGGCCAACCAGGCGCTGAATCTGAACCCCGAGCTGAGCTACGCCCTGGTCGACACGCCGCGCGGCATCTTCATGGTGGCCGAGGCCCTGGTCGAGAAATGCCTGGCGCGCTGGAAGCTCGAGGGCCAGGTGCTGGCCACGACGCTGGGCAAGCAGCTCGATCTGCTGAAGTTCAAGCATCCGCTGGCCCATGTCGACGCCGGCTATGACCGCGAGAGCCCGGTCTACCTGGCCGACTACGCCACCGCCGAGGACGGCACCGGCGTGGTCCATTCGGCGCCCGCCTACGGCCTCGATGACTTCAACTCCTGCATCGCCCACGGACTGGCCTTCAAGGACATCCTGAACCCGGTGCAGGGCAATGGCACTTACGAGGCCGAGCTGCCGCTGTTCGGCGGTCAGCACATCTGGAAGGCCAATCCGCTCATCGCCCAAGCACTGGAAGACGCCGGCCGCCTGCTCTCGCACAGCAAGATCACCCACAGCTATCCGCACTGCTGGCGCCACAAGACGCCGGTGATCTACCGCGCGGCCGCACAGTGGTTTGTGCGCATGGACGAAGGCGACGGTGTCTTCACCGTCGACAAGGCGCCCAAGACACTGCGCCAGACGGCGCTTGAAGCGATCGCCGCGACCAGCTTCTATCCCGAGAACGGCCGCGCTCGTCTGCACGACATGATCGCCGGCCGGCCGGACTGGTGCATCTCGCGCCAGCGCAGCTGGGGCGTGCCGCTGCCGATCTTTCTGCACAAGGACAGCGGCCAGCCGCATCCGAACACGCTGGAATTCATCGAGCGCGCCGCGCAGCTGGTGGAGACCGGTGGCGTCGAGGCCTGGTCCAAGCTGGACTCCGCCGACTGGCTGGGGGCCGAGGCCGAGCAATACAGCAAAGGCAGCGACATCCTCGACGTTTGGTTCGACTCCGGCTCGACCTTCCAGCATGTGCTCAAGGGCAGCCATGCCGGCGCGGCGCACGAGAGCGGCCCCGAGGCCGACCTCTATCTGGAAGGCCATGACCAGCATCGCGGCTGGTTCCACTCCTCGCTGCTGATCGCCAGTGCGCTGTACGGCCGCGCGCCCTATCGCGGCCTGCTGACCCATGGCTTCACCGTCGACGGCAACGGCCGCAAGATGAGCAAGAGCCTGGGCAACTACATGCCGCTGGCCGAGTCGGCGCAGAAGTACGGCGGCGACATCCTGCGCCTGTGGTGCGCCTCTACCGACTACTCGGGCGACCTCGCCATCGACGACAAGATCCTCGCCCGCGTCGTCGATGCCTACCGCCGCATCCGCAACACCCTGCGCTTCCTGCTGGCCAACACCAGCGACTTCGATGCCAAGAAGGACGCGGTGCCGCTGGCGCAGCTGCTGGAAGTCGACCGCTATGCGCTGGCGCGCGCGGCCGAGCTGCAGGCCGAGATCCTGGCGCACTACGAGCGCTACGAGTTCCACCCGGTGGTGGCCAAGCTGCAGGTCTACTGCTCGGAAGACCTGGGCGGCTTCTACCTCGATGTGCTGAAGGACCGGCTCTACACCACCGCCCCCGGCAGCCTGGCGCGCCGCTCGGCACAGACCGCGCTGTGGCAGATCACCCAGGCCATGCTGCGCTGGATGGCGCCCTTCCTGAGCTTCACGGCCGAAGAAGCCTGGGCCATCTTCGACGGCGGCCATGCCGACGGTTCGATCTTCACCGAGACCTACTGGCAGTTCGAGGGCACAGACAGCAGCCTGATCGCCAAATGGGACCGCATCCATGCAATCCGCGATGCGGTCAACAAGGCCATCGAGGAGGTGCGTACCGCCGGCGGCGTCGGTTCCTCGCTGCAGGCCGAGGTCAGCCTGGGTGTCAAGCCGCAAGACCTGGCCCTGCTGCAAAGCCTGGGCGAGGACCTGAAGTTCGTGCTGATCACCTCGGCTGCCAGCCTGGTGCCGGCCGATGAACTCAGCGTCACGGTCACGCCGTCGAGCCAGGCCAAGTGCGAGCGCTGCTGGCATTACCGCGACGATGTCGGCGCCAACCCGGCCCACCCGACGATCTGCGGCCGCTGCGACAGCAATCTCTACGGCACGGGCGAGCCGCGCAGCGTGGCCTGACAGTAACAAGGGGCGCCGCGGCGCCCCTTCTTGTGTCCAAACCCCGGTCGGTCAGGGGAAGGCAGGGACGTTGGGCTCCAGCCCCTCGAAATGCGCCTCGGGATGGGTGCGCTCAAGCAATTGCTCGATCTCGGTGACGCGCGAACGCGGCACATCGACCATCAGCAGATACTGGCCGGCCTCGATGGCCTTATCAAACCGGGTCAGCCGCCGGCTCGGCGTCGAGCTGCCTATCATGCTGGACGACCAGGTGCCCAGCACCGCGCCGATGCCGGCCAGCGCAATCACGATCAGGGCCGGCGGTGCGGTGCCGGCCAGCACATAGGCGCCGACGACGCCCAGGGCCGCACCGAGCCCGGCGCCCAGCAGCAGGCCGGTCTGGGCCGCCTCGACCAGGTCCGAGGTCTGCAGCACATTGGCCGCATGCAGGCCGCTCATATCGGCACCCTCACGGGCGACGAAATGGATATGCGGCTCGCTGATGCGGGCCAGCAAGAGCTCGTTCATGGTTTTGACCGCGCTGCCTTGATCCGGCAGCAACCAGTAAATGCGTTTGCGCATAAGGACTCTCCTAGAGGCGTTTGAGTGCACGAGGTCGATGTCTGCGGCAGCAGGGCGCGTCGCATGGCACGGCCAGAGCTTTCTTCTACTCCTGTTTGCCGGCGCAATCAAGCCAGCGGCTACAGTAGCGGCCTGCATTCCCGCCCCGACCCACTCTTCATGACCAAGTCCTCTTCCTCGCCCCGCCTCATCCAATGGCTGGGCATCG
Source organism: Burkholderiales bacterium C2 (assembly GCA_005503085.1). Classification (GTDB taxonomy): domain Bacteria; phylum Pseudomonadota; class Gammaproteobacteria; order Burkholderiales; family Burkholderiaceae_C; genus Roseateles_E. The sequence goes on along the minus strand of SCOI01000005.1, from coordinate 211,782 downwards.
CCCTGCTGATCATCGTGCTGGACCAGTTCAGCAAGACCCTGATCCTGGGCCATTTCCAGCTCGGCGACAGCCGCCATGTGACCGACTTCTTCAACGTCGTGCGGGTCCACAACACCGGCGCGGCCTTCAGCTTCCTGGCCGGCGCCTCGGGCTGGCAGCGCTGGTTCTTCGTTGGGCTGGGTGCGGTGGCCACCGTCTTCATCACCGTGATGCTGCGCCGCCACGGCCACCAGACCCTGTTTGCCTGGGCGCTGTCGCTGATCCTCGGCGGCGCGATCGGCAATGTGGTTGACCGCCTGCTGCACGGCTATGTGGTGGACTTCATCCAGCTGCACTGGGGTGGCTGGTACTTCCCGTCCTTCAACGTGGCCGACAGCGCGATCACCGTCGGCGCCGTGCTGCTGATCTGGGACGAGATCCGGCGCGTGCGCAAGGGCTAGCCCCGCTACACATCTGCTCGCGTCTGGCCTAGGCTCGCGCCATGAGCACCAGCGACGAGCCGGCCGAAACCTCGGTCTTTGACATCCAGCTGCGCACCCTGCGCTTTAGCGACCCGCTGCGCTGGCTGGCAGCCGGCTGGCGCGACTTCATCCGTGCCCCTGGCATCGGCCTGTTCTACGGCTTTTGCTTCATGGCCATGGGCTGGGCCCTGCTGAAGGTCTACGAGCATGCGCCGGCCTACACGCTGGCGCTGTCGGCCGGCTTTTTGCTGATGGGGCCCTTTATGTGCCTGGGCCTGTATCAGGTCAGCATGCGGCTGGAGCGCGGCCAGCAGCCCGACTTTGCCGACTCCATCCTGGCCTGGGAGGCGCGGCTGTCGCAGCTGGCGATCTTCGGCGGCGTGCTCTTGATCCTGGAAATGCTGTGGGGCCGCGCCGCGCTGGTGATCTTCGCGGTCAGCTTCGACGGCATGCCGGATCTGGCCGGCTCGCTGAGCAAATTCCTCGATCCCGAGAACCTCGGCTTCGTCGTCACCTATCTGGGCGTCGGTGCGGTCTTCGCCGGCCTGATCTACGCGGTCAGCGTGGTCTCGATCCCGATGCTGCTGGACCGGCCGGTCGATGCCGTCACCGCCGGCCTGACCAGCCTGCGCCTGGTGCTGAGCCAGACCGGCGTGATGTTGCTGTGGGGCGGCCTGATCACCGTGCTGGTGCTGCTGGCCCTGCTGCCCTGGTTTGCCGGGCTGCTGGTGGTCGGGCCGGTGCTGGGCCACGCCAGCTGGCACGCCTACCGCGCCGCCGTGACGGACTGAACAAGCCGGCACAAATTCTTCATCTCCGCAGCATCCGGCTCACGCCACAATGGAGGGCGTTGCCCTCCTCCTCCGGCCCCTGCCGCCCATGCTTGATTTCTCCAGCTTGACGCATTACGACTGGCTCGATGTGCCCATGTGGGTCTTCGATCCCGAGCGCCAGCGTAATCTCTGGGCCAATGCAGCGGCGCTGAGCTTCTGGAAGGCCGAGAGTGCCGAGGAATTCCTGTCGCGCGACTTCTCCGACACCAGCACTATGGTGCGCGAGCGTCTGGCGGTCACCGCCGCCGACCACGCCCAGGACAAGATCGTGCGCGAGCAGTGGACGCTCTACCCCAAGGGCCAGGCCACCACGGTGCTGCTGGTGTCGCGCGGTATTCGCACACCGGACCGACGCCAGGTGATGCTGTTCGCCGCCGACGCGCTGCCCACCGGGGTGGATAAAAGCATGTTGCGCGGCGTCGAGGCCTTGCAGCACACCTCGGTGCGCATCGCGATGTTCAGCCTGAAGGACGGCAGCGTGCTGATGCGCAACCCGGCCGCCGCCAGCTGCTTCGGAGGCCTGGCCGAGGAGCGCGGCAGCAAGGCCTTCATGGCGATGTTTCCCGAACCCGAACTGGCGCGGCGCATCTTCGCCCAGGTGCAGCGTGGCCAGACCTTCAGCGCCGATCTGGAACTGCTGACCAGCAGCGGCCGACGCTGGCACGGCGTCGACGCCCGGCCGATGCGCGACCCGGTCACCGGTGAGCTGGTGATGCAGTTCAATGCCCGCGACATCGCCGATCTGAAGGCCTCGCAGGCCGCGCTGGAGGCCGCCCGCGAGGTGGCCGAGGCGGCCAGCCAGGCCAAGAGCAGTTTCCTGGCCAATATGAGCCATGAGATCCGCACGCCGATGAACGGCGTGCTGGGCCTGACCGAGCTGGTGCTGCAGACCGAACTCAACGAGCGCCAGCGCAAATTCATCGAGCTGGCCCATACCTCGGCCAAGGGCTTGATGGTCATCATCAACGATCTGCTGGACGTCGCCAAGATCGAGGCCGGCCGCGTCGTCATCGACAGCCAGCCCTTCTCCTTGCACGACTGCCTGCGCGAGGCCCTGCACCCGCTGCTGCTGCATGCGCACGAGAAGAGCATCTCGCTGCATGCCAAGGTACAGCCGGGCGTGCCGCAGCGCGTGCTGGGCGACGCCTTGCGGCTGCGCCAGGTGCTGGTCAATCTGGTCGGCAACGCGCTGAAGTTCACCGAGAAGGGCGAGGTGCGGCTGGAGGTCCTGCGCCTGGACGAAGACAGCGCGCCGGCCCCGCTGCGCCTGCGCTTTTCGGTGCACGACACCGGCATCGGCATGACGCGCGAGCAAATCGCCCAGGTCTTCGACCCCTTCACCCAGGCCGACGGCAGCATCACCCGGCGCTACGGCGGCACCGGCCTGGGACTGACCATCGTGCAGCGCCTGGTGGGGCTGATGGGCGGCCAGGTCGCGGTGGAGAGCCAGCCCGGCACCGGCTCCTGCTTCAGCTTCGAGCTGGCCATGGCCCGCTTGCCGGCGCCCGAGTCGGCGGCCAGCTCACCCTCATCCCTACCCTCGCCCCTGCCCTCAGACCAGCAGCACGCCTGAGCCTATGGTCGTGCGGGCCTCGAGCTCGCGGTGCGCCTGCACCACATCGGCCAGCGCATAACGCTGCTCGACGTGGATCTTCACCTGGCCGCTGCCGACGACCGAGAACAGATCATCGGCCATCGCCTGCGTGGCCTCGCGCGTGGCCAGGTGGGTGAACAGGGTTGGCCGGGTCACATAGAGCGAACCCTTGGCGGCCAGCTGGCCCAGCTGCACCGGCGGCGCAAAGCCCGAGGCATTGCCGAAGCTGACCAGCAGGCCAAAGGTCGCCAGGCTGTTCAGCGAGCCCTCGAAGGTGTCCAAGCCCACCGAGTCGTAAACCACCTTGACGCCCTTGCCGCCGGTGATCTCGCGCACCCGCGCGGCGAAGTCCTCGCGCCGGTAGTTGATCGCATGGCTCGCGCCCGAGGCCAGCGCCAGCGCACATTTCTCATCCGAGCCGGCCGTCGCGATCAGCTGCAGGCCCAGCGCCTTGGCCCACTGGCAGGCGATCAGGCCGACACCGCCGGCGGCGGCATGGAAGAGCACGAAATCACCGGCCTGCAGACCGCCCTGCGGCAGGGTACGGCGCAGCAGGTATTGCGCGGTCAGGCCTTTGAGCATCATCGCGGCCCCGGTCTCGAACGAGATCGCGTCCGGCAATCGCACCACGCAGCGCGCCGGCATCACGCGCGCCGTGCAGTAGGCGCCGGGTGGCTGGCTGGCATAGGCGGCGCGGTCGCCGACGCTCAGATGCGTGACGCCCTCGCCCACCGCTTCGATGACACCGGCCCCCTCCATGCCCAGGCGGGCCGGCAGCGGCAGCGGGTAAGCGCCGTTGCGGTGGTAGACGTCGATGTAGTTCAGGCCGCAGGCCTGATGGCGGATGCGGATCTCGCCAGGCCCGGGCTCGCCGACCTCGATATCGACCAGTTGCATCGCCTCCGGTGCACCCGGCTGCAGGATCTGGACGGCTTTTTCGCGACGGCTCATGGGCTCTCTCCTCAACGTCAATGGATGAATTCCGCTATCGTGCCAGCCTTTGCCAGATCCTGCCGACGCCGCCGATGCTGACCCCGCGCCTTGCCCTGATGCTGACCCTGCCGCCGCTGCTGTGGGCCGGCAATGCCGTGGTCGGCCGGCTGATGGCCGGCAGCGTGCCGCCCTTGCTGCTCAACGCGATGCGTTGGAGCCTGGTCTTTGTGCTGCTGCTGCCACTGGCCTGGCGGCTGCTCGCGCAGCCGCAGCAATGGCTCAGCCGCTGGCGCTATCTGGCGCTCAGCGGACTGCTGGGCATGGGCTGCTACAACGCGCTGCAGTACCAGGCGCTGCGCAGCTCCACAGCGCTGAACGTGACCCTGATCGCCGCCAGCATGCCGGTCTGGATGCTGGCCATCGGCGCGCTGGTCTTCAAGGTGCGGCCCAGCCGCTGGCAGATCGGCGGCGCGCTGCTGTCGCTGATCGGTGTGGCCTTTGTGATCGCGCGCGGCCAGCTCGCCAATCTGGCCCGGGTGCAGTTCGTGCCCGGCGATCTGCTGATGCTGCTGGCGGTGTTTTCCTGGGCGATCTACAGCTGGATGCTGGCGCGACCGCCGGCCCATATGCAGGGCGAGCAAAAGCCCGCCTGGAACTGGGCCGAGATCATGATGTCCCAGCTGATCTTCGGCCTCGGCTTCGCCGGGCTGATGGCCGGCGTCGAGCAGAGCTACACCGCGCAGCCCCTGGTCTGGGGGCCAGGTCTTGCGATGGCCCTCATCTATGTCGCCATCGGCCCCTCGCTGATCGCCTATCGCTGCTGGGGCCAGGGCGTGGCCGAGGCCGGGCCGGCGATGGCCGCCTTCTTCGGCAATCTGACGCCGGTGTTCGCGGCACTGATGTCTACCGCGCTGCTGGGCGAATGGCCGCAGTGGTACCACGGCGTCGCCTTCGCGCTGATCGCGGCAGGCATCGCGGTCTCGGGGCGGCGCTAAGCGGCGGCTAAGCGGCGGATCGCCCCCCAAGCTAGAACCGCGCCGGCAGGCCTCGCCATGCCTAGAATCAGCAGCTGCAACTACAACGGGGGCTCTCGATGACAAAGCATAAATACTCGTGGCTGGCCTTGGCCTGCGGTCTGGCACTGGCGGTCCCGCTGCAGGGCCTGGCGCAGGAACTCGGCAAGGGCGGCTCCAAGGCCACCGGCGGCGTCGGCCCCGATGGCGCCCAGGGCGCCTCGGCCGAGCTGGAGAAATGCGAGGCACCCAAGGGCACGATTGCGGTGGTCGAGCCGCAGTCGGCGCTGTCGGTGGCGCTGCAGCGCTATCAGCTGGGCTCGCCCACCAGCGTGATCCGCATGCTGATCCAGCAGTCCAACTGCTTCCAGGTGGTCGAGCGCGGCATGGCGATGCAGAACATGATGCAGGAGCGCGCGCTGGCCCAGTCCGGCCAGTTGCAGGCCGACCAGAACATCGGCAAGGGCCAGATGGTGACGGCCGATTTCCTAGTCACGCCCAATGTGGTGTTCAGCGAGAACAATGCCGGCGGCATCGGTGGCGGCCTGCTGGGCGCCTTCGGCGGCAATGCCGGGCGACTGATCGGCGGCATCGTCGGCGGGCTCAAGTTCAAGCAGGCCCAGACCAGCCTGCTGCTGGCCGACTCGCGCTCCGGCATCCAGGTCGCGGCGGCCGAGGGCAGCGCCGAGAAGGCCGATTTCTCGCTGGGCGGTGCGCTGTTCGGCGGCGGTGGCGGCGCGGCGCTGGGCGGCTATTCCAACACCAATGAGGGCAAGGTCATCGTCGCCTCCTTCATCGACAACTGGAACAACATCGTCCGCTCGATCCGCAACAACCCGTCCTTGATACAGGCCCGCGCCGGCGAGGCCTCGCAGCGCAATGCCGCCACCAGCGTGCAGGCCGGCGCGGCGGCCGAGGGTGATGTGATGGTGCCCAAGATCGGCGGGGCCAAGGTGTTGCGCCAGCCGCGCGAGGGTGCGCCCGAGTTGCAGACCCTGGCACGCAGCGACGAGGTGCTCTACCTCGGCGAAGAGCGCGATGGCTTCCTGAAGGTGCAGTCGGGCAAGGGCGAGGGCTGGATCAAGAAGGTGCTCGTCAAGAAGCAGTGACGCCTCCGCCCGGCGATCAGGGGCGCAGCGTCAGCGTGTAGCGCGTCTGGCCGGGCAGGAAAGGCAAGGCCTGACCCTGCAGCCAGGCCTGGTGATCGGCGCGGTAGAACGGCGACAGCGGGTGGCCGGACTGGCCGGCCGGCACGCTCAGAATGCCCCGGGCCTCCTGGCCCGGCGCCACCACCATGCGCTGGGACTGGCCATGCACGCTCTGCTGCACCCGCGGCATATGGCGGTCGCCGGCCAGCGGCGTGTCCGGCATGTCCAGCCAGGGGCCCAGCAGCGGCAGGGCCTGGCTCAACGGATGCCTGATCGCGGCGCGGTTCTGCTCGCCCCAGTTGGCATCGGCCAGCTGACGGCTGGGCGTGGCTTCGAGGATTTTCTTGCGGCTGTCCAGCACCGCCTGCTCCAGCAGGGCCTGCCACGAGGCCTGCGCCTGCGGCAGCGTGTCGGCACGGCGCGCCTGCAGCAGGGCCCAGCCGGGCGTCTCCGGCGCCAGCTTCAGATCGCGCAGGCGCAGCTGGCGCGACTCCAGCAGGGCCGCCAGCGGCGCGAACAGCTGTTCCAGCACCTGCTCGCGCCAGCCGCGCAACAGCCGGTAGCCGACCGCATCCGGACTGGCCGCTGCGGCGCTGCGCTCGATGGCGGCGCGGTAGTCGGCCAGGCCATGCTGCTGCACGAACGCCGGTGTCAGCACCTCATCGAGCAGCAGCCGGCGCCAGCGTTGCAGGAACAGCGCGCGGTGGTCGAGCTGAATGTCGTGCAGATCGGCCTCGCCCAGCTTGGGCTTGGCAAACAGGCCGTCGCGGATCTGCTGGCCGCGTGCGCCGAGGTCGTAGCCGCCCTCGCCGATCAGGGCCAGGGCCGCGCCGCCGACCGTGCGGGCATTGGCGGTCCAGAGCCGGCCCTCGGCGGGCTGGGCCAGCTGCGGCCAGGCGGGGTCGGCCGCGCCGAGGTAGCCACGCCAGCCCTGGCGGCCATCGCTCCAGTCCTGCGGAATGTTCAGATCGTCCAGCTGTCGCCTGGGCAAGGCGCCAATCAGGGTCCAGCCGATACGGCCGGCGGCGTCGGCCACCAGCAGGTTCTGCGCCGGCAGGCCGGCGCCCTGTGCCAGCTGCATGGCTTCGTCAACCGAGGCGGCGCGCTCCAGTCCCATCAAGCGCAGATTCAGGCCCTCGACATCATGGGCCACCCAGCGCAAGACATGGCCCTCGAAGGGCGCCGCCAGGCGCGGGCCCCAGATCGTTTCCTGCACCGCATGCTCGACCGTCGCGCCACCCGCCACCTCGATGCGCTCGAGATGCCGGGTCAGCGGCAGCTCGCCCTGCGGGCTTTGGTAATGGGTGCCGGCGGCGTTGAGCTTGAGCACCACGACATCGGCCCAGTCGGCCGTGGCATTGGTGAAACCCCAGGCGACGGCGCCGTTGCTGCCGGCCACGATGGCCGGCGTGCCCGGCAGGCTGACGCCGCTGACCTGATGCGCCCTGCCAGCCTCGGTCCAGCGCAGCTGGGCCTTGAACCAGATCGCCGGCACGCGCAGGCCCAGGTGCATATCGTCGGCCAGGATGGCCGCACCATGCGGGCTCAGCGCGCCGCTGACGGCGAAGTTGTTGCTGCCGATGTCGCGGCTGTCCTGCAGCCCGCAGTCGCCCCGGCAAGCCAGTTTGGCGGCGCGCAGCGCCTCGGGCAGCGGCGTGGCCGGCACCGCCACCGGCTGCACACGGCTACCATCGATCGCGGCCTGCCAGTCGCTGCTGTGCTGGGTCAGGAAGGCATACCAGTCGGGGGGCACACTGTGCTTCAGCACACCCATCGCCAGATCGTCGCGGCCCTGCGAGGACTGCAGATCCAGATACATGCTGTAGATCACCAGCAGCGAATCGGTGCTCTGCCAGGGCCGGGGCTCCTGGCGCAGGATCAGGTACTCGAAGGGCCGCGCACCCAGGGCGGCCAGGCCCTCGTTGACACCGGCCGTGTAGGCGTCGAGCAGGCTGCGCTGCTCGAGCGGCAGGGCCGCCAGCGCCACCGCGGCGCGGTGGCGGAAGCGGTGCAGCCGGCGTCCCTGGTCCAGCGGCAGCGCCTTGGCGCCGAACAGCGCGGCCAGCTCGCCGGCCGCGTTGCGCCGCATCAGGTCCATCTGGAAGAAACGCTCCTGGGCATGGCTGTAGCCCAGGGCCCGCGCCGCGTCGGCGCGGTTGGCCGCGCTGATGCTGAGGTAGCCGCGCTCGTCTCGTGTCAGCTGCACTGCCGCGCTGACCGCGCTGCGGGCCTCGCCCTCGTAGCTTGGCAGACTGGCGCGCAAGGCCAGCCAGGCGGCCAGCGCGATCAGCAGCAGCAGGGCCAGCAGGCCCAGCAGCAGTCGACGCAGCCAGCGCATCAGAAGGTGCCGGGGTAGGCGCCGCCGTCGAGCAGGATGTTCTGCCCGGTCAAATAGCCGGCCTGGGCGCTGCACAGCATCGCGCAGATCGCGCCGAACTCGGCGGCCGAACCGAAGCGCTGGGCCGGGATGGTGACGCGGCGCTTGGCCGCCATCTCCTCGGCCGAGACACCGCTCTTGGCCGCGCCGGCCACCATGGTCTTCTGCAAGCGCTCGGTATCAAAGGCGCCGGGCAGCAGATTGTTGATCGTCACATTGCGGCCGGCGATGCGGGCCTGGCGGGCGATGCCGGCGACGAAGCCGGTCAGGCCCGAGCGCGCGCCATTGCTCAAACCCAGCACATCGATCGGCGCCTTGACCGCGCCCGAGGTGATGTTGACGATGCGGCCGAAGCCGCGCTCGCCCATGCCGTCCACCGTGGCCTTGATGAGCTCGATCGGGGTCAGCATGTTCGCGTCCAGCGCGGCGATCCATTGCTCACGGCCCCAGTCGCGGAAATCGCCGGGCGGCGGGCCGCCGGCGTTGTTGACCAGGATGTCGACCTGCGGGCAGGCCGCCAGCGCGGCCGCGCGGCCTTCGGCGGTGGCGATGTCGCCGGCCACCGTGCGCACTTCGACGGCGGGGTTCATTGCCCGCAGCGCCGCGGCCGTGGCCTCCAGCGTCTCGGCGCCGCGCGCCGTGATCACCACATTGACGCCCTCGCCCACCAGGGCCTCGGCGCAGCCGCGCCCCAATCCCTTGCTGGCCGCGCACACCAGGGCCCAGCGGCCGTTCAGTCCGAAATCCATTGCTTTATCTCCACTTGGTCAACAGCCACACCCCGCCCATCACCAGCACCGTGCCGGCGGCCACCCAGGGGGTGAAGGGTTCGCCCAGTATCCACACGCCCATCAGGATGGTGGACATCGGCCCAATCATGCCGGTCTGCGCCGCCATCGTCGCACCGATGCGCTCGATCGCCATCATCACCATCAGCACCGGCGCGAAAGTGCAGGCGGTGGCGTTCAGCAGCGACAGCCACAGCACCTCGGGAGCCAGGCTCGCCAGCGAGCCCAGCGGGCGCAAGAGCAGGAACTGCGCGATGCACAGCAGGCAGGCCACCGTGGTCGCCAGCCCGGTCAGGCGCAGCGCGCCCAGGCGCTTGACCTCCTCGCCGCTGTAGACCAGATAGAGCGCATAGCTCAGCGCGCTGCCGAACACCAGGGCCGCGCCCAGCAGCACATCGCTGCCCTGCAACTGCAGCTCCTGGCCGAACACCAGCAGCACGCCGGAATAGCTGACCGCCAGCGCGATCAGCTGGCGGCCGGTGACCCGGCGCCGGAACAGCACCCAGCCGAGGAAGAGCACGATGGTCGGGTTCAGATAGAGGATCAGGCGCTCGAAGCTGGCGCTGATATAGGCCAGGCCGGCGAAGTCCAGAAAGCTCGCCAGGTAGTAGCCCGAGAAGCCCAGGCCCAGGATCACCAGCCAGTCGCGCCGGGTCAGCGGGGGTTTGCCGCGACCGGCCCACCAGCTCAGGACCAGGAACAGCGGCAGCGCGAACACCATGCGCAGCATGATCAGGGTCACCGCATCGACGCCGTGGCGATAGGCCAGCTTGACGATGATGGCCTTGCCGGAGAACGCGATCGCGCCCAGCGAGGCCAGCAAGAGGCCCGGCCACAAGGGGGAAACGGCAGCGGGCGCGGTAGGGCTGGACATGGGCCGCCGATTCTAGGGTGCGGGCGCCCCCGACCCGGCCGCAGCCTGCGCTGCCGGGCGGCTGGCGCGCAGCATGAGCGGCCCGCCCTGCCTGCCACCGAGGTGACAGCCCGCCCGCTCTGCACAAGAAAGCCTCGCTGCGCGTGAACTTTTGCCGGGTCGATTCGCCGGGATCGGTAACAATTGGTATTAGTTTGGTTACATATAAAAATACCAATAAGCCGAATTGGCGTTAATTACCCGAGGGGGAGAGGACACAAGATGCACACGCTTCACGAATCCGGCCGGCAAGGCGGCTTCACCTTGGTCGAGCTGATGATTGCCGTCGTCGTGGCCGGCATCCTGGCCGCCGTCGCCGTGCCCGCCTACACCAGCTTCATCACCAAGAGCCGGGCCAAGGATGCCAGCGCCGACCTCGCCGCACTGGCGCTGAATATGGAGAACCGCTTCCAGCTGCAGCTGCGCTATCCGGACCATGCCGACAAGACCGCCGCCACCCCTGCCCTCTTCAAGGGCTGGGCGCCGACCCAGGCCGGCCATTTCAGCTACAGCCTGGCCAGCGATGCCAGCAGCTACACCCTGACAGCCACCGGCAAGGGCAGCCTCAGCGGCTGCGTGCTGACCCTGGGCCATGACAACCGCCGCAGCGCCAGCAGCGCCTGCGGCTTCAGCGCATGGTGAGCTCGCACGGCCAGCGCGGCATCGGCCTGATCGAGCTGATGGTGGTGGTCGCCCTGATGCTGATGCTGGCCCTGGGCGGCAGCGCGCTGACCGCCAGCTGGGTCGACCAGGCCGCGATGCGCCAGAGCCAGGCCCAGCTGCGCCAGGCCATGGCCGAGCTCAAGGCCCAGGCCTTGCGCAATCCAGAGGCCCGGCCGATGGGCGAGGCGGCGGCCGTGCTGCTGAGCCTGCCCGGCCGGCTCTGCGTGCATCGCGGTCGACCCGATGAGCTGGCCTGCGCCGGCGCACGCTGGCAGGCCAGCCCCCCGGCCCGCATCCAGCTGGCCGAGCAGGACAGTGCCTGCCTGGCGATGGACAGCGCCGGCCAGCTGCTCGACAGCGCGGTCGGCGCAGGGCTGTGCACCACCGAGCTGGCCTACCGCATAGCCCGACACAAGGAGGAGCCCGTCAATGGCTGGCTTGAATAGAAAAAGAACACAGCGCGGCGCCAGCCTGGTCGAGGCCATGGTGGCGGTGCTGCTGCTGGGCGTGATCGGCCTGGGCCTGGTCTACGCGCTGAGCCGCACCCTGGTGGCCCACAAATACCACAAGGCCCAGAGCCTGGCGGTGCAAGGCATCAGGGCCGAGCTGCAAAGCGCCGGCCTGGCCGGCGGCTGCCCGGCCAGCGGCACGGCCAGGCGCAGCAGCGATCTGCAGCTGGGGACGCAGCTGAGCATCAGCGAGGTGCAGAAGACCTGCAGCGTGACGCCGGTGACCGTCAGCATTGCCGGCAGCAGCAAAAGCGTCACGCTGGCCCAGGTGCTGTATGAACTCGACGCCGAAACCCTGCTGGGCCCCGGCACGCTGACGCTGAGGAACTGACGCGATGGCAGGGACGAAGAAGCACCAGGCTGGCAGCAGCCTGATCGGCTTGATGGTGGGCATGGTGATCGCGCTGCTGGCGGTGGTCGGCGGCATGTCGCTGTACAAGACCTCGGTGCAGCAGCTGATGGGGGATGGCGGCCTGGTGAAGAGCAGCAGCCAGGATGGCCAGCTCGCCTCGGGCCTGCTGAGCGCGCAGATCGCCTTGCAGGCGGCAGGCTACGGCATCAAGGGCGCGGCCAGCGACAGCCATCTGATCCTTTTGCGCGAGGCGGCGCTCAGCGGCGCGCGCCTGAGCGGCCAGACCCAGGCGCTCAGCAGCGCGGCGGCGGCCGGCAATGCCCTGGTCTGGATCAGCAACCCCACGCTGTCGGCCGACCCGGCCCAGCAGGTCTGCCATGCGCTGCTGGCCGAGCCCGACAGCCGCGCCCTGCTGCTGCTGCGCGCCGAGGGCAGCTGCCATCCGCTGGCCACTCGCTGGAGCCAGCTCGAATGGGCCCGCCGCAGCCTGGTGGCGGCCGAGCAGCTCAGCGAGCCGGTGGGCATTGCGGCGCGGCGCGCGGCCGGCTGCTGGCCCTATGGCTCGCTGCCCGAGGCGATGACCGGCATGGCGGCGCCAAGCGCGCCGGTCGAGGTCAGCCTCGCCTATGCGGGCAGCGTCGGCGGCGCCAGCAATCGTTACACCTCCTGCCTGGCCAACCTCATCCAATGACGCGCAAGACTCCTCTCTCAGCGCCGCAGCGCGGTGTGGCCTCGGTGCTGTTCATGATGCTGCTGGGCCTGGGCCTGGCCGGCCTGGTGTTCGGCGCGGTCTATGCGGTCAGCAGCTCGCAGTCACAGGCCCGCACCGTCCATGCCCAGACCCAGGCGCAGCTGAAGGCCTGGGGCGGCGCCGAGGCGCTGCGCCAATACCTCTACCAGCTCGGCGCGGCCAAGGCGGCCGAGCTGGAGGCCGGCAGCGCGGTGGCGTTCACCGGCCTGGACGGGGTCAGCGCCGGCATCGGCACGGTCAGCGCCGCCGACCCCGACTGTGAGGGCGCCACCAAGGTCGCGGCCCAGGTCACCGGCAGCAGCGGCGGCGCCAATGCCTTGCTGGCCCTGGTCTATTGCGCCAGCGGCAAGCCCGGTGGTGGCGGCACCTCGGGCAGCGACGCGATCAATATCAAGGGCAATCTGGACCTCTCCGGCGATCTGCAGGTGCTGGGCGATGACAAGGCCCGGCTGATCGTCGACGGCAAGGTCAGCGGCGCCGGCAGCCTCAGCGGCATCAACCACCTCTATGCCTCCGACAGCGTCACGCTGGGCGGCAGCACCAGCATCGCGACGGTGTTCTCCGAAGGCAGCATCACGCTCAGCGGCAGCGGCAGCTACAACAAGCTCAGCGCGATGAAGGACATCACGCTCAAGGGCGGCGTCTCGGCCGGCACGCTGATGGCCAATGGCGCGGTCAGCCTGGAGAGCAACGAGGTGGTGGCCGTGTCGGCGATCGGCGATGTGCAGCTGGGCAGCGCCCGCGTCAGCATGCTCAAGACCCAGGGCAATGCCAGCGGCAGCAATGCCAGGATCACGGCCGAGGCGCTGGTGCAAGGCAGCTATAGCGAGGGCAGCAACGGCGCGGTGGCCAGCGGCCAGTATGGCCAGAGCCTGACCAAGCCGGACTGGAACAGCCAGGTGTCGATGAGCCGCGTGGCCGGCTTGCGGGTGGCACTGACAGCGCTCACCCCGACCACGATCAGCTCGCCCCGCATCGACGCCTACGAGTACCGCGCCGCCTCGAACTACCAGTTCGAACGCGACGCCGACAACCGCACGGTGGTGACCGTCAGCCAGGTCAGCGGCATTCCCGACGGCCGCTACTTCCTGGCCGGCAGCGGCGCCAACCAGGACTGGCTGTGCAGCAGCGCCAGCTATGCCGCCGCCAGCTGCGTGGCCAAGATCTGTGCCGGCCATTCCAACTACAACAGCTGCCTCAGCTACGACACCGTCAGCCAGACCTGGACGCTGGCCGGCACCAGCATGGCGCCGGGCGTGGCCTGGTTCAAGGGCAATCTGGTCGCCGGTCAGGGTGACTACGCGAACAGCTTCATCGCCACCGGCGATATCAAGACCGCCGGCAACAACACCACCGAGGCGCTCAACTACGCCGGCTACGCCAAGGTCTGCAACAACAGCCTCTTTGCCGGCCTGGCACCGCGGGGCTATTGCAGCAGCGGCAGCGCCGAGCTGAAGCCGCAGCCGCTGGGCAATATCGCCTTCGCGGCCGGTGGCTATGTCGGCGCCAGCTATAGCGGCGGCCGCATCGACCTGACTGCCGCCAACCATGTCTATGGCGATGTGCTGGCCGGCGACCTGCTGCTGACCGGCGGCAACACCACGGTGCACGGCCATGTGGTGGCCGCCCGCATGGGCAATCACGGCGGCAACAACGCCTTCGGTGCCAGCACCAAGATCGACCTGCGCAATCTGCCCAGCAGCTTCAAGCCCGGCGAGAACCCGCTCAAAGTCGGCCAACCGGCCAGCGCGAAGCTGCTGTGGTCGAGCTATCGATAGACGGACCGGCGAGGTCGACGAGGCTCAGCGCCAGAACTTGCCATCCGGCCCGATGATGGCCAGGTCGGCGTAGTCCAGGCCGGTGTGGTCGCTGCTGCTGAAATGCAGTTCGAGGCCGCCCAGATCGTATTTGCCGAGCCCGTCGAGCGCGCGCACCAGGCTGGCGCGGCTGAGGTCCTTGCCGGCCTTGCGCAGGCCGGCCACCAGCACCTTGGCGGCGGCGAAGCCCTCCAGATTGGAGGGGGTCAACTCGGCCAGGCCGGCGGCCTTGGCCAGCTCGTGGGCCTCGCGGATCATCGGCGTGTTCAGCGAGCGCTCGGACGGGAAGACCTGGCTGACGATGACGCCACGGCCGAGCTTGTCCAGCCGTTTGACGAAGCCTGCCGAGGCATTGTTGGACAGCGTCGCCACCTGCGCATTCGAGCCGGCGGCGCGCAGCGCCTGGATGCCCTCGACCACCGTGTCGCCCGAGCCGATGAAGAGCAAGGCCTGCACATCGGCCTTGGCCAGCTGTGCCATCAAGGGCGCCAGATCCGGCTTGACGCGCGGGAACACCAGATGCGCGACCGCCTGCAGCTTGGCCACCTGCAGGCCCTTGAGCGCACCGGTGGCGGCATCGGCGCCAAAGCTGTCATCGACCTGGGCCAACGCGATGCGGCTGACCCCCATGCCGACCAGATGCTGGATCGCGCGCTCGGCCTCGCGCTGGTAGGTTGCGCGCACGTTGAAGACGTAAGGATTGACCGGCTTGTGCAGCAGCATCGCGCCGGTCGATGGGGCGATCAGGGCCAGCTTGTGCTCGGCCAGCAGCGGCAGGATGGCCTGGCTGTGCGGCGTGCCGCGGTTCAGGAACAGCGCGAGCACGCCCTGCTCAATCAGCTTCTTGGCGTTCTCGGCCGCCAGCGGCGGCTCGAACTTGTCGTCCAGCGAAATCAGCTCGATGCTCTGGCCATTGATGCCGCCGGCGGCATTGACCGAGTTCAGATAGAGCTTGGCGCCATCGGTCGTCTCCTTGACCCCGGCCGCCACCGGCCCGCTGAAACCGGCGGTCTGGCCGATCTTGATCTGGGCCCAGGCCCCGACGGTCAGTCCCAGACCGCAGCACAGGGCTATCGCAACAGAACGCAGGCGCATGGGTGTCTCCCTTTTGATTGGGGGCGATTGTGGCAAAGCCGCTCGACATCCAGCCGCGCAAAAGCGGGCTAAATGTGAGCAATTGGTCACGCCGGCCAGTGGCGGGCCAGCAGCGGCGCCAGGTCTGGCTCCGCCTCGATGCGCCGCAGCAGCGCATGGAAATCGGGCCGCTGCTTCGCCAGATGCGCGCGCGCGCCCGACCAGCGCGACACCACCACGGCCATGAAGTCCAGCGCGCCGGTGCGCTCGCCGTTCAGAAAGGGGGCGGCCGGAAACTGATCGGCAAAGATCTCCCACTGCCGATGCAGCTGGGCGCGCGCGCCACGCTGGATGCGCTCGCGGATGTCGGCATCGGCCTCGGCACACACGCGTTCTGGAAAGTCGATCACGCCGATGCTCGCATAGCAGTTGGCGGCAATGAAGACCAGGCCGCGCAGCGCCTGGGCCCGTGCCGCCGGCTCGCTCGACAGCAGCCCGGCGTCGGGATGGACCAGGCCCAGATGGATCAGGATGGCGGCGCTCTCGCTGAGCACGGCGCCGTCCGGCAGCAGCAGGGTCGGGATCTGCAGCAGGGGATTGTGGCGGCGCAGCTCGGCCTGCTCGGAGTCGGGTTCCCAGGACGAGGCGCGGCGCAGCTGCCAGGGCTGGCCGATGCGCTCCAGCGCCATTTCTATCATCGCCGAGCCTGAGCCCGGGCTGCCGAACAAGGTGTACATGGGAGTGCTCTGGCTGCGTACCGACGCGGCCGAGCTTACCCGATCAGAGCCAGGCGCCCAGCAGCAAGGCCCCGCCCGAGCTCAGCAGCAGGGCCGGCGCCAGCCACAGCGGCCGCCAGGTCGCCAGCGCCACCACGGCCAGCGCGGCCAGGGTCAGCTGGGCGCCCCATTCGGTCCAGGCGATGCCGCTGTCCGGGCGCGGCCAGACGGTCAGCCACGAAAATGCGAACGCCAGCAGCGCCAGCGCACGCAAGCCGCGGCGCCAGGCCGGGCTCGGCGCCTGGCCCAGCGCGTCCTGATGGTGGCGCTCCATCGCCAGGCACAGCGCGGCGAACGCGGCCAGGCAGCACAGCAAGGGATGCAGCAGAAACAATGGCGATGACATCAGGCGCCCTCCAGCTGGCCGGCGGGGCCAGGTCTTGCCCGGAGGGCCGCAGCCGGCCGGCACTTCCAGGCCAGGCAGCCCAGCAGCGCCGCGCCGCTCAGAAAGGCCAGATCGATGCCCAACAGCATGCCGCCCGGCAGTGCGCCGGCCTGCAACACACCGAGCAATGGCAGGCCGGCAAAAGCCAGCGTGCCCAGCCCGAACACCAGGCGCCAGCCGCCACCCGCCATCGCGATCAGCAGGCTGGCGCCCCAGACCGCGAAGAACACCTTCAGCTCCGCATCGGGCCGCTGCGCCAGCCCCAGCGGCAGCAGCCGGTTGGCATAGCAGAAGCCCGCCATCGCCAGCGGCAGACCGGCGATGGCCGTGATATTCAGCAGCGCGACCAGGCGATGTCCGAAGCCCAGCCGTGCCGGCCCGCGGCGCTCGGCCTCGGCGCGGCGCTTGACGCACCACAGCACCAGGCCGGTCGCGATCATCGCGCTGCCCAGCAGGCCGAAGCCGAACAGCAGCCAGCGCAGCGGCAGGCCGGCAAAGCGGGCGATATGCAAGCCGTAGAGCACGCCATAGGTCTTGGCGGCCGGCGCATCGGTGTCGGCCAGGTGCAGGCGTTCGCCGCTGCCGGCATCGAAGACCTGGCGCGGGCTGCGGTACTGCAGCCGGTCGCCCTCGTGGCGATTGAACTCCACCAGGGTCTGGCCGCCCTCGCGCAGCAACGACACCGCCTCGATGCGGCCATCGGGCCACTCGGCCCGGGCCTGGCTCAGCAGCCGCTCCCAGGCGCCCTCGCCCAGCAGCGGCAGGGGCTCGGTCTCGCCCGGTTTCGGCGTCAGGCCGCGATTGCGCGGCAGCGGGTCGCCGGCCAGCTCGCTGAAGTAGGCGCCGCTGTTCTTGCCATAGGCCGCCGCGATGCCCGAGGGCATATAGAGGCTGTGCAGTGTCATCAGCCCGCTGAAGGTGATCAGCAGATAAAAAGGCAGGGCCAGCACGCCGCTGACATTGTGGGCATCGAGCCAGGCCCGCTGGGCCGCTTTCGCGCCGGGCCGGAAGGTGAAGAAGTCCTTGAAGAAACGCCGGTGCGTGACGATGCCGCTGAGCAACGCAACGAACATCAAGAGCGTCGCCAGCCCGACCAGCCAGCGCCCTTCCAGGATCCAGCGGCTTTGCTGGGCCGAGCGCAGCTCGAAATGGAAGCGGTAGAAAAACTCGCCGGCGCCGAAGGTGGCGCGCGCCTCGACCGGCATGCCATTGGCTGGGTCCAGCCAGCGCTGCTCGAACCTGGCACGCTGGCCCGGCTTGGCGGGATCGGGCGCCTCGCGCCAGCTCAGCGCGGCCACCGGCCGGCGCTCGTCCGGCAGGCTCAGGCGCCAGCTCTGCGCGGCCGGCGCCAGCCCGTGCAGGCTGGCCTCGGCGCGCGCCAGCACGGCCGCGTCCAGCGCCTGGGCCGGGCCCAGCCCATGCAGCTCGGGCCGGCTCCAGTGGTTGAGCTCCAGCTTGAAGAAAGCCAGCGTGCCGCTCAGAAAAATCGCGAACAGCAGCCAGCCCAGCACCAGGCCGGCCCAGGTGTGCAGCCAGGCCATGGCCTGGCGGAAGCCCTCTTTGGCACCATCGGCTCGCATGGTCAGAAGCGGTATGCGAGGGTGGCGTTGACGGTGCGGCGCTGGCCGTAGAAGCAGTCGCCGCGTGCCAGGCATTGGGTGATCTGCACCTTGTCGGCCAGGTTCACCGCATTCAGGCTCAGGCGCCAATCGCCCTGCTCATAGGCCAGCATCGCATCGAGCAGGGTCGAGGACGGCGTGTCGATCAGCGGCGTGCCGGACCAGGAGCCGCCGACATGGCGCAGCCCGGCGCCGGCGCTGAAGCCGCTGCGCCCGCCCAGGCTGAAGTGCTGGGTCAGCCAGGCTGAGGCGCTGTGCTTGGCTATGCCCGCCACCGGCTGACCTTGATCGGCGCCATTGCTGCGCGAGATCTTGGCGTCGGTATAGGCATAGCCCAGGGTCCAGTCCAGATGGCCGGCCAGGCTGCCGGCGCTCTCCAGCTCCAGGCCGCGCACCCGCACCTCGCCGAGCTGCAGGCTGTTCAGCGGATTGGCCGGGTCGGCGGTCTTGCGGTTGGTGTCACGCAGATCGTAGACCGTGGCGCTGGCCGAGATGCGCCGCTCCAGCGGCTGCCATTTGACCCCGGCCTCCCATTGCTTGCCGACCTGGGGCTTGTACGGCGTGCCATAGGCATCGAGCCCGCCCAGCGGCTGGAAGGATTCGGAATAGCTCAGATAGGGCGACCAGCCGCCCTCACCCAGGTACAGCAGGCCAGCGCGGTGACTGGTGGCCCGGTCCTCGGTCTTGGCGTCGCGCCGACCGCTGTGGCTGTCGGTCTTGGCATGGTCGCGGCGCAGGCCCAGCACCGCGACCCAGCGATCATCGAACTTGGCATGGTCTTGCAGATACAGGCCCAGTTGCTGCTGTTCGACCGGCGGCGCCGCCGTGGTCGTGGTCGGTGCGGTGAAATTGCCATAGACCGGCCGGTAGGCATCGATGGCCGGCGCACGGGCCCGGAAGGCGCGCGAGGTGCTCCGGTTCTTCTGTGCGTCCAGCCCGATCAGGGTCGTGTGCTGCCAGCGGCCCAGCTGCAGCCGGCCCTCCAGCTGGGTGTCCAGCAAGGCCATCGTGCCACCGTTGAGGTTCCAGACCAGATCGCGCTCCAGCGTGCGGCCGTCGGTGTTGAAGACCGGCCGGCCGGTCGCGGTGAAGCTGGTGTAAATGGTGCGGTAGTCGACCGCGCTTTCGGTGTAGCGCAGGTTCTGGCGCAGGGTCCAGGTCTCGTTGAAGCGATGGCTGAACAGATAGGCGAGCGAGTCCTGGTCGCTGTCGTAGGCGTCCCAGCCGGGCTCGCTGATGAAGGTCGAGGTCGGGATCTGACCATGGGGCGGGTTGCCCAAGCGGGTGCCCTGCCAGGGGAAGAAACCGATCAGCGAGCCGCTCTTGTCACGCTGGTGCAGCGCCTGCAGGGTCAGCGAGGTGGCGGTGCTGGGCTGCCAGCTCAGCGAGGGCGCCAGCACCAGGCGGTCATCGCCCACATGATCGACCTGGCTGCCGCTGTCACGCTTGACCGCCACCAGCCGGTAGGTCCATTGCCCGGCGGCGTCGATGGCGCCGGTCAGGTCGGCCGCGATCTGCTTGCGCTCGAAGCTGCCCAGCTGCAGCTGCACTTCGCGTCGCGTCTGGGCCTGCGGGCGCTTGGACACCAGATTCAGCACCCCGCCGATGCTGCCCTGGCCGTACAGCACCGAGGCCGGTCCACGCACCAGCTCGACCCGCTCCAGCGTGTAGGGGTCGGGTCTTGCCGTGTTGTAGGTGCCGTAGCTGCGCAGCAGCCCGTCCTGGTACTGGCTGACGCTGCCGCCGCGCGCGGTGAAGGAATCGACCCGGCTGTCGAAATAGGACGAGACAATGCCGGCCGCATAGGCGGTGGTCTGGCGCAGCGTGGTCGCGCCCTGGGCCTCGATCCGGTCGGCCGTGATCACCGAGATCGCCTGTGGCGTCTCGATCAGCGGCGTGTCGGTCTTGCTGGCGCTGCTGGCACGGCGCGCGACGAAGCCGCTGACCGGGCCGCTGGCGCTCTCCTTGCTGCCCTGCACGCGCACGACCGGCAAGGTGTTGGTCTCGACGGGCTCGCTGGTCTCGGGTTTGGCCTGGGCCCAGGCGGCCTGCGCCAGCAGCGCGGCCAGGGGCAGCAGACGGGGAATCATGTAGGTATTCATGGTGAGCGGGTTGTTTTGATTCAAAGCCAGCGCGGCAGCAGCACCGCCGCGCCCAGCGGCAGGGCCGGGCCCAGGGTCCAGGCCCAGGCGCGCAGCGCGCTGCGGCAGGCAAAGGCCGTCATGAAGGCGCAGGCGTAAACGACGAAGGCCAGCATCACGCCGCCGACCGTGGCCTCGCTGCGCGCGACGCCCAGCGCCGGCAGGTAGACGGCGCAGACGGCCGCGACCGCGGCGGCCTGCAGATAGCCGCCGCCCAGCGCGGCCAGCGCGCGGGAGGCGACGCCGACGCGGTAGCGCCAGCTGACCAGGGTCTTGGCCATCGCCTCAGAAGCGACCGCGCAGTGTCAGCATCACGCTGCGCGGGTCGCCGTAGTTGGGATAGTCGAGATTGGCCCAGTAGCTCTCATCCAACGCATTGCGCAGCGACAGGCCCAGGCTCAGCCGGTCATTGAGACGGTAGCTGGCATGCAGATTGACCAGGGCATAGGCCTTCTGCTCCACCGTCACCGCGCCCAGCGTCGGATGCGGAATGTTGTAGCCGGTGATCTTGCTCTGCCAGTTGAGGCCACCACCGACGGTCAGGCGCTCCCAGGCGCCGGGCAGGCGGTAGCTGGTGGACAGCTGCAGCTCGTGCTTGGGCAGGTTGGCATAGATCAGGTCGTTCTTGTGGCGCGTGATCTTGGTTTGCGAGAGCCCGGCATTGAGGGTCCAGCCGGGGCTCAGCTGGCCGGCCACATCGAACTCGAAGCCGTGGCTCTTGGTGCCGTTGACGCCGATCTGCGGATAGCTGCCGTCGGGCAGCTTGAAGCTGTCGGGCATCGACATATCGCGCACCGCGTAGTTGTCCTGCTGGGCTTCGAAGACGGCGAAGGACAGGTTCAGGCGCTTGTCCAGCAGCTCGGCCTTGATCCCCATCTCCTTGCTGGAGCCCAGCACCGGCGCCAGCAGGTTGTCGGTCTTGTCGCGCGCGTTCTGTGGCTTGAAGATGTCGGTGTAGCTGGCGTAGAGCGAGAACTCGCTGTTCAGGTCGTAGACCAGGCCGATATAGGGCGTGACCTCGTCGCTGATCTTGTAGGCGCCGGTGGTGGCCGTGTAGCGGCCGCTGGTGTTGTAGGCGTCGGTCCGGGTTTCCCAGTCGTTCAGCCTTGCGCCGGTGATCAGCGCCAGATCGTCGCGCAGCCGCCAGCGCGCCGACGCGAACAGGCCCAGCTGCTCGGTCGTGCCGATGCGCGAGGCGCCGGTGCGGCCGTAGGTCGGCACCGGTGCCGAGCCGTCCCAGGTGTAGATATTGGGGATCGCATAGCTCCAGCCGGCCACCGAGCTGAGCGTCGGCGTGTTCGTCTCGGTCTTGAAGTAGCTCGCGCCCAGCATCAGCTCATGCTGACGGCCGAACAAGGCGAACCGGCCATTGGCATAGATGTCCAGGCTGTCGCGCGTTTCCTTGCTCTCGCCGACGCCGGCCAGCAGGCGCAGACCGGCACCGGTGACCGGATCGGGATAGCCGTCGCCATAGGTGCGCAGGCTCATCGAATCGCCCTTGCTGCGGTTGTAGATGGCCTTCAGCGTCCAGTCAGCGCCCAGGCGCTGATCCAGGGTCGCATAGGTGGTACCCGACTGGCGCGACCAGCGGGTCCAGCTCGGCGAGAAGCTGGTCGAACGCGGCAGCCTGGCCAGCGAGCCATCGGCGGCAAAGCGAGGAATCGTGCCCCAGATCGGCGCCTCGGGCACGTTGTCCTGGTTCTGGTAGCCGAGTTGCACCGTGGTGCCGGGCAGCAGATCGGCCTCGACCACGCCCAGATAGCTGGTCTTGCGCTCGCTGTAGCGGTAGCGGAAGCTGTCGCGCTGCTGCAGCGCGGTGACGAAGCGGCTGCGCACACGGCCATCGGCCGTCAGCGGCAGGTTCAGATCGCCCTCCAGGCGGCGCTGGTTCCAGGACCCCAGGCTCGCGGCCACCGAGGCCTCGAAGCCGCGCTGGGCGCGCTTGCGCAGCATATTGACCGTGGCCGAGGGATTGCCGGCGCCGCTGAGCAGGCCGTTGGCGCCGCGCAGGACCTCGATGCGCTCGTACAGCGCGGTGTCGTACTCCTGGTTGGTGCCGCCGCTATAGGTCGGCACGCCGTCGACCTGGAAGTCGGTGATCTGGAAGCCGCGCGCATAGTAGAGCGGGCGCTGCGTGTCGTAGAAGGTCACGTTGATGCCGGTGACGTTCTGCAGCACCGCATCGATGCTGGTCAGCAACTCGAGCTCGATGCGCTCGCGGTCGATGATGCTGAGCGACTGCGGCGTCTCGCGCGCGCTCAGGCCCAGCTTGCCGGTGGCGGCCGTCAGGGTCTTGCGAGCGCCGTTCACGACGACCTTCTCGAGCTTGCGGCCGCCCTGGCCCGCTTCGGTTTCGGCATCGGTATCAGCGGCGCGGGCCGCGCCCAGCGACAGCAGGGCCAGGCTCAGGGCCACAACGACGGTTTTCTTTTGTTGATCAGGGTAGGACATCGGGACAGGATTTCAGGAAGATCGGTCGCGCAGCGGGCAAGGCTGCGCCAGCGCGCCCGGCGGGCGCGTGCTGCGCAGAGGGTCGATGGGCTTACTTCGCCGGCGTCGCGGCCGGCGGTGGCGGCGGCGACTCCAGGCCTTGCGGCAGGCTGAAGCTCAGCGTGGTCACATAGACGCCGACATCGAATTTCTGGCCGGCGCGCTCGACACCGCCCTTGTCGGTGTGCTTGGCCTCCAGCGCGTAGGCGCTCTTCCACGGCAGACCGACGCTCAGCACGCCGCTCTTGTCGGCCTGCACCTCGCGCGACCAGCCCGACGCGGCCACCACCTCGACCTTGGCCTCGGGCAGCGGCTGACCCTTGTAGAAGACCTGGAACTGGCCCGGCTGGCCGGTCGGCACCAGATCCAGGGTCAGCTGGGGGGCGCGGGCCGCGAAGTCGCCGACCCAGCGGGCCGCCGGCACCCAGACATGGCGCTCGATCTTGTCGCCCTGCTTGCGCTCCCAGGACGGATAAGCCAGCTCCTGCGCGATCAGCGACTCGCCGGGGATGGCCCGGGCAGCGATCGCAAAGCCGTTGGCCTGCTTGCTCAGCGCGGCCGGCTGCTCGCCCTTGGCAGTGATCAGGCTGGCGGTGGGCTGAACGAATTTATCCAGCATGCCCGGCGAGGTCTCGCGCAGATTGTCGGCAAACTCGCCCAGATACAGGCGGGCGCCGGCGGCGTCCTGCTCGATCCAGATCTGGTGGGCTTGCGCGCCGGCGGCAGCGGCCAGCAGGACGGTGGCCAGCAAGGCCTTGCGCTTGTTGATGCTCAACATCGGTGAGGACTCCTCGATTACGAAAGACAGGGCCCGGCCGGCATGCGATGGGCAGGGGCGGCATGGGCGGGCATCCGGGAGAGCTGGCGGGCCGTGAACACGGCGGCTGGCGGGCACGAGCCCGGGCTGCGCTCGGCAGCCGGGTCGGCGGGCATGGGTTTATTCGCGCAAATGCGAATGATTATTATTGTAAAGCACCAGAGCAGAAATCACAATCGGTTTGGGGCCGGCGTTGCCATCAGGCTGCAGCCGGCCGCCCCGGCCCGAGCAAGCGCTGCAGCAACTCGCCCACCGAGCGGATCTCCCGGCCAAACGGCAGCGCGCCGACGCCGCGGAAGAACAAGCCCTTGGCCAGGTCGCCACGCAGCGCGGCGGCCAGCTGGTTGTCGATGCAGAACTGGCCCCAGCCCGGCAGCCCGTCGCGCAGCCCGCATTGGGCCAGGCAGTCGAAGGCCTTGGTGCAGCGGCTCTTGGCATGGGCCACCACCTGCAGGCGCGGCTCGGCGCGCAGATAGTTCTTCAGCCAGGGCGTGGCGACCGCGCGCGCCGGCAGGCCGGCCACGCTGGTGAACTCCAGCATCTCGTCCTCGCCGGCCTCGGCCAGCACGCGCTTGAACCCGGGATGGGCGTCGCACTCCTGGGTGACCGCGAAGGGCGTGCCCAGCTGCACGCCGGCCGCGCCCAGGCCCTGCAGGCGCCGGATGTCGGCATGGCTGCGCACGCCGCCGGCCGCGATCAGCGGGATCCGGCCGGCCAGGCCGGCCTTCTCGAAGAAGGCCAGACACTCGGGAATGGCGCGTTCGAAATCAAAGCGAGGGTCCTGCAGATCGGCGACCCGGGCCGCGCCCAGATGGCCGCCGGCCAGGCGCGGATGCTCGATCACGATGGCGTCCGGCAGGCGCTTCTTGCGCTCCCATTTCTTGACGATCAGCTGCACGCCACGCGCATCGCTGAGTATCGGAATCAGCAAGGTGTCGGGATGGTCCTGGGCCAGGTCCGGCAGGTCCAGCGGCAGGCCCGCGCCCACCACCACCGCATCGATGCCGGCCTCCAGCGCCGTCTTCACCGAGGCCGCGTACGCGCTGACCGCACGCATCACATTCAGCGCCAGCAGGCCGCGCCCGCCGCTGCGCGCACGGGCGCCGGCGATCTCGCGCCGCAACGCCTCCAGATTGGCCGCATCGATGGCCTGCTTGGCGGCCGCGCCGGCATGCTGCCCCTCGGTGCGCGCCATCAGGTCGGTGTGGTGGCGGCGCAGGTCCACCGAGCTGAGCGTGCCTACGGCACCGGCCGCCGCCACCGCGCCGGCCAGGCCCTGGGCGCTGATGCCCACCCCCATGCCGCCCTGCACGATGGGCAGCAACTCGCGGCCGCGCAGGCGCAGCGGCCGCAAGCCGCTGTGCTGCAGCAGCGCGTGGAAGAAGGGGGTGATCGGATCAAGCTGGGGCATGGTGGGTACTCTTGAGGCGGACAGGGCGCCACGCTAAGGGCCTGCGGGCCGTGCATAGTTGACAAAAGTCAGCCCACCCACAGTTCCAGGTCCATTCAGCGCCTCAAGCGGCTTGCAGCGCTGCCGATACAGCGGCGTGCCAGACCGTCCGGGAGCAGTAACAGGAGACGAGACATGGCCCGAACGGACAAGAGGGACAACCGATGCGATACCCCGATAGCGTGGCCAAGAGCGCCGAATACCTGCGCCTGGCCCTGCCCCTGATGACCAAGCAGCGCAGCGCACTGCATCCGCACAGCTATGCGGTCTGGTACGAGTTCGTCAGCGGCCGCAACCCGCGCCTTGCCGAGGCCCTGGCCGAGCAGACCCGTGACGGCCTGGGGCTGACCGAGGCCCAGACCGCCACGCTGTACCAGCACCATGTGGCCCAGCCGGGGCTCAATGCGCAAGAGGCCCAGCGCGTCAGCGACAGCCTGAGCCGGGTGCTGGACAACATGGCCAGCTCGGCCGCCCATGCCGGCGACCAGACCGCGCGCTTCGACCAGTCGCTGCTGCTGTGGAGCAGCCAGCTGCTCGACGCGGCCCAGGACGAACAGGCCGAGCTCTTGCAGGCGCTGATGGCCGGCACGCGCGAGATGCGGGCGGCCATGGCCCAGCTGCAGCAGCGCCTGGACGCCAACCAGGCCGAGATCGCCGCGCTGCGTCACGAGGTCAGCCAGGCGCGCAGCGAGGCCCTGGTCGACGCGCTGACCGGCCTGGGCAACCGTCGCGCCTTCGAGCAGCAGCTGGCGCAGTGCCTGAGCCACGCGCATGCCGAGACCGCCGCGCCCTGCCTGGTGCTGGGCGATATCGACTTCTTCAAGAAGGTCAACGACAGCTACGGCCACTCCTTCGGCGACCAGGTGCTGCGCGCGGTGGCCGACAGCCTCAAGAGCGCGGCGCCGCAGCCGCATCTGGTGACCCGCGTCGGCGGCGAGGAATTCGCGCTGCTGCTGCCCGCCAGCAATCTGCTCGAAGCCCAGCAGCTGGCCGAACAGCTGCGCAGCAAGATCGCCGCCAGCCGCATCCGGCGCGGTGCCGGACCGACGGCCGCGCCGCTGGAGCGCGTCACGCTATCGCTGGGCGTCACCCAGCTGGCCCGCGGCGAGAGCGCCAACGACTTCTTCGAGCGCGCCGACCGCGCGCTCTACGCCTCCAAGCGCAGTGGGCGCAACTGCGTGACGGTGCTGGCGGCCAAGGCGGCCTGAGTTCGCGGGGACAGGTCTTGCCTGCAGCGCAGAGCCCGCGCTGCGCAAGCCCTCACGGTCAACGCTTGAGCAACCCGAGAGCCGCAACCGGGATGCCTTCGTCACGCCGCACCGAACCCACCCGGGCCGACCAGGCCGCCGAGCTGCCACAGCGCGAAGCCGGCCAGCGCCACGGCGCTGGCGCGCTGCACGCGGCGCTGCCAGCGCGCGTCAAAGCGCTGGCGCAGCCGCCCGACCCCGGCGCTCAGCGCCAGCCACCACAGGGCCGAGCCGACAAACACCCCCAGCACCACCAGGCCCGGCGAGGCCGAGGCCGAGCGCGCCGACAAGGCACCGAAGACCGCGATGAAGGAAAAGATGGTCGCCGGGTTGGACAGGGTCAGCAGCACCGTGCCGGCGAAATAGCGCCACAGGCTGTGGCCCGACAGGCCGGGCCGGGCGCTCAGCTGCGCCGCCGGCGCCCGCCACAGACCCCAGGCCATATAGAGCAGAAAGGCCGCGCCGCCCAGGGCCAGCGGCAGCCGTGCCGCCGCCAGCGCGTTGATCACCGCACCGACGCCATAGGCGCCCACCGCGCCATACAGCGCATCGGCCACGGCCGCGCCCAGGCCGGTGGCCAGGCCGGCCTGCGGGCCCTGCTGCAGGCTGCGCTGAATCGTCAGCAGGCCGATCGGGCCGACCGGTGCGGCGATCGCCAGACCGATCAGCGAGGCCTGGAGAAAAAGGGGCAAGGTGCTGGTGAAGTCCATGCCCAGCACTGTAGGATCAGCGCAGGCGACGACCAAGCCGCAAATTCAGGCGGACTCGCGGCGACACCGACAATTTTTAAGGTCAGCATGGGTGTTTCCTTGCAACTCGATGAGAAAGCCTGGCTGCTGCTGCAGGCCTTGCAATCCGATGGCCGCGCGCCGCTGAAGACGCTGGCGGCCGCGACCGGCCTGTCGATCCCGGCCACCGCCGAGCGCCTGCGGCGCCTGCAGGAGGCCGGCGTGATCAGCGGCATCCATGCCGAGCTGGACCCGCTGGCCGTCGGCTACGCGGTGCGCGCCATCATCGGCATCACTGCGGCCCAGCCGGCCAAGGCCAAGCTGCTGGCCAAGCTCAGGACCATGGCCGAGGTGCTGGAGTGCCACCATGTGACCGGCGCCGACTCCTATGTGATGACGGTCGTCGCGCCCGGCATGGCGGAACTGGAGGCCCTGATTGCCCGTATCAACGCCTACGGCGAGACCCGCACCGCCATCGTGATGAGCACACCGATCCCGCGGCGCGGCCTGCAGCCCTGTGCGGCCCAGGGCAAGCCCTGACCCCGTTGTTTCCCACATAATCGCCCCATGTCACGCGCCCATGCTCCAGGCACAACCGGTGGTCCGGGCCTCGCCGTCCTGACGCCCATCGAGAGGCTGCAGCCTTGATACGCCTGGCCAAGTCATCGCTGCGCAATGCCGTCGTGATGGCCCTGGTAGCCGGCCTGCTGGTGCCCACCGGCGCGGTGCTGCTGTTCGAGAGCAATGCGACGCGGCGCGAGGCGATGGAGGACCTCAGGCGCGATCTGTCGCGCGTGGTCGAGATCCTGGCGCTGTCGTTGTCGGAGCCGATCTGGCAGGTCTCGCCCGATCTGGCCGAGCCGATGATCAAGGCCCAGGTCGACGACCCGCGCTTTGTCGCGGTGCTGGTGATCGAGCCCTCCTCGCCCAAGCCTTTTGCCGAGTTCCAGCGCGAGGTCGCGGACCGCAGCCTGACGCTGAGCCAGACCCGGCCGGTGCTGCGCGACGGCCGCGAGATCGCCCAGATCACCGTGACGATGAGCGCCGCGCCGCTGCTGGAACGCAAGCGCGCCGACATGCTGCAAAGCCTGCTGCGCAGCGGCCTGACCCTGACGTTGTCGCTGGCGCTGATCCTGATCGTGATGCAGCGCCGCGTGCTGCAGCCGATGAACCGGCTCAGCCAGGCGGCCGCCAAGCTGGCCGCCGGCAAGCTCGACCAGCCGCTGGAGCAGACCCTGGACATGGGCCGCGACGACGAGATCGCCCGCGTCGGCAAGGCGATGGAGCGCATGCGCCAGGCCCTGCTGGCGGCCTTCGACGAGCTGCGCCAGCATGCCAGCACACTGGAATACCAGGTGGCCCAGCGCACCGCCGAGCTGACGGCGGCCAATACCGAGCTGACCCAGGCGATGGCGAACCTGAAGACCGCGCAGCGCGAGCTGGTCGAGTCGGAGAAGCTGGCCTCGCTCGGTCGCCTGGTGGCCGGCGTCGCGCATGAGCTGAACACGCCGCTGGGTAATGCGCTGACCGTCGTCTCGGCGCTGGAAGACCGCTGGGGCAAGCTCGAGGCCATGCTCAGCAACAGCGTGCCGATGCGGCGCAGCCTGCTCGAAGAGCTGGCGCGCGACACCCGGCGCGGCCAGGACATCCTGCAGCGCAATGTGCAGAAGGCGGCCGATCTGGTGCGCGATTTCAAGCAGGTCGCGATCGACCAGACCACCGACTCGCGCCGCGACTTCGATCTGGCCCAGGTGGTCGAGGATGTGCTGGTGATGGTGGAGCCCAGCTTCAAGCACACGCCCTATGCGATCCGCACCGATTTGTGCACGGGTGCCGCGATGAACTCCTATCCGGGCGCGCTCGGCCAGGTGCTGACCAATCTGCTGATGAACGCGCTGGTGCACGGCTTCGAGGGCCGCGAGACCGGGCTGGTGCAGGTCAGCTGCCGCACGCTGGACGCCGAGATGGTGGAGCTGCTGGTGGTCGACGACGGCGTCGGCATGGACGAGTCGGTGCGCCGCCGCATCTTCGACCCCTTCTTCACGACCAAGCTGGGCACCGGCGGCTCGGGCCTGGGCATGCATATCGTGCACAACATCGTCACCAATGTGCTGGGCGGCCAGGTCGAGGTCCTCAGCACGGTCGGTGCCGGCACCCGCACCGTGATCCGCCTGCCCCGGCTGGCCCCGCAGCGCGCGGCCGTCGAAGGCGCCTGATCCTGGGTTAGGCGTTTCAGCGCGAAGCGGCGGCCGAGGCCGGCTCGGCTACCGCCTCGCTGTGCGCGCCGATGTCGTGCTTCTCGCCGCCCAGATCGATGTCGCCTCCCTGGCTCAGGATGAACAGCGCGAGCGCGGCGAAGGCGGCGAAGCCAGCAATGATCTTCCACATGTCTCAATCCTCTGTTGATGAACGAGACGATTCTTGCGGGCTTTGCTGACAGCCAGCTGAGTTCAGTCCCATGGCCACTGCTGCCAGCCGCCCTGCCCGTCGCTGCAGCGCAGCTGGTGCTCAAGGGTCTGGAAGTTGACATGCAGGCTGGCCTCATGGACGCCGTCGGCACGCCAGCGCAGGGTCAGGTCTTGATCGTCACCGCTGCAGTCGAAGCTGCCGCCGAAGGCCGGGTGGCTGTTGCGCAGCCGTATCAGCGCCAGCAGGCGCTGCACGACCGGGCGCTGCAGATCGGCGGCGATCTCGGCCTCATCGTAGCGATGGCGGTTGATGTCGCGCCCGACCCCGCTGCGCGCCAGCAGCGCCATGTCGTTGTGGCCGGCCAGCAGGCCGACGTAGTAGACCTGCGGCACACCGGGCAGGAAGAACTGCAGCGCGCGGGCCAGCAGGTAGCGCGTGTCGTCGCGGCCCAGCGCGTCGTAGTAGCTGCAGTTGACCTGGTAGAGGTCCAGATTGGAGGCGGCCGCACCGGTGGCCTGGCGGCTGGTGCCGCCGCTGTTGAGATGGATGCGTTCGACCAGCGCGTCCAGCTCCGCCGGTGGCACCAGACCCGGCTGCCCCTCCCGGTCGCCGGCCTCGGCACCGATGTCGATGATGCCGATGCCGTCATGCGTGTCCAGCACCGTCAGCGCATTGCTCGGCCGCAGGGCGATCCAGCGCCGCAGCGGCGCGGCCGTGCCGAAGAAGAAGGCATGCAGTATCAGCGGTGGCAGCGCGAAGTCATAGACCCAGTCGACCCGGGCGGCGATCTCGATCTGGCGCCGGTAGTGGGCGTGGATCTCGACCAGCACCTCGATGCCCAGCGCGCGTGCGCGGCCGGCAAACTCGGCAATGAAGTCGAAGGTCTGCGGCATCATGAAGCAGCTGGCACCGGCCTTCTTGATCGCATAGCCGACCGCATCCAGCCGCACCATGCGCACGCCGTTGCCGGCAAAGGTCTGCAGGATGCTGTCCAGGTAGGCCCGGCCCTGGGGGTGGTGCACGGCAATGTCGATCTGGGCCGCGGTGAAGGTGGTCCAGAGGATTTTCTTCTGGCCGTTCTGCAGCGTGACCGTGCTCAGCGGCAGGCCCGGGCGCGGCCGGTAGACGGCCAGCAGATCCGCCTCGCTGGCGCCCTGCGGGAACACCGCATCCAGGCTCAGGAACAGGCCGGCATAGGGTGAGGCATCACCGCGCGCCGAATAGTCGAGGAACTGCGGCGATGCGCTGGACATATGGTTGACGATCACATCGCCCATCACGTCCATCACCTCGGTCAGTGCCTTGATGTCGGTCCAGTCACCCAGGCGGGGGTCGACCCGGGTGTGATCGATCGGATCGAAGCCGGCGTCGGCGCCGTCGATCGCATGGAAGAAGGGCAGCAGGTGCACGCCACCGAACAGCCCGCCCAGCGCGCCGCCGGGCGCCAGCAGCGCGCGCAGGCGCTGCAGGTCGCGGCCATCAAGCCGGCCGCCGAGGCGGTCGACATAGGTAATCAGTTGGACTTGGTTTTTCATCGGTTTGAAGCGGTTTTTGGTTCGGCCGGCGAGGTCTGCACGCGCAACACCGCGATGGCGGCGCACACCAGCAGCGCGCCGGCCAGGCGGATCACGTTGTCGGGCTGGCCGGCGAGCAGACTGCGATAGATCAGCGGCAGCGTCAGCATCTGGATCAGCATCGGGATCACGATGAACATATTGAAGATGCCCATATAGACCCCGGCGCGCTCCGGCGGGATGCTGCCGGCCAGCAGCACATAGGGGTTGCCCATGATGCTGGCCCAGGCCAGGCCCACGCCCAGCATGGGCAGCAGCAGCAGCCAGCGGTTCTGAATTTCCGGGATCGTCCACAGCCCGATGCCGGCCAGCACCAGGCACAGCGCGTGCACGCGCTTGGGGCCGAAGCGGCGCGTGAACGGCACCATCGCAAAGGCCGCGAGAAAGGCCACGAAGTTGTAGAAGCCGCCGATCTGGCCGTTCAGCAGACCGGCATCGCGAAAGCCCTGCGACAGCGGGTCGCTGCTGCCAAACACCGTCAGCGCCAGCGAGGGCACGATGTAGATCCAGTAGCACATCATCGCGTACCACTGGAACAGCTTCATCCACCACAGCTGGCGCATGGCCCGCGGCATCTCGCGCAGCGCATCCCAGATCTCGGCCAGCGCCGCAGCCAGGCCGCGCGGCTGGCCGCGCAGCCTCGCGATCTCCTCGGCCGGCAGCGCCAGCTCGGGCACGGTGCGCACCGACCACCAGACCGTCGAGACCGAGAACAGCGCCCCTAT
Source organism: Burkholderiales bacterium C2 (assembly GCA_005503085.1). GTDB lineage: Bacteria > Pseudomonadota > Gammaproteobacteria > Burkholderiales > Burkholderiaceae_C > Roseateles_E. The sequence continues at coordinate 180,195 of SCOI01000005.1, read as the reverse complement.
CATGAAGGCCGCCACGGTGATGCGCGGGATGTTGTTGCCGGCCAGGGCGTCCTTGTCCATGCCCAGCAGCACCAGCAGGGTCGGCGCCAGATAGGCCAGCGTCTGGGCCAGCCCGGTGAAGGCGCTCTGCGTCAGAAAGCCCAGCGAGTGCTGGCTGCGGTCCAGGCGGTCGGAGACATAGGCGCGGTAAGGCTCCATCGTCACGTTGTTGGCCGCATCGAGTATCCACAGCAGCCCGGCGGCGAACCACAGGGTCGGACTGAAGGGCATCACCAGCAGGCCCAGGCTGCACAGCAGCGCACCGATCAGGAAGTACGGTGTGCGCCGGCCCCAGCGGGTCACGGTGCGGTCGCTGAAAGCCCCGACCAGCGGCTGCACCAGCAGGCCCGTCATCGGCCCGGCCAGCCACAGCAGCGGCAGGCTGGCCTCGTCGGCGCCCAGATACTGGTAGATCGGGCTCATATTGCTCTGCTGCAGACCGAAGCTGAACTGGATGCCGAAGAAGCCGATGTTCATATTGACGATCTGCCAGAACGTCAGGCGCGGTTTGATGAGGCTCATGCGCACGCCTCCTGGCCCAGGCGCTGCCGCCATGGCAGGAAGAAGGCATCGTCATCGGGAATCGGGCCGCGCTGGCCGCACAGCGCCGCCGCATAGCCGTTGGCCAGCGCCAGCGCGCGGTCCGGCGGCAGGCCGCTCAGCGTGGCCGCCAGCAGCATGGCCGAGAAGCCGTCGCCAGCGCCCACCGTGTCGGCCAGCCGGGGCACGGCCACGCCGGCGCCCTCGGCCAGCAAGCCTCCCTCGGCATCGAAGGCCGCATAGCCGGCCGCGCCCCGGGTCAGGATCAGGCGCTGCAGGCCGAAGCGCTGCATCAGGCCGCGTACCGCGTCGCCCAGCGCTGCGGCCGGCCCCAGCGGGTCCGGGGCCGGCCCGGCCGGCGCGCCAAACCAGCCCAGCAAGCGATCCAGCTCCTCGTCGTTGACCTTGAGCCAATCGGCCCCGGCCAGCGAGAGCGCGGCCAGCTCGGGCGTGTCGGTGCCGCGGCGCAGGTTCAGGTCCAGATAGACCAGGCCGCCCAGCGCCCTCACCGTCCGGGCCTGCTCAAGAATGCTCAGGCGCGAGCGTTCGCCCCGCAGGGCCAGCGTGCCGAAGCAGAAGAAGCGCGCGTGCAGCGCCGTCAGCAGGGCCGGCGCCGGCTCGATGAAGTCCCAGGCTGCGGGCGCATGGATATGGAAGCTGTGGCCGCCCTCGGTCTCGCTGACCGTGACCCGGCCGGTCGGCTGGCTCGCATCCTGCTGCACACCCGCCAGGCCCATGCCGAAGCGCGCCAGGCTGGCGAGGACGGCCCGGGCACCGGCATCGCCCGCGCCCACACGGGTCAGCAGCAGGACGCGATCCCCGCCCAGCAAGGCGGCCAGCGAACGTGCCAGATTGAAGGGGGCGCCGCCCGCCACCTGGCGATCGTGGAATTCATCCACCAGCGCTTCGCCGGCGACAACGACAGCCGCGCGGGCCAGGTCTGCGGTCAGGATGGACATGTCTGCGGCGTTCAGAAGCTGTACTTCAGTGTGGCGCGCAGCGTGCGCCCGTTGAAGGCCCGCGCGGCATGCCCGTCGCCCTCGATCTCGGTATAGGCCAGCTTGTCGAAGAGATTGTTGGCCGAGACCGAGAGCAGGGTCTGCTCGTTGAACTGGTAGTTCACGAAGGCATTGACCAGGGTGTAGCCCTTCATCCGTATGGTATTGGCATCATCGCCATAGGACTTGCCGGAGCCGATCAGGGTCGCGCCGAGCTCCAGATCGCCAAAGCTGTAGCTCGGCGCCAGCTGATAGACGAAGCGGGCCTGGCGGCGCGGCTGCCGGCCGACCGCGGCCGCATCGCTGGAGGCCTTGATCTTGGCGTCGGTCAGGGTGGCGCCGCCGTTGATGCGGAAATTGCCCTGCGCATAGGCAGCCTCCAGCTCCAGGCCGCTGGCATCGTATTTGTTGGCGCTGAAGGTCTGCGTCGTGAGCTCGTAGTTGCTTTCCTTGGTGCGGGCGCTGAACAGCGTCGCGAACAGGCTCAGCCCCTGGGCACGCCATTTGATGCCGCCCTCGAACTGATCGATCTCGTTGATGCTGATCGGCACCGAGCCATCCAGCGGATTGCCATAGAGCAGGCGGTCGGCGCTGAAGGCCGCGCCCTTGCTGATGCGGCCGAAGGCGGCCAGATTGCGGCCGATCGCGTAGTTGGCGCCCAGCGAATAGGCGTTGTGACTGAGCTTGTAGCGGATGTTCTTGCGGCTGGCCTCATCCCAGGTCTGCGTCACATTGTTGCCGGCCAGCGTGTAGCCGCGCGCCTTCTGCTCGTCGCGCCGCAGGCTGACGTCCAGGATCAGCGCACCGAGCTCGACGGTGGCCGCCGCATAGGGCGAGGTCTCGGTGTAGTCGACATCCCAGTTGCGCACACAGCAGCCGCCCCAGGTGGTCCAGCCCAGTGCCACCGGTGCGCTGCTGGGCTGGCCGTTGGCATCCACCACCTGGGCGTTCTCGCCGTCCATCGTCAGCTTGTACTGGTTCCAGAACCATGTCTGCGCCACCGTCTGGCGGCCATAGAACAGACCGCCGACCAGGGTGGTCTTGGCCGTGCCGAGCTGCAGCACCTGGCTGAGCTTGAGATCGTTGAAGGTGTTGTCGAAGTTGTCGAGCGCGCTGTTGAACAAGGTGCCGGTGAAAGAGGCGGCCGCTCCGTTGCCGCCGTTGTCGGCGGGGAACAGCGCCATGAAGCGGCCCGAGTTGCTGGCCGTGCGGAACTTCTCGTCGATGCGCAGGCCGCCTCCCAGATCCAGGCCGGCCTCGAAGCCGAGCGCCAGGCTCTTGACGCGCAGGCCGTCGCGGGTCTGGCTGGTGCTGAGGCCGCCGTCCTTGTTGTAGCCGGTGTCGCTGGGCAGGCTGGCGGTGAGGAAGAAGGCCGTGCGCGGGTCGATGCCGGGGATGGTGCGGATAGTGCCGTTGCTGACGGTCACCGGCACCGGCATGAAGGACGGCGTGCGGTCGTTCAGCGCCTTCAGACTCAGGCGCAGATAGCCGGCATCGATCTTCTGGGTGATGCTGGCCTTGATCTGCCCGCCCTGCTCCAGCGTCCGGCCGCTGGGGCGGCCGCCTTCGCCGACGCGCTGGAAGCCGCCGATATGGAAACTCGTGCCATTGCCGAGGCGGCCGCCGTAGTCGGCATCAATGCGCCACAGCCGGGTGTCCAGACCGGCCGTCAGGCCGATCGCCCCGCCCGCTTCGGCGCCGGTCTTGCTGATGAAGTTGATGATGCCGCCGGGCGAGTTCGAGGCCAGGGTCGAGGCCGAGCCGCCGCGTATCACCTCCAGCCGGTCGGTGCTGTAGTCGACGCGCAGGAACTGGTCGGCGGTGCCGAAGGCGATGTCGCCAAACAGCAGCACCGGCAGGCCGTCCTCCTGCATCTGCACATAGCGCGAGCCGCCGGCCGACAGCGGCACGCCGCGCACCGTGATATTGGCATTGCCCTCGCCACCGCTGGACTCGGCGCGCAGACCGGGAACGCCGCGCAGCAGTTCGGCGGCGTTGGTGGCGCCGCTCTTTTGCAACTGCTCCCCATCCATGCTGGAGACCGAGACGCTTTGCTGCATCTTGCTGCGCAGGGTCGAGGTGCCGGTGATCACGACCTGATCGAGCTTCAGACCGTCGACGGCCAGCGGCGCATCGGCGGCCGCCGGGCTCTGGGCCCAGGCCGGCAGTTGCAGCACGGCCAGTGTGACGGCGGCCAGCACCGGGCGGGTCCGCGGCGCGGCGCGGGCGGGAATGGGGGCGTTGTGCATAGTGTCTCCGTGGGGTGCCGGCCGGGACCCGTGCCCTTGTGCCGGTTGTTATTCGAGACCGCCGGGCCGCTCGCGCCATGCTGGGGCCAGATGCACCGTTGCCGTCTCGTTGGGCACCATTCTGGTTTTATTGCAATCGATTGCAAACAAGGGAAAACGCTTACTATCAGGCATTGAATGCCAGTCATTCAGAACTTATTGCAATCGATGGTCAAACCGTGCTACGGCGCACGATCAGCTCGACATCGAGGGTGCGCGAGCTGGCCCGTTCGCCACGCAGCTGCGCCGTCAGCGCGGCCACCAGTTCGGCGCCCGCCTCGGCCACCGGCTGATGCACGGTGCTCAGCGGCGGCTCGCAGTAGGCGGCCAGCGGCATGTCGTCATAGCCGACCACGGCCACGTCCTCTGGCACGCGCCGGCCCTGGGCGCGCAGCACCTGAATCGCCTGCAGCGCGAGCAGGTCGCTGCAGGCGAGCACCGCATCCACGTCCGGCATCTGTGGCAGCCAGCGCTCCAGCACCGCGCGAGCGCCGACCGGCTCGAAGGGCAGCGCCAGCTCCAGCGCGGCATCGGGGCTCAGGCCGGCCTCGGCCAGCGCCTGGTGATGGCCCTCGCGGCGCAACCAGACCTCGGGCAGTTGCGCATCGCCGAGGAAGGCCAGCCGCCGCCGGCCCAGGCCCAGCAGGTGGCGGGTTGCCTGCAGACCCCCGGCGCGGTTGTCGCCGCCGACGCTGCAGTACAACTGCTGCGGCAGCGCCCCACCCCACACCACCAGCGGCAGTTGGCGTGCGGCCAGCGCGTTGAGTTGATCGTGGTGACGCCATTGGCCGATCATCAGCACCGCGATGGCCTTGCCGGAATCGTAGAACTGCGCGGCCAGATCCAGGTGCTCGGCATCGACGCGCGACAGCAGCATGTCGTAGCCCTGGTCGGTCAGCGCGTCGGCAATGCTGCCGATCAGGGCGAGGAAGAAGGGGTCGGAAATGTGCTGGCGCGAGCTGGCCTCGTAAGGCAGGACCACCGCCACCGTGCGGTTCTTCTGCAGCCGCAGGTTCTGCGCGCCCAGATTGATCGAGTAGTTCAGCGAGCGCGCGAGCTCCGCCACGCGCGTGCGCGTCTCGTCATTGACCAGCGAACTGCCGTTGAGCGCGCGCGACACGGTCGAGACCGAGACACCTGCCAGCCGCGCAATATCGGCCATCTGCAGGCGGCGCTGTTCGGCCGGGCTGTTTGCTTTCTTTGAAGGGCGCTCGGACATGGGCGGGGATTGTGCCGCAGCAAAAAAAGAGCGGCCCGCAGGCCGCTCCTCACTTCAGACGGTCAGACCATCTCAGTCGCGGGCGTAGATGTCCACGTCCTTGGTTTCCTTGACGAAGATCATGCCGATCACGAAGCTCATGCCGGCGATCACGATCGGGTACCAGAGGCCGTGATAGATATTGCCGTTCTGCGCCACCATCGCGAAGGTGATCGAAGGCAGCATGCCGCCGAACCAGCCGTTGCCGATGTGGTACGGCAGGCTCATCGAGGTGTAGCGGATGCGGGTCGGGAACATCTCGACCAGCATCGCGGCGATCGGGCCGTAGACCATGGTCACATAGATCACCAGAATGGTCAGGATCGCCACGACCAGCGGCTTGTTGACCTTGGCCGGATCGGCCTTGGGCGGGTAGCCGGCGGCCTTCAGCGCATCGGCCAATTCCTTCTTGAAGGCGGCGATGTTCTTCTTGCTGGCGTCGTCGAAGCTGTAGCCGTCGGCGGTGCGGGTGGCGTTCAGCGAGCTGACGACCTTGTCGCCGATCTTGATGCTGGCGACGGTGCCGGCCGGGCCTGCAACCGTCTCGTAGCTGGCGGCCGACTGTGCCAGCGCACGCTTGGCGATGTCGCAGGAGCTGGCGAAGTCCACTTCCTTGGCGACCGGGCTGCCCTGGAAGGAGCAGGCGGCCGGATCCACCGTCACGACGATCTGGGCCGTCGCCTGGGCGCGGGCCAGATCGGGGTTGGCGGCGGCGGTCAGCGCCTTGAACAGCGGGAAGTAGGTCACGATGGCCAGCAGCAGGCCGGCCATGATGATGGGCTTGCGGCCGATCTTGTCAGACAGCGTGCCGAACAGCAGGAAGAAGGGCGTGCCGATGATCAGCGAGACCGCCACCATCACATTGGCCGTCGAGCCGTCCACCTTCAGCACGCTGGTCAGGAAGAACAGCGCATAGAACTGGCCCGAATACCAGACCACGCCCTGGCCGGCGACCAGGCCGAACAGCGCCAGCAGCACGATCTTCAGGTTCTTCCACTGGCCGAAGGACTCGGACAGCGGCGCCTTCGAGGTCTTGCCCTCGGACTTCATCTTCTGGAAGGCCGGCGACTCGTTCATCGACAGGCGGATCCAGACGCTGATGGCCAGCATCACGACCGAGAGGATGAAGGGCACGCGCCAGCCCCAGTCGGCAAAGGCTTCCTCGCCGATCAGGGTGCGGGTGCCCAGGATCACCATCAGCGACAGGAACAGGCCCAGGGTCGCGGTGGTCTGGATCCAGGAGGTGTAGGCGCCACGCTTGCCCTGTGGCGCATGCTCGGCCACATAGGTGGCGGCACCACCGTACTCACCACCGAGCGCCAGACCCTGCAGCATGCGCAGCAGGACCAGGATCACCGGGGCGGCCACGCCGATGGTGGCGTAGGTGGGCAGGATGCCGACGATGAAGGTCGACAGGCCCATGATCAGGATGGTCACCAGGAAGGTGTACTTGCGGCCGATCATGTCGCCGAGCCGACCGAACACCAGCGCGCCGAAGGGGCGCACGATGAAGCCGGCGGCAAAAGCCATCAGCGAGGCGATGAAGGCCGCCTGCGGATCCAGGCCCGAGAAGAACTGCTTGGCGATGATGGCCGCCAGCGAGCCATAGAGATAGAAGTCGTACCACTCGAACACCGTGCCCAGTGAGGAGGCGAAGATGACCTTCTTCTCCTCCCGGGTCATCGGTGTCTTGGCGGTCGATACTGCGCTTGCAGTGGCCATGATGCTTGTCTCCGATATGTTGCGAAGGACCACCGACCGGTGATCCATGGCGCGACTATCGGAGCCGGCTCTGACCCTCGTCTGACGCGGCGCTGAACGCTGGCTGACGAAACCCGCTGCAACCCTAGGTTTTCATTTCTCGATGTGAGATGAGAGCCCTGGGCAGGGTAAGCACCGAGACGGGCTCAGTGGCGGCGCACGACGCCGGCGCGCTTGGCCCCGGCCGCCTCCCAGGCGCCGCTGGCAAACCAGGGATCGCCCTTCAGATAGGCGGCCAGCATCGGCAGCGCGTCCAGGCCCCAGAACAGCCGCCCGTCCACGGCGATCGTCGGCACCCCGAACACACCCGCCTTCAGCGCCTGCTCGGTGGCCTGGCGCAATTGCTCCTTGATCACCTCGCTGCCCGGATCGCGGGCCGGGGCCAGGTCTTGCGTCAGCGCGGCCAGGCGCTCGGGGTTGACGGCATCGGCACCGGCCGAGCGCCAGACATGATGCAGGATCTTCTCGACCACCAGGCGATTCGGCGTGCCCAGCGGCTGCGCGCCGCAGGCCCAGGCCAGGCGCAGCAGCGGCAGCGGGTTGAAGGGATGCTGGGCCGGCGTATCCAGCGGGATGTTCAGCTGGTGGGCCAGCCAGGCCACCTGGCGGAAGGTCCACTGGCGCTTGCTCTCGATCTCGGCCGGGCCCTTCTGGCCGATCGCATGCAGCAGGGCCGCGAACAGCACCGGCCGGTACTCGACCGTGTAGCTGCAGCCCACCAGCGCCTCGGGCAGACGGTCGAAGGCCAGGGCCGCATAGGGCGAGACGGGGTCGAAGTAAAAGGTCAGGTGTTTCATCAGGGGCCGTCCGTGGAGGCTGCTGCGGTGAAGATGCCCTGCTCGATCAGCGCGGCGCGGCGCTCGGGCAGGCGGGCCAGGATGGCCAGGCGGGTGGCGTCGTCGGCCCTGGACCAGGCCGCGATCTCGGCAATGGTTCGGGCGCAGCCCTCGCACCAGCCGCTCGCCTCATGCATCTTGCAGACATTGCTGCAAGGCGACGGGACGCTGGAAACAAGCACGGCGTTCATATCGCTGCCTGCACAGGCAAGACCACATCGATCACCGGCGCCTCGGTCAGCGCCGCCAGCTCGGCCGGCGTCATCTTGAACACGCCATTCGGATGACCGGCGGCGGCCCAGATCACGTCGAAGCGGAACAGCTCCTGGTCGACGAAGAGCAGCGGCGCGGCCGCACCCTCGATGGGCGCGAAACCCAGCGGCGAGACGCCGCCGATGGAAAAACCGGTGCGCGCCTTCACATAGTCGGCATCGGCGCGGCCCAGCGGGCCGGTCAGTTCCTTGAGCTTCTTCTCGTCCACGCGCCGGTCGCCCGAGGCGATCACCAGCACCGCCTGCTCGTCCGTCTTGCGGCGAAACACCACCGACTTGGCGATCTGGCCCAGGCTCACGCCCAGCGCGTCGGCCGCCTCCTGCGAGGTACGCGCCGCCACCTCCAGCCATAGCGGCGCATGGGCATGCTGCCTGGCGGCCAGCGCGGCGCTGACGCGCAAAAAGCCTTCGGGGCGGACGGGATCGGGGGTTCTTGCTTGCATGCGCCGCATTGTCGCGCAGCTCGCGGGCGGCGCCTCGCGCCGGTTCAGCCGCCCTGATCGAAGAAGGCGTGGCCGCAGTGCTGGCGCTTGGCCTCATACATGGCCGCATCGGCGCTTCTGAGCAAAGCGGCGCTGCTGCTGCCGTCGCCCGGGTAGAGCGCGATGCCGATGCTGGGCTTGATCTGCAAGCTCAGCGGGCCGATGCTCAGCGGTGCGCTGACCGCATCGAACAGCTTGACGGCCAGCGCGCTCAGCTGCGGCCGGCCCAGCGCCGGCCCCATGCGCAGGCAGGCAAACTCGTCGCCGGCCAGGCGGCTGAACATGTCCTCGCTGCGCACCACCCGGGCCAGGCGCCGGGCCACCACCTTCAGCACCTCGTCACCGACCTCGTGGCCGTGCTGATCATTGATCAGCTTGAAGTCGTCCAGGTCCAGATAGAACAGCGCCAGCGTGATGTCTGGCGACTCCAGATGGGCCAGCGCATGGTCCAGGCGCTCGCTGAAATAGCGCCGGTTCGGCAGGCCCGTCAGGCCGTCGTGCATGGCCAGATGGCGCGCCTTGCGTTCCTCGTCCTGGGTGCCGGCCAGCTCGGCGCGCGCCGCAGCCAGCGCGCTCTGCGCGTCGAACAGCTGCAGCTCCAGCGCGCCGCTGCGGGCCAGTTCCTGGACCAAGGTCCCATGCAGCTGATCCAGCGCGGCCACGCACTCCAGCACGCCGGCCTGGACCTGGCTCGCGCGCACCGGGGCGCTCAGCACCGTGCGCACCGTGACGCGCTCGCCGACCAGGGCCCGAAGCCTGGTCTTCACCGCGGCAAACAGATCGTTCCAGTCACACAGCTGGATGTCGGGCTGCCGCATCGCCCGATGATCGCTGGCTTGCAGGAGGTCAGGCATCGCCTGGTGGTGCTCGGTGCGCGGGGAGCGCGGGCTGGAAACACTAAGCATCGAGAACACTCCAGACAGTGATCGAAGAACGGAGCACAGCGGCCGATCTCGGTATTGGGCGAAGCCAGCCGGCGTTCGTCTGTGCGCCACCGCACACAGCACGCACCAACGCGGTGCCCCTGCAACACCTTGCAACAAACGATGGCAAAAACCTAGAGCTGGGTCGCATAGGAACGCCGATCCGTGCCGTAGCAGCTGCAGGCGGCCGCTTCCAGACCGGGCCGGTCCAGCACCGTCAGCTCGCCGCGCCGGTAGCTGATCAGGCCCTGGCGCTGCAGCACGCCCGCCGCCACCGTGATGCCGACCCGGCGCACCCCCAGCATATAGGCCAGGAACTCATGGGTGACATGAAAGCGCACCGCATGGGCGCGGTCCTGGCTCATCAGCAGCCAGCGCGCCAGCCGCGGCGCGATCTGATGAAAGCGCAGGCAGGCCGAGGCGGTGGCCAGCTGGGCCATCAGCACATACAGATAGCGGTCCAGGCTGCGCTGCAGCGCCGGACTGTCGGCCAGCTCGCGCCGGAACGGTGCCGCCGCAACGCGCCAGGCCAGACCCGGCCCCTGCACCAGGGCGCGCAGCGGCGAGGTCGCCACGCCCAGGGCCAGATGCACGCCCAGCATGCCCTCGCGCCCGACCATGCCGACCTCCAGCCCCGGATGCTGATCGACCTGGGTCACCAGCGAGATGAAGCCGTCGACCGGGAAGTAGACATGACGCGTCGGCGCGCCCTGCTCGCACAGCACCTCGGCCAGCGCCAGCTCGACAGGCTCGCACAGGGCCTGCAGCCGCTGGCGGCCCGGGCGCGGCAGTTCGGCGATCAGATGATTTTCGGCGGGGCTCAACAGCGTCACTCCTTGGGCAGAGGCAAGCCCAAGCATGTGCAGAAGTCAGGCGGCGGTCTGTACGTTGCCGAACCGAGCGGCCCTCAGGCGCTGATGGTGGAGGGCAGCAGGCGGTCGTACTCGGCCTTGACCACGGCATAGCACTCGCAGGTGCAGGCCTCCAGCCCGGCGCGGTCCAGCACCGAGATGCGGCCGCGCGCATAGCGGATCAGGCCGGCCTTCTGCAGCTTCAGCGCGCCCTCGGTCACGCCCTCGCGGCGCACGCCCAGCATATTGGCGATCAGCTCCTGGGTCATCACCAGCTCGTTGCCGTCAAGCCGGTCCAGGCTCAGCAGCAGCCAGCGGCACAGCTGCTGGTCCAGCGAGTGGTGGCGGTTGCAGACGGCGGTCTGCGCCATCTGCGTGATCAGGGCCTGGGTGTAGCGCAGCAGCAGATGCATCACCGGCCCGGCGCGGTTGAACTCATCCTTCATATGCTGCGAGTGCAGCCGAAAGCCCTGGCCGGCACTCTGCACCACGGCGCGGCTGGGCGTCGAGCCGCCGCCCATGAACAGCGAGATGCCGACCAGGCCCTCATGCCCGACCACCGCGATCTCGGCCGAGGCACCGTCTGCCAGCACATAGAGCAGGGACACGATGGCCGTGGTCGGAAAGTACACATGGCTCAGGGTGCCGCCGGACTCATAGAGCACCTCGCCCAGCGGCAGCTCGACCGCTTCGAGCAGCGGCTGCCAGCGCAGCCACTCGGCCTCGGGCAAGGCAGCCAGCAGGCGGTTGTGGCGGGGATCGGGCGCTGAGGCCATCGGGAACTCCATGCAAAGCAAGAGACCCGACGCTGTCAGGCCCTGATTTGACTATACGCAGTCGCTCCCGATTGATATGTACGCTATCGAACATAGTGAGCAGCCATGTGGGCCAGCGCACAGACGACGCCGCGGCCAGCGGCTAAAAACATAGACCCTGTACGGCCGGCACGGTGCCCCAGGACGCGACACGGCGCTTGGTCCTACACCGGACGGGGCCGGCCGTCCGACAGACGGCCACGGCCGCGCTGCCTACGATGAAACACGCCACGGGCCCTGCTCGCGGCCCTCTTGCGAGAGCGCCAGCGGCGCGCTCGTTTCTGCCACACGATTGCCGTCGGTCCCAGCAAGCCCGGCGGGCGGAGCCTTCGATGAACACACCGAACTGGAGCACCTCGTCCTATGGCGACAGCACCGACACCTCGCCGATGGAGCTGTCCTCGCTGGGCGAGCACCTGAGCCTGTGCCGCCGCATGAGCGGCCGCCTGTTTGGCCTGCGCTGCGGCGCCGAGCTCTTGCACCGCTTCGTCGCCGCACGCCTGGTCACCAGCCTGGTGCTGCTGGCCGCCCTGATCGCCGCCAGCACCCTGCTGTATTGAGCGCGGTCATGGACAGGGCGCCGTCCGAGCTGCTGCGCCTGCTCCCCGCCGCCCCGGCGGCGCTGCTGGCCATGCAGGACCGGGACGACGGCGCACTACAGCCGCCGATACGCGCCGAGCTGTTCGGGCCGCAGCGCTTCGCCCAGCATGGCCGCAGCCTCGGCGACACCCATCAGGCCACCCGGGGTGGCGCCGGCGCCGCGAGCTTCTTCCCACGCCTGCGCAGCAATATCAGCGTACTGCGTCAGGCCCGCCACTACATCGGCGCGCAGGCCGCCAGCGGCTACGACATCAGCCCGGCGGCCGAATGGCTGCTCGACAACTTCCATCTGATCGAGGCCCAGATCAAGGAGATCCATGAGGGTCTGCCGAGCCGCTATTTCCGCGCGCTGCCGCTGCTGATCGCCGAGCCGCTGGCCGGATTGCCGCGCATCTACGGCGTGGCCTGGGCTTTTGTCGCCCATACCGACAGCGCCTTCGACGCCGAGCTGCTGCAGGCCTTTCTGAACGCCTACCAGGAGACGCGCGAGCTGACCCTGGGCGAGACCTGGGCCCTGCCGACCACCTTGCGCGTCGTGCTGATCGAGAACCTGCGCCGCCTGGCCGAGCGGGTCGCGACGCAAAAGGCCGCGCGCGAACTGGCCAATCTATTTTGCGACCGGCTCGACGGCTGCAGCCTGCACGCGCTGGACCAGCTGCATCGCACGATGCAGCGGCGCGGCGTCGGCCCGGTCTTCCTGGCCCAGCTGGCGCTGCGTCTGCACGACCGCAGCACGGTGGACCAGGGCCATGTGCAGGGCTGGCTGCTCGACTGGCTGCACCGCGCCCTGCCCGACCCTGCCGCGTTGCAGGCCCAGCTCAGCGCCGACCAGACCGCCGACAACCTCAGCGTCAGCAACGCGGTCAACTCGCTGCGCGCGATTGCCGCGGCCGACTGGCCCGAGCTGATCGCCCACACCAGCAGCCTGATGCGACTCATGCTGGGCGCCCCGGTGTTTGCCGCCGAGCACAGCCAGACCCGCGACCAGAGCCTGCACCGCATCGAGCGTCTGGCCAGGCGCAGCGGCCGCAGCGAGCTGTCGGTGGCCAGGACCCTGCTCGACCTGATGCGGCTGGCGCCGGGCGGGCCGACCAGTGCGCCGGCCGCCGCCGGCTACTGGTTGCAAGGCGCAGGCCGGCCGACCCTGCTGCGCGCGCTGGGCCTGCGCGAGCCGGGGCTGCTGGCCTGGCGCAGCGGCGTGCGCCGGCTGCGCCTGCCGTTGTATCTGGGCACGCTGGCGCTGGGCACGGCGGCTCTGGTCGGCGCGCTGCTGCCCAGGTCTGCGCTCGAGCCCGGGTGGCTGCTCTGGCTGGGTCTGGCGCTGATGCTGATCCCGGCCTCCGAGGCCGTGGTCGCCCTGCTCAACCGCATGGTCAGCGAATCGCTGCGGCCCCAGCACCTGCCGCGACTGGCATTGGCCGAGGGCATCCCGGCCGAGCATCGCGTGATGGTCGTGATCCCGGCGTTGCTGGGCGAGCCCGGCGCGATCCGCGCGCTGGCCCAGCGCCTGCAGCTGCATCATCTGGCCAACCCGGAAGCCCACGCCCAGTTCGCGCTGCTGAGTGACTGGGGCGACGCCGAGCAGCAGCATGTCGACGGCGACGAGGCGCTGCTGAGCGAGGCCGCGCAGCAGCTGCGCGCACTCAATCTGCGTCATCCGGCCGCGCCGGGGGCGCCGCCGCGCTTTTTGCTGCTGCATCGCGGGCGCCGTTTCTGCGCCAGCGAGCAGCGCTGGATAGGCTGGGAACGCAAGCGCGGCAAGCTCGAAGAGCTGGTCCAGGCGCTGGCCAGCGGCGACGCCGCCGCCTTCATGCCGCTGGGTGAACTCACACAGATCGCCGCCGACACCCGCTACATCGTCACGCTGGACAGCGACACCGGCATGCCGCCCGGCCGCCTGCGCGAGCTGGTCGGCGTCGCGGCCCACCCGCACAACCAGCCGCTGCTGGACGCCAGCGGGCAGCGGCTGCTGGGCGGCTACGGCATCCTGCAGCCGCGCGTCGTGACGCCGCTGCCGGCCGAGCGCGACTTCACGCCCTATCACTGGCTGTTCGCCGGCCGCAGCGGCATCGACCCCTACAGCGCCGCCAGCTCCGAGGTCTATCAGGACCTGTTCCACGAGGGCACCTTCACCGGCAAGGGCCTGCTGCATGTGCACGCCGTCCACGCGCTGCTGGCCGGGCGCCTGCCCGAGGGTCAGGTCTTGAGCCATGATCTGCTGGAGGGCTCGCTGGCGCGCTGCGCGGCGGTCAGCGACATCACGCTGATCGAGGAGGCGCCCTTTCACGCCGATGTGGCGGCCTCGCGCGTGCACCGCTGGACCCGCGGCGACTGGCAGCTGCTGCCGCTGCTGCTGAAACCGGGCCGCTACCGGCTGCGCGCGATCAACCGCTGGAAGATGTTCGACAACCTGCGCCGCTCGCTGGTGGCGCCGGCCGCGCTGGCGCTGCTGCTGCTGTCGCTGGCCGGCCTGGTGCTGTCGCCGGCGGCCGCGCTGACCCTGGTGCTGGCGGCCTTCACCGCCGGGCCGTTGCTGGGCGCGCTGGCCGGCCTGGCGCCCAGCCGTGACGATCTGGCGCTGGGCCACTTCTACCGTCAGGCCATGCTGGAACTCGTGCGCGCGCTGGCCGGCGGCCTCTGGCATCTGAGCCAGCTGCCGCAGCAGGCGCTGCTGGCGCTGGATGCGATCACGCGCTCGCTCTACCGCACGCTGATCAGCCGGCGCAAGCTGCTGCAATGGACCACCGCAGCGGCCGCCCAGGCCGCCGCCAAGACCGGCCTGCTCGAGAGCCTGCGCCAGCACTGGCGTGCACCGCTGCTGGGCGCGCTGCTGCTCAGCGGCCGCACGCCCTACCCTGCGCTGAGCCTGGCGCTGGGCCTGCTGTGGTTGGGCGCGCCGCTTGTCAGCTGGTGGGTCAGCCGGCCACGGCGCCGTGCCGCCACGCGGCCGGCCGCCGAGCAGGCCTATCTGAGCGGCGTCGCGCGCGACACCTGGCGCTTCTTCGAACGCTGCGTCGGCCCGGAGGACCTGCATCTGCCGCCCGACAATCTGCAGACCCTGCCACACGAGATGCTGGCCCACCGCAGCTCGCCGACCAATTTCGGCCTCTATCTGCTGAGCGCCGTCTGCGCCCGCCAGTTCGGCTGGATAGGCACCGAGGAGCTGCTCAAGCGCCTGGAAGCCACGCTGGCCAGCATGGCCGGCCTGCAGCGCTACCACGGCCATTTCCTGAACTGGTATGACACGCAGACCCGGGCGCCGCTGCTGCCGATGTATGTGTCCAGCGTCGACAGCGGCAATCTCTGCGGCCATCTGCTGGCGGTGTCCCAGGCCTGCCTGGAGCTGGCCCAGGCCCCTTACGATGAGGGCCCCGCGCGCCGCGCGCTGGCCGCCTCGCGGCTGCGGCTGCGTGCGCTGCTGCCGGCGGACTCGCCCCTGCTCATCGAGACCCACAAGGCCGAGAGCTTCGAGCAGCTGATGCAGGCACACATGGCCGCCGAGCCGCTGGCCTGGCTGCTGGCCGACCACCTGGCCACGCTGCGCTCGATGGAGCTGGACCGCCAGGCCATGCTGCTGGGCAGCGACGACGGCAGGCTGCGCCTGCGCGCGCTGGCGCGCGACTGCGAGGTGCTGGCCTGGGAGGCCGACTTCAAGTTTCTCTACAGCGACAAGCGCCAGCTCTTCCATATCGGTTTTCGCGTCGCCGAACAGCAGCTCGACGAGGGCTTCTTCGATCTGCTGGCCTCGGAGTCGCGCCTGACCAGCCTGCTGGCAATCGCCAAGGGTGATGTGCCGGTGCGCCACTGGAGCGCGCTGGGCCGGCCCTTCTACGCCCAAGGCACGGCGGCGGGCCTGCGCTCGTGGTCGGGCTCGATGTTCGAATACCTGATGCCGGGCCTGGTGCTGGACGAGCCACAGGGCAGCGCGCTGCGCGAGGCCTGCGAGGCGGCGGTGCAGGAGCAGATCGATTTCGGCGCGCTGCACGGCACGCCCTGGGGCGTGTCGGAGTCGGCCTATGCCGGCAGCGACCACACGCTGGCCTACCAGTATGCGCCGCAGGGCGTGCCGCGGCTGGCGCTGCGCCGCACTCCGCCGGACGAACTGGTGATCGCGCCGTATGCGACGGCGATGGCCGCCCCGCTGGCGCCGCAGCGCGCGCTGCAGAACCTGCAGCGGCTGGAGTCGCTGGGCGCGCGCGGCCGCTACGGCTTCATCGAGGCGCTGGACTTCACGCCCTCGCGCCGCACCGGCGCGGCCGCCTTCATGCCGGTCAGCACCTTCATGTCGCACCACCAGGGCATGAGCATCGTCGCGCTGGCCAATCTGCTGCTGGGCGGCGTCGCGCAGCGCTGGGGCATGGCCGACGCCCATCTGCAGGCGGTCGCCTCGCTGCTGCACGAGAGCGCGCCGCGCGAGGTCTCGCGGCTGGCCGCGCCGGACCCGGGCCCGCCGCCGCTGGCCGCCACCGAGCGCAGCGCCGGCCTGCTGCGCGAGGTGCTGCCGGGCATGGCGGCGATCGCGCCGACGCATCTGCTGTCGAACGGGCGCTACAGCGTCTCGCTGCGTGCCAACGGCGCCGGCAGCAGCCATTGGGGTCGCCAGGGCATCAGCCGCTGGCGCGACGACGCGCTGCGCGATGCCTATGGCAGCTTCTTCTATCTGCGCCGCCGGCCAGGCGCTGCGCCGGTCTCGCTGAGCCAGCACCCAGCACCCGACCCGGCCGCGCAGTACCAGGCGCTGTTCCATGCCGACCGGGTCAGCCTGTCGGCCGACTGGCCCGATCTGCAAAGCCAGATCACGGTCTGGGTCAGCCCCGAGGACGATATCGAGTTCCGCCAGGTCGAGCTGCGCAATACCGGCGACAAGCTGCTGGAGATCGAGCTGATCTCGGCCTTCGAACCGAGCCTGGCCGAGGCGCGCGCCGACGAGGCGCACCCGGCCTTCGGCAATCTCTTCGTGCGTGCCGAATGGCGGCCGGCCCAGCAGGCGCTGTGCTTCGAGCGCAAGCCGCGTCTGGCCACCGAGCGCGGCCTGCATGCCGCGCATTTCCTGACCCATACCGAGCATGCGCTGCTGGGCCTCAGCGGCCAGACCGACCGCGCGCTGTGGCTGGGCCGCAGCCGCGCGGTCAACCGGCCGCTGGCCCAGCTGCGGCCACTACCGGCCAGCGGTGACACGCTGGCGCTGGAAACCGGGCTGGACCCGGTCTGCGCCCTGGGCGTGAGTCTGCGCATCGCGCCGCATGCCAAGGCGGTGCTGACCTTCGCGACCGCGGCCAGCGACGATGCCGGCGTCCTGCATGCGGTGATCGACAAATACCACCAGCAAAGCCATGTGCAGCGCGCCTCGCTGATGTCGGCCACCTTGGCCGGTATCCGGCTGCGTGCGCTGCGCATCAGCCCCGAGCATTTCGCGGCGGTGCAAAGCCTCAGCACCGCGCTGCTGCTGAGCCTGACCCGGCCGCTGGCCCTGCCGGGCGTGTGTGACCGGCGCCTGCTGTGGCGCTTCGGCATCTCGGGCGACCGGCCGCTGATACTGGTGACGGCCGGCGTGATGGCCGGTGTGGGCCTGCTGCGCACGCTGGCCCAGGCGCTGCGGCTGTGGGCCTGGGGCGGGCTGGCCTGCGATCTGGTGGTGGTCAATGCCGAACCGGTGTCCTACCAGATGGCCTTGCAGCGCGAGATCGCCGCGCTGCGCGAGCGCCATGGCAGCGAGGGCAGCCATGCCCATGTCAGCACCAGCGCCAGCACCGGCTTCCATCAGCTGCGCGCCGAGGAGCTGTCGGCGGACGAGCTCAGCACCCTGCAGCAGCTGGCCCGGGTGCGCCTGCACGCCGATGGACGGCCGCTGCTGCACCATCTGCAGGTCTGGACCACCCAGCATGAGCAGGCGCTGGCGGCCCGCCAGGAGGTCTCGGCTTCGGCCCTGGAAGTGGCCAGCGGCGGCCCGGCGCAGCCGGCGCGCGGCAGCTTCGCCCAGGGCGGCGAGGAGTTCCGCTTCGAGGTCGATGCCGCGATGCGGGCACCGCGGCCCTGGATCAATGTGCTGGCCAACCCCGAGTTCGGCTGCCAGGTCTCCGAGGGTGGCGGCGGCCACAGCTGGGCGCGCAACAGCCGCATGAACCAGCTCACCGCCTGGTCCAACGATCCGCTGGCCGACCCGCCGTCCGAGTGGTTCCTGCTGCAGGATCTGCGCAGCCTGGAGGTCTGGAGCACGGCAGCCGGCGCCTGGGGCGACCAGAGCGTGGCCTACCGCGTCGCCCATGGTCAGGGCTACACCCGCATCAGCCACCGGCGCGGCGATCTGGAGGTCAGTGCACTCTGGTGCGTCGACCCGCAGCTGGCCGTCAAGCAGCTGCAGTTGCGCATCGCCAACCGCGGCGCCCAGCGCCAGCAGCTGCGCCTGATCGGCATCGCCGAATGGATGATGGGCGCGCAGCGCAGCGACCGCGGCACGGTGCACACCGCGCTGCACAGCCAGCGCCTGCCCGACGGCCCGGACGGCGCCTGCAAGCTCAGCGCGCTGCTGGCCACCCAGCCCGAGCGCTCAGGCGGCCTGGGCGAGGGCACGGCCTTTCTGGCCCTCGCCGGCCCGCCCGATGCGCTACCCGACTGGAGCTGCGACCGGCGCGAGTGCTTCGATGCGCGCGGCCGGCTGGTGCTGCCCGATCACTTCGGCCAGCGCAGCGGCGCCGGCCTCGACCCCTGCGCGGCGCTGGCCGTCACGCTGGACCTGCCACCCGGCCAGACCGAGCAGCGGACCTGGCTGCTCGGCTGGGCCGAGACGCCGGACGCCGCACGCCAGCTGGCGGCGGTGGCGGCGGCCGTGCCATCCCAGCAGCGCCTGGACGCGCAGCGGCGCGACTGGGACGCGCTGCTCGGCGCCGCCCGCGTGAAGACCCCCGATCCGCTCTTCGATGCGCTGGTCAATCGCTGGCTGCTCTACCAGGCTGTGTCCTGCCGGCTGTGGGCCAAGGCAGGCTTCTACCAGGCGGGCGGCGCCACCGGCTTTCGCGACCAGCTGCAGGACGCGATGGCGCTGGCCTGGGCCGCGCCGCAGCTGCTGCGCGAGCAGATCCTGGCCTGCGCGGCGCGCCAGTTTCCCGAGGGCGATGTGCAGCACTGGTGGCATGCCCCCGGCGGCGCCGGCGTGCGCACGCATTTTTCCGATGACCTGCTGTGGCTGCCCCATGCCTGCGTCCACTATCTGCGCGCCAGCGGCGATGCCGCGCTGCTGGAGCAGCGCCTGCCCTTCCTGGAAGGGGCGGCCATCCCCGAGGGCGCCGAGGACGCCTACTACACCCCGGCCGTCAGCAGCCACAAGAGCTCGGTCTACGAGCATGCGGCGCTGGCGCTGGATCGCAGCCTGCGGGTCGGCGTGCACGGCCTGCCGCTGATGGGCAGCGGCGACTGGAACGATGGCATGAACCGGGTCGGCCACCAGGGGCGCGGCGAATCGGTCTGGCTGGCCTGGTTTGCCTGCCGCATCGTGGCCGACTTCGCGCCGCTGGCGCGCGAGCGCGGCGACACCGAGCGCGCCGAGCGCTGGGAGCGCGCCGCCGCAGGCTGGCGCGCCGCGCTGGCCGGTCCGGCCTGGGACGGCCAGTGGTACAAGCGCGCCTTCTTCGACGATGGCCAGCCGCTCGGCTCGGCCGCCAACAGCGAGGCCCGCATCGATCTGATCGCCCAGGCCTGGGCCGTGCTGTCCGGCGTCGAGGGCGAGCCGGGCCGCGCGCAGCAGGCCATGGCCTCGGCCCACGCCCTGCTGGTCGACGCCGAGGCCGGGCTGATACGGCTGCTGGACCCGCCGCTGGCCCATGCCGACCCCAGCGCCGGCTATATCCAGGCCTACCCGCCCGGCGTGCGCGAGAACGGCGGCCAGTATTCGCACGCCGGCATCTGGGCGCTGATGGCCCAGGCGCGGCTGAACCGGCCCTCCGACCTGCCCTACCAGTACTTCTGCCATCTGAGCCCGGCCCACCGGGCCGCCCATCCGCAGCAGGGTCCGGTCTATGGCCTGGAGCCCTATGTGATGGCCGGCGACATCTACACGCAGCCGCCCTATATCGGCCGCGGTGGCTGGAGCTGGTACACCGGGGCGGCGGCCTGGCTGCACCGCGCGGCGCTGGAGGCCATCTTCGGGCTGAAGCTGGAGGCCCAGAGCCTGAGCTTCGCGCCCTGCCTGCCGGCGCACTGGCCCGAGGCCGAGCTGACCTTGCGACGCGATGGACGGCAGATGCGCTTCATCCTGCTGCGCGCCAAGCCGGAGCAGGCGCGGGTGGCGGCGGCTGCGGCCGGGGCCACCCTCATTGACGAGGGCCAGGTCCTGCGTTGGCAAGACCTGGCCCCCGAGACCTGTTTCGTGCTGCCGCTGACGCCTATCGCGGCTTGATCGCGCCGGCCTCGTCCGACAGCAGGATCTCGACGCGGCGGTTCAGCTGGCGGCCGTCGGCGCTGTCATTGCTGGCCACCGGATAGGCCTCGCCATAGCCCTGGGAGCGAATGCGCTCGCGACCCACGCCCTGGTCGACCAGGGCCATGCGCACCGCGTCGGCGCGCCGCGCCGACAGGCCCTGGTTGGTGCTGTCGCTGCCGACGCTGTCGGTATAGCCCTCGACCATCGCGGTGCGCTGCGGATACTGCTTCAGGAAGCCGACCAGCTTCTCGACATTGCGCATGCCGCCGGGCTTGAGCTCGGCGCGGTTGGTGTCGAACAGCACATCGCCTATCGTGATGACCAGGCCGCGCTCGGTCTGCAGCGCGTTCATCTCCTTGAGCTGGGCCTCCAGCTGGGCGTTGACGGCGCGGGCATCCCGGGTCTGCTGCTGGGCCATCGCGGCCTGGCGCTGCGCGGCATCGGCCTGTTGCATCGCTGCATTGGCATTGCGCTGGGCGTTGTCGGCCTCGTTGGTGCGCGCGGCCAGGCGCGAACGGTCGCGCTCGGCGGTGGCCAGGCCCAGGGCCTGCTCGGCGCCCTTCTGGCCGGCGGTCTCCTGCGCGATCGCGATGCGCTGCTTGGCCAGGTAGGACCAGTGGTCCACCTCGCTGGGCTTGTCCTTGCGAGTCCAGGCGTCGCTGGCCTTGTTCAGCGCGTCGCTGGCCTGGCGCATCTCGACGCCGGCCAGCTCGCCGACCTTGGGATTTTGCTGCGCCGCGCGGTAGTCGCGGCGGGCCTCCTCCAGCCTTGCGTTGTCGGCCGGCAGGCTGCTGCAGCCCATCAGCACGCTCAGGGCCGCCAGGCTCAGCAGGGACAGGGAATGCTTGCGGGCAATGTTCATGACGGGCTCCTCGGGGTCATCGGTGCAGGCTGCACGACAGGCGTCTTGCGGCCCATCTCCTCGCGCAGCACGCGGTTGCTTTCCTGCAGTTCATCGGCGGTCTTGCGGGCCTTGGCGGCGCGGCTCTTGGCCTCGGCCAGGCGGGCGTCCACCTCCGACTGCTGGGCCATCTGCAGCGCCTGATCGTGGTCCTTGGCGGCCAGCGCGGCCTGGGCGCGCTCCAGCTTGGCGCGTGCCATGCGCAGCTCGGCCGGGGCCAGTTCGGCGGCGCCGGCACCGTCGGCGCGGGTCAGTGCGGCGCTGGACAGCGCCAGCTCGGCGTTCGGAGGCGGCGTGCTGGCGCAGGCCGCCAGTGCCAACAGCGCCAGCGCGCCGGGTACGGCCCGAAGGCCAAGAGAGCATGTCATCGCAAATCCTTTCGTTGAAGGCGGCGCGCCGGGGTCGGGCGTCCGTGAGCGATCAGGCTGGGCGCTTTCACGCGCAGGGTCCGTGCGTTGACGCACATAGCGCGTGGACGCGGCACCGTCCTACAGCGCCGTGGCCGCACGGCCGGGTCGGCCACGGCGAAAAGCCGTCAATCGGGGACGCCCGGCGCGGCGCCCATGGCTTAGAGTGCAAGGGCGGCCCTGCGGCGCCGCCGATCAGCAGCGATCTACCGGAGGCGATCATGACGATGAAGCCCGCCCATCCCGCCCGGCGCCGGCTCTTGCGCCGGCTGGCCCTGCTGGCGCCCGCGCTGGCCCTGCCCCCGGTCGCCCAGGCCCAGCCGGCGCCGCTGCTCAAACCGATCCCGTCCAGCGGCGAACGCATCCCGGTGCTGGGCCTGGGCAGCTGGATCACCTTCAATGTCGGTGACGATGCGCAGGCGCGCGCCGGCTGCACGGCGGTGATGCGGGCCTTTTTCGCGGCCGGCGGGCGGCTGATCGATTCCTCGCCGATGTATGGCTCCTCGCAGCCGGTGATCGGCCAGGGGCTGGCGGCGCTGGGCCCGGCCGCCGCCTCGGTGTTCGCGGCCGACAAGGTCTGGATCGGCGCCGGGGCGCGCGGGCCGGCCCAGATCGAGGCCTCGCGCCGGCACTGGGGCGTTGCGCGCTTCGACCTGCTGCAGGTGCACAACCTGCTGGCCTGGGAGGCCCATTTGCCGCAGCTGCAGACCCTGAAGGCGAGCGGGCTGCTGCGCTATGTGGGCATCAGCACCTCGGAGGGTCGGCGCCATGCCGAGCTGGAGCGCATCATGCGCAGCCAGCCGCTGGACTTCATCCAGCTCAGCTACAACCCGCTGGACCGCGAGGCCGAGGCGCGGCTGCTGCCGCTGGCCCAGGAGCGCGGCATCGCGGTGATCGCCAATCGCCCGTTCCGCCAGGGCGAGCTGCTGCAGGCCCTGGCCGCTGAGCGCCTGCCGCCCTGGGCCGGCACCGAGCTGGGCTGCAGCAGCTGGGCCGAGCTGGTGCTGAAGTTCATCGTCTCGCACCCGGCCATCACTTGCGCGATCCCGGCCACCAGCCAGGTCGAGCATCTGCGCCAGAACATGGCCGCCGCCAGCGGGCCCATGCCCGATGCGGCCCAGCGCCGGCGCATCGCCGAGCTGATCGCGGCGCTCTGAGCATGGCCGAGTGGTGGGCCGTCTGGTGGAGTTACGGCTTGTCCGACTTCCTGATGTTCTCGCCGGCCGCCTATGCCCGCCTGTTCGAGCGCTACAACGCCGCCGTCTGGCCCCTGCAGCTGCCGATGCTGGCGGCCGGCATGGCGCTGCTGCTGAGCCCGCTGAGCGCCGCACGCTGGCCGCTGTGGCTGCTTGTGATCGCCTGGCTGTGGGTGGCCTGGGCTTTCCACTGGCAGCGCTATGCGCAGATCAATTGGGCGGCGGCGTGGTTCGCCGCCGGCTTTGCCTTGCAGGCCCTGCTTCTGGCGCTCGCGACACGGCGCCCGGCGCCCTTGCCACGGCGGCGCTGGCCGGGCCTGGCTTTGATCGCCTGGGGCCTGCTCGCCCAGCCGCTGCTGGGCTTGGCGCTTGGCCGCAGCTGGCGCGGCGTCGAGCTGTTCGGCCTGGCCTCTGATCCGACCGTGCTGGCCAGCTTGGGCCTGTTGCTCATGCGTCCCGGTCCCTGGTGGCTGTGGCCGATCCCGCTGCTGTGGTGCGCGATCAGCGGCGCGACGCTATGGACCCTGAAGGCGCCCGAGGCCCTGCTGCTGCCGGCAGCAGCCCTGCTGAGCCTGCTCACATTGCTGGGGTCTAGGCGCCCAGCGTCCCGCTGACCCGCCCCAGCGTCGCCCGCGCGCCCGCCAGCGCCTGCAGGCGCTCGCGCAGATAGTCGGCCAGCCGCACATGCTGGGCCAGCACGACGTTGAAGCGCAGATGCGGGTCGGGCGCGGCATCGGCGCGGAAGGTGGCGCCGCGCGCCAGCAGTATCTTGTTGCGGTAGGCGTCCTGCACCAGCAGATCGACGTCCACACCCTCCGGCACCCGGCCCCACAGGAACAGCCCGCCCTCGCCGGGCTGGGGGTCGAAGGCGATGCCGGCGGCCGCGAGCTGGCGCGAGGTGCTGTTGCGCGCCGTGATCAGCTGACGCTGCAGACGCTCCAGATGCTTGCGCCAGCGCCCGGCCGCCAGCAGCTCCAGCAGCACGTATTCGTTGAGCGCCGGCGTTGTCAGCACCGTGTAGATCTTTTCGCGCAGCAAGGCCTTCAGCAGCGCCGGCTCGGCCGCCAGATAGCCCAGGCGCAGCGCCGGGCTCAGCGCCTTGCAAAAGCTCGAGTAGTAGATCACCCGGTCCAGCCCCGACAGCGCCGCCAGCCGGGTCGGGTGGCCGGGGTGGAAGTGGCCCTGCACATCGTCCTCGGCGATCAGCAGGCCGTGGGCCGCAGCCAGCATCAGCACCTTGTGCAGATTCGCCGGGCTGCTGCCCCAGCCGGTCGGGTTGTGCAGCACGGTCTGGATGAAGAGCAGACGCGGCCTGTGCGTGCGGCAGGCAGCCTCCAGCTCATCCAGATCGAGGCCGTCGGGGCGGCGCGTGATCGGCACCACGCGCAGCCCGGCCTCGCGCAGCCGGCCGAACATCAGGAAGTAGCCGGGGTTCTCGACCAGCACCGTGTCGCCCGGCTGCACAAAGGCGCGGCAGATCAGATCGATGGCCTGGGTGCCGCCATAAGTGGTCATCACGCGGCCGGCATCGACCGCCAGCCCCTGGCCGCGCAGCAGCATCGCGATGCGCTCGCGCAGCTCGGGCAGGCCCTGCGGCGGGCAGCGGGTGGCCATGCCGGCCGTGCTGCGCGCCAGGGCCCGCTGCACCGTCACCGCCGGCACGGCATCCGCCAGCCAGGAGGCCGGCAGGGCCCCGCTGCTGGCCAGCAGCACGCCGGCACGCTGGTCGCTGGCCTGCTGGGCCAGCCAGACCGGCTCCTGCTCCTCGCCGGCCTCCAGCGCCGCCGGGTCGGGCAGCTGCACGCGCGGCTCGCAGACGAAGAAGCCGGCCGTGCCGCGCGAATCGATGTTGGCCGAGGCCACCAGCCGGTCATAGGCGCTGATCACGGTCTGCGGGCTGACCGCCAGCAGCTGGGCCAGCTGGCGTATCGACGGCAGCCGTGCCCCGGAAGGCAGCTGGCCGGCCGCGATCAGCGCGCGCAGCCGCGCCTCGATCTGGTCGGCCAGGGCCATCGTGGAGTTGCGGTCGATCGAGAACATGGGGGCCAGTTTAGGGGCTGCGCAGCAGCGACAGGGCCAGCAGCAAGAGGGTCGCAGCCATCAGCAGATTGAAGACGCGGCGCTGCCGCGGTTCGGCCAGAAAGCGCCGGATCGCGACACCGAACAGCGCCCACATCGAGTTGCAGGGGAAGCCGATGGCCCAGCCGATCAGCCCCACCAGCAGCGCGCCCTGCACCGCGCCCAGGCCGACCGGCATGAAGACCGAGGCCAGCGTGATGGCCTTGATCCAGCTCTTGGGGTTCAAGGCCTGGAACAGCACCGCCTGCGCAAAGCTCAAGGGCTCGGCCGGCCGGCCCTGGGCGGCCGAGACGCCGCTGAGCTGCCAGGCCAGATAGACCAGGTAGAGCACGCCGGTGACGCGCAGCACGGCGTGGGCCTGCGGATAGGCCAGGAACAGGCTGCCCAGCCCCAGACAGCACAGCAAGGTCTGGGCGAACACGCCGACATTGATGCCCAGAATGGGCGCCAGGCTGCGGCGATAGCCGAAGTTCGCGCCCAGCGCGGTCAGCATCACATTGTTCGGTCCGGGTGTGCTGGACATCACCAGGCAGTAAGTCATCAGGGGCAGCAGATCGCTGAGCATCGGGCGGGGCTCCAGGAAGGGAAGCCCGAGCTTAGGGACGCGGGGCCGGCAGGCCCAGATACAACGGGGGCCGACAGCTCAGTTGCTGTACCGGTCCTTGGACCCACACAAGCCCGCCAAGACCAGCTGCGTGATCAGCGCCTCGGCCGCGTCATAGTCCCCCTCCTCCAGCACCGGCTTGCCCAGCAGGATCGCAAACTGCGGGCCGAGATCGGCATAGGCTTGGGTGCTGGCCCAGATCGTGAACATCAGGTGGCGGAAGTCCAGCTTGGCGACCAGGCCCTGGCGGGCCCAGCGCTCGAAGGTCTTGACATCGGCGTTCAGCGCCGGCAGCACCTGGGCCTCGATCGCGTCTCGAAAGCGCGGCGCGCCGGCCATCACCTCGCGGGCGAAGACCTGGGAGCCGGCCGGGCGCTCGCGCGAGTAGCGCAGCTTGGCGGCGATGTACTCGCGCATCGCGGCTTCCGGGTCGGTGCCCGAGACAATGCCGGCCATGCGCGCCAGCCACTCGGCCAGCACCTCGTCGAGCACCTTGCGGTAGAGCTGCTCCTTGCTCGGGTAGTAGTACAGCAGGCTGTGGCGGCTGATGCCGACGGCGGCGGCGATGTTTTCCAGCGACGCCCCCTCGAAACCATATTGCGCGAACTGGCGTTCCGCTTCGGCACAGATGGCCGCCTCCTTGCGCAGCCGCGCCGCACGCGGCTGGGGCACGAGCTCCTCGCTCGCTGCCGGGCTTGGTGCATCGGTGGATTTCGGACTTGTATTGCGCGCCGTGCTGGTGCGCCGCGCCTTGGATTCGGTCATTGCTGGCATGACGAGATTGTCGACGCGGCTATCTCAACACAGGACGGTGGTCGCGACCCGAGGGAATTTACCGACTGGTGATTTTTTACGTGTTAGTAAATTATCTGCACACCCAGCACCCGGAGCCCGAGATGGACACCAACACGCCAGGCATTGCCGCCGGCCGACTTGCCGAGGCCGACTACGCACTCAACTTCAGCGACGCTCATCCGCCGCTGAACCGCAGGCAAGCGCTGATCGAGGCCGAACGCTGCTACTACTGCTACGACGCGCCCTGCATCACCGCCTGCCCCACCGGCATCGACATCCCCAGCTTCATCCAGCGCATCGCGCAGGAGAACAATCGCGGTGCGGCCCAGGCCATCCTGGAGGCCAATCCGCTGGGCGGCATGTGCGCCCGGGTCTGCCCGACCGAGATGCTGTGCGAGCAGGCCTGCGTGCGCAACACGAATGAAAGCAAGCCGGTCGAGATCGGCCTGCTGCAACGCTTCGCCACCGACGCCTTCTTTGCCAAGCCCGATGCGAAACCGCTGTTCACGCGGGCGCCGGCCACCGGCAAGAAGGTCGCCGTGGTCGGTGCCGGGCCGGCCGGGCTGGCGGCGGCGCATGGGCTGGCGCGACGCGGGCATGAGGTGCTGCTGTTCGAATCCCGCCCCAAGCTGGGCGGCTTGAATGAGTACGGCCTCGCCACCTACAAGACCACCGAGGGCTTCGCGCAGAAGGAGGTCGACTGGCTGCTATCCATCGGCGGCATCACGGTCAAGACCGGCCAGCAACTGGGCCGTGACATCACGCTGAACCAGCTGGCGGCCGAGTTTGATGCGGTCTTCCTGGGTCTGGGCCTGGCCGGCGTCAATGCGCTGGGCATCACGGAGCCGCAATGCGAGGGAGTGCGTCCCGCGGTGGACTTCATCGCCGAGCTGCGCCAGTCCAGCCCGGCCGAGGTCAAGGTCGGCCAGAAGGTGCTCGTGATCGGCGGAGGCATGACGGCGGTCGATGCCTCGGTGCAGAGCAAGAAGCTCGGCGCGCGCGAGGTGACCATGGTCTATCGCCGGGGCGTCGAGGGCCTGAGCGCCTCGGGTTACGAGCAAGAGTGGGCACAGAAGAACGGCGTGCTGCTGCGCACCTGGGCCGCGCCCAAGCAGATCCTGGCCGAGAACGGCCGGGTGACGGGCGTGCAGTTTGCGGTGACGGCGCTGCGGGACGGGCAGCTGGTCGAGACCGGCGAGCTGTTCACCCTTGAGGCCGATATGGTGCTGAAGGCCATCGGCCAGAGCTTTGTGCCGGCCGGTGTCGAGTTGGAACTCAAGAACGGTCGCATCGCCACCGACGCCAACGGCAAGACCAGCCACGCCAAGGTCTGGGCCGGCGGCGACTGCCGCTTTGGCGGACGCGACCTGACGGTCGAGGCCGTCGAGCACGGCAAGCAAGCCGCGATCTCCATCGACTCTTTCCTGCGGAGCTGAACCATGGCCGACATCAGCAGCAACTTCCTGGGCATCCAAAGCCCGAACCCCTTCTGGCTGGCCTCGGCCCCGCCGACCGACAAGGAGATCAACGTCACCCGGGCCTTCGAGGCCGGCTGGGGCGGCGTGGTCTGGAAGACCCTGGGCGAGGACCCACCGGTGGTCAATGTGTCCGGCCCGCGCTACTCGACGCTGATGAGCCAGGACCGCCGCGTGATCGGTCTGAACAATATCGAGCTGATCACCGACCGGCCGCTGCGCACCAATCTGGAAGAGATCCGCCGCGTCAAGCGCGCCTGGCCGGACCGGGCCATGATCGTCTCGCTGATGGTGCCCTGCACCGAAGAGAGCTGGAAGGCCATCCTGCCCATGGTCGAGGACACCGGGGCCGACGGCATCGAGCTGAACTTCGGCTGCCCGCATGGCATGAGCGAGCGCGGCATGGGCTCGGCCGTGGGCCAGGTGCCCGAGTACATCCAGATGGTGACGGCCTGGTGCAAGCAGTATTCCAAACTGCCGGTGATCGTCAAGCTGACGCCGAACATCACCGATGTGCGCCATCCGGCCCGCGCGGCCAAGGCCGGCGGTGCCGATGCGGTGAGCCTGATCAACACCATCAACTCGGTGATGGGCGTGGACCTGGACCGCATGGTGATGCACCCCAGCACCGACGGCTGGGGCTCGCACGGTGGCTATTGCGGCCCGGCGGTCAAACCGATTGCGCAGAATATGGTGGCCGAGATCGCCCGCGATCCGCTGACCGCCGGGTTGCCGATCTCGGGCATTGGCGGCATCACCACCTGGCGCGATGCGGCCGAGTACATCGCGTTGGGCTGCGGCACCGTGCAGGTCTGCACCGCCGCCATGGTCTACGGTTTCAAGATCGTGCAGGAGATGTGCTCGGGCCTCTCGAACTATATGGACGAGAAGGGCTACGCCAATATCGACGCGATGATGGGCCTGGCCGTGCCGACGGTGAAGAACTGGAACCAGCTGAACCTGAACTATGTGGAGAAGGCGGTCATCCATCAGGACAGCTGCATCCAGTGCGGCCGCTGCCATGTGGTCTGCGAGGACACCTCGCACCAGGCCATCTTCGCGAGCAAGGACGGCAAGCGCCATTTCGAGATCAACGAGGCTGAGTGCGTGGGCTGCAATCTCTGCGTGTCGATCTGCCCGGTGCCGGACACGATCACGATGCGCCGCGTGATGCCCGGCGAGATCGATCAGCGCACCGGACAGCCGGTCAGCGGCGAGTATGCGAACTGGACCACCCATGCGAACAATCCGATGCGTGTCAACGGCTGATAGGGGGCTGAGCCCAGCGGGTTTTCCGCATGGCGTGGGCCACCTATTGGCACAAACATAGGCACAAAGATTGCTCCCTTCACAAGACCGAATCCTAGAGGAGAGAAACGCATGAGCACCAGCACCAGCGCTATCAAGGGCGCGCCCACCTCGGCCGGCAATCCGCTGGCCAATGACGATCTGCTGCCGACCCCGGGCGCCCACCGCACCTGGGCCTGGAAGGACTATGCGGCGCTGTGGGTGGGCATGGTGGTCTGCGTGCCGACCTACACGATGGCCAGCTCGATGCTGGACCAGGGCTTCTCCTGGCAGATGGCGGTATGGCTGGTCTTTGTCGCCAATCTGATCGTGCTGATCCCGATGGTGCTGATCGGCCGGGTCGGGCCCAAGCACGGCATTCCCTTCCCGGTGCTGGCCCGCGCCTCCTTCGGTGTCAAGGGCGCGAACCTGCCGGCCGTGCTGCGCGGCCTAGTGGCCTGCGGCTGGTTCTCGATCAACTGCTATTTCGGCGCGCTGGCCCTGCATGGCTTTCTGAATGTGCTGGGCCTGGGTCTGGCCGGCCCGGCCGCCGGCGAGACCATCAGCAACTCGCAGTTTGCCTGCTTCCTGGCCTTCTGGGCCCTGCACATCTGGTTCATCTGGAAGGGTCCGGAGTCGATCCGCAAGCTGGAGGTGATCGCCGCGCCGCTGATGATTGCGGCCTCGCTGCTGCTGGTCGTCGTGCTCCTGATGAAGGTGCCGGCCGGCCAGCTGTTCGCGCTGCCGGCCAAGGTGGTCGAGGGCGGGCCCAAGACCTGGGCCGCGCTGACCGGCCTGGTCGGTTTCTGGGCCACGCTGGCGCTGAACATCCCTGACTTCACCCGCTTCGCGAAGAGCCAGAAGGACCAGGTGCTGGGCCAGGCCATCGGCCTGCCGATCCCGATGGCGCTGTTTTCGATGGTCGGCGTGATCGGCTTCTCGGCCTCTGCGATCCTCTACGGCAAGGCGCAGCTGTTCCCCGACGGCCTGCTGACGCAGATGGGCCCGGTGGCCGCCGGCGTCGGCCTGCTGGTGATACTGCTGGCCAATCTGACCACCAATGTGGCGGCGAATCTGGTCTCGCCGTCCTATGACTTCAGCCAGGTCGCGCCGAGCAAGATCAGCTTCCGCATGGGCGGCATCATCGCAGCCCTGATCGGCCTGCTCTTCATGCCCTGGAAGCTGCTGGCCACCTCGGGCGGCTATCTCTTCACCTGGCTGGGCGGCTATGGCACCTTGCTGGGCGCGATCGCCGGCATCCTGCTGGTGGACTACTACCTGATCCGCAAGACCGAGCTGAAGATCGGCGATCTCTACGCACGCGGTGGTGCCTACGAGTACAGCGGCGGCTGGAATATCCAGGCCCTGATCGCCTTCGCGCTGGGCGTGCTGCCCTGCCTGCCGGGCTATCTGGCCGTGTCGGGCGTGATTGCGAAAGACAGCCTGCCGCCCCTGCTGCTGAGCCTGTTCGACTTCGGCTGGTTTTTCAGCCTGGCCGTGGCCGGTGCCTACTACTATCTGACGGCGCCCAAGCAGCGCTAGGAGACAAGACATGAGCAGCAGCCTGTTGATACGGGGCGGCACGGTGGTCAACGCCGACCGCGAGTTCGCCGCCGATGTGCTCTGCATTGACGGCCAGATCGCCGCCGTCGGCCCGCGCGCGCAGGCCCAAGCACCGATGGGCTGCGAACGCCTGGATGCCACAGGCCAGTACATCCTGCCCGGCGGCATCGACCCGCACACCCATATGCAGCTGCCCTTCATGGGCACGGTGACGATGGATGACTTCTTCACCGGCACGGCCGCAGGCCTGGCCGGCGGCACGACGTCCATCATTGATTTCGTGATTCCGAATCCGCAGCAGCCGCTGATGGAGGCCTACCAGCAGTGGCGTGGCTGGGCCGAGAAATCGGCGGCCGACTACGGCTTCCATGTGGCCATCACCTGGTGGAGCGAATCGGTCCATGCCGAGATGGGCCGGCTCGTCAAGGAAGAAGGCATCAACAGCTTCAAGCACTTCATGGCCTACAAGAACGCCATCATGTGCGACGATGAGACCCTGGTGAACAGCTTCAAGCGCTCGCTGGAGCTGGGCGCGATGCCCACGGTCCATGCGGAGAACGGCGAGCTGGTCTTCCTGCTGCAGCAGGAGGTCGCCAAGATGGGTATCACCGGCCCCGAGGGCCACCCGCTGTCGCGCCCGCCCATGGTCGAGGGCGAGGCGGCCAACCGCGCGATCGCGATTGCCGATGTGCTGGGCGTGCCGATCTACATCGTGCATGTCTCCTGCATCGAGTCGGCCGAAGCCATCGCCCGCGCCCGCGCGCGCGGCCAGCGGGTCTATGGCGAGGTGCTGGCCGGCCATCTGCTGATCGACGACAGCGTCTACCGCCACCCCGATTTCGCCACCGCCGCGGCCCATGTGATGAGCCCGCCCTTCCGCCCCAAGATCCACCAGGACTTTCTGTGGCGCGGCCTGCAAAGCGGCCAGCTGCACACCACGGCCACCGACCATTGCACCTTCTGCGCCGAACAGAAGGCCGCCGGTCTGGAGAACTTCGCGAAGATCCCGAACGGCTGCGGTGGCATCGAAGAGCGCATGGCGGTGATCTGGGATGCCGGCGTCAACACCGGCCGACTGACGCCCAGCGAGTTTGTCGCGATCACCTCGGCCAACACCGCCAAGCTCTTCAACCTCTACCCGCAAAAGGGCTTGGTCAGCGAAGGTGCCGATGCCGACCTGGTGCTGTGGGACCCGCAGGGCACGAAGACCATTTCGGCCAAGACCCAGCTGAGCAAGGGCGACTTCAATATCTTCGAAGGTCGCACGGTGCGCGGCATCCCGAGTCACACGATCAGCCAGGGCAAGCTGGTTTATGCCCGGGGCGAGTTGCGCGCGGTCCAGGGTGCGGGCCGCTATCTGAAGCGCCCCGCCTTCGGCCCGAATTTCCAGGCGGTCAAGGCGCGGGCGCAAGACCTGGCCCCAAGCGCCGTCGCGCGTTAGTCAAGGAGCAGTACCGATATGGACATGAAGACCAAACCCGCTGGCGCCGAGAAACTTGCTGATCTGCGCGTCAATGGCGAGCGCCTGTGGGCCTCGCTGATGGAGCTGGCCCAGATCGGCGCCACCGAGAAAGGCGGCGTCTGCCGCCTGGCGCTGACCTCATTGGACAAACAGGGCCGCGACCTGGTGATCGGCTGGGCCAAAGAGGCCGGCATGACGGTGACGGTCGACAAGATCGGCAATGCCTTTATGCGCCGGCCCGGGCGCAACAACGCCCTGCCCCCGGTGATGACCGGCAGCCATATCGACACCCAACCTACCGGCGGCAAGTTCGATGGCAACTACGGCGTGCTGGCCGGCATCGAGGTGGTGCGCACGCTCAATGACCACGGCATCGAAACCGAGGCGCCGATCGAGGTGGCCTTCTGGACCAATGAGGAAGGCTCGCGCTTCGTGCCGGTGATGATGGGCTCGGGCGTGTTCGCCAAGGCCTTCACGCTGGAGCATGCTTATGCGGCCACCGACACCGAGGGCAAGAGCGTCAAGGACGAGCTGGCACGCATCGGCTATATCGGCCCTGAGGAACCGGGCGACCATGCGATCGGCAGCTATTTCGAGACCCATATCGAGCAGGGTCCGGTGCTGGAGGATCACGACAAGACCATAGGCGTGGTGACCGGCGTGCTGGGCATCAAATGGTATGACTGCACCGTCACCGGCATGGAGGCCCATGCAGGACCGACACCGATGGCGCTGCGCAAGGATGCGCTGCAGGTGGCGACGGTGCTGATGCAGGAGGTGGTGGCCACCGCGCTGCGCTACGGCCCGCACGGCCGAGGCACGGTGGGCATGGTGCAGGTGCACCCGAACAGCCGCAATGTGATTCCGGGCCGGGTCAAGTTCAGCATGGACATGCGCAACAGCACCGATGCGCTGGTCGATGCGATGGACGCCGATATCCGCCGGTTCGCGGCCGAGCTGAGCGCCAAGACCGGACTGCCGATCCAGATCGAGCTGGTGTCGCATTACCCGGCCGCGCCCTTCCACGCTGACTGCGTGGCGGCCGTGGCCAAGGCGGCCGAGGCGTTGGGCTATTCAAACATGCCGGCCGTCTCGGGCGCCGGCCATGACGCCGTCTATATGGCGCGGCTGGCGCCGGCCGGGATGATCTTCATCCCCTGCAAGGACGGCATCAGCCACAACGAGATCGAGGACGCCAAGCCCGAGCACATCACCGCCGGCTGCAATGTGTTGCTGCATGCGATGCTGGAGCGGGCCCTGGCGCCCTGAAGCCAGCTCCAGCCCGACTCAGTCGCGCCCGCCGCCCTTGCCGTGGCCACGGCCCGGGTGGTCGTCGCGGCGACCGTCATGGCGGTCATGGCGGTCATCTCGGCGACCGTCGCCGCGACCATGGTCGCGGTCGCGGTGGTCGTGATCGCGGCGGTAGCGCGGCGCGTATTCGTTGCGATACCAATCGTCACGAACGAAATAGACCGGCCGGCCGCAGGCGTCGTAGCGGCCGCAGTGTTTGCGCCAGTTCTTCTGATGGCCGGGCGGCACCCGCAGGTAAACCGGCTCATACACCATGCGCGGTGCCCGGTGTATCACCACCGGCTCGGCATAGATCACGCGTGGCCGGGGATAGTTGCCGATGTCGATCTGGCCATAGAAGCCGGGTTGTCCCAGGCTGATGGAGACGCCGACATCGGTGGCCTGGGCGCTGTCAATGGTGGCAAACGCCAGACCGGCGGCGAGGATCAGATGTTTCATCGCGGGACTCCTTGTTGTAGATATGCGTGACTGCTCAACGCCCGGGGCGCTGGGCGGATGACAGCAGAAACCTTCGGAAACATCGCTGACAAAGCCCGGACCTCTGCCTTATGGACGAGGCCCGGGCCGTACCTAAGGCCGGACTTGCCGCCACAATGCAGCTTAGCCAAGAATCCACGCCACAACCGCCAGGAGAGTGTTCATGCCCAAAGCCCCCGTCGCCAGCACCCCACACGCCTTTGCCCACACGCTGAGCGAGTTCACCACGCCCTCGGGGCGCAGCGGCCGCTACTACTCCCTGCCCAAGCTGGCCAAGAAGTTCCCCAATATCAAGCGCCTGCCGATCTCGCTGCGCATCGTGCTGGAGTCGGTGCTGCGCAATTGTGACGGCAAAAAGGTCGCGCCCGAGCATGTGGAACAGCTGGCCAACTGGCAGCCGGTGGCCGAGCGCAGCGACGAGATTCCCTTTGTCGTCGCCCGCGTCGTGCTGCAGGACTTCACCGGCGTGCCGTTGCTGGCCGACCTGGCCGCGATGCGCAATGTCGCTGCCGCTGCCGGCCTGGACCCCAAGCGCATCGAGCCGCTGGTGCCGGTGGACCTGGTCGTCGACCACTCGGTGATGATCGACCACTACGGCAACAAGCGCGCCCTGGACCTGAATATGAAGCTGGAGTTCGAGCGCAACCGCGAGCGCTACGAGTTCATGAAGTGGGGCATGCAGGCCTTCGACACCTTTGGTGTCGTGCCGCCGGGCTTCGGCATCGTGCACCAGGTCAATCTGGAGTATCTGGCGCGCGGCGTGCACAAGACCGGCAACAAGGGCGAGAAGATCTACTACCCCGACAGCCTGGTCGGCACCGACAGCCACACGACGATGATCAACGGCATCGGCGTGGTCGGCTGGGGCGTCGGCGGCATCGAGGCCGAGGCCGGCATGCTGGGCCAGCCGGTCTATTTCCTGACCCCGGACGTGGTCGGCTTCGAGCTGACGGGCCGGCTGCGCGAAGGCGTCACCGCGACCGATCTGGTGCTGACCGTCACCGAGATCCTGCGCAAGGAGAAAGTGGTCGGCAAGTTCGTCGAGTTCTTCGGCGAGGGCACGGAGAGCCTGGCCGTGCCGGACCGCGCGACGATTGCCAATATGGCGCCCGAGTACGGCGCGACGATGGGCTTCTTCCCGGTCGACGACAAGACCCTGGACTATTTCCGCGGCACCGGCCGCAGCAAGGCCGAGATCGAGGCCTTCGAAGCGTATTTCAAGGCCCAAGGCATGTTCGGCGTCGCGCGCGCCGGCGACATCGACTACTCCCAGGTCGTCAAACTGGACCTGGGCGCCGTCGTGCCCTCGCTGGCCGGCCCGAAGCGCCCGCAGGACCGCATCGAGATCACCGATCTGGCAGCCAAGTTCACCGAGCTCTACAGCCAGCCCACGGCTGCCAATGGTTTCAACCAGCCGGCCGAGAAGCTGGGCCAGGTCTTCAAGACCACCGGCGGCCTGGATGTGAGGAACGGCGATGTGCTGATCGCCGCGATCACCTCCTGCACCAACACCTCCAACCCCAGCGTGCTGCTGGCCGCCGGACTCCTGGCCAAGAAGGCGGTCGAGGCCGGGCTGAAGGTGCAGCCGCATATCAAGACCTCGCTGGCCCCGGGTTCGCGCATCGTCACCGAGTATCTGGAAAAGGCCGGCCTCCTGCCCTATCTGGAGAAGCTGGGCTTCAATCTGGCCGCCTATGGCTGCACCACCTGCATCGGCAATGCCGGTGACCTGACCCCCGAGCTGAACGAGACCATCACCAGCAACGACCTGATCTGCGCCGCCGTGCTCTCGGGCAACCGCAATTTCGAGGCCCGCATCCATCCGAACCTGAAGGCCAACTTCCTGGCCTCGCCGCCACTGGTCGTCGCCTACGCGATTGCCGGCAATGTGACGGTGGACCTGATGACCCAGCCACTGGGCAAGGGCAAGAAGGGCCGCGACATCTTCCTCGGCGACATCTGGCCGAGCAGCGATGAGATCTACGCGCTGATGAAGTACGCGATGAACCCCAAGGCCTTCCGCGAGAACTACGAGCAGGTGGACAAGAAACCCGGCAAGCTGTGGCAGCAGATCGATGGGGTCGCGGGTCAGGTCTACACCTGGCCCAAGAGCGGTTATATCGCGCAACCGCCCTTCTTCGAGGGTTTCACCCAGACGCCGGTCTTCACCGCGGCCGGTGTTTCGGGCGCCCGCATCATGGCCTTGTTCGGTGACTCGATCACGACCGACCACATCTCCCCGGCCGGCGCGATCAAGGACAGCTCACCGGCCGGCCAGTATCTGCAGGGCCTGGGCGTGGGCAAGGCCGACTTCAACAGCTATGGCTCGCGCCGCGGCAATCATGAGGTGATGATGCGCGGCACCTTCGCGAACGTGCGCATCAAGAACCTGATGATCCCGGCCAAGGAAGACGGCAGCCGGGTCGAGGGCGGCCTGACCCTGCTGCAACCCTCGGGCGAGCAGGCCTATATCTATGACGCGGCGATGCAGTACATGGCCGCCGGCACACCCACCGTGATCTTCGGCGGCGAGGAGTACGGCACCGGCTCCAGCCGCGACTGGGCCGCCAAGGGCACCCAGCTGCTGGGCATCAAGGCCGTGATCGCACGCAGCTTCGAGCGCATCCACCGCTCCAATCTGGTCGGCATGGGCGTGCTGCCGCTGCAGTTCAAGCCGGGCGTCAGCTGGGAGAGCCTGGGCCTGAAGGGCGACGAGCTGATCGACATCCAGATCCCCGGCGAACTGGCGCCCCAGCGCGACGCGACGCTGGTGATCACCCGCGCCGACGGCAGCCGGCAGGAAGTGCTGCTGACCTTGCGCATCGACACGCCGATCGAGGTCGACTACTACCGCCATGGCGGCATCCTGCCCTTTGTGCTGCGCCAGCTGCTGGCGGCCTGACACCGGTCCATCAAGCACTGGAACGTTTTTTCGGGCCGGCAAACGCCATCGGCGCGCTGACAGCTTTTACAGATTGACGCCGCCGAGCGGCGACTCCTAGGATGCCGGGTCTGGGTGCGGTCGGTCTTGGCCGACACCCGAGGTCAGATCCGGCATGTGAGAGGAGTCCTGCTCATGCCCAGCGCGCTGGTCCCCTTGCTCGAAGCCGTGCCGACGCCACCTGCCGAGGTGGCGGACGGCATGGTCGATGCGCGCTGGCAGGCGCGGCAGCTGGCGCAGGCCCTGCACGACGAGCTGGCCCAGCTGCTGAGCCTGGCGCTTATGCAGCTCGATGCGGCACGCGAGCCCGACCTGCCGCGCGCGCTGCAGGCCCAGCAGCGTGCCTACGAACTGGTCAAGCAGGCGCTGCAAGCCACCCGGGATGCGGTGACCCTGCTTCAGCCCGAGCCGGTCGATGATTTGCCGGCCGCGCTGCGGACCCTGGTGCAGCAGCTGGGCGAGCGCACCGGTCTGAGCATCCAGTTCAGCTGCGCGCTGGGATTGCCCCGGCTGCCCGAACCGGTCAACGCCGGCCTGCTGGCGGCGGGGCGCGAGCTGCTGGCCAATGCCTGCAAGCATGGCGGCGGGGTTGCCATCCATATCGCCCTGGCCCCTCAGGGTCGGGGCCAGGGCGTGGCCCTGATCGTGCGCGACCAGGGCCTGGGCTTCGATCCCCAGCGGGCCCAGACCGCCGCGATCGCGGCCGGCCATGGTTATGGCCTGCCCCGCCTGCATGCGCGCCTGCGGCTGCTCGGCATGAGTCTGAGCCTGCGCACCGCACCGGGCCAGGGCGTGCATGCCCAGGTCTGCTGGCCACGCCAACCCGAAGAGGACGAGTCATGACTATCCGCGTCATCGTCGCCGACGATCACCGCATCGTGCGCGAGGGCCTGGTGGCCCTGCTGCAGCGTGAGGACGATATCGAGGTGATCGCCGAGGCGCGCGACGGCATGGAGCTGGTGCGCCAGGCCCGCGAGCTGCAGCCCGATGTGGTGCTGATCGATCTGTCGATGCCGCGCATGAACGGGGTCGAGGCGATCCGCCGCATCCGCGCCGAGCCGCTGCGCTGCAAGCTGCTGTGCCTGTCGGTGCATGAGCAGCCGCAGCAGGTGCTGGCCGCGCTGGAAGCCGGCGCCTCCGGCTATGTGCTGAAGGAGAACTCCTTTGACGAGCTGGCGCGCGGCGTGCGCCGGGTGATGGCCGACCAGATCTATCTGAGTGGCGAACTGGTGGGCCTTGTACTGCAGGGCAGCCGTCGGCCGGCCGAGGCCGGCGAGCTGGCCCGGCTGACGCCGCGCGAACGCGAGATGGTGCAGCTGCTCTCCGAGGGCTACACGGCCCAGCAGATCGCCCAGCAGCTGCATCTGAGCGCCAAGACCGTGGCCACGCACCGCGAGCATGTGTTCGCCAAGCTGCAGATCCAGGGCATTGCCGAGCTGACCCGCTTCGCGCTGCGCGAGGGTCTGAGCTCGCTGGATGCCCAGCCGCCGCGCGGCTGAACACCATCCGGCGCCGCCACCCTCAGCATTTTTCCTAGCGGCAAACCCGCAGCCCTGATGGGCTTTCCTGGGCAGCAGCCCCGGCCTGATGGTTTGCCCCATCAGCTCAAGGCTGATGCAGATTCAGCCGGCGGACTATGGCGCGGTGCCGGGTCTTGACCTACCTTCTGGCTCAGAGACATCAAGGACACAGCCATCATGATCGACGCCGCCCTGGGCCAGTTGGCCGGGCAACTCAACGAACATCTGCGCCGGCGCTTCCAGGTCAGCGAGGATCTGGCCGTGCTGTCGAATCTGCATGAGCAAAACGGCGCGCTGGTGCCCCTGGTGGCCAACAAGCTGGTGCTGTTCCTGGCCGGCATCGAGCGCGACAGCGTCGCCCACCGCAGCGGCAATGGCCAGAACCTGGGCCTGGCGCCGGGCCAGCTGCAGATGCCGGCACCGGTCTATCTGAACCTGCTGGTGATGTGCGCGGCCAACTTCAGTGGCGCCAGTTACCCGGAAGCGCTCAAATTCCTGTCCGGCGCGATCAGCTTCTTCCAGACCCGGCCGGTGCTGGACCAGCACAACACACCGGGGCTGGACAAGCGCCTGGACCGACTGGTGCTGAACATCGAGAACCTCAGCAGCTCCGAGATGCACAGCCTCTGGGGCATCCACAGCGGCCGCTACCTGCCCTCGGTGCTGTACCGGGTGCGCATGATCAGCGTCGACGGCCAGCACATCGACACCCGCGAGCCGCTGGTGCGTGAGCTGGACGCACGCGGGCTGCCCTCATGAGCTCGCTGCGCTACACGCTGCTGGCCAGCGCCCGGGTGCGTCACGGCTATTTTGCCGATGGCCTGGCCCGGCGCCTGCGCTTCACGCCCGACGCCGACACGCAGGCCGCGATGCGCGCCCATCAGCTGCTGCTGCGCAGCAACGGCCACGCCCTGGCCCTGCATGCGCCCGAATCGACGCTGGCGCTGCTGTGGGCCGCGCGCGCGCCGCAG
This sequence comes from Burkholderiales bacterium C2, assembly GCA_005503085.1. GTDB lineage: Bacteria > Pseudomonadota > Gammaproteobacteria > Burkholderiales > Burkholderiaceae_C > Roseateles_E. The sequence goes on along the minus strand of SCOI01000005.1, from coordinate 141,127 downwards.
GCCCTGTGCTTCACGCTGAGCTGCGATGACCCCGGCTTTGAGCTCTACACCGAGCCGGGCGCACTGCCGCTGCTGGCGCTGCCGCTGTTCACCGACGCGGCCCGCGACGAAGCCGCCTGGCGCGCTGGACTCGGCGGCGCGGTCGAGCTGCAGCTGCAGGCCCGCCGCACGGTCTGGAAATATCTGCTGCTGGGCGATTGGCAGGAGCACCGCCTGCAGCTGGTCGATCCCGCCGCCGAGGTGCAGTTCGAGGCCCCCGGCGCCGAAGCCCTGCCCGATGGCCGTGCGGCCATCGTGATCCGCTCGCGCTCGGCGCTGGCGCTGGCCGAGCGTTCGCCCTATCGATTTCAGTTGCGTGATGCGGCCAGCCAGCCGCCCAAGCTGCTGATGCCGCGCCTGCCGGTGGCCGCGCCGCGCGGCCTGCAGCGCGAGCTCAGGCCCCAGGGCGGCAACACCGCCGTCACCGAAATTTTTGTCAGTCGCTGACCCAACCAGGAGAACCAGATGGGTGTGATGAAAACTCCGGGCGTTTACATCGTCGAGAAAAACGCCTTTCCGAACTCCGTGGTCGAGGTGGCCACCGCCGTGCCGGCCTTCATCGGCCACACGCAGATCGCCGACAACCGCAACAAGCCGCTGGCGATGAAGCCCTGGCGCATCAGCTCGATGGCCGAATACCACCAGTACTACGGCTTCGGACCGGTGCCACGCTTCAATATCGTCGAGAACACCGACCCCTCGGCGCTGGACGACTTCAAGGCCGGCGGCAAGGGCTATGTGCTGCAGCAGCCGGCCGGCAAGGACGGCGGCAGCTATTTTCTCTACAGCGCGTTGCGCCACTTCTTCCAGAACGGTGGCGGCCCCTGCTACATCGTCTCGGTCGGCACCTATGAGCAAGACCTGGACCTCGACAAGTTCAAGGCCGGCATCGACGAGCTGCTCAAGGAGCAGGAGCCGACCATGCTGGTGATCCCCGAGGCTGTGCGTCTCAAGGAGGAATCGGCCTGTATCGACCTGCAGCAGGCCATGCTGGCGCACTGCGGCGACAAGATGCGCAACCGGGTCGCCATCCTCGACATCTGGGGCGGCGACAAGCCGCGCAGCGATCCCGGCGGCGACCCGGTGGCGCGCTTTCGCAACGATCTGGGCATCAACTTCCTGGACTTTGCCGCCGCCTACTACCCCTGGCTCAACACCACGGTGGTCGGCGACAAGGATCTGAGCTACGAGAACATCCTCAGCATCGATGTGCTGAAGACCCTGCTGCGGCAAGACCTGGCCCTGCCCGACACCCTGCCCGACAACGCGCCGGCCAAGCTCAAGGAGCATGCCCAGGCGGTCGACGACATCAGCAAGGACTGGGCGGCCGACCCGCGCCAGCTCAGCGAGGACGCAATCCTGACCCACAAGACCCTGCTGAACAAGACCCTGGCGGCCACCAGCGCGCTGTTCAACACCATCATCGCCGAGGCCCGCAGCAAGCTCAATCTGCTGCCGCCCAGCGCTGCGATGGCCGGCGTCTACACCATGGTGGACAACACCCGCGGTGTCTGGAAGGCGCCCGCCAATGTCAGCCTGGCCGGCGTGATCTCGCCCACCGTCAGCGTCTCGGCGGTCGACCAGGAGGAGCTCAATGTCACCACCCAAGGCAAGAGCATCAACGCGATCCGCGCCTTCATCGGCGAAGGCGTGCTGGTCTGGGGCGCCCGCACACTGGACGGCAACAGCCTGGACTGGCGCTACATCAATGTGCGCCGCACCATGATCATGCTGGAGGAGAGCTGCCGGCTGGCCGCCAAGGCCCTGGTGTTCGAGCCCAATGTGGCCAATACCTGGGTCACGATCAAATCGATGATCCAGAACTTCCTGACCAGCATCTGGAAGCGCGGCGGCCTGGCCGGTGCCTCGCCCGAGGACGCCTTCAGCGTCCATGTGGGCCTGGGCGAGACGATGACGCCCGACGACATCCTGGAGGGCATCCTGCGCGTGACCGTGCTGGTGGCCATGGTGCGGCCGGCCGAGTTCATCGAGATCACCTTCCAGCAGCAGATGCAGAAGTCCTGAGCTGCGCCCCACACTAAATCGCGGAGATCAATATGGCTGATGACGGCTCCAAACAATCGACCAATGTCTGGCCCCTGCCCAAGTTCTACTTCCAGGTGAAGTGGGACGCGAACGTGATGTCCTTCGAGGAGGTCTCGGGGCTGGACATCGAGGCCCAACCGATCGAGTACCGCCACGGCGACAGCCCGGTGTTCTCGTCGCTGAAGATGCCCGGGCTGAAGAAGCACGGCAATGTCACGATGAAGAAAGGCGTGTTCAAGGCGGACAACAAGTTCTGGGACTGGTTCAACCAGATCAAGATGAACACCATCAAGCGCGTGCCCGTCACGATCAGCCTGCTCGACGAGGAAGGCAAGCCGACCATGGTCTGGACCCTGTCGAACGCCTGGCCCACCAAGATCACCGGCACCGATCTGAAGGCCGAAGGCAACGAGGTCGCGGTCGAGACCATAGAGATCGCGCATGAAGGCCTGACCATTGCCAACGCCTGATCATCGTGACGCGCTGTGAGCGATCCTGTCATCCCCAAGCCGCCGCCGCTGCCGCCACCGCCGCAGCAGCGGCCACGGCTGCAGCTGCCGCCGCGGCTGGATCTGGGCATCTCCGCGGCCGGCACCGCAAGGGCCGCGGTCACCACGGTCTGGGACCCGCCGGCCAGCCAGGCCAGCTACCCGCCGGTGGCCTTCTACTTCTCGGTGCAGATCGACGGCCGCAGCGGCGACTGCTCCTTCCAGGAGGTCTCGGGCATCAGCCTGGCGATGGAGCTCGAGCCGCTGGTGGAAGGCGGCGAAAACCGCTTCATCCATCAGCTACCCAAGGGCATCAAGCAGGGCACGCTGCGCCTGCAGCGCGGCCTGGCGATGAAGAACACCGAGCTGGTCGCCTGGTGCCGCCAGGTGCTGGAAGGCGATCTGGGGCGGCGCATCGAACTCAAGCCGGTGCAGGTCAGCCTGCTCGACGAGATGGGTCAGCCGCTGTGCGTCTGGTCCTTCGAGAACTGCTATCCGGTCGGCTGGGATATCGAGGCTTTCAATGCCGACAAGAACGAGGTCGCGATCGAGCAGATCGAGCTGGCCTACCAGACCTGTGTGCGCATGAAGTAGGCAGCCAAGGAGCGAGGCGATGACGATAGAGGTCAGGCAGATGGTGATCAAGTCCAGCGTCGGGCCGGACGAGGCGCGCCCGCAAGACCAGGTCGCGCTTGACCCCGAGACCCTGGCGGAGCTGAAACAGGAGATCCTCAACGAGTGCCGGGCCTGGCTGCAGGAGCAGCTGCAGCAGCAACGCGAGCGCTAGCCATGATCCCCGCCTCCGGCCAAAGGCAAGCCCTGACCCTGACCCGCTGCACCGTCAGCCAGTCCGGCTCCATCATGGTGGATCGCGGCGTCAACTACGCCTTGCAGATCAATCCCGCCGAGTTCAGCCACCAGCGCACCATCCGCTACAACACCAAGCGCGTGGTCGGCCAGATCGGCTCGCCGATGCGCTTCTCCGGCATCGACCCGGACGACATCAGCTTCACCGCCACCTTCGACGGCACCGGCGTCGTGCCGATAGGTCCGGGCCAGCCCATCGAGGTGGCCGACCAGATCGAGGCGCTGAACCGCGTGATCTACACCTACCGCGGCGAGGCCCATGAGCCCAACCATGTGCAGATCCTCTGGGGCACCATGGTGTTCTACGGCCGGCTCTGCAGCATCGGCCTGCAGTACACGCTGTTCAAGCCCAGCGGCGCGCCGCTGCGCGCCAGCGCCGAGATGGACTTCGTCGGCTTTCTCAGCGCGCCCGAGGCCGAGCGCCGTGCCAACCGCTCCAGCCCCGACCTGAGCCATTCGGTCGAGGTGCGCGAAGGCGACACCCTGCCGCTGCTGTGCCACCGCATCTACGGCGACAGCCGCTACTACCCCGAGGTCGCGCGCTTCAACGGCCTGCGCGAGTTCCGCCGCCTGCGGCCGGGCCTGCGCCTGCACTTTCCGCCGCTGGCCTGAGGAACGATCGCCATGCCCGCCTCCCCCAGTGCCAGCGCCGAAGGTCCGGTCCGCCTGGTCGTGCAAAGCGAGGGTACCGAGGTGCAGGAGCAGCTGCGCATCCTCTCGCTGACGGTGCGCCACGCGCTCAACAGCCTGCCCTGGGCCCGCCTGGTGATCGACGACGGCGATATGCCCGGCAACAAGTACCCGGTCAGCGACGGCGCGCTGTTCACGCCCGGCAGCGCCATCGTGCTGCGCGCCGGCTATGGCGACAGCGACGCGCAGATCTTCAGCGGCATCGTCGTGCGCCACAGCCTGAAGATCAGCGGCGACAACCACAGCCGCCTGATCGTCGAATGCCGCGACAAGGCCTGCAAGATGGCCATCGGCCGCGTCAACGCCAAGTACCAGGACCAGACCGACAGCGACATCATCTCCGGCCTGATCGCCGCCGCCGGCCTGCAGGCCGATGTGCAGAGCACCGAGGTCCAGCAGGCCGAGCTGCTGCAGTACGACTGCAGCGACTGGGACTTCATGCTGGCGCGCGCCGACGCGATGGGCCTGCTGGTCGCGGTCGAGGATGGCAAGATCACGGTCAAGCCGCCCGATGCCTCGGCCGAGCCGGCGCTGTCCGTCACCTGGGGCGTCGATCTGATCGCGCTGCAGGCCGATATCGATGCGCGCAGCCAGCTCAAGGCCGCCCAGGCCCATGCCTGGGATCCGGCCCAGCAGGCCGTGGTCGAGAGCAGCGCGGCCGCGCCGCTGGCGCTGAACGCGCAGGGCAATCTGAGCGGCGCCACGCTGGCCGAGGTCGTCAGTCCGGACAGCTACCGGCTGCAAAGCAGCGCCGCCCTGCCCCAGGCCGCACTGGAGCAATGGGCCAAGGCCGCCCAGCTGAAGGCGGCACTGGCGCGGGTGCGCGGCCGCATGAGCTTCCAGGGCAGCGCGCTGGCCAAGCCGGCCACGCTGATCGCGCTGGCCGGCGTCGGCGCGCGGGTCAACGGCCCGGTCTTTGTCAGCGCGGTCCAGCACGAGATCCACGACGGCGAGTGGCTCAGCGAGGCCGAGTTCGGTCTCGACCCCGACTGGCATATGCAGCGCCCCGATGTGATGGCAGCGCCGGCCGGCGGCCTGCTGCCGGGCATCCACGGCCTGCAGATCGGCGTCGTGATGAAGCTCGACGCCGACCCCGGCGGCGAGCAGCGCATCCAGGTCAAGCTGCCGGTGCTGCAGACCGCCACCGAAGGCATCTGGGCGCGGCTGCTGCAGCTGCATGCATCCAGCGGCTTCGGCGCCTTCTTCCTGCCCGAGGTCGGCGACGAGGTCATCGTCGGTTTTCTGAGCGCCGACCCCAGCCATCCGGTCGTGCTCGGCAGCCTCTACAGCAGCAGCCGCAGCCCGCCCTACGAACTGGCCGCCGAGAACGACACCAAGGCCCTGGTGACCCGCTGCAAGCACCGGCTGGTGTTCGACGAGAAGGACAAGATCATCACGCTGACGACCCCGGCCAACAACCAGATCGTGCTGGACGACAAGGACAAGAGCATCCTGATCAAGGACCAGAACGGCAACAGCATCAAGCTCAGCAGCGACGGCATCGCGCTGGACAGCCCCAAGGACATCAAGCTGACGGCCAAGGGCGGCATCACGCTGGACGCCGTCAACGCGATCGAGCTGACGTCCAAGGCCGACATCAAGGCCGCCGGCCTGAACATCAGCTGCGAGGCCCAGGTCGGCATCACGGCCAAGGGCGCGGCCACCGCCGAGCTCTCGGCCTCGGGCCAGACCACGGTCAAGGGCGCGATGGTAATGATCAACTGAAGCCGACCAGGACAGCCATGCCGCCCGCCGCCCGCCTCACCGATATGCATGCCTGCCCGATGGTCACGCCGGGGCTGCCGCCCATCCCCCATGTCGGCGGTCCCATCGTCGGCCCCGGCGTGCCCACCGTGCTGATCGGCAAGATCCCGGCCGCCGTGGTCGGCGACAACGCGGTCTGCGTCGGCCCGCCCGATGTGATCGTCAAGGGCTCGGCCACGGTGCTGATCGGCGGCAAGCCCGCCGCCCGCATTGGCGACAGCACGGCCCATGGCGGCAGCATCGTGCTGGGCCTGCCTACCGTGCTGATCGGGGGCTGACGATGAGCTTTCTGGGCCGGGGCTGGAGCTTCCCACCGCGCTTCTCGGCGCGCAGCCGGGGTGTCGAGATGGTCGAGGGCGAGGCCGATATCGCCGAGAGCCTGCGCATCCTGATGTCCACCCATGTCGGCGAGCGATTGATGCAGCCGGCCTATGGCTGCCGGCTGCGCGAGCTGGTCTTCGAGGCCGCCAACGAGCAGACCCTGACCGAGCTGCGCGACATGCTGGCCAAGGCCATCCTGTTCTTCGAACCGCGCATCACGCTGGAGTTCGTCGATGCCCGCATCAGCGATGTCGAACCCGCCTGCCTGGAGCTGAGCCTGCACTACAGCGTGCGCAGCACCAACACGCGCCACAACCTCGTCTACCCGCTGTATCTGCAGCAGGCCACCAGCCCGATGCGGGCCGATTGACGCCATGGCAGCGACCGGCACCCAGCAAAGCGAACGCCAGGCGCCGGCCCTGCGCGCCGGCTATCTGCTGCCCGACGAGCTGAGCCTGGCGCAGCGCCTGCGCCTGTCGCTGGCCCAGGCACGAGGGCTGCGCTTTGTCGAGCCCTTCGGCTCGCCGGCCGGCGACTGGGGCGAGCTGCTGGGTCAGGATCTGAGCCTGCTGCTGGCCGATATCGCCGCCTACCCGGCCGAGGTCCATGAGGCCCGTGCGCTGGAACATCTGCCCTGGCTGGATCTGGACGCGCGCTGGCAGCGCTGCTGGGCCCTGGTCGGGCAGCTCGACCACTGGTGCCACGGGCTGGACGCCCATCAATTCAGCGCCCCGCTGGCCGCCAGCCTGCAGACCCTGATCGCGCAGGAGCTGGCCCCGCTGCTGCGCCAGGGCCTGCAGCGCTTTGAGGTCCAGCGCCTGGCACTGGCGCGCCTGCATCCGGCCTGGACCGGCGCGCCCGAGGGCGAGCCGGAGCCCGACACCTCGCTGCTGCTGCGTCAGCTCTGGGTGGGCCTGTGCCGCGCGCTGCGACGCCTGCGCAAGCTGGCCCAGGAGCAGCTGGCCGACAGTCTGTGCACCCAGACCCATGAGCCGGCCATCGGCCTGCTGCTGACGCTGCTGCAGCTGCTGCAGCAAAGCCGCGCGCCGCTCAACGACTTTCCCGAGCGCTTCAAGCATTTCTACCATCGCGAGCTGCTGGGGCTGGGCACGCGGCCGGCCTTGCCCGAGCGGGCCCATCTGCTGCTGGAGCGCGCGCCGGGCCACACCACGCTGAGCCACGGTGTGCTGCGCCTGCCGGCCGGCACGCGCTTTGGCGCCGGCAAGAATGCCCAGGGCCAGCTGATCGAGTTTGCGTCCAGCCATGAGCTGTGGCTGGGCGATGCCCGTGTCGAGGCCCTGCTGAGTCTGCGCCTGGAGCACGACCCGCTGATCTCACCGGAGCGCGAGTTCGGCTACGCCAGCCGCAGCAAGGCCCAGCGCCTGCCGGTGCTGATGGACGGCCCGGCCAGCTGGCCGATGCTGGGCGTCCAGACCCGGCCGCAGGCCGCCGATATCGACAGCGGCGCCGATGCCGAGCTGGGTCTGGCCATCGCCTCGGGTCTGCTGGCGCTGCGCGAGGGCGAGCGCGAGATCCGTGTGCGCCTGCACGCCGACGCGCAGGACCCCGCGCCGCCGGATCTCGAGGGCTTGCAGCAGGCCTACCGCCGCCTGGCCCAGATCGAGGCCCAGCAGCATCCGCCGCGCGAGCGCGCCGGTCTGCGGCCCGCGCCACCGGACGAAGAGCGGGCGATGGCCGCCGCGACGCTGGCCCGCGGCGCGACGGCGGGCAGCTCGCTGACGCTGTGTTTTCTGCTCGCACGCTGCCTGGCCACCGAGCAGCCGGCGCTGCTGGCCCAGCGCCTGGGCCGGCTGTTCGCGGTCTGGCTCTGCGGCGCCGCCGAGCTGCGCGAGGCCGATCTGGCGGCGCTGCGCGTCCATGCGCGCCGGGTCTTGCAGGCCAAGGAGGCCGGCGAAGCCGCGGTCGATGACCCGCTGTCGCTGATCTACGGCCGCCGCCCGCTGGAGCGCTCGCTGGTGTTCGACCGCGTGTTCCGTGGCCTGTGGCGGGCCCGGCTCAGCACCGAGCAGGGCTGGCTGGCGGTGGACGAGGTGTTCGCCGAGCGCGGTCCGGGCGGCGCGGTCGAGCTGAGCCTGCGCCTGCGGCCCGAGCAGCCGGCCATCGTGGCCTGCCAGGCCGCCCTCCATGGCCCGGACTGGCCGGCCCTGCCGGTGCTGCAGCTGCAGCTGCAGCCGCAGACCCGGCTGCATGCCTACAGCCTGTTGCAGCAGCTGCCGCTGCACAGCATCGCGCTGGCGGTGAAGGTGCGCGGCCTGCGCCAGCTCTGGCTGCACAACCAGCTCGGCCGGCTCGACCCCAGCAAGCCCTTCGCGCCCTTCGGACCGCTGCCCGACGCCGCCTCCTATCTGGTGCTGGGCAGCCCCGAGCTGGTGGCCAAACCGCTGCAAGGCCTGCGTCTGCATCTGCTGTGGGCCGCGCTGCCCGGCTGCGGTGGCGGTTTTGCCGAGCACTACCGCGGCTATCCGGGCGACTGGAGCAACCCGGTGTTCCGTGCGCGCTGGTCGCTGCTGGCCAATGGCCGCTGGCAGGCGGCCCAGGGTGAGGCCACCGCGCTGTTCGACAGCCTGAGCGGCCAGCGTCGCATCGCGGCGCGGCGCACGCTGGAGCTGGACGCCACCGAACTCAAGCGCTGGCACCGCGCCGAACCAGCCGGCCAGCCGGGGCAGAGCGGCGAGTTCAGCCTGGCCAGCCGCCAGGGCTTTTTCCGCCTGGGCCTGGCCGAACCGCCGGCGGCCTTCGGCCATGCGCTCTACCCGCAGCTGATGACCGAGGTGCTGAGCCGCAACGGCCGGCTCAAGCGCGCCCGCGAGCCCGAGCCGCTGCCCCGGCCGCCCTACACCCCGCAGCTGGAGCAGCTCAGCGTCGACTACGAAGCCAGCGAGCTGATCGGCCTGCTGACGGCCGAGGCCGAGCAGCCCGGTGCCAGCCAGCTGTTCCAGCAAGGGCCGTTCGGCCGGGAGCGCTTGCTGCCCGGGCAGCGCGGTCACCACTGGCTGCCGCGCCTGCAGGCCGACGGCCAGCTCTTCATCGGTCTGCGCGCCAGCGAGCTGCAGGGTCCGCTATCCCTGCTGTTTAGGCTGCGCGCCGAACAGGCCGCCGATGCGCCGGACGCGCAGCGCCCGCGGCTGCGCTGGGCCGCCTGGTGCGGCGATGCCTGGCGCTGGCTGGACCCCCAGCGCCTGCTGCACGACGGCACCCAGGGCCTGCTGCGCAGCGGCCTGATGGTGCTGGACCTGCCGGCCGATCTGAGCCGCGGCTGCCCGGCCCTGCCCGGGCCCGAGCTGTTCTGGCTGCGCCTGAGCGCCGACTGGGGCTTCGAGCTGCTGGCCGGCTTCCAGGGCGTGCAGGCCCAGGGTCTGGAAGTGCTGCGGCTGGGCACAGCGCAGCCGGGCGAGCCGGCGCTGCCACCGGGCCGCATCAAGAACAGCCTGCAGCCCATCGCCGGGCTGGGCAGCGTGCGCCAGGTCGACGGCGCCTTCGGTGCGCGCGCGGCCGAGGACGATGCCGCGCTGCATGTGCGCGCGGCCGAGCGCCTGCATCACAAGGGCCGGGCCGCGACGGTCTGGGATGTCGAACGCCTGGTGCTGGACGCCTTCCCCGAGGTCATCAAGGTGCGCTGCCTGGGCAGCCGGGGCGTGCTGCGGGTGGTGGTGGTCGCGGCGCCGCCGCCCGACGCGCCGGCCGATGCCGCGCCACGGCTGGATGCGGCGACGCTGGCCCGCATCCAGGCCTACTTGAGTGCGCGCGGCAGCCCGCACCTGAGCCTGACGGTGCGCAACTGCGCCTATGCCCGGGTACAGCTGCGCTGCGCGCTGAGCCTGGTGGCCGGTGTGCCGGCCGGCAGCACGCTGCGCCGTCTCAATCTGGACCTGCTGGACTATCTGTCGCCGTGGCGGCCGGGCGGACGCGGCGTGCAGTTCGACTGGCGCCTGCATGCCGAGGAACTGGAAGCCTTTGCCCGCGCCCGGCCCGAGATCGCCTCCATCGGCGCGATCTCGCTGCTGCACATCACACAGGACGATGCCGGCTGCTACCGGCTCGGCGACAGCGCCAGGCTGGGCAGCCGCGAGATCGCGGCCAGGCGCGGCTGGACTTTGCTGCTGCCGATGCGCCGCCATCTGCTGGAGCTGCAGACCGAGCCCGGCGAGCGCCGCGCCCGTGTGACCGGGCTGGCGCGGCTGGCGCTGGGCAGCAGCTTCATCATCGGCGGGGGTGTCAAACCATGACACGCAGGAACCGCGAGACGCTGAAGAACTATTTCCGCGAGGGTCAGCTGCCCAACGAGGACCATTTCGCCGACCTGATCGACTCCATGCTCAATATGAGCGACGAGGGTTTTCGCAAGACGGTCGAGCGCGGCGAGGAGATCTATGCGCCGGTGGGTCATGACGCGCTCCTGAGCTTTCTGCGCGACCAGAACCCCGACAGCGTGCTGTGGCGCGTGGCGCTGAGCCGCGCGCGCGATCAGCTGCTGCTGCAGCGCGGTGGCTCGGCCGGCGACGGCGCGAGCGCGCCGCTGCTGTGCCTGGACGCCGACCAGGACGGCGGCCAGCGCGTGGGCATAGGCACGGCCGACCCGCAGGACATGCTGGACGTGCAGGGCACGGTGCGCAGCAGCGGCCGGCGCGGCAGCGACTTGCGCAGCGCGCCCGAGCCGCTGCTGGCCAATGGCCAGTGGCAGGACCTGACCGACGATCTGCAGGGCTGCCAGGGCTTCGAGGTGATGGCCGGTGTCGGTCAGAAGGGCTCGGGTCGTTTCGCGCTGCTGCAGGCGGTGGCACTGAACACCTACAACCCCAGCTGGGGCTGGCTGGATTTCTTCAACCGCAAGCGCGGCATCCGCAGCACCCAAGCCTTCTGGGGCCGGCGCTGCGACCGCCTGCAGCTGCGCTGGCACGGCGGTGACGACAAGGACACCAAGAGCGTCAAGAGCGGCCGCGACGCCAGCTACCGGCTGCAGATCCGCACCGGCTGCGATTTCGGTGACAAGTGCCTGATCAACGCCCAGCTGACCCAGCTCTGGTTCGACCCGCATATGGAGGAATGTCAGCGATGAGCGCCGCGCCGCAGACCATTGCGCGCAAGCCACCGCAGACGCCCGGCGGCCCGGCGCTGGACTTCGAGGCCTTGCGCAGCGCCGGCATCGCGCTGGCCCAGGCCGCCAGCGGTCAGCTGTGGACCGACTACAACCTGCACGACCCCGGCGTCACCCTGCTGGAGGCGCTGTGCTACGCGCTGACCGAGGATGTCTACGGCGCCCAGCAAAGCGTGCCCGAGCTGCTGGGCTGGCCCGAGGGCCAGGTCTTGCCCGAGCGCCATGGCCTGCATCAACCGGAGCGTATCCTGCCCTGCCGGCCCATCACCGCGGCCGACTACCGCCGTGCGCTGCTGGCCCGCTGCCCCGGCGCCCTGCAGCTGCGGCTGCAGCCCTGCGAGCAGGGACTGCCCGGGCTGTGGCGCCTGGCCCTGCTGGCCCAGGAGAGCCAGATCGACGCGGCCCAGCGCGCGTTCTGGTCGCTGCGCAACCTGGGCGAAGACCTGGACGGCGCCGTGCGACGGCTGCAGCCCCGGCCGCACCGCCTGGCCTTCGAGATCGATGTCCAGGGCCCGCGCGAGCTGGCCGAGCTGCTTGGCGAGATCGCGCAGCGCGCGGCCGATTTCATCGCCGCGCGGCCGCGCTGGCGGCCGGCCGACGCGGCACTGGACCCGGCACTGCGCTTCGACGGTCCAGCCCTGCCCCAGGGCTGGATCAGCGACGCCGAGCTGCAGCGCGGCGAGCAGTCGCTGCTGTACTTCAGCGACCTGGTGCTGGCCCTGCAGGGCATCGAGGGTCTGGCCTCGGTGCGGCGCCTGCAGCTGCTGGGTGAAGGCGATGGGGCGGCCGAGCCAGACGCCGACGCCGTGCCCTGGGGCGATGAGGCGGGCGCGCTGTGCCTGCAGTGGCCGCGCCGCGCCGAAGACTTGATGGACTGGGTGGTCTGGCGCGGTACGGCGCGCGAGACCCTGCCCGAGCAGAATCTGCTGCGCCGCCTGGCCCAGCTGCAGGTGGCCCACGAGCACCCGCTGCCCGGCCTGAGCCAGGCGACGCTCGGCACTGCGGTGGCTGAGGTGGCACCGCCCGAGCACCCGCCCTACTATCCGGCCCTGCTGCAGCTGCCGGCGATCTATGCCCATCCCGAGAGCCTGGGCGAGCAACGCCATCGCAGTCACAGCCGCAGCGGCCAGCACGCCCAGTGGCTGGCCTACACGGCGCTGCTGGAGCAGTGGCTGGCCCATGGCCAGGCGCAGCGCCAGCGGCTCGGTGCGCTCTACAGCCTGGCGATTGAAGCAGCGCCGAGCTATTGGTGGCAGCCTCTGGGTGAGTCGCATCTGGAAGGCTTGACAGCGCTGCAGCTGCAGACGCCCGCCGAACAGCTGACGGCCCTGCAGGCCGAGGACGATGCGCTGGAGCGACGCGGCCGCGTGCTGGACCAGTTGCTGGCCCTGCACGGCGAGGCCCTGCCGCAGAGCGGGCTGCGCGGCCTGCCCTGCTACTTCAGCCCCGGCGGCTTCGAGCAGCATCTGCTGCGTCTCAAGCAGACGCTGGCGGCCGGCATTGAGCGCTTCACCCGCGAGCGCCATGCCGGCTTCGACTACAGCCGGCCGAGCTTCGGCCTGGTCGGCAACACCGCGCCGCTGCAGGAACGCCTGAGCCTGCAGCTGGGTTTTGCCGAGCACCACAGCCGCTCGCTGACGGCACCGCTGCGTGAGCGGGGGTTGAGCGTGAGCGAAGACACCGAGCCGCCCAAGGTCTTGCGGCAGCCCGGCCCGGGCCTGAGGCCCATGCAGCTGTTCGCCGACGCGCCACGGCGCGAGGACCTCGCCGACAAGCCCTTATGGAAACCCGGCGACCGCCTGGATCCCGCGCTGCTGCGCTGCGCCGTCCATGCCAGCCGCTACCAATGGCAAGAGCAAAGCAAGCTGCTGTGGCTGGGCCCCGACGAGCAGCAGCGCTGGTGGCCGCTGGGCCGGCAGGCCGATGCGGCGGCCGCGCAAGACCTGGCCCTGGCCCTGCACGGCTTTGCCTGCGGCCTGCAGCTGCGCTGCGAGGGCCTGCATCTGCTTGAGCATCTGCTGCTGCGCCCCCAGGGCGAGGTGCCCCTGCCCCCCGATGTGCCGGACGACTTCTATGCGCAGCAGCTCAGCGTGGTGCTGCCGGCCTGGACCGCGCGCGGCGCCGACCCGCGCTTTCGGACCCTGGCCGCGCAGACCGTGGCCGAGCTGGCGCCGGCCCATCTGCAGACGCACTGCCTGTGGCTGCAAGCCGAGGCGCTGCAAGCCTTCGAGCTGGCCCTGCAGGGTTGGCTGCTGGCCAAGCGGGCGCTGTGCGAGGGCCTGGCTGGCGACGGCGCGCTGGACCCGGCCGCGCAACGCCGGCTGGACTCGCGCGCCGCCGTGCTGCGCCGGTTGCTGTGGCAGCAGATCTCACGCGAGGCCCCGCCATGAGGGCCGTGATCGACAGCCTGGTCTGGGATGCCCGCTTCGCCAGCGAGGGCCTGGCCTGGCAGCAGCAGGAGCGCCTGCGCCGCTTTCTGCGCGGCCCGGGTCTGCGCACGCTGCAGGCGCGCCTGCAGGCGCAGATGCCGGCCGACGGCCGGGTGCTGCACATCGACAGGCTGGAACTGGACCTGGGCCGCTTCACACCCGATGCGCCGCTGCGGCAATGGGCCGAGCGCCTGGACGGCGCGCTGCTGCAGGCCTTGCAGCGTCTGCCCGGCAGCAGCCGCTCGCGCGACGCCCATGAGCTGGCGCAGTTCAGCCACTATCTGCAGCAGGGCGCGCTGCCCTGGTCGGCACGTTCGGCGCAAGACCTGGCCGGCTGGCTGGCGCGGCTGGCGCGCCGCCATGGCCCGGGCCTGTGGGAGGCCTTGCAGCGCCTGGCACCCGGCGAGCAGGTGCTGCAGAGGCTGGCGCTGATCACGCCGCATGGCGGGCTGCAGGCCCTGATCGCCGTGCGCGCGCCCGAGCTGGCCGCCGCACTGGAGCTGCTTGATGCGCAGTGGCTGAACCCGCTGCAGGCCCGGGGCCGCCTCAGCCTCTACCAGCGCCAGCGCCTGCAGCAGGCGCTGCGGGTGGCCGGGCTGCGTGCGCTGTGGGGCGGTGCGACGCTGGCCGGGCCACGGCTGCAGGGACTGATCCAGGCCCTGATCCAGGCCCATGCCGAGCTGCTAGGCCCGGCCTGGGCGGCGCTGGCCAACGGCCTGCCCCGGCCGACGCGGCCCCGCTCGGCGCTGGCCCGGCAGCTGCTGCAAGCGCTGTGGCCCGACAGCGTCGATGAGCACTCGCCCACCGTGACGCCGCAGCAGCGCCGCCGCAGCCCGCTGCTGGCCGCCGCGCTGGCGCAGCTGGACGAGGCCTTGAACGGCGGCCGCGCCCAGGACGGCGCAAGGCTTCAGCGCCTGCTGCTGGGCCTGGCTGAGCAACTGCCGCAGGAGCTGCCGCTGCTGCTGCGCGCCTGGGCCCGCGAGGGCCGGCGCCGGCGCGGCTGGGCGGCCAGCCTGGCGCCGGCCAGCCTCGGGCTGGTGATGCATCTGATGCAGGCCTCCGAGCCCGCCAGCGCCGCCACGCCCTTGAGGGTGCCGTCCAGCGCGCCGAGCTGGATGGAGTCGCTGCGCCAGTTCGCGCTGCGCATGCTGGCGCGCCCGGGCAGCCCGCCGCTGACCCTCAGCGCTCTGCAGCAGCATCTGCTGGACCACAGCCTGCAGGCCCTGGCCGAGACCGGCCGCCTGCCGCAAACCCATGCCGGCTGGCAGGCGCTGTGGCAGCAGGGCTGGCAGCTCCTGCAGCAGGACGGCGCCGGGCCGGCCGCTGCCGCGACCGAGCCCGCGCCGGACTGGGGCGGCCAGCTCGATGCCTTGCTGGCCGCCGCGCCGCAGCGCTGGAGCGCGGCCCAGCGCCTGCAGTTCAGCCGCCTGCTGCAGCGCGAGTCCGATGCCGAACGCTGGCTGGCCCGCTACCGCCCGGCCCAGCGCTGGGTCTTGCTGAACCAGGCGGCCGGCCGCGAGGCGGCGACCTTGCAGGCCTGCAGCGGCCTGCTGCAGCGGGCCTTGCAGGTGCTGCAGCCGCAGGCCAAGGCGGCCGAGACCGAGCGCCAGCACTGGCGCTGGCTGCTGCGCCCCTTGCTGATCGAGGGCCAGGCGCCCCGGCCCGAGACCCTGGTGCGCCGCTGGGCGATGCAGCTGCACCGCGCGCTGCCACAGGGCTCGCTGGCGCGCTGTTTCGCACGGCTGGACCGGGTGCTGGCGGGCCTGAGCGCCTGGGCCGACCCGGTGCTGGCACGGCTGCGCCGGGGCCTGCGGCGCGCGCCCAGCCGCGCCGAACACTATGAGCAGGGTTTGCGGGCGGATCGGCCCGCAGCCGTGCCGGCGGCAAGACCCGACCCCGTCGATGCCGACAGCCCGATCTATATCGCCGATGCCGGCCTGGTGATGCTGGCCGCCTATGCCGAGCGCCTGTTCGGCCGGCTGGCGCTGCTGGAGGCCGGGCGCTTCAAGAACCCGGCCGCACAAAGCCTGGCGGTGGCCGCGCTGGGCTATCTGGCCGCCGGCCATGAGATCGGCCATGGGGTCGGCAGCGAGGCCCAGCAGGTGCTGGCCAAGCTCTTGTGCGGCGTGCCGCCGGCCCAGGTGCTGCCGGCGCCCGAGCCGCTGGGCGAGGAGCGGCGCGCGCTGCTGGATGCCTTGCTGGGCGCGGTGATCGCGCACTGGAAGGCGGTGGGCAACACCTCGGTCGAGGGTCTGCGCCAGAGCTTTCTGCGCCGCGGCGGCCGGCTCACTCGCAAGCCCGGCGATGCGGATGAACAGGCCTGGCGACTGCTGGTCGAGCCCAAACCCTTCGACCTGCTGCTGGATCGTCTGCCCTGGTCGTTCTCGACGATCAGATTGCCCTGGATGACAGGAGTGCTGCATGTCGACTGGCGCTAGCACCGCATTGCAGGCCCGGGCCTTGGCGCTGGAGCTGGACTGGCTCGGCCAGGTCCTGAGCCTGCGCCTGGAACAGCACTTCCAGCAGAGCGAGGCCGGTTTCGAGGCCGCGCCGCCGCCACCCGGTCTGCCGCCGGGCAGCGAGCTGGCGCGTCTGGTCGAGAGCTTGCAGCTGGGTCCGGCCGAGCGGGCGGTGCTGGCTCTGGCCCTGCTGCCGCATCTGCGCCCGGCCGCGCTGGACCTGCTCTTCATGCGCAACGGCAATCTGGAGCGCGGCTTCACCGAGTTCGGCGGCATCAAGGGCCAGGCCCATGGCGGCTTTCTGCCGACCGGCGAGACCGCCGCCTTTCTGATCGCCGGCGAGGACTTGCAGCGCCGCATCGCGTTGCTGGCGCTGTTCGATGCCGAGCATGGGTTCGCGCGCCAGGGCCTGCTGAAGCTGGACAACCCGGCCGGCGGCGAGCCCCAGCTCAGCGGCGCGCTGCAGCTCAGCGCCGAGGCGCTGCAGCGCCTGTGCACCGGGGTCTGGCACAAGCCCGACTACAACGCGCAGTTCCCGGCCAAGCTGATCACCAGTCCGCTGGGCTGGGACGATCTGGTGCTGGCGCCCGAGGTGATGGACGAGGTGAACCAGGTCTGCACCTGGATGCGCGAGGGCCAGCGCCTGATGCAGGACTGGGGCCTGGCGCGCACGCTCAAGCCCGGCTACCGGGCGCTGTTCTATGGCCCGCCCGGCACCGGCAAGACCCTGACCGCCACGCTGATCGGCCAGGCCGCGCAGGTCGATGTCTACCGCATCGATCTGTCCATGGTGGTGTCCAAATACATCGGCGAGACCGAGAAGAATCTGGCCCGGGTCTTCGACCAGGCGCAGAGCCGGCGCTGGGTGCTGTTCTTCGACGAGGCCGACGCTTTGTTCGGCAAGCGCAACAGCAATAACCAGAGCGCCAACGACCAGCATGCGAACCAGGAGATCGCCTATCTGCTGCAACGGGTCGAGGACTTCCCCGGCACCGTGATCCTGGCCTCGAATCTGCGCAGCAATATCGACGAGGCGTTTGCGCGGCGCTTCCAGTCGATGATTTATTTCCCGCTGCCCGACGCCGAGCAGCGGCTGCGGCTGTGGCGCGGCATGCTGGCGCCACAACGGCTGTCGGCCGAGGTCAAGCTGGACGAGATCGCCGAGCGCTACGAGCTCTCGGGTGGCGCGATCGCCAATGTGCTGCGCTATGCGGCCTTGCTGGCGCTGCGCCGGCACAGCGAGCAGATCAGCGCCGCCGAGCTGCGCCAGGGTCTGGTCAAGGAGCTGCGCAAGGAAGGGAGGACCTTGTGAAGCGCCGCTACCTGCTTTGCGTCCTGCTGCCAGCCTTGGTCGCGGCATCGGCGGCCGAGGCGCCGCTCAGCGCCCCCGCCAGCGCCCCCTCCACCGCACCCATCAGCGCGCCGGCCCCGGCCGCCTCACGCGCGCTGAGCCAGTTGCAGGAGCCGCTGCAACTGGACAACGCCGCGTTCCGTCTGCCCGCGGCCCTGCTGGAGCGCCCCTATCGCCGCCCGCTGCATGCCCAGGGCGGCCGTCCGCCCTATCGCTTCGAGCTGGCCGACGGGGCTCTGCCCGAGGGCATTGCGCTGTCCCCGCTGGGGGTCTTGCAGGGCACGGCCAACAAACCGGGCAGCCACCGCTTCACGGTGCGCCTGATCGACGCGCTGGGCGAGCAGACGCAGCAGCGCTATCTGCTGGCGGTCGTGCAGGCCCGGCCCAAGGCAGCGGCTGCGGCCGCCAGCGCGGCGAGTGGCCCCAAGCCGCTGACGACACTCTCGGCCGAGGACGTGCTCGCGCTGCCGCCGGCACGGCCGCTGGCCCAGGCCTACCGGCTGATGCCGGCGGTGCTGGACATCCTGCTGCCGGCCGAGAGCGTCGAGGACGGCAGCCTGCCCGCGCCGCTGGCCGAGCCGGCGGCCAGTGCGAGCCAGGTGGGCGGTGCGGCGGGCGGTGCGGGGGGCAGCGCTGCGCCCCTGCCCCCGCTACCGGTCAACCTGGGCACGGAGCAGGCCGAGCAGCTGAAGCTGCTGCTCAAGCCGCTGACCGCGCTGGAGTACCCGACGCGCGAGACCTTCGAGGCGGCACTCGATGCCCGGCTCTGCGCCTACAGCCGCATGCTGAGCCTGCAGGCCGCCGCCAAGCAAGGCCTGACCCCGCCCAGCGAGGCCCAGTTCGCCGCCGCCTGCCCGCCCGACTGGGCGGCCGTGGCCAAGGCCAAGCCGGTCAGCGGTCCGCCCAGCTGGCAGCAGCTGCCGCAGACCATCATGCCGGCGGCGCTGCGCCGCTGGCTGGTCGAGGCGGCCCGGCACGAACATGAACTCAAGCTCGACCCGCCCATCGTCTGGGACGGTGCCGGCTGCGGCTGTGTGCGCGAGGATCTGTCGGGCCAGGTCTATGGCTTTTATCCGCTCTGGTGGGCCCAGGGCAAGGCGCAGCAGATCGACTTCAGCCTGCTCAGCCGCATCAGCGTGCTGGGCCTGCCCTTCGGCGACGATCTGGCACCGGACGCCCACGAGCGCTGGACCCTGGCCCAGACCAATTTCATCCGCACCGCGCAGCGCCACGGCACGGCGCTGGACCTGGTGATCTATCGCAATGACTGGCGCTTTCTGCAGGTGCAGCCACGGGCCGCTCGCGAGGCCCAGATCGAGCAGGCCCTGCTGCAGCTGCCGCAGCAGGCGCGCCGCCTGATCGACGCACCGCTGCCCGACTGGCTGTCGCGCGCCAAGGCCTGGCTACCCGGCTTCGGCCAGACCCAGCATCTGGGCGACGGCATCACGATCTTCTTCGACGAGCTGCCGCCGGCCGGCGCCCAGCCGCTCTGGCGCCAGGCCTTCAAGGACTTCCATCGCCGCTTCGTGCTGGCGGTGATCGAGCAGCTGCGCGCCAATCCCAAGCGCCGGTACGCGCTGAATCTGGTGGTCGGCGATCGCCAGCTCAGCGAGCCCGGCGCCGTGGCCGGCCTGTTCGAGCTGCTGAAGGCGGCCGAGGACCCGCATCTGATCAATGGCCGCATCGAGGAAAGCACCGCCGTCTACAGCAGCGCCACCAACGTCACGCTGCGCGTCATCGTGCTGCTCAGCGAGCCCAGCGCGCTGAGCAAGAAGCAGCTGCGCGGCCGCATCGAGGCCGAGCCGGCGCTGCAGGGCATAGACCGGCGCATCTTTCTGCGCAAGCTCATCCCGATGATCTCCATCGGTATGCCGGAGGCCGAGAGCCAGCAGTTCGCCGACGATCTGGTGTACTTCGAGGACAACTTCGGCGGCGTCGGCTTCTGGCCGCTGCCGATGGCCGGCGACACCGTCAGCCCCGGCATGAGCGCGGCGCTGCGCACCGCCTTCAGCGGCGCCGCCGCCGACAGCGCGACCCGGCCGATCTGCGACTGGGCCTGCGAAAACCGCTGGCCGCTGCGCGCGCTGTTCCATCTGCTGCTGCTGACCGGCGCGATCTGCCTGGCGCTGCTGCTGTGGAACTGCGCCTGGCGCGCGCGCTGGGGCCACTATCTGCCGCTGGGCGGCATCCCGGTGGTGCTGGTCGGCGCGTTGCTGCTGAACTGCGACCCGCAGCTGCGCCCCCTGCGCGACGGCACCGGCCTGATGTGGACCGTGATCGCGATCCTGTTTGTCGCGGCCCTGTGGGCCGTGCTGAAACCGAAGGTGGAGAAACCATGAAAACCCTCGCCGCACCGAAGAGCCAGACCGCACAACGCGCTGCCGCCGCCCATGCCGGACATAGCGGTGCCTCAGCCGCCTCGAGCAGCCCGCGCCAGAGCGCCCAGGGCGCCCAGATCGCGCAGCTGCAGGCCCTGGGCACCGGAGCGCCGGTGCAGCGGGTCGAGGGTGACCGCAAGACCAAGGGCTTCAACCGCGGCAAATCACACTCGACCACCACGCCCAGCGGCAAGGTCAAGTCTCACAAGCCCGGCAAGGGCCGCGAGGAAGACCCGCGCAAGAGCGCCGCCAAGAACCGCCGGCGCGACCGCATGCTGGCGGCGAATGTGGCGAATTCGCAGAACAAGTAGGCGGGGAGCGACGCATGAAAACTCGTGTCGATGCGGCGACAGCCCATGACAAGCAGCCGCTCGAACCAGCCAGCCGGCAGCAGACGCAGCAAGGCAAGGCTGCGACAGGGCCCCGGCAGTTACAGCAACGTCAACAGCTCGCCCAGCTGAAACAGGCAACCCCGGCGTCCAACAAGACGGGCCTGCCCGATTCCCTCAGGAGCGGTATCGAAACGCTATCGGGCATGGACATGTCCGGCGTTCGCGTGCATCGCAACTCCAGCAAGCCGGCGGCACTGCAGGCCCATGCCTATGCGCAGGGCTCAGAAATTCATCTGGGGCCGGGGCAGGAGAAGCATCTGCCGCACGAGGCCTGGCATCTGGTGCAGCAGCGCCAGGGCCGCGTGCGGCCGACGCGGCACAGCCAGGGTGTCGCGATCAACGACAGCCATGCGCTGGAGTGCGAAGCCGACCGTATGGGCGCCCGCGCGGGGCAGGTCGCGCAGCGCCGTGCCACGGCGCCCCTGCGGCACGCGGCCGGCTGCTGCTGCGGCAGTTGTGGCAGCAGCAAAAGCGCGCAGTTGGTGAGAAGCACCAGACTGGACGGCTCCCTGCAGCTGAAAACCTCGGTCAGCATTAGCGACGGGAGCCATACTGCCCAGGGAGAGAGCGGCCATGAGGACACGACGCGTGGCCGTTTTGCTCAGTGGCCTGGGCTGCGAAGCCGCTTCGAGGCTGTCGTCAACGCCCACACCATGCCCGAGCTCGACGACGACGGCGTCGCCACCGGAAAGAACTACTCGCGCAACCGCTATATGTGCGCCGAGCCCAACGCCCTGGGCAATCTGCTGAACCACTATGCAAGCAGCACCACGCATGGCTTGACGAACGGATACCTGGCCAGTCTGAGCTTCCCGGCACTGGCCATCGATGACAAGACCGGCGGTTCGATCGCGCCCTGTCCGGTCTGCTCACAATGGGTGAGCGCGGTCGCCCCGATGGCGGTGCACACGCTGGGCGCAGTAGATATGGTCAACCAACGCGAACTCGACGCGCGCGATGAGCTCCGGCGCGCCCGGCTGGTCGAAGAGGAAGAGGCCAGCCGAAGAGCGCAGGAGAAAGAACAGAAGAAGAAAGAACGCGAGACCCATAGCGCGGTCGACCTGGCCATTGATCAGACCATCGAGGCCCTGCTAGCCAAGAAGAAGGGCGAGCTCCAGCGCGCCCTGAAGGCGGCGCAGCCAGCCAGCACGGGCAAGAAGGCGAAGAAGGGGGCAACGGTCTTGTCCGATGGCGAGATCACCGCCTATCTGCGAGGCTGGATGGGCAGCCTGAAAGCCAGCACCCCCCACACCATCAAGGTGCTAGCGACATTCGACGAGGGCCAGGCCGGTGAACTGACGGCCTGGGCCAGAAGCAACCACGAAGACGGCGACTGAGTTCGCGCCCGCCAACAGCCGGAGCATCCCATTGTGAAGACCTCCACCATCAGGCAGACCGCCCAGCAGCCACTGCCGCGCGAGCCCGCCAGCCGGCTGGGGCCGCGCGGTGACTCCAAGGCCAGTGGCGCGCGGCAGTTGAGGCAGCACCAGCACATCGCGCAGTTGCAGCAGGCCGGCTCGCACTCGATAGCGGGCACGACGCAGAGCGTCATCCAGGCGCGGCGGGTGGTGAATGCCAAAACCAGGGAGTTCCTGCGCGACGCCGATGACAAGGAAGTGCTGCAGGACCATGAGGCCTGGGAGGACGAGTTGATCAGCTCATCCTCGCACGAGGACGCCAATCCAAGCCCGAGCAGCCAGGGCACGCACACGCCGCATATCCCGCCGACATCGAACCACACCACCATCGACATCGGCGGCAGCGATCAGCAGCAGGATCCGCTGACCCTGCCCCCGGTCTCCTCGCTGATCAAGACGACCAACAAGGCCATCGTGACGGTCCAGGGTCTCGGTGAGGGTATGGGCATGGATAGTGGTGAATCCGTCGACAGCCCACGCCTGCAATCGAACACACTGTCGATCACCGAGATGCCAAACCTGCATCGCCGCTCGCTCGATATCGAGAGCGGTGAGCAACACGAACGGGATCAACAACAGCGCCGCGGCCCGCGTCGCAAACCACTGACGCTGGCCCGTTTTGTCTCAGGCATTGGCGCGCCGCTGATCGAGATCGGCGCTCTGCTCGCCGCAGCGATCGGCACGACCCTGGATGCAACCGGCAAAGGCCCGGCCTTCTTCACCGGCGTCGCCATCATCATCATTGCCGGCCTGAAAGCGATTGCCGACGACGTCAAGAAGAACGAGGACAACCCCAGGACCTGGGGCGGACGTGTGCTTCACACGGTGGGCGCGCTGACACCATCGCTGATGACCATACCGATAGGCATCGCAGGCACCAAATACGGCACCGACACGATGAACGTGCCCGTGGCGACCTGGTTGCCGTTTGCCATCGGGGTGATCGCCATCCTGATGGTGCATCTGGTCAAGCTGATCAAGTGGATCAGTCGATCATGAGGGCTCCATCGCCACCGTGTCCACCAACACCTGCGTCTGCCGCTCGATCTCGATATTCAGACCTGATACCACTGCCCTCACCAGCGGATCAATTACCACAGGAGTTGTCATGAAAGGAAAGAGCGCAGCCACAACCACCCAGGCTGTGCCGCACGCTGCGGCCACCGGCAAGCCATGAAAGCCCGCATCGACAGGACCGGCCATAACGAGGGGGCACAAGCGCCGGCCGGTCGGCAGGGAGCGCATGGTGGCGCCGCAGCCGACGCGGCCAGCCCCAGACAATTGCGGCAAAGACAGCAAATGACGCAGTTGCAGCGGAGCGCGTCGGGACCTGATCGGACCGGCCTGCCTGCATCCCTGAGAAGTGGCATCGAGGCACTCTCGGGCATGGACATGTCCGGCGTGCGCGTGCATCGAAACTCAGACAAGCCGGCGGCGCTGCAGGCACATGCCTATGCGCAGGGCTCAGACATCCATCTGGGGCCGGGGCAGGAGAAGCATCTGCCACATGAGGCTTGGCATGTGGTGCAGCAGGCGCAGGGGCGGGTGAGGCCGACGTTGCAGATGGCCGGTGCAACGCCCGTCAACAACGATGCGCAGCTTGAGCGCGAGGCCGACCTGATGGGCGCCCGGGCATTGGCTTCCAGCCGGCAGGCAGTTTCCGGCACCAGCGCGTCGGCTATGGGGCAAACATCCGGACCGCGGTCGCGATTGGGACCGAGGCAAGGTGGCGACGCGGTGCAGGCGATCTTCAACGCCGATGGTTTCCGCTACACCGAGGCGGCCCGCTACGCCATACCGCTGCAAGGTCTCCCGATCGTCCTGCATGTCGCCAAGGGCGCTGCTCCGCCCGAACCAGCCGCGTACTTCCAACGCATCGGGACGGAAGAACGCATTCCCCCGCCGACCCGGGAACAAGCGGCCATGGAGAACGAGGGTGGCCGCCCCCATCCCGAAAATCCGGAGACCTTTCTTATCTACGCCCCGAGCAAGAAGCTAGCGGATGCCAAGGCGACCGAGCAACCCAATGACTGCGGCATGTACGCCAACGCCCTGGCATTCGACAAGAAGACTTGGGCCAATGAAAAGACAGCAGGCGAGCATCTGACAGGATTCATCACGCCCCAACAACAGGGACCTAAGGCCCAGTACGACCCCAGCGACAAGGAGACGCGGGACGCGCTTGCATTGGACATCGGCGACATGTACCGGATCGACTGGGACGACGTAAAAAAGAAACCGGTGGGTGCCTGCCCCTTCCATCTCGCGACCGTCATCGCCAAGGACGGGGCCGACCATGTCACCAGCGAGGCCGATGCCAGCCGCGACCTAGCGCAGCCACTGTTTCAAATGTATGGGACGGAGACCGACACCTTCCACATGGCGCACAGCCCGGACTTCAGCGGAGAGGGCATGAATAGCCCGTTTGTTTCCAAGTACCAGAATCCAAAGAACCGGAAGTAGGTGTCTCGGAAGAGGACGCTGACATCGGCCGACAGGTATGAGATGGGCCACCGCGCTCCGCCCAGCACGCTGGCCCACCGTCTGGTACAGGCATTGCTACCTTGGGCACCGCCAATACCGTCAGCCGTTTCGAACCGAGCGGCACCGCGCCACCGACCTCGATTGGCGGAGCCGACGCCGTGCCGGTTGATCTCGCACGGCAGACTGCTGTGATGGAATACCGGCGGGCTCGGGAAGTTCCCATCAAGCAATGGCCCAAGTTTGCCGCCGACGCCGTGACAAACTTTCAAGGGCTGGATCAGCCCTGATGCGCGAGCATCAGGCCAGACGCGGTGGCTTTGCCAACTCATCCACACTCTGCCCCGAAGTGGCAAGCAACTTTTCCAATGCCGGCAGCAGCGGCCCCAGCCGCTCCTCGATCGCCTCACGCACCGTGTCCACAAAAACCTGCGTCTGCCGCTCGATCTCGATGTTCAGACCTGACCCCACCTCCTTCTCGCCGAAGGTGGTCATGCGCAGGGTTTCCGGGATCAGCCAGACTTCGAACCAGCCGGCGCCGCCGGGTTCGCGGTGGGCTTCGGCGACGGTCAGGCTGGCGCCGTTGATCGCGATATAGCCCTTGGCGAAGATGTAGCGCATCCAGGGCGCGGGCACGGCGATGCGCAGCACATGGTTGTTCTCGGGCCGGCGGATCTCGGCCACCGTGGCCATGAAGTCCACATGGCCGGAGAGCGGGTGGCCGCCGATCTCGGCGCCGTCGCGCGCGGCGCGCTCGACATTGATGCGGCTGCCCTGGCGCAGGCCGGCCAGCGTGGTCAGGTTCAGGCTTTGCTGCATCACATCGAAGTCGGCCCGGGTATCGCCCTGCAGCGCGGTGACGGTCAGGCAGACACCGTCGCTGGCGACGCTGGCGCCGATCTCCAGGCCGTGGCAGAAGCCCGGCGGGAACTCCAGCGAGAAGCTGCGCAGGCCGGGCTTGTCGGTGATGGCGGCGACTTCGGCGATGCCTTGAACAATGCCGGTGAACATATCAGTGCGTCGCTTTCAAAGATGGCGCGAGAAGGTCTCGGCCGAGAAGCCGACTGTCAGACGGCCGTCGTCCCATTCGATGATGGGGCGCTTGATGACGCTGGGCTGGGCCTGCATCAGCGCGGCCGCGCCGGCGGCGTCCGCCGCGGCGGTCTT
The DNA here is from genome assembly GCA_005503085.1 of Burkholderiales bacterium C2. GTDB lineage: Bacteria > Pseudomonadota > Gammaproteobacteria > Burkholderiales > Burkholderiaceae_C > Roseateles_E. The sequence goes on along the minus strand of SCOI01000005.1, from coordinate 115,721 downwards.
GGCCGCCTCGTCGAGCTTGCGCCAGGTGGTGCCGGCACGGTTGAGCACACGCTCCCAGCCCAGCTCCTTGAGCCAGCGCTGCAGCTGCTCGGGCGGCACGCCGGCACGCTTGTAGTCGTGGAAGTGGTAGCTCAGCCCCTGATCGTCCAGCCAGGCGCGGGCGCGCTTCATCGTGTCGCAGTTGGGAATGCCGTAAACAGTAATCATGGGGCGGGAAGTTACCATGAAGCCATGATCGACTGGCTCGACGAGGCTTCTCTCGACTTTCCGCCCTCCTCCCGCGCGCTCGGCCCCGACTCGGACGCGCCGGGTCTGCTGGCCGCCGGCGGCGACCTGAGCCCGGCGCGGCTGACGGCCGCCTATGCGCGCGGCATCTTTCCCTGGTACGGGCCGGACCAGCCCATCCTGTGGTGGGCGCCGGACCCGCGCATGGTGCTGCAGACGCGGCACTTTCGCCTGACCCGTTCGCTGCGCAAGACGATTGCCCGCTTCGTGCGCACGCCCGGCTGCGAGATCCGCGTCGACAGCGCGACGCCGGCCGTGCTGCGCGCCTGCGCCGAGGCGCCGCGCGAGGGCCAGAACGGCACCTGGATACTGCCCGAGATGCAGGCCGCCTATGCGCGCTGGGCCGCGCAGGGCACGGTGCACAGCGTCGAGACCTGGGTCGACGGCGAGCTGGTCGGCGGGCTCTACGGCGTCAACCTGGGCCGCATGTTCTTCGGCGAATCGATGTTCATGCGCGCCACCGATGCCTCCAAGATCGCGCTGGCGGCCCTGGTCTGCCTGTGCCGCCAGCACGGCATCCCCTGGATCGACTGCCAGCAGAACACCCGGCACCTGGCCTCGATGGGGGCCGCCGAGGTGGCTCGGCCCGAGTTCGAAGCCCATCTGCGGCAGTTTGTTGGGCAGTCCTCCCCACAATCCTGGGTCTTCCGGCCCGCGCTATGGGACTGGCTGCAGGCAGAATCGGCCCCAGCCTCAACCACCCTCAAGCCCGCCACGTCGTGACCCATCCCAAAGAGCTACCGCTGTCGCAGCTGCAGTTCTATGCCACAGCGCCCTACCCCTGCAGCTATCTGCCGGACCGCCAGGCGCGCTCCCAGGTCGCCACGCCCAGCCATCTGATCCATGCGGACGCCTACTCGGGCCTGGTCGAGGCGGGTTTTCGGCGCAGCGGCCTGTTCACCTACCGGCCCTACTGCGACGGCTGCAAGTCCTGCGTGCCGATGCGCATCCCGGTGGCGGCCTTCCAGCCCTCGCGCAGCCAGCGCCGCGCCTGGAAGCAGCATGGCGACCTGAGCGTGCAGGTGATGCGTCTGGGCTTCAGCGAAGAGCACTACCAGCTCTATCTGCGCTACCAGGCCGGCCGCCACTCGGGCGGCGGCATGGACCACGACAGCATCGACCAGTACACCCAGTTCCTGCTGCAAAGCCGCATCAACTCGCGCCTGGTCGAGTTCCGTGCACCGGCCGCGCCGGGCGAGGAGGAAGGGGCGCTGAAGATGGTGTCCATCCTCGATGTGCTCAGCGACGGACTCTCGGCCGTCTACACCTTCTACGAGCCCGATGAGGCCGCCAGCTACGGCAGCTACAACGTGCTGTGGCAGATCGCACAGGCCCGTGAGCTGGGCCTGGCCCACCTGTATCTGGGCTACTGGATCGCCGAAAGCCAGAAGATGGCTTACAAGGCCCGTTTCCGTCCGCATGAGCTGCTGCGCGACGGCCAGTGGCAGATCGCCGAGACCTGATACCAGTCTTGCTCGCTTGGCGCGATGCGCACAACTGGCCTCATTTTGGTATTTCAATTTACCAGAACTTACATACCAATTAAGGGTTAACTACGATACCAGCATTCGTATTGGTATCTAAAGTCCGTCTCACTACGGGGGCACGAGCAGTCCGCTTCTTGTAGCTGCAAGCCGATGGCGCCCACGCGCCTGGCTATGGTCAAGACCATTGCGCAGCAGTCACAAGCGCATCGAACGCGGGAGACGTTCATGGATATGCGAACCCTGGGGCTGGGCCTGTGCGGCCTGCTGCTGAACAGCAGCGCGCTGGCGCTGGACTGCAGCCCCCTGCCGGACTGGACAGCCACCGGTATCTACACCGCCGGCCAGCAGGCCCGCGATCAGGGCCGCGCCTACAGCGCCAACTGGTGGAACCAGGGCGCGGCACCGGCGACCAACGCCGGGCCCTGGAAGGTCTGGAAGCTGCTGGGCAGCTGTGATGGTGGTGGTGGCAACAAGCCCCCCGTCGCCAGTTTCAGCAGCCAGACCAGCCGGCTGAGTGTCAGCTTCGATGCCAGCGCCTCCAGCGATGCCGACGGCAGCATCAGCGCCTGGCGCTGGGACTTCGGTGACGGCGCCACGGCGGCGGTCGCCAAACCCAGCCACCGCTATGCCCGCGCCGGCACCTATGCGGTAAGCCTGACCGTGACCGACAACCAGGGCGCCAGTGCCAGCCGCAGCACCAGCCTGACCGTCTCCAGCATCGCCCGCGACCCGATCACCGGCAAGTACACGCTGGCGCTGGCCGATCTGCTGGCCAGCGAGGCCGCGCTGACCGACAGCCCGCTGTTCCGCGCAGTCAAGGCCTCGGTCGCGACCCGGCCCAATAGCGTGGTCGCTGCCGTCGCGCCGGGCTTGGCCGGCAACCCGGACAACGTCAGGCGGGTCGAGCGCCTGCTGGGCGCGGCGCAGTGGGAGTTCCTGTTCCCGCTGCGCCATCCCTCCTACACCTATACCGGCTTGTTGCAGGCCATCGCCAAGTTCGGCGGCGTCTGCGCCAGCTACACCGATGGCCGCGACAGCGACGCGATCTGCCGCAAGACCCTGGCCACGATGTTCGCCCACTTCACCCAGGAAACCGGCGCGCACGACCGCAACCACGCCATCCCCGAGTGGCGCCAGGCGCTGTACTACCTGCGCGAGGCCGGCTGCAGCGAGGACGGCTACGGCTGCCCCTACAACAATGAATGCCGGCCCGAGACCTGGCAGGCCCAGGTCTGGCCCTGCGGCAAGGACGCCCAGGGCCGCTACAAGCAGTACTTCGGCCGCGGTGCCAAGCAGCTCTCCTACAGCTTCAACTACGGGCCCTTCTCGGACGCGATGTTCGGCGATGTGCGGGTGCTGCTGAACGCGCCCGAACAGGTCGCCGACACCTGGCTCAACCTGGCCTCGGCGGTGTTCTTCCTGGTCTATCCGGCCTCGCCCAAGCCCAGCATGCTGCATGTGCTGGACGGCAGCTGGCAACCCAATGCGGCCGACCTGGCGCTGGGCATACGCCCCGGCTTCGGCGCCACCACCAACATCATCAACGGCGGCATCGAATGCGGCCAGGGCAGCGAAAAGCCGCAGTCGCTCAACCGCATCGCCTATTACCGCCAGCATGCGGCCGCGCTGGGCGTGCCCATCGGCGCCAATGAAGAGCTCGGCTGCGCCCAGCAAAAGCGCTTCGAGTTGGGCGGCGCCGGCGCACTGAACATCTATTGGGACCAGGACTGGTCCTACCGCGCCGACATGCCGGAGGGCAAGACCTTTGCCTGCAAGACGGTCGGCTACCAGACCGCCTACTCGGCGCTCAAACCCGGCGACTACCAGCGCTGCGTCGAGAAGTATTTCGACGTGATCGTCCAGCCCTAGCCCGCAACACCAGCCCCCGCCTTACCCGACCTGCCCCGTGCTGCCCCGTGCCAGAAAAGCACAGGGGTCAGGTCTTGCTCGTCCGTTCATTTCCCCTCATGCAAGGAGTCATCCCATGCGTTCTCCCCAACTGCTCGTGATGCTGATGGCCGGTGGCCTCAGCCCCTTGGCCCTCGCTTATGACTGCGCCGGCCTGTCCGACTGGAGCGCTGCGGCCGTCTACACCGGCGGCCAGAGCGTCAAGCACAACAACGCCGCCTACCAGGCCAAGTGGTGGACCCAGAACAATTCACCGGCCACCAATTCGGGCCAGTGGGATGTCTGGAAACCGCTGGGCGCCTGCGATGGCGGTACGGTCAACCAGCCGCCGGTGGCCAGCTTCAGCGCTGCGGTCCAGGGCCTGACGCTGACCGTCAACGGCAGTGCCTCCAGCGACCCGGACGGCAGCATCGCCGCCCATGCCTGGAGCTTCGGCGACGGCGCCACGGCCAGCGGCGCCACCGCCAGCCGCACCTATGCGGCGGCCGGCAGCTACACGGTCACGCTGACCGTGACCGACAACAAGGGCGCCAGCGCCAGCCGCGCGCAGCAGCTCACGGTGACCAGCGGCCCGGTCAACCAGCCGCCGACCGTGGGCCTGACGGCGCCGACGGCCGGCGCCAGCCCGACCGCCGGCGACGCGGTGACCCTGGCAGCCACGGCCGCCGACAGCGACGGCAGCGTCGCCAAGGTGGGCTTCTATGTCAACGGCGCCCTGGTGGCCGAGGACACGATCGCGCCCTTCAGCGTCAGCTGGACGGCGCGCGCCGGCGTCGCCGACATCGTCGCCCGCGCCACCGACGACAAGGGGGCCAGCACCGACAGCACCGCCCTGCGCATCACGGTGCGCGGCCAGGTGGTCGGCGAGGAGCGCTGCCGCCCCGAGGGCCTGGCGACCACGCCGGGCACCGCGCCGGCCTACTGCAAGGTCTATGACGAGCAGGGGCGCGAGAAAATGGGCGCCGACAAGCCGCGCCGCGTGATCGGCTACTTCACCAGCTGGCGCACCGGCAAGAACGGCCAGCCGGCCTATCTGGCCTCCAATATCCCCTGGGGCCAGCTGACCCATATCAACTACGCCTTCGCCCATGTGGACGCAAGCCACAAGGTCTCGATCGGCAACGCCGCCGACCCGGCCAATGCCGCCACCGGCCTGACCTGGCCCGGCGTGGCCGGCGCCGAGATGGACCCGGCCTATGCCTACAAGGGCCACTTCAATCTGCTCAACAAGTTCAAGAAGCAGTACCCGCAGGTCAAGACCATGATCTCGGTCGGCGGCTGGGCCGAGACCGGCGGCTTCTTCAACGCCAGCGGCCAGCGCGTCGCCAGCGGCGGCTTCTACACGATGACGACGAACGCCGATGGCACGGCCAACACGGCCGGCATCAGCGCCTTCGCCGACTCGGCCGTGGCCTTCATCCGCCAGTACGGCTTCGACGGCGTGGACATCGACTACGAGTACGCGACCAGCATGAAGGACGCCGGCAACCCGGACGACTTCGCGATCTCCAACGCGCGCCGCGCCCATCTGCTGAAGAACTATGTGCTGCTGATGAAGACCCTGCGCGAGCGTCTCGATGCCGCCGGCCAGCAGGACGCCCGCCACTACCTGCTGACGGTGGCCGCGCCCTCCTCGGCCTATCTGCTGCGCGGCATGGAGAACCACCAGATCACGCCCTATCTGGACTACGTCAACATCATGAGCTACGACCTGCACGGGGCCTGGAACCAGTTCGTCGGCCCCAACGCGGCGCTCTACGACGACGGCAAGGACGCCGAGCTGCAGGCCTGGAGCTACTACACCGCGCCGCAGTACGCCCGCATCGGCTATCTGAACACCGACTGGGCGTATCACTACTTCCGCGGCGCGCTGCCGGCGGGCCGCATCAATATCGGCGTGCCCTACTACAGCCGCGGCTGGAAGGATGTGGTGGGCGGCACCAACGGGCTGTGGGGCCAGGCGCCCCAGGCCGACCAGAGCAAGTGCCCGGCCGGTACCGGCGGCGGCACGGTGCAGAAATGCGGCGCCGGAGCGGTCGGCATCGACAACCTCTGGCATGACCTGGACGTCGGCAACCGCGAGGTGCCGGCCGGCTCCAACCCGCTGTGGCATCTGAAGAACCTGGCCGAGGGCCGGCCCGGCAGCTATCTGGCCGCCTATGGCCTGAACCCCGCCACCAATCCGGCCGACCAGCTGATCGGCAGCTATGCCCGCCACTACGACCCGACCCTGGTCGCACCCTGGCTGTGGAACGCGCAGAAGAAGGTCTTCCTGTCGATCGAGGACGAGCAGTCGCTGGGCGTCAAGGCCCAGTATGTGGCGGACCGCGGCATCGGCGGCGTGATGTTCTGGGAGCTGGCCGGCGACTACGGCTGGAACGCCCAGCGCGGCGAATGGGGCATGGGCAGCACATTGACGACCGCGCTCTACAACAAGTTCAAGACCGCCACGCCCTATGGCAACACCCTGACCGCGCCGGGCCAGCCGGCCCTGCCCGCCGAGGTGCTGGACATCGGCTATGCGATCTCGGGCTTTGCACTCGGCGATGCCAACTACCCGATCAATCCCACCCTGACGCTGACCAACCGCACGAGCAGCACGCTGCCCGGCGGCACCGAGTTCAGCTTCGATGTGCCCACCGCGATCCCGGCCACCCTGACCGACCAGAGCGGCTTCGGCCTGACGGTGGTGCAAAGCGGCGCCAATCCGGCCGGCCACAACATCGGCGGGCTGGCCAAGGACTTCCACCGCGCCAGCTTCAAGCTGCCCGGCTGGCAAAGCCTGGCCCCGGGCGCCAGCGTCCAGGTCAAGCTGAACTACTACCTGCCGATGCCCCTGCCCAGCAACTGGGTCGTGAGCTTCGGCGGCAAGAGCTACGGCCTGGCCCAGGAAGCCCGCCGCGGCACCCAGCCGGCCACGGCCGCTGCCGCTGCCAGTAACAAGACCTCGACGCTCAAGCGCTGAGTCCCATTTTTTTCCTGACCCAAGGACATCACCCATGAAGAACGCCTATCGATTGATCGCCCTGGCCGCCGCGATGGCCGCCGGCTCGGCCCAGGCCTATGACTGCAGCGCGGTGCCGGCCTGGACCGCCGCCGACATCTACACCGGCGGCAAGCTGGCCCAGCAGAACAACAAGGCCTACCAGGCCAAGTGGTGGACCCAGAACAACTCGCCGGCCACCAGCTCCGGCACCTGGGACGTCTGGAAACCGCTGGGCGACTGCGACGGCAACCCGCCCGTCGACACCACGCCACCCAGCGTGCCCGCCGGCCTGAGCGCCACCGGCGCCACCAGCACCAGCATCAGCCTGAGCTGGCAGGCCTCGACCGACACCGGCAGCGGCGTGGCCGGCTATGAGCTGCTGCGCGGCGCCAGCCTGATCGCCTCGCCCACCGGCACCAGCCACACCGACAGCGGCCTGAGCGCCGGCACCGCCTACAGCTACACGGTGCGGGCCAAGGACCGCGCCGGCAATGTCTCGGCCGCCAGCGCCGCGCTGCTGACCAGCACGGCCAACGGCGCCTGCGCCGCGCCGCCGGCCACACCCGCCGGGCTGAACGCCAGCAGCACCAGCAGCAACAGCGTCAACCTGGCCTGGGGCGCGGTGGCAGCCGGGCCCAACTGCACGGTGCAGTATCGCGTGCTGCAAGGCTCGAGCACGGCCGCCACCGTGGCCAACCCGGCCGCCAGCGTCACCGGCCTGAGCCCCGACACCGCCTACAGCTTCAGCGTCGTCGCCTTCAACCAAGCCGGCGCCTCCCAGCCCTCGGCCGCGATCTCGGTGCGCACCCAGGAGCTGGGCGGTGGCGACAAGACGGTGCTTGGCTACTTCGCGCAATGGGGCATCTACGGCCGCAACTACCTGGTCAAGAACATCGACACCAGCGGCTCGGCCCAGCACCTGACCCATATCAACTACGCCTTCGGCAATGTGCGCAACAACCGTTGCGAGGTCGGCGTGACCCAGGCGGTCAACGAGAACACCGGGGCCGGCGGCGATGCCTTTGCCGACTACACCAAGGGCTTCAGCGCGGCCCAAAGCGTGGACGGCGTGGCCGACCGCTGGGACCAGCCGCTGCGCGGCAACTGGGGCCAGCTGAAGAAGCTCAAGACCAAGTACCCCAAGCTCAAGGTGCTGATCTCGCTGGGCGGCTGGACCTACTCGCGCGGCTTCTCCGAAGCCGCGAAACCCGAGAACCGCGCCGCCTTCGTCAAGAGCTGCATCGACGCCTATATCAAGGGCGATCTGCCGCGCGTCGAGGACGCCGGCGGTGCCGGCGCGCTGGCCGGTGTGTTCGACGGCATCGACCTCGACTGGGAGTATCCGAACGCCTGCGGCCTGGCCTGCGGCAAGCCCGAGGACCGCGAGAACTTCACCGGTCTGGTGGCCGAGTTCCGCCGCCAGCTCGACGCACTGCGCCCGGGCCTGCTGCTGACCATGGCCGCGCCGGCCGGCATCGACAAGATCCGCGCCTTCGACCCCGGCCAGGCCCATCCCTACATGGACTTCATCAATGTGATGACCTATGACTTCCACGGCAGCTGGGAGGCCAGGACCAATTTCCATTCGCCGCTCTACGGCAGCACGGCCGACCCCTCGACCGGCGATGTGCGGCTCTACAACACCGACGATGCGCTGCAGGCCTATCTCGCCCAGGGCGTGCCCGCCACCAAGCTGAACCTGGGCATCGGCTTCTACGGCCGCGGCTGGACCAATGTGCCCAATGTCAACAACGGCCTCTACCAGAGCGGTGTCGCGGCACCGGCCACCTGGGAGCGTGGCAACGAGGACTACAAGGTGCTGAAGAGCCTGGCCTGGCCCAGCTTCGTCGACCCGCAAAGCCGCGCCCAGTGGATCTACAACGGCACCACCTTCTGGAGCTTCGACACCCCGGTGCAGATCCGCGAGAAGATGGACTACGTCAAGTCACGCGGCCTGGGCGGCGCCTTCTTCTGGGAGTTCAGCGGGGATGATGCCCAGGGCAGCCTGACCAAGGCGATCGGCGAGGGGCTCAAGTAAGGGCCAGCCGCTGCAGTGTCTCCTCGGCAATGGCCAGGCAGCTGGTCAGGCCAGGGGACTCGATGCCCAGCAGATTGACCAGGCCGGGCACGCCGTGGCGCTCGGGGCCGTCGATGCGGAAGTCCGGTGCCGGCTCGCCCGGGCCATGGATCTTGGGCCGCACGCCGCTGTAGGCCGGGGCCAGCGTGCCGTCGGGCAGGCCCGGCCAGTAGCGCCGCACATCGGCATAGAAGGCCTCGGCCCGGGCCGGGTCGACCTGGTAGTCGATCTGGCCTGGATCGCTGACTTCGTCCAGCCACTGCGCGTCCGGTCCGAAGCGGGCCTGGCCGCCCAGGTCCAGGCTCAGGTGCACGCCCAGCCAGGCGTCCTGCGGCAGCGGATAGACCAGGCGCGCAAACGGCGCCTTGCCCTGCAGCGAGAAATAGCTGCCCTTGCTGAAATGTGCGGTCGGCACATGGGCGGCATCCAGGCCCTCGGTCTGCGCGGCCAACCAGGGTGCGGAAAGTCCAGCGGCATTGACGACGATGGGCGACAGCAGTTCCATCGTGCCGCCATCGTCGGTGCCCACAGTCAAGACCTGACCCTCGGGCGTGGCTCGCAAGGCTAGCACCGCCGAGGCCAGGCCCACCGCGCCGCCGGCGCGCTCCAGATCGCCCTGCAGCGCCAGCATCAGGCCATGGCTGTCGATGATGCCCGTCGAGGGCGACAGCAGGGCCGCCTCGCAGCGCAGCGCCGGCTCCAGGGCCTGAGCTTCCTCGCGCGCCAGCCAGCGCAGATCGTCAACGCCGTTGCGCGCGCCCTTGGCGGCCAGCGCCCGCAGCCCCGCCACCTGCTCGGGCCCGGTGGCCACGACCAGCTTGCCGCAGCGGCGGTGGGCGATGCCGTGGCTCTCGCACAGCGCATAGAGCTGCTGCTTGCCGGCCACGCAGAGCCGAGCCTTCAGCGAGCCCTCGGGGTAGTAGAGCCCGGCGTGGATGACCTCGCTATTGCGCGAGCTGACCCCGGTGCCGATCGCCGTCTCGCGCTCCAGCACCAGGGTTTCGAGCCCGCGCATGGCCAGCGCCCGGCCCACGGCAAGGCCAACGACACCGGCCCCGACCACCACCGCATCGACCTTGTCCATTGTGTTATTCCTTGTGATCGCCGCGTTCGATGGCGTGGGCGATGACGGCCGCCGCATCGGGCGTGAAGCCGCTCAGCGAGCCGGGCTCCAGGTCCAGGAACTCGGCCACCTCGCCGTCCTGATTGACCGGCCGGAACTCGGCCGGCAGGCGCAGATTGAAGACATGCAGGACCTCGTCGTGCAGGCCCTGGGCAGTCAGCCGCACCGTGCGCAAGGCACCGCCGGGCCGCAGCGCAGCGGACAGCGCCGCGTCGACACCGGCCTCCTCCCACAGCTCACGTCGTGCGCAGGCCAGCGGCTCCTCGCCCGCGGCCAGGCCGCCGGCGGCCAGATTGTCCAGCAGACCCGGGTCGGTCGGCTTGCTGAGCGAACGCCGGCCGCACAGCATGCGGCCATCGGGCCGCCAGCCGTTGATGTGCACGGCCCGGCTCATCAGACCGAAGAAGCGGAAGGCCGCGCGCTCCATGCGGAACAGCTCGGTGCCGCTTGCGCGGCAGGGCTCGGCCAGCGGCGTCTCGCAGGCAAAGGCCTCGCCGCGCCAGCCCTGGATCGCCCCCTGGGCCCGCAAGGCCTCGGCGGCGGCCTGCATCGTGGCGGACAGGTCGGCAGCGCCTTCCCAGCGCAGCTCCTGGTCGATCAGCCGGGCCCCCGGCAGCAGCGGCAGCACCCGCGCCGCCCGCTCGGGGCTGAGCCAGCCCAGTGCCTGCTCGCCCAGCCGAAAGCGCAGCCAGTCCGAGGGCAGCGGCGGCAACACCGGCTCAGACATCGAGCCGCGCCTGGCCACCCGGCTCGCGCAAGCGCGTCTGCGCCAGCACGCCGGCCGAATCGAGGATGGGATAGGCGATCGAGCAGATATGGCTGTTGATGCGCTTCAGGTCGGTGATCAGGTCCAGATGCAGCGAGCTGGTGCCTATGCTCTGCATGGTGTTGTCCTGCAAGCGCGCGATATGGGTGGCCGCGTACTCGAGCTCGAGATCGCGGAACCGCGCCTTCTCCTCCAGCAGCTTCTGCGCATCGCGCACATGGCCGTCGAGGAAGACGCTCATGCCCAGGCGCAGATTGGCCAGCAGGCGCTCATGCATATGGGCAATCTCGGCCATGCCGGCCTCGGAGAAGTTGCGGCCCTTTCGGATCTTCTTGTCCTCGATGTCCTCGAGGATGCGCTCTATCGTGTCGCCGATCTGCTCCATATTGATCGTGAACGAGACGATGTCGGTCCAGCGCCGCGCCTCGCGCTCGGACAGGGCCTCGCGCGAGATCTGGGTCAGATAGAACTTGATGGCCGAGTAGAGCTCGTCGACCGTGTCATCGAGCTTGCGCAGCTCGCTTGACAGCTGCGTGTCGTCGTTCTTGATCACCGGCAGGATGCCGCGCAGCATGGTCTCGACCACATCGGCCTGGTGCAGGGCCTCGCGGGCCGCGCAGCTGATCGCCAGCGCCGGCGTGGTCAGAGCCATCGGGTCCAGATGGCGCGGCCGGCTCGACGCGGCCGGCGGCGGCGTCACCATGAAACGCTCCAGCAGCTTGGCCATCGGCGTCACGAAGGCGATGAAGAGCAGGGCCATCAGGATGTTGAAGCCCAGATGCAGCGCGATCACCTGCTGGTGCACGGTCGGCAGCCACTGCTGCAGCTCGATATGGATCATCGGCAGCAAGGGCACGACCACCGCACAGGTCGCCAGCTTGAAGATCAGATTGCCCAGCGGCAGGCGGCGCGTCGAGACATTGGCCTTGGCGGTGGACAGCACGGCCAGCACGCCGCTGCCGACATTGGCCCCCATCACCAGGCCCATCGCCAGCGTCGCCGGCACCATGCCGGACTCGGCCAGGGTCGCGGTCAGCAGCACGACGGCCAGGCTGGAATAGGACATCACGGTCAGCAAGGCGCCGACCAGGATCTCCAGCATGATCTCGTTGGGCAGGGCCACCAGCAGCGCGCGCACCGCCGGGCTCTGGGTCAGCGGGCCGGTGCTCGCGACGATCAGCTTCAGCGCCAAGGTGATGATGCCCAGGCCGATCGCCACCCGGCCGATACGCCCGACCGTGGTCTTCTCCTGCGAGATGAAGAGCACCACGCCGGTGAAGATCAGGGCCGGCGACAGCCAGGACAGATCGAAGGAGAACACCACCGCCATCAGCGCCGTGCCCATGTCGGCGCCCAGCATCACGGCCAGCGCCGAGGCGGTCGAGACCAGGCCCTGGCCGACGAAGGAGGCGACGATCAGGCAGGTGGCGGTGCTCGACTGCACCAGGGTGGTCACGCCCAGGCCGGCACTCATCGCAAAGAAGCGGTTGCTGACGCTGCGCGCCAGCACCTCGCGCAAATTGGCCCCGAAGATGCGCAGGACACCGGTGCGCACGATGTAAGTGCCCCAGACCAGCAGCGCGATGGCTGCCAATAGATTCAACAGATGCAACATAGGCGATTGATTCTGCTTGAAGCCCCGGCCCCTTCCCGACACAGGCTGTTGCATTGCGCACAAACTTTCCTATTTGGCAGCGCAATTCCGCGCCCGGTTGCAAATGAGAATAGTTCCTGTTTAAATAAATACCTATCGCCAGCCCTCCAGCCAGCCCTTCGCAGCGCCGTGACCGTCACGGCAGGATATGGATGGCCCATGCTGGTTCCCCCCGCCCCTCATTTGTCCGGCAGCGCAGCCGCCCGATCGCGCTGGCGCGGCTGGCAGCTGCTGGGCCTGCTGATCGTCGGCGCCGGCCTGGGGCTGGGCCTGTTGCAGCTTTGGCAGGGCCTGGCGCCGAGCCCGGCGATGCGCACCGCGCTCGGCGCCGGCGGCATGGCGGCGCTGGCCACCGCGCTGGGCGTGCTGCCGATGCTGTGCGCCCGCGCGCCCGGCCGGCGCAGCCATGACGCCCTGCTGGGCTTTGGCGCCGGCGTGATGCTGGCGGCCTGCTGCTTCTCGCTGCTGGTGCCGGCCCTGGCCGCGGCCGGCCGCCTGGGCCATGGCAGCTGGGCCAGCGCGGTCGGCATCGGCGCGGCCCTGCTGGCGGGCGCGGCGTTGATCATGGGCGTCGAGCGCCTGTTGCCGCACCAGCACGGCGGTGCCGGCACGGCCGGCGAGTCGCGCCGCGAGCGCGGCCTGTGGCTGTTTGTCATCGCCATCGTGCTGCACAACATCCCCGAGGGCCTGGCCATCGGCGTCGCAGCGGCCGGCACTGACGCGGCGCGCGCCACCGCGCTGGCCACCGGCATCGCGATCCAGGACGTGCCCGAGGGTCTGGTGGTGGCGCTGGCGCTGCAAAGCCTGGGCGTCGGCCGCTGGCGGGCGGCGGGCATCGGCGCGGCCTCGGGGCTGGTGGAGCCGCTGGCCGCCGTGGTTGGTGCCGCGCTGCTGGGCCTCAGCGCGGCGCTGCTGCCCTGGGGCCTGGCCTTCGCGGCCGGCGCGATGCTCTTTGTCGTCAGCCACGAGGTCATCCCCGAATCGCACCGCCAGGGTCATGAGCGCCATGCCACGACCGGCCTGCTGATCGGCTTCGTGCTGATGATGGTGCTCGACACCGCCCTGGGATAAGTCAACCAAGCCACAACCATGAACCAAGCCACCCCCAATACCTGGACCCAGCTGACCTTGCAGGGCAACGCGCTGTTCGAGCGCGGCGAGCATCTGCGCGCCATCCTGGCCTACGAGCAGGCGCGCAGCCTCGCGCTGGCCTGCTTCAACGACTGGCCGGACGGCGAGGATGCGGTGGCCGCCGTGGTCGTCAGCACCTTGAACCTGGCCGAGGCCCAGGCCCGCGCCGGCGCGCTGGACGAGGCCGCCGAGCTGCTGGCCAGCGTGCACGCCAGCCTGCTGCGGGCCAGCCGCAACAGCGGCCTGCATGTCTCGCTGCGCGAGGCCGCGACGCGACACCTGCGCGAGACCCAGGCCGCGCTGCTGCGCTTCGAGGCCCAGCACGGCGCCCATGCCGAGCTGCAGCGCTGCCTGTGCACGGACTGCTACGCCGAGCTGCACACCAGCCCCGCCCGCACGCTGCACTGAGCCCATAGCCCGCATGACCGCCGCTTCCGACCATATCGCCGACATCCAGTCGATGGGCCTCAAGGCCACCGTGCCGCGCATCAAGATCTTGCGCATCTTCCAGCGCACCGCCCAGCGCCATCTGAGCGCCGAGGACGTCTACAAGGCCTTGCTGGCCGAAGGTGCCGACATCGGCCTGGCCACCGTCTACCGCGTGCTGATGCAGTTCGCCCAGGCCGGCCTGCTGTCGCGCCATCACTTCGAGCCCGGCAAGGCGGTGTTCGAGCTTGACGAGGGCAGCCACCACGACCATCTGGTCTGCCTGAACTGCGGCCGGGTCGAGGAGTTCGTCGACGAGGAGATCGAGCAGCGCCAGTGCGAGATCGCGCTGCGCCACGGCTTCGAGCTGCAGGATCATGCGCTGGCCCTGTATGGCTACTGCTCGGCGCCGCAGTGCCAGGGCACGGGGCGGTTGCGGCCGGCATGAGGGCGCGCCGCCCAAGAAAAAAGCCCCCGAGGTCGATGACTTCGGGGGCTTGATCTGGTGGGCGGTGCAGGGTTCGAACCTGCGACCCCTGCCGTGTGAAGGCAGTGCTCTACCGCTGAGCTAACCGCCCGGTATCTGGGGCGCAACGACCGGTTCAGAAGGGGTGACCCCGATACGATTGCCGGAGTCATTCAATATTCTGGTGGGCGGTGCAGGGTTCGAACCTGCGACCCCTGCCGTGTGAAGGCAGTGCTCTACCGCTGAGCTAACCGCCCGGTCTGGTCGTTCAACAAACTCTTGGAAGAATTCGTTAACCGGGAAGCCCGCGATTATGCCATGGCTTTATCGTGGCAATCAAGCTGCTTGCCAGATTCTTTTGCCGCCGCTGGCCTTGTCGAGTTCGGCCAGCACCTTGTCATGGGCTTGCAGCTCGGCCTCGCTGGCCTGCAGCACCGGCAGCGCGAAGCGGCTCAGGTCGACCGCCTCGACCCGCAGCTCGCCCGGCTGGTTCGAATGGCTGCTGCCACCCTCGTCGATCACCAGCGAATCCTGCCCGCGGGTCAGGCGGATATAGACCTCGGCCAGCAGCTCGGCATCGAGCAAGGCGCCGTGCAAGGTGCGGCTGGAGTTGTCGACTTCCAGGCGCCGGCACAGCGCGTCCAGCGAATTGGCCTTGCCGGGGAACATATCGCGCGCCATCAGCAAGGTGTCGAGCACGCTGCCCACATGGTCGGTGATCGGCGGCTTCTTCAGGCGCTTGAGTTCGGCATTGACGAAGCCGATGTCGAAAGGCGCGTTGTGGATCACCAGCTGGGCGCCGGCCAGGAAGTCCAGCAGCTGATCGGCCACCTCGGCGAACTTGGGCTTGGTCGAGAGGAATTCCTCGGTCAGCCCGTGCACCTTCAGCGCTTCCTCGTGGCTGGCGCGCTCGGGGTTGACGTAGATGTGCAGGTTGTTGCCGGTGAGCTGGCGGTTGACCATCTCGACGCAGCCGATTTCAACCAGACGGTCGCCGCCCTCGGCATACAGGCCGGTGGTTTCGGTATCGAAGAAGATTTGACGCATGAAGAAAACTCAGTTGGCTTGGCGGCGGCTGGCCCAGAGCCAGATCAGCACACCGGCCGCGATCATCGGCAGCGACAGCCATTGTCCCTGACTCAGATTGAAGGCCCGCAGGCCCAGGAAGTCGTCCGGCTCGCGGAAGAACTCGGCCAGGAAACGCATCAGCCCATAGCCGATCAGGAAGACGCCGGACACCTGGCCGGTCGCGCGCGGCTTCTTCGCATAGAACCACAGCACGACGAAAAGCAGCAGGCCTTCGCCGAGGAACTGGTAGAGCTGCGAGGGATGGCGCGGCACGCCGCCATCGCCGGCCTGCGGAAAGATCATCGCCCAGGGCAGGCTGGGGTCGGCCGCCCGGCCCCACAGCTCGCCATTGATGAAGTTGCCGATGCGCCCGGCCGCCAGACCGGTGGGCACGCAGGGCGCGATCAGGTCGGTGACCTCGAAGAATTTGCGGCCGCGCAGCCTGGCAAACAGCGCCATCGCGACCAGCACACCGAGCAGACCACCATGAAAGGCCATGCCGCCCTTCCAGACCGCCAGCACCTCGCCGAGGTGGTGCAGGTAGTAGTCGGGCTTGTAGAACAGCACATAGCCCAGCCGCCCGCCCAGCACCACACCCAGCACGCCGAAGAACAGCAGATCGTCGACATCGCGCTTGGCCCAGCCGGCCGCCGCGAACTGCGGCTGGCGCACTTTCAGATTGGCCAGCCAGAGGAACAGGCCGAAGGCGGCCAGATAGGTCAGGCCGTACCAATGCACGGCCAGCGGGCCGAGGCTGATGGCGATGGGGTCGAACTGGGGGTGGACCAGCATGGCGTAAGCACCTCTTGAAGCAAGCCGCGCATCATAGTGGGCGGGCCAGGCAAGCCTGGATATGCTGGACAAAGCGGCGTACCGCCGGCCCGGCATCGGGGCGCCAGATCAGGCTGGTCTCGCAGACCGGCACCCTGCCGGCCACGCGCTTGTAGACCACGCCGCTGCGCTGCAAGCCCATCACCGACTCCGGCACCCAGGCCGCGCCCATGCCAGCGGAGACCAGGTTGACGATGGTCTGCATCTGTATCGCCTCCTGGGCGATCACCGGGGCGGCCTGCTGATCGCGGTAGAAGGCCAGCACCGCATCGAACAGCGAGGGCGCTATTTGTCGCGGGAAGATCACCAGCGGCAGCGCCAGGATGTCGGCGGCCGCCAGCTGCGCTTTGGCGGCCAGCGCCTCCTCGGCGCTGAGCGCCAGCACCATGGGCTCGCGGGCGATACCCAAGGCCTCGAAGCCGGCCGGCAGGGCGCCCGGCGCATGGATCACGAAGCCCGCGTCCAGATCCTCGCCGGCAAACTGCTGCAGCTGCACGTCCAGTGTGGCCTCGCGCAGACTCAGCACGATGTCGGGCTGCTGCTCGCGGAAAGCGCGCAGCCAGCGCGGCAGCTCGCCGAAACCGACGGTCGAGACAAAGCCCAGCCGCACCCGGCCGCGCTGGCCCTCGGCGGCCGCGCGCACCAGGGTGCCCAGTTGCTCGGCCTCCAGCAGCAGGCGCCGCGCCTGCGGCAGCAAGGCCTCACCGGCCGGGCTCAGCCGCACCGAGCGGCTGCTGCGCTCGAACAGCGGCGCGCCCAGCGCCTGCTCCAGCTTCTGGATCGCCTGGGTCAGCGGCGGCTGGGTCATGTGCAGGCGCAAGGCCGCCCGGCCGAAATGCAACTCCTCCGCAACGGCAAGGAACTGGCGCAGGCTTCTGAGCTCAATCATTTCTTTAGAACATATCAATCATCATTGAATAATATATTTGATAAACGATCACCGGCCGCGCAAACTGCAGCAATTCTGAGGAGACACCCATGTCAGCGATCAACCGTCGTTCCAAGAACATCACCGAGGGCGTGGCCCGCGCCCCGAACCGCTCCATGTATTACGGCATGGGCTACCAGGAGAGCGATTTCGGCAAGCCGATGATTGGCATCGCCAACGGTCACTCGACGATCACGCCCTGCAACTCCGGCCTGCAAAAGCTGGCCGATGCCGCCGTGATCGGCCTGAAGGCCGCCGGCGCCAACCCGCAGATCTTCGGCACACCGACCATCTCGGACGGCATGGCCATGGGCACCGAGGGCATGAAATACTCGCTGGTCTCGCGCGAGGTGATCTCCGACTGCGTCGAGACCTGCGTCGGCGGCCAGTGGCTGGACGGCGTGATGGTGATCGGCGGCTGCGACAAGAACATGCCCGGCGGCATGATGGGCATGTTGCGCGCCAATGTGCCGGCCATCTACATCTATGGCGGCACCATCAAGCCCGGCCATTACAAAGGCCAGGACCTGAACATCGTCAGCGTCTTCGAGGCGGTCGGCCAATTCAGCGCCGGCAAGATGAGCGAAGAGGACTTCTGCCAGATCGAGAAGCGCGCCATCCCCGGCAGCGGCTCCTGCGGCGGCATGTACACGGCCAATACGATGAGCTCGGCCTTCGAGGCACTGGGCATGAGCCTGCCCTACTCCTCGTCGATGTCCAATGTCGAGGACGAGGTGGTCGAGAACACCAAGCGGGCGGCGAACTATCTGGTCGAGGCCGTCAAGGCCGACCTGAAGCCGCGCGACATCGTCACCAAGAAGGCGATCGAGAACGCCGTGGCCGTCATCATGGCCACCGGCGGCTCGACCAATGCGGTGCTGCATTTCCTGGCCATCGCCCATGCGGCCGAGGTCGAGTGGACCATTGACGACTTCGAGCGCATGCGCAAGAAGATTCCGGTGCTGTGCGACCTGAAGCCCAGCGGCCAGTTCCTGGCGGTGGACCTGCACAAGGCCGGTGGCATCCCGGCCGTGATGAAGGTGCTGCTGAAGGCCGGCCTGCTGCATGGCGACTGCATCACCATCACCGGCAAGACCGTGGCCGAGAACCTGGCCGAGGTGCCCGAGCTGCGCGCCGACCAGGCCGTGATCCGCGACGTCAGCGCGCCAATCTACGCCCAAGGCCACCTGGCCATCCTGAAGGGCAATCTCTCGCCCGAGGGCGCGGTCGCCAAGATCACCGGCCTGAAGACCCCGGTGATGACCGGCCCGGCCCGGGTCTTCGAGGACGAGCAATCGGCGCTGGCCGCCATCATGGCCAACAAGATCGTGGCCGGCGACATCATGGTGCTGCGCTATCTGGGCCCCAAGGGCGGCCCGGGCATGCCCGAGATGCTGGCCCCGACCGGCGCGCTGATCGGCCAGGGTCTGGGCGAGAGCGTGGGCCTGATCACCGACGGCCGCTTCTCCGGCGGCACCTGGGGCATGGTGGTCGGCCATGTGGCGCCCGAGGCGTTTGAGGGCGGTGTGATCGCGCTGGTGCAGGAGGGCGATAGCATCACGATCGACGCCCACCAGCTCAAGCTGGAGCTGCATGTGGACGCCGCCGAGCTGGCGCGCCGCAAGACGCTGTGGAAGCAGCCGGCACCGCGCTACACCCGCGGTGTGCTGGCCAAGTTCGCGAAGACCGCGTCGAGCGCCAGCTCGGGCGCGGTGCTCGACCTGTTCGAGTAAAGAAGTGTAGAAAAAAGCGGCGCCGGCTATTTGCGGCGCTGCTTCTCGCTCTGGCCCAGCGCTTCGAGCGAGCGCTCGCGGCGCGCTTCCTTGCGCTGGTCCATGCGCTGCATGGCCTTTTTCTGCGTGTAGCCGCTGGCATCGGCCCAGGCCCACCACAGCACGGCCAAGCCGAAGGGCGCCAGCACCCAGAGCCAGCTCCACTCGCTGACCGGCGCCACGCCCACCAGCTTGAGCAGCAAGAGCACGACACCGACGGCCATCAACAACATCACACGACTCCTTTGATCCATGCCGCCCCATAAAATCGCTGGCGGGGCTATGCTGTCAGCACTGTAGTGCAGATTGCACCGACCAGCCCTTAGAGATTGTTGAGCCGAAAGGAAACCATGAAGTCCTCTCTGATTGCCCTGGCCACGCTGGCCGCCACCCTGGCCGCCCCGGCCGCTTTTGCCAACGCCGAACTGGCACAGAAGAAGAACTGCATGGCCTGCCATGCGACCGACAAGAAGCTGGTCGGCCCGTCCTACAAGGACGTCGCTGCCAAGTACGCCAAGGACAAGGACGCCGTCAAGAAACTGGCCGAAAAGATCATCAAGGGCGGCTCCGGCGTCTGGGGCCCTGTGCCCATGCCCGCCAATGCCCAGGTCAATCCGGCCGAGGCCGAGGAACTGGCCAAGTGGGTGATGACGGTCAAGTGATCGTCGTCCAAGCGTCATGAAAAAGCCCCGCACTGCGGGGCTTTCTCTTTAGGCGCTGCGAGTTCAGTAGGCCTGGCCCAGCTGCTCCAGGATGGCCGGGTTCTCCAGCGTCGAGGTGTCCTGCGTGACGCTCTCGCCCTTGGCCACCGAGCGCAGCAGGCGGCGCATGATCTTGCCGCTGCGGGTCTTGGGCAGGTTGTCGCCGAAGCGGATGTCCTTGGGCTTGGCGATCGGGCCGATCTCCTTGGCCACATGGTCGCGCAGCTGCTTGGCGATGGCCTTGGCCTCGTCGCCGGTCGGGCGCGGGCGCTTGAGCACGACAAAGGCGCAGATCGCCTCGCCAGTGGTGTCGTCCGGGCGGCCGACCACCGCGGCCTCGGCCACCAGCTCGGTGCAGCTGACCAGGGCCGATTCGATCTCCATCGTGCCCATGCGGTGGCCGGACACGTTCAGGACATCGTCGATGCGACCGGTGATCGTGAAGTAGCCGGTTTCGGCATCGCGGATCGCACCGTCGCCCGCCAGGTAATAGCCCTTGAGCTCGGCCGGGTAGTAGCTCTTCTTGAAGCGCTCCGGGTCGCCCCAGATGGTGCGGATCATCGAGGGCCAGGGCTTCTTGACGACCAGGATGCCGCCCTGCCCGTTGGGCACGTCGTTTCCCAGCTCATCAACGATCGCGGCCGTGATGCCTGGGAAGGGCAAGGTGCAGGAGCCCGGCACCAGCGGCGTCGCGCCCGGCAGCGGCGTGATCATGTGGCCGCCGGTCTCGGTCTGCCAGAAGGTGTCGACGATGGGGCAGCGACCGCCACCGATGTTCGCGTGGTACCACTCCCAGGCGGCGGGGTTGATCGGCTCGCCGACCGAGCCGAGCAGGCGCAGGCTGCTCAGGTCATAACGCTTCGGGTGCACGGCCTCGTTGCTCTCGGCCGCCTTGATCAGCGAGCGGATCGCGGTGGGCGCGGTGTAGAAGATCGTGACCTTGTGTTTCTCGATCATCTGCCAGAAGCGGCCGGCATCCGGGAAGGTCGGGATGCTCTCGAACACGATCTCGGTGCCGCCCAGGGCCAGCGGGCCGTAGCTGATATAGGTGTGGCCGGTGACCCAGCCGATGTCGGCGGTGCACCAGAAGATGTCGTCGGGCTTCAGATCGAAGGTCCACTTGGTCGTCAGCGCCGCATGCAGCAGATAGCCGCCGGTGCTGTGCTGCACGCCCTTGGGCTTGCCGGTCGAACCCGAGGTGTAGAGCAGGAACAGCGGGTGCTCGGCCTCGACCCACTCGGGCGCGCAGTCGCTGGACTGGCCGGCCACGATCTCGTGCAGCCACTGGTCGCGGCCGGCAACCCAGCCGATCGCGCCGCCGGTGCGCTTGTAGACGATCACATCCTTCAGGCTCGGACAGCTGTTGTCGGCCAGGGCCTCGTCGACGATGGCCTTCAGCGGCAGGGCCTTGCCGCCGCGCTGCTGTTCGTCGGCGGTGATCAGCATCACCGCGCCGGCGTCCTGGATGCGGTCGCGCAAGGATTGCGCCGAGAAGCCGCCGAACACCACCGAGTGCGTTGCGCCGATGCGGGCGCAGGCCTGCATCGCGGCCACGCCCTCGACCGACATCGGCATATAGATGACGACCCGGTCGCCCTTCTTCACGCCACGGCTCTTCAGCGCATTGGCCAGCTGGGACACACGGGCCAGCAACTCGCTGTAACTGACCTTGGTGACATCGCCGTTGTCGGCCTCGAAAATGATCGCGGTCTTGTCGCCCAGGCCGGCCTCGATATTGCGGTCCAGGC
This sequence comes from Burkholderiales bacterium C2, assembly GCA_005503085.1. Classification (GTDB taxonomy): domain Bacteria; phylum Pseudomonadota; class Gammaproteobacteria; order Burkholderiales; family Burkholderiaceae_C; genus Roseateles_E. The sequence continues at coordinate 94,364 of SCOI01000005.1, read as the reverse complement.
AGTTGTAGGAGACGTTGAGCCGGCCGTCCTCGAACCACTTGAAGAACGGCGCCTCGCTGTCATTGAGCACCTGGGTGAAGGGCGTCTGCCAGCTGATCAGCTCGCGCGCCTGGCGGGCCCAGAAGCCCTGGTAATCGGCCTCGGCCTCGGCCACCAGGGCCTGGTAGCCGGCCATGCCTTTGACATGGGCCTGGGCCTGCCAGTCGGCGCTGGGCAGGTATTGCTTGTGACTCTGTGTCATCGCTATGTCTCCTCGGGCATCCAAGATCGCTGATCGCTGGATCAGGACTGTGCGTGCAGTCTCTGACGAAGCGCTTACTCTAACCCCGTAACCGGGCGTGATCGGCCCGCGATGCGGGTTCACCCCGGGGCCCTAGAATCGCCCGCTACCGAACCCTTGAGCCGTCCCCCATGAGCACACGCCGTCTGCGCCCCCTGCCCAATCTGATCTTTGCCAGCCGCTGGCTGCAGCTGCCGCTCTACCTGGGCCTGATCCTGGCCCAGGGCGTCTATGTCTTCCAGTTCTGGACCGAGCTGGTGCACCTGATCGAGGCGGCCTTCGGCAACCAGGACGCGCTGGCCATGCTGGTCAAGAGCATTGGCTACAAGGCCACCGTGATCAAGGATGCGGCCGGCGTGGTGACCGGCTACGAGCCGATCGCCAAGCTCAATGAAACCATTCTGATGCTGGTCGTGCTGGGCCTGATCGACGTCGTGATGATCTCCAATCTGCTGATCATGGTGATCATCGGCGGCTACGAGACCTTTGTCTCGCGCATGGGCCTGGAAGACCACCCCGATCAGCCCGAGTGGTTGAGCCATGTCAATGCCTCGGTGCTGAAGGTCAAGCTGGCCACCGCCATCATCGGCATCTCGTCGATCCATCTGCTGAAGACCTTCATCAATGCCGACAACTACACCGAGAAGACCTTGATGTGGCAGACCCTGATCCACATCGCCTTCCTGTTCTCGGCCATCGCGATCGCCTACACCGACAAGCTGCTCAACGCCAATCACAGCGCTTCGGGCAAGCACTGACCCCGCTCAGGGCTGCGGCTGATCGGCCGGCAGCTCGGCCTTGGACGGCTGGCGCTGATGCAGCGCCGCCTTGGCCAGCAGATTGGCCGAGACCGGCGCGGTGATGAAGATGAACAGCGTGATCAGCAGCTCGTGCAGGCCGTGATCACCCTGGGCCCCGTGGATCAGCAGGCTGGCCAGCAGCACGCCGCCAACGCCCAGCGTGCTGGCCTTGGTCGGCGCATGCAGGCGCATGAAGAAGTCCGGGAAGCGCAACAGGCCGATCGCGCCCACCAGCGAAAACACCCCGCCTATCACCAGCAGTGCGGCGACCAGGGCTTGCAAGGTCCAGTGCAGCTCGTTCATCGTCATCACTCCATCACATCGCCACGACTCAGATAACGCGCCAGCGCCACGGTCGAAGCAAAGCCCAGCAGCGCGATCAGCAGCGCCGCTTCGAACAGCAGCTCGCTGGCCTGGCGTATGCCCATCAAGATCACCAGGCCCAGCGCGTTGACATACAGGGTGTCCAGCGCCAGCACGCGGTCAGTGGTCGTCGGCCCCTTCAGCAAGCGCCAGCCGCACAGCAGCAGGGCCAGGCCGACGGCCGCGCTCGCGAAATCCAGCGCCCAGGCGATCAGAGGCAGGTGTTCCATCATCCGAAAATCTCCAGCAGCGGCCGCTCGTAGCGCGATTTGATTTCGGCGGCCAGCGCGAGCGGGTCTCTGCAGTCCAGTGCATGGACCAGGATCTCGTGGCGCTCTTCATCAACCACGCAGGACACCGTGCCCGGCGTCATCGTGATGATGGAAGCCATCAGCGAGATCGCGCCCGGCTGGCGCAGCGCCAGCGGCACCGGCACCCAGGCCGGCTGCGGGCGGGCCGCCGGCGACAGCACCAGACGCGCCACCACCAGATTGGACATCACGATGTCCCACAACACGATGAACACCAGACGCAGCGCCAGGCCGGGCTTGCGAAGGCGCAGCGCCGGCCCCAGAAAGCCCAGCAGCAAACGCGGCAGCAGCAGGCCCAGCACGGCGGCGGTGATCAGCTGCGGCAGGGCCAGGCTTTGCAGCAGCAGCAGCCAGACCGCCGCCAGCAGCAGCGACAGCAGCGGGTGGCTCAGCCACTTCTTCTCAGTCATCAGCGGGCCTCCTTGGGCTTGTCGATCCGATAGGGTCGGGTCGTCTGCGCCGCCGCCCCGCCCTGCTCGCCCAGCACCGCCTGGGCATAGGCGGCGCGGTCCATCAGCTGCAGCGCCGCCGCCTCGGTATAGCGCTGGATCGGCGCGGCCGCCACGCTCATCAGCACACTGGCGCCCAGCAACGCGCAGGTGGCCAGCACCAGTTTGGGACTGCTGCCCGAGTGGCCACCATCGGGCAGGTCACTGCGCACATGCCAGAACAGGATGCTGCCGGCGCGCGCCAGGCCCACCAGCGTGAAAAAGCCCACCCCCAGCACCACGGCCCAGAAGCCGACGGCCCAGGCATGGCCGCTGGCAGCCTCCAGCAGCATCAGCTTGCCGATGAAGCCCGGCAGCGGCGGTAGACCGGCGGTCGAGGCCGCCGCCAGCAACATCATCAGGCCCAGCAGGGTCGGCTGGGCCAGCGGCGAGGCCGGCACCAGCTGACCCTCGGCATCGCCGCGCTGCGCCGCCACCAGCTCGGCCAGCAGGAACAGCGCCGCGATCACCAGCGTGCTGTTGAGCATGTAATAGAAGGCCGCGCCCCAAGCCGCCGCGCCGTAAAGCCCCAGGCCCGCCAGCACCGTGCCCACCGAGGCCACCGTCAGCCAGGCCACCAGGCGCGCCAGCGTGCGGGCCGACAAGGCGCCCATCACACCGACCGCGCTGGTGGCCAGCGCCAGCGGCAGCAGCACCGGCTCCACCGTCAGCGCCGTGGCGCCGCCGCTGTCGCCGAACACCACGCCATGCACGCGCACGATGGCATAGACCCCCACCTTGGTCATGATGGCAAACAGCGCCGCCACCGGCGGGCTGGCCGCCGCGTAGGTGGCCGGCAGCCACATCGCCAGCGGCATCAGCGCGGCCTTGAAGCCGAACACAACCAGCAGCAGCAGCGCGCCGACGCGCAGCACGGCGGCATCGGGCGCGCTCACCTGGGGCACGCGCAGCGCCAGATCGGCCAGGTTCAAGGTGCCGGTCTTCGCATAGATCAGGGCCACGCCGATCAGGAACAGCGCCGAGGCCGCCAGGTTCAGCACCACATAGTGCAGGCCGACCCGGAAGCGCTCCCGCCCCTGGCCATGCACCATCAGCACATAGCTGGCGATCAGCAGCACCTCGAAGAACACAAAGAGATTGAACAGATCGCCGGTCACGAAGGCGCCGTACAGCCCCATCAGCTGGAACTGGAACAGCGCATGGAAGTAGCGGCCATGGGCGTCCCAGCCGCCGCTGGCATACCAGAGCACCGGCAAGGCCACACAAGCCCCCAGCAAGAGCATCATCGCGCCGAGCCGGTCCACCAGCACCATGATGCCGAAGGGCGCCGGCCAGTCACCGACCCGGTAAGCGATCAACTCACCGCCCGCAGCCCGCTGCACCAGCGCGGCCGCGATCAGCAGGCCCAGCGCGGTCGAGGCCAGCGCCAGGCGGCGCGCCCACAAGAGCTTGTGGTGGCCGTGGCCGGCATCGCCACCATGGTCGCCGAGCAGCAACAACAGCACGGCCGTGGCGGCCGGCAGCAGCACCGGCAGTATCGGCAGATGCAGATCGATCCAGCTCATCGCGACCCGCCTTTCGCGTCGGGTCGCGCATCGACGTGGTCGCTGTCATTCTCATGCCGGCTGCGCAAGGCCAGCTCGATCACGAAGCCGGTGGTCGCAAAGCCGATCACGATGGCCGTCAGCACCAGGGCCTGGGGCAAGGGGTCGGCCACGGCCGTCCCCTCGCTGAGGATAGGCGGCACGGCGCTCCACAGCCGCCCCATCGCGAAGATAAAGACATTGACCGCATAGCCGATCAGGCTCAGGCCCAGCACCACCGAGAAACTGCGCCCGCGCAGCAGCAGATAAATGCCGCAGGCGGTGACCCAGCCGATGCCGCTGGCCAGCAGGAATTCCATCGAGATCGTCATGCCCTCGCCCCTCGCGCACTGGCCGTGCCGCTTGCCTTGCTCGCCGCGCCCAGCACCGACAGCATCAGCAGCGTCGACCCCACCACGGTGATATAGACGCCCAGATCGAACAGCGCTGCCGTGGCCAGCGGCAGCTCGCCCAGCAGCGGCACGGTCGGGTGGCCATGGGCGCTGCTCAGGAAGGGCCGGCCGAACACAAAGGCGCCGACGCCGGTCAACCAGGCAATGCCCAGGCCCGCGCCTATCCAGCGCACAAAGCGCCGCCCGCCCCCGGCGCGCAGCAGGCTCTCAGCACGCTGCTGGCCCTGGGCCATGTATTGCAGCAGCAGGGCCACCGCGGTGACCAGGCCGGCGACAAAGCCGCCGCCCGGCAGGTTGTGGCCGCGCCAGAAGATATAGGCCGACAGCAGCAAGGCCAGCGGCAGCACCAGGCGCGCGACGACGCGCAGCATCAGCGGATCGCGCGCATAGCTCCAGGGCCGACCCTCGGCATCGGCCTTGGGCTTGGCGACCCGGAATCCGTCCAGCAGAGCCAGCACACCCAACGCCGCAATGCCCAGCACGGTGATCTCGCCAAAGGTGTCATAGCCGCGGAAGTCCACCAGGATCACATTGACCGCATTGCTGCCGCCGCCTCCCGGTAGCGACTGCTCCAGGAAATACCACGAGATCGAGTCATGGTTGCGGGTCAGCATCAGCCAGGCCAGCCAGCCGATGCCGCCACCGCCGGCGATGGCCAGCAGCGCATCGCGTCCGCGCCGCAGCCGGCTCGATTCGACCGGGCTGAGCTGCGGCAGCAAGGCCAGGCCCATCAGCAGCAGCGCGGTCGAGACCACATCGACCGAGAGCTGGGTCAGCGCCAGATCGGGCGCCGACAGCGCCAGAAAAGCCAGCGAGCAGATCAGGCCCACACCGCCCACCAGCACCACCGCGACAAAGCGCTGGCGCTGCATCACCAGCAGGGCCGCGCCCAGCACGATCAGCAGCAGCCACACCCCCACCGCCAGCGGCGGCGCGGCCAGCAATTCCCTATCACCGGTGGCCAGGCCCTGCCCCAGCAAGGCCCAGGCCGACAGGCCCACGGCCAGCGCCACCATCCAGGCCGCATAGCGCTGCAGCGAGCCGTTCTCCAGCAGCGCGGTGCCACGCCCGGCCAGGCCGATCAGCCCGTCGATGACCGCATGGAACAGGGCCTTGGCACTGAGGGGCCCCGGCAGATAGCGGTGCAGCCGTCCGCCATGGCGGAGCCAGAAATACAGCAGCGCGCCGCCGGCCACCGCGACCGCGCTCATCAGCAGCGGCAAATTGAAGCCATGCCAGAGCGCGAACTCGAAGGTCGGTGCCGGCGCGCCGAGCATGCTGCTCGCCGCCAAGCTCACCAGCGGGCCGGCGATCCACATCGGCGCCAGGCCTACGGCCACACAGATCGCGACCAGCAGCGCCACCGGTGCCTTCATGCCCAGCGGCGGCTCATGAGGATGCGGGTTCGGCAAGTCCCGCGCCGGACCGTTGAAGAACACATCGTGGACCAGGCGCAGCGAATAGGCCACCGAGCACAGCCCGCCCAGCGTGGCCAGCAGCGGAATCGCCCAGGACAGCGGGCCCCAGAAATCGGCCTGCAGGGCCTGGTCCAGCATCAGCTCCTTGGACAGAAAGCCATTGAACGGCGGCAGGCCCGCCATCGCCGCCGCCGCCAGCAGCGCCAGGCTGCCGACCCAGGGCATGGCCTTCATCAGGCCGCCGAGCTGGCGCATATCACGGGTGCCGCACTCGTGGTCGACGATGCCGGCTGTCATGAACAGCGCGGCCTTGAAGCTGGCGTGGTTCAGGATATGGAACACCGCGACCACCGCCGACATCGGCGAGCCCAGGCCGATCAGAAAGGTGATGAAGCCCAAGTGGCTGATCGTCGAGTAGGCCAGCAAGCCCTTCAGGTCATGCTTGAAGAGGGCCACGAAGGCGGCGAACACCATGGTCGCCAGGCCCACCGAGGCCACCACCGTCTCGAACAGCGCCGAGCCACTGCCGATCACCGGGTACAGCCGCATCATCAGGAACAGGCCGGCCTTGACCATGGTCGCCGAATGCAGATAGGCCGAGACCGGCGTCGGTGCCGCCATCGCCTCGGGCAGCCAGAAGTGAAACGGCAGCTGGGCGCTCTTGCTGAAACAGCCCACCAGGATCAGGCCCAGCGCCAGCGGATAGCGAGAATCGGCCTGCACCAGCGCGCCCTTGTCGAGCATCTGCGAGAGCTCGTAAGTGCCGGCGATCTGGCCCAGCACGATGACGCCGGCCAGCAGGGCCAGGCCGCCGCCGCCGGTCACCGCCAACGCCGTGCGCGCGCCCTGGCGCGCCTCCTCCTTGTGGCCCCAGTAACCCACTAGCAGAAAGGACGAGATGCTGGTCAGCTCCCAGAACACCACCAGCAGCAGCAGGTTGTCACTCAGCGCGATGCCCAGCATCGCCGCCATGAACAGCATCAGCAGGCTGTAGAACTTGCCGGCCGGGTCCTCGCGGTGCAGATAGTAGGCACCGTAGAGCACGATCAGCAGGCCGATGCCGGTGATCAGGCCGGCGAACAGCAGGGCCAGGCCGTCGAGCCGCAAGCCGATATTCAGGCCTATGGCCGGCACCCATTCGGCAAAGCCCAGCAAGACCTGACCCTCGAACACGGCCGGCGCGGCCGAGACGAGCAGGCCCAGCGCGGCGGCGGTGATCAGGCCGGCGGCCCAGGCCGGGGCCTGACGGAAGGAACTGGCCCGGCCCAGCCAGAAGCACAGGCCGGTGCCGAGCAGAAGCGGCAGCAGAACCACCGAGGCAAGCAGGTTCATCGTGTCGTCAGAGTGGGTGGCGGGGGCGGCTCTCGGCAAGACCTGTCCCGGGACGCTCTAGGCGCGCGATCAAAAGCAGGTGATTGTAGGAGGCGAAGAGAACCGGCTGTAGGAGGCGCCGAGAACCGGCCGACCTTCATCCGGGGTTCATGCCCCTGGGCTATGCTGAGCGCCTCGTCTTCCAGCCCTGCCCCTCCTGCACGCATGCCCACCAGCCCCTGGTACACCCTGGACACCGCCGAGCCGCAGCCCCGGCTGGCGCTGCGCGGTGCCTGGCGCATGGTGCATCTGGCCGAGATCGAACAGACCTTGCGCGAACTGCCCGAGGTGCTGAGCGTCGATGCGGCCGAGCTGGTCGAGATCGACTCGGCGGCCGCCCTGGTGCTGCTGCGCGCGCTGCCGCCGCAAGCGCGCTGGCAGGGGCTGTCCGAGGTGCCGGCACGCATCATCGAGCGGGTGCGCGAGCATCTGCAGGCGGCCGCAGCGCCGCAGCCGACGCCCCCGCCGACGGCGCTGGCCCAGCTCGGTCGCCAGACCCTGGCCCTGCGCGAGCTGCTGCTGGGCCATCTGAACTTCTTCGGCGCCACGATGGTGGCGCTGGGCGAGGCGCTGCGGCGGCCGCAGCTGTTGCGCCTGCGCGAGCTGACCGTGCAGGTCGAGCAGACGGGGCTCAACGCCGTGCCGGTGGTGGCCCTGGTGACCTTGCTGATCGGCGTCGTGATCGCCTATCTGCTGGGCCTGCAGGCCGAGCAGTACGGGGCCAATATCTTTGTCGTCGACGGCGTCGCGATCGGCGCGACGCGCGAGTTCGCGCCCATCATCGTCGCCGTCATCGTGGCGGGCCGCTCCGGCGCCTCCTTCACCGCCCAGCTCGGCGCGATGCGGCTGACCGAGGAGACCGATGCGATCCAGACCCTGGGCCTGTCGACCATGCAGGTACTGGTGCTGCCGCGGGTGCTGGCCCTGATGCTGGTGCTGCCGCTGCTGGTCTTTGTCGGCGATGTGATGAGCATTGTCGGCGCGATGGCGATCGCCGATCCCATGCTGGGCATCACGCCCGGCGCCTTTCTGGCACGGCTGCGCGAGTCGCTGGACCTGCGCCATGTGCTGGTGGGCCTGTCCAAGGCGCCGGTGTTCGCGCTGGTGATCGCGGTGATCGGCGCCCGCATGGGCATGACGGTGGGCAAGGACACCCGCGCGGTCGGCGCGGCCACCACCTCGACCGTGGTGCAGGGCATCGTCGCGGTGATATTGCTGGACGCCGGCTTTGCCATCCTCTTGCAGAGCCTGGGCTGGTGATGGCGAGCGAGCCCGTCATCGAAGTCCGCGACATCGTCACCCGCTTTGGCGCGCAGACGGTGCACGACGGCGTCAGCTTCACGGTCGAGCGCGGCACCCTGGTCGGCATGATTGGCGCCAGCGGCACCGGCAAGTCGGTGCTGCTGCGCGAGATGATAGGCCTGCAGCGGCCGACGGCCGGCCAGGTGCGGCTGCTGGGCACCGAGATGTGGAATGCGCCAGCCGATGAGCTGGCCGCCGTGCGGCGGCGCTTCGGCATGATGTTCCAGGACGGCGCGCTGTTCTCCTCGCTGACGGTGGCGCAGAACATCGCGGTGCCGCTGACCGAGCACACGACGCTGGACCCCGCCACCATCACCGCCCTGGTCGCGCTGCGCCTGCACCAGGCCGGCCTGCCACCGGAGGCCGGGGCCAAGATGCCCAGCGAGCTCTCGGGCGGAATGCGCAAGCGCGCGGCGCTGGCCCGCGCGATCGCGCTGGAGCCCGAGATCCTGTTCCTGGACGAGCCGACCTCCGGGCTGGACCCGATCACCGCGCGAGCCTTCGACCGCCTGGTGCGCTCCCTGGTCGATGATCTGGGCCTGACGGTCTTTCTCGTCACCCATGATCTGGACACCTTGCTGGGCTCGGTCGACCGGCTGATCGCGCTGGCCCGATCCAAGGTGCTGGCCGACGGGCCGGTACAGCAGGTGATGGCCATCGATGACGAATGGCTGCGCGAGTATTTCTCGGCACGGCTTACTGTTGAAGGAGCAAAAGACAATGGAAGCTGAAGCCCGCTACACCCGGGTCGGCGCGATCGTGCTGGCCCTGCTGGCGGCCCTGATCGTCGCGGTGCTGTGGCTCAGCAAGGTCGGCGGCCAGGGCGATTTCAAGCGCTATGCGATCCACTTCGAGCAGCAGGCGCTGGACGGCCTGCAGGTCGGCGCCGATGTCTCGCTGCGCGGCATCAAGATCGGCCGGGTCGAGGACTATTCGCTGGCCACCAGCAAGTTCAACCGGGTGCGGGTCGAGCTGCGGGTCGACGGCCGCGCGCCGGTATTGACCAACACCGTGGCCGTCGTGACCCGCAACTTCGTCACCGGCATCGCCGCGATCACGCTGATCACGCCCGAGCCGCCCGGCGAGCCGCTGGTGCAGGTGGCCGAGGGCGAGACCGTCCCGCTGATCAAGGAAGGCCGCTCCGATCTGGATGTGATCACCGGCCGGGTCCAGCAGGTCGGCGAGATGGCCGCGACGACGCTGTCCAGCGTCAACCAGCTGCTCAGCAGCGAGAACCGTGACGAGGTGATGGCGACGATACGCAATCTGCGCCAGCTCTCGCAAGGCCTCAACAACCGGCTCGGCGCGCTGGATCGCACGCTGGCGCAGACCGGCGCGGCGGCCGAGAGCGTGGGCCAGGCCGCCACCCAGCTGAGCGGCTCGGGCGAGCGCATCACCGCGGTGGTCGAGCGCATGGGCAGCCGCCTGGACGGCACGCTGACCGAGACCGAGCGCACCCTGGTCGAGGCGCGCCAGGCGCTCAACCAGGCGGCCAAGGCGGTCGAGGCGCTGCAGACCCAGTCGGTCGCGACCGCGCGCCGGCTCGAGGACACGGCCAGCGGCGTCGACGACCAGCTGAGCGTCGCGATGTCCGAGCTGCGCCTGTCGATCGACGCCGCCACCCGCGTGTTCGACCGCCTGCGCGATCCGCGCGCGGCCCTGCTGGGGCCGAGCGCACAACAACTCGGCCCCGGAGAGAAAAAGCCATGAGCGCCACCCATGAAGAAGGCCGTCTGCGGCGCCGGCTGCTGCTGGGCCTGGGCCTGTCGCCGCTGCTGAGCGCCTGCGTCTCGGTAGGCGGCGGCGATGCGCCCTTGCAGGCCCTGTACCGCCTGCATGACGAGGGCGCCGGCAGCGCCGAACGACTGCCCGCCCCGCTGGTCGGCGCGCTGCTGATCCAGCAGTTGCCGGCCAATGCGATGGCCGACACGGTGTCTATGGCCTACTCGAAGCGAGCCCATGAGTTCGCCTTCTACCAGCAGGGCAGCTGGGTGGAGCAGCCGGTGCGGCAGGTGCCGCGCCTGCTGCAGCAGCGCCTGGAGGCGCGCGGCATTGCCGGCGCGGTGGGCCTGCTGGGCGACCCGATGCGCGCCGACTGGCTGCTGACCGTGGGCATCTCCAGCCTGCATCACGAGGTCGACAGCGAGCCCGGCAGCGCGAAGCTGGCGCTGACCCTGGAGCTGTTCGACCGCCGCAGCCGCCAGCGCGTCGCGCGTCGGCGTTTCGACGCCGAGGTGCCCGCCAGGAGCGCCAGCGCCGCCGGCGCCGCGCAGGCGCTGTCGCAGGCGCTGAGCCAGAGCTTCGATGCGCTACTGCCCTGGCTGGAGACCGAGCTGGCGCGGGCGGCCAGGGTCAGCGCGCCCGCAGCACCGACACCGGCCGGCTGAGCGCAAGCAGGGGGAAAGCTGGTCTCGCTAAAATCCCGCCAGCCTTACAAACCCGGACCCGCCTCATCATGACCACCGCGATCAAGCACGACGACCTCGTCGACAGCGTGGCTGCCGCCCTGCAGTACATCAGCTACTACCACCCGACCGACTACATCCAGCACCTGGCCCGTGCCTATGAGCGCGAGCAGAGCGCCGCCGCCAAGGACGCGATCGCGCAGATCCTGACCAACTCGAAGATGTGCGCCGAAGGCCGCCGCCCGATCTGCCAGGACACCGGCATCGTCAATGTGTTCCTGAAGGTGGGCATGGATGTGCGCTTCGAGGGCTTCCCCGGCTCGCTGGAGGACGCCGTCAACGAGGGCGTGCGCCGCGCCTACAACCACCCCGACAACAAGCTGCGCGCCTCGGTGCTCAACGACCCGCTGTTCGAGCGCAAGAACACCAAGGACAACACGCCGGCGGTGATCAGCGTCAGCATCGTGCCCGGCAATACCGTCGATGTGATGGTGGCCGCCAAGGGCGGTGGCTCGGAGAACAAGAGCAAGTTCGTGATGATGAATCCGAACGACAACCTGGTCGACTGGGTGCTGAAGACCGTGCCGCAGATGGGCGCCGGCTGGTGCCCGCCGGGCATGCTGGGCATCGGTGTCGGCGGCACGGCCGAGAAGGCCATGCTGATGGCCAAGGAGTCCCTGATGGACGACATCGATATGTACGAGCTGCTGGAACGCGGCCCGCAAAACAAGCTCGAAGAGCTGCGCATCGAGCTCTATGAAAAGGTCAACGCGCTGGGCATCGGCGCCCAGGGCCTGGGCGGCCTGACCACCGTCTTGGACATCAAGATCAAGACCTACCCGACCCATGCTGCCAGCAAGCCGGTCGCGATGATCCCCAACTGCGCCGCCACCCGCCACGCCCACTTCGTGCTTGACGGCTCCGGCCCCACGTATCTGGAAGCGCCCAGCCTGGATCTGTGGCCCGACGTCAAATGGGCGCCCGACTACAACAAGAGCCGCCGCGTCGACCTGAACGCGCTGAGCCGCGAAGAGATCGCCAGCTGGAAGGCCGGCGACACCCTGCTGCTGAACGGCAAGATGCTGACCGGCCGCGACGCTGCGCACAAGCGCATTGCCGACATGCTGGCCAAGGGCGAAAAGCTGCCGGTGGACTTCACGAACCGCGCGATCTATTACGTCGGCCCGGTCGATCCGGTGCGCGATGAAGTCGTCGGCCCGGCCGGCCCGACCACCGCCACGCGGATGGACGGCTTCACCCGCATGATGCTGGAGAAGACCGGCCTGACCGTGATGATCGGCAAGTCGGAGCGCGGCCCTGTGGCGATCGACGCGATCCGCGACAACAAGGCCGCCTACCTGATGGCCGTCGGCGGCTCCGCCTACCTGGTTTCCAAGGCCATCAAGGCCGCCAAGGTGCTGGGCTTCGAGGACCTGGGCATGGAAGCGATCTACGAGTTCGACGTCACCGACATGCCGGTCACGGTGGCCGTCGATTCGAACGGCACCAACGCCCACGACACCGGCCCGGCCGAGTGGAAGGAGCGCATCGCCTCGGGCAAGGCGGTGAAGATTCCGGTGGCGGCGGGCTGAGCGAGCCGACAGCTTCCGCCCTCTGACGAAGCCACCGCCCAGCGGTGGCTTCTTGTTTGGCTGGCCGAGGCCGGATGCGCTTCTTCAGTCCGTCAGCGGCTCGAAGAACTCAAACGCGCTGCCGCGCTTCTTGGCGCTGTACATCGCGACGTCTGCGTTGGCGATCAGCGTCGGGCCGCTCATGCCGTGCTCGGGGTAGAGCGCGATGCCTATGCTGGGCGTGACGCGAAACTGCGTCGCCCCCAGCCCGACAGGCGAGCCTATCGCCTCGCGGACCATGGCCGCGATGCGCGCCACGGTCTCGCGGCCCGAGGGATTGATCAGCAGATAGAGGAACTCATCGCCGCCGTTGCGGCAGACGGTGTCCTCGTCGCGTGCGTTGCGCATCAGGCGTTCCGCCACGGCCGTCAGCACGGTGTCGCCGGCGGCATGGCCATGGGTGTCGTTGACGAGCTTGAAGCGATCCAGATCCAGGAACAGCACCGCGAGCAACCAGCCATGGCGCTCGGCCCCGGCAATCGCCTGCGCCAGCCTATCGTCGAACAGCGTGCGGTTGGGCAGGCCGGTCTTCTGGTCATGCATCGCGAGCTGGCTGGCCGTGCGCTCGGCGTCGCGGGACAGGGCCAGCGCCGCCTCCGAGTCGGCCAGGGCCAGGCGGGAGCGGCTCAGGGCCTGTTCCACCGCCTGGACCTCATCCACCCCATCGCTGAGGTTGTCGGCCAGCTGCTGCAGATCGTCGGCGCAGCCCTGCACCCGCTGCTCGACGGCCAGACCGTGCTGCAGCGCCTGGGCGGCCGGTAGCATCGAGGCCCCGTCCGCGATATGCGCTTTGGCCAGCTCGTTGGCCGATCCCAGGTCCTCGGCGCAGGCCTGAACCTCGGCCTTGACCTCATGGCTCTGGCCCAACGCCGTGTTCAGCACATGCCGCACGCGCGAGGGCTGGGCCGCGGCCGGTGACGGCGGAAGGCGGGCGGGCTTGTCCAGCTCTCTGGCTTTGGCGCGGTGCGTGATCTTCATCCCACCACAGTAGTCGCCGGCGTCCGGGGCGTCTGTGGGGCAGCGCACAGAGCGCAGCCCCGGCGGGAAATGCCTGCCTGAGGCTTAGCATGGTCTGCACGCGCGGCCGAGCCTCGCCACCCCCTTGCTTGGGCGCCCCCCCTTGGCGGGATGGCGGCCGGGCGCTCCTTCGGCGACGATGCCGCCAGGGAGGTCGCCAGCAAGGCGGCGCGGCCGCAGGACGATGACGTCGGCGGACCGCAGCCAGAACCTCCCGCTGCGCCATGGGAGGGCGAACGATGTGGATTTCCAAGTATTGGTACGAGAAGCTGCCGGCGCTCTATGCGGCAGCGGCCCTGCTGAGCCTGGCCTTGCTGGGCACGCCGGCGGCCTTCAGCGCGACGCTGCTGATGGCAGCGGCGGCGCTGACCGCCTGGTGGCGCTACCAGCACCGCCGGCCGGACTGAGCCGGCCCGGCCTCAGGCCAGCCGGAACACCTTGACCAGCGCGCTCAGGCGCTCGGCCTGCTGGCTCAGGCTTTGCGCCGCCGCCGTGCTCTGTTCGACCAGCGCGGCGTTCTGCTGCGTCACCTCATCGAGCTGACCCACGGCCAGGCTGACCTGCTGGATGCCGCCGCTTTGCTCGCCGGTGGCCACCGAGATCTCGCTGATCAGGCCCGAGACCCGCTGCACCTGCGTGACCAGCTCGCCCATGGTCTGGCCGGCCTGCTGGACCTGGCGCGCGCCATCCTCGACCTTGTCGACGTTCTCGCTGATCAGGCTCTTGATCTCGCGCGCGGCGGCGGCCGAGCGCTGCGCCAGCGAGCGCACCTCCGAGGCGACGACCGCGAAGCCGCGACCCTGCTCGCCGGCACGGGCCGCCTCGACGGCCGCGTTCAGCGCCAGGATATTGGTCTGGAAGGCGATACCGTCGATCACCGAGGTGATGTCGGCGATCTTCTTGCTCTGCGCGCTGATCGCATCCATCGTGCCCACCACCTGACCGACCGCCGCGCCGCCCTGGCTGGCCACACCGCTGGCGGTGGCCGCGAGCTGGGTGGCCTGGCGGGCCGACTCGGCATTGTGCTGCACGGTCGAAGTCAGCTGATCCATCGACGAGGCGGTCTGCTGCAGGCTGCTGGCCTGGTGCTCGGTGCGGCTGGACAGGTCCTGGTTGCCGGCCGCGATCTCGCTGGAGGCCAGCGCGATGCTCTGCGCCGACTGGTTGACATCGGTGACCAGCGCCCGCAGCGAATCGCGGGTGCGCTGCAGCGCCGCCATCATCGAGCTGCTGTCACCGGGCGCCACCGGCACCTCGGCCAGCAGATCGCCGCCCGCCACCCGCTCCAGCACCTGGCGCGCCACGGCCGGATCACCCCCCAGCTCGCGCTGCACGCAGCGGCGCAGGCTGACGAGAAAACCAATGCAGACCGCCAGGCTCAGCAGCGCCAGGCTCAAGACGGTCCAGCGCGCCGAACTCATCGCGGCGGCGGCTTCCTTGCGCGCGCCTTCCTTGTCAGCGCCGGTGATCTTCTTGAGCTCCAAGAGCTCGGCGCGCAGCTCGCGCCAGGCCGGGGTCTCCTGCTTGTTCAGCAGCGCGGCCGCAGCGGCGGCATCCTGTTGCACCTGGGCCAGCACCTGCTGCTGCATCTCGGCCAGGCGGCTGCGCAAGGCGGCCATCGCACGCAGCTTGCCCAGTTGCTCGGGCGAGGCGGCCGCCTCGGCCGCGCCGGCGGCCTTGTCATAGGCCTTGGCGGCGCCATCGAGGTTCTCGTAGGCCTTTTTGTTGGCCGGGTCCAGCACGATATTGCGCAGTGCCTGGCCCATCTGCAGGCCCTGGGCATACATCTCGTTGACCTCGGCCGACAAGGCGTCTTCATGCCTGAAGTAGTCGCCCAGCTGGCGCTCCACCGAGTAGGTGCCGACGCTGACGGCCGCGCCCAGCACCAGCACCAGTCCGGCCGGCACCGCCAGAGACAACATCACCCGCTGCATGAATCGCATAACCATCCTTTGTCGCCAAAGCCGGGATGGTAGGCAGCGGCTCCAGGTTCAGGGCGGTGTCACAGGCGCCGATTCGGCACTATTGCGCGCTTGGTGCACAACCCGCTGCGGGAACGGGATCTCGATGCCCAGGGTTTCGAACAAACGCAGGATGGCCAGATTGACCTGGGAGCGCACGCCCAGCTGGCCGTTGTGCGGATCCTCGATCCAGAAGCCGATCTGCAGGGTCAGCCCGTCGGCCGCAAACTCGCGCAGCAGCACGCCGGGCGCCGGGTCATGCAGCACGCGCGGCACCTTCATGATCTCCTCGACCATGCGCGGCATCAGGGTCTCGACATCGGTGCCATAGGCCACCTGCACGGTCGTGACCACCGAGACGCGCGGATCGGCCAGCGAGGAGTTCTCGACCCGCTGCGTGATCAGCATCTCGTTGGGCACGACCGACTCGCGACCATTGAGCGCGCGTATCACCGTGTAGCGGGTCTTGATATCGCTGATGCGGCCCTCGAAGCCATCCACCATCACCATATCGCCGATGCGCAGCGAGCGCTCGGCCAGGATCACGAAGCCGCTCACATAGTTGGCCGCCAGCTTCTGCAGGCCCAGGCCTATGCCCACGCCGATTGCGCCGCCCAGCACGCCCAGCGCGGTCAGGTCGATACCGGCCGCCGTCAGCGCCAGCAGCAGGCCGACGAAGATCAGCAGCGAGCGGGTCAGGTTGACGCCGATCTTGCGCAGCGACAGATCGGTGGTCACATTGCGCAGCAGCCGCGCCTCGATCACCGACGAGACCCACAGCGCCAGCACCATCACCAGCACCGCGCTGAGGCTGCCTTCGATCAGCGCGCGCAGGCTGACCTGGCTGGCGCCTATCTTCCATTTGATGTCGTCGAGCTCCGCCATCAGCACCGGCAGCAGGCCGGTGATCCACAGGATGGAGCCGCCCCAGGCCAGCCAGGAGACGGTGCGCTCGATCAGCTTGACCCAGCCCGAGCTGGGCAGCGCCGCGCTAAGCACCCGCACCGTGAGCCGTATCACCGCCAGCGAGATCAGCACCGGGATCACGACCTTGAACACCGCCACCGGCACGCCCAGCAGCGGCAGCGCCCGCCGCGCGCCCCAGGCCAGCGCCAGCGCCAGCAGCGGGAACAGCACGCCGTCGAACAGCTGGCGGCCGAACAGCACCGAGGGCGGCTGGGGCTGGCGGCCGCGCAGGCGCCAGACCACCAGCCAGGCCAGGCCCAGGCAGGCCAGCACCAGGGCCAGCTCGGTCAGCGCTGCAGGCTGCAGCAGGGACGCCAGCAGCGTCTGCAATTCGTCAAAAGTCAGGGGATGATGGTTCATTCGTCGGGGCGGCCGCCAAGTGGCGCCGCATCATAAAAGTCGCGCCGGGCTCAGACCCCGGCCAGCACGCGCAGATGCACGCCGACGCTGCGCGCCAGCGCGCCCAGGTGGTAGCCGCCCTCCAGGCAGGAGACGATGCGGCCCTGGGCGTGGCGCTCGGCCAGCTCCTTGATGCGCCAGGTGATCCACTCGTAGTCGGCCTCGACCAGGCCCAGTTGGCCCAGATCGTCGTCGCGGTGGGCGTCGAAGCCGGCCGAGATGAAGATCATCTCGGGCTTGAAGCGCTCCAGCGCCGGCATCCACATCGCCTCTATCATTTCGCGGATCTCGCCGCCGCGGGTGTAGGCCGGCACCGGCACATTGATCATGTTCTCGCCCTTGGGCACGGCGCCGCAATAGGGATAGAGCGGGTGCTGGAAGATGCTGACCATCAGCACACGCTCGTCGCCGGCCAGGATGTCCTCGGTGCCGTTGCCGTGGTGCACATCGAAGTCCACCACCGCGACGCGCTGCAGCCCGCGCACATCGAGCGCATGGCGGGCCGCGATCGCGACATTGTTGAAAAAGCAAAAGCCCATGCTCTGGTCGCGCGTCGCATGGTGGCCCGGCGGGCGCACCGAGCAGAAGGCGTTCTCGACCTGGCCGTCGATCACCAGATCGGTGGCCTGCACCGCCGCGCCGGCGGCGCGCAAGGCGGCCGACCATGTGTGGGGGTTGGCGATGGTGTCGGGGTCGATGGCACGCGACTCGCCCGTGGCGGCCAGCGACTCCAGCGTGTCGCGCAGCTGAGCCACATAGCCATGGGTATGGGCCAGTTCCACGTCCGACAGGCGCACGCTCGGCGCCTCATGGCGCTCCAGCGCGACATCCAGGCCGCTGCCGATCAGCCAGTCCTCGATCGCGTCCAGGCGCTGCGGGCATTCGGGATGGCCGGCGCCCATATCGTGGCGGCGGCAGTCGGGGTGGCTGAGGTAGGCAGTGGGCATGCAGGAGGGCGCGGCAGTCAGGATGGCGCGGCGTGTTTTGAGTTAATGTCCGAGCATGAGCGACCAAGCCACCAAGCACCAGCTGTTCCAGCAACTCAAGACGCTGCAGCACCAGATTAGCACGATCATCCGCGGCAAGCCGACCCAGATCCGCGACTGCGTGGCCTGCCTGATCGCCGGCGGCCATCTGCTGATCGAAGACCTGCCCGGGGTCGGCAAGACCACGCTGGCCCACACCCTGTCGGTCTCGATGGGCCTGCGCTTCTCGCGCGTGCAGTTCACCTCCGACCTGATGCCCTCCGATCTGCTGGGCGTCTCGGTCTACGAGCGCGAGCGCGGCGGCTTCGCCTTCCACCCCGGGCCGGTGTTCGCCCAGGTGCTGCTGGCCGACGAGATCAACCGCGCCGGCCCCAAGACCCAGAGCGCGCTGCTGGAGGCGATGGAGGAGAACCAGGTCAGCGTCGACGGCCAGACCCATGCCCTGCCCCAGCCCTTCTTCGTGATCGCGACGCAAAACCCCAGCGAGCAGCTCGGCACCTACCCGCTGCCGGAGTCGCAGCTGGACCGCTTCCTGATGTGCATCTCGCTGGGCTATCCGGACGAGAAGGCCGAGCGCGAGCTGCTGATGGGCCAGGACAGCCGCGAGGCGATCCGTGCGCTGGCTGCGGTGATGCAACCCGGCGAGCTGCTGGCGGCCCAGGCCGCCGTGCGCGAGATCCATGCGGCGCCGGCCCTGCTGGACTATCTGCAAGCCCTGCTGGCCGCGACCCGCTCGGGCCAGTGGTTTGTCGAAGGCCTGAGCCCGCGTGCCGGCCTGGGCGTGCTGCGCGCCGCGCGCGCGCGCGCGCTGCTGGACGAGCGCGACTATGTCTCGCCCGACGATGTGCAGGCCATCCTGCCGCAGACCATTGCCCACCGTCTGCGACCCAAGGCCGGCAGCGGCCGCGGCGCGCGCGAGCAGGTGCGGGCCATGATCGAGTCCATCCCGATTCCCTGAGCGCTGATATGGTGCAGTCCCTCCGACGCCGCGCCCGGGCCTGGTGGCAGGCCCGCCATCCGCTCAGCGACACCCACCAGATGGGCCAGCGCAATATCTACATCCTGCCGAGCCGGCCGGGGCTGTTCTATTGCATCACCCTGGTCGTGCTGCTGCTGGCCTCGATCAATGACCAGCTGAGCCTGGGCTATCTGCTGACCTTTCTGCTGGCCGGCGCGGGTTTTGCGTCGATGCACGCCACCCACGCCAATCTGCGCGGCCTGAGCCTGGACCTGAAAAGCCCGCCGCCGGTCTTTGCCGGCGACGATGTGCAACTGGAGGTGAGGCTGCACAACAGCGGCCGGGCGCGCTATGGCATCGGCATCCAGGTCCGGCAGGGCAAGGAGGCAGAGCCGGCCTGGGCCGATGTGCCGGCGCTGGGCCACAGCCTGCTGCAGCTGCGCTGCCCGGCGGCCACGCGCGGCCTGATGCAGCTGCCGCAGCTGCGCGTCTCGACCCGTTTTCCGCTAGGCCTGTTCGGCGCCTGGAGCGTCTGGCGGCCGGCGGCCCGGGTCTGGGTTTATCCCCGGCCCGAGCAGCCGCCGCCGGCCCTGCCCGGCCAGGCGGCCAGCAGCGGCGAGGGCCAGCGCGCCGCGACGCTGATGGTGCGCGGCCAGGACTTCGAGGGGGTGCGCCCCTACCGTCAGGGCGATTCAATCAAGCAGGTGCTGTGGAAGAAGGCCGCCAGCGCCCCCGACGGCCAGTTGCTGGTGCGCGAGACCCTGGCGCCGGCCAGCCGCCAGCGCTGGCTGGACCTGGCCGACACCGCCGGCCTGGACTGGGAGGCACGGCTCTCGCGCCTGAGCGCCTGGGTGCTGCTGGCCGAGCAGCTGGGCCAGTCCTACGGCCTGCGCCTGGGCGGGCAAGAACTGGCCCCCGATCATGGGCCGGCACAGCGCCAGGCCTGCCTGGAGTTGCTGGCGGCCGCTCCGCTGGAGCCGCTGCGATGAGTACCTGGGCCACGTTCAAGGCTCGGCTGCAACACCTGCCGCGCGAGACCCGCGACACCTTCTTCCTGCTGTTCGCGATCGCCGCCACCGCCCTGCCCCATGCCAGCCATCTGCCGCTGTGGTGCACGGCGCTGACCGGGCTGATGCTGCTGTGGCGCGGCCTGCTGGCCTGGAACGGCCAGGCACTGCCCGGGCGCTGGAGCCTGAGCCTGCTGCTGCTGGTGACGGCCGGCCTGACCCTGCTGACCCACCGCACGCTGATCGGCCGCGAGGCCGGCATCACGATGCTGGTGATGCTGATGGCGATGAAGACGCTGGAGCTGCGCGCGCGCCGCGATGCCTTCGTCGTGTTCTTCCTCGGCTTCTTCCTGGTGCTGACCCAGTATCTGTACTCGCAGTCGCTGCTGACCGGGCTGTGGACTCTGGTCAGCGTCTGGGCCTTGCTGAGCGCGCTGGTGCTGGCCCAGATGCCGGTGGGCCAGCCCAGCCTGAAGCTGGCCGCGACCCAGGCCGCCCGCACCACCGCGATGGGCCTGCCGGTGATGGTGCTGCTGTTCCTGCTGTTCCCGCGCATCGCGCCGCTGTGGGGCATCCCCAGCGACTCGGTGGGCCGCACCGGGCTCTCCAACGAGATGGAACTCGGCGCGATGTCGGAGATCGCCAACGATGAGAGCATCGCGATGCGGCTGCGCTTCGAGGGCCCGGCGCCGCCGCCGCAAGGCCTGTACTTCCGCGGCCCGGTGCTCAGCCGCTTCGACGGCCGCAGCTGGCGACCGCTGCCCGGCAACAACAACCCCTTCATCAGCCGCGCGCCGGCCCCTCGGGTGCGGGGCCAGGTCTTGCGCTATGAGCTGACGATGGAGCCGCTGCGCCTGAGCGTGCTGCCGCTGCTGGAGAGCAGCCCCGAGGCCCCCGGCAGCGAGATGGATGTGCAGGGGCTGCTGCTGCGCCGCAGCATCGACCTGCAATGGCTGGCACCGCGGCCCATCACCGAGCGACTGCGCCTGAACCAGCAGGCCTATCTGGACTATGACAGCGGCCCGCTGCAGCCGACCCTGGGCCTGCAGGCCTATCTGGAGCTGCCCCAGGGGCTGAACCCGCGCACCCTGGGCTGGGCGGCCGAGTTGCGGCGCCGCCCCGAGCTGGCCGGACTCGACGAGGCCGCGTATGCGCCGGCCATGGTGGCCGCCGTGCTGCGCCACATCACCACGGCCGAGTTCATCTACACGCTGGCCCCGGGCCGCTACGGCGAGGTAACGCCGCATCTGATCGACGAGTTCTGGTTCGACCGGCGGCTGGGCTTTTGCGAGCATTTCTCGGCCGGCTTTGTCGTCGTGATGCGGGCCCTGGGCATTCCGGCCCGCATCGTCACCGGTTTCCAGGGCGCCGACCGCGAGCTGCAGGACGGCTATCTGGTCGTGCGCAACAGCCAGGCCCATGCCTGGGCCGAGGTCTGGCAGGCCGGGCGCGGCTGGGTGCGGGTGGACCCGACCGCGGCGGTGGCGCCGGACCGCGTCAATCTGGGCCAGGCCCTGAGCCCACCGCCCGGTGCCTTCGCTGGCGCGCTGGGCCAGGTCAATCCGGCCCTGTGGCAGGGCTTGCGCGCCATTGCCAGGAGTTGGGAGCAGCTCAACAACCGCTGGCAGCAGTACGTGCTGAACTACTCGCGCAGCGACCAGTTCGATCTGCTGAAGAAGCTGGGCTGGCGCAGCCCCGACTGGCAGTCGCTGGGCCAGCTGGTCGGCGCGCTGATCGGCCTGCTGGCCGGCGCCGGCGCGGTCTGGGCGGCCTGGCAGGCCCGGCCGCACGACGGCTGGAGCCGCCAGCGCGGCGCCATCCTGCGCGAGCTGCGCCGGCTCGATATCGCCGCCGCCGCCCACCAGGCGCCGCGCCAATGGGCCGCCCTGCTGCGAGCCCGTCACGGCGCGGCGGCCGAGCCGCTGGCACGCCAGCTGCTGGCGCTGGAGCTCGCGCGCTATGCGGCGGGCAGCACGGCGAAGGCCGCGAACACGGCCGGCTGGCTGAACCGCTGGCGCTGGCTGCGCGAGTTCCGTGCCGCAGGCCGTATGCTGCGGCACCAGACCATGAAGACCTCCTGATGTTGTTGCGTGCCCTGACCCTTGCCCTGATCACCGCCGCGCTGGCCGGCCCGGCCCAAGCCACCAAGAAGAAACAAGCAGCACCGCCGCCCGCCGCCGCGCTCTACGGCGAGCGCGAAGACCTGATGCGCTTCGCCAGCGAGCAGGCCGCACTGCTGGGCTGGAACGAGGCCGGCCTGCGCCGCCTGCTGTCCCAGGCCCGCAAGCTGCCCACGGTGCAGCGCCTGATCATGCCGCCGCCGGCCGGCACGGCCAAGGACTGGGCCGCTTACCGGGCCCGCTTCGTCGAGCCGCGCCGGCTGCAGGCCGGCCTGGCCTTCTGGGCCACCCATGAGGCCGCGCTGGCGCGGGCCGAGGCGCAGTATGGCGTGCCGGCCGAGCTGATCGCCGGCCTGATCGGCGTCGAGACCTTCTACGGCCAGATCACCGGCGGCTTTCGCGTGCTGGACGCGCTGGTGACGCTGGGCTTCGACTTCCCGCCCGGGCGGCGCGACCGCAGCGAGTTCTTCCGCGCCGAGCTGGCCGAGTTCCTGAAGCTCTGCCAGCGCGAGGGGCTGGACGCCGCGACCGTCAAAGGTTCCTACGCGGGCGCAATGGGCTGGCCGCAGTTCATGCCCAGCAGCTGGAACAAGCATGCGATCGATTTCGATGGCGACGGCCATGTCGACCTGATTGGCAACCCGGTCGACGCGATCGGCTCGGTGGCCCACTACCTGGCCCAGCATGGCTGGCGGCCCGGCATGCCCACCCACTACACGGTGGCGGTACCGGTCGATACCGTCGAGCGGGCCCGCCTGCTGGCGCCCGACATCCTACCCAGCTTCAGCGCCGCCCAGTTCGCCGAGGCCGGTGCCGAGCTCTCGGAGGCCGGCCGCGAACACCAGGGCGCGCTGGCCCTGGTCGAGCTGCAGAACGGCACGGCCGCGCCCAGCTATATCGCCGGCACCGCCAACTTCTATGCGCTGACCCGCTACAACTGGTCCAGCTACTACGCCTATGCGGTGATCGAGCTGGGGCGCACGCTGCGTGGCTTCAGGGACAGCGCTCAAAAACCCTGATCGTCGGCGCCCGAAAGGCCCACCTCGCGCTCGACCACCGCCGTGCGCTGCCAGTAGCGCCGCCCCAGCTCGCGCTGGCATGAGGGCCCGGGCGCATCGCTGCGCCAGCGCAGCGCGCCGCAGTCGGCCGAGTTCCAGACCGGCACGCCGCGCGCCTGCAGCCGCGCCAGCACGGCCGGAGCCGGATGGCCGAAGCGGTTGCGGTAGCCGGCCTGCACAAAGGCCTGGCGCGGCGCCACCGCGTCCAGGAAAGCCGGCGTCGACGAAGTCTGGCTGCCATGGTGGGCCAGCATCAGCAAGTCGCTGGGCAACTGCGGCAGGCCCAGCAGGCTCTGCTCCTGGGCCGCCTCGATATCGCCGCTCAGCAGCAGGCTGCGCGCGCCGGCCCGCACTTTCAAGACGCAGGACAGCGCATTCGGTTTGACGGCCTCGCGCCGGTAGTCGGCCGGCTGCGGGTGCAGGATCTCGAAGTCCACACCGTCCCAGCGCCAGCGCAGGCCCCGCTCGCAGCGGCGCTGCGGCGCGCCCGCCGCCAGCAAGACATGGCCCTCGTCCAGCGAACTCAGCAGCGCGCGCACCGGCAAGCCAGCCAGCAGCGCGGCGGCGCCGCCGACATGGTCCTGGTCGCGGTGGCTCAGCAGCAGCAGGTCCAGTTGGCGCACGCCCAGCGCTCGCAGCAGTGGCAGCAGCACCCGCTGGCCGGCATCGGCCTGGGGCGTGTACTGCGCGCCGCTGTCGTAGAGCAGGCTGTGGTTGGCGGTGCGCAGCAGCACGGCCGTGCCCTGGCCGACATCGGCCGCCAGCAGCTCCAGCTGGCCCGGTGCCGGCCGCGGCACGGCTGGCCACAGCAGGCCCAGCGCCAGCGGCAGGCCCAGCAGCCGCGAACCCCAGGGCAGCGGCAGCACCAGCAGCAGCGCCGCCAGCAGGCCGCAGACCTGGGCCCATAGCGGCGCCACCGGCACATGCCAGACCGCCCAAGGCAGGCCGGCCAGCCAGCGCAGCCACAGCATCAGCCCCTGCAGGCACAGCACGGCCAGGTCCCACAGCAGCGGCACCAGGCTGCCGGCCAGGGCCAGCGGCGTGATCAGCAGGCTGACCACCGGAATCGCGACCAGATTGGCCAGCAGGCCGACCGCCGAGATCTGCTGGAAGAACAGCAGGGTCAGCGGCGCCAGACCCAGCGTGGCGACCCACTGGCTGTGCAGCGCCGCGCCGAGTTGAGCGCGCCAGCCCGGCGGCAGCAGACCCGGCCCGCTGGCCATCAGCAGGCCCACCGCGACAAAGGACAGCCAGAACCCCGCCTGGCTGATCGCCCAGGGATCGATGGCCGTCACGACGCAGGCCGCCAGCAGCAGGCTCAGCGGCCAGGGCCAGCGCAGGCCCAGCTGGCGCAGCAGCGCCAGCGTCAGCAGCATCCAGACCGTGCGCTGGGCCGGCACACCCCAGCCCGAGAACAGCGCATAGGCCAGCGCCACCCCGACGCCGGCCCACAGCCCGGCACGCGGCGCGGGCAGCCACAGGCAAGACCTGGCACTGCGACGCCACAGCCCGGCCACCGCCCAGCCGGCGGCCCAGGCAAACATCGTGATGTGCAGGCCGCTGATCGCGACCAGATGGCTGATGCCGGTATCGCGGAACAGGCCCCAGTCGGTGCGCGTGATCGCCGCCTGCTCGCCCAGGCTCAGCGCCACCAGCACGCCGGCGGCCCCGGGGTCGGGGACATGGCGCTGGATCGCATCGCGCAGGCGCTGACGCCAGCGGTCGATGCGCCAGGCGCCACCGGCCTCCAGCAGCCGATGGCCGCCGGGCCGCAGCACGCCGGTGGCGCGCAGCCCCTGCTCGAACAGCCAGAGCTCGTAGTCGAAGGCATGGGGGTTGGAGAGGCCGTGCGGGCGGCGCAGCCGCACCAGCAGCTGCCAGTGGTCGCCGGCCCGCCAGTCGGGCAGCGGCACACCCGGCTGGGCATAGGCGCTCAGCAGCAGGCGCGGCGGCACCTGGGGCTCGGCGCTGCGCTGCGGGTCCTCGGCCCGCTCGACCATGAAGACGAAGCGCCGCCCCGGCAGGCCACCCTGGCCCTGCACCGCCTGCGGCAGCGAGGCGATGCGGCCGCTGAGCAGCAGGTCGCGCCCCTCCCAGGCGGCCGGCAAGGCCTGATCGAGTCGCTGCTGGGCCCGCCAGGCGCCCTGGCCGAAAGCCAGCAGGCCCAGGCTCAGCGCCAGCAGCAGGCCGCGCGGCCAGGCCCGGGGTCTGAGCAGCGCGAGCCCGGCCAGGGCCGCTGCAAGCAGCAGCACCGCCGCCAGCTCGCGCGCCTCGGGCAGGCGCGCGCACTGCTGCAGCGCCGCCAGGCCGGTCAGCCAGGCCAGCAGTGCCAACACGGCCGAATGCGGCGTGCGCCATGCGTCAGGCATCCGCTTCCTCCCTGGAAGCTCGGTGTAGGATTCGCGCCAACTTTCTAAACCTTTTTACCTGCCGTGAGTAGCCCCCGATGAGCACAACCGTCTATGAGCGTCTGAAGAACCTGGGCATCGAGTTGCCGCCCGTGGCCGTGCCGGTGGCGGCCTATGTGCCCTATGTGCGCAGCGGCAATCTGGTGTTCCTGTCCGGCCATATCGCGAAAAAGGACGGCAAGCCCTGGGTCGGCAAGCTCGGCCTGGACACCGATACCGCCACCGGCAAGGCGGCGGCGCGCGCCATCGCGATCGACCTGATGGGCACGCTGCAGGCCGCCGTCGGCGATCTGAACAAGATCACCCGTATCGTCAAGCTGATGAGCCTGGTCAACAGCACGCTGGAGTTCACCGAGCAGCATCTGGTGACCAATGGCGCCTCGGAGCTGTTCGCCGAGGTCTTCGGCGAGCGCGGCGCCCATGCGCGCAGCGCTTTCGGTGTGGCCCAGAACCCGATGGGGGCCTGCGTCGAGATCGATCTGGTGGTGGAAGTGGACGCGGACTGATCGATGTTCCTGACCGCCTCGAAACTGCCGGCGCGCGTGCTGGCCTTTGTCTGCCTGGCCAGCTTCGGCGGCGTCGCGATCGCGCTGATCGCCCAGCACGGCTTCAACGTCAAGCCCTGCCCCTGGTGCGTGATGCAGCGGGCCCTCTTCCTGCTGCTGGGCGCGGTGGCCGGCCTGGGCTGGCTGCTCAAGAGCAGCGCTGCGCTGCGCAAGCTCTCGCTGGGCGCGGTGCTGCTGCTGTCGCTGGCCGGCCTGGCCTCGGCCTACTACCAGCATGAGGTGGCCTCCAAGCTGGCCTCCTGCGATATGACCCTGGCCGACCGGGTCGTCACCGCGCTGGACCTGGAGACGCTGTGGCCCGATGTCTTCATGATCACCGCCTCCTGCGCCGAGGCCGCCGCCTACCGGCTGCTGGGCCTGCCTTATGAGTTCTGGAGCGCCCTGCTGTTTGCCGCATTCTTCGTGGCCGGCGTGCTGGCATTGCGGCGGCGCTGAGCCAGGCCTCATGCGCTCACGATGCCGCCGCTGACCCCCGCCGAGGTGCTGAGCATGGCGCGCCGCGCCGGCGCAGCCTGGCTGGCCGACGGGGCGCCCAGCATGGGCGCGGCCATCGCCTACTACACCTTGTTTTCGCTGGCACCGCTGCTGCTGATCGTCGTGTCGGTGGCCGGCCTGGTGTTCGGCGCCGAGGCCGCGCGCGGCGAGATCTATGGCCAGTTGCAGGCGCTGCTGGGCAGTGCCGGTGCGCTGGCGGTGCAGGGGCTGCTGGAGAGCGTCAACCGGCCCGGTGGCAGTCTGCTGGCCACGGTATCGGGGCTGGTGCTGATGCTGATCGGCGCGACCTCGGTGTTCGCCGAGTTGCAAAGCACGCTGGACCGCATCTGGCGCGTGCCGGCCCGGCCGCTGAACGGGTTGTGGGCGCTGCTGCGCGCGCGCCTGCTGTCCTTCGGGCTGATCCTGGGTTTCGGCTTTTTGCTGATGGTCTCGCTGCTGATGGGTGCGGCGCTGTCGGCGCTGCACAAATGGTGGTCACCGCTGCTGGGCGGCTGGGATGATCTGATCCTGGTGATCGATCATCTGCTGAGCTTCGGCCTGATGACGGCGATGTTTGCGCTGATCTACAAGATCATGCCCAGGGCGCGGGTGGCCTGGGTCGATGTGTGGGTCGGTGCGGTGGTGACGGCCGCGCTGTTCAGCATCGGGCGCAGCCTGATCGGCCTGTATATCGGCAGCACCGCGATCAGCTCCGGCTTCGGCGCGGCCGGCTCGCTGGTGGTGCTGCTGATCTGGGTCTACTACTCGGCGCAGATCTTTCTGCTGGGCGCCGAGTTCACCTGGGTGTTTGCCCACGTGCGCGGCTCGCGCCGGCATCTGCCGATGCCGGCCTGATCAAGCCGTCTGCGGCTGCAGCAGCAAGGCGCACCAGGCCCCGTCGACCAGGGCATACAAGGCCCGCACCGCGCGCGGCTTGGGGCCTACCGGCCGGCTCAGCCGCGCCGCGCAGAGCTGGGCCGCGCGCCGCAGTGCGGAGACCTCCGGGCGGTTGCCGTGGCAGTGTTCGCGCGCCACCACCAGGCCGGCGTCCTGAAGCGTCGAGCCGTCGGAGAACTCGACGCGCGCGCGCACGATGATGCTGGCGGGTGTGCTCAGCAGCAGATCCACATCGAGCGCCGGTTCGGCCTCGGCGCGCTGCGGGCTGTTCATGATCCTGTTCATGCAGCGATGCTAGGCAGGCCGCGCGCCTGCCCCTGTCGGGCCACGGCGCGGCTGCATGTAGGACAAGGCCGCATTGCCTGGGCGGGCCGGCGTCCTACAGGGCCAGGCGTCGCCCGCCGATGCCCGCCGCGCCGGACCAGACCTAGAGTCGAGCCATCCAAGCCACGCCAAGGACTCGACATGATCAAGTGGGCCCTCATCTTCGCCCTGATCTCGGTGATCGCCGGGATACTGGGCTTCAGCGGCATCGCCGCCGGCGCCGCCGGCATCGCCAAGCTGCTGTTCTTCGTCTTCCTGCTGATCTTCGTCGTGCTGCTGGTGCTGGCGATGCTGGGCGTCGGCGCGCTGCGCAAATAGACGCCGGCCCCCGAGGAGCTCTGCATGCATCCCCGGCCCGGCCCGCGCATCACCGTGCTGCTTGCGGGCCTGGCACTGGGCCTGAGTCTGAGCTTCGGCGGCTGCGCCACCCGCGCCCTGCCCGCGCGCGCCGACGCACCGCCGCCCACCGCCAAGGCCGGTAAGGTCGCGGCCCGGTTGACGGTCAGCGGCCAGCGCGGGCGTCTGGGCCAGGCCCAGCGCGAGGCGGTGCTGCGAAAGATCGGTAGTCAGGGCAGCGCCTCGCTGCTGCACCGCCATCTGGCCGCGCAGACCGCCGTCGATGACGATGTCCATCTGCATGCGGGCAATGAGGCCCGCTTGCTGCTCGACGGGCCCGCCACCTTTGCCGCGATGTTCGAGGCCATCGAGCGGGCCCGCCACAGCATCCTGCTGGAGAGCTATATCGTCGAGCACGACGGGGTGGCCCAGCAGCTGGCCGCGCTGCTCAAACGCAAGCGCGCGCAAGGCGTGCAGATCGCCGTGATCTATGACGCACTGGGTTCGATCGGCACCGACCCCGCCTTCTTCGACGCGCTGCGCGAGGCCGGCATCGCGGTCTGCGCCTTCAACCCGGTCAACCCCTTGCAGCGTCCGGGCTACTGGGACATCACGCACCGCGACCACCGCAAGATCCTGGTGGTCGACCGCGACGTCGGCTTCACCGGCGGCATCAATATCAGCGCGGTCTATTCGTCGGGCTCATCAGGTTCATCCGGCTCGTTCGGCCGCAAGCGCAGCGACCATGCCAAGGAGCGGGGCTGGCGCGACACCCAGATCCGCCTGCGCGGCAGCGCGGTGCCGGCGCTCGATGACTTGGTGCGCAGCACCTGGGTGGCCCAGGGTTGCAAGGAGGCGCTGCCCGCGCTGACGCCGACGCCGGGCGCCGCCGCCGGCGAGCAATTGCTGCGGGTGATCCCGTCCACGCCCGACGACGAGTTCAACAAGATCTACGTGATGCTGCTGACCGCGATCGACAGCGCGCAGCGCAGCGTCTACCTGACGATGGCCTATTTCGCGCCGGGCGAGGACATGGTGGCGGCGCTCAGCGATGCGGCGCGGCGCGGCGTCGATGTCCATCTGCTGCTGCCCTCGGTCAGCGACTTCGCGCCGGTGCTGCACGCCGGGCGTGGCTACTACGAGCGGCTGCTGGAGGCCGGGGTCAAGATCCATGAGCTGCAAGACGCGGTGCTGCATGCCAAGACGGCGGTGATCGACGGCGTGGTCTCGACCGTGGGCTCCAGCAATATGGACTGGCGCAGCTTCACCGGCAATAACGAGGTCAATGCCGTCGTGTTTGGCGAGGACTTCGGCGACGCGATGACCGGCATGTTCCGCCGCGACCTGGCCGCTGCCCAGGCTATCGAGCTGCAGGCTTGGAAGAACCGCCCACTGTGGCAGCGCGCCCGCGAGACGCTGGCGCAGTGGTTCGAGCGCTGGTGGTGACGGGGCAATGGGGCCTGGTCCTACACGCCCAGCCGCCCTTCTCCGATGGCCCGGCCGGGGCGGTCTTTCTAGACTGAAGTCATCGGATCAGGGACACCCATCACGTCGTTCCGGCCGACCGCCCTCCTCTGAAACAGACGAAAGGATTCACCATGAACTGGGACCGCATCGAAGGCAACTGGAAACAAGTCACGGGCAAGGTCCGTGAGCAATGGGGCAAGCTCAGCGACGACGATCTCGACGTCGTCGCCGGCCGCCGCGACCAGCTCAGCGGCAAGATCCAGGAGCGCTACGGCATCGCCAAGGATGAGGCCGAGAAGCAGCTCGCCAGCTGGGAGCGCGGCGTCAACGACAGCTGGTTCAAGTGAGCCCTGATCGCACCCGCACAGCCCCGACCGCAAACCGCAAGGAGAACTCCATGAACGAAAGCAATACAGCGCTGGGCAGCAATGCCGGCCATAGCGTCGAACAAGCGGCCGCACTGGCCGCCAGCAAGGCCGAGGAAGCGCTGCGCAGCACCCAGCGCGCCAGCAACGGCGCTCTCGACCATCTGCAGGGCCGAGTCCATGAACTGGGCCAGACCGTGCCCGGCGCCCTGGGCAATGCGGTCAGCCATGCCGAGGAGCTGGCGCGCCGCGGCCTGGAGAAGGCACGCCTGGCCAGCGCCGAGGTGCGCGATCAGGTCACCCGCGGCAGTGAGCGCTCGGTCGCCTATATCCGCGATGAGCCGGTCAAGTCCGTGCTGATGGCCGTGGCGGCCGGCGCGGCGCTGGCCGTGATCGCCGGCTGGGCCAGCCGTTCGCGCAGCCAGCACTGAGCAGGCAAGCGGCGGGGCCACCGGCGATGATTCATCCTTTGATTGGCTTGGTGGCCACCCGGCCGGAGCTGCTGTCCGAGCATCTGGGCGCCTACGCCCAGCTGGCCACGGCCGAAAGCATCGAAGCGCTCGCGCAGCTGCGCCGGCGCAGCCTCTGGGCCGCCGCGCTGTTCGCCAGCCTGGTGCTGGGCCTGGGCCTGGGCGGCGGCGCGCTGATGCTGCTGGCGGTCGTGCCGCTGGCCGAGATGCCGATGCCGGCCTTGCTGGCCGGCGTCGCCGTCGCGCCGTGGCTGGCGGCCGGTCTGTGCTGCTTGATGCTGCAGGGCCAGCCACCGTCCCGCCTGTTCCCGCTGCTGCGCCAGCAGCTGCAGCTGGACGGTGCGGTGCTGCAGGAAGCGGGCAAGACCTCATGAGCGCCGAGATCGCGCTGCAAAGGCTGGCGGACTCGCGCCTGCGCCTGCGCCAGGCCATGGGCGGCGACCGCCGCGACGCCGAGCAAGCCAGGCAAGCTGCCGGCCGCCCGCTGCCCCGGCTGAGCGCGCTGTGGCGCTGCTGGCGCCGGCGTTTGCGCAGCTCGCCGCTGGCCGACGCGGCACTGACCGGCATTCAGGCCGTCTGGCAGCATCATCCCTGGCGGCGTCCCGCCGAAGCGGCATGGCTGCAAGCGCAAGCATCGCTGCTGCCCACCGTGCGGCGCTATCCACTGCTCACCGTGGGACTGGTCGCGCTGGGCAGCGCCGCCTTCGTGGCCAGCAAGCCCTGGCGCTGGGGCGTGGTCAAGCACCGCTTCGGCTCACGGCCGCTGGGCGCCTGGTTGTGGACGCAGCTGCGGCGGCTGCCGCTCGAAGCTTTGCTGGCCCAACTCCTGTTGATGACGGCGGCCGCCAGGCCGGCCGCTGGCACTGCGGACGGTGCCGACCCGCAAGAGCCCAAGCGCTAGGCGAAGAAGCCCAGATCGCGCTCGCTGTAGTTGGCGATCTGCGGCAGCAAGCGCGGCAGCTCGCCGGCGGACACGCCCATCCAGCTGGCCAGCGTGGCGGCCAGCTGGTCGACCGAGCGGGTCGGCAGCAGCCGGCCCTGGCCGACATCGTCGGGCCCGTTGATCGCCACCACCGGCGCCTGGCCCCAGCAACGCCCGCCCTTGACCGCGCCACCCAGCACGAAATGATGGCTGCCCCAGCCATGGTCGGAACCGTCGCCATTGCTGGTCAGCGTGCGGCCGAAGTCCGAGGCGGTAAAGCTGGTCACCTGCTCGGCCACGCCCAGCTCGGCGGTGGCGGCGTAGAAGCTGGCCAGCGCATCGCTGACGCGGCCCAGCAGCAGCGGGTGCTGGGTCGGCAGCAGATCATGGTTGTCAAAGCCACCCAGCGAGACGAAGAAGACCTGGCGGCTGACCCCGAGGCTGGCGCGCGCGGCGATCAGCCGGGCGACCATCTGCAGTTGCACGGCCAGGCTGTTCGTCGCGTCGAAGTTGGTGCTCAGCGCCGGCAGGCTGCTCATCGCAGCGGCGACGATGGACTGGGCATTGACCGAGCGTGCGACGACGCGGTTGAGCTCCTGCTCCATCCAGTGGCTGCGCTCGGCCGTGATCAGGCTGCGCAAGGCATCGGCGCAGGCCTGCGAGCCGTACAGCGGCTTGCTCACGCCATTGATCGCGACCGCGCCGCCGCTGGACATCTGGTACTGCACCGCCTGCTGGCCCGACATGAAGACCGCGTTGCCGGAGACATTGATGCAGGTGAAGGTGGCGTTGCCGTTGGCGGACAGGAACTGGTCGCCCAGGCGCCCGCCCCAGCCGCTGGTCGCGCCCTCGGGCATGCTGGACTGCCAGATGCTGGACTGGTCGTTGTGCGAGAACAGCTTGGGTGGCAGCGGCACGCTCCTGGTCTTGTACTGGGCCAGCGTGGTCGGCTGCACCAGGGTGCCGACATTGAGCAGCAGGCCCAGCTTGCCGGCATCGTACAAGGCCTTCATCCGGCCCAGCTGCGGCGCGAGCGCCAGTTGGCGGCCATCGGCCAGCGGACTCAGCGCGGTGGCGGCGAGCTGATCGCGCGGCGTCGCGATCGCACCGCGCAGGCTCTGGTAGGCCTGATGGCTGGCCGGGTCATAGGGCACGACGGTGTTGGCCTGGTCGTTGCCGCCATGCAGGAAGACGCAGACCAGGGCCTTGTAGTCGCCCGGTGCGGTGGCCGCCGCCGCCTCGCCGATGCCGGCCAGGCTCAGCGCCCAGGGCGCGGCGGCGCCGGCCACGCCCAGGGCCGAGGCGCGGCGCAGGAACTCGCGCCGCTGCAGTTGATGGATCTTGCTGTGATGCATAAGGGCCTGCCTACTTCTGGATCTGGTATTCGGGGCTGGCCATGACCAGCAGCACGGCGGCCTGCACCCGGTTGAGCTGGCGGGCCTCGGTGTCGACCTTCATCGTGGCCAGCGCGGTCGCGATGGTGGCCTTGGTCGCGGCGCTCAGACCGTCGCCGGCCAGGCGCAGCGCGACGCGCTCGACCAGGGCCGGCGCATCGGCCACCAGCGCGAGCTCCTCGGTATAGACCGGCTTGAGCTCGCCGATGCCATTGGCCACGACACCTTGCATGAAATTCAGATAGCCGGCCACCGTGCTCTCGTTGCAGAGCTGGAACTCCGGCGCGGTGATGCCGTTGCTGCCCAGCTGCGAGTTCGGCGGCACATAGCCGGGGCGAAAGAAATTGAACACCGAGGGGCTGCGCAACGGGCTCTGGCCCAGCCGCGTGGCCGGGTTGGAGGTGTCGCCGACATTCCACAAATCGGTCGGTGAGCTCAGGCCGAAGCTGCGGCCCCACTGGATGAAGCGCTGCAGCGGCTCGCGCAGCCGGCCGCTGGACGGCGCGCTGCCGACATTGCGGGCTTCCTCGTCCAGCAGCACGGCGGCGATCACCGCCTTCATATCGCCGCGCTGGCCCGTGCCGTTGTTGTTGAACACGCCGGCCACCCGCCGCACATAGGCCGGGCTGGGGTGCGAGCAGACCAGGCGCTGGATCAGCTGGCGGCCGATGAAGGGGCCGACATTGGGATGGTTGGCCAGGGTGTCGAGCGCGATCTTCAGCGCCGTCGGCCCGTCGGCCGATGCGGGAATGTCGACCTGGAGCACCCGCTTCGCGCCGCTCGCAAAGCGGCCGGCGTTGTGGCTCATCGGCCGGCGCATGAAGCTCGGATCGGTTTCGCTGCGGCCGTCGAAATCCCAGCCGGTGAAGACCCGCGCCAGCTCGGTGATATCGGCCAGCGTGTAGCTCTCCTTGGGCTGGCCACCGGCGCCCAGCACCGGAGTGCCGTCGAGGTTGAGCTCGTGCAGGCCTATCGTGAACAGCTGCATCACCTCGCGCGCATAGTTCTCGTCCGGCGCGCTGCCCTTGCCGTCCTCCTTCTTGTTGCCGCGCATATTCAGGTAGACGCCCATGCCGCAGGACAGAGTCACGCCCTCCAGCAGATCGCGGAAGGAACCGAAGGCACGCTGCTCCAGCATGTCCACATAGGCGGCTGCGGCGAAGTTGCCCCAGGCCACCGGCAGGCCCGTCATCGAGACCACGAAGATCTCGCTGAGCGCCATCACGACACGCTGGCGCAGCGCGTCCGGCGAGGACAGCCATTTGCGCCACAGGCTGTTGTCGACACCGCTGAAACTGTATTTGTAGCTCTCGGCCCCATAGCCCTTGGCCAGCAACCAGTCGACGTGCGAGCTGCTGCCGCTGGCCCGGAACTGCTGCTCCAGCCAGGCGGCATAGTTCCCCGACTTGACGCTGGCGATATCGGCCATGCTGGCGGAGAAACCGGCCTGGGCGAGAAAACGCGCCGCGGCGGCGTCGCTGATCGGCGCTTGAACCGGGGCCGGGGCCGGCGCCGGTACCGAGTCGGGCTGGGCCGTGGTGCCGCCGGCCTCACCGCCGCCACCACCACCACAGGCACTCAAGGCCGCAGTGACGCCCAGCAGACTCAGGCTTTGCTGGGGCGGCGCGATGCGCTGGGCAGGCGCTACGGGGATGGGCTCGGCAACAATCGTGCTCATGCGGGCTCTCGCTAGGATTCGAGGGCGCAATCTAAGGGAGCGACGGCTCCCGCCCGGTAACGAGCCTCCCGGCTTT
Source organism: Burkholderiales bacterium C2 (assembly GCA_005503085.1). GTDB lineage: Bacteria > Pseudomonadota > Gammaproteobacteria > Burkholderiales > Burkholderiaceae_C > Roseateles_E. Next base: position 60,189 of record SCOI01000005.1, on the reverse strand, counting down.
GCAAGAGGGCGTAAGACCCGGGTCATAGTTCACGCTGGAGCCCGCATTGCACACCCGAGCCAGCCGCGGCGATGCATGAAAAAGGGCCGCGATCAGCGGCCCTGTAACGAAGCGAAACCCGGCTCAGCGCAGCGGCACGCCGGTCTTGCTCTGCACGAACTCGCGCGTCACGCCCTCGGCCAGCTCGACCAGCTTCAGGCCCTCGGGCGTCACATCCATCACGCCCAGGTCGGTGATGATGCGGTTGACCACGCCCACGCCGGTCAGCGGCAGTGTGCACTTGGGGATGATCTTCAGGTCCTCGCTGCCGTCCTTCTTCTTCGCGACATGCTCCATCAGCACGATCACGCGCTTGACGCCGGCCACCAGGTCCATCGCGCCGCCCATGCCCTTGACCATCTTGCCGGGGATCATCCAGTTGGCCAGATCGCCGTGCTCGCTGACCTGCATCGCGCCGAGGATGGACAGATTGATCTTGCCGCCGCGAATCATCGCGAAGCTGTCATGGCTGCCGAAGATCGACGAGCCCTTGATCGTCGTGACGGTCTGCTTGCCGGCATTGATCAGGTCGGCGTCGACCTCGTCCTCGGTCGGGAAGGGGCCGATGCCCAGCATGCCGTTCTCGCTCTGCAGCCAGACTTCCTTGTCCGCCGGCACGAAATTGGCCACCAGCGTCGGAATGCCTATGCCCAGGTTCACATAGAAGCCGTCTTCGAGTTCCTGCGCCGCGCGGGCCGCCATTTGGTCTTGTGTCCAGGCCATGATCAGGCTCCCTTCTTCTCGGACAGAGTGCGCTTCTCGATGCGCTTCTCGGGGTTGGCGTTGACGACGATGCGGTGCACATAAATGCCCGGCAGATGCACCTCGTCCGGATCGATCGCGCCGGTCTCGACCAGCTGCTCGACCTCGACCACGGTGATCTTGCCGGCCATCGCAGCGGCCGGGTTGAAGTTGCGCGCGGTGCGGCGGAACACCAGATTGCCGCTCTTGTCGGCCTTGTAGGCCTTGACCAGGGACACATCGGGGTTCAGCGCATGCTCCATCACATAGGTCTGGCCGTCGAACTCGCGCAGCTCCTTGCCCTCGGCGACGATGGTGCCGACGCCGGTGCGGGTGAAGAAGGCCGGGATGCCGGCACCGCCGGCGCGCAGCTTCTCGGCCAGCGTGCCTTGTGGCGTGAACTCCAGCTCCAGCTCGCCCGCCAGGTACTGGCGCTCGAACTCCTTGTTCTCGCCGACATAGCTGGAGATCATCTTCTTGATCTGGCGCGTCTCGAGCAGTTGGCCAAGGCCGAAGCCATCGACGCCGGCGTTGTTGGAAATCACGGTCAGATTCTTGACCGCGCTGTCGCGCAGCGCCGCGATCAGGGCCTCGGGAATGCCGCACAGGCCGAAGCCGCCGACCGCCAGCAACTGGCCGTCGGCGACGATGCCCTGCAGCGCCTGGGCGGCGCTTGGGTAGAGTTTGTTCATCGGATTTGTCTCCGTGTGTAGCTGTCGAACGGCGCTCAGCGTACTACTTAATGCAATACGTAGGCGGTACGTAGAATCGCCTAAACCACCGAGAGACATCCCGTATGAAGCTCAGCGCCAGCGATCTGCAAGCCGCCATTCCCACGATTTTCGCCCCCTGGATCAGCGCCATGGAGCTGCAGGTGCAGGAGGCCGCGCCGGGCGCGGTGCGCCTGCTGATGCCGGTCAAGCGCGAGTATGTGCATGTGGGCGGCGTGATGTGCGGCCAGGCCGCGATGGCGGCGGCCGATACCGCGATGGTGCTGGCGATGATGGCCGAGCTCGGCGAGTTCAGGCCCATGACCACGGTGCAGCTGAACACCAGCTTTCTGCGCCCGATCTCGGCGGACCATTGCCTGATCAGCGCCAAGGTGCTGCGCAGCGGCAAGAGCCTGGCCTTCGGCACGATAGACATCGCCAACCCCGACGGCCGCCTCGCCGTGCAGGCCACCACCACCTACGCGCTGCTCGGATGAGCGTGGACTATCGCACCGCCTTCGAGATGGCGCCTATCGGCCTGATCCTGTCGGAGCGCCGCCAGATCCTGGACTGCAACCACCGCGTGCTCGCGATCTTCGGTGCGCAGCGCGAGCAGCTCGTCGGCCACAGCTTCGAGCTGCTCTACCCCAGCCCGGCCGAATTCGAGCGCACCGGCGCGCGCATCGTCGCCAGCCTGGACGCCACCGGCTTCTATGCCGACGACCGGGTGATGCGCCGGGTCGCCGGCCCCGAGGGCGGCCAGCTGTTCTGGTGCCATGTCTCGGGCCGCGCGCTGGACCCCAAGGACCCGCATGCCAAGGGCATCTGGAGCTTCGAGGACCTGTCGGCGCACCGCCAGATCAAGGCCGATCTGACCGCCCGCGAACGCGAGATCGCGGCGCTGCTGATCGAGGGCCTGACCAGCAAGCTGATCGGTCGACGCCTGGGCATCAGCCCGCGCACCGTCGATGTCTACCGCGCCCGGCTGATGAAGAAGTACGAGGCCGCGACCACGCCGGAGCTGGTGCACAAGCTGCTCGTGGCCTGAACCGGCGGTCGGCCGTCTCAGCGCTCCATCGTCACCGGGCGCAGCTCGCGAATATAGAACACGCCGTCCCAGTGCCGACCCAGGCCCGCGCCGCCGCCGGTGGGCAGGCCGTAGCCGAACTCCATGGAGCGCGAGGGCAGACCGGCAAGATCGGCGCGCATCGGTCGCGGCGCGTCCAGGAAGATGAACTCGGCCGGGTTCTGCGCCAGCGCCGCCTCCAGGCTGCGCGGATAGGCCGGCGGCACCGGCTGGACCTGGCCCGAAGCGAATTCGAGGAAGGACCCCTGCAGCGCCGTCGTGTTCAGCACGTAGTAGTCGCGGCCCAGCTTCTCGCCGAGGATGTCGCCGGCAAAGCGGTGCTGGGCATCCAGCTTGACGCCCCGGCCCAGATGGATGATGTGGCCCCAGATCACCGCCTTCTTGCCCGGGTAGAGCTGCTGCAGCTGCCACAGCACGTTGTCGGCCATCGCATGGTCGCGCTGGTAATCGCCACGCCACAGGGTCGCGGCCTGGGCCTGCAGGCTGGCCAGGCTGCGGCACAGCAGGCCGTCCTCGCCACCGCGCTTGCCGGCGCAGAGCCGGCCGCGCAGCCGCTCGGCCAGCGCGTCGAAACGCTGCTGCTCGGCGGCCGGCGGCGCGCGCCGCTCGAGCGTGAACAGCACGGCCGCCAGACGCTCGAACAGCGGCCAGTCGGGCTCGGCACCTCCCAGACGCGCCTTCAGCCGCGGCAGCAGCTCGCGCTGGCTCAGCTCGCCGCTGAGCTGGCTGTCTATGCCCGACAGCAGCAGCGGGCGTGGCCCGGCCTGGCGCTCGTCCAGATAGCGCAGCAGGCCACGGCCGGCATCGCTCTTCGAGTACATATAGAACACCTTGCCGGGCGCCAGCGCCTCGAGCTTCTCGCCGCGCTGCATGGCCTCTTGCAGCAGCGCGATATCGAACACCCCGCTCTCCAGCAGCAGCACCTCGAAGCCCTGGTGCTCATGCAGATAGCGCAGCAGGCGCAGTCGCAGCTCGAACTCCTCGCGCCCGCCATGGGTCTGCTCACCCAGCGCCACCACCCGCGCCTGTCCGACGGCCGCGCCGAAAGCCTGCAGCTGCGCATCACTGATCTCGGCCGCCGTGGCCGCCGGCATCGCCTGGGCATGGCGGCCGACCCAGCTCATCGCCGCGTCGCCAAAGGCCGGCGCCGCCGCCATGGCCGCCAGCAGCGCGGCCGCCAGCCACTGTCTTCGTCCCCTCATCGCCCGTCCCCTCGTCTGGATAGCCGGCCAGCTTAGAGGGCCTGGGTTTAAGAGCGCATTAACGCGGCGCAGCCGCCGCCGCGTTGCCAGGGCCGCACAACCGACCTGGGACATTCCCTAGGAGCAGACCCGGTCCGGCGGCGGTCAAAACCTCGATTTATCGGCCTGTTTTCACTGTGAAGAAAGTCACGCCCGGGCCCTATTGCGCGCACTGACAAGCCCTGACCCCACCCCCATGAATGTGGGGGAGCCCGGCGATGTGCGAAGCGCGGTGCGCGGCTTATCGTCGGGCCTCGCGGCATGGTGAGCTGCGGCTCTCGGGCCGCAGCAGGGCAGGCAGCGCAAGTTCCGACGACAAGGTCCGCATGGGCAGTACGGGGACCGATCAGAACCGGCGAACGCTTGGTCACGGTGCCACACACATTGCCATTTGTCCTTCACGGATTCGCGCCCTCACAGGAGCTTGCCTCATGAAACCCATCAAGAAGATCGCCGCGCTGCTCGCCGCAGCCGCCGCCCTCAGCCTGCCTACCGGCGCAATGGCTGGTTTCGTCTGGAATGAGACCGCCCCGGGCGCCGGCGACCTGCTGGGCACGGCCCAGACCACGTATGACAGCGGCTTCAACACGCTGAGCGGTATCGGCGGCGCGCTGACCGCCAGCGTGCCGGTCGGCGGCGGCCCGCGCCACCAGGTCGATCTCTACAAGATCCGCATCAGCGATGCTGCCAGCTTCTCGGCCAAGACCCAGGACACCGGCTTCGACACCGCGCTCTACCTCTTCGACGCCGCAGGCCTGGGCGTCTACATGAACGATGACATGCCCGATCTCTCCGGCCTGACCTCGCTGCTGCCCAGCGGCGATGCCAGCTCACCAATCAGCGACGGCATCTACTACCTGGCCGTCGCCATCGGTGGCTTCGTCGCCGATGGCGCCAACGGCAGCCCCTCCTTCCTGGCCGGTGGCTTCAACGATGTGCTGGGCGGCGATGCCGGTGCCGGCGCGCTGGCGGGTTGGACCGGCTTTGACAGCGGCAGCGAGTCGCCACTGAGCTACTTCATCGAGCTGACCGGCGCCACCAATGCCGAGCTGCCCGAGCCCGGCACGATAGGCCTGGTGCTGGCCGCCGGCCTGGGGCTGTGGGCCTCCTCGCGCCGGCGCGCCCCGCGCACGCCCTCGATCGCCGCCGCCTGACGCCACCCGCTTCTGCAACAAGGAGAACTCCATGTTCAGTTCCCGTACCGCAAGACACGCCCTGCTGAGCGCCGCCGCGATGGCAGCCTTGGGCGCTGCCGTCGCCCAGACCCCCTTGCCCAACATGGCGGCAGCGCTCGCGCTGCCCAGCCCGCAAACCCAGCAGCGCAACTCCCTGCTGCGCCAGCAGACCGGCACCGTGCAGGTGGCCGTGCGCCTGACCGATGCGCCGCTGGCCCAGGCGCTGGCGATGAATGCGAAGAAGACCGGCGGCGGCATGACGCTGGCGCAACGCCAGGCCTATATGGCCAGCCTGAAAAGCAAGCAGGACGCCTTGATGGGCCAAATCCAGGCCCTGGGCGGCAAGGAACTGGGCCGCCTGGGCAAAGCCTACAACGCCGTGGTGATCTCGGCCGACGCCGCCAAGCTGCCGCAGATCGCGCGCCTGCCCGGCGTCTCGGCGCTGCGTCCGGTGGTCGATCACCAGAAAGCCCTGAGCAGCACCGTGCCCTATGTCGGCGCCAAGGTGCTGCAGGACCTGGGCCTGAGCGGCCAGGGCGTCAAGATCGCGGTGCTGGACTCCGGCATCGACTACACCCACCGCAATCTCGGTGGCTCGGGCCTGATCTCGGACTTCAATGCCGCGGCCGCCGCCGCCGCCGGCATGGCGCCGGCCGCCCTGTTCCCCAGCGCCAAGGTGATCGGCGGCTATGACTTTGTCGGCGAGACCTGGCCCAATGGCCCGCAGCTCGCCGATCCGAACCCGATCGACGCCGGCGTCGGCTCCGGCCACGGCACCCATGTGGCCGATATCGCCGCCGGCGCCAGCCTGGATGGCCTGCACAAGGGCATGGCGCCCGGCGCCTCGCTGTATGCGGTCAAGGTCTGCAGCAGCGTCTCCACCAGCTGCAACGGCCTGGCGATTCTGCAGGGCATCGAATGGGCGATGGACCCGAACGGCGATCTGGACTTCTCCGACGCCGCCGACATCCTCAACCTCTCGCTGGGCGCCAGCTACGGCCAGCGCGAGAACCCCTCGACCGAGGCGATCAGCAATGCCGTGCGCTTCGGCATCGTCGCCGCGATCTCGGCCGGCAACTCGGCGGACCGCCCCTTCATCGTCGGCTCGCCGTCGAACGCGCCCGAGGCCATCAGCGTGGCGCAGACCAGCATGGCCAATGCCGGTGCCATCCCGCTGGTCGTGACCGCGCCGGCCGGCATTGCCGGCGTCTACTCGAACACCGCAACGCTGGACTGGGCACCGATAGGCGCCGGTTTCGGCGGCACGCTGCGGCGTGCCGGCCCGAACGGCTCGGCCAACGCGCTGGCCTGCGAGATGGCGACGACCATCGATTTCACCGGCACCGTGGCCCTGATTGATCGCGGCGTCTGCTCGATCAGCATCAAGGTGGCGAACGCGGCGAACCGCGGCGCGATCGGTGTGGTGATCGCCAACAATGCGGCCGGCGACGCGCCCACCTTCAGCTTCGGTGGCGGTGCACCGATGGTGCCCAGCCTGGTCGTCACCCAGGCCATCGGCAATGTGCTGAAGTCGGTGCCGACCGACACGGCACAGGTCAGCGTCAGCCCTGCCAACAGCATCCCGCTGGCCGGCAGCATGACCGCGACCTCCTCGCGCGGCCCGTCCTACAACTTTGCCGCGATCAAGCCCGAGATCGGCGCGCCCGGCGCCTCGGTCTCGGCGGTCAACGGCAGCGGCAACGGCACCGAAAGCTTCGGTGGCACCTCGGGCGCAGCGCCGGTGGTTGCCGGCGCGGCCGCCCTGCTGCTGCAGAAGTTCCCGAATGCGGCGCCACCCGAGATCAAGGCGCGGCTGATGAATGCGGCCAACCAGACGGTCTATACCAACCCGGCCACCCAGCCCGGCGTGCTCGCACCGATCTCGCGCATCGGCGCCGGTGAGCTGCGCGTCAATGCCTCGGCCGCGCTGACCACCGGCCTCTGGGACGCCAGCAACAGCTACAGCCCGGCCCTGTCCTTTGGCAGCCCGCGCGCCACCGGCGTGACGACCTTGAGCAAGAAGGTCGCGGTGCGCAACTACAGCGCCACGCCGCGCACCTACACCATCACCCGCAGCTTCCGCTATGCCGACGATGCGGCCAGCGGCGCGGTGGTGCTGAATGCGCCGGCCTCGATCGCGGTGCCGGCCAATGGCACGGCGGCCTTCACGCTGAGCCTGGTGCTGGATGCCTCCAAGCTGCCTGCATGGAACCTCGGTTCGGCCGCCAACCAGGGCAACGGCGCGCTGCTGCAGGGCGTCGAGTTCGACGGCTACATCACCGTGGCCGACGGCACCGACGGGGCCAGCGTGCCCTGGCATGTGCTGCCGCGCAAGAGCGCCAATGTGGTCGCCGCGACCAATCTGGCGCTGGGCGGTGCGGCCGCAGGCAATCTGCCGATCAGCAATGTCGGCGGCGCGGTCTCCGGCCCGCTGGAGATCTTCTCGCTGACCGGCAGCAGCCCGCAGATCAGCGGCCAGCAGCCGGCCTATGGCGGTGGCCAGGCCATCGTGGATCTGCGCGCAGCCGGCGTGCGGGCGGTGGATGTGGGCGGACTCGGCCTGCAGTTCGGCATCTCGACCTATGGCGAGCGTGCGCACCCGGCCTATCCGGCCGAGTTCAACGTCTATGTCGATGCCAACAACGATGGCATCTTCGACGCCGTGGTCTACAACGCCGAGAACGGCACCTTCGCCAGCAGCGGCCAGACCATCGTCTGGGTGCAGAAGCTCAACCCGGACGGATCGAACAATGGCGGGGCGGTGGCACGCTTTTACGCCGGCGCCGATCTGATGTCGGGCACTATGATCATGACCGTGCTGGCCAGCGATCTGGGGGTGACAGACCCGAACCAGCAGATGAGATTCTCGGTCTTCGCCTTCGACAACTACTTCACCGGCAGCCAGACCGACGCCATCACCAATATGGTTTACACGCCGGCCACGCCGCGCTTTGCCAGCGGCATCGGCAACTCGCTGGGCGTGCCGGTCGGCTTCAACGGCACGCTGCCGGTGAACCACAACCCGGCCGGCGCTGCCGCCTCGCCGTCGCAGACCGGTTTGCTGCTCTTGAATGGTCTGGCCAAGACCGGTCGTGAGGCCGATCTGGTCCTGATCAACCCCTGAGCAACGCCGCTCCCGTGAAAGCCACCGCTGCGGCGGTGGCTTTTTTTCGTCAGGTGCGGCGCTGGCCCATGCGCTCGAGCATTTCGAACAAGCCCATGCCCGCCAGCATGGCCGCGACAAAGATCAGCGCCTTGCCCTCCCCCATGCCCAGCGCCACCAGGGCCGGGCCCGGGCAGAAGCCGGCCAGTCCCCAGCCGGCGCCAAAGGCCAGGCTGCCCAGCACCAGGCGGCGGTCGATATCGCGCGCGGTCGGCAGCCGCATGGCCTCGCCCAACCAGGACAGGCTGCGCGAGCCGGCCAGGCGGAATGCGATCAGCCCCACCACAATGGCCCCGGCCATCACCAGGGCCAGCGAGGGATCCCAGGCCCCGGCCAGATCGAGAAAGGCGATCACCTTGGCCGGATCGGCCATGCCCGAGATGATCAGGCCCAGACCGAACACCAGGCCCGCCAAGGCGGCACTCAAGACAATAAGCAGCATCGCGACTCTCCTCAGCCCGCCAGCAGATGGCGCAGCACGAACACGGTGACAAAGCCCGCGGCCATGAAGGCCAGGGTCGCGACCAGCGAGCGCGGCGACAGCCTGGACAGGCCGCAGACGCCGTGGCCGCTGGTGCAGCCGGCGCCGTAACGGGTGCCGACGCCGACCAGCAGGCCGGCCGCCATCAAGGTCCCGGTGCCGGCTTCGATGCGCGGCACCGGCAGCGGCGCGAACAGGCCGTAGACCCACGATGCCCCCATCAGGCCCAGCAGAAAAGCGACGCGCCAGGCCACGTCGCGCCGTGCCGGCCGCAGCAGCCCGCCGAGGATGCCGCTGATGCCGGCGATGCGCCCGTTCAGCAGCAACAGCAAGGCGGCCGCCAGGCCAATCAGCGCGCCGCCGGCCAGGGCCGCGCCGGGGGTGAATTGCGTCCAGGCAATCGTGAGAGTCATCGGGCATCTCCTTCGGGACAGTAGAGTCGGTAGAGCGTGGCCAGGATCTGCAGCAGGCTGGGATCGGCCACGCGGTAATAGATGTTCTTGCCCTCGCGGCGGGTCTCGACCACACCCTCGTTGCGCAGCACGCCCAGCTGCTGCGACAACGTCGGCTGGCGTATGCCCAGGCTGAGCTCCAGATCGCTGACACAGGCCTCGCCCTGCGAGAGCTGGCACAGCAGCAGCAGCCGGTCCTCGTTGGCCAGCAGTTTCAGCGCCACCACCGCGCGGCCGGCCGCAGCGCGGAGCTGATCCACATCCAGGCTCAAGACTTCGCTCTTCATCGCAGGGTCCTTTCCTTTCAATTGACAACAATATACATAAAAATATAATGTAATTCAATAGATCGAAAGGACTCTCATGAGCAGCCAGCCGCAGATCCAGGCCTTCTTCGACCCGCAGACCTGGACCGTCTCCTATCTCGTGTCCGATCCGCTCAGCCGGCGCGCCGCCGTGATCGATCCGGTGCTGGACTTCGACTTCAAGTCCGGCCGCACCGGCACCGGCTCGGCCGACAAGCTGCTGGCTTGTGTGCGCGATCAGGGCCTGACGGTGGACTGGATACTGGAAACCCATGCCCATGCCGACCATCTGTCGGGCGCGCGCTATCTGCAGAGCCAGGTCGGTGGCCGCATCGCGATCGGCGAGAACATCCGCCAGGTCCAGGCCACATTCAAGAAGCTCTACAACCTGGAGCGCAGCTTCCTGCCCGACGGCAGCCAGTTCGACCACTTGTTCAAGGACGGCGAGAGTTTTCGCATTGGCACGCTCGAGGTCACTGCCCTGCTGGTGCCGGGCCACACGCCGGCCGATATGGCCTATCTGATCGGCGATGCGGTCTTTGTCGGCGACACCTTGTTCATGCCCGATGTCGGCAGCGCCCGCGCCGACTTCCCCGGCGGCGATGCGCGCCAGCTCTATCGCTCGATGCGGCGCATCCTGGACTTGCCGCCCGCAACCCGCGTCTTTGTCTGCCACGACTACCCGCCCCAGGGTCGCGCTCCGCAGTGGCAGACCACGGTGGCGGCGCAGCGCGCCGGCAATATCCATATGCATGACGGCATCGACGAGGACAGCTTTGTCGCGATGCGCCGCGCGCGCGACGCGACACTGGAGGTGCCGACGCTGATACTGCCCTCGATCCAGGTCAATGTGCGGGCCGGCCGGCTGCCGCCGGCCGAGGACAACGGTGTGTCCTATCTGCGCATCCCGCTGAACGCGCTGCCCGCGAACCCGTGACACGAGCTTAGGGATGCGCGCCGCCGCCAGCGGTGCAACACTGGGCCACTCGTGAGAGGTGGACGCTATGAGCGAGACGATTGCGGACCTGGTCAGACAGCGGCGCCAGGCGCTGTATGGCGCCAAGCGTCCACCCGGCGGCGAGGGGCTGTGGGGCCTGGCGCTGTCGGGCGGCGGCATCCGCAGCGCCACCTTCAGCCTGGGCCTGGTCAAGGCCTTAGCACGCGGCGGCGCGCTGCTGCGCTTTGACCTGATGTCCACCGTCTCCGGCGGCGGCTATCTGGGCGCGGCGGTGGGCAAGCTGTTCCACCAGGCGCAAAGCCCCGAAGAGGTGGTCGAGACCGCCAATGCGCTGGCCAGCGTCGACAAGCGCTGGCTGGCCTGGTGGCTGCGCGCCAACGGCCGCTACCTGATCCCGCGCGGCCTGCGCGACGCGATCTTTGCGGTCTCGCTGTATCTGCGCAATCTGGTCGCCGTGCATATCGAGATGGGCGTGCTGGGCCTGCTGCTGGGCTGCCTGCTGGCGCTGTGCAATATCTGGGTCTGGCCCTGGCTGCGTGCGGCCCTGCCCGACGACGCGCTGGCGCGCAGCACGGTCTACGGCGTGCTGGCCTGGCTGCCGACGGTCTGGTTGCTGCTGCTGCCGCAGCTCTTCATCGCCAGCCTGCTGGCCTGCAGCTACTGGCTGCTGCGGGCGCGCCCGCGCGGTGCCTGGCCCCAGGCCACGCACTACCTGCTGCCGCTGCTCTGGCTGGGCCTGGCCGCGGCGCTGTGGCGGCTGCGGCCGCAGGGCGCGGCCAGCGACTGGCCGGCCGCGCTGTGGTGGGCCTGGCTGCTGAGTCTGTGTGGCGCGCTGGCCTGGGTGCTGGCCGGCCCCTATGCCGCCTGGACCCGGCATCGGCTCAAGCAGGCCGCCGCCCGGGCCGGCGAGCCCTTCTCGCTGCGCGTCGTGATGGAGCGGGCCCGCCACAGCCTGACCGCCCAGCTGGCCCTGGTCGGCCAGATCGGCCTGCTGCTGGCGCTGCTGGGTCTGATCGACCGCCTGGCCTGGTACCTGGTCTTCGAGGGCAGCAGCCAGGGCTGGTATGGCGCCGCACTGGTAGGCCTGTCCGGCCTGCTGCGCCTGCTGCTGCCCCGCCTGGTGCCCAGCAGCTCGACGATGACGCCGGCGCTGGGCCTGTCGCTGGCGGTGCTCGGTCATCTGGCCGGCCTGCTGCTGCTGCTGTCGCTGACGATCTGGTGGGTCTCGCTGGCCTATGCCCTGGTCTTCGTGCCGCAGCCCGACGGCATGATTGGCGCGCATGCGCCGCTGTGGGCCGGCGGCCTGGCCCTGCTGTGCCTGGCCTATATCGCCCTGAGTGCCTGGAATATCGAGTTCCTGAACCGTTCCTCGCTGCATATGTTCTACCGCGCCCGGCTGGTGCGCAGCTATCTGGGCGCGGCCAATGGCAAGCGCTTCGCGCAGGCCGGCGGCCTCAGCAGCGAGCAGGCGCGGCGCTGCCCGCTGGCGGTGATTCCCGATGAGCCCGATGGCGGTCTGCGCGTCGAGGCCATCGATGTGGTGGACCCCGACGACGATCTGGCGATGCGTCGCTATGCGCCCCATCGGCACGGCGGCCCGGTGCATCTGCTGAATGTCTGCATCAACCAGACCCAGGACCCGCGCGGCGGCCTGTTCAACCAGGACCGGCGTGGCCTGCCGCTGTCGGTCGGACCGCTCGGGCTGGCCCGTGTCGGCCTGCGGCCCTGGCGCCGCATCGGGCCGCTGCGGGCCATGTCGCTGGGCTCCTGGGTCTCGATCTCGGGGGCGGCCTTCGCGCCGGGCCTGGGCGGCATGACGCGCATGGGCATCGCGGTGCTGGCGATGAGCTCGGGCCTGCGCCTGGGCCATTGGTGGGACAGCCGCGGGCTGAAGGACGCGCAGGGCCAGCGCAGCCAGCGCCGCCGGCTGCGCGGCGGCAAGTCGGCCATGGTGCTGGCCGAGCTGTGCGGCCAGTTCGACCCGGACCGCCAGCGCCACTGGTACTTGAGCGATGGCGGCCACTACGAGAACACCGGCGCCTACGCGCTGCTGGTCGAGGAGGCCGAGCTGATCGTGGTGGCCGATTGCGGCGCCGATCCGCGCTACGGCTTCGCCGATCTGGAGAACCTGGTGCGCAAGGCCCGCATCGATCTGCAGACCGATATCAAGTTCCTGCGCCCGGCGGCCAACACTGGCACCGGCGGCGAGGCCGTGCCCGAGTGCTTCGGTTCGCTCAGCGATCTGGCCTCGGCGCAAAGCGTGGCCTGCATCGCGCTGGCCAGCATCAGCTACCGGCGCAGCGGCGCCAAGGGGCTGATGGTGGTGGTCAAACCGAATATCTGCCCCGGTCTGCCGGTCGACCTGATCAACTTCAAGCGCGAGAACCCGGGCTTCCCGCAGCAGTCGACCACCGACCAGTTCTTCGACGAGGCCCAATGGGAGAGCTATTTCACGCTGGGCGACCAGCTCGGCCGCCATCTGGGCGACAGCATGCTGGAGCGCCTGCCGCAACTGGCCACGCGCCTGTTCGTGCCCGACGACGGCATGCCGGTGGGCCGCAGCGGCAGCGTGCCGGTGGATCGAGAGTCGGGCAAGGCGACGGCCAAGGGGAACACGGAAGCCAAGCCCGGCATGCTCAGCCGCCTGCCCTCGCGCATCGCCGGCCCGGCGGTGGCGACCACGGTGGGTCTGAGCGCGGCGACGACGATAGGCGTCTCGCTATGGCAGGCGCTGGAGGGCTGGCGCGACGACAGCGCCGAGATCGCCCGCGCCGACCGCGCCGCCTACAAGGAAATCTCCGAGCAGTACGGCCGGCTCGACCTGGCCAGCGACAAGGAAGTGGCCGCGCTGGCGGCCTCGGTGCTGCGCGTCGCCGAGACCCTGTGCCCCAGCGGCGAGGCCGGCTGGTTCCAGCGCTCGCCGCTGGCCCAGTGCGTGCTGCAGCACACCGAGCAGCTGTGCAGCACGCGGCGCGAGCGCCTGCCGGTCTGCGCGATGTTTCTGGACCTGCCGACCAAGCGCTGCCTGGACCTGGGCCGGCTGCGCCGCGACAACGAGGCCCAGCCGCGCTACTGGGGGCTGGACCTGAGCCCGCCGGCCCCGAGCTGTCCGCCGCTGGCGGCGATGGCGGCGACGGACAGCGCGAGCGCCGCAGCGCCCGGCCTGTGCGCCGGCAAGACCATCTACACCCAGGTCTACGGGCCCGAGCGTCTGCCTGAGGTGCGCAGCCTCGTCGTGCAGCTGCGCACGCTGGGCGCCAAGGTTCCGGCCACCGAGGATGTGCTGGCCAGCGCGCAGCGGCGCGGCCGGGTGCCGCCCAGGCCCTATGGGCAGGTCACCGTGATCTATCACGACGCAGCCAGCCTGGCCTGCGCCGCCAGCGTGCAGCAGCCCGGCTGGCAACTGGCGCGGCTGCCCGAGGGCCTGCGGCCGACGCCGGGCGTGATCGAGATCTGGTGGCCACCGCGCTGAGGCGCCGAGCCGCCGCGATTCAGCCCAGGTTCAGCTCCCAGATCGGCCCGCCATCATCGATGCGCACATGGCGGCCATAGGCAAAACCTGACCCCGCGAGCGCGGCAGCAGCGTGGCGGCCGGCGGCGCCGACGCGGCCCAGCGCCGCCTGTGCGGCCTCGTCGAGAAATGGCAGATACAGGGTCTGGCGCGGCAGCAGAGCCGCCAGATGGCTGGTCCAGGCCTCGCCCCAGCGCTGGCGCGCCGCCGCCGGATCGCCGGCATAGAAGAAGCGCCCCAGCCCCTGCCAGAACGGCGAGCGGCCCTCGGCGTCGCGCGGGCCGGCCAGCTCGACCACCAGGCGCTCGCCGTAGCGCGCGCGCTGCGCCGCGATGCACGCCAGCGCGGCCACGATCAGGACCTGCAGGGCCGCGACCGGCTCGGTGCAATCGGGGGCATGGGCCAGATCGGCCAGCTCGCTGTCGCCGGTATGGTCATTGCCCAGCAGCAGCGTCGCCTGGCTCTGGAACAGGCCCAGCTCGGCCGCCGCGTGGACGGCCCGGCCGACGTGGTAGCTGTAGCGCGGCAGGCTCAGGCCCAGCCGTTCGCGCAGGCGCAGACAGGCCTGCGGCCGGCCCACTGCATCGGCGGCGATCAGCCAGCACTCGCCGGCCGCCAGGGCCGGCTCCACCGCCACGCCGGCCTGATTGACCCAGCCGGCCAGCACGGCGGCATCGGCCGCCTCGAACTCACGCACGAAGCTCATCAGCGCCCTCCCTGTTCTGCTGGGGGATCGACGGGCGTAACCCGCAGCCGCGCGCCCTCGGCCAGGCCCAGCCGGGCGGCCGCCTCGTGGCCGGGCGCGAGCTCCTGCGCGGCCGGCGGCAGCGGGGCCAGCACGGCGCGGAAATCCTCACGCCCGCTGGTGGCGATCAGATGCCAGGCCGGCAGCCCCAGCGTCACCGCGCCGGCGCGCAGCGGCAGCGTGCGGGCATGGCGCACGCTGCGCAGCATCGCCAGGCTGGCCTCCACCGTCGGTCCGCCGTCGAAGATGTCGATATAGGTGTCGGCATCGAAGCCCTCGGCCTGAAGGATGGCAAACGGCAGCTCGCCCACCGGATGCAGCTGGCCGATGGCCCATTGCGCGTCCTCGGGCAGCAGGGCCACATAGACCGGTGAATGCGGCATCAGGTCGGCGATATAGGCCTTGCTGCGCCCGCCGGTCAGGGCCTCGGCCTGCGGGTAGTCCATATTGAAGAAACGCCTCCCCACCGCGTCCCAGAACGGGCTCTGGCCGGCCTCGTTGGCCAGGCCCGGGCTCTCGGCTGCGATGCGGTCGTTGAAGCGCTCGATGTGCTGCTCGATGAAGAGCAGCCGGGCGCGCGACAGCAGCTGCGGGGCCAGGCCTTGCTCATAGGCGGGCTCGATATAGAAGGAGGTCAGCAAGGTGTAGCCGGTCAGGTCATGGCATAGATGCAGGGTGTGCATGCGCTGGCTGACGCCCAGCGGGGCCGAGGCATGGACGACGAACTCGTTGCGATAGCTGTAGAAACGGTCGCGAAAGCCGGCGCTGGCGGCGATGCCGCTGCAGCCGACCACGCGACCGGCCTCGCGATCCTCCAAGACGAAGAGATAGGTCTCCTCACCGCTGGCGACGTCCTGGCTGGCAAAGGCCTCGATCGAGCGCGCGATGCGTGCGCTGAGCTTGTCGCGGTCGCTGGGCAGGGAGCCGATGCCATGGGCGCTGGCGGCGGCGATGCGCTCCAGCGCCGGCAGATCAGCGCCGGCCACCGGGCGCAGCAAAAGGGCAAGCGGGTTCATGGCGGGGTCTCTTCCGTGGAGGGCAGGCTGCGCCAGGCGGCGGCACGCTGGCTGCGCTCATCGCGCGGCGTGTGGCCGAAGGAGGCCTTGTAGCTGTTGGAGAAATGCGGCCCGGACGAGAAGCCGCAGGACAGGCCGATCTGCAAAATGGACTGGCTGCTCTGCTGCAGCAGGCGGCGTGCGCGGTTCAGGCGCAGCTCCAGGTAGTAGCGCGAAGGCAGCGAATCCAGATGCTGCTTGAACAGGCGCTCCAGCTGGCGCCGCGAGACGCCCACCAGCCGCGCCACCTCCTCGGTGGGCAGGGGCTCGGCCAGATTGGCCTCCATCAGGGCCAGGGCTTCGGCCAGCTTGGGGCTGCCGGCGCGCTCGGAGCTGGGCCGGCGCTGGCGCTCGTCGCGCCCGCGCAAGCGCTCCAGGCCCAGGGCCAGGCTCAGCTCCTGCGCCAGGCGTTCGCCATGCAGCCGGCCCAGCCAGGCCAGCGCCAGATCCAGGCAGGCAGTGCCGCCGCCACAGCTGAGCCGGCTGGCCGCCGTGTTGATCTCCCAGACCTGGCCCGACCAGACAACACTGGGGTAGGCCTCCATCAGCGTCTCGGCCAGGGTCCAGTGCACGCTGGCGCGTTCGCCTTGCAGCAGGCCGGCAGCGGCCAGCACGGCACTGCCGCCGTCGACACCGGCCAGCACGCAAGACCTGGCCCCGAGCTCGCGCAGCAGGGCCAGCAAGGCTGCGCTGGCCAGCGCGCGTTCGCCGGACAGCACGAACAGCGCATGCCAGGGCAGCTGCGGGTCGAGCGCCTCGGTGATGAACTGGGCGCCGCTGCTCGCGGCCACCGGCCCGCCGCTCACGGACACCGGCTGCGGCCGGTAGTCGGCCTCGTCCTGCAAGTCATTGGCCTGGTAGAACGCCTCCAGCAAGGCGCCCGCCGCCAGCGCCGAATAGCCGGGCAGCAGCAGCAGGGCAATGGGGCGGATCGGACTCACCTGCGCGACTCTACTTCAGCCCGCCGCTGAGGAACTGCTGCAGGCGCGGGCTCTGCGGCTTGAGCAGCACCTCGCGCGGATTGCCTTGCTCCTCGACCTTGCCCTGGTGCAGAAACATCGTGTGGGTCGAGACCTCGCGCGCGAAGCCCATCTCGTGGGTGACGACAATCATCGTGCGGCCCTCGGCCGCCAGATCGCGCATCACCTTCAGCACCTCGCCCACCAGCTCCGGGTCCAGCGCCGAGGTCGGCTCATCAAACAGCATCACCTCCGGCTCCACCGCCAGCGCCCGCGCGATCGCAACGCGCTGCTGCTCGCCGCCGCTGAGCTGGGCCGGGTAGACATCCTTGCGGTGCGCCACGCCGACGCGCGCCAGCAAGGCCTCGGCCTTCTCCATCGCTTCGGCCTTGGGCACGCCCAAGACATAGACCGGCGCCTCGATGACGTTCTCGATCACGGTGCGGTGGCCCCAGAGGTTGAAGTTCTGGAACACCATCGCCAAGCGGGCGCGCCAGCGCTGCAGCTGCTTGGCGTCCAGGGCCTTCAGGCTGCCGTCGCGGTCGCGGCCCAGTTTCAGTGGCTCGCCGCCCAGCGAGAAGCGGCCCTCCCAGGGCTGCTCCAGCAGGTTGATGCAGCGCAAAAAGGTGCTTTTCCCCGAGCCGCTGGAGCCGATCAGGGTGATCACATCGCCGGTGCGCGCGGACAGCGAGACGCCCTTGAGCACCTCGCGCTCGCCATAGCGTTTGTGCAGGTTTTCAACAACAAGACTGTCCATGATCTCTTTTCTTCAAGCGCTGAGGAGTTTGCCGCTGCGCAGCGCCTGCTCGCCGGCGATCTTGGCCAGGCGCAGGCCGGCATGGGCGTAGCGGCGGTGTTCGCGGGCGTAGAGCAGGCCGTCGACCGGGCTCAGCAGCGGCGTGATCGCGCCACTGAGCGGGTCGATCAGCTCGACGATCAAGTCCCCTGCCCTGACCTCGTCACCAGGCGCACGTGCAAACACCAGGATGCCGGCATGCGGCGCGTGCAAAGGCATCGAGCCTTCCAGCGGCCGGGCGGCCCGGCGCAGCTGCGGCGGCTCGCTGACCGGCTGATCGATGAAGCCGCGCTCGCTCAGAAAGGCCAGGATGGCCATTGCATCCTGGACCGCCAGGCCATGGCCGACGTCGCCGTAGCCGCGGTGCTCGATGGTGGCCGCGAAGCAGGCCTGCGGCACCGGATGGCGGCCCGCGAAGATCTGGCCGAGCCGCCACCAGACCTGGGAGCAGGCCTCATCGAAGGGCGCATCGCCGGACTCATTGGCCAGCAGGCTCAGGCTCACGCCCAGATGGCGGGCCAGGCGCTCGGCCTGCGGCCACAGCGGCGTGGCGCTGTACAGATGCAGCACGGCCTCGCAGTCGCAGTGCAGGTCCAGCACCACATCGGCATCGATCGCCAGGCCCAGCAGGATCTTGCGCAGGCTTTGCAGCTCGCTGCTGACCGGCAGCGCCGCCAGGCTCTCGCGCAAGGCCTGGCGCAGCACCGCCATATTGAGGGTCGGGTCTTGCGTCAGCCGCGGCGCGGCGCGCTCGGCGGCCTGGCGGCTCAGGTCGGCGTAGTGGCGGTTGAAGTTCTCGCCCGAGTTGGCATCGAAGCGGCCCTGGTGGGCCAGTTGCTGCCATTGCGACAGACCGATCGGGTTGGCGGCCGGCAGCAGCACGATCTCGCCGCGCAGCGATCCGGCGTCCTCAAGGCGCTGCAGCATCTGGCGCAGATGATGAGCCACCAGCATGCCGGGTACCTCGTCGGCATGCAGCGAGGCCTGCAACACGGCCTTGCGGCCGCTGCGCTCCTGATCGGGGCCGTAATGCAGGCTCAGCAGCTCGCGCCGGGTGCCGGGCGTGCCCAGCTCGATCACATGGTGAAGGGTTTGCATCGGTTCAACGGGCCAGCATCGGCTGCAGCCAGCGCTGCTCGGCAGCGCGCAGCAGACCGACCAGGGCCAGGGTGATCAGCAGATAGAAGGCGCCGGCCGTCAGATAGGCCTCGAAGGGCAGGTAGTGGGTGGCGTTGAACTGGCGCGCCACGCCGGTCAGGTCGGCCAAGGTGACGATGCTGGCCAGCGAGGTGCCGTGCAGCATCATCACGATCTCGTTGCCATAGGCCGGCAGCGCGCGGCGCAGCGCGCTGGGCAGGGCCACACGGCGCAGCATCTGGGCCCGGCTCAGGCCCATCGCATAGGCCGCCTCGATCTCGCCGGCCGGCAAGGCGCGGATCGCGCCGGCGATGATCTCGGTCGTGTAGGCGCAGGTATTGATCGCGAAGGCCGCCACCGCGCAGAACCAGGCCGAGCTGAGCCAGGGCCAGGCCACACTCGCGCGCACCGCCTCGAACTGGGCCAGGCCGTAGTACAGCAGGAAGAGCTGTACCAGCAGCGGCGTGCCGCGGATGCAGTAGGTGAAGGCAAACACCGGCCGGCTCAGCCACGGCGAGGGCAAGGCCCGCAGCAGCGCCAGCGGCACGGCACAGACCAGCCCCAGCAGCAGGGCCAGCAGCAGCAACTTGAAGGTGGTGACGGCGCCCTGCAGATACAGCGGCAGCGCCTCGGCAACCAGATCCCAGTTCATAGCCGGCTCCCCTTGACGCCGATGGCCAGGCGCCGCGACAGGCGCGCAAAACCCAGCTCCGAGACACTGGTGAAGGCCAGATAGACCAGGGCCGCCGTGCCGTAGAACAGAAAGGGCTCGCGGGTGGCACCGGCCGCGAGACCGGCGCGGTGCATCAGATCGGTCAGGCCGATCACCGAGACGATGGCCGTGCTCTTGAGCAGCACCAGCCAGTTGTTGGCCAGCGCCGGCAGCGCATGGCGCAGCATCTGCGGCGCGACGATGCGCGAGAACACCCGCCACGCGCCCATGCCGAAGGCCTGGGCCGCCTCGCGCTGGCCCGGCGGCACGGCCATGAAAGCGCAGCGAAACGTCTCGGTCAGGTAGGCGCCGAAAATGAAACCGATGGTGGCCACGCCGGCGACAAAGGGATTGATGTCGATGTAGTCCTCGTGGCCCAGGCGCAGCGCGATCTCGTTGATCAGGGCCTGGCCGCCGAAGAAGACCAGCAGCATCAGCAGCAGATCGGGCACCGCCCGTATCGTCGTCGTGTAGCTCTGGGCCAGGCCGCGCAGCAGCCGGCTGCGCGAGAGCTTGGCCAGTGCACCCAGCAGCCCCAGGGCCAGGGCCACGCCCAGCGAGGCCAGTGCGAGCACGAGCGTCATCAGGGCGCCCTCGGCAAGGCTGGCGCCGTATCCATGCAACATCGGGAACTCCTCGCGGCTCAGGGGGTGGGCGCGTTCATCGGCAGGTAGAAAGGTCGCCTGATCTGCACCGGCAGCACATCCAGCTGCATGCGGACCACGGTGTAGTCCTCGCCGCCAAAGGCGCCGGTGAACCAGCCCCGGGTGTCGGGGCCTTTGTAGAGCCGGAACTCGAAGGCCAGATCGGGCTTGGCATCGTCGGCCAGCGGCTGGCCGCTGAAGGCCAGGCCACGGGCCTCGCTCGCCGGGCTGTCCAGCAGCTGGCCCATCGCGTTGACGATGGTGGTGTCGCCCAGCATGTCGGGGTAGAAAGGCACGCTCTTGAAATAGGGCTTGAAGCCGGCGGCGAGCGGGTCAATGAAGAGGTCCTTGGCCTTCTGCGGCGAGGGCGTGGTGAGGCCGCTCTTCAGCGAGTGGCGATCCCCGCGGTCCAGATAGCTCAGGCTGGCTCCGCGCACATTGAAGGCCGCGAGCTTGGCGTCATGCCTGGCCTGGCCCAGGTCCACCAGCAGCGCGCCCTTGGCGCCAATCACCTCGATCTCGCCGCTGCGGATGATGGCGGCGCTGTTCTCCTCGACACCCAGGCCCAGCCGGTAGCCCTGGGCCTGCATCAGCGGCAGCATGCGGCCGAAGCGGCCGCGCTTGAGAAAATGCTGGTCGATGAAGAGATCCGGGCCGACGAAGCCCAGACCCCGGTCGGTCTCTATGCCCTCACGCAGCTGGCCCTTCAGCACCTTTAGCGTGTCCTGCGCATCGCGGAACATCGTGCGGCTCATGATGGCTGCGCCGGCGCTGCTGCCGGCGACGACGCCGCCACGCTCGAACACGGACCAGATGGCCTTGAGCATCTCGGTGGGTCGGCCGCCGGGCTGCAAGGTGTCGACGATCAGCTCCTGGGCGCCGCCGGAGAAATAGACGCCGCGCGACTCGCGCACCCGGGCGATCAGCGCCGGGTCATGAAGGCGGGCCTGCAGGTCCTCGCCCTTCAGGCGCGGGGCGACCGGGATGTGCTCGGCCTGGGCGCCGTTGCGGTTCAGCGCCTCGATGATCTGGCGGGCGCTGCGCTCGGGGTTGCCGGCGGCGGTGGCAAACACCGCGAAGCGCGCGCCGGGGCCGCCGGCCTCATCGACGATGCGCTTCCAGACCGCGTCGTTGTCGAATTTCAGCGCGCCGCCGATCGCGATGGCGGTCTGGGCGCTGGCAGGGCCGGCCTGCAGCAGCGCGGCCAGCAGCAGAAACAGTTTCAAGAAAGGCATGGAGCGTCGGTCTTGTGGTCGATGGCTGCCATCTTGTCAGCCGCCGCCGCGCCCGGCCAGCGGGTAAGGCCCTGGAAAAGCCCTCGCTGCGCCCAGGCCGCAACTGCATGTCGCATTCACGCAAGAGCGCAGCAGGCCGGGGGCGGCGGCGCAACAAGGGCTTGCACGCAAGCGACGAGGACTTGCGCACAAGCGACCGCCCCGCCAAAACCCCATCCCCGCGACTTGCGGCCGACTTCTAGAGTCGCCTCAAGGCCTGCAGTCCCGGGCCCGCTCCCTCCACCGTTCGCCAAAGAGGCTTTCCATGTCCATGCCCCGCTCCCGCCGCCCCCAACTTCATCTGCTGGCTCAGGCCAGCCTGTTGCTGCTCAGCAGCGCCGCGCTGGCGCAGGAGGCCAAGCTCGAGCGCGTCGAGATCACCGGCTCCAGCATCAAGCGCATCGACGGCGAGACCGCGTTGCCGGTGCAGACCATCAAACGTGACGACATCGACAAGAGCGGCGTCACCACCGCCGCCGAGCTGCTGAAGAACATCAGCGCCAGCGCCGCCAATCTCGGCGACGGCGCCTCGATCACCGACAACACCGGCGGCCAGCGCGGCTTCAACGGCGCCAATCTGCGCGGCATCGGCGTCTCCAGCACCCTGGTGCTGCTGAACGGCCGCCGCCTGGCCAACTTCGCCTCGCCCGGTGACAGCGCCGGCGTCGATCTCAACAGCATCCCGGCCGGCGCGATCCAGCGCGTCGAGATCCTGAAGGACGGCGCCTCGGCCATCTACGGCACCGATGCGATCGGCGGCGTGATCAACTTCATCACCCGCCAGGACTATCGCGGCGTCGATATCAGCGCCTATGTGGCCGATACCCAGGACGGCGGCGCCGGCAAGCGCACCGTGACCTTGAGCGGCGGCGTCGGCGACCTCAACCGCGACCGTTTCAATGTCTTCGCGACGCTGGACATCCAGAAGCTCGACGCGCTGCGCAGCACCCAGCGCGACTTCATCCAGGACCGTCCGCTGGCCGAGACCGTGCCCTACTACCTGTCGAGCCGCCCCTTCCCCGGCAATATCCGACTGTCGGGCACGGCCGCCACCCGCAACGCCCAGCTGGCCGCGATCAATGCCGCCGGCTACCGCTTCAACGGCCAGCCTTACAACCAGCGCACGGTCAATCTGTTCGCACCGGGCTGCAATCCGCCCGCCTCGGTCTACACCGAGCTGGTCGGCACCCAGGCCTGCGGCTATGACTACATGGCCGATACCGAGATCTATCCCCAGTCCGACAAGATCGCCTTCCTCAGTCGCGGCATCGCCGATCTGGGCGGCGGCCAGCAGGTCTTTGCCGAGCTGATGCTGGCGCGGGCCGAGACGCTGTATGTGCTGTCGCCGAACCCGACCACGCTGACCGGCGTCAACTGGAGCGCGGTCAACGCCTTCCTGCCCAATCCGGTCAACCACCCGAGCAGCTTCGAAGTGCGCTTTCGCGCCACCGAGCTGGGCAACCGCAGCAGCGAGGTGACCAGCGAAGCCAATCGCGTCGTCGTCGGCACCACCGGCACCTTCGGCAGCTGGGACTACACGGTGGGCGCCAGCCATGCGCTCAACAAGGTCGAGGACCGCTATGTCAACGGCTACTTCAAATTCAATGAGCTGGTAGCGGCCGTGCGCGGCGGCCAGATCAACCCCTTCGGGGCGAGCCCGGCCGCCAGCCAGGCGCTGATCCAGTCGCTGCGCATCGACGATGCGGCACGCCGCAGCAAGGGCACGACCTCGGGCCTGGACGCCAAGATCACCGGCACCCTCGGCCAGCTTGACGGCGGCGATATCGGCGTGGCCTTCGGCGCCGAGCTGCGCCGCGAGACCCAGAAGTTCACGCCCTCGGCCCTGCTGGTCAGCAACAATATCGGCGGCGACCGCGACGGCAGCGGCACCAGCCCGGCCCTCGTCGCCACCAGCAACGGCCGCAATATCAGCTCGGCCTATGCCGAGATCAGCGCGCCCTACAGCAAGACCCTGGAGATCCAGGCCGCGCTGCGCGCCGATCACTACCAGCGCGTCGGCAGCTCGGTGAATCCCAAGCTGGGCCTGCGCTGGCAGCCGAACAAGGAGCTGCTGGTGCGCGCCTCGGCCGGCACGGGCTTTCGCGCACCGAGCTTCAGCGAGCTCTACCGCCCGACCTCCTATGGCACCAGCGCCGCCTTCCTGTATGACGGGGTCTTCGACTCCTTCGAGCAGTACCCCACCGAGAAGGTTGCCAACCCCGATCTGAAGCCCGAGAAGAGCAAGCAGTTCTCGATGGGCCTGGTGTTCGAGCCGCTGCGCGACACGAGCGTCAGCGTCGACTACTGGCACATCAAGAAGACCGATGTGATCAGCGACCTGTCCGGCAAGATCATCCTGGAGAATCCAGACCGCTACGCCGCCTATATCAAACGCGATCCGATCGATGATTTCCCGACCCTGATACTGCGCAAGGAGAACCAAGGCGGCCTGAAGACCTCGGGTCTGGACTTCGAAGGCCGCTGGCGCTCGGCCAGCACGGCAGCCGGCCGCTTCGGTGTGAACTTCAGCGGCACCTATGTGATCGAGTACAAGCGCCAGTTCGGCAAGACCGAGCCCTTCATCGAGAACGCCGGCCGCTTCCTGCAGGACCAGACCATCCAGCGCTGGCGCCATCGCCTGTCGCTGGACTGGGACTTCGGCCCCGCCAGCCTGACCCTGGGCAATAGCTACTTCTCGGCCCATACCGACGACAGCTACCTGCCGGACACCCAGCCGCGCAAGGTCAAGGCCTATGCGCTGTGGGACCTGAGCGGCAGTTACGCGATCAGCAAGGACCTGAAGCTGCGCGCCGGCCTGCTGAACCTGCTGAACACCGACCCGCCGTTCAGCAACCAGTCCTACTACTTCCTGTCCACCTATGACCCGACCTACACCGACCCGCGCGGCCGGACCTGGTTTGCAAACCTGAGCTACAGCTTCCGCTGAGCGGGCCACAGCGCCAGGCCGCCGGCCAGGCTGAAGGCCTGGTCGCGGCCCAGCCGCCGCAGCGCCCTCGCGGCCTGGGCGCTGCGCTTGCCGCTGCGGCAGAAGAACAGCAGCGGCGTCCCGGCCGGCAGGGCCAGCCAGCCGGGCAGCGCCTCGGGCAGCGCCGACAGCGGCACGGCCTGGCAGGGTAAGGCCGTGCCGAGATCGAGGCTCAGACCCATGCGCTGCTCATAAGGCTCGCGCACATCGACCAGCAGCAGCTCGGGGTGTTGCTGCAGCAGGGCCCGCACGGCGGCGGCGTCCAGCTCCGACCGCTGCTCCTGCGCATCACCGCCCTCCAGCGACAGCACCGGATGCAGCGGGCGCGGGCCGGCGCTGCATTGGCGCAGGGACTCGCCGCAGGCGCGGATGCGCTCGCAGGCCTGGGCGATGAACTCGGGCTCGGTGGCCGGGCCGAAGGACAGGCGCACCGCCGAGGCCGTCTGCCAGTCGGGCAATCCCATGGCCTCCAGCACATAGCTGGGCTGGGCCTTCGCGGCGCCGCAGGCCGAGCCGCCGCTGACGCGGATCTCGGCGGCGTCGAACAGGTCCAGCAACAGCTTGGCGCTCAGGCCCGGCACCGCGAAGTTCAGCGTGGTGGGCAGGCACAGATCTGGCGGCGCATTGAAGACCAGGCCGGGAAAGGCCTGCCGCAGCGCGTCGGCGAGGCGCTCGCGGTAGCCGGCCAGCACGGCATGGTGCTTGAAGGTCTTGCCCTCATCCAGCGCCGCCAGCACCGCGCCCAGCGCGGCAATGCCCGACACATTCTCGGTGCCCGCGCGCTGCGCGCCCTCCTGGCCGCCGCCGGCCATCAGGGGCGTCAGCGGCGCGCCTTCGCGCACATAGAGCAGGCCTATGCCCTTGGGCGCATAGAGCTTGTGGCCCGAGAACGGCGCGTAGTCGATACGGCGCCCGGCCAGGTCCAGGCCCAGCTTGCCCAGGGCCTGCACGCTGTCCACCAGCCACAGCGCCGGGCTGTCGGCCAGCGCGGCTGCGATGCCGTCCAGATCGCTGATCACGCCGGTTTCGTTGTTGGCGGCCATGGTGCAGACCAGGCCGGCGCGCGGCGCCTGGGCGCGCAGCCAGTCCAGATCGTGGCGGCCGTCGCGGCCGACCGGAATCGCCTGCACGACAAAGTTCAGGCCCAGCAACGCGTTCCAGTGCTTCAGCGCCTCGGGCACGGCCTTGTGCTCGGTGGCGCCATACAGCAGCAGATCGGGGACGAACTGTCCGGCATCGCGCCGGGCCCGCAAGGCATTTAGCGCCGACAGCACCGCCGTCTGTATGCCCTCGGTGGCACCGCTGACGAAGAGCAGCTGGCCGCTGGGTGCGCCCAGCACCCGCCGCGCCTGCGCGCGCACCGCGTCCATCAGCGCGCGGGCCTTCAGCCCGGTGCTGTGGACGCTGCTGGGGTTGCCGAAGTCATCGGCCATCGCCGCCAGCGCGGCGTCGCGGGCCTGGGGCAGCACCGGCGTGGTGGCATTGGCATCGAGATAGATTTCCATGGGATCGGGCGCGGGGCACCGCTGGCTTTGCTGATGCCCGGAATTCTGCGCGGCCGGGGCCGGAAACGACGTTCGTTGTTGACCGTTCTCCGGTCTTGTTATGCAATCCTATTTCTCAACAGAGAATAACTATGAAATTGGATTCCCTGGATCTGAAAATTCTTGAACTGCTGCAGCAGGACGCCGAGCAGCAGGTGGCGCAGATCGCCGCCCAGGTGGGCCTGTCGACCACGCCCTGCTGGCGGCGCATCCAGCGCCTGAAGGAAGCCGGCGTGATCACCCGCCAGGTGGCCCTGCTGGACGCGCGCAAGATCAATGTGGGCGTCACGGTGTTTGTCTCGGTGCGCACCAGCATCCACAGCCAGGAGTGGTTCGAGCGCTTTCGCGCCACCATCCAGGCGATTCCCGAGGTGGTCGAGTTCTACCGGATGAGCGGCGATGTCGACTATCTGCTGCGCGTGGTCGTGCCCGATATCGCGGCCTACGACGCGGTCTACAAGCGCCTGATCGCCGGCACCGAGCTGCACGACGTCAGCTCCAGCTTCGCGATGGAGGAGCTGAAGCTGACGACGGCGTTGCCGCTGAGCTATGTGAAGTGAAAAGGCGGCGTCAGGCCGCGATGCCCAGCTCGGCGGCCATGCGGTGGACCAGGGCCGTCAAGGCCTCGACCTCGGCCCGCAGGCGCAGTTGCTCGGCGCGCAAGGCCTCGATCTCCTGCTCGCGCGGCAGCGCCGGTGCCGCTGCTCCGCCGCTGTAGGCGTCCTGCGCCACCGGCCCGCTCAGCAGATGGGCCCAGCGCGACTCGCGCGCCCCCGGCGCACGCGCGAGCTTGATCACATAGGGCTGAGGCTCGCGGCTGGCCAGTTCATCGAGAAAGCCCTCGACCGAGGAGATGTCGGCAAAGCGGTGCAGGCGCTCGGTGTACAGGCGCAGCTCGGCGGCGGTCAGCGGCCCGCGCAGCATCAACAGGGTCAGAATGGCCAGCGCCGCACCGGGCACACCCAGCACGCGCGCGGCGTTGTGCTCGAAGCGCACGACGCGGCTGCCGCTGACGGTGTTGATCAGGTGCATGGCCTTGAGCTCATCGAGCGCCTGCAGCACCTCGGACTCGGAGGCATTCATCACCGGGTCGCGCGCGGTCTTCTGGTTGCAGCCCAGGGTCAGCGCGTTGACGGACAGCGGGTAGCTGTCCGGCACCGTATGCTCCTTCTCGACCAGCACGGCCAGCACGCGGGCCTCCAGGGGGGTCAGGTCACGCAGTGTCGACATGCGCTCAGACTCCGAAGCCGTCATCGGCCTGGATCACGGCCCCGTTGATGAAATGGCTCTCGTTGGCGCACAGCATCAGCAGCGAGGTGTCGAGGTCCTGCGGATGGCCGACGCGCTTGCGCGGCAGCAGGTCGATCAGCTTCTTGCCGCCGTCGGTGGTCCAGTGGTGGTGGTTGATCTCGGTGTCGATATAGCCGGGGCAGATCGCGTTGACATTGATGCCGTACTTGCCCCACTCCAGCGCCATCGCCTTGGTCATGTGGATCACGGCGGCCTTGCTCATCGAGTAGACGCCGATCTGGCTGAGCACCCGCAGGCCGGCCATCGACGCGATATTGACGATGCGCCCGCCGATGAAGGTGCCCGGCGCCGAACCGCGGGCCCGCGCCAGCATGCGCTTGCCGACCTCCTGCGCGACGAAGAAGGCGCCGCGCACATTGGTGTCCATCACGAAGTCGTAATCATCGACGCCGACATCGACCAGCTTCTGCGTCGTGCTGACGCCGGAGTTGTTGATCAGGATGTCCAGCGTGCCGACCTCGGTCTCGGCATGGGCGACGGCCGACTTGATGCTGTCCAGGTCGGTGACGTCCAGGGTCACGACATGGGCGTCGCCGCCGGCCGCCTCGATCTCGGCGCGCAAGGCCTTGAGCCGGTCCAGCCGCCGACCGGCCAGCACCACCCCGGCGCCGGCCTTGGCCAGGGTCTTGGCGAACTGCGCGCCCAGGCCGCTGGAGGCGCCGGTCACCAGGGCCACACGGCCCGATAAGTCAATGCTGTAGCTCATGGTCTCGTCCTCGGAAAACTGCTGGAGGAAACGATAGCATGCGCGCCGGCCATGATCGGACTCAGCGACGGTCTGTCAGCGCAGGTGCTCCATGATCCAGTCGTGTGCCTGCTCGGCCGGCAGCGGCCGGGCATAGAGATAGCCCTGGCCCTTGTCGCACTCCAGCACCGCCAGGATGTCCGCCTGCCCGGCGGTCTCGACACCCTCGGCCACCGTGCGCATGCCCAGGCTGCGCGCCACCCGCACGGTCGCCTCGATCAGCACACGGTGGTGGGCGCTGGTCTCGGCTTGGCTGACGAAGGAGCGGTCGATCTTGACCACATCGACCGGCAACAGGTGCAGGCTGGCCAGCGAGGAGTAGCCGGTGCCGAAGTCGTCCAGCGCCAGGCCTATGCCCAGGGCCTTGAGCCGATGCAGCATGCGCTGCACCGACTCGCCCTGCGCGGCCAGGCTCTCGGTGATCTCCAGTTGCAAATGCCGTGCCGCCAGGCCGCTGTCGGCCAGCGAGCGGGCTACCAGCTCGGGCAAGTCGGCATCGGCCAGCTGCGCACGCGACAGATTGACCGAGAGGATCTGCGGCGCGCCGTCTCCGAGCTGGCGCTGCCAGGTGGCGAACTGCCGGCAGGCCGTGTCCAGCACAAAAGCGCCCAGCGGCGCGATCAGGCCGGTCTCCTCGGCCACGTCGATGAACTCGACCGGCGGCACCAGGCCGCGCGCCGGGTGCTGCCAGCGCACCAGCGCCTCGACCCCGCTGCATGCCCCGCCGACCAGATCGACCAGCGGTTGATAGACCACAAACAGCTCGCCCTGTGCCAGCGCCCGACGCAGATCGCTCTCGACCTGGCCGCGCCGCGCCGCGCGCTGTTTCATCTGCGGTTCGAACACACAGTAGCGGGCGCCGCCCGCACGCTTGGCCACCCGCATCGCGGTGCTGGCGTCCTGCAGCACCGCATCGGCATCACCCTCTGCCTGGGCCCGCAGCACCACGCCCATGCTGGCGCTCAGATGCAGTTGCTCGTGGGCAATGCCATAGGGCTTGGCCAGCGCATCAAGCAGGCGCTGCGCGACGCCGTGCACATCGTCGGCGCGGCGCAGGCCCTCCAGCACGACGACAAACTCGTCACTGCCCAGCCGGGCGGCGGTCTGGGTGTGCGACGGCACCGCGATGCCGCTGACAACCACATCGCCCAGCCGCACCGTGCTGCTCAGCCGCTCGGCGATCAGGCGCAGCAGCTCGTCGCCGACGCCGGGGCCCTGGCTGGCATTGACGCGATTGAAGCGGTCGATATTGATGAAGAGCAGCGCGAACTGATAGGTCGCATCGGACCGCGCATGCAGCAAGGCCTGCTCGATGCGCTCGAGCGCCACCGCGCGGTTCGGGATCAGGGTCAGGCTGTCGGTGCGGGTGGCGTCGCGCAGTTGCGAGGCCACCCGCTGCTGCTCGTCCAGCGCCGCCGCCGTCGCATCGCTGACGCTGGCGATCAAGGTGTCGGCATCGAGCTTGAGCAGGCGGATGTCCAGCGCCTTGACCGGGCTGCGCGGGTGCGCCACCGGCACCCGCAGTGCCTCGCAGATCACGCCGTTCGATTCGCCCAGCGCGGCCGTCTGCGCACGCAGCTCGGGCGCCACGGTCTGCAAGGCATCGAAAAGATTGAGCAGATTGCCGCCGGGCGCCACCGGCATCAGCAGCTGCGCGGACATCGGGTTGGCCATCATGATCTCGCCATCCGGCCGCGCCTGCAGCAGGCCGATCGGCGACTGGTAGAGAAACTGGATCAAGGCCTCGTAGGCGCCGGCCTCCGGCTTCATAGGCCGGTCTCCAACTCGCTAGGGGCGGCGCTGCCATGCCAGCGCTGCGCCCGGTTTCGGCCAAGCGCCTTGGCCTGGTAGAGCGCGGCGTCGGCGCGCTTGATCAGTGCATCCAGACCGGCCACACCGGCCTGCATCTGGGCCACGCCGGCACTGACGGTGTAGCGGACGCAGTGTCCGTCGATCTCGACCGGCCGCTCCGCAATGCTCTGGCACAGGCGCGATGCCAGAGCCTCGGCGCCGTCGATCGTGGTGTCCGGCAGCAGCAGGATGAACTCCTCGCCGCCGACCCGGGCCACCACATCGAGCGAGCGCGAGCAGGCGCCCAGCGCCACTGCCAGATGGCGCAGCACCGCGTCGCCGGCGGCATGGCCATGGCGGTCATTGATCTGCTTGAAATGATCAGCATCGATCATCACCAGCGACAAGGGGCGCGGCTGCCGGGCCCAGCGCTGCAACTCGATCTCGGCGGCCTCGAAGAAGGCCCGACGGTTGGCCAGGCCCGTCAGGTGGTCGCAGAAGATCGAGCGGCGCAAGGCCTCATGAGCCTCGCGGCGGTCGGAGATGTCGCGGATGATCAGGCTGTAGCCGCGCGGCGCGCCGGCCTCGTCGGCGCCCTCATGCAGCGGCGCGATCAGGCAGCTGCCCCAGAAGCGCGAGCCGTCGGCACGCAGCCGCCAGCCCTCGTCCAGACTCCAGCCGCTGCGGTCGGCCTCATGCAGACGATCCTGCATCCGTGCCGGCGACAGGTCATCGGGCGGATAGAAGACCGCGTAGCCGCGCCCCACCGAGGCCTCGGCCGCAAACCCGGTCACCCGTCCGACGCTGGGGTTCCAGGCTTGCACAGCCCCCTGCTCGTCCAGTGGCAGCAGCGCATAGTCGGTGATGCCGCTGACGATGGTGTTGATCCAGGCCTGGCTCTGGCGCAGTTCGCGCTCGCGCCTGACGGACTGGGTCACGTCGTTGAGCACGGCCATCAAGCGCTCGTCATCGAGCTTGAGCAGGCTCAGCGACAGCAGCTGCGGTTCGGCATGCCCCGAGCCGGCTGGGGCCACCTGCAGCTGCTGCGCCTCAACAATCATGCCGTGCGAGCCCTGAAAGTCGGCCACGCGGTGGCGCAGGTCCGGCGCCACATCGGCCAGCGCGGTGAAGAGATTGGCCAGCGCGCCGTCGCGCGACAGCGGCATCAGCAGCTGTGCGGACAGCGGATTGATCAGCAGAATCTCGCCGTCAGGGCGCAGTTGCAGCAGGCCTATCGGCGCCATGTAGAGAAACTGCAGCAGCGCCTCGTGCTCCTGCTCGATCACGGAGGTGCTCATCGGGGGGCAGGCTCAAGGGGCACGGTTGACCAGCACATAGCGCCGTGCAGCGCCGGGGCTGGACAGCAGGCGCAGCCTGACCTTGACGGGCCGCATCCGCAAAGTCAGCACATAGTCGATCACGTCATCCAGCGCGCTGCTCGCCTGCTGCGCGTCTTCGAAGCGCTGCGCCACCATGAAGTTGTTCATGCAAGGCGCCACCACGGTGAACAGCGCATGCCCCAGCACGCGCTCCGGCGACAAGCCGGCGGCCTTGGACTCAAAAGCGTTGTAGCGCCGGACCACCCCTTCAGCATCAAAACCGATGACACCAAAGTCCAGGGCATCGAGCTCGGCATCGCCGGCCTGTTCAAGCAGCATCAGCAATCCTTGATCGGCAAAAGCGGGGTTTTGAACAGTGTTCATCGAGTTCTCTTGGGCAGATGGGAGGCAAATCGCTCTCTGGGTATACCGTCTTTTCGGCTCAACGGCAGGAAACATGAGGCCACGGCCGGCTCAGAACTGCATGAAGCTCACCCCGGCACCTATGCTGGTCTGGCGGAAGTTGTAGTCGGTCAGCGTTTCGCCATAGCCGCGGAAGGCCTGCAGATACCAGCGCAGGCCGTTGGGCTGGTCCTCGAAGACCGGGTAGGTCCATTCCAGCTGCAGCGCGCCGTACTTGACGTTCTTCAGCGTGCTGCGATAGAGCAGCGAGGCGGTGTGCTTGCCATGGGCCCAGTTCAGCTGGAACTCGCCGCGGCCGCGGTAGCTGACCAGGTCGGGGTTGTTGTCGGTGGCCAGCGGCTCGTTGAGGCGCTGGGTCAGCCGGGTGCTCAGCGACCAGTCGCCGCGCTCGAAGCCGGCGCCCAGATTGACGCGGTTCCAGCTGCGCGACAGCGGATCGGACTGGCCGTTGGACTGGTGGGCGATGCCCAGTTGCGCATAGCGCCATTGCCAGCCGAAGGGCAGCTGCCGCCAGGCCTCGGGCGTGGGCAGCACATAAATCACCTCGGGCTCGTAATCGCTGTTGCGAAAGGGCTTGGAGTCCTTGCCATTCCAGATCTGCCACATCGCCTGCTGGGTGAAGGCCACCCACAGATCACCGCCGGGCAAGATCAGGTCCTGGGCCAGCTTGGTGCGCAACGAGAGCTGGAACTTGGCCTCCTCGCGCCGGTAGTTCGGCTGCGCCACGACCGCCTGGGTCGGCGACTGCGGCTGACGGTTGATGCGGCTGGTGTAGTGAAAGGGCAGCACATAGTTGGGCTTGTAGCCGACGAAGTTGAAGGTGCCGCGCTTGTCCTCGGCGTCGAGCTCCCAGAACTTGGACATCAGGCTGGAGCTGCTGCGCGTTTGCGCGGCGTTCAGCGCCCCCTTGGGGGCCAGTTCGGAGCTGGACGGAGCGGCCGTGGCCGTCGGCGCGGCCTCGGGGGCCGGGGGCAGCTCGGGTGCCCGCCCCGCCAGCTTGTCATAGCAGGCCAGCCGGTCGGCCGGGGCACCGATCGCGGCGCAATAGGCCAGGGTCGGCGCCTCGGCCTCGGCCAAGGCCGGTTGAGCGCTGGCAGCGGCCAGCAGGATCAACAACAGCGACGGGACAGCGGAATGTCTGGGCATGGGGGCCTTGAAAACGAATCGAGCTGCGCATGATCGCAGCCCTGGCGCTGCCGGTCTGTGACACGGGGTTTCCGCGCCGCGCTAGAGCTCTCAGCCCAGAGCCGAAAAGCACGATCGTTCTATTTTTCAATCGCACCAGTAGAATGCGGCCCGAACAGTGCGCGGCCACCCGCGTGGCTCCAGCAAAAGAACCAAGGACAAGCATGACGAGCGAAGAACTTGTGGCCCAGTACGGTCCGCGCGAGAACATGGAATACGACGTGGTCGTGGTGGGCGGTGGCCCGGCCGGCCTGGCCAGCGCGATCCGGCTCAAGCAGCTGGCGGCCGCCAAGGGTCAGGACTTGTCCGTGGTGGTGCTGGAGAAGGGTTCCGAGCCCGGCGCGCACATCCTGTCCGGCGCCGTGATGGACCCCCGCGCCATCACCGAGCTGTTCCCGAACTGGCAGGAGCTCGGCGCCCCGCTGAAGCAGGCGGTGACCGGCGACGAGGTGCTGTTCCTCAGCGAAAGCGGCGCCACCAGCACGCCGCAGTGGCTGATCCCCGAGTGCTTCCACAACCACGGCAACTATGTGATCTCGCTAGGCGCGGTCAGCAAATGGCTGGGCGAGCAGGCCGAGGCGCTGGGCGTCGAGATCTTCCCCGGCTTCACCGCCGCCGAGATCGTCTATGGCGAGCAGGGCGAGGTGCGCGGCATCGCCACCGGCAATATGGGCGTGGGCAAGGACGGCGAGCCCACCGGCGAGTTCCAGCTGGGCATGGAGCTGCTGGGCAAGTACACCATCTTTGCCGAGGGCTCGCGCGGCCATCTGGGCAAGCAGCTGATCGCCAAGTACCAGCTCGACGCCGGCAAGGACCCGCAGAGCTATGCGATCGGCATCAAGGAGCTGTGGGAAGTGCCGGCCGACAAGGCCAAGCCCGGCCTGGTCGTGCACACCGCCGGCTGGCCGATGGACAACGAGACCTATGGCGGCGGCTTCCTCTACCACCTGGAGGGCAACAAGATCACGCTGGGCTTTGTCGTCGGCCTCGACTACAAGAACCCCTGGCTCTCGCCCTTCGAGGAAATGCAGCGCTGGAAGACCCATCCCAGCATCCGCGCCCATCTGGAGGGCGGCAAGCGCATCAGCTACGGCGCGCGCGCGATCACGGCCGGCGGCCTCTTGAGCCTGCCCAAGACCGTGTTCCCCGGCGGCGCCCTGGTCGGCTGCGATGCCGGCTATCTGAACGCGGCCCGCATCAAGGGCAGCCATGCGGCCATCAAGACCGGCATGCTGGCCGCCGAAGCCGCCTTCGAGGCCCTGGGCGCCGGCCGCTCGCACGACGAGCTGGCCGCCTACCCGGCCGCTTTCGAGCAGAGCTGGCTGCACGCCGAGCTGAACCAATCGCGCAACTTCAAGCAGTGGTTCAAGAAGGGCAACACGGTCGGCGCGCTGATGACCGGCATCGAGCAATGGTTCCTGCCCAAGCTGGGCATCAAGAGCCCGCCGTGGACCATCCACCGCACCCTGCCCGACCATGTCTATCTGCGCCCCGCCGCCGAATCGAGCAAGATCGCCTACCCGAAACCCGATGGCAAGCTGACCTTCGACCGGCTCTCCTCGGTCTTCGTCTCCAACACCAACCATGCGGAAGACCAGCCGGCCCACCTGACGCTGAAGGACGCCGCGGTGCCGGTGGCCATCAATCTGGCCAAGTTCGCCGGCCCCGAGAGCCGCTACTGCCCGGCCGGGGTCTATGAGTTCATCAAGACCGATGCCGGCGAGGACCGGCTGCAGATCAACGCG
Source organism: Burkholderiales bacterium C2 (assembly GCA_005503085.1). Classification (GTDB taxonomy): domain Bacteria; phylum Pseudomonadota; class Gammaproteobacteria; order Burkholderiales; family Burkholderiaceae_C; genus Roseateles_E. The sequence continues at coordinate 25,955 of SCOI01000005.1, read as the reverse complement.
CAGAACTGCGTGCACTGCAAGACCTGCGACATCAAGGACCCGACGCAGAACATCGTCTGGGTCACCCCCGAAGGTGGGGGCGGTCCGAACTACGCGGGCATGTAAAGTCCGACGCAGCGCTTAGCCTTCCGCCATAGCCCGCCCTGACCGGCGGGCTTTTTCATGTCTGCCTTGCTTATCCCTATGCCCTCGCTGATCCGCACTGCCCTGCTCACGATCGCCGCCCTGGCAGGGTCGGCCGCCCAGGCCCAGCCGCTGAGCCGCGCCGAGGTGTTCCGCTCGCCCGACTATGCCGCCGCCCAGCTCTCGCCCAGCGGCCGCTATGTGGCCGTTCTGGTGCCCGGCGAAGACCGCCGCCGCAACCTGGCCATCCTCGATCTGGACAGCGCCCGTTTCAGCGCCCGAATCTCCGTGCCTTTTGCCGACGTCGGCGAGTTCATCTGGCTCAGCGATGCGCGTCTGGTGTTCTCGCTGACCCAGCTGGGACAAAGCCGCAAGACCAGCAGCCATGTCGGTGGTCTCTATGTGGTTGGCCGCGACGGCAAGGAGCAGCGCCGCCTGTTCCAGACCGCCGGCGAATGGGCCAACACGGGCGTGCGCCGGATGGTGCAGATGTGGCCGCAGCAACGCGTGCCGGGCAGCGATGAAGAGCTGATCGTGGCCAGCAACGATGTGGACGAGCACAGCATCGATCTCTATCGCCTCAATGTGCTGACCGGCAAACGCACACTGCTGACCGACAAGCGCCCGCCGCGCATCGGCCGCTGGGTGCTGGATGCGCAGCTTCAACCGCGGGTGGCGATCGGCCGGGAGGCCGACTCGCTGGATCTGATCAGCCACTACCGTGACAGCGACGGCAGCTGGCGCGAGCTCTGGCGCCATCGCGGCAGCCGTGGCGACGTCAGCGTGCCGCTGAGCATCGAGGCCGACGGCAAGCTGCTGGTCGCCAGCAACGCGGGCCGCGACACCACGTCCGTGCGCGAATATGACCCGCAGCGCCAGCAATGGGGCGAGACCCTGGTCGAGCATCCGCGTTACGACGTGGCCGTTGACGCGCTGGGATCGCCCGTCGGTGCGCAGCTGCATCATGAGCTCACCCACGAGCTGCTGGGCTTTGCCGTCGCGGCCGAGCGCCCGCTGCAGCTCTGGATGGATGAGCGTCGCCGGGCTGTGCAGGCACTGGTCGACAAGGCCCTGCCGGGCCGCAGCAACATCCTGCAGTTCAGCGCCGGCGATCGGGTGCTGGTGGGCTCCAGCTCAGACACCGAGGTGATGCGCTGGTATCTGCTGGACAGCCGGCAAGGCCTGCTCACCGAGCTGCTGAACAGCCGCCCCGGACTGGCACGCGAACGCGTGCCGGGGACCGAGATCCTGGAGCTGCGCGCCCGCGACGGCCTGCCCCTGCTGGCCTATCTGCTCAAGCCGGCCAGGGCGCCAAGAGGCCAACCCCTGCCCGTGCTGATGCTGGTGCACGGCGGCCCCTGGGACCGTGGTGCCGTCTGGGGCGACGAGCACGGCGACATGGCCACGGCCCGCTGGCTGGCCTCGCGCGGTTATCTGGTCGTGCTGCCCAGCTTTCGCGGCAGCCTGGGCTTCGGCAAGCGCATGCTGCAATCCTCGCGCGGCCAGTTCGGCCTGGCCATGCAGGACGATCTGGACGATGTACTGGCGGCCGTGCTCCAGCGCGCCGACGCCGACCCGAAGCGCCTGTGCATCATGGGCGCCAGCTACGGCGGTTATGCGAGCCTGATGGCGGCGGCGCGCGCGCCCGAGCGCTACCGCTGCGCGGTCGCCGGCATGCCGGTCAGCGATCTGCCGGCGCTGCTGGACTCGGGCTGGAGCGACATCTCCAGCAACGAGCGGGCGCGCGAGTTCTGGGTCGAGATGGTGGGCGATCCCAAGCAGCAGCGCGCCGCGCTGCAGGCCGTCTCGCCGGTCCATCTGGCCGACAGAATCAAATCCAAGGTGTTGATTTACGCCGGTGTCGATGACCGGCGCACGCCGCTGGAGCAGGCCGAGAGCATGCGCCGCGCCTTGCAGCGTGCCGGCAATGAACCGCTCTGGCTGGCCAAGTACGGCGAGGGCCACGGCTACCGGCTCACCGGCAACCATGACGAAATGCTGGACCTGCTGGAGCGCTTTCTGGCCGAGCAGCTCAAGCCCTGATCGCGTCAGCCCAGCGGATAGTCGTAGCGCACAAAGCCACGATGCTGGGCCACCCGGTCATAGAGCGCGCGGGCCCTGGCGTTGTGGGCCTGGGTCAGCCAGTAGTAGCGCGTCGCGCCTTGCGCGCGGGCACACTCGGCCACCGCCGCGATCAGCGCAGCAGCCACGCCCTGGCCGCGCGCCTCGGTAGCGACGAACAGATCCTGCAAATAGCAGCAGGGCCCGGTCCAGATGCTGGTGTGGAACAGGTAATGCGCGATGCCCAGCAGCCGGCCCGCGTCATCGACCGCCGCCAGCCCGTGGACCTCCTGCCCGGCCAGCAGGCGTTGCCAGGCCAGCTCGTAGGTGGCCTCGTCATGCGCGGTCTCGTAAAAGGCCTTGTAGCCGCGCGCCAGCGGTTCCCAGCCGGCACGGTCGGCGGCCTGCAGGGGCCGAATCGTCCAGTCCGGCCGGCTCATGCGCCCAGCCCCAGTTGATGCATCCACCGCGCCAGTTCGCGTTCCTTGGCCGTGCCGGCCTCGCTGTGGGCGATGATGCGCGCACGCTCGAGCGCCGAGCGGTTCTGGCTCAGCTTGGCCTTGGCCTCCCAGTGCGCCACCCTGATGCGGAAGCCCACGATGGCGCCCAGCAGCTTGTGCTGGAAGTCCTCGGGCAGGCCGCGCCACTGCTCGGCATAGCCGGGCTCATGGCGGGCGATCAGGCGCTTGAGCAGCGCGTCCTTGGCGGCGGCCTCGTCGATGGTCTGCAGCGCGCCGTGCACATGGACGGCCAGGTAGTTCCAGGTCGGCACATTGAGCCGGGTTTCGTAGTGCGTCGGTGAGATATAGCCGTCCGGCCCGCTGAACACCGCCAGCACCTGGCCCTGCGCGGCCAGCCAGGCCCAGTGGGGATTGGCGCGCGCCATATGCCCCTCCAGCCACCAGCCCTCTTCATCGCTCCCCCAGGACAGCGGCAGATGGGTCACGAAACTCTGTCCCTGCGCATCGGGGCCGACCAGCATCGCGAAGGGTTGTTCATCGATCAGCCGGCGCGCCAGCGCCAGATCGCTCAGTGCAAAGTGTTTGGGGGTGTACATGGCCCCCACTCTAGGGCATCGCTTGGTACGATCAAAGATCCAATATCCGGAATTTTCATGGCACCAATCCTGGCTCTCGATCCGGCGGGCATGAAGCTGCTGGCGGGGCAACCGCTGGCCCGCCAGATCCATGCGCAGCTGAAGACACGCATCCTGCAGGGCCAGCTGCCGGCTGCATTGCGCCTGCCGACCACGCGCGAGCTGGCGGCCGCACTGGGGGTGTCGCGCAACACCGTGGTGCGGGCCTATGAGCAGCTGCTGGCCGAGGGCTTTCTGCAGACCCGCGTCGGCGATGGCAGCTATGTGGCCGGGCTGCCGGGCGGCGCCATCGCACAGGCCGCCGGGGTCGCAGCGCAGCAGGCCATGCCGAGCACTGCGCTGTGGCAGCATCTGCAGCGCTACAGCCAGCCCCGCATGGTCGAGGGGCCGCCGCGCGCTTTCCGCTACGGCGTGCCGGCACTGGACCTCTTCCCCGCCGAGATCTGGGCCCGGCTGCAGGCGCGCTTCTGGCGCCGCGCCGGCCAGCAATCGCTGGGCTACTCGGACCCTGCCGGCCTGTCGCGCCTGCGCGAGATGGTGGCCCGCTATCTGAGCCATTCGCGCGGCCTGCGCTGCACGGCCGAGCAGGTGCTAATCACCGGCGGCTCTCAGCAGGCCATCGCGCTGGCCGCGCTGGCCCTGCTCGGGCCGGGCGAGCGCGCCGCGATCGAGTCGCCCGGCTACCGCGCCGCCGCTGCGGCGCTGGCCCTGCAAGGGGGTCGGGTCTTGCCGGTGCCGGTCGATGCCCAGGGCCTGCAGGTCGGCGCGCTGGAGGCGCTGGGGCCTTGCCGGCTGGCCTATGTCTCGCCCTCGCACCAGTTTCCCAGCGGCGCGGTGATGAGCTTGCAGCGGCGCCTGGACCTGCTGGCCTGGGCTCAGCGCCACGATGCCTACATCCTGGAGGACGACTACGACGGCGAGTACCGCTACACCGGCGTGCCGCTTGCGCCGCTGGCCAGCCTGGACCGCAGCGGCCGCACGCTCTATATCGGCACCTTCTCCAAGCTGCTGTTCCCGGGCCTGCGCCTGGGTTATCTGGTGGCGCCGCCGGCCTGGGCGTCGACTCTGGCCAAGCTGCGCGCACTGCTGGACCGGCATGCTTCGATCGCCGATCAGAGCGTGATGGCCGACTTCATCGAGCAAGGTCACTTCCTGCGCCATGTGCGCCGGGTGCGTCGCGCCGCCGAGCGCCGGCGCGACGCGCTGCTGGGCAGCTGGCAACAGCACTTCGGCACCGCGCTGCCGCTGGCGCCGGTCGATGCCGGCCTGCACGCGCTGCTGCCGCTGGACAGTGCCGTGCAGGAGCAGCGCCTGCATGCCCTGGCAGACGCCCAGGGCGTCGAGCTGGGCCCGCTGCGCCAGGTCGGCGCCGTGCTGCCGGCCAGCGCGCGCGCCGGCTTGCTGCTAGGCTTTGCCGGCGTGACCGAGGCGCAGATCCGGGCCGCCGTGGCGACATTGGCCCGCGCCTGGCGTTAAGTGGGCGCGCCGAAGGGTTGAGGCCCGCACCGGTCGACGAGCTGCTTCATCACTGTGTTCGACATCGTGATCTCAGGGGGCGATCCGTCGACGCCCCTTGCTAAAATCGTGCGCGAGAGTCGCTGCAACCAGCATTCATGCGGGCGACAAACAGCAAAGACCAGGAGCATCAGTCGAGACTCCGGCCCAGTACATCGAACAAGCAGGCTGATATGGAATACCCCGGCAATCTCTTCGTCGTCGCCGCGCCCAGCGGCGCCGGCAAATCCAGTCTGGTCAAGGCCTTGCTTGAGCTGGACGCCAAGCTGGCCGTGTCGATCTCGCACACCTCGCGCGCGCCGCGCGGCCAGGAGCAGCATGGCCGCGAGTACTGGTTCATCACGCCCGAGGAGTTCCGCGCCAAGGTCGAGCACGGCGACTTCTTCGAGTGGGCCGAGGTGCATGGCAATCTCTACGGCACTTCGCGCGCGGCGATCGAGGCGCGCATGGCGGCCGGCGATGATGTGGTGCTGGAGATCGACTTCCAGGGTGCGCTGCAGATCAAGCAGCTGTTCCCCTATGCGGTGCTGGTCTTCATCCTGCCGCCGTCCTGGGAGGAATTGCAGCAGCGCCTGAATCGCCGCGGCGACACCGAGGCCGCCGTGATCGAGCGGCGCATGGCCAATGCGCGCATCGAGGTCGCACAGGCGCACCGCTTCGATTTCGTCGTCGTCAATGCGGTGTTTGACACCGCTGTTTTCGACCTGAAAGCGATCGTCCACGCACAAAGGTTAAAATACGCGGCTCAGCGCCGGAATCGCTCCGCCGTCTTCCGCGCTCTTGATCTTCCCTGAACCACCCGTACTGGAAACAAAATGGCCCGCATCACTGTCGAAGACTGTCTGACCAAGATCCCGAACCGCTTCCAGTTGGTGCTTGCCGCAACCTATCGCGCCCGCATGCTGAGCCAGGGCCACACGCCCAAGATCGAGAGCAAGAACAAGCCCGGCGTGACCGCGCTGCGCGAGATCGCCGCCGGCGAAGTGGGCATCGAGATGCTGCGCAAGGTGCCGGTCTAAGCCCCCGCTGCACCCGCAAAAAGGCGCCTCAGGGCGCCTTTTCTTGTTTCTGGGTGGCCACCGCCAGCAGTTGCTCGACCACCCCGGCCGCCTCCTGCTGCGCTGCCTCCGTCCCCTGCTCGGCGCTCCAGCGCGCCAGCTGATTCATCGCGCCATTGAGCGCCGCCGCCAGCGCGTCGGACTGCAGCAGGCCGGTCGCCGTATGCGCCTGACGCATCTCGCGCAGCCCCTGCTGCAGCGCCGCATAGCCATGTCGCGCATCCAGCGCTTCCCACTGCGCCTCGCCCAGCACCGCCGGCGCATCGATCAGCAGCACCCGGCAGCGCCCCGGCTCGCCGACCGCAGCCATCCAGGCCAGTGAGCCCAGGCGCAGGCCCTCGCTGTCGTCGGCCACATCGGCCGTTGCCGCCTCGATGGCCTGGGCCAGTTCGCCATGCATCTGCTCACAGACCGCCTGGAACAATTCCTTCTTGTCGCGGAAGTGGTGATAGAGCGCGCCGCGCGTCAGCCCGGTGGCGGCCAGCAGGGTCTCGGTCGAGGTCGCGGCATAGCCCTGGGTCTGGAATAGCGCGCGCGCCTGCGCAATCAGGCGCGCGCGCGAATCCGCCGCCTGCTGGGCTTTTTTTCCCAAGGGAGCGGCCGGCACGGCGGGCTCCGGGGTCGGGTCGGGGGTGGTATTTTTCTTCGGCATCACTGTTGACATACAGACTGTCTGTATTTTAAAGTCAATTCACATACAGACAGTATGCATTTGAAAACAGGTGGAAGCCATGCAGATTCTGGATCACTACCCCCTCGTCACGACCAGCCAGCCGCAGGCCTGTGCCGAGTTCTATCAGCGCTATTTCGGCTTCGAGACGGTGTTCTCGTCCAGCTGGTTCGTGATGGTGCAGCGCCCCGCCGAAACGGGCCACGCCATCACGCTGGCCTTCATGAGCGCCGACCATCCGTCGATGCCGCCCGGCCCCGAGCTCTTCAATGGCCGGGGCCTGCTGCTGACGCTGCAGGTGGCCGATGCGATGGCAGCCCAGGCCGAGTTGCGCGCGGCCGGCGTCACGATCAGCTACGAGGCACGGCGCGAACCCTGGGGCCAGATCCGTTTCCAATGCCTGGACCCTGCCGGCCTGGCGCTGGACATCTGCGAGCAGGTCGAGCCTGCCGCCGGTTTCTGGGACCCGTACATGCAATGAGACTCCGGCTGAAGCCCATATCCGGCCCTGCTGGCCGAGAGCCTGGCGGCCTTGCGTTAAATTCGGGGCATGGGTTTCAGATCATTTGCCGTCGCTCGCCTGCCCGCTGCCCTCACCGGCTTGTCAGGCCTACGCCCCGCCCCCGAGCCGACCGAGGCCGAGGCGGCGTCGTTCGACGCGCTGGTGCATCGCCTCGCCTACCTGCCGAAATCGGACATCAAGCGCATCCGCGAGGCCTATAAGTTCGCCGACGAGGCCCATCTGGGCCAGTTCCGGGCCAGCGGCGAGCCCTACATCACCCATCCGATCGCGGTGGCCGGCATCTGCGCCGAATGGCGGCTCGATGCCCAGGCCATCATGGCCGCGCTGATGCACGACGCGATGGAGGATTGCGGCATCACCAAGACCGAGCTGATCGAGCGCTTCGAGGCACCGACCGCCGAGCTGGTCGATGGCCTCACCAAGCTGGACAAGCTGCAGTTCTCGACCAAGGAAGAGTCGCAGGCCGAGAGCTTTCGCAAGATGCTGCTGGCGATGGCGCGCGATGTGCGGGTCATCCTGATCAAGCTGGCCGATCGTCTGCACAATATGCGCACGATGCAGGCGATGGCGCCCGACAAGCGCCGCCGCATCGCCCGCGAGACGCTGGACATCTACGCCCCGATCGCCCATCGCCTGGGTCTGAACCAGATCTACCGCGAGCTGCAGGAGCTGTCCTTCAGCTTCATCAACCCCTGGCGCCATGCCGCGCTGTCCAAGGCCATCGGCAAGGCGCGCGGCAATCGACGCGATCTGGTCTCGCGCATCGAGCGCGATGTCGTCAAGTCCTTCGCCGAGGCCGGCATCAAGGTCGAGATCCAGGGCCGCGAGAAGACCCTGTTCTCGATCTACAAGAAGATGAAGGACAAGCACCTGAGCTTTGCCCAGGTCAGCGACATCTTCGGCTTTCGCATCGTCGTCGACGAGCTGCCGACCTGTTACCTCAGCCTGGGCGTGCTGCACCAGCTCTACAAGCCCCAGCCCGGCCGCTTCAAGGACTACATCGCGATCCCGAAGCCCAATGGCTACCAGTCGCTGCACACCACGCTTGTGAGCCCGCTGGGCACGCCGGTGGAGTTCCAGGTGCGCACCGAGGCCATGCATCTGGTCGCCGAGAAGGGCGTGGCCGCGCACTGGATGTACAAGAGCCGCAGCGATGCCCAGGCCACCCAGCAGCTGGGCGCGCACTGGCTGCAGTCGCTGATCGACATCCAGGACGAGACGCGCGACGCCAACGAGTTCCTTGAACACGTCAAGATCGACCTGTTCCCCGACGCCGTCTACGTCTTCACGCCCAAGTCCAAGATCATGGCCCTGCCCAAGGGCGCGACGCCGGTGGACTTCGCCTATGCGATCCACTCCGATGTCGGTGACCACTGCGTGGCCGCCCAGATCAACGGCGAGCCGGTGCCGCTGCGCACCGAGCTGCGCAGCGGCGATGTGATCGAGATCGTCACCGCCGCCGGCGCTCGCCCCAACCCGGCCTGGCTCAGCTTTGTGCGCACTGGCCGGGCGCGCTCGAAGATCCGCCATTTCCTGAAGAATCTGGAGCAGGACGAGTCGCGCGAGCTGGGCGAGAAGATGCTGGCCCAGGCTCTGCGTGCCGAAGGCCTGGCGTTGCCCAGCCTGGACGACGAGGACAACGAGGCCGCCCAGCTCTGGCAGCAACTGGCCCGCTGGGCCGGCAACCGCCATGTCGACGAGCTGCTGGTCGAGGTCGGCCTGGGCCGCAAGATCGCCACCATCGTGGCCAAGAAGCTGGCCCGAATGCTGGCCGAACAGGGCCAGCGCCCCGATGCGGTGATGCTATCGATGGGCCGCTTTGCCAACGATGATGCGCCGGCCCAGGGTCAGGTCACGCTGGACGGCAGCGAAGGCGCCTCGGTGCGTCTGGCACCCTGCTGCCGCCCGATCCCGGGTGACGAGATCAAGGGCTATCTGGGCCGTGGCGAGGGCCTGATGGTGCACACGGCCGAATGCCAGGTCGGTCGCCGCCTGTTCCAGCGCGATGCCGAACACTGGATCGCGGTCAACTGGGCCGACGAGCTGACCCGCTCCTTCGAGGCCGGTGTGGCCGTGCTGCTGAACAATGGCAAGGGCGTGCTGGCCCAGGTGGCCCAGGCCGTCAGCAGCGCCGAGGCCGACATCACCCACATCTCGATGAGCGACGAGTCGCAGGCGCGTGAGACCGCCGAGATGAGCTTGCTGCTGAGCGTGCGTGACCGCCTGCATCTGGCCGATGTGCTGCGCACCCTGAAACGCTCGCCCTCGGTGCTGCGGGCCTGGCGGATCAAGCCCTGATCAGGTGGCGGGCGCAGGGTAGCTGACCTCCAGCACCTCCAGCCGCTCGACACCGCCGGGTGTCATCAGCTGCACCTCGTCGCCCTCGCGGGCCTTCAAGAGCGCGCGCGCGATCGGCGAGATCCACGACACCTCGCCGGCCAGGCTGTCGCTCTCGTCGATGCCCTTGATCGTGATCGTGCGCTCCTCGCCTTTGGCATTCGCATAGGTCACGGTGGCGCCGAAGAAGATCTGGTCGCTGCCATGGTGGGCGCTGGGATCGGCCACCTCGGCAATGTCCAGACGCTTGGTCAGAAAGCGCAGGCGCCGGTCGATCTCGCGCAGGCGCTTCTTGCCGTAGAGGTAGTCGCCGTTCTCGGAGCGGTCGCCATTCTTGGCCGCCCAGGAGACGATCTCGACGATCTTGGGGCGCTCCACGTCCAGCAACGCCATGAACTCGGCGCGCAGCCGCGCATAGCCGGCCGGCGTCATGTAGTTGCGCGTGCCCTGCGGCAGCGACGGCAGGGCCAACTCCTCGTCGTCCTCGTCCTGCGTGCTTTCCTTGGTGAATGCCTTGCTCATGGCGTGTATTGTGTCGCCAGTGCAAAAGAACATCAGGAGACAGGATGATGAGCCAGGGGCCTCTGAGCGGATTGCGCGTGATCGAGTTCGCCGGCATCGGCCCCGGCCCCTTTGCCGGCATGCTGCTGGCCGATATGGGCGCCGAGGTGATTGTTATCGAGCGGCCGGTGGCGCTGCGCACCCTGGGCGCCGGCGAGGCAATGAACCGCGGCAAGCGTTCGATCTGTCTCGACCTGAAGAATCCGCTGGGGCTGCAGGCGGTGCAGGCCCTGGTCAATAGCGCCGATGCGCTGATCGAGGGCTATCGGCCTGGCGTGATGGAGCGCCTGGGCCTGGGCCCGGCGACTTTCGAGCACAGCAACCCGCGCCTGGTCTACGGCCGCGTCACCGGCTGGGGCCAGACCGGTCCGCTGGCCCAGTCCGCCGGGCATGACATCAACTATGTGGCGCTGACCGGTGCGCTGTCGGTCGCGACGCGCGCCGGCGTGCCACCCAGCCTGCCTGCCACGCTGCTCGGCGATATGGCCGGCGGGGCGATGTTCCTGGCCTTCGGCCTGGTCTGCGCGCTGCTGGAGGCCAGGACCTCGGGGCGCGGCCAGGTGGTCGATGCCGCGATGGTCGATGGCGTCGGCACCTTGACCGCGCTGATTCATTCGCTGCGCGGCAGCGGCCTGTGGAGCGAGTGGCCGGCCGAGAATTTCTTCCTGCACAGCTCGCCCTTCTACGACAGCTTCGAATGCGCCGATGGGCAATACCTGACCCTGGGCGCGATCGAGCCGCCGTTCTATCGCGAGCTGCTGCAAGGCCTGGACTTGGCCGATGTCGACCCCGCGCAGCAGTACGACATACGCCAATGGCCGGCGCTGCGCGAGCGTGTCGCCGAGCGCATCAGGAGCAAGACAAGGGACCAATGGGCGACGCTGCTGGAAGGCAGCGATGCCTGCGCGGCACCGGTGCTGAGCCTGGCCGAGGCCGCCGAGCATCCGCACAACCGGGCTCGCGGCAACTTTGCCGAGATCAACGGGCAGCTGCAACCGGCCGCATCGCCGCGCTTCTCGCGCACGCCGGGCCGCACGCCGCAGGCCGGCCCCGCACCCGGCGCGCATACGCGCGAGCTGCTGCTGGAACTGGGGCTGACGCCCGAACAGATCGAGTTGCTGACACGCTAGCTGGCGAGCTCGGACGTGTCGGTACGCGAATCGATATCGATCGATGTCGATCTATGCCCTTCTTGATCGTCGTACCGATGCAAGCACCTCGACTTCATCACGGACAGGATTCCCGATCCCGGAGATCTCCGGTCACACCAATGAAGCAGGCCTCATTCGTCACCATGGTTGAAGGAAACCTCCTCATGCGCCTTTCTTTGAAGACCCCTGCCGGCCTTGTCTGGCTGCTCGTCTGCATCGCCTGCATTGCCGCAGCGGCATTCGCGCCAATCCACGCCCAAGCGACGCCGGCCACGCACGCCAGCAAGCGCCAGATCGCCAACAGCGGTCACCTCGCGGTCAACGGTCTCAACTACTACTACGAAATACACGGCAAGGGCGAGCCCCTGCTGCTGTTGCACGGCGGCCTGGGTTCGATCGAGATGTTCGGGCCGGTGCTGCCGATGCTGGCCAAGTCGCGGCGCGTCATCGCGGTGGACTTGCACGGCCACGGCCGTACCGCCCTGGGCGAACGAAAGATCGACCTGCCCGATATGGGCAACGACATGGCGGGCCTGATCAGCGCGCTGGGGCACAAGCAGGTGGATGTGCTCGGCTATTCACTCGGCGCCGGCGTGGCCTTGCGGCTGGGAGCCCAGCACCCGACGATGGTGCGCCGCCTCGTCCTGGTGTCGGGCGGCTATGCGCAGGACGGCTTCTATCCCGAGATGCTGCCTATGCAAGCGCAGGTGGGTGCCGCGATGGCCGAGGCGATGAAGGGAACGCCGATGTACCAGTCCTATGCCAAGCTTGCGCCGCGGCCCGAGGACTTTCCGAAACTGCTCGACCAGATGGGCGAGTGGATGCGCAAGCCTTACGACTGGTCCGATGATGTGAAGAAGCTGGCCATGCCGGTGATGCTGGTCTACGGCGACAGCGATATGTTCCGCCCCGAGCACATCGTTCGCTTCTACCAGCTGCTCGGTGGCGGGCTCAAGGACGCCGGCTGGGGGCGCGAGCATATGTCACGCAATCGGCTGGCGATCCTGCCGGACCTGACGCATTACGAGATCTTCTTCGCGCCGGAGATGGCCCGCACCGTGCTGCCCTTCCTCGAAGGCAAGAGCGGATCGAAGTCGTGGTCCCAGCAGGTCCAGAAAGCCCGCTGAGCCTGCACAAGCGATAGCCGCCTCCCGGCGGCTGTATTCCCAGCAAAGAAAAACGGCCTAGAGGTTTGAGCCTCTAGGCCGTTGATTTGCTTCTTGTTTTTTTGGTGCGGCTGGCAGGATTCGAACCCACGACCCCTTGGTTCGTAGTTCTGCAGTCGCTTTTAAGTTGTTGATTTAGTTGGGCTTGTGGCCGTTCGTTCCTCCGACCTCTGCCCTGTCGTGTACTGCTTCGCTCGGGCCACTCCCCCAAACGGCCCCGGGGACATCGGTCCCCCAAAGTCCCCCAGCCTGCGCGGTGCTGTATAAACCAACAGCATGCATCCCGCCCAATTCATTCAAGACCGCCCGTGCTGGCGATGCCACTGGTATGCAGGCATCGACAGCGGAGCGGCGCTATGCCTCAACCCAAGTTGCTGTGCCATTCGCGCGATGCCAGAGAACGGCTGCAGCGCATGGGAGCGAGCGATCGACTGCGAGGATGTGCAACCGCCGACCCGCCCATGGCGTCCCATCACCATGCTTGAGCGGCGTGCGTTTCTGGCGCGCCGCTGACCACCAGGTGCACATTGGTGCGCCAGGGCGGGCACATGGTGATGTGCCTGATCGAGCGCTCGACGAGGTAGTAGACCCCATCGATACAGACCTCGGAGCCCACGCTGGGCGCGCTGTCCTCGATCACCTCGGTAAGCAGCTTTCCGTCGAGGTGGTAGCTGTTGATCATTGCGGCCACGCCCGCACCAGCGCCCCATGCCGGGCGCGGCACTCGGCCGCCGCCGCCTCGCGCTGCAGCATGGTCTCGATCACGGCGCCGATGGTGACGCCATCGCCTTGCGGCCAGGCCGGGCCGGCCCAGCAAGGCGCGGCCAGCTCGGCGGGCGGTGGGCTACTCGGCGCCCGGATCGGTGCCGGCGTGCCGCAGCCGATCAAGCACAGCGGCAGGCACAGGCAGATCAGCCAGCGGCACGGTGCCGCCAGCAGGGCAGGAAATCGGGCGCTGTAGCTCATGGCGGACCTCGGGTAATGCCTGGGCCGCAGCGGCCCTGATTTGCTGCGCCTGGGCGGCGTATTCGACGGCGGCCTGGTTCTGGCGGCGGGTCTCTTGCGCAGCGAGCGTGGCGATCGCGCGCTCGCGCTGCAGCTCGGCCGCGTCCCACTGGCCTTGCACGCGGCCAGCGCCGAGATGCCAGGCAAGCGCGAGTGCAGACGCCTGCACGGCGGCGAGGATCAGCAGGCGCGGGCTGATGATCACTTACCGAATCTCCAGCTCAAACGGCCGGCCGGCGCCCCACTCCATCAGCCTGGCCAGCGCCTCTTTGCTCCGCAAGCCGGCCTGCTGGGTGATGCCCTGGCGGTTGGTGAGTGCGCCCAGCGACATGGCGGGGGCGATGCAGCCGAGCAGATCGCTGTCAAAGCCCATCTCGGTGTTGCCGCCGAAGTTCGCAGCGTGGATCAGGATGTTGGAGCGGCCAGGCACATCGCGCAGGCCGTAGACGCGGCCGAAGCGGGGGCTGTTGACGATCTCGCAGCGGTAGGTGCCGAGCGGAATGCTGCTCTTGCCGGTGAGGTTGTCACGCCAGGGTAGCTCGACGGTGTGGATCGTGAGCGAGTCGCCGCACTGGATGCGGCCGAAGGTGCCGGCGCTGGTGCTGGGGCCACGGGTGAGCGTGGCGCGGGGGATGGGTGATGTCATGGGCTAGCCTTCCTTGACTCTGGTCCTGACGACCAGGACCGCGAAACCGAGCACGATGCAAACGTCCTGGAGCGTCGGCGGCTCCAGGTGCAGGATGGGTGTGGCCACAGCGCCGCCGCCGCCAAGGGCCAGCAGCGCCCAGGCGATGGCTTTTAGCCAGGCGGTGACGCGGGCGCGCGTGGGCAGGCCGGGGGCGATGGGGTTGGTGCGCTCCAGCTTGTTGAGCGCCTCGGCCAGCACGATGAGGCCGGCCAGCACATGCAGGATCTGCAGGGCCAGGACCGTCATGGCGCGCCCTCCTCGCGTTGCTGGCCCTGCCCGCCCTCGGGGCCAGGCTGGTAGCGCCGCATGAGCTTGACCAGCCAGCGCTGCGCGCCGGCGCCGACGACGAATGCCATGCTCAGCAGCAGCGGCTCGGGCACCTGCGCCAAGAGCATGGCCAGCGGCGTCATGTAGCCGGCGGTGATGCTGCTGACGCAGGCCACGGCCATGCGCTTGACGGATGTCTTGACCAGCAGCTGCCAGGTGTCGCCGAGGCTGGGCACGCTGTTGAGCAGGACGATGGCGGCCAGGCTGCCCGCGAAGCCCGCGATCAGCAGGTCGGCCCGCAGGCCCAGCGGGATGCCCAGCACGGTGAGCGCCGGCACGGTGGCGGTGGCGGCCACGAGGGTGGCCGTGGCGGTGGCGGTGGGTTCGGGCATGCGTGGCCTAGGTGTAGGGCGTTAAAAAGCCCGCTCGCGGCGGGCTGGTGGGGTGCGGGGTGGGCGGCCTAGTTGCACAGCTCGGGGCGGGCCTTACAGTCGACGCGGGGCGTGTCGACATGCTCATCCTCGGGGTCGCCGCCGCCACAGGCGACAAGCAGCGAGGCGAGGACGGCGGCGATGAGATGGCGGGCGGTGCGGTGCATGGTGATGGGCTCCGGTCAGGGGTTGATGGTGCTGACAATGCTGGCCAGCTCGGCGGCGGATGTCGAAGCAGCGATGGCTGCGAGCTGCTGCCGCAACTGGGCCTTGCTGGCGTTGATCTGCTGCAGGCGCTCGACGGCCTCGGCCGGCGCGGCCTGGCCGGTGGCCGAGGCCTCGGCCAGCTCGCCGAGCGGGCGGGCCAGGCGCGCGTCAAGCTCGGCCAGCTGGGCCAGCAGCGGGGCGCTGGCCTTGCGCTGCAGCGCGAGCAGCGTGGGCGTGGGCACATGGCCGCGCTGCTCGGCGTCCCAGTGCCAGGTGCGAAGCTCATCGTCGGCCGGCGCGGGCGGCACAAAGTCCTCCAGCACCGCGACCTGGTTGCCGAAGTCGTCGGCAACCAGGGCGGCAATGCGCTGGGTCTCGGGCCAGGTGACGCCGGGCACCAGGATCTGCCCGGGGCGGCGCTGCAGGGCCAGCGGGAGGTCACCCTCGGGCACGTCGACATAGTCGCTGCTGATGATGCCGGTGATGGGATCGGCGAAGTGGTGGCGGCGCATCAGGTGGCCCTCTTATGCAGCCAGGCAGAGACATCCATGTCTCGCCACGAACCTGACGCCGGCCCGCCGGTGGCCTGGCCCCACAGGCCGCAGAGTACGGGCGCTCCGGCGGCAACGGCAAACCGGTGCTGCAGCGCAAAGGAGAAGCGCTGAAACTCCATGCCGGCAACCATGGTCATCGGCTCATCGGGGGCATACGTGCGCACGCCGCTTTGCTCAACGAACAGGCGAGCGGTGAGCACGCCGCCGTCATCGCGCAGGCCTTGAAACTTGAAGGTCACGAGCAGCGCCACGACGCCCTCGATGCTAGGTGTGAAGCTGACCGTTGCCAGGTCACCGCTACCTGCTGGCATATCGATGTCTCCCGATCATGTGATGTTGGACCAGCCGGTGGGGCCGGAGGTGCGGGCGTTGTAGGAGGAGACCAGCGCGCCGATGGCGATGTTGTCGGACTTCACATAGTCAAAGTCGTACAGGCTCAGCGCCCCGCCCATCGACCCGCTGATGTTCAGCACGCCGTTCTGCAACTGGAAACCGACCTCGCGCCAGGCGCCGGGATCGGCGCCGACTTTGCCGGCATAGAACTCGGCGCCACCGCCCTCCCCGATGCCGGCGGTGCCGATCAGGATGTAGGCGCTCCTGTACTGGAAGTCGGGGCTGCCGAAACGCACGCGGCTTGCGCCGGCGCCATACATCGCTTCAGCCAGGCCAGAGTCCGTGCGATGGGCCTGGGGTTCATCGTGCGAGATAACGATGACGAAGTTGCCTTTGCGATTGACGTTGATGTAGGTCAGGTCTGCTGCCATCGTCGCAGCAGTGTGTCCATCCAGGCCACCCACGCCATAGACATCGTAGGTCCGCTTGAACACCTCATTGCCAGCGCGATCCATCTCGTACAGCGCATAGCTGCGAGCGACAGATCTCAGCTCAACGCCGGTCTCGGCATTGCGCAGTCCGTTCCACCAACCGGCCGGCGGGCTGGCGCTGCCGCCACTGGCGCGGGCGATGAAAGACTTGGGGCGGCCGCCGACACTGGTCCAGGCGTTCGAGCTCATCGGGCCGAACTGGATGTTGGTGACCTTGGCGCCGATCGTCGCGAACGATGAATCGATAAACAGCGGCGCAGTGATCACTGCAGCAAGGTCTCGAAGCACGGCGCCGTTCTTGATGAATCGGACGAGCGAACCGTCATAGGTTACCGCCAGGACATCACCAGGCACCCAGGTGCCGATCAGCACGCTAGAGCCGCTGACGTACGAGTAGAGGCCACCACCCGCGCTGCAGTACATCCACCAATCGATTGAGGTGTAGCCCAGGCTGGATGCAGGGTCGGTGTTGAGGCCGACGCCAAAATCGTACCCAGCCAGAGCTGGAACGAAGGACACAAACGCGCCACCCGCATAGGCGTCACGCGACCTGAACGAGGCATCGTAGACGCCATCTGATCCGCCGACCTTGGTCGCCGTGTTGCCCACGATCGACATGCCCGCATCGTTGACCAACACCACCGCCGAACCCTCGCTCGTTACCGTGATGCTCGCGCTCGCCGCCGGCCCCACGTTGTGGCTCGAGTCCTCATGCGCATACCAGATCGTCACCGGCCCCACCGGTGGCGAGGGCCAGGTGAAACCGCCCTTGTCGCTTGTGCCGGGCACCGGCAGGCCGGCGGCGAAGCTCAGGCCGTAGCGGTAGATCGTGCGGGCATAGTCCAGCTCGGTGCTCGGCGTGGTGAGGGTGCCGCGCAGCGCGCCGGGCACCACGCTTAGGACCAGGCCGCTGGCCAGCGCGGGAGGCTCGGTCTTGCCCAGCACCTGGTGCCACTCCCACACCTCTGGCGAGCGGAACCGCAGCCCGTTGACCACCACCACCGAGACGATGATGACGGTGCCGTCTTGCGGGCCGGTGATGTAGACCGAGGTGTCGTCGCCGGCGGCGTCGACGCGGGTCCAGACATCGCGGCCCACCGCGCGCCAGCTGATCTCGATGCGGCCCTCGGCCATGTAGGCAGCAGGCGTGAGATCCCAGCTGACGCGCACTCGCGAGGTGATGGTGCCATCGGCCTGCTGCAGCAGCTCGGCGGTGCCACTGGTGATGGCCAGTCCGGTGATGGGCGGCACGATAGAGGGCGACGGCAGCACCGTGTTGGGCGTGGGGTCGAGCAGCGTGGCGTCGGCCAGGTCATAGGCCTCAGGGTTGTCGGCCTGCAGAGTGAGGCCCACCGGGGCGGTCAAGCCAAAGCTCCAGTCGGTGACGCGGAACCATTTGTAATCAAAGCCGTACTCGGCGCTCTTGACGCGCACGCGGTCGCCAGGCTGCAGCGGCCAGGCGCGCATCTTGGCGGGATAGAAGATGGTCTCGCCGTTACGGGCCTGCTCGGTCTTGACGCGGGCGATCTGGGTGGCGCGGTGGTCGCTGTTCGTGAAAGGCAGCTCGACGGTGTCCCACAGCCGGCCGCCGTCGCCGGCGACGAAGACGGGGTTGCTGTAGGGCGTCATTTCGGTGGCCACGGCCGTGTTGCTGGGCACGTAGCGGCCGCGAACGCTGTTGAACAGCTCGCCCATGGGCTCGCCGCTCTGCACGATGGAGATGGAGCCGTAGAGATCGTCGTCGGTCAGGTCCATGACCGGCGGGGTCCAGGCGCCGGCCTGCACCACCCATTGGCCGCTCGGGTAGACCCAGCCGGCCATGCTCTCGGCGATGTCCTGCAGCACGCTCTCGCGGTCTTGGTCGCTGGTGATGACGCCGTGGCAGGTGTAGCGCGGGCTGGGGGTCAGCACGAACTCGGTGCCGTTCCACACGCGGTAGTTGACGATCTCGTCGCAGGCATTCGCCGCAGCGATCACGCTGGCCTCGTCGATGTCGGCGGCGGCGCGGCTGAAGCCGATGCTCTGCTGCAGATACCAGTAGGCGAGCAAGGCGGGGTTGCTTGTCCAGGCGTCTGCACCGGTGCGCGGGTCGCGGACGATGAGGCCGGAGATGTCGGCCGTCCAGCCGCCGGGGCCGCTTTGAAACTCCTGGCGCTCCAGGTCCATGGTGATGACGCTGTAGCACAGGCCCGTGCCTTTGTGCGCGGCGGTCCAACTGGCGGGCACGAGGCTCATCAGCAGCGCATCGGCAGCCTGGCCGGGCTCGCCCAGGTGGTGGCGCACGCGGACGGTGGAGCGGTCGGGCGCTTCGCGGGCGTAGTTCACCTCCCAGCGGTCTGCGGCTGTGGGGGTGTAGGGGGCGTCGTTGAGCAAGATCTGATCGGGGAGGTTCAGCGTCAGGCCGCTCATGCTCCAGCCGTAGGTGCCGCCGTTGGGCACGGGGACATGGGATGCGTCTTTGGGGTCGCTGTAGCCAATGATCAGCGTCACCGAGGTGACGGTGCTGGACGCGGTGAGGATGACTTCGCCGAGCACGCCACCCAAGCCGCCCCGGCTCTGGTTGATCTTGCGGCTGGTGGCCCAGTGCGAGCCGATGGCCCAGCCGTCCACGTCGAGCGGCCCGATGGGCACACCCTCGAAAGCCAGGTCATGGATGGCGGAGCACTGGTGGTAGGCCCAGACGATGACGACGTGCTTGTAGCCGTCGGCCTTGGTGTAGGAGGTGCCGTTTTCCTTGAGGCCTTGCTTATCGGTGGTGAACACCGCGACCACCTCGCCGCCGCCCCAGCAGCGGCCGAGGCGGTAGCGGCGCGGAGGGTCAGCCGCGAGCACGCTGACGTTGCGGTCCTGCAAACTGGCGTTGTAGGCCGCCTTGGCCTGGGCGGCCAATTTGCGCTGCTTGGAGCGGGCACGCACGCTGCCGAACACGCCCAGCGCGGTCAGCGCGATGGTGCCCGCATAGTTGACGATGAAGGCGGCCGCTGTGCCGCCGATGAAGGGGGCAATGGCGGCGACGATGCTGATGGGGTCGGCCAGCGCCGGGGCGCACACGGCGGCCAGCAGCAGGGCCAGCAGGAGCGAGCGAGTCATGCCTGCGCCTCCAGCCGCCAGGCGCAGACGCCGGCCGAGAGCGGCAGGTAGGCCACATGGCCCTGTGCGGTGGCCACAGCGATGAGCGCGCCGGCGCAGATGCCGACCAGCTCGCCGACGCCCTCTTCCAGCTGCTGCTCGGGCGACAGCTGCACGAGGACGACATCGCCCAGCTGGGCCAGCAGCGGAGCGATGGGCTCGCGGCCAAGCTGCTTGGACCAGGCGGCGCGCAGATCGCCGCCCAGGCGCTTGACGAGACGGCGCGCGGCGGCGGCGGTGGCGGTCTCGGGCAGGCCGGCCATGGGGTCGGCGCCGGTGGCTTGGGCCACCCAGGCGGCGGCCCAGTGGCAGCAGTTGGCGGCGGCCCAGGCAAACGGGGCCGGCGGCTGGGCCAGGAAGTCGGTAAGGCGCCGGGGGCGGCTGATGGTGGGGCTGGTGGTCATTGCTGCTGGAATCGCTTGCTGAGCCACGGGGTGGGCTGCTTGATGAGGCCGAGGACGAACTCCAGGAAGCGGTCGCCGGGATTCTCAAACCAGTGCTGCTCATAGCTCAGGCGCATGCCTTCTGCATTGCGGGCGCGGGCCATGCCGGGCGCGGAGAGCGGCAGCTCGATGTAGCCGCCCACGGTGCCGCCTTCGGCGCCGGGGCTCTCTCGGTCCATCTTGACGGGCTGCATCTCCAGCACGCTGCGCAGGCGCGGCGGGCCGACCACCTGGTAGTGCTCATTGAGCAGCGCCAGGTAGAGCCGCGCCGGGCGGCCCCGATAGGCCTCGACGTTGCCTAACCCCAGGGCAAGCTGGGACTGGTCGGCCACACTCAGACGGACCGGGATGGTCTGGGTGCTGGGGTCGGTGCTCTCGCGCAGATCGCCCACGCTGAGCAGCTTGCCCAGGCCGATCCAGCCGAAGCCGCCAGCGACCAGGTTGCGGTTGAAGCTGCTGTAGCGGTAGGTGAAGTCGGTGAACTCCAGCTGCAGCAGCCAGACGACGCCGAGAGCGCGGGCGGCCAGCAGGCTGGTCTGCGCGGGGTCGGTGATGATGATCATCAGAGGCTCTCGATGAGGGGCAGGCGCATGGAGAGCGTGAGCCGGCGGTTGTAAGCCTGCCAGCCGAAGCGCGGCTCGGTGCGGCGCATGTAGACGCGGGGGTGATCCCAGGTGACCGAGGTGCCGATGGGGTGCTCGGCGCGTAGCGGCGGCTCGATGGCAACGACGATGCGGCCGGCGCCGTCGACCACGGCGGGCGCCATGGCCACCACCAGCTGACTGGTGCCCAGGCCGTTGCCGACCTGGAGCAGGTCGCCGGCCTCCAGCGTGCGGCCTGCCTGGCCGACGCCGGCTGTGATGTCGAGCAGCGCCGTGCCGGCCGGGGCCACGAGGGCCAGGGTCAGCGTGCCGCGCAGCGATCCCAGCGGCGCGGGGCGGCTGGGGTCGAATGCCTCCAGGTGGTTGACCAGGCCGCGCAGCTGCAGGCCGGTGGCTTTCCAGAGGCCGGCCTCGCGGTCGGTCATGGCCTCGGGCGAGACGAGCTGCAAGGCCCAGACAGGCACGCCGTAGCTGCGCGCCTGGATGCTGCCGCTGGGGTCGCTGCGGGTGGCGGTGTCGCTGTTGATGAGTTCCAGCGTGCAGCCCTTGGCGCAGCGCAGCTCGCGGGGCATGGTGATGATGGCCATTACGCGCGCATCCGATCTTTGATGAGGGCGAGCAGCTCGCGGTTGTTCACTCGGTGGGAGGCCTCGATGTCGGCCGCGATGGCGGCGCGATCAGTGCGGCTGTCGATGTAGGAGACCGGGGCATAGCTGAGCTGCAGGACGGTCCTGCCACCGCCCCGATCAGGTCGCAGCAGCTGCTGGGTGCGGTTGGCATCGACGATGCGGCTGGGGCCGGTGAACTCCAGTTCGGGGCCGCGCTCGCCGACCAGGCGCACGCCGCCGGCGTGGTCGCCGCCGCCGGCAAAGCCGGGGATGCCGAAGAAGCTGGCGCCGAGCTTGAAGAGGTCGCCAATCCCACCGCCGAGCGAGCCGCCCTTCAGGAAGTCGCCGAACAGCTCATTGCCGATGCGCGCGGCGGCGGCTTGCGCGGCCATGTCCAGCAGCAGGTTTGCCCACAGGTCGCCGATGCTGTCGAAATCCCCCTTAAGCACGTTCTTGATGCTCGCGCCCAGACTGTCCTGGATGTTGCGAGCCGCCTGCTTGGCGAACTCGTCCATCTCGCTGAGCTTGTCTTTGACTTCGTCGCTGATGCCAGCGATGCCTTTGACGATCTTCTCCAGCTCCTCGGGGGTAAAGGCCTCGCCGCCGGCGATGCGCTGCTCCAGGCGCTCGGTCTGGGCGCGCTTGAGCGCGTCGCCGGTGCGGCCCGAGAAGCCATCGATGGCGTCGTCGATCTGCTTGCGGGCAGCGGCCTGCTGGGCGAGGTAGTCGGCAATGCCTTTCTCGATCTCTTCCTGGCGCTTGAGTTCCTCGTTCTGCTCGGCCAGGCGCAGCACCAGCTCGCGCACCTGCGGCACCTGGCCCGTGGCGCCCAGCTCGCGCAGCAGGTTCAGCGCCTTCTGCTGCTCGGTCAGCTCGACAGCCTGCTCCAGTTCGCGCTGCTGCTGCTCGACGTAGCGGGCCAGGGCTTGGGCCGCATCATCGATGGGCTGCTTCGTTGGCGTTGATCGGTCGGGAGCACCGCGAACGGAGGGGCGAGGGCTGTTGCGGCCTTCATTGGAGTAGCTGGCCTGCGGGCCCTCGGGTGGGTTGAGCTGGTCGGCAACGCTCTTGAGCGCGGCGCTTGCCTGCTCTGCCCGGATCTGGAGGGCCTTCAGCCGATCCTGTGCTGCCTGGTAGGCCTGGTTGACGGCGGGGTTGACCGGGAGCCCTGCCTTCGAGTCCTTGTCTAGGCTGCCTTTGAGCTGCCCCGCAACATCGGTTTCGCTGTTGATCTGCAGGCGCAGCCGCTCCAGCTCTTTGCGCTTCAACGCCAGCTGATCAAGTTCAAGATTCGACAGGATGACGTTGCCAACGCCGCCCGCCCCCTTCACGGCATTCAGGTAGGCGTTGATGGCGGGCACCAGCTCGGCCGTCAGGCCGCGCGCCGCCTGGCTGATGTTGGCCCTGAACTCGGCCAGTTGTTTGTTGAGCTTCTCGGCTTCCTCGGCTTGCTCGGCGGTGGCCGTGGCGTTGAGCTGCCCCTTCATGGCCAGGTCGTTCAGGAAGGGCGCAGCGACAGCGACGCTCTTGCCGAACAGATCCTGCACAAGGCGAGCCTTCTCGCCATCGTCGGCATACGCCGCCAAGGCCACGGCGGTGCGGCGCAGCGCCTCGGCGGGGTCGAGCTTGCGCAGCTCGGCAGCGCTGAGCCCGATGCGCTGGAGCGCATCGGCTTGCGGGCTATTGGGCTTGGCATCGCCCAGCACCTGGTTGAACTTCACCAGGATGCTGGTCACATCGGCCATCGTCGTGCCGGTGCGCAGGCCGACATCCTCCAGCGCACTGATGTTCTCGATGGTGGCGCCGGTGGCATCCTTCACATCGTTGAGCGCGTCGAGGGCATCAATGTTCGACATGATGAACTGCGAGACGCTGTAGCCCGCAAATGCGCCCGCAATGCTTCCAGCAACACCGGTCACCACAGAGCCAGCCTTCGCCCACGCGGCGCGGGTCTTCTCGGCATCACGTTCGGCGATGCGCGCGGCCTTGTTGAAGCCCTGCTCCAGCTTCCCGAGCCGGGCTTCGAGGTCGATGCTTAGAACGGCAATTGGCATGGCTTACTCCGATGGGGTCGGGTCTTTTGGGGGCTCGTGGCCCCGAATCACTTCGAGGCGACACAGCAGGCCCTCGACATCCGTCACACCCAGGGCGCCGCACCAGAGGGGCAGGCCCGACCAGTCGAGCCCGCCCATGCCGTTGGCGAGGAGGTTGTAGATGCGGATGGCCATGTTGTCGTCGCGCGAGGCTTGCGGGCCTGTCTCGCCCTCGAACTGGACGCCGGCTTGCGCGTCCAGCAGGGCAGTCAGTTTTTTGCTGCGGCCTCGCGGGCTTCGTTGTGGGCGTTGATCGCGGCCACCAGGTGGTTGAAGGCGGCGAGGATCCAGTCGCTGCGATCGAGCGAGAAGGCTGCCCACAGCGCGCCGGCAAAGGGCAGCGGGTCGCTGCTGCCGTTGGCGGGGCCTAGCAGCTCGGCAGCGCTGAACCCCTCCCAGCCCACGGCATAGTCAGAGACCAGCTCGTGCATGAGGGAGGCGTAGGCCTGGTCGGGCCGGCGGGTGAAGCGGTGGGTTTCACCCTCCAGCGGGCGCAGCAGCAGGACGCGAAGCTGCGGCTTGCCGTCGCCAGCAGGCCGCAGCTCGCACCAGCTCTCGCGCTGCGCGCGCTGCTGGGCGAGGAGCTTGGCGACTTCGGCGCTCATGCGAAGGAGGCCGGCAGCTTGGGGATGAAGCCCTTGGCGCTGATGGTCATGGCGCCAGTGCCGATAGCACCCTTCTGCACATCTTCGCCGGGCAGGTCGGGCTCGCCGTAGGCGATGCGCAGCGCGCCGTCGTTGAGCGTGATGCGCACCAGCAGCTTACCGCCCGACTGCGCCGCCGCTTCGGCCTGCAGCATGGCGGCGCTGGGCGTGGTCTTGGCCAGGACGTTGAGCGCCAGGGTTTGCGCGGCCAGCAGGCCGTTTTCTTCCTGCTTGATCACGTCGATCAGCGTGGTGGTGTCCAGCTTCTCGGCCGCGCCGCCGCCGATGGCGTAGCTGGTGGCCTCGGCCAGCGTCACCCAGGTGGCGGCGGGCACGAATTCGCAGGTGCCCGAGAAGTCGCTGAAGTTCGTGGTGTTGATGCCCTGCAGTGCAAAGGTGTCTGCGGTGACGGACGCGACGCGGACGGCCTGGTTTTCCAGCTGCACCATGCCATCCAGCGAGCGCAGGTAGCCGACGGTGCCGGCCGGAATGGCGTGCCCCACGCAGGTCGCCACGCCGGGCGAGGCCTTGCTGATGCCAGTGATGGTTTTGGGCCCGCCGAAGGTGGCGGCCAGTTCGACGCGGACGTTTCGGCCCTTGATGATTTCGCTCATGTGTTGACCTCTTGAGGTTTTGGCGGACGAAGAAAACCAGCCCGCTCAGGCACAAGGCCTGGCGGGCTGGGATGGGTGCTGGGGAGTGGCTGTGGCCTAGATCTCTAGCGTGAGCACGCAGACGCGCTCCAGCAGCTCGGGGTCGATGCCATCGGGCTGCTTGGACTCGGGCCAGTAGTTGGCGGCCTCCAGGGCCAGCAGGCACTGCTCGCTGACGGCCACCGCCACGCTGCGGCGGTCGGCCCAGGCCTCGACATCGAAGCGCTCGATCTGCCCGTGGCGCGAGCCGTCGAGGCCTCGGATGTACTCGATGCCGTCAGCCTTGACGACGACGAATGGTTGCGGCGCCTCGGCCGGCGCGAAGTCGATATGCACGCTCTGGCCGACCAGGGCGGTGAGGCCCGGGAAGGCGAGCAGCGCGGCGCGGAGGTCTTGGTGGCTGGTGCTCATTGGTTGGCCTGTCTGTCTACGATGCGTTGCACGCCCGGACCCAGCACCTGCCCGATGCGGCGCAGCGCCTCACCGAGCTTGGCCGCGCCGGCCTCCAAGAAGCGAATCGCCGGCAGCGAGCCCACAGCCCGCCGCGCGCGGCGCCCGCGGACGAAGCGCAACAGCCCGCCGATGCGGCTGCGGTCGCCTTGCTTGCGGGCCACCTTGCGGCCATCGGTGGCGGCGCTGGCCGCCCTGCCCTTGCGGCCATAGTTCTGCCAGCGCCAGTAGAACGGATCGTCCGGGTTGCTGGCGCCGGCCTTGCCGGACTCGCTTTTGAAGCTGCGGACCTGACTCTTGCTCAGCGGCTTGACGTTGACGAACACGCCCACATTGCCCTCGGCCTTGGCCTGCTTGCTGGTGCGCACCACGATGGCCTTGCGCACCGTGCCGGCCTTGCGGCGCGGGTCTGGCTTGCGCAGTACAGGCGCCCGCGATCTGGCGGCGTCGCGCACGATGCGCGCACCGGCGGCCAACGCGTTGCGCAGTACCCGAATGCGCAGCTTGGCGGGCAAGGCCTTGAGCTGGGCCTTGTATTCGTCCAGCCCGCGCCAGGCGAGATCGAACTCACCGGCCATCACGCACCCCGCTGATCGCCGAAATCTCCAGCCAGTCGGTGCCGCCATCCACAGGCACGGGATCGCCCTGGATGTCATAGGGGTGGCCCTTCCATAGCAGCCGCTTGCGGGCGGTGATGCTGGCGCGGTAGCGAACGATGACGACGATCTCCAGCGTCTCTTGCACCGCGCCGGCCTGCAGCCGCTCGGCGGCGCGCACCGGGAACACGGCGGCGAAGATGGGGCCGCCCTCATTGACCCAGGCGCCGTCGGCCTCGCCCAGGCCGTCCTCGCCCGCTGCGCGGGCTTGGATCTGCACCTGGTGCTTGAGCTGGCCGGCGGAGTAGATGCGGTTGGTGGTGGCCATGAATCAGACGCAGAGACGCTCAGGGCATTGAGGGCGCTGGTGGGTGGGCATTGGTGTGCACCGGCAAGGTAGGGGAATCGTCAGAAAGGGATCTCGTCGCTCCAGCAGTTCAACCGCTGGCGGACAGGCATTAGGAGCAGGTCTTCTTTCTGCGGGTGTCGGTCCCACAGCT
>SCOI01000004.1 GCA_005503085.1 Burkholderiales bacterium C2 | reverse complement strand
TGCTCCAGCACCATGCGCACGGCACGCTCACGTACCTCAGGGGAAAACTTCGGGGACTTCTTCATGGCTCCATTCTCTACAGTTGAAGCCTCCTCGAAACCCGGGGCGATTCAGTGCAGCCATGAACGAGCCCGCCGACCTGCGCTACCCCTCCATCGACGCCCTGCGCGCCTTCGAGGCTGCGGCCCGGCTGGGCAGCCTGGAGCGGGCCGCCGAGGCCTTGTGCATCAGCGCCAGTGCGGTGTCCAAGCGCCTGACGGCGCTGGAAGAGCTGCTGGGCACGCCGCTGCTGATGCGCGCCGGCAAGCAGCTCAGCCCCAGCCCCGCCGGCAAGGAATATCTGCAGCAGGTGCGCGGCGTGCTGGCCGCGCTGGCCGCCATCCCCTTGCACCAGCGCGCCGCGCAGCGCCAGCAGCGTCTGCGCATCACCGTGCCGCCGACCTTCGCGCGCCAGATCCTGGTGCCCGCCCTGCCCGGCTTCAGCGCCGCCCATCCCGAGCTGGAGCTCGAACTGGTACTGAGCATCCCGTTCCTGGAGGAGACGGCGCCCGAGGCCGATGTCGAGATCCGCAATGCCGAGCTGAGCGAGGGTCAGGTCTTGCTGATGGATCGCGTCACGCCGATGGCCGCCCCCGGCTTGCTGGCAGGCCTGCCGGCCATGGCCACGCCGGCCGATCTGGCGGCCGCACCACTGCTGCGCACGCCGCTCCAGCCCTGGGCCCCCTGGCTGCGCGCGGCCGGTCTGGACTGGCCCGAGCCGAGCCAGGGCACACGCTTTGTCGACCTGGGCCTGACCCTGGAGGCCGCCGTGTGCGGCCAGGGCGTGGCGCTGGCGCGGCCCAGCCTGGCCCTGCCCTATCTGCGCAGCGGCGCGCTGGTGCGCCTGTTCCCGCTCAGCGTGCCGGCCGACAAGCCCTACGGCCTGCTGCAGCACAGCGACAGCGCGGCCGCCGAGGCCTTTGCCGCCTGGCTGCACGCGCACTGCCGGCGGCTGGCGGAAGAAATTTCCGCGCTGGCCTGAACAAGATTCCGCGGCCGCCGGGGTCGGCTGGTCTAGCATGCGCCATCAAATCAAGGAGATAGCGTCCATGCCCGTGATCACCTGCATCGAAGACCTGCGCGTGCTGGCCCAAAAGCGGGTGCCACGCATGTTTTACGACTACGCCGATTCGGGCAGCTGGACCGAGAGCACCTACCGCGCCAACAGCGCCGATTTCCAGGCCATCAAGCTGCGCCAGCGCGTGGCGGTGAACATGGAGAACCGCAGCTGCGCCAGCACCATGGTGGGCCAGGCGGTCAAGATGCCGGTGGCCATCGCGCCGGTGGGCCTGACCGGCATGCAGCATGCGGATGGCGAGATCCTGGCGGCGCGGGCGGCCGAGAAGTTCGGCGTTCCCTTCACCTTGTCGACGATGAGCATCTGCTCGATCGAAGACATCGCCGAGCACACCAGCGCGCCCTTCTGGTTCCAGCTCTATATGATGCGCGACCGCGAGGCGATGGCCCGCATGATAGAGCGCGCCCGCGCCGCGCGCTGCAGCGCCCTGGTGCTGACGCTGGACCTGCAAGTGATCGGCCAGCGCCACAAGGACCTGAAGAACGGCCTCACCGCCCCGCCCCGCCCGACGCTGCGCAACCTCATCAACCTGGCCGGCAAGCCACGCTGGTGCCTGGGCATGGCCGGCACACGCCGCCACACCTTCCGCAATCTGGTCGGCCATGTGAAGGGCGTCAGCGATATGCGTTCGCTGGCGGCCTGGACCAATGAGCAGTTCGACCCGCGCCTGTCCTGGGCCGATGTGGCCTGGGTCAAGGAGCGCTGGGGCGGCAAGCTGATCCTGAAGGGCATCATGGACGTGGAGGACGCCGAGCTGGCCGTGGCCAGCGGCGCCGACGCCATCGTCGTCAGCAACCATGGCGGCCGCCAGCTCGACGGCGCACCCTCCAGCATCCAGGCGCTGCCGGCCATCGTCGCGGCCGTGGGCTCGCGCATCGAGGTCTGGATGGACGGCGGCATACGCGGCGGCCAGGACGTGCTGAAGGCCTGGGCCCTGGGTGCGCGCGGCACGATGATAGGCCGCGCGATGGTCTACGGCCTGGGTGCGATGGGCGAGGCCGGCGTCACCCGCGCGCTGGAGATCCTGTACAAGGAGCTGGATGTCACGATGGCTTTTTGCGGCCATACGCAGTTGACGAATGTGGGCCAAGACATCCTGCTGCCCGGCACTTTTCCCCAAGCCTAGAATCGCCGGATGTCTGAATTCCATCCGCAGACCGCCATCGTCCTGGCGGTCTTTTTCATTGTCTATCTGGGCATGATCCTGGGCGGCCTGCCCCGGCTGCATCTGGACCGCACCGGTGTGGCCCTGCTGGGCGCCATCGCCATCGTCGGCTTCGAGGTGATGACGCCCGAGCAGGCGGCCCAGTCCATCCACCTGCCCACCATCTTGCTGCTGTTCTCCTTCATGGTGATCTCGGCGCAGATGCGGCTGGGCGGCTTCTATGACGCGGTGACGCGCCGCATCGCCGCGCTGCCGCTGGGCTCGATGGGGCTGATGGGCGTGATCATCGCGGTCTCGGCCCTGCTGTCGGCGGTGTTCTCCAACGACATCGTCTGCCTGGCGATGGCGCCGGTGCTGGCCGAGGTCTGCCTGCGCCGCCGGGTCGACCCCATCCCCTTTCTGCTGGGCCTGGCCTGCGCCAGCAATATCGGCTCGGCCGCCACCTTGATCGGCAACCCGCAGAACATGCTGATCGGCGAGGTGCTGCGCCTGCCCTTCGCGGCCTATCTATGGCAGGCCCTGCCGCCGGTGGCGGCCGGCCTGCTGGCGCTGTGGGCGCTGCTGGCCTGGCCGCTGCGTCGCCCGGCCGCGCCAGCCAGCCCGGCCCAGTTGCAGGCGCTGCAGACCGAGGCCACGCCGCTGGACCGCTGGCAGACCGCCAAAGGCCTGATCGTCGCGCTGGCCCT
The DNA here is from genome assembly GCA_005503085.1 of Burkholderiales bacterium C2. Taxonomy (GTDB): domain Bacteria; phylum Pseudomonadota; class Gammaproteobacteria; order Burkholderiales; family Burkholderiaceae_C; genus Roseateles_E. The sequence continues at coordinate 295,378 of SCOI01000004.1, read as the reverse complement.
GGTGGCGATCTTTCTGTTCACCGACTGGCCGCGCGATGTGGCCGCCCTGGTCGGCGCCGGCCTGCTGCTGCTGAGCCAGCGCTTTCACTCCTCCAAGGTGATGGGCCTGATCGACTGGGAGCTGCTGATCCTGTTCATGGGCCTGTTCGTCGTCAACCATGCGCTGGAGCTGACCGGGCTGACCCAGCAGGCCGTGGCCTGGCTGGCCGCGCAGGGCATCGACCTGAGCCAGCCGCTGGCGCTGTTCATCGCGACGCTGGGCCTGTCCAATCTGGTTTCCAACGTGCCGGCCGTGATGCTGCTGCTGCCGGCTGCCGAGGGTGCACATGCCGGCGCGACGCTGGCCCTGGTCAGCACCATGGCCGGCAATCTGCTGATCGTCGGCTCCATCGCCAACATCATCGTCGTCGATGCCGCGCGGCGCTGCGGCATCGAGATCGACTGGCGTCGCCATGCCCGCACCGGCGTGCCGGTGACGGTGCTGACGCTGGCGATCACCGCGCTGTGGGTGGCGCGCCTCTGAAGCGCCTCAGCGGGCCCTGCCCCAGAGCAGCGCTTGCAGACGCTCTTCCCACCGCGGGAAACTCGAGTAGCGCCCAGGGTGCGCGGCTGGGTCGGCGCCGCTGCCACCGATCGCATAGGCGATGCCGTGGCCGGTGGCCGGGTCCAGCAGCAGGCCGGACTGCAAGCCATAGGCAAAGCCCAGATGGCCCCAGGCCTGCTGGCCGCCGGCTTCGACCAGGCGATCCCCGCGCCCGCCCTGGCTGCGATCAATGAAGTGCTGGAGGCCCAGGCCCCAAGCCTGGAACAAGCCGCCCAGCGGGTCGCCGTTGGGCGCCGTGGCCTCATAGCGCCACTGCTCGCTGAACAGGGCCTGCACCGAGGCGGGCTGCAGAAAGCGCCGTCCCTGATGGCGCCCGCCGGCGGCCAGCATCGCCGCCACCGTGCCCAGATCGGCCACCCGCGTGCGCAGACGTCCCTGCGGGCCAAACAGCGATCCATTGCTGCCGAGCAGATAGCCTTCCAGTCCGCTGGGCGGCGCCGGACGCTGGCTGCGGAAGTCATCGGTCTGCACGACCCAGGGGCCGGCGGTGTGCCAGCGCGCCTCGTCGTCGGTGGCGCGTTTGCGGTACAGGGTGGCGAGATTCGCCAGCTCGGCCGCGCCCAGCTGGCTGGGCTCGAACCCGCCGACCAGGCCCAGCGGCGCCATCACCTGCTCGCGCACCAGCACATCGAAGCGCTGGCCGGCGGCGCGCTCCATCACGCTGGCGATCACGCCATAGTTCAGATTGCTGTACTCGAAATACGCGCCCGGCGCCTGCTCGGGCGGCGACCAGGACTCGCCGCGCCCGAAATGCGCACCGCCCGGCAGCAGCTTGGACGCCAGCGTCTGCCCTGCCGTCAGATAGGCTCCGCCGGCATCGCGCAGCCCGGCGCGGTGGCTCAGCAGCAGGCGCAGGCTCAGGCGCTGCGCCGGGAACGCCGGATGGCGCAGCGCAAAACCCAGGGCCTCGCCGATGTCGGCATCCAGGTCCAGAACGCCGGCCTCGACCAGGCGCAGCACACCCAGCGCGACGACCAGTTTGCTGACCGAGGCGACGCGGAACAAGGTGTCGCGGGTGACAGGCAAGTCCTGACCCCGATCCTCGCCCGGCGCGATCCAGCGCCGGCCGAACTGGCCCTCGTAGACCGGCTGTCCGGCGCGCATCACCAGCACCGACAGGCTGGCCAGCGGGCAACGCGGGTCGTCGAGCAGCTCTTGCAAGCGGGCCGGCAGCCGCGCATCGCTGCCGCTGTCAGTTGCGCAGCCGGGCATCGCACAAAGCAGCGCGCCCGTCTTCAGCAGACGGCGGCGCCACACATCGGGGGAAGGAGGTTTCGCAGGCATGACCGCAGTGTGCCCAGCCCCGCGCGCCGGATGGCTGAGATTCTGTGCTGCGGCCATGCATGGCGGTTATGCGCTGGCCCGCAGCGCACGCTCAGGCCGCCTGTTTCTTCGCCACCAGGGTCAGGATGTCATAGCTGGCCACCAGTTCGCCGCGCTGGTTCATCACCTGCACGTCCCAGGCCACCACGCCCTGGGGCGGCTGGTCCGGGCGGTTGCCACGATCAATGCGGCGCTTGCAGGTCAGGCGGGCCTGGATGGTGTCGCCAATGGCCACCGGGTTGACGAAGCGCAGGGTATCCAGGCCGTAATTGGCCAGCACCGGCCCCGGGGCCGGCGAGACAAACAGGCCGGCCGCCGCGCTGAGCACGAAGTAGCCGTGCGCGATGCGCTGGCCGAATTGCGTGTCCTTGGCCGCGATCTCGTCGAAGTGCATGTAGAAGAAGTCGCCCGAGATGCCGCCGAAGTTGACGATATCGGCCTCGCTGACGGTGCGCCGGTGCGTCAGCAGCGAGTCGCCGATCTGGATTTCCTCGAAGTGCTTGCGGAAAGGATGGATCGCATCCTCCTGCACCTTGGCGCCGCGTTGGTACTCGCCGGTGATGGCGGTCAGCATCGTTGGCGAGCCCTGCACCGCACAGCGCTGCAGATAGTGCTTGACGGCACGGATGCCACCCAGTTCCTCGCCACCGCCGGCGCGGCCCGGGCCGCCGTGCTTGAGCGCCGGCATCGGCGAGCCGTGGCCGGTGGACTCCTTGGCCGCCTCGCGGTCGAGGATGTGCAGGCGGCCATGGAAGGCGCCGGCGTGATAGACCGCCTCGGCCGCAATCGCCGGGCTCTTGGTGATGACGGAGCCGACCAGGCTGCCGCGGCCCTTGGCGGCCAGGGCCAGGGCCTCGTCCAGATCGCCATAAGGCATCAGCGTGGAGACGGGGCCGAAGGCCTCGAGCTCATGGACCGCCGGGTTGCTGAAGGCATCGCGGCACAGCAGCAGCGTCGGTGCGAAGAAGGCACCGTCGCCGACGCCCTCGCCGATGGGCGCAAAGCCATCGCGCTCGCCGAACACGATCTCGTTGCCGGCGCTCAGCTGGGCCAGGCGCGCGGCCACATCGGCCTGCTGCTCCTTGGAGGCCAGCGCGCCCATGCGCACACCCTCGATGGCCGGGTCGCCGACCCGGATCTTGGCCAGGCGCTCGCGCAGCATCGCGGCCACCGCGTCGATATGGCGGGCCGGCACGATGGCGCGACGGATGGCCGTGCATTTCTGGCCGGCCTTGGCACTCATCTCGCGCGCCACTTCCTTGACGAAAAGCTCGAACTCCGGATCACCCGGCTCCACATCGGGCGCCAGGATGGCGCAGTTCAGGCTGTCGGCCTCGGCATTGAAGGGGATGCTGCGGGCCACGATGTTCTTGTTGACCTTGAGCATCGCGGCGGTGTCGGCCGAGCCGGTAAAGGTCACCACATCGGTCTCGCTCAAGCGGTCCAGCAGATCGCCGGAACTGCCGACGATCAGCTGCAGCGCGCCGGCCGGCAGCAGGCCCGACTCATGGATCAGGCGCACGCAGGCCTCGGCCACAAAGCTGGTGGCGGTGGCCGGCTTGACGATGCAGGGCATGCCCGCCAGGAAGCTGGGCGCGAACTTTTCCAGCATGCCCCACATCGGGAAATTGAAGGCATTGATGTGCACGGCCACACCGCGCTTGGGCACCAGCACATGGGAGCCGATGAAGCTGCCTTCGCGGCCCAGCGCCACGGCCGGGCCTTCGTGGACGATATTGCTGGAGGGCAGCTCGCGCCGGCCGGTGCTGGCATAGGCGAACAGGGTGCCGGTGCCGCCCTCGATATCGATCCAGCTGTCGGCGCGGGTGGCACCGGTATGGGCCGAAATCGCGTAGAGCTGTTCCTTGCGCTCGACCAGATAGGCGGCCAGGGCCTTCAGGATGGCGGCGCGCTGCTGGAAGTCCAGCTTCAGCAGCGCGGGCAAGGCCTGACCCCGGGCGTAGGCCAGCGACTCGGCGAAGTCCAGGCTCTCGGCATGGGTCTGGGCCACGGCGCGGCCATTGATGGCGCTGTGCAGGCTGCGGCCCGGCTCGGCCCCCACCCAGCGGTTGGCGATCAGGCTTTGGAGGATGGGAGTACTCATGGCGATCTCAGCAAATAAATCAGTCTTGACCAGGGTATCGGGCCGGCAAAGGACGCAGCGAGCGGGCTGAGATCAGCCCGCTCGGCCGTCGGCTGCCGCTCCGATCAGGGCTGGTATTTCCAGGCGCCGTTCTCGATCTTCACCATCACGCGGGCACGCTGGTCCAGGCCCAGGTGGTCGGTGGCCGACATATTGAACACGCCGTGCGCACCGGGCAACTCCTTCACACCTTCCAGCGCGTCGCGCAGCGCGGCGCGGAAGGCCGGCGTGCCGGGCTGGGCGCCACTCTTCAGCGCGACCGGAACGGCGGCCTGCAGCAGCAGACCGGCATCCCAGGCATGGCCGCCGAAGGTCGAGACGCTGCCCTTGCCGAAGGCTGCTTCGTACTTGGCGATATAGGCCAGCGCGCTCTTCTTCACCGGGTGGCTGGCCGGCAGCTGGGCCGCCACCAGCACCGGGCCGGACGGCAGGAAGGTGCCCTCGACGTCCTTGCCGCCGACGCGCAGGAAGTCGTTATTGGCCACGCCATGGGTCTGGTAGTACTGGCCCTTGTAGCCGCGCTCCTTCAGCGCCTTCTGCGGCAGCGCGGCCGGCGTGCCGGAGCCGCCGATCAGCACCGCATCGGGCTTGGCCGCCACCAGCTTAAGCACCTGGCCGGTCACCGAGGTGTCGTTGCGGTTGTAGCGCTCGTTGGCGACGATCTTCAGGCCCTTGACCGCAGCGATCTTGGCGAACTCCTGGTACCAGCCTTCGCCATAGGCATCGGCAAAGCCGATATAAGCGGCGGTCTTGGCGCCGTTGTCCACCATGTGCTGGACGATGGCCAGGGCCATCATGATGTCGTTCTGCGGCGTCTTGAAGACCCACTTCTTCTTCGCGTCCATGGGCTCGACGATACGGGCCGAGGCGGCCATCGAGATCATCGGCGTGCTGGCCTCGGAGACGGCGTCGATCATCGCCAGCGAGTTCGGCGTCACGGTGGAACCCACCACCACATCGACCTTGTGCTCGGTGATCAGCTTGCGGGTGTTGGAGACCGCCGCCGTGGTGTCGGAGGAGTCGTCCAGCACGATGTAGTTGATCTTCTGGCCCGCAATGGTCGTGGGCATCAGCGTGATGGTGTTCTTCTCCGGGATGCCCAGCGACGCGGCGGCGCCGGTGGCCGACACCGTCACGCCGACATTGATGTCGGCCTGCGCGGCAAAGGCCACGGCGGCAGCGGCCAGGGCCACCAGGTTCTTGATCATGTTGTTGCGCTTCATCGTCATCGTCTCCAAGGGTTTGTTTTGCACTGACTCAACTACTCAACAAGAGCGGCCGGCTTGCTGGCCTGCACCGCGCCCAATCCGCCAAAGAACAGGTCGGCCACCATAGGCGCCACCGATTCGTAACTCAATTCACCATCGGGCCGCAGCCAGGTGAAGGTCCAGTTGATCATGCCAAACAGCAGCATGGTCAAGGGCTTGTGCAGGCGCGCGGCCTGCAGCTCCGGGCGAACTGCGGCCACCGCCTCGGCAAAGGCCGCCACCACCTGGCGCTCGACCAGCAGCAGGCGCTCGCGGTCGGCGTCGTCGAGGAATTTCACATCCTCGGTCAGCACCCGGTGCTGGTGCTGCGCCTCGCCATACTCGCGCACAAAGCGCGCGATCAGCGCGCGCAGATGCGGCTCGGGGGCCAGGTCTTGCGCGCGCACCTCCTCGACCAGACCGGCGAGGCTCTGCACATGGCTCTCGCAGATCTGCATCAGGAGTTCATGCTTGTCGCGCACGTAGTGGTAGAGCGTCGGCTTGGAGACCTCGCAGGCCTCGGCCACCTCGTTCATCGAGGTGCCGGGATAGCCCTTGCGCGCGAACAGCCGCGCGGCGGCGGCGAGGATTTCCTCGCGGGTGGATTCGAAACCTGGGGCTCTGCCTCGGGCCATGGAGTGCTTATCTTTCGTCGAATGAGATCACCACGCGCGGCGTCAGCGCATGGGCTTGGCAGCTGAGGATAAAGCCGGCCGCCAGCTCTTTCTTGTCGAGCGCGAAATTCTTGTCCATGCGCACCTCGCCCTCGATCAGCTTGCAGCGGCAGGTCGAGCAGACCCCGCTCTTGCACGAGAACGGCACGTCCATGCCGGCACGGGCCGCAGCATCCAGGATGCTGGGGTCGGTCTTGCTGAACTCGATCTCCCGGCTGACGCCGTCGCGTATCACCGTGATGCGGGCGCTGTCGGCATCGCCCTCGCGCACCTCGTGCGGCGCCGGCTTGCCGGTCTGCATCTCAACCGTGCCAAAGCGCTCGATATGGATGCGCTCCTCGGGCACGCCGCTCGCCAGCAGCGCCGCCTCGACCTCGTCATTCATCTGGAAGGGTCCGCAGACAAAGACCTGGTCGATGCCGGCGGCCGGCACCAGGGTCTGCAGGAACTCGGCGATCTTGGCGCGGTCCATGCGGCCGGCCATCAGCGGCGAATCGACGGCCTCGCGCGAGAACACATGGTGCAGCGACAACCGGGTCAGGTACTGGTTCTTCAGGTCCTCGATCTCTTCCTTGAACATGGTCGAGGCCTGGCGGCGGTTGCCATAGATCAGCGTGAAGCGCGACAGCGGCTCGCGCGCCAGCACGGTCTTCATGATGGACAGGATGGGCGTGATGCCCGAGCCGGCCGCGATGCCGACATAGTGGCGACGCGCGGCCGCGTCCAGCGGCGCAAAGAAGCGGCCCTGCGGCGGGAACACCTGGATCTCGTCACCGGCCTTCAAGGCCTGGTGCACCCAGGACGAAAACACGCCGCCCTCCACCTTGCGAACGCCGACGCGCAGCTCGCCATCATCGACGCCGGCGCAGATCGAGTAGGAGCGGCGCAGGTCCTGGCCGGCCACCTCGTGGCGCAGGGTCAGGTATTGCCCCTGGGTGAAGCGGAAGGTCTCGCTCAGTTCGGCGGGCACCTCGAAACTGACGATCACGGCCTCCTCGGTATCGGGCCGGACCTCGCGCACGCGCAGCGGATGGAAGTGGAGGCTCATAGCGGTTTGAAGTGCTCAAAGGGTTCGCGGCAGGCCATGCAGCGGTACAGCGCCTTGCAGGCGGTGGAGCCGAAGGCCGAGAGTTTTTCGGTCTGCTCGCTGCCGCAGCGTGGGCAGGCCAGCTTGGTCAGCGAGGCGCGATGCACCAGCCGGATCGGCTGGCCCTGGCCCGCCGCGACCGGCCCCGGCGGGGCAATGCCATAGGCGCGCAGCTTCTCGCGGCCCGCGTCGCTGATCCAGTCGGTGGTCCAGGCCGGGGCGCGCTGCATCGTGATCTCGATCTCGCCGAAGGCGGCCAGCGCGGCACGCACATCGTCCTGAATCAGCTCGGTGGCCGGGCAGCCCGAGTAGGTGGGCGTCAGCACCACCTCCAGGCCACCGGCGGTTTCCTTCAGATCGCGCACGATGCCCAGCTCGCACAGGCTGATCACCGGCACCTCGGGGTCCGGGACCTGGCGCAGCACCTCCCAGGCGGCTTCGAGCCGGCCGCAGGCGGGGCCGTGCGCGCTGGCCTGGTTCATCACCACCGGCCTCCGGGGTAGGCACGCTGCAGATACTGCAGGGTCGCCAGCATATGGCCCATATGCTCGCTATGGATGCCGCGACGGCCCTGGCTCTGATAGGGGCTGTCCTTGGGGCAAGCCAGGCCGGCATCGGCCAGCACCTCGGCCATCTGGGCCTGCCATGCGGGCTTCAGTTCGGACCAGGCAGGGCCCAGGCCTTGCGCGGCCGCAGCGGTGTCGACCGCATCGCTGTCGAACAGCTCGTTGAAGTAGGGCCAGAGGCTGGCCAGTGCGGCCTGCATGCGGGCGGCGGACTCCTCGGTGCCGTCGCCCAGGCGCACGACCCAGTCGGCAGCATGCTGCTGGTGATAGGCGGCTTCCTTGACGGCCTTGCCGGCGATCGCCGCCAGCTCGGCATCGCTGGAGCTCAGCAGGCGCTGCCACAGCAGCAGCAGCCAGGTCGCGACCGCGAAATTGCGCAGCTGGGTGTAGGCGAAATCGCCGCGCGGCAGCTCCATCAGCACCGGGTTCAGGTACTGGCGCTCGTCGCGCAGAAAGGCCAGCTGGTCCTCGTCATGGCCCTGGCCATCGAGCTTGGCCGCATGGGTCAGCAGGCCGCGAGCCTGGCCCAGGAGGTCCAGCGCCATATTCGACAAGGCCAGATCCTCTTCCAGGATGGGCGCGTGGCCGCACCATTCGGAGATGCGCTGGGCCAGCACCAGGCAGCTGTCGCCAAGGCGCAGCAGGTACTGGACTTCGGGGCTCGCGCCCACATTGATTGATGCAGCCATGGTGGACCGATTACATATGGTTCAGGGATTCGGGCAGCTCGTAGAAGGTCGGGTGGCGGTACACCTTGTCTTCCATCGGGTCGAAGTACATGCCTTTCTCGCCCGGGTCGCTGGCGACGATCTGGCTGGACAGCACCACCCAGATGCTGGTGCCTTCCTGGCGCCGGGTGTAGACATCACGCGCCATCTGCAGCGCCATCTTGGCGTCGGCCGCATGCAGGCTGCCGCAATGCTTGTGGTCCAGGCCCGCCTTGTTGCGCACGAAGACTTCCCACAGCGGCCATTCGGTCTGGGTCGAGGTATTGCTAGTCATGCTGCTTGTTCCTTGGTTGCTTGCTTGCGCGCATGGGCCAGCGCGGCCTCGCGCACCCAGGCGCCGTCGTCCCAGGCCTTGACGCGGGCGCCCAGGCGCTCGCGGTTCATCGGGCCGTCGCCGTTGACGACACGCCAGAACTCGGCCCAGTCGATCGCGCCGAAGTCGTGTTCGCCGCGCTCGGCATTCCACTTCAGGTCGGGGTCGGGCAGGGTCACGCCGAGGATGTCGGCCTGCGGCACCGTGGCGTCGACAAACTTCTGGCGCAGCTGGTCATTGGTGATGCGCTTGATGCCCCAGCGGATCGACTGCTCGGAATTCGGCGAGTCCTTGTCGGCCGGGCCGAACATCATCAGCGAGGGCCACCACCAGCGGTTCACCGCGTCCTGCACCATGGCCTTCTGCTCGGCCGTGCCCTCGCGCATGATGACCAGCAGGCTCTCATAGCCCTGGCGCTGATGGAAGCTCTCCTCGCGGCAGACACGTATCATCGCCCGCGCATAGGGCGCATAGGAGCAGCGGCACAGCGGCACCTGGTTCATGATGGCCGCCCCGTCCACCAGCCAGCCGATCACGCCGATATCGGCCCAGGTCACGGTGGGGTAGTTGAAGATCGAGCTGTACTTGGCCTTGCCGCTGTGCAGCGCGTCCAGCATCTGGTCGCGGCTGGTACCCAGGGTCTCGGCGGCCGAGTACAGATACAGGCCGTGGCCGGCCTCGTCCTGCACCTTGGCCAGCAGGATCGCCTTGCGCTTCAGGGTCGGTGCCCGCGTGATCCAGTTGCCCTCGGGCAGCATGCCGACGATCTCGCTGTGCGCATGCTGGCTGATCTGCCGCACCAGGGTCTTGCGGTAGTGGTCCGGCATCCAATCCTTGGCCTCGATGAAGTCGCCGGCGTCGATGCGGGCCTCGAAGGTTGCCTCGCGCTGCATCTCCTCGGCGCTCTTGATCTTGCTGCTGCTCGGCGCGTCCTGCGGACCGACGCTCATGGCTTGGGTGTACATATGAAAGCTCCTTACTTCGGACGCTGGTCGATCACACGACGGGCCTTGCCCACCAGCGTGCGTTCAATCGAATCGGGGGCGCCGATATGCACCTTGGTGCTGACGCCGATCAGGGTCTTGATGCGGTGCTGCAGCGATTTGGCAATGGCGCCGACATCGGCCGCGCCGACCGCCGCTTGCTGCAGCTCGCAGCGCACCTCGACCGCATCGAGCAGGCCCTCGCGGCTGACGACGATCTGGTACTGACCGCTCAGCTGCACCTCCTGCAGCACCAGCTCCTCGATCTGGGTCGGGAACAGATTGACGCCGCGGATGATCAGCATATCGTCGCTGCGGCCGACGATCTTGCCCATGCGGCGCATGCTGCGCGAGGTCGGTGGCAGCAGCCGCGTCAGGTCGCGGGTGCGGTAGCGGATGATGGGCAGAGCTTCCTTGGAGAGCGAGGTGAAGACCAGTTCGCCCTCCTCGCCGTCCGCCACCGGCTCGCCGGTCTCGGGGTTGATGATCTCGGGATAGAAATGGTCTTCCCAGATCACCGGGCCGTCCTTGGACTCGATGCACTCGTTGGCAACACCTGGCCCCATCACCTCGGACAGGCCGTAAATGTCGACCGCGTCGATGCCGGCCTTGGCCTCGATCTCGCGGCGCATCGCCTCGGTCCAGGGCTCGGCGCCGAAGATGCCGACCTTCAACGAGGACTCGCGCGCGTCCAGGCCCTGGCGATTGAACTCCTCGATGATCACCTGCATATAGCTGGGCGTGACCATGATGATGTCGGGCCGGAAGTCCTGGATCAGCTGCACCTGCTTCTCGGTCTGGCCGCCGGACATCGGGATCACCGTGCAGCCGGCGCGCTCGGCGCCGTAATGCGCGCCCAGGCCGCCGGTGAACAGACCGTAGCCATAGGCGATATGGATGATGTCGCCGGGTCGGCCGCCCGAGGCGCGGATCGAGCGGGCCACCAGATTCGCCCAGGTGTCGATGTCCTTGGCGGTGTAGCCGACCACGGTGGGCTTGCCGGTCGTGCCCGACGAGGCATGGATGCGCGAGACCTGCTGGCGCGGCACCGCGAACATGCCGAAGGGGTAGTTGTCGCGCAGGTCCTTCTTGGTCGTGAACGGGAACTTGGCGATATCGGCCAGGGTCTTCAGATCCGAGGGATGCACACCCTGAGCATCGAAGGCGGCCTTGTAATGCGGCACGTTCTCGTAGGCATGCTGCAGGCTCCACTTCAGGCGCTGCAGTTGCAGGGCCTGCAGCTCATCCAGGCTGGCGCGCTCGATAGGCTCGAGATCGCCGGGGGCGGGCGTTTTGACGGTCATTCAGAAACTCCTTGAACGATGGGCTTGCCCTTGATCCGGTAGGACTTGCCGCGAAACACGGCCACCAGTTCCTCGCGCTGGTTGCGCACGGTGATGTCGTAGACACCGGTGCGCCCGGCCAGATGCACTTCCTCGCCGACGGCGGTCAGCCGGTCGCCTAGCTTGCCGGGCGCGACGATGTCGACGCTGAATCCCGAGGCCACGGTGAGCTCGTTGTGCGAGTTGCAGGCGAAGGCAAAGGTCGAGTCGGCCAAGGTGGTGATCAGGCCGCCGTGGCAGATCTCAAAGCCGTTGAGCATGTCCTCACGCACCGTCATGGCCAGCGTGGCGCGGCCGGGAGCGATGGACAGGATCTCCATCCCGAGCGCCTTGCTGGCGCGGTCGTTCGCGAACATCGCATCGCGGACGGCTTCGGCAATTTGTTGTGCATCCATGAGCTGTCAGCGATCCGTGAAGCTGGGCTTGCGCTTTTGCAGAAAGGCGGCCGTGCCTTCCAGATAGTCGGGGCTGAAGCCTAGCCGGCTTTGCAGCTGCGACTCGTTCTTCAAGGCCGACTCGTAGTCCATCAGCAGGCTGTCGTCCAAGGCCCGGCGCGTCGCGGCCAGGGCCTTGACCGGCATCTGTGCCAGCTTCTGCGCCAGCGCCTGCGTCGTGGCGGCCAGCTCGGCATCAGGCACGGCACGGTAGATCAGCCCCATGGCCTGCGCCTCGGCGGCCGGCAGCTTGTCGCCCAGCAGCGCCAGCTCCAACGCCTTGGCGCGGCCGACCAGGCGCGGCAGCAGCCAGGTCCCGCCGCAGTCGGGCACCAGGCCAATCTTCGAGAAAGCCTGGATGAAGCTCGCGCCCTCGCCCGCCAGCACCAGATCGCAACTCAGCGCCAGGCTGGCGCCGGCGCCGGCCGCCACGCCGTTGACCGCAGCGATCACCGGAATCGGCATGCTGCGCAGGCGCAGCGCCAGCGGGATGTAGTAGTTGTCGAGCAGATGACCGATGTCCTTGGGCGTCTCTCCGGGCTCCATCGGCGGCTTGATCAGCGGGTCGGACAGGTCCTGGCCGGCGCTGAAACCGCGCCCCGCACCGGTGATCACGACACAGCGCACCGTGCCATCCTCGGCGGCGGCCTCCAGGGCCTGGCGCAGCTGCACCAGCAGCGCGGTGGTGAACGCATTCAGTGCCGCAGGGCGATTCAGCGTCAGGGTGCGCACGGCGCCCTCTTGGCTGATCAGCAGCAAGGCCTCGGTGGTGGCAGTCATCGTGTTTGTCTCACTCCATCGCTGCCGGCCAAACACTCTTGACCGACCGGTCGGTAGATCGTAAGGTGCAGCTTGATTTGGCGCAAGCCCAAGATTCAAGGGTTATCCCGAACTCACCCGAACCATTGCCCGGAGAAAGATCCATGCCCTGCTATGCCATCGACGGCGTCACCCCGGTCGTCCATCCCAGTGCCCATGTCCACCCGACGGCTGTGCTGATCGGCGATGTGATCGTCGGACCCGGCTGCTATATCGGCCCCTGCGCCTCCTTGCGCGGCGATTTCGGCCGCATCGTGCTGATGGAGGGCGCCAATGTTCAGGACACTTGCGTGATCCACGGCTTCCCGAAGTCGGAGACCGTCGTCGAGGCCAACGGCCATATCGGCCATGGTGCGGTGCTGCATGGCTGCGTGGTGCGGCATAACGCGCTGGTCGGCATGAACGCGGTGGTGATGGACGAGGCCGAGGTCGGGGCCTGGAGCATCGTCGCGGCCTGCGCTTTTGTGCGCGCCGGACTCAAGCTGCCGGAGAAGTCGCTGATCGCCGGACTGCCGGCCAAGGTGATGCGGCCGCTGAGCGAGGACGAGATGCGCTGGAAGCTGGAGGGCACCCAGACCTACCAGCAGCTGACCCGGCGCTGCCAGGCCAGCCTGGTCGAGGTCCAGCCGCTGGCGGCCGAAGAGGCTGACCGGCCGCGCCTGCCGGATTCCAACTACGGCAGCTTGCAGGCGCTCAAGGGCGGCGCATCGGCTTGATGCGCCGCGCCGGCGTGGGCTGAGCCTCCACCATGGCCTCGCTGCGCGCCTGCGCTGCGGCGGCCAGCGGGGCGATCAGCGCCGCCTCGGGCAGGTTTTTCCAGTAGCGGCGTGGCATCTCCTTGGCCATCATCGCGAGCTTGAGCCGGGCCGGGTTGAAGATATTCTCGTAATAGGTCAGCCATAGCGCCGCGCCCGGATCGGCCGGCGGCAGGCCGCTGCGGTACACGCCGGGGCCGGTGTGCAGGCGCTCGCCGTCCCATTCGATCGAGCGCTCAGGCGTGAAGATGGCCCAGCGCATCTGCGCGAAGCGGCGCACGAAGAACGGGGCATTGGCCTCGACCACATGGTGCTCGGGCTCGAACCAGGCGATATGGCGCAGCGCCTCGCCCTCACCATGGGGGAAGAAGCGCACGAAGGCGCGCATCTTGTGGATCTCGCGCCCCACCTCGCGCGCCAGCTGGGCGGCGGCGCGGCGATCCGGGTCGAGCTCGTCCCGTCGCAAGACCTTGTCACGCTCGTTCACCAGCCGCCACAGCAGCCTGTAGAGCAGATGAAAGCGGCCGGGGTCGCGATGCAGCAGCGCGGACTCGCACAGCGGCGCCATCCAGGCCGGCACGCCGAAAGGCTTCGCGGGAGCGTCGTCGATGACGACCGCGTCATCGGCCCACAGCCCTTGTGTGCCGCGCTCGGTCCGCCAGACCAGCTGATCAGGGGCGATGCCCCGCGTCAACAGCTGGCGCGCCGCGCGCCTGAAACCGTCGACATCGGTCGGCCCCTGAAGGCTGACGATCATGCGAACAAAACCTGCTGACGCGGCGCCGGCCGCGACGGTATGCCGGGCTTGTGGCCGTCCACACAGACAAAGGGCAGCACCTTGACCGGCGACACCCGCAGCGCCCTCAGATCCTCGACGCGCAAGCGCCGCACGCGGCGCGCCTGCAGCAGCTTGTCCACCGAGCCGACGCCCAGGCCCGGCACGCGCAGCAACAGCTCGCGCGGTGCGGCATTCAGATCGACCGGGAAGCGCTCCGGATGCGCCTGCGCCCAGGCCAGCTTGGGATCGACGTCCAGGCGCAGCAGCCCGTCATCGGCCGCGATGATCTCGCGGTGATCGAAGCCATAAAAGCGCATCAGCCAGTCGGCCTGATAGAGCCGGTGCTCGCGCATCAGCGGCGGCGCGATCAGCGGCAAGGCCCGCGATGCATCGGGAATCGGGCTGAAGGCCGAGTAATAGACGCGCCGCATCCGGTACTGGCCGTACAGCGCGGCGCTGCTGGCCAGGATGCTGCGGTCGTCGCTGGCATCGGCGCCGACAATCATCTGCGTGCTCTGGCCGGCCGGCGCAAAGCGCGGCGGGGTGGCCGCGCGCGGCGCGGCGCCCGGCAGCGCGCGTACCGGCGCCGGCTTCGCACCCTCCTCGCGCGCCTGATCGATATGCAGCTTCAGCCGGCCCATCGAGCGGCGGATCGCACCGCCGTTCTTCTCGGGCGCCAGCGCCTGCAGCCCCTGCTCGGTGGGCATCTCGATATTGATGCTGAGCCGGTCCGCATAGCGGCCGGCGCGCGCCAGCAGTTCGGCGCTGGCATCGGGGATGGTCTTCAGGTGGATATAGCCGCGGAAGTCATGGGCCTCGCGCAGCCGGCGTGCCACCTCGACCACCTGCTCCATTGTGTGGTCCGGGCTCTTGATGATGCCGCTGGACAGGAACAGCCCTTCGATGCAGTTGCGGCGGTAGAAGTCCAAGGTCAGATCCACCACCTCCTCGACCCGGAAGCGCGCCCGCGCCACATTGCTGGACGAGCGGTTGACGCAATACAGGCAGTCGTACTGGCAGTGATTGGTCAGCAGCAGCTTCAGCAGCGAGATGCAGCGACCGTCCGGCGCATAGCTGTGGCAGATGCCCATGCCCTCGGTGGAGCCGATGCCGCGCCCGCCCAGCGAGTCGCGCGAATCGCTGCCGCTGGAGGCGCAGGAGGCGTCGTATTTGGCGGCGTCGGCGAGGATGGCGATTTTGCGGTTCAGGTCCATGGCGCAGGGGATGGTAACTGTTTAAATATACAGTATCCATGCCGCCTGCAGACACTCAATCCTGGGCCCAGCGCTCGCAAGAAGCCTTCACGACGGCCGGCAGATCCAGGCCCTGCTCCTCATGCAGGCCGCGCAGCCATTGGGCATCGCCACCCCGCTGCGCCACCAGCATGGCCAGCTCGGTCAGCGCCGCCACCGCACCCAGGCGCTCGGCCGTCGGCATCAGGGTCTGCAGCAGTGCCGCCAGGCTCTCCGCCAGCGGCTGCTGGGCGCCGCTTTGCGGGCAGACCAGCACCGCATCGAGCCCGAAGCGGCAGGCCTGGAAGCGGTTGTAGCTATAGACCAGCTGGTCGTCGGCGTGCGGCTTGATCGGCTTGTCTTCTAGCAACCAGGCTGCCAGGCACTGCGCGAAGCCGGCCAGCGCCGCCGCACGCCGCACCGTCAGCGGCGTGTCCAGCACCCGGATCTCTATGGTGCCGAACTCGGGCTTGGGCCGGATGTCCCAGTAGAAATCCTTCATGCTGGCGACGATGCCGGTGCGCTCCATGCGCGCGAAGTAGCGGCCGAAATCCTCCCAGCGCAGCTCGAAGGGCGCGGTGCCCGACAGCGGGAAGGCCAACACGGTGTTCAGCCGCGCCGACTGGAAGGCCGTGTCCGCTCCCTGCACATAGGGCGAGGACGCGGCCAGCGCGATGAAGTGCGGCACATAGCGGCTCATCGCCTGCAGCAGCCACAGCGCGCTGTCGCCGTCCGGGCAGCCGATATGGATGTGCTGGCCAAACACCGTGAACTGCTTGGCCAGATAGCCATAAAGCTCGCTGATCTGCAGGAAGCGCGGCTTGTCGTAGATCTGGCGCTCGGTCCATTGCTGGAAGGGGTGGGTGCCGCCGCCGCAGATCGCGATGCCCAGCGGCTCGGCCTCCTTCAGCAGCGCATCACGGGTGAAGCTCAGCTGCTGCAGCAGCTCGGCATGGTTGGCGCAGACACCGGTGCAGACCTCGATCATCGAGAGCGTGATCTCCGGGGTCACCGCGCCCGGCAGGCCGGCGTTGTCCAGCCGCGCCAGCAGCTCGTTGGCGGCCGGCATCAGATCACCATCGGCCGGATTGATCAGCTGCAGCTCCAGCTCCACACCCAGGCTGAGCGCCTGGGATTTGGCAAAGTCTTGCAAAGGCATGGCGCCCTCCTCTCATCGAATCAACAGGCTTCACTGTAGGTCGCCTGCGGCCCCGCGCCGCCCGGCCGCAGCCGGGTCGCGGCCTTGTCCTACAGCGCCCCAGCCGCCCCACCTACGCCCTGCCTAGCCCTGCTGTTCTTGCCCCAGCGCAAGCCCGGGCAAGACCCCGGCACACGGCGGGGCCGGGTGCAGGGCAAAATGCCCGCATGACCGACCGCGTGATACCTCTGCTGGACCAGCGCTTCGCCAGTCCCCGGCTCCCCGTGCCCGAGCATCCGCAGGCCCCTACCGGCCTGCTGGGCGACGCGCTGGGCCGGCCGCTGCGCGATCTGCGCATCTCGGTCACCGACCGCTGCAACTTCCGCTGCAGCTACTGCATGCCCAAAGAGGTGTTCGACAAGTACCACGAGTTCCTGCCGCACGCCGAGCTGCTGAGCTTCGAGGAGATCACCCGCCTGACCCGCTTGTTCGTCGCCCATGGCGTCAGCAAGCTGCGCCTGACCGGCGGCGAGCCGCTGCTGCGCCGCCATCTGGAGCGCCTGATCGAGATGCTGGCCGAGCTGCGCACGCCCGAGGGCGAGGCGCTGGACCTGACGCTGACCACCAATGGCTCGCTGCTGGCCAAGAAGGCCCGCGCGCTGAAGGCCGCGGGCCTGCAGCGCGTCACCGTCAGCCTGGACGGGCTGGACGACGCGGTGTTCCAGCGCATGAACGATGTCGGTTTCCCGGTGGCCGAGGTGCTGCGCGGCATCGAGGCCGCCCAGGCCGCGGGCCTGGGGCCGATCAAGGTCAATATGGTGGTCAAACGCGGCACTAACGAAGACCAGATCCTGCCAATGGCCCGCCATTTCCGGAACACCGGCATCGTGCTGCGCTTCATCGAGTACATGGACGTCGGCGCAACGAACGGCTGGCGCATGGACGAGGTGCTGCCCTCGGCTCAGGTGCTGGAGCTGCTGGGCCGTGAATTCGAACTGAGGCCGCTGTCGGCCAGCGCGCCGGGCGAGACCGCCGAGCGCTGGGCCTATGCCGATGGCGGCGGCGAGATCGGCCTGATCTCCAGCGTCACGCAAGCCTTCTGCGGCGACTGCAACCGCGCCCGCCTGTCCACCGAGGGCAAGCTCTACACCTGCTTGTTCGCCCACAGCGGCCATGACCTGCGCGCGTTGCTGCGCGGCGACTACAGCGACGCCCAGATCAGCGGCGCACTGGGGGCGCTGTGGGGTGGCCGCAGCGACCGCTATTCGCAGCTGCGCGCCTCGCAAGCCCCCGAGGCGGCAGCCGCTGGCGCGCGGCGGGTCGAGATGCACTACATCGGGGGCTGAGGCATGCAGGCCCAGTCCGCCAGCGCCCTGCCCGTGCCCCGGCTGCCACCCGGCTGCGAGCTACGGGTGCTGAAAGCCGAGCAACTGGAGGCCTACAAAGGCCTGCGCGACGCGATGCTGGCGGCCCACGAGGAAGCCTTCACCTCGGATGCCGCCACCGAGCTGGCGCGCAGCGCCGAGAGCTACCGCAGCCGGCTGAGCCTGGGCGCCGGTGGTGCCAATCTGTTCACGCTGACCGCCTGGATGGGGCCGCGCCTGGTGGGCGCCGTCTCCTGCGAGCGCGAGCCCCGCGAGAAGGTGCGGCACCTGGCCCATCTGATCGGCATGATGGTGGCCGACGATGTGCAGGGCCTGGGCATAGGCCGCGCCCTGCTCTACAGCGCACTGCGCCTGCTGCAGGCCGAGCTGGGCATCGAGCAGGTGACCCTGTCGGTGACCCGCAGCAACCAGCGCGCCGTGACCCTCTACACCCGCATGGGCTTCGAGCGCTATGGCTGCCTGCCCCGCGCGATCAAGCTGCCCTCGGGTGACTACCTCGACAAAGACCTGATGCGCCTGGACCTGCGCAGCCTCCACCCATGACAACGACCACCAGCCTCCAAGAGATCGCCTCCTGCCTGTCCGGCTACGACCCGCAGGCGCTGCGCGTCGAGCTGGCGCAGGACTTCATCGCCCGGCTGGTGCCGCGGGTCGCGGCCGTCGAGCAGCTGGCGCTGCGCAGCGCGCTGGGCCGGGTGCTGGCCGAGGACATTGTCTCGACGATCAACGTGCCGGCCGGCGACAACTCGGCGATGGACGGCTATGCGCTGCGCGGCAGCGATCTGAGCACCGACAGCGATGGCGATATCCGGCTGCAGCTGGCCGGCACCAGCTTTGCCGGCGGCCCGGCCGGGCAAGACCTGGCCCCGGGACAGTGCCAGCGCATCATGACCGGCGCGCTGATGCCGCCGGGGCTGGACACCGTGGTGCCGCAGGAGTTCACCCGGCTTGACGGCGACACCGTGGTGATCCCCGCCGGCCTGCTGCGTGCCGGCGACAACCGCCGCCTGGCCGGCGAGGATCTGGCGCTGGGCCAGGTGGCGCTGGCCGCCGGCAAGCGATTGCGCCCCGCCGACCTGGGTCTGCTGGCCTCGCTGGGCCGCGCCGAGGTACCGGTGCGCCGGCGCTTGCGCGTGGCCATGCTGTCGACCGGCGACGAGCTGCGCTCGATCGGCGAGCCTCTGAGCGCCGGCTGCGTCTACGACAGCAACCGCTATACCTTGTGGGCGCTGCTGCAGCAGCTGGGCGTCGAGGTGCTGGACCTGGGCGTCGTGCGCGACGACCCGGCGGCGCTGCGCGCGGCCTTCGAGACGGCGGCGGTCAGCGCCGACGCCATCATCAGCACCGGCGGCGTCAGCGTCGGCGAGGCCGACCACACCAAGCGCGTGATGGCCGAGCTCGGCGAGGTGCTGTTCTGGAAGATTGCGATGCGCCCGGGCCGGCCGATGGCCATCGGCCGCATCAATCAAGCCATCCTGTTCGGCCTGCCCGGCAATCCGGTCGCGGTGATGGTGACCTTCTACGCCTTTGTGCGCGAGGCCCTGCTGGCCATGGCCGGCGCGGCGCCGCAGCCCCTGCCCTGGCTGCGCGCCGCCTGCCTGCAGCCGCTGCGCAAGAAGGCCGGCCGCACCGAATACCAGCGCGGCATCGTCAGCCGCGCCCCCGATGGCGGCTGGCAGGTGCAGATCACCGGCAACCAGGGCTCGGGCATTCTGTCGAGCATGAGCCAGGCCAACGGCCTGGTGGTGCTGGGCCACGCGCAGGGCGATGTGGCGGTCGGCGAGCTGGTCGATGTGATGCCCTTCGAGGGCTTGAACGGCTGAGCCCTGCGCTGCACTTCTGTGTCCTGCTGCACAGCTGAGCAGCAGGGCGCCGACAGCGCGGCAAAGCGCCGCTTTCCGACGCTTCAGCGCGGACCTCCGGTGGGCCGCTCTCCCTAGGATGCAGACATCCCAGAACGGAGGTCTGCATGACGAACACGATAGGCGCAACACCCCCTGCCGCGAGCGCGGCGCCCCTGAGCAGCAATGCCCGCACGCCCGCCGCCGAGGCCGCGCAGCCGACGGCCGGCCAGGCCAGCGCCGGCGATGTGATCTGCGCCTTCAGTCCGGCCGGCCTGGCCGCCCTGTCGGAGGTGGCGCAGCAAGGCCTTGAGCAAGGCATCGATCAGGTGGTGCAACTGGCGCAGGACAGCGGTGATCAGCTGCTGCAAGGTCTGGGTGCGCTCAGCGAGGGCGCACAAAGCCTGGTCGAGGGCGCTGCGCCTTATGCGACCCTCGGCGCGCTGGTGCTGGGCCAGCTGATGAGCGAGCGGGCCTGAGCGATGCGCGCCCTCGCATCGACCGGCCTGCTGGCGCTGCTGCTGGCCGGCTCGCAAACCGGCTGTGCGCTCGTCAGCCCGCTGCCGACCTGGGAGCTGGTCAAGGCCGCCGGCGCCGCCACCTCGACCGCCATCGCCTACGGCCCGGGCCGGGCCGTCAACACCGTGCATCACGGCGACGCGCCGCCGCGCAGCGTCTGCATCGAATACAACCGCGAGGTCCAGATGGCCGACCTGGTGCCGGCGCTGCAGGCCGAGTTGCGCGAGCTGCGCATCAGCAGCCGCGTCTACTCGGCCGGCACCGCCCCGCCCGACTGCGAGACCTGGCTGCGCTATGCCGCCAGCATCCAGTGGGACATCCCGCCGCTGGCCGAGGGCTACCGGGCCTATGTCAACGCCGCCACACTGAGCCTGCACAAGCTCGACGGCCGCCTGATCGCGCACAGCAGCTATGCGCTGGACGGCGATCTGCGCAGCAGCAAATGGGCCAGCACACGGCGCAAGCTGGCCCCCATCGTCAAGGCCGTCATCACCGGTTTCGAGAGCTGAGCACATGATGAAAGCCCTCCCTCTTTGGTGCCTGCTGCTGAGCGCCTGCGCCGGCCCCTCGCCCCGCCTGGTGCAGGGCCCGCTGAGCGCGCCCCCGCTGCCGACACCGCAGTATCTGGAGCGCACGCCCAATGGCGCGATCTACCAGGCCCACTTACCGACGGCCTCGCTGTTCTCCAGCGAACGCCGGCCGCAGCACATCGGTGACACCTTGAAGGTCGATATCGCCGAGAGCCTGCAGGCCAGCCAGAAGAACGCCACCGACACCAGCCGCGACAACAAGTTCGCGATCAAGGGGCCGGGCAGTGGCAGCGGCGACGCCAAGTCGGGCGGCTTCTTCGAGTCGCTGCTGAACGCCAATGCGACGGCCGCCGGCAGCGACTCCTTCCGCGGCTCGGGCCAGACCGAGAACAGCAGCAGCTTCAACAGCCAGCTCGCCGTGACCGTCATCAACGTGCTGCCCAACGGCCATCTGCTGGTGGCCGGCGAGCGCAGCATGGCGCTCAATGGCAGCGCCCAGACCCTGCGCTTCTCCGGCGTGGTCGATCCGCGCGACATCAAGGCCGGCAATATCGTGCAGTCGCGCGATGTGGCCAGCGCCCATCTGGAGTCGCTGGGCCGCGGTGAGGTTTCGGAGGCCGCCTCGCGCAGCTGGATCCAGCGCCTGCTGACGCGCAGCCTGTCGATCTGGTAGGGGCTCGCGGCCGGACGCGAATGTTTCCCGCGTGTGTCGCGTGTGCGCCAGCCGCCCGCAGCAAGCCCTGCTTTTCGGGGCTTTGACGCCGCTGCGGCCATGGACACTGAAGCAAAGAAATCAGAGGTATCGAGGTGGCAATTGACAAGAAGGCGGCCGCCGGCGTGGTCGGCATGCCGAATCTGCGTGCGCCCGGCAGCTGTGGGGCGGTAGAGGGCGCCCCCGCACAGAGCTGGCTGAAGCTGGCCACGGTGCAGCACTACGGCCGTGGCCAGGTCATCATCGAGGCCGGTCAGCCGCTGCAGCAATGGATGGCGATACGCGAGGGGGCAACTCGCCTGAGCTCGCGGCCTCACGGCCGCGGGGAGGACGGCGAGGACGTGCCGGTCGCCATCCTGTGGTTCGGCGATGTGATCGGCTGGACCTCGCCGGTCGGCAAGGAGCTGGCCCGCTACGAGGTCACCGCGCTGACGGCGGTCTCGACCCTGACCATTCCCAAGGAGGGCATAGGCATCACCGGCTCGGCCGAGCAGCTGTGCAAGGCCGATGTGTTCCAGCTCTATGCCGCCACCGCGACCCGCATCCAGGACCAGGTCTCGCTGCGCCTGTCGGGCAATGGCTTCCAGCGCCTGGTCGGCGTGCTGGCCACGCTGGCGATGGCCGCGGCCGGCGCCGCCGGCCAGGCCGCAGCACGGCGCAGCGGCGGTCTGCATCTGCCGATGGCCCAGGCCCTGATCGGCTCCTTCGCCGGCCTGGCGCGACGGCAGACCTGGGTCTATCTGCAGCAGCTGGCGGCAAGCGGCTGGGTCAGCACTGGCCACTCCAAGCTGATCCTGGAGGCCGCGCCGGCCTGGCTGCAGCTGCTGGCCGAGGTCGAGCGCAGCGGCCTGGATTGCATCGCCACCATCGCCGACTGCAACCAGACCCTGTCCGCGCTCTGGCTGGCACAGCAGCGGGCCTAGGCCGAGCCCTGGCCGAGCGCATAGCTGATGCGGACCAGGCCTCCCGCCAGCGGCCGGGCTTCCAGCAGGCGCAACCCATGACGATCGGACAAGCCCTGGAACAGCGGTTTGCCGCGGCCCAGTATCAGCGGATGGATCAGCAGGCACAGCTCGTCGACCAAGCCGGCCTCCAGCAGGCTGGACACAAAGGCGGCGCCGCCCAGCGCATGCATGTCCCGGCCGGGCTGCCGCTTCAGCACGCGGATCGCCGCCAGATCGCGGACCACGCGGGTGTTCGGCCAGGCCGGCTGGCCCATGCCTGTCGACAGCACGATATGGGCGGTCGCGGCGGCGAAGCGCGCATAGGCCAGCTCGGCCGGCGCGGCCGCGCCGGGGTCGGCCAGGACCGCGTTCCAGTACTGCTCATAGCCCGGATACATGCCGCCGCCCAGCAAGCAGGTGTCGATCCGGGGCATCAGCCCGAAGCCGTCGTCCCAGCTGCCTATCCAGTCCAGCTCGCCGGCCGGCCCCTCGATCAAGCCGTCCACCGACAGCTGCAGTGCCGCAATGATTTTTCTCATGCCCGCCTCCGATCGCGGGCCAGGCTTCCGGTCACGGGCGACCGGCTTGTCGCTGACCCCGCCCGCTACGACGAAGCAGGCCAGGCGGGATCGACAGGCGGGTGGCTGCGCCGGAGCGCCGTGCGCCCTCAGGACAGGCTGTCGGCCCCCAGCGCCGCCTGCAGCACCGAGCCATTGGCCGCGCGCCAGTCATAGTCCATCTGGCGGGCGGTGCGGCGCGCCAGCTCGGGGCTGGCCAGCTCGGCCACCAGATGCAGGCTCAGGTCGATGCCGGCCGAGATGCCGGCCGATGTGAACAGCCGGCAGGTGCCGCCGTGGTGCACCCAGGGCTTGGCCTCGACCCAGCGCTGCTTGGCCAGCACCTTCAGCAGCGAGCCGGAAGCCTGGGAGGCGGCGCGCAGATCGTCCAGATCTTCCCAGTGCGTGATGGCCTCGCGCTCGGTCAGCAGGCCGGCTTTCTCGAGCAGGAAGGCGCCGGTGCAGATCGAGGCCAGCACCTTGAGCCGGCAGCTCTGCACCAGCAGCCAGTCGTCCAGGCCCGGGCGCTGCAGCTCGGCCGTGACCACGCCGCCGGGCACGATCAGCACATCCAGCTCGGGGTGCTGGTCCAGCGTGTACTGCGGCGTGACCATCAGACCGGCACGGGCACGCACCGGGTCAAGACTGGGGCCCAGGGTCAGCACCTCGAACGGCGGCTCGCTGCCGTCACGCCCGGCCAGGCGCGAGGCGGTCGAGAACACCTCGAAGGGGCCGGCGAAGTCCAGCACCTCGACCTCGTCGAACAGATAAATTCCGAGCTTCATCGCCTGCTTCTCCTGTCTGAGGCTGCAAGCATGCCATGCCTGCCTACAATGCCTCCAGGCCCCGCGACGGGGCTGTTGTCGTTTCTGAAGCCATGCAGCTGCCCCTGATCGTCCCCGGAAAAAAGTTCAACCAGCCCCGCCCCACCGGCTCGGCCGATGCCCTGCTGCTGGCGCGCTTTGCGCTGCAGCAGCGCGAAGCCGGCCGCCTGAGCCTGATCGTCACGGCCGAGCCGGGCGACACGCAGCGGCTGGAGGACGAGCTGAAGTTCTTTGCGCCCGATCTGCGCGTCGCGGTGTTCCCGGACTGGGAGACCCTGCCCTATGACACCTTCTCGCCGCACCAGGACCTGATCTCGGAGCGCCTGGCCACCTTGTGGAGCCTGCTGCAGAGCCAGGGCAAGCCGGTGGACCAGCGGCCGGTCGATGTCGTGCTGCTGCCGGCCACCACCGCGCTCACAAGGCTGGCGCCGCCCAGCTTCCTGGCCGCGACCACCTTCCATTTCAAGCAGAAGCAGCGCCTGGATGAGGCCAGCCTGAAGTCGCAGCTGACCCTGGGCGGCTACACCCATGTCAGCCAGGTCGTCTCGCCGGGCGAGTACGCGGTGCGCGGCGGGCTGATCGATCTGTTCCCCATGGGTTCGCTGGTGCCCTACCGGGTCGACCTGTTCGGTGACGAGGTCGACTCGATCCGCACCTTCGACCCCGACAGCCAGCGCAGCCTCTACCCGGTGCCCGAGGTGCGGCTGCTGCCGGGCCGCGAGTTCCCGATGGACGAGGCCTCGCGCAAGGCCTTCCGCTCGCGCTGGCGCGAGAAGATGGAGGGCGACCCGAGCAAGTCGCGCATCTACAAGGACATCGACCAGGGCATTGCCAGCGGCGGCATCGAGTACTACCTGCCGATCTTCTTCGAGCAGACCGCGACGCTGTTCGACTTCGTCGGCGCCGAGCTGGGCCTGGCGCTGCATGGCGATATCGACGCGGCGCTGAACCGCTTCTGGACCGACACCCGCGAGCGCCACCGCTTCCTGCAGCACGACCCCGATAGACCCATCCTGCCGCCCGAGGAGCTGTTCCTGAAGGTCGAGGACTTCTTCGCGCTGACGCACAGCCATGCGGTGCTGGCGGTGCGGGGCAGCGAGGCCGTCGACTATGCGCGGCCGCTGCCCGATGTCTCGGTCGAACGCGGCGCGCAGGAGCCGCTGGCCCGGCTGGCCGCGCACTTGAAGAGCACGCCGCACCGCGTGCTGATCCTGGCCGAGAGCGAGGGCCGGAGCGAGAGCCTCTTGGAGCTGCTGCGCGACAACAAGATCGAGCCGCCCTCGGTGAAGGACCTGGCCGAGTTCGAGGCCAGCGACGAGAAGTTCGCGATCACCGCGGCGCCGCTGGCCGCCGGTTTCTTCTGGCGCGAGCCCGAGGCCGGCCGAGAGATCCAGCTTTTCACCGAAACCGAGCTGTTCGCGACCACGCCGACGACGCGGCGCCGCCGCAAGCAGGAGCAGGTCAGCGATGTCAATGCGCTGATCAAGGACCTGTCCGAGCTCAAGGTCGGCGACCCGGTGGTGCACAGCAACCACGGCATCGGCCGCTACCAGGGCCTGATCAATATCGATATCGGCGACGGTGCCAGCGAGTTCCTGCATCTGGAGTACGCCGACAAGGCCACGCTGTACGTGCCGGTGGCCCAACTGCACCTGATCAGCCGCTACACCGGCGTCTCCGCCGAAGAGGCGCCGCTGCACCGGCTCGGTTCGGGCCAGTGGGAGAAGGCCAAGCGCAAGGCGGCCGAGCAGGTGCGCGACACCGCCGCCGAACTGTTGAACCTCTATGCCCGCCGCGCCGCCCGCGAGGGTCATGCCTTCCGCTACTCGGGCCATGACTACGAGGCCTTTGCCGCCAGCTTCGGCTTCGAGGAAACGCCCGACCAGCGCGCCGCGATCCATGCGGTGATCCAGGACATGATCAGCCCCAAGCCCATGGACCGCCTGGTCTGCGGCGATGTCGGCTTCGGCAAGACCGAGGTGGCGCTGCGCGCCGCCTTTGTCGCGGTGATGGGCGGCAAGCAGGTCGCGGTGCTGGCGCCGACCACGCTGCTGGCCGAGCAGCATTTCCAGAACATTGCCGACCGCTTCGGCAAGTGGCCGGTCAAGGTCGCCGAGATGAGCCGCTTCCGCTCGACCAAGGAGATCAAGGCCGCGATGGAAGGCCTGGCCGACGGCACCATCGACATCGTCATCGGCACGCACAAGCTGCTCAGCGCCGAGGTCAAATTCGCCCGCCTGGGCCTTTTGGTGATCGACGAGGAGCACCGCTTCGGCGTGCGCCACAAGGAGGCGATGAAGGCGATGCGCGCCGAGGTCGATGTGCTGACGCTGACCGCGACGCCGATCCCGCGCACGCTGGGCATGGCGCTGGAAGGCCTGCGCGATCTCAGCGTGATCGCGACCGCGCCGCAGCGGCGACTGGCGATCAAGACCTTTGTGCGGGCCGAGAGCAGCGGCACGATACGCGAGGCCATGCTGCGCGAGCTCAAGCGCGGCGGCCAGGTCTACTTCCTGCACAACGAGGTCGACACCATCGAGAACCGGCGCCAGAAGCTCGAGGAGCTGGTGCCCGAGGCCCGCATCATCGTCGCCCATGGCCAGATGCCCGAGCGCGAGCTGGAGCGGGTGATGCGCGAGTTCGTCGGCGGCAAGCACAACGTCCTGCTGTGCTCGACCATCATCGAGACCGGCATCGATGTGCCCAGCGCCAACACCATCATCATCGCCCGCGCCGACAAGTTCGGCCTGGCCCAGCTGCACCAGCTGCGCGGCCGCGTCGGCCGCTCGCATCACCAGGCCTATGCCTATCTGATGGTGCCCGACATCCAGGGCCTGACCAAGCAGGCCACCCAGCGCCTGGACGCGATCCAGGCGATGGAGGAGCTGGGCTCGGGCTTCTATCTGGCCATGCACGATCTGGAGATCCGCGGCGCCGGCGAGGTGCTGGGCGAGAACCAGAGCGGCAATATGATGGAAGTCGGCTTCCAGCTCTACAACGAGATGCTCAGCGAGGCGGTGCGCTCGCTGAAGGCCGGCAAGGAGCCGGATCTGCTGAGCCCGCTGGCGGCCGTCACCGAGATCAATCTGCATGCGCCGGCCCTGCTGCCCGATGCCTATTGCGGCGATGTCCATGTGCGCCTGAGCCTCTACAAGCGCCTGGCCACGGCCGACAAGAGCGAGCAGATCGACAAGCTGCTCGAAGAAGTCACCGACCGCTTCGGCAAGCTGCCGGCCCAGGGCCAGACCCTGTTCGACACGCACCGCCTGCGCGTGCTGGCCAAGCCCTATGGTGTGGCCAAGATCGACGCGGCGCCCAGCGTGATGAATATCAACTTCCGCCCGAATCCGCCGATCGACGCGATGCGCGTGATCGAGCTGGTGCAGAAGAACCGCAATATCAAGCTGGTCGGCAACGACAAGCTGCGCATCGACAAGGCGCTCAGTGATCCCAAGGACCGCGCGCAGGCGATCCGCGAGGTGCTGCGCCTGCTGGGACAACCCTTGAGGCAGGATTGATGTTCGGCATATGCTGCGGCATAGGCTAGACTTCGCACACCGCCACCGTCTGGAGTCTGCCATGCCCCATGCCAGCGAAAGCGCTCCCGCCTATATGCCGGAAAGCACCGAGCGCCATGTGCGCCTGTTCCGCAACGGCGCCAACCAGGCGGTGCGCATCCCCAGGGAGTTCGAGTTGCCGGGCAACGAGGCATTGATGCGCCGCGAGGGCGACCGGCTGATCATCGAGGCCATCAAGCCAGCGTACGAGAAGGGATCACCGGCTGCGCTGCTGGCCGCCCTTGCAGAGCTGGCCAAGCAAGGCCCCATCGACGACGAATTCCCCGACGTGGATGCAGGGCTGCTCCCCCTGGACGACATCGTGCTGGAAGCGCCGGACGCCTGAGCCGCACGATGCTTTACCTGCTGGACACCAACATCATCAGCCACCTCATGCGGGACGCGGAGGGCAGCGCCGCCAAGCGCCTGGGGGATCGACTCCAGACCCTCGGCGCCTGTCAACTTTCCACCAGCACCGTGGTGCAATGCGAGCTGCTCTACGGTCTGCAAAAACGCCCCTCCCCTCGCCTGCAGCGTCAGTACGAAATCGCCATGCGGCCACTGCTGCTGCTGCCGCTGGACGACAAGGTGGCGCCGGTTTACGCCTCGCTGCGCGCCCAACTTGAAGCCGCCGGCACCCCCATCGGCCCCAACGACCTCTTGATCGCCGCCCATGCGCTGGCACTGGGGGCCACCCTGGTCAGCGCGGATGCGGAGTTCCGGCGTGTGCCGGGACTGAACGTTGAAAACTGGCTGAACTGACCTTCTCAATCCAAGCTATGCCGATGCAAGACCTCATCACCCAGGGCTTCACGCCCCCGCTGCGACTGGCCGACTTCAAGCTCGCCGCCTTCGACATGGACTCCACCCTGATCAATATCGAGTGCATCGACGAGATCGCCGACGCGGCCGGCAAGAAGGCCGAGGTGGCCGCCATCACCGAGGCCGCGATGCGCGGCGAGATCACGGACTTCAAGGACAGCCTGCGCCGCCGTCTGGCGCTGCTGAAGGGCGTGCCGGTCAGCGCCTTGGAGCAGGTCTTGCGCGAGCGTCTGCAGTTCAACCCCGGCGCCCGCGAGCTGTGCGCCGCGCTCAAGGCCGCCGGGCTGAAGCTGGTGCTGGTCTCGGGTGGCTTTACCTTCTTCACCCGCTATGTCGCGGCCGAGCTGGGCATGGATTACGTGCGCAGCAACGAGCTGCAAATCGTCGACAGCGCGCTGACCGGGGGCCTGGTGATGCAGGCCTGGGGCGAAATCTGCGATGGCGAGGAGAAGCGTCGCATGCTGTTGGCCTGCTGCGCCGAGATTGGCGCCGACGCGAAGACCCAGGCCATCGCGGTTGGCGACGGTGCCAACGACCTTCCGATGATGGGCGCGGCCGCGCTGTCGGTGGCCTTCCATGCCAAGCCCAAGGTGCGCGAGCAGGCCATGGTGGCGATCAACGAAGGCGGGTTGGACCGCCTGCTGAGCGTGTTCGCCGCATGAGGGTCGCCGTCGACCTGGCCAAGGCCAGCCGCCTCTTGAACCACGGCCCCACCGTATTGGTGGCCAGCGCGCATGGCGGGCAGCGCGATGTGATGGCGGCGGCCTGGAATATGCCGCTCGATTTCTCGCCGCCCAAGGTGGCGGTCGTCATCGACAAGAACACCTTCAGCCGCCGCCTGATCGAGGCCTCCGGCGAATTCGTGCTGAGCGTGCCCTGCGCGGCCCAGATCGAGATGGTGGTCGGTGTCGGCAACAGCAGCGGCCGCGATCTGGACAAGTTCGCGCGCTGGAATCTCGCCGCCGAGCCGGCCTCGCAGGTCCAGGCACCGCTGATCGCCGGCTGCCTGGCCTGGCTGGAATGCCGCGTCTACCCCGAGCCGCACAACGAGAAGACCTATGACCTGTTCCTGGCCGAGGTCGTGGCGGCCTGGGCCGACGACGCGGCCTTCATCAACGGACGCTGGCAAGACCTGGCCCCGCCGCAGCGGGCCCTACATCATCTGGGCGGCGGCGAGTTCTTCACCAGCGCCGGTTCGATCAAGGCGGGCTGAGGGGCTTTGCGCTGATCACGACACCGTCCTCGTCGGCATAGAGCCAGTCACCCGGGCGCACCCACAGCCCGTGCAGCTGCAGAGCCACATCGGCCAGGCCCTGGCCGCGCCGCTCGGTAGGCATGGGCACATGGCCCAGCGCCAGGATGCCGACCGGGGCCTCGCGCAGCTCGGCCAGATCGCGCACGCAGCCATGGATCAGCAGGCCGGCCCAGCCGTTCTTGGCGGCGGCGGCGGCCAGGTTGCCGCCGATCAGCGCGCGCTGCATGGAGCCGCCGCCATCGAACACCAGCACCCGGCCCTGGCCGGGGCTCTCGACCGCGCTCTTGAGCAGGCTGTTGTCCTCCAGCGCGCGCACCGTCGTGACCGGGCCGGCAAAGCGCGCCAGGCCACCATAGCTGCGGTAGAGGCCGCCGGGAATAACGCGGACCTCGCCGCTGTCGTCGCTCTTGTGCTCGTCGCAGAAATCGCAGGTCGAAAAGTTCATCGGCGGCTTCCTTGTGCTTCAGTGCTTGCGTTTTTTTCAGTCTTGCAGCGGATCGGCCAGCACCTTGATGCGCGCGCCCTGCAGGCTCACGACCTGGCCAGCGCGGATCTTGGCGGTCTTGCGCAGCTCGGTCTGGCCGTCCACCTGCACCTGGCTCTCGGTGATCATCATGCGGGCCACGCCGCCGCTGTCGGCCAGGCCGGTGGCCTTGAGCAGCTTGTCCAGCTCGATGAATTCGCCGCGCAGTTCGAAGTTGATGTGTTCCATCCCCTCATTGTCCCAGACGCTGTCTGGCCGCCTCGCGGATCGCCGTCAGCGTGCTGCGGCTGGTCGAGACATCGGTGGACAGGCGCAGATGCAAGAGCGTCGGCTGGCCGGCCGCCAGCGCGGCCTGCAGCGCCGGGGCGAAGTCCTCGGTGTGATCGACACGCTGGGCGGCCCAGCCATAGGCCAGCGCCAGTTGCACGAAGTCGGGATTGAACAGATCGCTGCCCGAGACCCGGCCCGGGTACTCGCGCTCCTGATGCATCCTGATCGTGCCGTAGGTGCCGTTATCGACCACCACCGAGATCAGGCGCTTGGCGCCATAGCCGGTGGCGGTGGCCAGCTCCTGGCCGGTCATCAGGAAGTCGCCATCACCGGCGATATTGACGACCCAGCGCTCCGGATCGAGCAGGCTGGCCGCCACGGCCGCCGGCACGCCGTAACCCATCGCGCCCGAGGTCGGAGCCAGCTGGGTGCGGCCATGCTGGTGCAGCGCCGGGTACTGATGGAAGCGGTGCAGCCAGCCGCTGTAGTTGCCGGCGCCATTGGTGAAGATGGTGCCCTCGGGCATCGCCCGGCTCAGGGTCTTGACGACCTCGGCCATGTCCAGCGGGCTGACCGGCTGGGGGAGCAGATTCGCTTGGTAGTCGGCATGGGCCTGATGCGCCCAGTCGGTCCAGACGACGCTGTCCGGCGCCGCCAGGCTCTGCAGCGCCTGGGCCGCGCAGCTCATACTGGCATTGATCATCAGATCGGCCGCATAGACACGGCCCAGCTCCTCGGCGCCGGCGTGGATGTGCAGCAGTTGCTGGCTGGGGCGCGGTGCCTGCAGCAAGGTGTAGCCACCGGTGGTCATCTCGCCCAGGCGCGGGCCCACCGCGAGGATCAGGTCGGCCTGCTGCACACGCTGCGCCAGCTTCGGATTGATGCCGATGCCGACATCGCCGGCATAGAGCGGATGGCGGTTGTCGAACAGATCCTGGAAGCGGAAGGCACAGCCGACCGGCAGCTGCCAGGCCTCGGCAAAGCGCTGCAGCGCCGCGCAGCTGTCAGGCGTCCAGCCGCCGCCGCCGACGATCACCAGGGGCCGCTGGGCCGCCAGCAGCCGCGAGCGCAGATCGGCCAGCGCGGCAGGCGCCGGCCAGGCCTGGGCCGGCGCGACGCGCGGCAGCACCGGCGCGGCCGTCATCTCGGTCAGCATGTCCTCGGGCAGCACCAGCACGACAGGGCCGGGCCGGCCCTGCAGCGCGGTGTGAAAGGCGCGGGCGATGTACTCGGGCAGACGGTCGGCGTCCTGCACCTCGCCGACCCATTTGGCGAACCCCAACGTGCCGGGGCCGAACATCTGGCGGTAGTCGAGCTCCTGAAACGCCTCGCGGTCGCGCTGCTCGCTGGCCACCTGGCCGATGAAGAGGATCATCGGCGTGCTGTCCTGGAAGGCGGTGTGCAGGCCGATGCTGGCATTGGTGGCGCCCGGCCCGCGGGTCACGAAGCAGATGCCAGGCCGGCCCGTCAGCTTGCCTTGGGCCTCGGCCATGAAAGCCGCCCCGCCCTCCTGGCGGCAGGCGATGAAGCGGATCTTGTCGCGGTGCTCGTGGAAGCCGTCCAGCACCGCCAGATAGCTCTCGCCGGGCACGCCGAAGACGGTATCGACACCCTGGGCGATCAGGGCCTCGACCAGCAGGTGGCCGGCCAGTCGTGACGAAGTGGAGTCAGGGCTTTGTGGCATGGGCCGAATGTAGCGCCGGCCAGGGCCGGCGCCCATCCGCGCTTATGCGGTGGCCAGCCGCGTGCGGGCGATGCGCAGACCGACCAGGCCGGCCGACGCAATGCCCAGGCCCAGGGCGGCGGCCGAGCCGGCGAACACGCCGGCCGGATGGCCGCCGTCCAGCAAGGCGCCGAATACCGGCGCGGCCAGCGCGAAGCCCACATCCAGGCCCGAGTACACCGTGCCGTAGACCCGGCCGGTGGCGCCCGGGGGCGCGGCGCGCTTGATCAACATATCGCGCGAGGGCCCGGCCAGGCCGGTGCCGAAACCGGCCAGCGCGGTGGCTGCCGCAGCCACCAGCGGCGGCAGCCAGCCGGCCGCGACCAGCAGCAGCAGGCCGGCGGCCAGCGCCATCGCCAGCGCGATCGTGCGTTCCAGGCGCTGCACCCTGGCAACCAGGAAACCGCCGATCACCATGCCTAAAGCGCCGCACAGCATATAACCGGTCACCACATAGGCGGTCAGGCTCAGCGGCAGGCCGTACATCTGGCCCAGCGCCGGGCTGGCAAAGCTCTGGATCGCGCTCAGCGCGGCGGTCGTGAAGAAGAAGAACGAGAAGCACAGCCAGACCGAGGGCAGGCGCAGAAAAGCCATCGGATGCTCCTCTTTGACGCCCGCGGCCGGCTTGGCATGGCCCCAGGAGCCTTGGCTGTCATCAATCGCCTCGCGCTTGAGGAACAGCAGCGCGATCACCGCCAGCGCCACCAGGCCGGTGCCCAGATAGGCATAGCGCCAGTTGCCGGTGGCCTCGGCGATGCCGATCGAGAACACCGGCGCCAGCGCCCAGCCCAGGTTGCCGGTGATGCCATGCACCGAGAAGGCATGGCCCAGGCGCGGCTGCGAGACGCGCTTGTTCAGTATCGTGAAGTCCACCGGGTGGAAAGGCGAGTTGCCCAGGCCCGCCAGCGCCGCCGCCAGCATCAGGCCGGCAAAGCCGGTGGCCATGCCGGCCGCGACCGAGGCCAGCACAAAGCAGGCCAGCGCCGCGAACAGCACCGGCCGTGCGCCGCGCTTGTCAACCAGAAAACCGGCCAGCGCCTGGCCGATGCCCGAGATCACGAAGAAGGTCGTGACCAGCAGGCCCAGCTCCGAATAGCTGAGCCCGAAATCCTTGATGAAGGCCGGGAACAGCGGCGGCAGCAGCATGTGGAAGAAGTGCGAGGTGCCGTGGGCCAGGCCGATCAGGCTGATCGTGCCGTAGTCGCGCCGGGCCTGGGCGCGGCCGTCAAGGGTGAGGGAGGCGGTATGCGTCGTCATGGCGCCAATGTAGGCGGCGGCGGCGCGGCCGGGTTACGATAGATCGCCAAGATTTATCGACATTACGCCAATGACCGCCCCACGTCGCAGTCTGCCGCCCGCCGACCCCAGCCGCTATGCCCCCAGCATCGAACGCCCGCTGCGCGGCAAGGCACGGCTGATGGAGCATCAGATGGACATCCAGCCGCACCAGCACGACTGGGGCCAGCTGGTGTTCTCGGTGGGTGGGGCGGTGCGCGTCAGCACCAGCGCGAGCACCTTCATCGTGCCGCCCTCGCGAGCGGTCTGGATCGCACCGCGCATCGTCCATGCGGTCTCGGCCATCGAGCGGGCCGATCTCCGCACGCTCTATCTGCATGAGAGCCTGACGCATGCCCCGGCCTGGGCGCAATGCCGGGTGCTGGAGGTTTCGCCGCTGCTGCGCGAGCTGGTGCTGCAGCTGCCCACCGATCCTGACGCCCAGCCCGACACCCCGGCCGAGCGCGAACGCTGCATCACCCATCTAATCGTCGACGAGCTGGTCCGGGCGCGCAGCCTGCGCCTGGGCGTGGCCCTGCCGCAGGACAAGCGCCTGCTGCGCCTGTGCCAGGCCATCATCGAAGACCCGGCCCGCCACGCCAGCCTGGCCGACTGGGCCGCCGAGGTCGGCGCCAGCGAGCGCACGATCTCGCGTCTGTTCCGCGAGCAGCTGGGCAGCGGCTACGGCCAGTGGCGCAGCCAGGTGCTGCTGGCCCATGCGCTGTCGATGGCCGCGCGGCAAAAGCCGATGAGCCATATCGCCGCCGAGCTCGGCTATGCCAGCGCCAGCGCCTTCACCGCGATGGTGACGCGCACCGTGGGCATGCCGCCAAGCCGCTTCTTCGCCGAGGCCTGAGCAAGGCCATCGCGCTCCGAAAGGCCTGACGCCAACGGGCGGCATGGCCGCAGACCTAAAATCCGCTGATGACTCAGGTTCTCTTCGACTACACCCGCCAGGACGCCGAAGGCGCCAGTTGCACCGCCCATGCCTGGGCCAAGGTGCCGGCGCCCTTGACGCCCAGCCAGCGTGCCACGCTGAAAGCCCGCGCCGCCGCGCTGCTGAAGGCCCGCAATGCGGTGCTGGTGGCGCATTACTACGTGGACGGCGATCTGCAGGATCTGGCGCTGGAGACCGGCGGCATCGTCTCCGACTCGCTGGAGATGGCCCGCTTCGGCCGCGACCACGAAGCCCAGACCCTGATCGTCGCCGGCGTGCGCTTCATGGGCGAGAGCGCCAAGATCCTGTCCCCGGAGAAGCGCGTGCTGATGCCCGATCTGGACGCGACCTGCTCGCTGGACCTGGGTTGCCCGGCCGATGAGTTCGCGGCCTTCTGCGACGCCCATCCGGACCGCAAGGTGGTGGTCTACGCCAACACCAGCGCGGCCGTGAAGGCGCGCGCCGACTGGATGGTCACCAGCTCCTGCGCGCTCGAGATCGTGGCCGAGCTGAAGGCCAAGGGCGAGAAGATCCTGTGGGCGCCGGATCGCCATCTGGGCCGCTACATCCAGGAGCAGACCGGCGCCGACATGCTGATGTGGAACGGCGCCTGCATCGTGCACGACGAGTTCAAGGGCCTGGAGCTGGACCTGCTGAGCGAGCAGCATCCGGACGCGATGATTCTGGTCCACCCCGAGTCGCCCAAGAGCGTGGTCGACAAGGCCCACGTCGTGGGTTCCACCTCGGCGCTGATCAAGGCCGTGGTCGAGGGCAAGGCGCAGGAATACATCGTTGCCACTGACAACGGCATCCTGCACCGCATGCGCCAGCTGGCGCCTGGCAAGACCCTGATCGAGGCGCCCACCGCCGGCAACAGCGCCACCTGCAAGAGCTGCGCGCACTGCCCCTGGATGGCGATGAACGGCCTGCAGGGCGTGATCGACTGCCTGGAACAGGGCCAGGGCGAAATCCAGATCGACGAGCCGGTGCGTATCAAGGCGCTGGGCTGCATCACACGCATGCTGGACTTCACGGCGGCGCTGAAAGCCCGGACGGCCGGCATGAAGACCGGCATAGGCGCAGCCTGAATAAGGGGGGATGGCGCCCGTTTTTTGCCTGCAGGGAGCGCTATAAAGCGAATACGCTTGCGCGATCCACAGAAAGACGAGACGCCTCATGACCGACTTCAGTTCGCTCTACAACCACCACGAACGCGAGGTGTTCAACGCCGTCGCAACGGTGGCCCCGCAGTTCCCGGCCATCAGCAGCAACGACCTGCTGGTCGACGTGGCCTGCGTGGCGCTGAACCGCCTGCCGCCGCGCTACATCCGCCACGAGGTGGATTTCTCCTTCTACCTGACCGAGCATGAGCGGCTGGAGATCGACGCCGCGATCAGCGAGGCGGTTACCTATGCCTTCAACTTCGTGCAGGCGCGCACCGCGCTGCGCGCGCG
The DNA here is from genome assembly GCA_005503085.1 of Burkholderiales bacterium C2. Classification (GTDB taxonomy): domain Bacteria; phylum Pseudomonadota; class Gammaproteobacteria; order Burkholderiales; family Burkholderiaceae_C; genus Roseateles_E. The sequence continues at coordinate 260,122 of SCOI01000004.1, read as the reverse complement.
GCGCTGAGCCTCTTCATCCGCCGCGCAGCCCCCGCTCGGCGATCAGTACGGTCGGGAAGCTGACCGGCAGCGTGCGCGGATAGTCTCGGCTGAAATGCAGGCCGCGGCTCTCGTGGCGCAGCAGGGCCGAACGCACGATCAGCTCGGCGCAATCGACCAGATTGCGCAGCTCCAGCAGGTCGCGGGTGACGCGGAAGTTGGCGTAATAGTCGTCGATCTCGCCGCGCAGCAGATCGATGCGGTGCAGCGCCCGCTCCAAGCGCTTGGTGGTGCGCACGATGCCCACATAGTTCCACATCAAGAGGCGCAGCTCGTCCCAGTTGTGGGCGATCACGACCTGCTCGTCGGCGTCCTCGACCTGGCTCTCGTCCCAGGCCGGTAGCGGCGCCGGCTCGCCCTCGTCCTGGGCCAGGATGTCCTGCGCACAGGTCTGGCCCAGCACCACGCACTCCAGCAGCGAATTGCTGGCCAGGCGGTTCGCGCCATGCAGGCCGGTGTAGCTGGTTTCACCGACCGCATAAAGCCCCGGCAGGTCGCTGCAGCCCTTCAGGTCGGTGACGACACCGCCGCAGGTGAAATGCACGGCCGGCACCACCGGGATCGCCTGGCGCGCGATATCGATGCCCAGACTCAGGCAGCGCGCATGGATGGTCGGGAAATGCTCCTTCAGAAAGGCCTCGCCCAGGTGCGTGGCGTCCAGCCACACATGGTCCAGGCCGTGCTTCTTCATCTCGAAGTCGATCGCGCGGGCGACGATGTCGCGCGGCGCCAGCTCCATGCGCTCATCGTGCGCGGCCATGAAGCGGGTGCCGTCCGGCAATTTCAGATGACCGCCCTCGCCGCGCAGCGCCTCGGTGATCAGGAAACTGCGCTCCTGCGGATGGTAGAGGCAGGTCGGGTGGAACTGGATGAACTCCATGTTCGCGACCCGGCAGCCGGCCCGCCAGGCCATCGCGATGCCGTCACCGGTCGAGGTGTCGGGGTTGGTCGTGTAGCGATAGACCTTGCCGGCGCCGCCGGTGGCCATCACGACCGCACGCGCGGCCAGGGTCTCGACGCGGCGGCTGTCGATGTCCAGCGCGTAGATGCCGTAGCAGCGCGGTTGCACTTCATGTTGCAGATGGCGCTGCACATGGCGCGAGGTGATCAGATCCAGCGCCATCCAGCGCTCGCGCAGCGTGATATTGGGATGGGCATGGGCAGCCGCCAGCAACTGGTCGTGGATGGCCTTGCCGGTGGCATCGGCCGCGTGGGCGATGCGACGCACCGCATGGCCGCCCTCGCGGGTCAGATGCAGGCCCAGCGGGCCATCATCGTCCGGCGTGAAGGGTACGCCCTGCTGCACCAGCCACTCGACCGCCGCCGCGCTGCGCTCGGCGATGAAGCGGGCGGTGGCCTCGTCGACCAGGCCGGCGCCGGCATCCTGGGTGTCGCGCACATGGCTCTCGATGCTGTCATCGCGGCCCAGCACGCCGACAATGCCGCCCTGGGCCCAGGCGGTTGCCGCCTCGGTCAGGTCGCGCTTGGCCAGCACGATAACGGGCACCGAATCGGCCAGATGCAAGGCCACGGTCAAACCGGCCAGGCCGGCACCGACGATCACCACGGGAGCTGCTGCAGTCATTCAGGCGGCCGCCAGTTGCGTGGCGTCATCAAACAAGGAAGCGCTGATTCTAAGTAGCGATCGCGGTCCGGATAATCCGATGCATGAGCGCTCTGCCACGCATCGCCTGCCCCTTGTGCGGCGGCCTCGATCTGCTGACCCTGCCTGCCGTGCGCGAGCGCGCCTACCGGCAGTGCCCGCGCTGCCGGCTCAGCTTCATGCAGCCGGCCGACCGCCCGAGCCCGAGCGCCGAAAAGCAGGAGTATGACCGGCACCGCAACGAGCCCGGGGACAGCCACTATCGGGCCTTCCTCGACCGCCTGGCCCTGCCGCTGGCCGAGCGGCTGCGACCCGGCGACGAGGGACTGGACTATGGTTGCGGCCCCGGCCCGGCCTTGGCGGCCATGCTCAGCGAGCGCGGCTTCCCCACCGCCGCCTACGACCCCATCTATGCGCCGAATACCGATTTGCTGCAGCGCCGCTACAACTTCATCACTTGCACCGAGGTGGCCGAGCATTTCCACGACCCGGCGGCCGAGTTCGCACGGCTGGACGTGCTGCTGCGTCCCGGTGGCTGGCTGGGACTGATGACGCAGTGGCGCCAGCCGGAGCGTGACTTCGCGGCCTGGCGTTATGTCCATGACCCGACCCATGTGTGCTTTTACGAGCGCGCCACGCTGGACTGGATCGCCCGGCGCTGGGGCTGGGTGCTGCACTGCCCGGCCGCGCACATCGCCTTGTTCCGCAAGCTCCCTAGCCCGAAGGATGCAAGCCGGGGCGACGCTGCCTAGAGTCCTTGCCAGCGGCGCCGTCGTGCCGCCCGAGCCGTTCTAGGAGAACCCCATGGCCACTGCAAGAAAGAGCACTGGAGCCCCCGACGCCACCGCCCGCAAGTCGGTGATCGTCACCTTCAAACCCAAGGACAAGCGCAAGAACAAAAAGGCCGACAAGCTAGAGCTGCTGGCCAGCAGCTGCCCGCGCAGCGAAAGCCTGGAGTTCTTCGACGTCGGCAGCGCCTCGGCCTTCACGATAGGCTCGCCCGGCCTGCCGGGCGGCCTGGACAGCGATCACATGGGCTTCGACATCAATCTGTTCGAGGCCCCGATCCTGACGCTGACGCTCAGCGATGCCGAGATCAAGGCGCTGAAGGGCAACCCCGACGTCGCCGCCGTCGAGACCGATGGCTGGGCCTATGCGCTGCCGATGGAGACCCTGGTGTTCGAGGGCCAGCCCTCGGTGCAGGCCGAGACCGTGCCGGTGGGTGTCTCGCAGATCAAGGCGCCGCCGGCCTGGGGCTGCTCGCGCGGCCGCGGCATCAAGGTCGCGGTGCTGGACACCGGCATCGACTGGAACCACCCGGACCTGAAGGCCAATGTCAAAGGCGCGGTCAGCTTCGTGCCCGGCGAGACCGCGATGGACGGCAACAGCCACGGCACCCATTGCGCAGGCACGATAGGCGCGGCGATCAACGGCGCCGGCGTGGTCGGCGTCGCGCCCGAGGCCTCGCTGTACGGGGTCAAGGTGCTGGCCAACAACGGCAGCGGCCAGTACAGCTGGATCATTGCCGGCATCAACTGGGCGATCCAGAACAAGATGCAGATCGTCAGCATGAGCCTGGGTGGCGGCGCCGCACCGGCCGCGCTGGAGGCGATCTGCGACGCCGCCTACAACGCCGGCGTGCTGCTGATCGCGGCGGCCGGCAATGCCGGCCCGGGCATGGGCACGGTCGGCTACCCCGGCAAGTACAAGCGGGTGATCGCGGTCTCGGCCATCGACAACAGCAATGTGATCGCGTCCTTCAGCAGCCGCGGCCCCGAGATCGAGATCGCCGCGCCGGGCGTGCAGGTGCTGTCCACCGTGCCGGGCGGCGGCTACGGCCAGAAGAGCGGCACCAGCATGGCCTGCCCCCATGTGGCCGGCGCGGCGGCCGTGGTCTGGGGCGCGCACCGCTTCGCCAGCAACACGCAGATATGGAACCTGCTGGCCAGCACCGCCGATGCGCTGGGCCCGCCGGGATGGGATCCGCTGTACGGCTATGGCCGGGTCGATGTGGACCAGGCGGCGCTGGCCATGGTGCCGGCCCCGGCCGTGGCCTTCAAGCCCTGAGCCTGCGGACCGGCCGGTGGAGCTGCGGCTGCTGAGCCTGGTACCCGACGCGCCGCTGCCGCAGCGCGCGCCGGCCTCGACGCGCCCGACCGTGCCACCCGGCTACGGCGTGCAGGAGCAATGCCTGCCGTTCACGGCTGCCTGCGCGCTGGGCCTGCTGGTGCCGGCCCCGTTCGACTTCGGACTGTGCCTGCCGGCCGAGCTGCCGGCCGGCGTGCAGGGCTTTCGCGCACCGGGGCCACACGATGCCGCGACCGAGGATCAGCGGCTGTTCTATGTGCGCGACCGACCCAGCAGCCGCTTGCGCGCCAATGCCTACAGCTTCGATCCCCTGCCCTTCGACGACGAGCGCGGCGAACGCGCCGAGTTGCGGCCGGTGCAGCCGGGGCTGAGCTTCTTCGAGCGCGCCGACCAGGTCGGGCTGTTCAAGCTGCACCTGCCCTGGCTGCTGCGCACGCCGGACGGCATCGACAGCCTCTATGGCCCGCCGCTGAACCGGCCGGCACCGTTGGAGCTGCTGAGCGGCCTGATCGAGAGCGATTGGTATGCGCACCCGGTCAATCTGGTCGTTCGCAGGCCCGCCACCGGTGCGCTGCACATCAGCGCCGGCCAGATCATTGCCCAGGTCTTGTTCCTCGCCCGCGACAGCCGTCGCGCCGAAGCGCTGCCGGCCAACGGCGCCGCCGCCCAGGCCCTGCGCAACGACTTGCTGCGCTGGTTCGTCGCCCACCGCCAAGACCGCAGCGCCTACCGCCGGCTGGCGCGCAGCAAGCAGGGACGGCTCGACGTCGCCAAAGACTAAGGCTTGAGCAGCGCGTCCAGCGCCTGCATCTGACCGTCCAGCTCGATGCGCTCGATATCGTCGCGCTGGGCCAGCGCCAGGGCCTGAGCCGCGCTCATGCGGCCGGCCGCCATCCGTATCGCGTCGACAGCGGTCTCCACCTTGAACGGCAGCGCCGCCGCCCCCGGCGCCAAGGTCACGATGAAGGACAGCGGCTCGGCCACGCCCTGCGCGGCCAGCGAGCGCAGGCGGGTGGCGAGATCGGCAGCAAGCTCGGCGGGCATGGCGGTCCTTTTGGAAGAGCAAGCGAACAGTCTAGTGCCAGCCGTACACCACAATCAAATCAAGCCGAGCGACGCCGCAAAAGCATAGTCAAGAGGCACGGAGAGACGGCGATCTGCGACGTCGCCAGACCAGAAAGCACAAACCAGACAGAAGCGTGGCGATGCTCGAGGGCTCGGGGACGGGGCTGACAGCGCCGACTATGGTCACTTGGGTAATGCGGCCGGTCGTCGCCCAACCCGGCATATCAGGAGCGGGGTCAGGATCAGGCAGAACAACCGGATCATAGACGGGAGGAGTGCTCGGATCTCCATCGAGGACAAGATGCCTCAATCTCGGCAAGCGCCGTATAGCTGTCACCGGGTAGGTGTAATGGGCACTGAAGGCATCAGGCACGAACTTCAAAGCCATTTCAGTCGATGTCACATTCCCCGACAAATACTCTCCCGTCAGCAAGGATCCCCAAGGAACGGCGCTTATGCATGCACACATGCTGCCAGTTCCGGGATACGCCCCTAAATCCGATGGCCACAGCGACGGCGAGGGATCCAAGTCATGAACGGCTCGCCCAAACTCGCCGTTGGACGAATCGAAGGTTCTTCGCACATTGGCCGCAAAGCCAAAACTTAACGGAGCTTGGTGAGACAGAACCACCTGGCTGAAATGAACCAGAGGCAGTTCGCCGGGGCCGGCAGGACCCAGACGTACAAGATTCATTGAACCTGACAACTCGTAGCGGGTTGCCGTCACTGAGTAGGTCCAGCCCACGTCGATCCACTCCGGCGCTTCCGTGACCGTCCAACGCAAATCCGCGATCGTCTGTATCTCAACAAAGCTCGCACGCGGATCAATCTCGTATTTCGCTGCATGAGCCAGCAAGGGCGCAGCGGTGGCATACACACATGCCGCAAGCACTAGATTCCTCATGATCCCCCCTGGAGCGGCTCTCGGCCGTTTTCGGTGAATCAAGTGAAGCAGGTAAGCATGACGTCGAAATGAACTTCGAGGCGAGGATCGATGGTCGGATCGGACTACTTGAACTGCAGTCCGGTCCTCCCCCGAGATAGCGCGGCCGCAAAGGACCGCTTAGTGCACGACCCGCCCGAACTGGAATTCCCCATCGGCCACATCGACCGGGATCACGTCCTTCGGTCCGAACCGGCCTTGCAGGATCAGCTTGGACAGCGGGTTCTCGATGCGCTGCTGGATCGCGCGCTTGAGCGGCCGAGCACCAAACACAGGATCGAAGCCGACCTTGGCCAGCTCGCTCAGGGCCGCCGGGCTGACGTCCAGCTTCATCTCCATCTTCTCCAGCCGCTGCTCCAGGATCTGCAGCTGAATGCGGGCAATGTCCTGGATGTGCTTCTGATCCAGCGCGTGGAAGACCACGGTCTCGTCGATGCGGTTCAGGAACTCGGGCCGGAAGTGGGCCTTGACCTCGCCCCAGACCGCGTCGCGTATCACCTCGTCGGACTCGCCGACCAGGTTCATGATGTGCTGCGAGCCGAGGTTGCTGGTCATCACGATGACCGTGTTCTTGAAGTCCACCGTGCGGCCCTGGCCGTCGGTCAGGCGACCATCGTCCAGCACCTGCAGCAGCACATTGAACACGTCCGGATGGGCCTTCTCGACCTCGTCGAGCAGCAGCACCGAATAGGGCTTGCGGCGCACCGCCTCGGTCAGCGTGCCGCCCTCCTCGTAGCCGACATAGCCCGGGGGCGCGCCGATCAGACGGCTGACCGAGTGCTTCTCCATGAACTCGCTCATGTCGATGCGCACCAGATGGTCCTCGCTGTCGAACAGGAAGCCGGCCAGGGCCTTGCACAGCTCGGTCTTGCCGACGCCGGTGGGGCCGAGGAAGAGGAAGGAGCCCAGCGGCCGGTTCGGGTCGGACAGGCCGGCACGCGAGCGGCGGATCGCATCGGCCACCGCGACGATGGCCTGCTCCTGGCCGACCACGCGCTGGTGCAGCTTCTCTTCCATCTGCAGCAGCTTGTCGCGTTCACCCTGCATCAGCTTGGCGACCGGGATGCCGGTGGCCCGCGCCACCACTTCGGCGATCTCCTCGGCGCCGACCAGGGTGCGCAGCAGCTTGTTGGCCGGACCGGTGCCGCTCTTGCCGGCCTCCTTGGCCTGCGCGTCCTTGAGCTTGGCCTCCAGGCCCGGCAGCTTGCCGTACTGCAACTCCGCCACCTTGTTGAAGTCACCCTTGCGCTTGAGCTCCTCGATCTGCTGCTTGATGCGATCGATCTCTTCCTTGACATGGGCACTGCCCTGGGCCTGGGCCTTCTCCGAGGTCCAGATCTCTTCCAGGTCGTTGTACTCGCGCTGCAGCTTCAGCAACTCTTCCTCGATCAGCGCGAAGCGCTTTTGCGAGCCTTCGTCCTTCTCGCGGCGCACCGCCTCGCGCTCGATCTTCAGCTGGATCATGCGGCGATCGAGCTTGTCCATCACCTCGGGCTTGGAGTCGATCTCGATCTTGATCTTGGCCGCCGCCTCGTCGATCAGGTCGATGGCCTTGTCGGGCAGGAAGCGGTCGGTGATGTAGCGATGGCTCAGCTCAGCCGCGGCGATGATGGCCGGGTCGGTGATCTCGACGCCATGGTGGACCTCGTACTTCTCCTGCAGGCCGCGCAGGATCGCGATCGTCGCCTCGACGCTGGGCTCGTCGACCAGCACCTTCTGGAAGCGGCGCTCCAGCGCCGCGTCCTTCTCGACGTACTTGCGATACTCGTCCAGCGTGGTCGCGCCAATGCAATGCAGCTCGCCACGCGCCAGCGCGGGCTTGAGCATATTGCCGGCGTCCATCGCGCCCTCGGCCTTGCCGGCCCCGACCATGGTGTGCAGCTCGTCGATGAAGAGGATGATGCGGCCCTCGTCCAGCGCCACTTCCTTCAGCACGGCCTTCAGCCGTTCCTCGAAGTCGCCGCGGTACTTGGCGCCGGCCAAGAGGCCCGCCATGTCCAGCACCAGCACGCGCTTGTTCTTCAGCGACTCCGGCACCTCGCCATTGACGATGCGCTGAGCCAGCCCTTCGACGATGGCGGTCTTGCCCACGCCGGGCTCGCCGATCAGCACCGGGTTGTTCTTGGAGCGGCGCTGCAGCACCTGGATCGCGCGGCGGATCTCGTCGTCGCGGCCGATCACCGGGTCCAGCTTGCCCTCGCGAGCCCGCTCGGTCAGGTCCAGCGTGTATTTCTTCAGCGCCTCGCGCTGACCTTCGGCCTCGGGGCTGTCGACCTTCTGGCCGCCGCGCACCGCCTCGATCGCGCCTTCCAGCGCCTTGCGCGTCAGGCCATGACCGCGCGCGATGCCGGCCAGATCGGTCTTGGCATCGGCCAGCGCCAACAAGAACATCTCGCTGGCGATGAACTGGTCGCCGCGCTTGCTGGCCTCCTTCTCGGCGGCCTGCATCAGGCTCATCAGATCGCGGCTGGGCTGGACCTGCTGGCCCTCGCCCTGCACCTGCGGATAGCCGGCCAGCACCGTGTCCAGCGCGGTCTTCAGCGCCGGCACCTTGACGCCAGCGCGCTCCAGCAGCGCACGCGGCCCGTCGGGCTGGGCCAGCATCGCGCCCAGCAGATGGGCCGGCTCGATATAGGGGTTGTCGGTCGTCACGGCCAGGCTTTGGGCCTCGGCCAGGGCTTCCTGGAAGCGGGTGGTGAACTTGTCGACACGCATGGGATAAAACCTCCGTTGCCCGGCAGATGGGACCCAGCGTCCGCTTTTCAAGGCGCGGCGGCCTTGCGCCAGATCAAGTCCGCAGCAGCGCCTGCATCAGTTTCAGACCCAGCGCCGCCGCGCCCAGCGAGCCCAGCACATGGACCGCCGTGTGTGTCAGCGCCAGGCCGAACGCGCCGCGCTGCAGCAGGGCCAGCGACTCGCCGGAGAAGGCCGAGAAGGTCGTCAACCCGCCCAGAAATCCGGTCACCAGCAGCAGCTTCAGCAACTCATCGGGCTGGCGGCCGAACCATTCCAGCGCCATGCCGATCAACAGCCCGCCGACCAGATTGACCAGCAAGGTGCCCAGCGGAAAGCCCTGCCAGCTGGCGTTGAGCCAGACCCCGGCGCGCCAGCGCGCCAATGCCCCCAGCGCCGCCCCTAGGGCCACGGCCAGGGCGGCGCTCATGCCGCGTTCCCGGCCTCGATGCCCCAGCGCTGCAAGGCCGCATCGTCCGCCACCCGCGCGTCCACCCAGTGGGCGCCCTCGGGCGTGTGCTCCTTCTTCCAGAACGGGGCCTGGGTCTTCAGATAGTCCATCAGGAATTCGCAGGCCTGGAAGGCCTGGCCGCGATGCGCCGAGGCCACCAGCACCAGCACGATCTGCTCGCGCGCCGCCAGCGCACCGACGCGATGGATCACCCGGGCGGCCCGGATGTCGAAGCGCCGCTGGGCCTCGTCGATCATCGCCTCGATGGCCGCCTCGGTCATGCCGGGGTAATGCTCCAGCTCCATCAGGCGCACGCTCTGGCCATGACTGGCGTCCCGCACGGTGCCGACAAAGCTGACCACCGCGCCGATGCCGCCATCGGCAGCGCGCAAGGCCAGGGTCTCGGCCGAGAGGTCGAAATCGGCGGTCTGGATGCTGACGCGGGGCGGGTTCGGGCTGCTCATGGGCAGATTGTGGCATCCACGCCGGCCCCGCCTGAGCGGGCGGCCAGCGCACGGCATGCCCGCCGACTCAGGGCCAACACCGGGGCGCGCCACGCCTGCAACTTGTTACATTTGTCCCCAATACAGGTGACAGGTCTTCAAAACAATGAAAAGCGACAGGAGCGGGCGGGAGGCCTGCAACAACCATTTGCAGCAGGAGTTGCGCTCGCCGTCCTGGCTGGCCACGCTGTCCGGCGACGAGGTGCCACCGGACACCCAGGCGCTGCTGCGCCAGGGACGCCAGCTGATTATCAGCGCCGCCTACCGCCAGGCCTACGCCTTGTTCATGCGCGCCAGCCAGCAAGCCCATGAGGCCGGCCATCTGGCCAGCGAGGCCCAGGCGCTGGCCCTGCTCTCCTATGCGGCCGGCAATCTGGGCCATAACGAGGAGGCCATCGAGACCGCGATGCTGGCCACCCAGCTGGCCGACGCCGGCCAGGCCCCGCTAGTCAGCCTGATGGTGCTGAACTATCTGGGCGTGGCCCTGCTGTGGAACGGCAGCCATGACGGCGCCGAGGCGGTGCTGACCCAGGCCTACGACGATGCGCTGCGCCACGGCCGGCCCGGCGTGGTCTGGCAGCCGCATATGAATCGCTGCCTCAACGAGGCCTACCGCGCCGTCACGCTGCGCCAGCTGGAGCGCCAGCGTCCCGACGCCAGCCGGCTGCGCCGCCTGCTCGACGATTTCGATGCCAGCGCCGAGGCCCTGGGCAAGGCCGGCGCACCGGCCTCGCTGATGCAACAGGGCGTGCTGCAGTGGCTGCGCGCGCTGGCCGAGGGCTGGCAGCATGGCGCGGCGGCGGCCGAGCCGCTGGTGCAGGCCAGCGAGGCGCTGGCCGCGCGCCTGCCCGAGGTGCGCCTGCTGCAGGCCATGCAGCCCTGGCTGCGCTGCGAGATGGCCCTGCTCAGCGATGCGGCACCCGCCGCGCTGCAGGCGGCGCAGCAGATGCACGCCTCCTGCGTGCGCATCGAACACCAGCCCTTGCAGCGCATCGCACTGCTGCTGAGCAGCGAGCTGCATGAGCGGCAAGGCCAGGCCGGCGAGGCGCTGGCCTGCCTGCGCCTGCTGCAGCGCGGCGAACACCAGCTCCGCCAGGTCAGCATGCACCACCGTCGCAGCGTCGCGACCCTGCACTTCGAGCTGCGCCAGCACAAGCAGGAGGTGCAGCACCTGAGAAGCAATGCGCAGCAGCTGCAGCGCTTGTCGATGGAAGACGCGCTGACCGGCCTGCTGAACCGGCGCGGCATGGAGCTGCTGCTGACCGAGGCACTGGCCGGCCGGCCCGAGGACGGCAGCGCGCTGTATCTGTCGGTGGTCGATGTGGACCGCTTCAAGTCGGTCAACGACCGCTACTCCCATCAGGTCGGCGATCAGGTGCTGCGCGTGCTGGCCGAGCTGTTCCAGCAGTCGCTGCGCGGCCAGGACCTGGCCGCACGCTGGGGCGGCGATGAGTTCGTGCTGGCCTTCTGGGCTCCGGACGACGAGCAGGCGGCCGCGGTCGGCGAGCGCCTCAAGCGCGCCGTGGCCGCCTATGCCTGGGGCATGCTGGCCACCGGCCTGTGCGTCAGCGTCAGCCTGGGCCTGACCCGCTCGCGCAGCGACGACAGCCTGGACAGCCTGCTGCTGCGCAGCGATCTGGGCATGTATGCAGAAAAACGCCAGCAGCCGGCTTGAGCCGGAGCGCCGGCCCTGGTTATAGTCGCCGCATGCCGCAACGCCACACGCCGACTCCCGCCCAGCGCTGGGTCGGTGCCGCGCCTGCGGTTTTGAAGAAAAGCAAGAAAAAGCAGTCGCTCATCTGACCGGCACTGCTGCCGCGCTCAGATGAGCGACGGCAGCCCTGGCATCGCCACGGTCCGGTCCCGCTCGTCTTGGCACGGCCTCCCAGGTCAATACTGGAGGACCATCGTGTCTGACAACAATTACAGCGGTCTGTGGATTCCCCTGGTGACCCCCCTCCACCATGATGTGGTCGATCACGCGGCCTTGTCGCAGCTGGTGCTGCATCTGAAGGCGCAGGGGGTCAATGGCTTCGTCGCCTGCGGCAGCACCGGCGAGGCCGCCTTGCTCGATGAGCATGAGCAGGATGCGGTGCTGGAGACGGTCTGCGAGGCGGCCGGCGGCACGCCGGTGATGATGGGCGTCTCGGGCCCGCGCCCCAGCCAGGTGGCGGCGCGCATGCTGGCGATCGCCAAGCGTTTCCCGGTCTGCGCCTTCCTGCTGCCGGCGCCCAGCTATATCCGGCCCAGCCAGCAGGGGCTGCTGAACTTTTTCGGCAGCATCGCCGATGTCGCGCCGGCGCCGCTGGTGCTCTACGACATTCCCTACCGCACCGGGGTCAAGATCGAGCTGACTACGCTGCTGACCCTGGCCGCGCATCCGAACATCGAGGCGCTGAAGGACTGCGGCGGCTCGCTGCAAGCCACCCAGGCGCTGATCGCCGATGGCCGCCTGGCCGTGCTGGCCGGCGAGGATCACAACATCTTCCCGACCCTGGCCCTGGGCGGCGCCGGCGCGATCGCGGCCAGCGCCCATCTGCACACCGCCCATTTCGTGCGCCTGGTCCAGGCCCTGCGCGAGGAGCAGACCGAGACCGCCCGGCGGCTGTGGCAGGCGCTGGCCCGGCTGATCAACCTCAGCTTCGCCGAGAGCAATCCGGCACCGATCAAGTCTGCGCTGGCGCGGCTGGGCCGGCTGCACAACGAGCTGCGCGCCCCGCTGCAGCAGGCCTCGCCCGAGCTGGAGCAGCGGCTGTGGGACGCTTATGGACAGGCCGGGGAGCAGCTGCAGCCCGGGGCCTTCAGAGCGGCCGTGCCAGCAGGCTGAACTCGATCACCAGCTCGTCCTGCACCGCCAGCAGGCCGCCGGCGACGCTGAAGGGCTGCAGGCCCAGATCGCTGTGCCGCAGCACGAAGGCGCCGTCAATGCGCAGGCTGCCGTCCTGCTCGCTCAGCGTCAGCGGCAGGCTCAGCGCATGGCGGCGCCCGGCCAGCGCGATCTCGATGCGGGCCGCCAGCTTCGGCGGCTCGCCGGCCAGCGCTAGCAAACGCAGCCCGAGCTCGGGGTGGCGCGCGGCATCCAGCCCGCGCTCGCCGAGCATATTGGCGCGGGTGGCCGCCACCGCCTCGGCGCTCAGCGGGCCGGCAAAGCCGCCGCCGGTGGCCGCGCGCAGCGCCGGGTCGTCGAGCTGCAAGTCCGCCAGGCGCAGGCGCAGCTCGAAGCGGGCCTCGGCCAGGGTGTCGGGCCACAACAGCCAGGCCTCGAAGCGTGGCGCCGCCAGCACATGGTTGTGGCCCAGCCGCGCGGCCCGGCCGGCGCGGAACACATAGATGCGCACGGCCGAGTCGGCCGCCTCGATGCGGTAGAGCCGCCCGCCCTGCCCGGCCCGCAGCGCGGCAAAGCGCGGCTCCAGGTCCTGGGCCGGCGGCGCGGGTTCGGTCGGTGGCGCTGCACAGCCGGCCAGCCACAGGCCGATCAAGAGCGCGGCCCGCCGCGCCGGGGCCAGGAGATCAAGCAACATAGGGAAAACGGCGAGTCCCGGTGTCGGCATTTTGACAGTCGGCCGGCAGCGTGCTGCACTAGCATCCAGCCATAAGCAAACAGGAGACATCGCCATGGCCGCCAGCCCCTTCCGCCCCGCGCTCGATCTGATGGTGCAGTACGCCCGCTACCACCGCGACCGCCGCAATATCGCCACCCACTTCGTCGGCATCCCGCTGATCGTGTTCGCGATTGGCATCCTGCTGGCGCGCGCGCAGTTCCAGCTCGGCGATGTCCAGCTCAGCGCGGCCTGGCTGCTGTGGGCGGCGAGCACCGCCTGGTATCTGAGCCGTGGCAATCTGGTGCTGGGCGCGGCCACCGCGCTGGTCAATGCGGTGCTGATGGCGCTGGCCGAGCCGCTGGCCACCGGTTCGACCGCCGCCTGGCTGGGCTGGGGCCTCGGCATGTTTGTGCTGGGCTGGATCATCCAGTTCGTCGGCCACTACTACGAGGGCAAGAAGCCCGCCTTCGTCGACGACCTGGTGGGCCTGCTGGTCGGACCGATGTTCGTCGTCGGCGAGGCCTTGTTCATGCTGGGCTGGGGCCGCTCGATGCTGGCCGAGATCGAACGCCAGGCCGGCCCGACCCATTTGCGCGATCTGGCCCAGCCCGCCGGCTGAACTCGACAAGACCCGAGGCGCGCCGCGATTACCAGCGGCAGCCCTTGTTCCTGGCCGCATCGGCGGCCAGCGGCAGCGCCGCCAGCAGCCCCATCTCCTGGTAGGCCTGGCGGCAGTCGGACTTGGCGGCCTTCTCGATGCTCTCGCTGAGCTTGGACTTGAGCTCGGGCGGATGCGGCACCAGCGGCAGCACGCCGCGCGAGCCCCGGCTCGAGACCTCGCCGCCGCGGGTCAGCGGCAGGTTCAGATTCAGCCGCGGTGCATTCGGCGGGGTCGAGGCCGGCGTGGCCACATCATGGCCCTGGCGGGCGCCGGCATCGGGGCTGCCGGCGGGCGGCACTGCGGGCGTGGCCGACGGCGCCGGGCTCGTGCGCGAGCCGGGGTCAGTTGTTGAGGGAGCGACCGTGACCGGCTGGGCGGCAGGCGCCGGCGGGCGTTCGGGCTGGGGCACCGTCGGGGCGCTCGGTGCGGCCGGCAGATCCGGCGTCTCCAAGCGCGTGCTGGGGCTCAGCTGAGGCAGGGCCTGGACCGGGGTGGCCGGGCTCGGCTCGGGCAGCGCCGGCAGCGCGGCCGGGGGCAAGGGCGGCGCCTCGAAAGCCGGCAAGGCCGGCAGCGCCTCGGGGGCCGCCACCGCAGCGCCGCTGACGCTGGGCGGACTTACGGCGGCGCGAGGCCGGGCGCGCAAAGCCGGTATAGCCGGCAAAGAGGGCAAGGCCTCAGGCTCGGCTTGCAGGGCCGGTGCCTGGCCCAGCGCGGCGCTGGGCGTGGGGCGGGCCAGCGGGGTCGGCTCGGGCAGTGCCAGCGGCACGGCGGGCACGGCGGGCACGGCGGGCACGGCAGGTGCCGGCTCCGGCGTTGCCAGCGGGGGCGATTCCAGCGGCTGCAGTGCCGCTGGCGCTGCCGAGGGCTCGGCCGTGTGCGGCTGCCACTGGCCGAGCCGGGCCGCACCGGGCTCGGCGTCGGCGGGCGCTGGGGCGGCTCGCACGGCCCCGCCATAGCGCCGCTGCCGGGCCTCGCCGGTCGGGCCGCTGTGCTGCTCCGGCGGGGCCGGCAGGCCGGCGCCAGGCCCGGGGCGCGGCGCATTCAGCGCATCGCTGCGCAGCGTGATGTTGAGTGCTCCCCAGACCCCTTCGCCGCGCCGGGCCGTGCCGCCGGGCGTGTTGCCCAGCACCAGCACCAGCAGGATGTGCAGCAGCACCGCCAGCAGCAGGCATTGCTCCATGCGCGAGGGCGCAAGCGGCGTAAGCGGTTGCAGCACGACCGCTGCGGACGCAGCGCCGGCGGGCTGGAGTGAGGGCAGGAGGCGGCTCATGAGGGTGGGCCGCAGTGTGCCGGGACGGGCCCCCAACGTCCACTGCGGCGGCACAACAGCGCCCCTCAGCCCCAGATCGTCATGGCCGCGTCCACGCCACCTTTTCTCGACGGCCCCTGGGCGCGGCGCGTCGGCGTGCCCAGCGCGATCCAGCCCAGCAAGGTCTCGCCCGGCTCGCTGAAGGCGGCCGCGATCTGCGCATCGCGCACCTTCGCCCCGCTGAGCATCTTGCCGCCATAGCCCAGCAGATGGGCGGCCGCAAGAAACTGCGCCAGCGCGCCGCCCACCGCCGCCCATTGCTCGTGGGCCGGCACCTGCGGATGGCCGAGATCGATGCGGGCCAACACGGCCACCGTGACCGGCGGCCGCAGCGCGCGCTCGGCATCGAGCTGCGCACCGGCCTCGTCCTTGCCGGCGGCCCGGGCCGCAGCGGCAAACAGATCGGCCATGCGCTGGCGCGCAGCGCCACGCACGATCTTGAAACGCCAGGGCAGCAGCTCGCCATGGTCCGGCGCGCGCAAGGCGGCCTGCACCATCAGGCTCAGCTCGTCCTCGCTGGGGCCGGGCTCCACCAGATGCCTGGGGCCGACCGAGTAGCGCGACAGCAGGGCTTGCAGGGCCAGGGCCTGGGGCTTGTCGTGGCTGCTCATGCCGGCGCCAGCTCCTTGGCGCTGATCGCGTACCTGAAGCTGTCGGGCGCCAACTCATCGAAGCGGCCGCTGGCGTTCTCGCCCTGCGGGTACATCAGGAAAGGCAGGCTGGCCTTGCCGGCGCTGCCGGGCAGCCGCAGATCGTGCGCGGTGTTGTAGGCCACCCAGTTGCCCTCCCAGCCGCCGAACAAGCCCTTGTTGACCGGCGCCACCAGCGGATGCGCCGGGTCCTTGATCCACTCCTGGGTCTCCTGTCGCATCACCTTCAGCACATCGGCCGGGTCCATCGCGACCCAGCCGTACTGCTTCAGAAACACCTCGGCACGGCAGTGCTGGGCGCCCTTGAGCCCGGCCGGATTGGCGCCCAGCTCGCGGTAGCCGAAGGCCGAGGGCACCAGGCGCAGGCCGTAGACATCGCGCGCCGGCACACCCACCGCGCGGCACAGGCCGACGAAGACCGCATTCAGGTCGGCACACTTGCCGCCCAGGTTGCCGGTCTCCAGCATGGTGCGCACATCGCCGGTGCCGCAGCCGCGCACCTTGGGTTCGCGGTGGGCATTGGCCAGCAGCCAGCGATAGATCGCGCGGGTCTTGTCGAGATCGGTCCGCGCGCCCTGTGTGGCCGCCAGCGCCGTCTTGCGGACGATGCCGTCGACCGGAATCAGCTCGGTCGGCGCCAGGTTGGCACGCAGCACCTCGGGGTCCTCGCTGGCACGGCCCGGCTTGTGCCAGTCGACCGCGCGGCTGCGCGTCTGCAGCCGGCTGACCAGCTGCAGGGTCGGCGTTGTCACGCTCGCAGGAAACTCGGCATAGAGCATGCGCACGCCGCGCGGCGCATCGGCCACCAGCCGCATCTCGCTGGCATTGCCGCTCCAGCTGTGGCCCAAGCTGCGCTGGTAGTCGGTCTCGACATCGGGCAGCGGCAGCCAGAGCTTGGTCGTGCCCTGATGGTCGGCCACCGCAATATCCATCGTCATCTCGAAGCTGCGCCAGGGGCCGATCTGGGGCTCGAAACGGCGCGGCGCCTGGGTCTGCGACAGCGCGGGCAAAGGCAGCGCAGCGGCACATCCGGCTTGGATCAGTTGGCGACGGGACAGTGTCATGGCGGGTTCCTGGAAAGGTAGGGGCTTAGAGCAGCGGGGCGATCCATTGGCGGGCCTGGGCACCGGTCCAATCGAGTTCCCCGATGACGGAAAAGGCGGCACGGCCGTCGCGGGCGATCAGCACGCTGGTCGGAAAGATGCGCACGCCGAAGCTGCGGCTGGTGGCGCCGTCGGTGTCGCGCAGGATGGGCAGGCTGACCGGCATGGTCTGCAGAAAACGGCGGATCGCGGCATCGGTCTCGCGGTGGTTGACCGCCAGCACCAACAGGCCCTCGGCCTCATGGCGCTGGGCCAGCAACTCCAGCGAGGGCATCTCGGCGCGGCAGGGCTCGCACCAACTGGCCCAGAAGTTCAGCAGCACCGGCCGCCCCTTGGCCTCGGCCAGGCTCCAGGCGGGGCCCTCGAAACCGGGCAGTGTCAGGGTCGGCGTCGGCAGGCTCTTGGGCCAGGGCCGGCGCAGCGCGTCTGCCGCTGCAGGAAGCACCGTCGCAGCGGCAGCCAAGGTCAGCAGATCACGGCGTTTCATCGACAGGGCCTGACTAGAAAGCGAAGCGGCGCATTGTCGCAGCAGGTAGCCCTTGATCTGGGTCGAGACAAATGCAAAACGGGACCAGCCTCTCGGCTGATCCCGCTTGCTTTTCTGGTGGGCCCTGAGTGACTCGAACACTCGACCTACGGATTAAGAGTCCGCTGCTCTACCAACTGAGCTAAGAGCCCTGAAATTTGTACTGCCCGTCTATGCCGTCATTGCTTGTTTGGTGGGCCCTGAGTGACTCGAACACTCGACCTACGGATTAAGAGTCCGCTGCTCTACCAACTGAGCTAAGAGCCCCCGAAACTGCAATAACGATCAACCGGTGATGGTGGGTTGTGCGGGACTCGAACCTGCGACCATCGGATTAAAAGTCCGGTGCTCTACCAACTGAGCTAACAACCCAACAATCTAGTTGTTCTGCTCTTCAGCAGAGCCTCACATTATAGGCGGCGCCAAACGCTTGGCGCAAGAGCTTTCCAAAAAATGTTTCAGCAATTCGGCGGCGGCGGCCATACCGAAACTGGCCGTGACCGCGACGCTGGAGCCATAGCCGTGGCAGTTCAGGCTGCTGTCGCTTTGCGCATCGATGGCGCAACCGGCATCGGCCGGGCGCAGCACCGCCTCGCGCGAGAACACGCAGGCCACGCCCATCTTGCCGGCCCGTGGCGCGGCGTGGAATTTGCGCAGGCGCTGGCGCAGCGAGGCCAGCAGCGGGTCATGCGTGACCAGGCCCAGGTCTTCGACCTGCAGCGCATGCGGCTGGCGCTTGCCGCCGGCCGCGCCCACCGTGACGAAGGCCCTGCCCTGCCCGCGCGCCCAGGCCGCCAGCGCCGCCTTGGCGCGCACCTGGTCGCAGGCGTCGATCAGGCCGTCGATCTGAACATCGCCGAGCAGGGCCGGCCAGTTCTGCTCATCGACGAACTCCTCGATGACCGTGACCTCACAGCCCGGGTGAATGTCGGCAATGCGACGCCGCAGCGCCTCGGCCTTGGCCATGCCCACGGTCGAGCCGAGCGCCTGCACCTGGCGGTTGATATTGGACTCGGCCACCTGGTCCAGATCGATCAGCACAAGACCTGACACCCCCGTGCGCGCCAGCGCCTCGACGGCCCAGGAGCCCACCCCCCCCAGGCCGACCACGGCCAGCCGCGCGCCGCGCAGGCGCAGATAGTCGGCGTCGCCATACAGGCGGCGCAGGCCACCGAAGCGGCGCTCCAGATCGGCAGCATCAGGCAGGCTCATCCGAGGCGCCACATCTGATAGCGCAGCGCCAGCACCGCACCGGCGATGATGGCGGCCAGCGCGATGAAGCTGCCCAGACTCAGGGTCGAAACACCCGACAGGCCCTGGCCTATCGTGCAACCCAGCGCGACCACGCCGCCCACGCCCATCAGCAGCGCGCCGACGATGTGGTTGCTGGTGTCCTCAACGCCGCGGAAGGCCTCCCAGCGGAAGCTGCGCGTCGCCAGCGCGTAGACGCCGGAGCCGGCAACCACCCCCACCGTGCTGACGATGGCAATCGTCAGCAGCTTGCTGGTGTCGCTGAAGAACATCAGCCAGTCCAGCGTGTAGGCCATTGGCGAGACAAAGCTCAGCGCCTCCATGCGCGCGCCGCTGGTGCTGCGCACGAAGACCTCTTCCAGCGTGTTCGGATCCTCGGCCACATGGCCCAGCACGCCCGACACCCACCAGATGCCGACGATCACCGCACCGCTGCCCAGGCCGCCCAGCAGCACATCGGCGCTGCGGCCCTCGGCACGCATCAGTGCCCAGACCAGCAGGCCGCCGCCGATCACCAGGCCCAGCATCAGCGCCAGCTGCTGCTGGGCCACACCCAGGCCGGGCGCGAGCAGCGACGGCAGGTCCTGACCGCCGGCCAGCGTGACGGCGACGCTGTCGACCGTGGCCACGCGCAGCACCGCCGTGATGCCCTTGAGCGTCGCGAACGCGGCCACACCCATCACCACGAACACCACCAGCGATTTCAGATTGCCGGCACCTATGCGCACCAGGGTCTTGCTGCCGCAGCCCGAGGCCAGCACCATGCCGAAGCCGAACATCAGCCCGCCCACGACGTTCGACAGCCACAGCAGGCGCGGCGCCGCGTAAATCGTCTTGCCGGCATCGATCCAGCCGAGGAAGACCATGGTGTTGAAGCCCAGCATCGCCACCGCGATCGCCAGCACCCACATGCGCATGCGCGCCCAATCGCCCATATTGACGATGTCGGCCACCGCTCCCATCGTGCAGAAATGGGTACGCTGGGCCAGTGCGCCAAAGACGAAGGCGAGGCCGAAGGCGGCCCACAGCACCTGCTGGCCCAGGGCGTTGATATCGAGTTCTTGCATGGGGCGGGATTCTAGGCGGCAATGAAAAAGCCCCACGGGCCGGAACCGGTGGGGCCAGGTCTTGCAATGGGCGACTCCAGTCAGTTGGGGACAGAGCTACTCGCTGCGCTCGGGCGGTCTGTCCCGCAAAGCCATTACTTCAGCGAGGCCAAGCGCTCTTTTGCCGCCTGCGCCGCCTCGGTGCCTGGATAGGCCTTCAACAGGTCTTCCAGGCTGCGGCGCGCGCCCTTCACTTCCTTCAGCTCGATCTGGCAGTTGGCCATGGCCAGCATGGCTTCGGCCGCGCGCGGGTGGGCAGGATTCGCGGCCACGAAGGCCTTGAAGGTCGCAATCGCTTCCTTGTAGTCGCGCTTGCCGTACAGCGCATTGCCGAGCCAGAAACGCGCCGAATCGCCATAGCCGCTGGACGGAAAGCGGCGCTGGAAGGCCGCCAGCGCCGTGGCGGCTTCGGCGAAGTCGCCGCGCCGCACCAGGGCCATCGCGGCCTCATACTGGGTCTTCTCGTCCGGGCCGGCCTGGAACTCACGACCGTCCAGCACCACCTTCTGCGGCTCCAGCGGGCGCAGACGCGTCTCCAGCGCCTGCGACTGATCGGCCAGCTTGCGCTGGGTCTCGGCCAGGTCGCGTGCCAGTTGCTCGTTCTGGCCGCGCAGCTTGGCGACCTCGCTGCGCAAGGCCTCGATCTGGGCATTGAGATCCAGCAGGCTGCGGCGCAGCGGCGCGATCTGCTCCTGCGCCTGCTGCTCGGAGGCCTTGCGTTGCGCCTCCTCGCTTTGCTGCAGCCGCGTGCGCAGGTCCAGAATGGCCTTGCGTGCCTCGTCGTCCTCGAACAGCGCGAAGGCCGGCTGGCTGCACAAGCTCAGGGCCGCCAGCGCCAGCGCGCCGAGGCCGGATCTCAGTGCCCTCATCTCACTTGTCCTTCAGCTCGACGCGACGGTTCTTGGCCCAGGCGGCCTCGTCGCTGCCTTGCACGGCCGGGCGCTCCTTGCCGAAGCTGACCGGCTCGACACGCGCGGCCGGCACACCCAGCAGACCCAGCGACTTGGCCACGGCCTCGGCGCGCTTCTGGCCCAGGGCCAGGTTGTACTCGCTGCCACCGCGCTCGTCGGTATGGCCTTCCAGACGCAGGGCCACCTTGGTGTCGACATTCATGCGCTTGGCGTGGCCATCGATGACATTCTGGAAATCGGACTTGACGACAAAGCTGTCGTAGTCGAAATAGACCACGCGCAGGCTAGACACGGCGGCGGCGGCCTGGGCGGCCAGGTCGACGGTGGCGACCTTGGACTCCGAGGTCGGCGCGGTGTTGGCGCCGGTGTTGCCCGACGGCGTGGCCGTCACCGGGCGGGATTCGACCGGTGCGGGCTCATCCAGCTTGGTGGAGCTGCAGCCCACCAGGGCGGCGGCGGCCAGAACGGAAAGGGCCAGCTTGTTCATCATCATCACTATCACTCCTAAGGAAATCGCCTTGCCCTCGCAAAGCGGCATGAAATTCAATCGTTGCCCTCAGCGCCCGAACGGGCCCCAGGTCGGCTCGCGCACATCGGCCGCGGTCGACACCAGCTTGGCCTTGATGCGGCCGTCCAGCGTCGTCGTCATCAGCACGTCCTTGCCGCCGACGCGGGTCGCGTAGACCAGCAGACGCCCGTTCGGCGCGAAGCTCGGGCTCTCGTCGTCGCTGGTATCGCTGATCTGCTGCACCGCGCCGCTGGCCAGGTCCATCACGCTGAGGCGGAACGCGCCGCCGTTGCGGGTGATGTAGGCCAGGGTCTTGCCGTCCGGGCTGATGGCCGGGCTGATGTTGTAGCTGCCGTTGAAGCTGACGCGCACGGGCGTCCCCCCGGCCACCGGCATGCGGTAGATCTGCGGGCTGCCGCCACGGTCGCTGACGAAGAACAGGGTCTGGCCGTCCGGTGCGAACACCGGCTCGGTGTCGATCGCCGAGCTCTGCGTCAGCCGGCGCAGGCCCGAGCCATTGCGGTTCATCATGAAGAGCTGGGAGCCGCCCTCGCGCGACAGGGTCAGCGCCAGTTGCTGGCCGTCGGGCGAGAAGGCCGGCGCGCTGTTGCTGCCGCGGAAATCGGCCAGCACACGGCGTCGGCCGGTCGACAGGTCCTGCACCCAGACGACGGCCTTGCGGCTCTCGAATGAAACATAGGCCAGCTCGCGGCCGTCGGGCGACCAGGTCGGCGAAATGATCGGATCGGGGCTGCCCAGCGCCACCTGGCCACCCTCGCCGTCGGCATCGGTGATGCGCAGCGAGTAGCGGCCGCCGGCCTTGGTCACATAAGCCATGCGGGTCGCGAACACGCCGCGCTCGCCGGTCAGCTTCTGGTAGATCGAGTCGGCGATGCGGTGCGCGGCCAGACGCACATCGTCGGGCGCCACCGCATGGGCCTCGCCACCGAGGTCCTGGCCCTTGACCACGTCCCAGAGCTTGTGGCGCACATCGAAGCGGCCATCGGCCAGCCGCGTCACCGAACCGGCGGCCAGCGCATCGGCCTGGCGGCCGCGCCATTCGGACCAGTCGGGAGCGCTGTTCTCGGTCGGACCCGCCAGCGCCTCGATCAGGCGGAACTGGCCGCTGCGCTCCAGATCGCTGCGGATGATGGCCGACACCGGCTGGCCGCTGCGGGCCTCATCGCGGAACTCGGGAATGGCGATCGGCATCTGCGTCGCGCCGACGCCGGCAATCTCCACCCGGAACTGGGCCAGGGCCGGCAGGCTGAGCGCGGCGGCCGAGCCCAGCAGGCTGCGGCGCATCAGATCGATGGGGGGACGGGATAGCTTGTGTGCGGACATTCGACTCGCTGAGCATGAGCGCCCACGACGGACGCTGCCATTCAATGCAGGGCCGTATTTTGCCTGAGCCGGCTGAAGGCCCGCTGAGGCCGCTGGCTATCATGCTGCAAACAGTAACAAGAGGCCCCCATGAGCGAGACAAATTCCCAGACCCCGTGCCGCTACCCCACCCCGGACCCCGCCGATCTCGGCGCCCTGCCCGACGATGTGCGCCAGCGCATTCTGGAGGTGCAGGAGAAGGCCGGCTTCGTACCGAATGTGTTCCTCGCACTGGCGCGCCGCCCGGACGAGTTCCGGGCCTTCCTGGCCTATCACGACGCGCTGCTACTGCGTGAGTCGGGTCTGAGCAAGGGTGAGCGCGAGATGATCATCGTCGCCACCAGCGGCGCCAACCAATGCCTGTATTGCGTGGTCGCGCACGGCGCCATCCTGCGCGTCTATGAGAAGGCACCGCGCCTGGCCGACCAGCTCGCGACCAATTACCGCAAGGCCGATATCACGCCGCGCCAGCACGCGATGCTGGACTTCGCGCTGAAGGTCTGCCTGCGCTCGGCCGAGGTCGGCGAGGACGACTACAGCGCCCTGCACGCCCATGGCTTCGACGACGAGGACATCTGGGACATCACCTCGATCACCGCGCTGTTCGGACTGTCCAACCGCCTGGCCAACACCATCTCGCTGCGGCCCAACGACGAGTTCTACCTGCTGGGCCGCCTGCCCCGCCCCGCCAAACCCTGAGGCTCGGTCATTAGTTGAACTTATGACCCCCGGTATAAACGCGATGAACACCGGGCGCTGCAATCCATAGCATGGGGCTCTTCGTCAGCCCCCAACAAGGATTTCAGCATGCGTCTCTCGACCCTCACCGTCCTGACCCTGCTCGGCGCCTGCGGCGCAGCCCTGGCGCAAACGCCGGCCACCTTGGACAAGATCAAGGCCAGCGGCAGCATGACCGTGGCTTACCGGGAATCGTCGATCCCCTTCTCCTACCTCGGCGGCGAGGGCCAGCCGGTCGGTTTCGGCTGGGAGATCTGCGGCAAGATCGTCGAGCAGGTCAGACGAGCGACCGGCCGCGCGGACCTGAAGGTCGCCACCCAGGCCGTGACCTCGCAAAACCGCATCCCGCTGCTGCAGAACGGCACGATAGACATCGAATGCGGCTCGACCACCAACAACAGCGAGCGCGCCAAGCAGGTGGCCTTCGCGACCAACTACTTCTACACCGGCACCCGGCTGCTGGTGCGGGCCGGCTCGCCTATCAAGAGCACGGCCGATCTGAAGGGCAGGAAGGTGGTCTCGACCACCGGCACGACCAACTACCAGGTGCTGCGCAAGCTCAATGCCGAACAGAACCTCGGCTTCGAGCTGATCGCCGCCAAGGACCATGCCGAATCGGCCCTGCTGGTGCAGCAGCAGCGCGCCGATGCCTTCGGCATGGACGACATCCTGCTCTACGGCCTGCGCGCCAGCGCACAGAACCCGGCCGAGCTGGCCGTGGTCGGCGAGGCGCTGCAGGTCGAGCCCTACGCCATCATGCTGCGCCGCGACGACCCGGCCTTCAAGAAACTGGTCGACGACACCCTGGCCGGCCTGATGAAGAGCGGCGAGTTCGAGGCGCTCTACAAGAAGTGGTTCCAGTCGCCGATCCCGCCCAAGGGCATCAATCTGAACGCGCCGATGAGCCAGGAGTTGCAGGACAACCTGAAGGCCTTGTCGGACAAGCCGGCGCTCTGAGAACCCCGATGCTTGCAGTTGTAGATACCGATGTGGTGGGTGTGCTGGGCGGCATGGGGCCGCTGGCTTCGCTGGACTTCATGCACAAGATGCTGGCGGCCACGCCGGCCGCGCGCGACCAGGAGCATGTGCCGGTGGTGCTGAGCTCCATCCCCCAGGTGCCGGACCGCACCGAGGCCTTCCGTGGCGAGGGCGACTCGCCGCTGGCGGCCATGCTGGCCAGCGGCCGGCGCCTGCGCGATGCCGGTGCCGGCCTGGTCGTGATGCCCTGTAACACCGCCCATCTGTGGTTCGATGAGCTGCAGGCCGCGCTGGGCCTGCCGATGCTGCATCTGGTCGATGCGGCGCTGGAAGACGCGGTGGCCAGCGCCGGGCTCAGCGCGCGCATCGGCCTGCTGGCCACCGACGCGACCCTGGCCTCGGGCCTCTACCTGAACCGCCCGGCCTCGCAGCAGGTGCAATGGCTGCTGCCCACGGCCAGCGAGATGCTGGACTGGGTGATGCCGGGCATCCAGGCGGTCAAGGCCGGACGGCTGGGCGAAGCATCCGCGCTGCTGCTGCGCGCGGCGACGGCGTTGCAGCGGCGCGGTGCGGCGGCCCTGGTGCTCGGCTGCACCGAGATCCCCTTGGTCTTGACGACTGCGAACGCGCCGGTGCCGGTGATCGATGCCACGGCCGCGCTGGCGCGCCGCGCGGTCAGCTGGTCCTTGAGCCAGCGTCCGTCACTTCACGAAACGCCGCAATAAAGTCCGCCACCGGCTGCGGCGAGCGCAGGCCTTGTGGCAGCAGCGCCCGCACCTCGACCGGCACCTCGGGCAGCAAGGCGCGCACATGCAGCGTGTCGCTCTGGCTGGCCTGGGCGGTGAAGGAGTCGATGATGGCCGGGCCAAAGCCCTGCTCGGCCAGCACCATCGCGATATGGTGGGTCTGCACCGTGATGCCGGCCTGCGGCGCCATCTCCAGCCGCGCCCATTGATCGGCCAGCATCGCGCCCAGCGGATCGCGCTCGTCGATGCGTATCAAGGGCGCGCGCAAGACCTCCTCCATCGTCACGGTCGCGCGCTTGTCGGCGCCGGCACCGCCAACCCGCGAGACGCAGACCAGGCGGCCGGTGGCCACCAGTTCCTCGTGCACGGCCGCATGGCCCGGGCTGCCGTAGACGATGCCCACATCGCCCTCCTGCAGCGCGATCGCGCGGGCGATCTCGTTGGAGTGCAGGCTGCGTATGGACACCGGCATGTCCGGATAGCGGGCACGGAAACGCTGCAAGGCATCGGGCAAGGCCCGCACCGCCAGCGAGGGCACGACCAGCACGCGCAGCTCGCTGTCGGCCCCACCGCCCAGCGCCACCGCCAGCCGGCGCACCGACTCCAGCTGAGACATCAGGCGCTGCACCTCGGGATACAGCGCCAGGGCTTCGCGGGTGGGCACCAGGCGCTGGCGCTGGCGGGCGAACAGCACATAGCCCAGCTGCTGCTCGGCATGCTGCAGCGCCTGCGTGACCGCCGGCTGGGTCACATGCAGCAGGCGTGCGGCGCCGCTGACCGTGCCGGTCAGCATCACCGCATTGAACACCTCGATGGCCTTCAGTCGCATCGCCCGATGCTCAGAGCAGCACGATGTCGTAATGCTCGGTCTGGTTGGCCGGCTCGGCGGTCAGCGAGATGGGCTTGCCGATGAAGTCCGACAGGCCGGCCAGATGCTGGCTCTCCTCGTCCAGCAGCATCTCGACCACATTGGCGGCGGCGACGACGCGGAACTCCTTGGGCGAGAACTGGCGCGCCTCGCGCAGGATCTCGCGCATGATGTCGTAGCAGACGCTGCGCGCAGTCTTGATCTGGCCGCGACCCTCGCAGGTCGGGCAGGGTTCGCACAGCATGCGGGCCAGCGATTCGCGGGTGCGCTTGCGCGTCATCTCGACCAGGCCCAGCTGGGTGAAGCCGCCCACCGTGACCTTGGTGCGGTCCTTGCTGAGCTGCTTGCGGAACTCGCTGAGCACCGCGCTCTTGTGCTCCTCGCGCGTCATGTCGATGAAGTCGACGATGATGATGCCGCCCAGATTGCGCAGGCGCAGCTGGCGGGCGATCGCGCCGGCCGCCTCCAGATTGGTCTTGAAGATGGTGTCGTCGAAATTGCGCGCGCCGACGAAGCCGCCGGTGTTGACGTCCACCGTGGTCATCGCCTCGGTCTGGTCGACGATCAGATAGCCGCCCGACTTCAGATCGACGCGGCGAGCCAGCGCACGCACCAGCTCGGCATCGATATTGTTCAGATCGAAGATTGGCCGCTCGCCGCGGTAATGCTCGAGCTTGGCGGTCGCTGCCGGCATATAGAGCTCGCCGAAGGCATGCAGCACCTCGTACTGCATCTTCGAGTCGATGCGGATCGAGCCGGTGCGCTCACTGACCAGGTCGCGCAGCACCCGCTCGACCAGGCTCAGGTCCTGATGCAGCAAGGTGCCGGGCGGCGAGCGGTGCGCGCGTTCCCGAATCAAGGCCCAGGTCTTGCGCAGATAGGCGATGTCGGTGGCCAGCTCCTCGTCGGAGGCGTCCTCGGCGTTGGTGCGCAGGATGAAGCCGCCGCCACCGCTGCCGCCGCCGTTGTCGGCCGGCGTGCCGACCAGGGCCTGCATGCGCGCGCGCAAAGCCTCGCGCGCCTCGGGCGAACCGATCTTCTGCGAGATGCCGATATGGTCGTCCTGCGGCAGGTGCACCAGCATGCGGCCGGCGATGCTGATCTGGGTCGACAGCCGCGCGCCCTTGGTACCGATCGGGTCCTTGATCACCTGCACGGTCAAGGCCTGACCCTCGAACACCAGGCGCTCGATCGGCACCGCCGTGCCTGCCTCGGCGTGATGGCTGCGCGGGCTGACACCGGCGACATGCAGATCGGCCACATGCAGAAAGGCCGCCCGCTCCAGGCCGATGTCGATGAAGGCCGACTGCATGCCCGGCAGCACCCGGGCGACCTTGCCCGAGTAGACATTGCCCACCAGGCCGCGCTCCAGCGTGCGTTCGATGTGCAGTTCCTGCACCGAGCCGTTTTCGACCACGGCCACCCGGGTCTCCTGCGGAGACCAGTTGATCAGAATATCTTCCATAGCTTGTGTCTCCATAACCGGGGCTCTGTGTCCCCGGTCAAGCACTGTCGGCAGGCGCGCGGCCTGGCGACAAGACTCGGTCCTCAGAGCTCGAAACCGGCGCCGCGCAAGAGCTGGGCGGTCTCGAACAAGGGCAGACCCATGATGCCTGAATATGAGCCGTCGATGTGTTCGATCCATCCTGCTATCTGGCTCTGGATCGCATAGGCCCCGGCCTTGCCCATCGGCTCGCCGCTGGCCACGTAGCGCTGCAGCAGCGCGTCGGGCACAGCGGCAAAACGCACATGGGAGATGCTGACGCTCAAGGCCTGCTGACCATCGCCCCAGGCCAGCGCCACCGCCGTCAGCACGCGATGCGTGTGGCCCGACAGGCGACGCAGCATCGCCAGTGCATGTGCGGCGTCGGCCGGCTTGCCGAGGATGGCCGTGCCCAGCGCCACCGTGGTGTCCGAGCAGAGGATGGGCGCTGCGGGCAGGCCCCGCGCGGCGCGCCGCAGCACCGCCGCATTGAGCTTGTTCTGCGTCGCGCGCCGCACATAGGCCTCAGGCAGCTCGCCGGCCTGCTCGGCCTCCAGCGCCTCGGCATCCTCGTCGGCGCCGGGCAGCAGCAGCTCATGGGCGACGCCCAGCTGATCGAGCAGCTGGCGGCGGCGCGGGCTTTGCGAAGCGAGATAGATCATCGGGGCGCGCTCACTCACGGTGATAGGGATGGCCGGCCATCACCGACCAGGCGCGGTACAGCGCCTCGGCCAGCAGCACGCGCACAAAAGCGTGCGGCAGGGTCAGGTCGGACAGGCGCAGCGTCTCGTCGGCCGTGGCCTTCAGCGCCGGGTCGAGACCGTCGGGGCCGCCGATGAAGATGGCCACATCGCGGCCATCGCCCTTCCAGCGCTCCAGACGCTGCGCCAGTTGCACGGTGGTGACACGGTCGCCGCGTTCATCGAGGATGACGCGGCGCACGCTCCTGGGCAACGCGGCTTCCAAACGCTGGGCTTCGGCCGCCATCAGCTGCTCGGTGCTCTTGCCGGCGCTGCGCGGCTCGGCCTTGACGGCCTTCAGTTCCAGCCGCATCTCGGGCGGGAAGCGCTTGGCGAAGTCCTCGTAAGCCGTGTCGGCCCAGGCCGGCTGGCGCTGGCCCACGGCCACCAGCAGCAGCCGCATCAGGCGCGGGCGGCCTTCTTGGCCGCGGCCTTCACCGGGGCGGCCCTCTTCGCTGCCGGGCGGGCAGCCGCCTTCGCAGCGGTCTTCGCGGCGGTCTTCTTGGCGGCAGGCTTGGGCGTGCCGACCTTGATGGTCTTGACGGCCGGCGCCTTGACTGCGGTCTTGACGCCCACGGTGCGGGTCACGCCCTTCTTCGCCGGCACGGCCTTCTTGGCTGCAGGCTTGGCGGTCGCCGAGGTCTTCTTCGCGGCAGGCTTCTTGACGGCTGCAGGCGCAGCCTTGGTGCTGGTCTTCTTCGCGGCCGGCTTCTTGGCCGGGGCCTCGTCTTCGGAGGCCTTGACCAGCTTGGTCTCGCTGTCGCCGAGCTTGAGCTTGACCGGCTTGTCGCCCCAGATCTCTTCGAGGTGGTAGTAGTCGCGGATCGCGGGCTGCATCACATGGACGACGGCGGCGCCGCAGTCGACGATGATCCACTCGCCGTTCTCCTCGCCTTCCATGCGCATGACGTCCATGCCGCGTTCCTTGACCGTCACGCGCACGCTGGACGCGAGGGCCTTGGTCTGGCGGTTGCTGGTGCCCGAGGCGATGATCACGCGCTCGAACAAGGGCGACAGATGCTCGGTGTTGAAGACCACGATGTTCTGGGCCTTCACGTCTTCCAGACCATCGACGATGGCACGTTGCAGTTTACGAATGTCCATTCAGTTCTCGCTTCTTTGGGCCGCAGCCTCGTAAAGACGATGGAGGGCAATATAACCCGCTACCGCCTCGCCCACCATGGGGCGTATGTCCTCGCCACGCGACGCCATGTCGCGCACTTGGGTTGATGAATAAGCCAGGGCCGGCATCGCCAGCCTCAGCATCCGGTGCGGCTGGCCCTGCAGCTCGGCCGAAGCCTGGATGGCCTGGCCGTCGCGCGCCGCCACCGCCAGGGTGACCAGGCCCAGCAACTCGCGCCATTCGCGCCAGGTGTGCAGCCGCGCATACTGGTCCTGGCCGATCAGCAGGAACAGCTGCTCATCGGGCCGGGCCGCCAGCCGCGCGCGCACCGTGTCTATCGTGTAGCTGGCGCCGTCGCGCTCCAGCTCGCTGTCGTCGACCGCGAAACGCGGCTCACCCGCCACCATCAGCGCGACCATCGCGCGCCGGTGCTCGGGCGAGGCCAGGCCCCGCCCCGTCCCCTGCTGCAATTTCTGCCAGGGTCGGCCGGCCGGCAGCCACAGCAGCTGGTCCAGGCCCAGTTGCTCCAGCGCGCAGCGCGCCAGGCTCAGATGGGCCAGATGGACCGGGTCGAAGCTGCCGCCGAACAGCCCGGTCTTCAAAGCCATAAATGCCCGGCCTGCTCATGGGCCCAGTCGCGCGGACGCAGGAAGTCCGTGTACAGCTTGGCCTCCAGCGTGCCGGGCTCGGGCGCGTACTGATAGCGCCATTTGACGATGGGCGGCATCGACATCAGGATCGATTCGGTACGCCCGCCCGACTGCAGGCCGAACAGGGTGCCGCGGTCGAACACCAGATTGAACTCGACATAGCGGCCGCGCCGGTAGGCCTGGAAGTCGCGCTCGCGCTCGGTATAGGGCAGGCCCTGACGGCGTTCGACGATGGGCATATAGGCCGGCAGGAAGGCATCGCCCACCGAGCGCAACATCGCGAACGCGGCCTCGAAACCGCCGTCCGCATAGTCATCGAAGAAGATGCCGCCGATGCCACGCGGCTCGTTGCGATGCTTCAGGAAAAAGTACTCGTCGCACCAGGTCTTGAAACGCGGATAGAGCTGCTCGCCATGCGGCTTCAGGGCCGCCTCGCAGGTGCGATGGAAATGCTGCGCGTCGCGTTCGAAGCCGTAGTAGGGCGTCAGGTCCATGCCGCCGCCGAACCAGACCACCGGCGCACGGTCCGCCGGCAGCGCCGCGAACATGCGCACATTCATGTGCACGGTCGGCACAAAGGGGTTGTGCGGGTGCATCACCAGCGAGACGCCCATGGCCTCGAAGGGCGAGCCGGCCAGCTCGGGCCGGTGCTGAGTGGCCGAGGGCGGCAAGACCCGACCCCGCACATGCGAGAAATTGCAGCCGCCGCGCTCCAGCAGTGCGCCGTTCTCGATCAGCTGGGTCAGGCCGTCGCCCTCCAGGCGGCCGCCGGGCTCGCGCTCCCAGCCATCGCTGAGAAAGGGCTGGCCATCGGCCGCCTCGAAGCTGGAGACGATGGTCTGCTGCAGACCCAGCAAATACTCGCGGACCGCCAAGGTATTCATCATGGATTGAGCCTCACCGGACTGGCCAGCTCGGGCCGTTTGCCACGTTTACCGGCCAGATACTGCGCCATCAGCGCAAAGTCCGCCTCGGCATTGCCACTGAGTTGCACGAACTGGGTCAGGCCCACGGTCTTGCTGGCGAAATCGAAGTAGGCCAGGCCCAACGGCACACCGGCCTGCACCGCCACCTGATAGGCGCCGGAGCGCCAGCCAGCGCTCAGCGAGCGCGTGCCCTCGGGCGCGGCGGCCAGCCAGAAGCTGCGCCCCTCGGCGCGCGCCGCCTGCAGCTGCGCCACCGTGCCGCCGACCAGGCCCTGCTTGCTGCGCCGCTCCACCGCAACGCCGCCCAGCCAGCGCAGCCAGCGGCCGAACAGCGGCAGGCCGAAAAGACTGTTCTTGACCCAGAAACGCAGCTCCAGCCCCAGCGCCCATTTGGACATCAGGCCCAGCACGAAGTCCCAGTTCGAGGTGTGCGGATAGACCAGGATCACGCCCTGCGGTCCCGGCAGCCCGTCGAACAGCAGGCGCCAGCCGGCCAGGCGCAGCAGCGAACGTGCCAGCGCATGGCCTCGCGGCTGCACCGGCATCGCACCGGAGATGGCTTGCGGCCCGGCGGAGAAGCTCGCGCTCAACGCTTCACCGCCCGGTGGCCGATGTCGCGGCGGAACTGCTTGCCTTCGAACTGGATATTGACCAGGCTGTCATAGGCCAGCTGCTGGGCCTTGCGTACCGACTCGCCCAACGCCGTCACGCACAGCACACGGCCACCCGAGGTCTGCAGCTGGCCGTCGACCTCGGCCGTGCCGGCGTGGAAGACCATCGCATCCTCCGCATCGGCCGGCAGGCCGGTGATCGCATCGCCCTTGCGCGGCGACAGCGGATAGCCGTGGGCGGCCATCACCACACCCAGCGCCACACGGCGGTCCCACTGCAGCTCGACCTGGTCCAGCGTGCCGTCGGTGGCCTGCAGCAGCACCTCCAGCAGATCGCTCTTGAGCCGCATCATGATGGGCTGTGTCTCCGGGTCGCCCATGCGGGTGTTGAACTCGACCGTGCGCGGCTGGCCGTGCTCGTCGATCATCAGCCCGGCATAGAGGAAACCGGTGAAGGGGATGCCGTCGCGCGCCATGCCCTGGATGGTGGGCATGATGATCTCGTGCATCGCCTTCGCATGCACATTGGGCGTCACCACCGGGGCCGGCGAATAGGCGCCCATGCCGCCGGTATTCGGCCCCTCGTCGCCGTCCAGCAAGCGCTTGTGATCCTGGCTGGTGGCCAGCGAGACGACGTTCTTGCCGTCGCACAGCACGATGAAGCTGGCTTCCTCACCGCTCAGGAACTGCTCGATGACGACGCGCGCGCCGCCTTCGTTATGCACCACGCCCAGCTTGTTGTCCGCCAGGATCCAGTCGATCGCCTCGTGCGCCTGCTCAAGACTGGTCGCGACGACCACGCCCTTGCCGGCCGCCAGACCATCGGCCTTGATGACGATGGGGGCGCCCTGCGCGTCGACATAGGCATGGGCCGCCGCCGCGTCGCTGAAGACCTCATAGGCCGCCGTCGGGATGCCGTGGCGCTTCATGAAGTCCTTGGCGAAGGCCTTGGAGCTCTCCAGCTGCGCGGCCGCCTTGGTCGGGCCGAAGATGCGCAGGCCACGGGCGCGGAACTCGTCGACGACGCCGGCGGCCAGATAGGCCTCGGGGCCGACCACGGTCAGCGCGATCTTCTCGGCCTCGGCGAAGTCGGCCAGCGCCTTGACGTCGGTGATGGGGATGTTCTTCAGCAGCGGGTCGCGGGCCGTGCCGCCATTGCCCGGAGCGACAAAGACCTGGCTGACCCGCTCACCCTGGGCCAGCTTCCAGGCCAGGGCATGTTCACGGCCGCCGTTGCCAAGCACGAGAACTTTCATGCGGCCTCGATGCTCGCGTTGTGGAACACATCCTGGACATCGTCCAGGTCTTCCAGCACATCCAGCAGTTTTTGCATGCGTTCGGCGTCCTCGCCCGTCAGTTCAATCGTGTTGTCCGGCCGCATCGTGACCTCGGCCACCTCGGGGTTCAGGCCGGCGGCTTCCAGCGCGTTCTTGACGGCCTCGAAGGCCGGCGCGGGCGTCAGCACCTCGATGGCGCCATCGTCGTCGGTGATCACATCGTCGGCGCCGGCTTCCAGCGCCACCTCCATGATCTTGTCCTCGGAGCTCCCCGGGGCAAAGATCAGCTGGCCGCAATGCTTGAACTGGAAGGCCACCGCGCCCTCGGTGCCCATGCTGCCGCCGTACTTGCTGAAGGCGTGACGCACCTCGGCCACGGTGCGGACTCGGTTGTCCGTCATCGTGTCGATGATGATGGCCGCGCCACCGAAGCCATAGCCTTCGTAGCGGATTTCCTCGTAATTGACACCTTCGAGGGCGCCGGAGGCCTTGTCGATGTTGTACTTGATGCGGTCGGCCGGCATGTTCGCGGCCTTGGCCTTGTCCACGGCCAGGCGCAGGCGCGGGTTCTCCTTGACATCACCGCCGCCCTGGCGGGCCGCGACGGTGATTTCACGGATGATGCGGGTCCAGATCTTGCCGCGCTTCTCGTCCTGACGACCTTTGCGGTGCTGAATATTGGCCCATTTGGAATGCCCTGCCATTGCCTGCTTCTCCTGGCGAGCGCACCCCTTCGCATGCCGGGGGCGGCTCCATGTTTTGTTGGATAGACTGCGATTTTAGCCGCCGCCACCATATCTCCTGGAGAACCCCAATGGCCGACCCGATTCTGCTGGCTCGCAACGCGGCCACCGAGTGCCAGCTCTTGCCCGCGCTGGCGAACCGCCACGGCCTGATCACCGGCGCCACCGGCACCGGCAAGACCATCAGCCTGCAGTCGCTGGCCGAGAGCTTCTCCAAGCTCGGCGTGCCGGTCTTCATGGCCGACGTCAAGGGCGATCTGACCGGCATCTCGCAGACCGGCAAGCCCAGCGAGAAGCTGCTGGCGGTGCTGAAGGATCGCGGCATCGAGGCGCCCGCGCCGATCGCCTGCCCGACCACCTTGTGGGATGTGTTCGGCGAGCAGGGCCATCCGGTGCGCGCCACCGTCTCCGACATGGGCCCGCTGCTGCTGGCCCGCATGCTGGCGCTCAACGAGACCCAGCAAGGCGTGCTGCAGATGGTCTTCAAGATCGCCGACGACGCCGGCCTCTTGCTGCTGGATCTGAAGGATTTGCGCGCAATGCTGCAGCATGTCGGCGACAACGCCGCGCAGTTCACCACCGAGTACGGCAATGTCTCGGCCGCCAGCGTAGGCGCGATCCAGCGCGGCCTGCTGCAGATCGAGGCCCAGGGCGGCGACCAATTCTTCGGCGAGCCCATGCTCAACATCGCCGACTTCATGCAGACCGAGGCCGGCCAGGGCGTCATCAACATCCTGGCGGCCGACAAGCTGATGAATGCGCCGCGGCTGTACGCGACCTTCTTGCTGTGGATGCTGTCCGAGCTGTTCGAGACCCTGCCCGAGGTCGGCGACCTGGAGAAACCCAAGCTGGTGTTCTTCTTCGACGAGGCCCATCTGCTGTTCAAGGAGGCGCCGGACGCGCTGGTCGAACGCATCGAGCTGGTCGTGCGCCTGGTGCGCTCCAAGGGCGTCGGCGTCTATTTCGTGACCCAGAACCCGCTGGATATCCCGGACACGGTGCTGGGCCAGCTGGGCAACCGGGTCCAGCATGCGCTGCGCGCCTTCACGCCGCGCGACCAGAAGGCCGTCAAGTCGGCGGCCGAGACCATGCGGCCCAAGCCGGGGCTGGACATAGCCGCGGCCATCACCGAGTTGGCGGTCGGCGAGGCCCTGGTCAGCCTGCTGGACGAGAAGGGTCGGCCCGGCATCACCGAGCGCGTCTTCGTGCTGCCCCCGGGCAGCCAGATCGGGCCGATCTTGGCCGAACAGCGCGCCGCGCTGATCAAGGGTTCGCTGGTGGCCGGCGTCTACGAAAAGCTGGTGGACCGCGAGTCAGCCTACGAGAAGCTCAAGGGCCGTACCGAGGCGACGATGGCCGATGGGGCCACGGCCGCGACGAACCAGGGCAAGCCCGGGCAGACGGCCGAAGACGGCGGCCTGATGGGCGGTCTCAAGGACATCCTGTTCGGCTCCACCGGCCCGCGCGGCGGGCGCCGCGAGGGCCTGGCCGAAACGGCCGCCAAGTCGGCGCTGCGCACGATGGGATCGACGGTGGGCCGCGAGATCATCCGCGGCGTGCTGGGCAGCATTCTGGGCGGCGGCACGAAGAAGCGCCGCTGAGCTCAGTCGGCCACCGTCGCGGCGACCAGCCTCAGCACCAGCGGCCGCACCAGCATCACGCAGCAGAACGCCACCGGAAAGGCCAGCGCATAAGTGCCCAGCACCCGGCTCAGATAACCCGGGCCGAGCCCGGTGTTGACGCCGACGATGACCAGGCACATCAGCATGGCCATGATGCCGGCCATATAGAAGGCGAATACCGCCGGCGTGAAACGCTTGGGCAGGCCGCGTGCGGCCGTGGTCTTGGACAAGGTGGGGTGATTCATAACGGTCAGATAGGCATCAATGAAATGGGATTGACGCCACTGTAGGCACGCAGGGCCTGGCTGATAAGCCCATCGGCACCCTGCTCACTCGATGCCAAAAGCATTGAATCAACCTCCGTCAATAGCCGCGATCCAACATAATCTGGCGCATGGACACCCTCAGCGGCATTGCCGCCTTCGTCAAGGCCGTGGAGGCCGGCAGCATCGCCGCCAGCGCCCGGCAGCTGGGCATCACGCCGGCCTCGGCCGGCCAGGCCATCGCCAGGCTGGAGGCCTCGCTGGGCACGCGGCTGCTGACCCGCAGCACGCGGGCACTGGCGCTGACCGAGGCCGGCGAGCTCTATTTCCAGCGCGTGCGCGATCTGCAGGCGCAGCTGGAGCAGGCGCGCGCCGATGTCGCGGCCTTCAGCGGCGAGCCGCGCGGGCGGCTGCGCATCGCCGCCTCGGTGGCCTTCGGTCGGCATCTGATCGCGCCGCTGCTCCCTGCGTTTGCGCGCGCCCATCCACGCATCCAGCTGGAGCTGACGCTGGCCGACCGCAGCGTCGACCATGTGCGCGAGGAGTTCGACCTCAGCATCCGCTTCCGGGCCCAGCTGGAGCCGGGCCTGATCGCACGGCGCATCGCGACCGCGCCGATGCTGTTCTGCGCCTCGCCCGACTACCTGGCGCGCGCCGGGCGGCCGACCCGGCCGGAGCAGCTGCAGCAGCACGACTGCCTGGGCTTTCGCCTGCCGGTTGACGGCCGCCTGCTGCCCTGGGCTTTCATCACGCGCGAGGGCGAGCGCATCGTGCCCGAGCTGAAGATCAGCTGCCTGGCCAACGACATCGACGCGCTGGCCGCGCTGGCCATCGGCGGCATGGGCATCGCCCGGCTCGGCAGCTTCGTCGCCCGAGAGCCGCTGCGCCAGGGCTTGCTGCTGCCGCTGTTCCTGGCCGAGGACGAGGCCCAGGCGGTGGCCGAGCCGCTGGAGTTCTTCGCCTGCTGGCGCGAGCGTCGCCAGATGCCGGCACCGCTGCGCCTGTTCATCGACTATCTGGGCGAGGCGCTGCGCGAGCACCCGGCCCTCGAAGCCCCGCCTACGCGCTGCTGTGCCGCGCCAGCGCCGCCAGCATGGCCTGGATCGCGGCCTGGGCGCGCGCAAAGCCTTCGTTGGGCTGATGGCTGGCCACATCCATATAGAGCGAGCGCTTGATCTCGATCTGTACCGAGTGGCACAGCGCGGCCGGGTTGCCGGAGCGCTGGATCAGGGTCACGCCCTTGAAGGGCTCGTTGAAGGCCACGCTATAACCGGCCGCACGCAGCGGCTCGGCCAGCACCAGCAGAGTCGCGGCATCGCTGCTGGCACCGTCCAGATTGCCCAGCACGAAGTCGGCCAGTTGACGCTCCGGCAGACCCAGCTGGGCATAGGAATCGTCGGGCATCGAATGCACATTCAGGTGCCAGCGTCGGCCATGCCGTGCCAAGGCGTCGTCGAGCAGGCGCCGCAGCGCCAGGTGATAGGGGCGGTAGCAGTCGCGGATGCGCGCCTGCACCTCGGCAACCGTCAGGCGCCGGTCATAGATCTCGCGACCCTGGCCCATGGTGCGCCAGATCAGGCCTATGCCCAGCTCGGTCTTGCGGCTGGGTGTGACGGCGCCGGGCCAGTCGGCATCCAGCATCGCCGGGTCGATATCGTCCAGGTCTCGGTTGGGGTCGATATAGGCACGCGGGAACTGCGCGGCCAAGAGCGTGGCGCCGAGCTGGTGCGCGCCTTCGTAGAGCCGCTCGACGAAGGCGTCCTCGCCCTCGCGCAAGACACTTAGCGGCTGGCGGCTGCCGAAGTCGGCCGGGTAGTGCTGGCCGCTGTGCGGCGAGTCGATGATCAGCGGGATCGCCGGGGCGCTGGGCGGGGTCAGGACAAAGGCTTGCATGGCGGGATTGTGCGTGAGACGCCGGGCCACTCGCGCCCGCCCGGTGCGGCTCGCGCCCTCTGTGTGCGCGTCGTCGCAGCGCCGGCCGTGGCAGGCCTCGCCTGCTCGACAATGGCTGTCATGCCGCTGCCCCCCTCGATACACAGACTCTCAAGCCGCCTGCCCTACCCGCTGCGCATGGCCAGCGTCACGACCTTGTTCTCGGCCGGCATCGGCCTGCTGGTCTATGGCTTCTCGCGCAACAATCTGGTGGCCAGCCTCGTCTATTCGATCACGATAGGCCTGCTGTGCTGGGCGCTGATCGATGCCTCGCGCGCCCTCAGCGCGGCCGTGATGCGACGGCTGCGGCCGGGCTGCGAGGCGCACCGGCACGACTGGCCCGGTTGGCCGGTGATGCTGGTCTGCGTGGCGCTCAGCGTGCCGCTGGCCTACAGCCTGGGCAGCGGGCTGGCCGACCAGATGATGGGCTACCGCACGCGCAGCCTGTGGAACAGCCATTGGCGCGAGATCGCCGGCCTGCTGCTGGTCTCGCTGCTGGCCTCCATCGTGGCCACCGGCTTTTTCTACGCGCGGGGCCGCCTCCATGCCAGCCAGGTTGAGGCCGAGCAGGCGCGCCGCCAGGCCGCCGAGATGCAGCTGCGCCTGCTGGAGTCGCAGCTGGAGCCGCATATGCTGTTCAACACCCTGGCCAATCTGCGCGTGCTGATCGCGCTGGACGCGCCGCGCGCCCAGGCCATGCTGGACCAGCTGATCGCCTTTCTGCGCGCCACCTTGAACGCCTCGCGCAGCGGCGCCCACCCGCTGTGCGAGGAATTCGCCCGGCTGGGCGACTATCTGGCCTTGATGCAGGTTCGCATGGGCGAACGGCTGCGGCCGCAGCTGATACTGCCCGATGAGCTGGCGGGGTTAACCATCCCGCCACTGCTGCTGCAGCCCCTGGTCGAGAACGCCATCCAGCATGGGCTGGAGCCTCATATCGAGGGCGGCGAACTGATCATCAGCGCGGCAAGAGGCGAGCGGGGTCAGCTCTTGCTTCAGGTGCGGGACACCGGCGCCGGTCTGCGCCAGGCCGCCCCATCGACAGGCACCGGCTTCGGGCTTGAGCAGGTGCGTTCCCGCTTGGCGACCCAGTACGGCAGTGCTGCCGCCTTGCGCATCGAGCCGGCCGAGGATGCTCGCGGCGGCACCCTGGTCAGCGTCACCCTGCCCCTCATCGAGCCCACGCCATGAACACCGCATGCACCGCGCTGATTGCCGAAGACGAACTGCTGCTGGCCGAGAGCCTGCGTGCCGATCTGGCCGCACTGTGGCCTGGACTGCAGATTGTTGCGATGGCCGCGAACGGCGAGGCC
This sequence comes from Burkholderiales bacterium C2, assembly GCA_005503085.1. Taxonomy (GTDB): domain Bacteria; phylum Pseudomonadota; class Gammaproteobacteria; order Burkholderiales; family Burkholderiaceae_C; genus Roseateles_E. The sequence goes on along the minus strand of SCOI01000004.1, from coordinate 221,734 downwards.
GCGCTGGAGGCCGCGCTGCGACTGCGACCCCAGGTGCTGTTCCTGGACATCCGCATGCCGGGCATGACGGGGCTCGAAGTGGCCCAGGCGCTGGCCGAGGACTGGCCCGATGAGACACCATTCCCGCTGCTGGTTTTCGTGACCGCCTACGACCAGTACGCGCTGAAGGCCTTCGAGCAGGCCGCGCTGGACTATGTGCTGAAGCCGGTGCAGCGCGAGCGCCTGGCGCAGACCTGCAGCCGTTTGCAGATGGCCCTGCAGCAACGCGAGGCCGCATCGTCGACACCACAGCGCCCCGCCGACAGCGGCGCGATGGATGCGGTCGCCCAGCTGCGCCAGTTGCTGACTGCACCCGGCGTGTCCGAGGCACTGGGTCTGCCGGCCGCTTCGGCCCAACCGCTGCGCCTGCTGCAGGTCAGCGTCGGCCCGACCATCCATATGGTGCAGGTCAGCGAGGTGATCTATTTCGAGGCGGCCGACAAGTATGTGCGCGTCGTCACCGCCGACAAGGAACATCTGGTGCGCGCCTCGCTGCGGGAGCTGCTGCCCCAGCTCGACGCGCAAGAGTTCTGGCAGGTGCATCGCAGCGTCGTGGTGCGCGCCGACGCGATCACTCGCGCGGTGCGCGATGAGGCCGGCAGGCTGAGCTTGCATCTGCGCGAACGGCCGGAGCGCCTGGCGGTGAGCCGCATGTTTGCGCATTTGTTCAAGGGGCTGTGACGCACGACGACCATTAAAAAAACCGCCGCATGAACGAGTCATGCGGCGGTTTCTGAAGGCGCTCAGGCGCCGGACTGGCTCAGATCAGAACTCGTACTTCGCGGTGATTTGCGCCGCCCATTGCGACTCACCCTTGGCCTGGCGTGTCGTGTAGTCGGTGACCTTGTTGTCGACGTAGTAAACGTAGTTGCCGTTGGCATCGATGCCACCGTAGTTCACGAAACTGCGACGCTGCCCGCCCTGGGATTCGAAGCGCAACTCGTCGATCCGGCCCCAGCGCTTGTTCAGCAGATTGCCGACGTTCAGGATGTCCAGGCTGATCACGCCCTTGTGACGGCTGGTGAAACCGGGAACCTCCTGGCTCAGGCGCAGGTCAAAGCTATTGACGAAGGCTGCGAAACTGGAGTTGCGCGCAACGACCTTACCCTTGCTGGCGGACAGGGTCGAATTGCTGTTGACGATCTCCCAGAAACGCTTCTCGGCAGCCGCATTGTCGGCCAGGCCGCTGTTCTGAGCCGGACGGAAGACCACACCAGCCGCGCCGGGTGCGCTGGGCACATAGAACAAGTCATTGGTGACGTTGTCGCCATTCATGTCATTCGCATAGGTCCAGCTGAACGGCTTGCCCTTGCGACCTTCATAGAACAGACCCACGGTCGTCTTGTACTTGCCCACAAAGGCCCGCGACCAGTTAACGGCGGCGCTGACCCGGTCACGCACCAGGTAGGCGGAGTTGGCCGACACTTCCTCGTTGGGGTTGTAGATGGCCCGCGAGTTGAAGTTGGAGTTGGCCACAGAGGAGGTCAGCGGGCTCACCTCGGTCGCGCTCATGCGGGTATAGGCCAACTGCCAGTTCAGGCCGTACTGCGGCATGGCCTTGGACAGCGACAGGGTCAGGGCGTTGCCGCCACCCTTCTTGGTCTCGGTGGCCAGCAGCACATTGCCGAAGTTGGCGTTGCTCAGGGCGCGCTGAGCGGTGAAGCCAGTCCCAGGGGCGCAGGCGCCGCTGGTCGAGATGTTGCCGTTGGCGGCAAAGCAGCTGTCGCTGTAGCTCTGCGGCATGAAGAACATCTGGCGGCCGTCGATCTTGCTGGTACGGGTCGGGTCACCCAGATTCAGGTTCTGGTAGTAGAGACCGGAGTGGGTCTTGGTGTGCACCCACTCGGCGCCCGCCACCAGGCCGAACCAGGGCAGCTCGGCGTCATACGCCAGATTGAACTTCCAGACGGAAGGCTGGCCCAGGCCCTTGGCGATGAAGTCCACATTGGCGGCTGGCGGCACCCCCGTCACCGAGGTGGGCTGCTGGCTGGGATCCGGATTGAAGAGGGTGTTGTTGGTCGGGCAGGTCGTGCCGCAGGTGATGATGCGGGTGGCCAGTCCAGTGTTGGAGTAGGGGTTAGCCAGCCAGACATTGGCAGCAGCGCCCTGGAACAGACCCAGGCCACCACGAACCTGCGACTTGCGCTTGTTGGCGGCGTCCAGCGCGTAGTTGAAGCTCAGACGCGGCTGCAGCAGATCCGTGCCATCGGGCGTCTGGCTGTTGTCCAGACCGAAGCCACCCCGGCCCCGCACGACAGTGTTCGCGCCCGTGATGCTACCAGCCACGCTGGCCGCTGCAGCATTGGCGTTGAAGGCGGGCTTGTCATCGGTCGACAGCTTGTCGTAGCGCACGCCAAAACCCAGGGTCAGCTTGTCGTTGACGGCCCAGGTGTCCTGCAGGAACAGGCCGGTGCTGGTGTGCGTGAAGCGGGCTGCGCCCTCCTCCAAGGTCGTGCCGGCCACGGGGACCTGGTAGGAGTAGTTCAGCGCATTGCCGCGGCTGAAGTTGTCCAGCACCTGCGCCTCGCACTGAGCGTAGGTCAGGTTGCTGCCGCAAGCGAAGGTGTAGTTGCCCTTGGTGTCCTGGAAGAATGCGTTGAAGACCTTGTTGCGCTGCAGGTCGCCGCCGAACTTGATCTCATGATCGCCCAGCACCCAGTTCGCGCCCAGGTAAGCGTCCAGGGTCTTGGTGTCCAGCACATTGAAATGGCGGCTGCGCTCGGTACCGAAGTTCAGGAAGCGATTGCCGCTAGCCGACACACCGGCCGGCGTGCCGATGGGTGCGCCGCCGCTGAAGCGCAGGGCCATGGACGGCAGGTTGCTGTAGTTCTCCGGCACGCTGTTGTAGTCGCGGCTGGAGACCTTGAGCTCGGTGGAGAAGTTCTGGGTCCAGTCCGAGAAGAGCTGGGCCACGACGGTGTCCACGGTCTTCTGCTGAGTGAACCAGGCCGAGGTCAGTTGCAGTGCGGTCGTGCTGTAGCCGCCGAAGCCCCCGTTATTGGTCTCCGACTGCTCGGTCCGCGAGAAGCGCATATTGGCGCGGTGCTGGTCGTTGATGCTCCAGTCCAGCTTCAGCAGGGCGTCACGGACCGTGAGATTCGTCTTCTCGCTGAGCGAACCCACATCCATGCCATAGCGCGACTTGGCCAACTGCTTCAGCTTGGTGATGGTGTCCGCAGAAATGGCCACATTGGTCAATGCAGAACCGACGGGGCCGAACTCGGGCTGGGCCCGGTCGCTCTTGAGCTCCTCGACGCTGGCAAAGAAGAAGAGCTTGTCCTTGATGATCGGCCCGCCCAGGGTCGCGCCCTTGGTCTCCTCTGTGAAGGCCAGCGGGTAGAAATAGCTGTCGTCAGTGCGGTTGTAGCGCTGGCCACCCAGACCATCGTCCCGGTACACGTAGTAAACGCTGCCCTTGATGTCATTGGTGCCGGACTTGGTTACGGCGTTGATATTGGCGCCGGTATAGCCCTTCTGGGTCACGTCGTAGTTGGAGACATTGACCTGCACTGACTGGATCGCATCGATCGAGATGGGCTGCTTGGCCGTCGGCAGGTTGTTGGACTCCAACCCGAAGGTGTCGCTGATGTTGACGCCGTCGACCGTGATGGAGTTGAAACGGGAGTTCTGCCCCAAGGCCGAGATCTCGCCGCGCTCCTTGTCGGTCTGGGCCAGGCGCGGATCGATACGGGCGTAGTCCTGCAGACTGCGGGAAATGGAGGCATAGGCGTCCAGTTCCTGGCGACTCAGGTTGGTGCCGGCACCCGTGGCGCCGGAGTTGTAGGCACCGACCTGGGCGCGCGCGCCGGTCAACACCACGGTTTCCAGTTGGCTGGCACCCAGGCGCAGATCAAGACTCAGGGTCTCGGCCAGGGCCAGGTAAACGTTTTCGCGCACTTCCTTGTCGCTGCCCTTAACAACCGTGATGCTGTAAGGGCCGCCGACGCGCAGACCGCGAGCGGAGTAGCGCCCCTCGGCGTCGGTGACCAAGTTGTTCACCGAGCCCGACTCACGATGCAAGACGCTAACGTTTGCGCCCGCAATGGCTTTGCCATCTGCGGCCGTGACACGGCCGCTCACGGCGGCGGTCGTGTTCTGCGCCATGACGGGCGCTGCGGCCACGATGGCTACCGCCGCGCTCAACGCGGTCCTCGTAAAACTCCAACGATTGCTACTCATGCTGTGACTCCTCAAAGACTTCCCACACCGGCGCATGCCAACGCCCACCGTAAAAAAATGTAGCACCCGGGGTAGCCGCAAACGTTTGGGATCGCGGTTTTCCCACACCGAGGAACTACGGCTTGAAAGAAGCTGCTGTTTGTGCTGCCCGGCTCGCTCGCTCCCTTTGCGAGCGAACTTGCACCATCGCGATGCAAAGCGCCGCGCTCGTGCCTCATCTACCCGAACTCGAATAGCAAAGACGGTGCCAGCAAGACCTGAAACAACTCTCATCGGTGCCCCGCAAAGGGCGGACCATGAGCACAGCTCGATCAAATTTTCCGTGTGACAGTTTGGCGACGCGATATGTAGGCCAGATGACATGCACTGAGGCCGTGCGCCGATGCACGCAAAAACAACAGAGACGATCGCGCCCGGTTTTGCTGGCAGACCACAGCCTCTTGCCGGCCTGAGCGCCTCAAAGCGCTGGCTTTTCAGACGCAGTTGAGCGATAAACAAGCTGACCCGAAACTGACAGCATCGGCGCAAGGAGTTTGGCCATGACTCTGCAGCAACTGACCCAGGTCAAGCATTGGCTGATCCTGCATGGCGGTCGTCATCCGGTGGAATCGCAGGCCTGGGACCTCGTGCTGACCTGTTGGGTACTGGGCTGGATCAGCGTGCCCGGCCTGCTGCTGCTGCAGGCCTGGGTGGTGCTGCCGCTGAGTCTGGCGGCCTTTCTGCTGCCGACCTGGTATGCCCGGGCGCGCCGGCGCCTGCATCGTCAGGGACGGCTGCGCTGCGACTGGCTGACCGCACTCTGAGCACCCCGCTCGCCCGCCAACAAAAAAAGCGCCCTCGCGGGGCGCTCTGTGGAAGCGGCGAAACCTGGCGCTTCAGTGCATCAGCGCGATCCATTCGCCGGCACGCTGATAGCTGTCAAACAACTGCATCGCGAGTTCCCGCAAGGCCTGATTGCCGCTGGCATGCGCATCGGCCAGGCGCTCAAAGGCGTAGAGCCGGTCGTAGAGCATGCGGGTCGGCTGCAGGCGCAGCCCGGCCTGCTGCATCAGGGCCTGGAAGGCCTGCAACTGGGCGCCGTCCACCGGACCGGCAATCGACAGCCCCAGATCCGGCACCTCAGCGACGCCGGCGTCGAAGAAGTCCAGCGATGGGCGGCTCTGGGCAGGAATCAGGTGCAGCGGGATCATCATCGTCGAACTCCTCGAACCGGCGGGTTGATGGAGCGGATGATGCCGGGAGCCGGCGCAACTTAAGCGAGAAAAAGCCGGCGCTTCACCCGCTGATTCGGCTCAAGTCGCGCCCTTAGTCGCGCCATCAACCAGCGCCTGCTGCGCGATGAACCCCGCCAAGGCCTCGGACCACAGCGCCGACGGCGGCTCCAGAGCTTCGAGCGAATGGATATGAACCCCGGCATCGGCCAGCATCTTGTTGGCGGCCTCGTTGGCCCGCGAGTGATGCGGTTTCTTCTCCAGATAGATCACCTGGCGGATGCCGACCTGGATGATGGACTGCACGCAGCGCGGGCAGGGAAACTGGGTTGCGTAAATCGTGCTGCCGGTCAGCGGCAGCACGACGCAGTTCAGGATGGAGTTGACCTCGGCATGGACGATGTAGCTGTGGCGCGATTGATAGGGATCGGCGTCGTCATCGGCCCAGTAGCCGGCATCCTCGTCGGAGCAGCCGCGCGGCAGGCCGTTGTAGCCAACGCCCAGGATCTTGTTGTCGGCGCTGACGATGCAGGCGCCGTTGCGCTTGCGCTCGTCCTTGGAGCGCGCGGCGGCCAGCAGGGCCACGCCCATGAACATGGAGTGCCATCGGATCAGGGGCTGATTCTTCGTCATAGCTGCAGTGATGTTGGAGGCTGAGCCGAACTGTACCGGGCCGCCTCCTAGAATCGCCGCATGAGCTTGCAAGAGATGCTGGAGAAGTCGATCTGGGGCCGCAACCTCAGCCCTGCCGAAATGCAACGCGTGCAGGCGGAGTGCCGCGAGCGCCGGGTGGCGGCCGGCCAGGCGATGGTACGCATGGGCGAGCCGGCCGAGCATTGGGTCGGGCTGATCAGCGGCTTCGGCAAGATGAGCGTCGGCAGCCCCGACGGCCGCGAGACCACGCTGATCGGCACCGCGCCCGGCGGCTGGTTCGGCGAAGGCACGCTGATCAAGCGCGGCCGCTGGCAGTACGAGGGCGTGGCCCTGCGCGACTCGCACCTGGCCCTGCTGCCGCGCGAGACCTTCGAGTGGTTACGCGCCACCAGCCTGCCCTTCAACCACTATCTGCAGCACCTGATGAACGCCCGCATGGGCAGCTTCATCGCCCAGCTGTGCAACCAGCGCCTGCTGGACTGCACGGCGCGGGTCGCGCGCAGCCTGGCCGCGCTCTACAACCCCGAGCTCTACCCGGAGCCGGGCCTGTTCCTGGACCTGCGCCAGGTCGAGGTGGCCCAGCTGGCCGGCATCTCGCGCCAGCGCGCCAATGCCGCGCTGCAGCGTCTGGAGGCCGCCGGTCTGCTGAACATCAGCCGGCGCGGCATCGAGGTGCTGAGCCTGGCCGGCCTGCGCGACTACGCCAGCCCGCCGGCCTGAGCCCTCATCAAGACGCCAGCGCCGGCGTCGTGATCTCGCCGGGCGTGCTCTTGCGCGCGAACAGCGTGTACATGGTCGGCACGACGAAGATGGTCAGCAAGGTGCCGAAGCTCATGCCGCCGACGATGACCCAGCCGATCTGCTGACGGCTCTCGGCGCCGGCGCCGCTGGCTAGCGCCAGCGGGATCGCGCCCAGCACCATCGCGCCGGTGGTCATCAGGATGGGGCGCAGGCGCAGTGCCGAGGCCTCGATCACCGCCTCCATCACATCCTTGCCCTGCTGGCGCAGCTGGTTGCTGAACTCGACGATCAGAATGCCGTGCTTGGTGATCAGCCCCACCAGCGTGATCAGGCCGATCTGCGAGTAGACATTGAGCGTGCCGCCCGACCATTGCAGCGCCGCCAGCGCACCGACCATGGACAGCGGCACCGCCAGCATGATCACAAAGGGATCGATGAAGCTCTCGAACTGCGCCGCCAGCACCAGGAAGATGAAGAGCAGGGCCAGCACGAAGACCAGGCCCAGCGCGCCGCTGGACGAGCGGAACTCGCGCGAGACGCCGTTGAGCTCGGTCGCATAGCCCATCGGCAGGATCTCGCGCGCGGTCGCGTCCATGAACTCCAGCGCCTCGCCCAGCGCATAGCCGGGCGCCAGATTGGCCGTGATGGCCACCGAGCGGCGCTGGTTGAAGTGGTTCAGCTCGCGCGGGCTGACCGCCTCGCGCACCTTGACCAGGCTGGCCAACGGAATCATCGCGTCGCCACGGCCGCGCACGAACAGCTTCTCGATATGGTCGGGCGTGGTGCGGCCTACCGCATCGGTCTGCACGATCACGTCGTACTGCTCGGCGTCACGCTTGTAGCGGGTCACATTGCGGCCGCCCAGCATGGTCTCGACGGTGCGCGCCACCTGATCGACATTGACGCCCAGATCGGCCGCGCGCTCGCGGTCCACCTCCATAAAGACCTCGGGCTTGTTCAGGCGCAGATCGTTGTCGGGCTGCACAAAGCCCGGGTTCTTGGCCAGCGCGGCCATGAACTGCTGGGTCACGCCGGCCAGATTGGCATAGCTGTCGCTGGTCAGGATCACATAGTTGATCGAACGCTCGCGAAAGCCCTGGCCCAGGCTGGGCGGCGTCACCGCGAACACGCTGACCCCCGGCAGCCCGGCCAGCTGCGGCTGCAGCCGGCGCGCCAGCTCCTGGGTGCTGACATCGCGGTCCACCCAGTCCACCGTGCGCAGGATGCCGGTGGCCTGAGCCACGGTCGCGCCGCCGACAAACATGAAGCGGCGGTCGAACTCCGGATAGCCGGCCGCGACCCGGTCGATCGCATCCAGATAGCGGGCGGTGAACTCCAGGGTCGAGCCGTCCGGCGCGCTGATCGGCATGAAGATCACGCCTCGGTCCTCCAGCGGCGCCAGCTCGCTCTTGGCATGGCTGAACAGCCACCAGCTGTAGCCACCCGAGGCCACCATCACCGCCACCACCAGCCAGCGCGTGCGCAGCGCGAAGCGCAGCGCGGCCGCATAGCGATCGCTGATCCAGACCAGCACCCGCTCCATGCCGGTGTCGAAGCGCGTCGGCTTGCTGTTATGGCGCAGCAGCTTGCTGCACATCATCGGCGTGAGCGTCAGCGCAACAAAGCCCGACACCACGACGGCGCCGGCCAGCGTCAGCGCGAACTCGACGAACAGCCGCCCGGTGCGCCCCGGCGTGAAGGCCAGCGGCGCGAACACCGCCACCAGGGTCAGCGTCATCGCGACCACCGCAAAGCCGATCTCCTTGGCCCCCTTCAGCGCCGCCTGGAAGGGCTCCAGCCCCTCCTCGATATGGCGGAAGATGTTCTCCAGCACGACGATGGCATCGTCGACCACCAGGCCGATCGCCAGCACCAGGGCCAGCAGGGTCAGCGTGTTGATCGTGAAGCCGGCGGCCGCCATCAGCGCGAACGAGCCGATCAGGCTGATCGGGATCGTCACCAGCGGGATGATGGAGGCCCGCAAGGTGCGCAGGAACACGAACACCACCAGGGCCACCAGCACCACCGCCTCGGCGATGGTGGTGTAAACGGACTTGATCGAACGGTCGATGAAGACCGAGTTGTCATTGGCCGGCCGCACCGTCACCGTGTCCGGCAGGTCCTGCTGGATGCGCGGCAGCATGGCCTGCACGCCGGCCGACACATCCAACGGATTGGCCGTGGCCTGACGGATCACACCCAACGACACCGAGGGCACACCGTTCAGCCGCACGCGCGAGCGCTCGCTGGCGGCGGCCTCCTCGATGCGCGCCACATCCTTGAGCCGCACCGTGAAGCCGCTGGCCTGCTTCAGCGCCACCTCGGCGAACTGCGCCACCGTGTTCAGGTCGGTGCGCGCGGTGACATTGAACTCGCGCTGCTGGCTCTCGATGCGGCCGGCCGGCACCTCCAGGTTCTGGCGGCGCAGTGCGTCCTCGACATCCTGCACCGTCAGCTTGTAGGCGGCCAGCCGGTCCGGGTCCAGCCAGATGCGCATCGAATACTTGCGGTCGCCGCCGATCTGCACATCGGCCACGCCCGGCACGGTCTGCAGCCGCGGCTTGACGACGCGGTTCACCAGATCGGTGATCTGCAGCGGGTCCAGGGTCTCGCTGGTGAAGGCCAGCCAGATCGTCGGCGTCGCATCGGCCTCGACCTTGGCGACGATGGGCTCGTCCACCGCATCGGGCAGACGGCCGCGCACCCGCGAGACGCGGTCGCGCACATCGGCGGCGGCATCGTCGGGATTCTTCTCCAGCTTGAAGCGCACCGTGATCTGGCTTTGCTCGGAGCGCGAGATCGAGGTCAGGATGTCGACACCGTCGATGCCGGCGATCGAGTCCTCCATCGGCTTGGTGACCTGGGTTTCGATCACCTCCGACGAAGCCCCCACCAGCCGGGTGCTGACCGTCACGACCGGCTCGTCGATGCGTGGGTACTCGCGCAGCGACAGCTTGTCGAAGGACACGATGCCCACCAGCAGCAGCAGCAGCGACATCACGGTCGCAAAGACGGGGCGGCGTATCGAGGTTTCAGAGATGCGCATGAGGCAACCCTCCTTAGCGGCTGGCGGCCGAGGCTGTCGGCGCGGGCGCGCGAGCGGCAGCCGGCTTGTCCAGGTCCACCAGTTTGACCGCTTGCGACTCCCCGCGCATCAGCGGCCCCTGCCCCGCCGTCACGACCCGGTCGCCGGCCTTGACGCCGCCCAGCAGTTCCACCTTGCCCGGCACCCGCATGCCCAGCTGCGCCTCGACGCGCTGCGTCATCAAGCGCCCATCGGCGCCCTCGACCAGCTTGACGACAAACTGCTTGCCGCCCATCGGCACCAGCGCCTCCTCGGGCACGACCAGGGCCTGCTCGCGCAGCGCGAACACCACCCGCACGCGGGCGAACAGCCCCGAGCGCAGCATGCTGGTGTCGCCCAGCAGGCGCGCGCGCACCAGCATCGACCGCCCGGCCGTGTCCAGCTGGCTGTCCAGCGCCTCGATACGGGCCTTGAACTCGCGGCCCGGCAAGGCATCCAGGCCCAGCGACACATCCTGGCCCAGGCGCAGCTGGGGTACGAAACGTTCGGGCAGGCGGAAATCCACCCACATCGACGAGGCATCCTCGACGCTGACCAGATCGGCGCCGTCCTTCACATAGTCACCCAGATTGATCAGCCGTATGCCCATCACGCCGTCAAAGGGCGCGCGCACCTGCAGCCGCGCCAGCTGGGCCCGGGCCAGCGATACCTGGGCCTCGGCCACCTTCAGGGTCGCCTCCGCCTGGTCGACCACGCTGGGCGAGACGAAACTCTGGGCCAGCAGCTCACGGTTGCGCTGCAGCTGGGTGCGGGCGATGCCGGCCTGGGCCTCGGCCTGCTGCAGCTGCGCCGCCTGCAAGGCCTCGTCCAGCTGCACCAGCAACTGGCCCTGGCGCACGCGTTGGCCGTCGGTGAAACCGAGCTTGGTGATGCGGCCGCTGACCTCGGGCCGCAGCATCACCGACTGGCGCGCCCGCAGCGCGCCGACCGCCTGCGCGTCGTCGGCCAGGCTCTGCACCTGAACCCGGCCGGCCTCGACGCTGAGCGGGCCGCGCCCGCCAGGCTGGGCAGCCTGGCCGGACTTGGCCGCCGCCTGGGCTTTGCCCGGCTGGTGCTGCCACCAATAGGCCAGCGCACTGAGCCCGACCAACGCAACAACCGCAACGACGCTATGTAGTTTCTTGAAGCTCATGCATTTTTCTCCGACCGCGCACTGTAGCGGCGAACACATGTTGTTGCAGTCGGCGCTGCGGCATTACGGCACTGAAACACGGCGGCAGAGGCGTCAACAGCACCCGCCGGGCGCACAGCGCACGCCGTCGGCCGGCATTCAGACGCTGGCAGCGCCCCGGTTGGCCAACGCATCGGCGCGCTCGTTGCCCGGGTCGCCGGCATGGCCCTTGACCCAGCGCCACTCGACCTCATGCAGCTTGCGCAGCGCGTCCAGGCGCTGCCAGAGCTCGACGTTCTTGACCGGCTTGCCGTCGGCGGTCTTCCAGCCGCGGCGCTGCCAGCCGCTGATCCACTCGGTCATGCCCTTGCGCACGTACTCGCTGTCGGTGTAGATCGTGATCTTGCAGCTGCGCTTGAGCGAGGCCAGCGCCTCGATCACCGCGGTCAGTTCCATGCGGTTGTTGGTGGTGTTGGCTTCGCCGCCGAACATCTCCTTGTCGTGGCCGCCCGAGCTCAGCCAGGCGCCCCAGCCGCCGCGCCCGGGATTACCCTTGCAAGCCCCGTCGGTGTAAATCGTCACCACCGGCTTCTGGATGGTGGCGGCGGGCTTGTTCTCTGTCGTCATTCGTTCGCTTCTCGGTGCTTGTGATGTTGATGCAAGGCCACGGCCGCGCGCGCCTTGGCGGGCCGGGCCGGCTGGCGGGCCAGGCCGATCAGGCGCATGCCGTGCACGCGCTTGACCGCAGTGAGGAAATAAACCGCGCCCAGCACCGGCCACCAGCGCGAACCCACGCCCTCCAGCCAGTCCCAGCGCTTGAGCCATTTGTCGCTGCGCAGCGGCGGGCAGTAGCCGCCGAACTGTGCGCCCTCGACCTCGAAGCTCAAGAGGCGCAGCCAGTCGCGCAGCCGCCAGTAGCCGATGAAATCGCCGGCGCGCGGCAGGTAAAGCCGCTCGCCGCTGCCCGGCAGGCGGTTCACCAGCCGGCCCAGATTCTGCCGCAGCCCCCAGGCACTGGCCGGATTGATGCCCGAGATCACGAGCCGTCCCTCGGGCCGCAGCACCCGCTCGACCTCACGCAGCGTGCGGTGCGGGTCCGGCGCCAACTCCAGCGTGTGGGGCAGCAGCACCAGGTCCAGGCTGTTGGCCTCGAAGGGCAGCGCATCAAACTCGCCGAACAGCGCCACGCCCCGGTCGGCGAGCTGGGTGTCGAGGCCGAACTGGCTGAAACCGGCCTGCGCTTCCTCGTCGGCCGGCACGCTGGCATGCCAGTCCGCCGCGTTCTGCGCCAGATTGTCCAGCGCCAGCCAGCGGTGCGGCATGCGGTTGGCGCGCAGCCCCTGCAGCTCGGGCAGGCCGAGCTGCAGCGCGTGGAAGCCGAACAGGTCGACCACGGCCGCGTCGAGCTGGGCCTGCTCCCAGGCCAGCAGATAGCGGCCGGGCGGTGTCTGCAGCCAGGCGGCCAACTCTACAATCGAGGTTTCACGCGTCACAAGAACTCGCTGCATGGATTTGGTCGCACTGCCCGCCTTTACCGATAACTACATCTGGATGCTGCACGACGGTGCTCAAGCCCTGGTGGTGGATCCCGGCGAGGCGGAACCCGTGCTGCGCGCCCTGGACCACTACTCGCTGCGCCTGGCCGGCATTCTAGTGACCCACCATCACGGCGACCATGTCGGCGGCCTGGCCGGCCTGCGGCCGCGCCTGCAAGGCCCCGTCTTCGGCCCGGCGCGCGAGACCATTCCGGGGCCTGTGCAGGCCTGCAGCGGCGGCCAGTGCTTCGAGCTGCTGGGCCAGCAAATCCGCGTGATCGACGTGCCCGGCCACACGGCCGGCCATATCGCCTATCTGATCGAGACGCCCAGCGATGCCAGCGCCCCCCTGATGTTCTGCGGCGACACGCTGTTCTCCGGCGGCTGCGGCCGCCTGTTCGAGGGCACGCCGGCGCAGATGCTGGCCTCGCTGCAGACGCTGGCCGCGCTGCCCGGCCACACCCGGGTCTGCTGCGCGCATGAGTACACCTTGTCGAATCTGCGTTTTGCGCGGACCATAGAGCCCGCGAATCCGGCGCTGCTCGACTACCAAGCCTGGTGCGAGACCCGCCGCCACGACAATCTGCCGACCCTGCCCTCGACCATAGGTCAGGAACAAGCCATCAACCCCTTTCTGCGCTGCGACCAGCCCGCCGTGCGGGCCGCCGCCCTGGCCTACCAGCCGCAGCTCCTGGACACCGACCCTGTTGCGGTGTTCGCCACCCTGCGGCAATGGAAAAACGACTTCCGATGATGATCAACACCCCCCTGCCCACACTCTTCACGCTGGCGCTGGCCTTGCTGCTGGGCGCCTGCGCCAGCACTCCGCTGCCGCCGATGGAGTCTGCCGCCCCGGCTCCGCAGCTCAGCACCGCAGCGACCGCCGCGCCGGTGGCCGAGTCGCCGGCACCCGGCACCCTCGCCGCCCTGCCCCAGGTCGAGGACGCGTTGCAGCCCGGCGTCACCGTCGACCTGAACGACGCCAAGGCCAAGGCCGATCTGTGGGTACGGGTGCGCGGCGGCTTTGCGATGCCCACGCTGGAGAACGATCTGGTGCGCCGCGCCGAGGCCTGGTACAGCCAGCGCCCCGACTATGTGGCGCGCATGACCACGCGCGGCGGCCGCTACCTCTATCACATCGTCGTCGAGGTCGAGAAGCGCGGCATGCCGATGGAGCTGGCCCTGCTGCCCTTCATCGAGAGCGCCTTCAATCCGCAGGCGCTGTCATCGGCCAAGGCTTCCGGCATGTGGCAGTTCATGCCGGCCACCGGTCGCGATTTCGAGCTGCGCCAGAACATCTTCCGCGACGACCGCCGCGATGTGCTGGCCTCTACCCGCGCCGCGCTCGACTACCTGGGCCGTCTGCACACCATGTTCGGCGACTGGCATCTGGCACTGGCGGCCTACAACTGGGGCCAGGGCAATGTGCAGCGCGCCATCAAGCGCAACGAGCGCGCCGGCCTGCCGACCGACTACGAGAGTCTGCGCATGCCCGACGAGACGCGCTACTACGTGCCCAAGCTGCAGGCGGTCAAGAACATCGTGCTGCGCCCCGAGGCCTTTGCGCTGTCCCTGCCCGAGATCGCCAACCACCCCTACTTCCTCAGCGTCAATATCGACCGCGACATCGATGTCGATGTCGCCGCTCGCTTTGCCGGCATGACGGTCGATGAGTTCAAGCAGTTCAACCCGCAGGTCAACAAGCCGGTGATGCTGGCCGCAGCGACCGAGCAGGTGCTGCTGCCCTACGACAACGCCGACGCCTTTGCCCGCAATCTGGCCGCCCACCGTGGCGCGATGGCGAGCTGGACCGCCTGGGTGGTGCCGCGCACGATGAAGCCGGCCGATGCCGCCCAGCAGGTCGGCATGAGCGAGGCCGCGCTGCGCGAGATCAACAAGATCCCGCCGCGCATGCTGGTGCGCCAGGGCTCGACCCTGCTGGTGCCGCGCAGCGCCAAGCGCGACCAGGATGTGTCCGAACATCTGGCCGACAACGCCAGCATCAGCCTCGCGCCCGATGTGCCGGCGCTGCGCCGTGTCAGCTTCAAGGCCCGCAAGGGTGAGACCGTCGCCAGCGTCGCGCAGCGCTACAAGGTCAGCGCCAGCCAGGTCGCGCAGTGGAACAAGGTCTCGGCCAAGACCGCCTTCAAGCCCGGCCAGACCCTGGTGGTCTACACGCCCAATAGCCAGCGCGTGGCCGCAGCGGCGCGCACGACCAAGGCCGTCAAGGCCGGCCGCCCGGCCGCGAAAGGCACCCGGGTAGCCTCGGCCGCGCGCAAGGCGGCCAAGCGCTGATCAATCAGGCGAAGAACAAGGCCACCGCGCTGCCCAGCGCGGCAAACCAGGCCAGCGAGCGCAGATTCGGCTGGTCGGCCAGGTACAGGCCGATATAGGCCAGGCGGAAGGTGATGAAGGACAGCGCCAGCATGTCGATGCGCTCCTGCACCGCTCCCATCTGCTGCGCCGCCAGCACACCGGCAATGAACAGCGGCAAGGCCTCGAAGCTGTTGGCCTGGGCCGCGTTGGCGCGAGCCTGCCAGCCCGACAGGCCGGCCAGCCAGGCGCGGGGATTGTGGTTGTCGAAGCCCCCGTCGCGGCGCGGCTTGCCGAAGCCCTTGGACTTGGCCATGCCGGCGCAGAGGATGGGCAGCACGCAGGCCGCGATGATGCAGTAGTTGGCAACAGTCATTCGCTCAGCGCCTATCGGTCAAAGCATGGGCAATGGTGCCCAGATCCACATACTCGAGTTCGCTGCCCACTGGTACGCCGCGCGCCAGCCGGGTGGCGCGGATGCCGCGCGAGCGCAGCGCCTCGGCCAGCACATGGGCGGTGGCCTCGCCCTCGGCGGTGAAGCTGGTGGCCAGAATCACCTCCTCGACCGCCGCCTCGGCCGCGCGCAGCAGCAGCTGCTCGGCGCCGATGGCCTGGGTGGACAGGCCGTCCAGCGGGCTCAGCCGGCCCTGCAGCACGAAGTAATAGCCGCGGTAGGAGCCGGTGCGCTCCAGCGCGGCCTGGTCGGCCGGACTCTCGACCACACACAGCAGGCGTGCGTCGCGCTGGGCATCGGCGCAGATCGCGCAGATCGGCGCCTCGCTGAAGGTATGGCAACGCTGGCAGTTGCCCACCTGCGCCATCGCCGCGGTCAGCGAGGCCGCCATGCGGCGCGCGCCCTCGCGGTCGTGCTGCAGCAGGTGGTAGGCCATGCGCTGGGCCGATTTCTGGCCCACGCCCGGCAGGCGCTTGAGCGCCTCGATCAGATCGTCGAGTGCGGTCAAGGGCTTAGAAGGGGAACTTCATGCCGGGCGGCAGCGGCATGCCGGCGGTCAGCTTGCCCATCTTCTCGGCGCTGACTTCCTCGGCGCGGCGCAGGCCGTCGTTGAAGGCGGCGGCGACCAGGTCTTCCAGCATGTCCTTGTCATCGGCCAGCAGGCTGGGATCGATGGTCAGGCGCTTGACCTCGTGCTTGCAGGTCATCGTGACCTTGACCAGGCCGGCACCCGACTGGCCCTCGACCTCGATATTGCCGAGCTCGTCCTGTGCCTTCTTGAGGTTGTCCTGCATGGCCTGGGCCTGCTTCATCAGGCCGGCGAGTTGACCCTTCATCATGTGCGTATCTCCTAAAGATGTTCAGTGGGGTTTGATTGACCCGGGCACGATGCGCGCCGTCTTGAACTGGGCCAGCAGTTGCTGGACCAGCGGGTCTTGGAAAACGAATTGTTCGGTCTGACGCTGGCGCGCCTGGACGTCCGCGGCATCGCGCAGCGCCGGCGAGTCCTGTGCCACGCCGGGCTCGACCTCGATGGCCACCGGGCGCTCCAGCACGGCGGCCAGCGCCGCCTGCAGCTTGTCCTTCAGCGCCGGCTGGCGCAGCGACTCGCGCTCGACCTTCAGCCGTATCAGCGCTGTCTCGGCCTGCTCGTCGAAGCCGACGCACTCGGCCTGCAACGCCAGCTCGCGGGCCAGCGCCACCAGGCTCAGGCGCTTGACCAGCCCGGCCCAGCGCTCGCCCAGCGGCGTCGGTGACAGCTGCACATCGCTGCCGGCGGTGGAGGCGTAGACGCCGCCATGGCCGGCGGACTCGCCGGGCTCGGCCGACTCGTCGCCGCCGGCCTGCACCACCGCACCACCCTCCTCATCGGCGGGCGGCGCATCCAGCCAAGGCGGCGGCTCGTCGGCCTCGCCGCGCTCGTCGATCACCACCGGGCGCGGACGCAGCCGGGCACTCAAGCTGCCGGCCTCGGCCTGGGCGCGCGGCGACATCGGCGCGGGCTGCGCCACCGCCGGCGGCGCAGGTTCGCGCACCTCGACGGCCACCGGGCTGGGCGGCGGCGCGCTGGCAGGCGTTGTTGCGGGCTCGCTCGCAGACACGCTTGAAAGCTCCTGCACCGGGCTCGGCTTGGGCTCGGGCGGACGCACCACCAGGCTCGGCGCCGCCGGCCGCAGCAAGGGCGCGCTCACAGGTGCCGGTGCCGGCTCGGGCTTGCGCGGCGGGGCCGCGGCCTGGTTCAGTGCCGGGTTCGTCGCGATGCCACCGGGCCGAAAGGCCAGCATGCGCAGCAGCACCATGGTCAGGCCGGCGTACTCGTCCGGCGCCAGTCCCAGTTCCTGCCGGCCATGCAGGGCCATGCTGTACATCAGCTGGATCTCGTCGGCCGGCAGCAGGCCGGCCAGGCGCCGGGCCTCGGCGCTGTCGGGGTCTTGATCGTCCACGGCCTTGGGCGCGGCCTGGGCCACCGCCGTCTGCTGCAGCAGGCTGGCCAGGTCCTCCAGCGTGCCGGCCGCCGACAGGCCCAGGCTGCGCAAGCCATCGGCCTGGGCCACGACGGCCGCACCATCGGCGGCCACCAGCGCATCCAGGATGGCCACCACATGGCCGCGATCCACCGTGCCAAGCATCTGGCGCACACCGGCCTCGACCAGGGCACCGGCGCCAAACGCGATCGCCTGGTCGGTCAGCGACAGCGCGTCGCGCATCGAGCCGCGCGCGGCGCGCGCCAGCAGGCGCAGCGCGCCGGCATCGGCCGCCACCTGTTCGGCCTCCAGCACGGCGCTCAGGTGCGACAGCACGGTCTGCGGCGCCATCGGCCGCAGATTGAACTGCAGGCAGCGCGACAACACGGTGACCGGCACCTTCTGCGGGTCGGTCGTCGCCAGCACGAATTTCAGATAGTCCGGCGGCTCCTCCAGCGTCTTCAGCATCGCGTTGAAGGCGGTGTTCGACAGCATATGGACTTCGTCGATCATGTAGACCTTGAAGCGCCCCACGACCGGCTTGTAGACCGACTGATCAAGCAGCTGCGAGATCTCCTCGACGCCCCGGTTCGAGGCCGCATCCAGCTCCACATAGTCGACGAAGCGGCCGGCATCGATATCGCGGCAGGCCTCGCAGACGCCGCAGGGCTGGGCCGTGATCGTGCCCTGCCCATCGGCGCCGGTGCAGTTCAGGCTCTTGGCCAGGATGCGCGACACCGTGGTCTTGCCGACGCCGCGGGTGCCGGTGAACAGATAGGCATGATGCAGGCGCTGCTGCGTCAGCGCATTGGCCAGGGCCTGGACCACATGCTCTTGGCCCCGCAGTTCCTCGAAACTGTGGGGGCGGTATTTGCGGGCGAGGACCTGGTAACTCATGGGGGCGCATTCTACGGGCGCGCCCAGCCCCGCCACGGGCCGGGCGCATGGTCGATAATCCCGCCCCATGAGCACGCATGCCCCCTCCTCTCCCGACACCCTCAGCTATGAGCAGGCCGGTGTCAATTACGACCTGATCGACCCGCTGAAGATCGCCGCCCAGCGCGCAGCGGCGGCCACCGGCGCCCATCTGGGCGGCCATGGCTTCAGCGAGGTGCCGGCCTCGCGCGGCGAGTCGGCCTATGTGGTGGATGTCGGGCCCTTCTACATCGCCTCCATCGTCGAATGCCTGGGCACCAAGACCCTGGTGGCCGACGAGATGGCGCGCCTGACCGGCAAGAGCAGCTATTACGCCGGCATCGCCCAGGACACCATCGCGATGGCCGTCAACGACCTGATCACCGTCGGCGCCACGCCGCTGGTGGTGCAGGCCTACTGGGCCGCCGGCGGCTCGGACTGGTTCGGTGACAAGGCCCGCGCGCAAGCTCTGGTCGAGGGCTGGAAGAAGGCCTGCGACACCTGTGCCGTGGCCTGGGGCGGCGGCGAGACTCCGGCGCTGGCCGGCATCGTCGAGGACGGCCGCATCGACCTGGCCGCCTCCTGCACCGGCCTGATCAATCCCAAGAGCCGGCTGTCGGTCGGCGACGATCTGGCCGCCGGTGACGCCATCGTGCTCCTGGCCTCCAGCGGCATCCACGCCAACGGCCTGAGCCTGGCGCGCAAGCTGGTGGAGCGCCTGCCGAACGGCTACCTGACCGAGATCGAACCCGGCCTCACTTACGGCGACGCACTGCTGGCCCCCACCGTGCTGTACTCGCCGGTCACCGAGGCGCTCTTCAAGGCCGGCATCCAGCCCCACTACTGCGCCAACATCACCGGCCACGGCTGGCGCAAGCTGCTGCGCCACCCGGCCCAATTCAGCTACCGCATCCACACGGTGCCGCCGGTCACGCCGGTGCTGAAGTTCATGCAGGAACAGGCCAAGCAGGACGACCGCGAGGCCTACTCGACCCTGAACATGGGGGCAGGTTTTGCCATCTTCGTGCCGGCCGCCGATGCCCAGCGCACCGTCGAGGTGGCCAAGGCCTGCGGCATCGAGGCCTGGGTGGCCGGCAGCCTGGAAGAAGGCGAGAAGCAGCTGCTGATCGAGCCGCTGAACATCCGCTTCAGCGACGACGATCTGCAGCTGCGCTGAGCCCCGACCGGGCTTGACAGCCTCGCTGGCGCCGACCAAGCTTGCCCCAAACAGGGGGCGGTGATGGACTGGTTCTACTCGGGGATGCTGCGAATGCACGAGCTGCTGGCCTGGGCCAGCCTCGTGCTTTTTTTTGCCCGCGGCCTGGCCGCCCAGGTCAAGGCCGAATGGGGTGATGACGACCGCCTGCGCGCGATCTCCTTCGGCCTGCACTTCCTGCTGGCCGTCTCCGGCCTGAGCCTGTGGGGGCTGCTGCACTACGACCTGCTGCGTGACAGCTGGCTGGCCGCCAAGCTGCTGGCGCTGTGCGGCTACGCGGCCTGCGCCCACTGGACCGTGGTGAGCCGCGACTACCGCCTGCCCGCCTATCTCGGCGCACTGGCCCTGCTGGGCTATGCCATCGGCGCCTCGATGACGCGCTCCGCCACGCTGGGGCTGTAGGCGCACCCCAGGTTCCGAGAAGGCCGGCGCGCATCGCATACAATGCGCGCTGACGGGCCTCCTCGCATGGAAGCACGGCCAACCGGGTCAGATGGGGAACCAAGCAGCCCTAACTGTTGTGACCAGTGCCGGGGGTAAGGCTCGTCAACCCCAACACCCTAGAACCCAGCATCCATGCGGGTTCCCAGCGTTCAAGCGGGTTTCAAGACCTTGACTGTGTACTTTTGATGTGTACTTCCGGGGTTCGCTCATGACGAAAGTGAGCGACGAAATGAAGAGAGCCCCCGGGGTTCATCAGCGGCCAGGATCAAGTCTTTGGCATTGGGGCATCAAGGCCCCTGTAGACCTCAAGTACCTCTACTCCGGTCAATGGGCGCACCGCTGCTCCCTGGAGACCTCGGACCTGGGAACGGCCAATGACCGGGCTGCGGCCTTCCGAGCCCACTGGCTGACCAGCTTTGCGCAACATCGCGCGTCAAGGCCCCAGAAGGCCACTGCACTGGCCCCTATCCAGCTGATGCCTCAACTGGTCAAGGAAGCCAGCCTACAGAACATAGCGACCGGTGGCGCGAAGGGCTTCAATCGCTTCCGCCAATCTCGTCCGTGCGCGGTGAAAGCGCATGGCGTGCTGCGGATGCTCGTCGAGCATGAAAAAGAGATCAAACATCCGGCCTTGCAGGTCACGACGGTGTGACTGCACCAGCTGTCTTTTGTACTCGGCCATGGATAGCAAACGCCCCTCGCGCTTGGCGCGATGAAACAGCGCCATCGCACGCTGCCGAACGGCTTTCGGAGTGCACTCGTCCTTGATGTAATTGGTAGTCACCAACTCGAACCACTGCTCGGCATGGGTTACATCCCAAATCCCGGTAAGTTCAGTTGATCGGCGCAGCTCTCTACCAGCAACTCCCGCATCACCTGTGTCAAATAGCGTTCGATAAAACAGCCGGAACCCTGCCATGAGGTCGGAGGGGTCCACTTCTTGAATTGGACCCACGCTAGTCAGACATGGTGCAGGCAATGTCGAGGGCATGACTCCAAGTAAGTGCGCACCGTAGCAGGCCGAAACGGAGACGATCAAGTTGATGCCAGTAGCGGCATTGAGACGCCGCAAGCAGTCTCCAAACGATGCCCATGACAACTCGCTCCCGTTGGCAAATTCCAGACCACGTTCAGCAGAGCCATGACACTCAACGTGAAGGATGGGGAACGTCATGCCCTGCTCAGCCTCGCCCGCCAGACTGTCGATCAGGTTAGCGAACTCAGCCGAGTAAGAGCACCCAAGCAGACGGACGCGAATGCCCAGTGCTCGGACGCTTTCCAGACCTGAGACATAGTCAGCCAAGATGGCACCCGTCTTGACTTCATGGTCTTCCAGAGATTCGATGACCACCAACTCTGAAACGCGCAGAGGCGTCAAACTCCCCATGCCCAACCCCTCCTCTACTCGACGCGCCTCATGACGATGTGAGTTTCTCCAGAATCGCCCATGTGATGCGCCTCAACGGCCAGCTTCATGCCGTTAATGGTCTGAGGTGCATAGGCCGCAACCTGAGAAATCACTCTGCCTCCCTCCTGAACCTGCCGGTACTCGCTAGTGGTCAAAAGGGGAAGGTCTTCGCAGATCAATGAAACTTCACCCTTGAAGTAAATGACGGCAAGTTCGAATATTCCAGAGGGCAATTCGACTGTGTAGCGGTTACCCTCGGGATAAGCCGCATCCACGCGCACAGTACGGGATGGACCGTTAGGTTCAATCCCTTCCCAGACCACCTCCAGCGCGCTGACGCATGCCGAGAATGCCTCTGCGAGGCTCTGAAGGCCCCCATCAGGTGCCCTAAGCATCTTCGCATCGCTCCGAACCCCGGTTAGATCCTTCAGCAGCGCCGTCGCTACCTCCTGAGACAGCTCTTTCGCCGTTCCGAAGTCGGCGTGGAGCAGAGTTGACTGGCGTGTCTCAGCATGTATGGCTGGCATCATGAGCCAGCTAAAGAACTCGGGCGCCATTGCCTCAACGGTGCGCAATTCGATGCCCTTCTGATGCGCGAATTCAACGGCACCAGCGGCGAAGCCAGTCGTTGACACTGCGGTCACCTTGTTAAACCCGAAGCGGTCTCGACGGCCCACAAGTTGCTCAATCCAAGCACCAGACTGTGGGCCATCAGACGGTCGGTCACGGCATTCGATGAGCCACCGTATGTCCGTCGTTCCGACCCGCCCCTTTACTTGAAGGTCAAACTCTCCGACCTGCACGCCGTCTGCGTTGTACTGGCGTTCGTTGGCGAGTAACGCCAAGCCCTGCTGGAGCGCCATCTTCTCCACGAATGAAACCAGACTCTCCAAAGCCCTTCCATCGTTGCGCATCTTCGAATGCCCTCCCAGGCAGCATGCATTAACGAAAATTTCCCTTCAGAGTTTCGCTGATTGGCCGGGCGAACTCCATTACACATCTGGGAGACTAAGGCTCGTCACCCCCCTCTTCGCGCCGCCGTTCTGGCGCTGCGCCCGCCCCCCCAGACCTCATCAGCTCAAGCTCGGCCGATTTGCGCCGATAAACAGCCATCACCGCCGCCCGGCGGTGCCCGCCATGGCTGTACGGCACCACGTTCGGCCAGCTCCCTCTCTCCCGATGTCTGGTCTCGCATGAAGCTCAACACACGAATCCTGCTGCTTTGCGGCACCGCACTGCTTGGCGTGGTGCTGCTGGCCGCCATCTCGCTGAGCACCTTGAGGCAGTCGATGATGAAGGAGCGCACCGCCCAGCTCTCGACCCTGGTGCTGCTGGCGCACTCGGCCCTGGAGAAACTGCATGCCCAGGAAAAAGCCGGCGAGATCTCCAAGGCCGATGCGCAGAAGGAAGGCAAGCGCATCATCGGCAGCTTCCGCAAGGACGAGCTCTATTTCTTCGTCCGCGGCTACTCGGATGACATCAACCATGTGCACCCCAACCCCAAGCGCATCGGCATCGTCGACGCCAAGGGCGGCAAGGAGGCCGGCGAGCGCTACCGCAAGGCCCTGGCCGGCCAGACCATAGGCACGGTCATCGCACCGGGCACCCGGCCCGGCACCGAGGGCAAGGTGGACAAGCTCTACGCGGTGATCAAGTTCGAGCCCTGGGACTGGATCATCGGCTTTGGCGACTACATCGACGATATCGACACCGCGTTCTGGCGCAGCGCGACCGTGCTGCTCTCGGTCGGCGGCCTGCTGATGCTGGTGGTCGGCGGCCTGGGCTGGCGCATGATGGGCAATATCTACCGCCAGCTCGGCGGCGAGCCCGACTATGCGGCCGATATCGTGCGCCGCATCGGCGCCGGCGACCTCGGTGTCAAGGTGCAGCTGCGACCCGGCGACCAGCACAGCCTGCTGGCCGCGATGCAGCAGATGCAGCAAAGCCTGGCCGGCACGGTGCGCCAGATCCGCGACTCCACCGACACCATCGCCACCGCCTCGGGCCAGATCGCGGCCGGCAACCTGGACCTGTCGGGCCGCACCGAGGCCCAGGCCAGCGCGCTCGAGCAGACCGCGGCCTCGATGGAGGAGCTGACCGCCACGGTCAAGCAGAACGCCGACAACGCCCGCCAGGCCAACCAGCTGGCGATGTCGGCCTCGGCCGTGGCCGTGCAGGGCGGCGAGGTGGTCAGCCAGGTGGTGCAGACCATGAACTCGATCAGCGGCTCGTCGAAGAAGATCGTCGACATCATCGGCGTGATCGACGGCATCGCCTTCCAGACCAATATCCTGGCGCTGAACGCGGCGGTGGAAGCGGCGCGAGCCGGCGAGCAGGGCCGCGGCTTCGCGGTGGTCGCCTCCGAGGTGCGCGGCCTGGCCCAGCGCTCGGCGGCTGCGGCCAAGGAGATCAAGGGCCTGATCGTCGACTCGGTCGAGAAGGTCGACAGCGGCAGCGCCCTGGTCGGCCAGGCCGGCGCGACGATGGAGCAGATCGTCGCCAGCGTGAAGCGGGTCACCGACATCGTCGGCGAGATCAGCAGCGCCAGCGTCGAGCAGACCGCCGGCATCGAGCAGATCCACCAGGCGATCACGCAGATGGATCAGGCCACCCAGCAGAATGCCGCGCTGGTGGAAGAGGCCTCGGCCGCCGCTACCTCGCTGCAGCAGCAGTCGCAGCAGCTGGTCGCTGCGGTCAGCGTGTTCAGCTGAAGAGCAGGCTCAGCTGGCCTGCCTGAAGGCCATCACCGCCTGGTTGCGCAGCGTGCGCAGCAGCGACAGCTCCTTCTCGCCCAGATCGATGCCGCCGGGCCGGGCCTTGTCGGCATAGATCATCGCGAACGGCGCGCCCTTGACCGCCATCGGCAGTATCAGGAAGCTGGCCGCCTTCGGCGCGCCGAGGAACCAGGCCGGCAGGCGCTCGGCGATCTTGGGCACCGAGGCGTCGGCGATCAGCGTGTCGACGCCCTTCTGGCAGACCGCCGAGAACAGATCGGCCGTGACCCCGGGCGTGCTGCGCAGCGGCACGCGGAACAGCGGCGCCACCGCCTCGACCCCCTCGCCCAGGCCGAAGCGGCCGGTCAGGGTTTCGGTCTTCGGGTCGCGCAGGCAGAACACCACGCGCCGAAAACCCAGGCTGCGGTAGATGGTCTCCAGAATCATGCGCAGCACTTCGTTGAGCTTGAAGTTCTCGACCATCGCATTCGTAATGTCCTGGATGCCGGCGGCCAGGGTCTCGCTGGCCTGCTCGCGCGAGACCTCGGCCTCGCTGCGCTGCAGGGTCGGCTCGGCCAGCAAGGTGGCCTGCAGCTCGTGCGGCGACAGGCTGTCATCGACGGTAGGGGTCAGCGGCGCCAGCAGACGCTGGGCCGGCGAGTTCTTCGCCAGGCTGATGCCCATGGCCTGGGCCAGCTGGGCCAGGCGCTGGCGGGCCTGATCGGCGGCCGCATCGAAGGCCTCGACCGGCACGCCCAGCGCGCGCGAGTAGCGCTGCGCCATCGCCTTGAGCTTGGCATGGGTCTCGGCCGGCTCGGTCTGCAGGATCGCGTCGGACATCTCGTTGGCCGCCCGCGCCAGCCAGCGCTGGCGCTCAGCCGGGTTGTCTTGCAGCCGCGTCGGCACATCACCGTCGGGGCGGCGCATGCTGCGCTGCAGGCTGTCCGGCAGCCCCCATTGCTTGGCCACGCCCAGGCCCAGCTGCTCATAGCTCAGGCCCAGCACCTGGGCCGAGGCCAGCGCCTCGCTGACCGGCGCGGCGGGCCCGGCCTTGTCGCCACCGGCGCGGCGCTCGGGCCGCGTGATGCGGCGCACCTGCTGGGCCTCCTCGGGAAAGTAGAACTCGGTCAGCAAACGGCCCAGGTTCTGGAACATCGCGGCGAGAAAGCTCTCCTCGTTCTCGCGCTGCACCAGGCACAGCTCGCGGGCCAGCGAGCCGGCCATCAGCGAGCGCAGGAACTCCTCGCGCAAGAGCTGGGCATGGGCCTTGTTCTCCATGCGCTCGAGCAGGATCAGCGACAGCGCCAGATTGCGGATGCCGGCAAAGCCGATCAGCGCGGCGGCGCGCGAGACCGTCGAGATGCTGCCGCCGCCGGCATGGCTGAACTGGGCGGTATTGACCAGGCGCAGCAGCTTGTGGGTCAGCGCCACGTCCTTCAGGATCTCGTTGGAGAGGCTGGTGATGCTCTCGTTCTCGGACAGGGTCAGGCGCTGGATGCGACCGACCGAATCGGACATGGCCGGGAAGTCGGTCTTGTGGCGCATGCGGCGCAGCAGGAACTCCAGCGCCGCCGTGTCGCCCGCTTCGCTGCTGGGCGCCACCGCCGGGTGCAGCCATTCGTTGAGCGCATCGTGAAAGGCCTTGGCCGTGGGCCAGCGCCGTGTCGCATCGCGCGCCAGGCCGCGCAGCACGATGGCGCGCAGCGCATCGTCGACCTCGGCATTGAGCCCCGGCGGCAGGGCCAGGTCTTGCTCGATGACGCGGCGCACCGCGCGCCAGGGATCGGGGTCGGCGTTCAGGCGCTGACCCGACAGCAGCTCACCCAGCATCACCGCGGCCGCGAACACATCCATCTGCGGGCTCGGCGCCTCGCCGCGCGCGGCCTCGGGCGAGATATAGCCGGGTGTGCCGACGATGCCTTGCGGTTTGCCGGCGTCCGTCAGCCGGGCAGCGATGCCGAAGTCCATCACCCGCGCCCGGCCCTTGGCGTCGAGCAGGATGTTGGAGGGCTTCAGATCGCGGTGCACGACGCCGGCGGCATGGGCGGCCTGCAGGCCGTCGAGCACGCCCAGCATCAGCTCCACCGCGTCACGGGGGCGCAGCGCCGGGCCGCTGCGCAGGCGCTCGCTGAGCGTCGGGCCGGCCACATACTCGAACACCAGATAGGCCTGGCCGCCCTGCATATCGGCCTCGAACACCGGCACGATATTCGGATGCGTCAGGCGGCTGACGGCGCGGGCCTCGTGCAGCCAGGCCTCGACATTGGCCGGCGTGGCGCCGGCCAGCAAGACCTTCAGCGCCACCTCGCGGTCCAGCCGCGGGTCATGCGCCAGCCAGACCGTCGCCTGCGCGCCCTGCCCGAGCCGGCGCAAGGGACGAAAGCGCCCCAGCGCAGGCGGCATCTGCGGTGCGGTGGGTGTGGAGGGGAGCATGGGGACCTTGTTCTAGGAATCGTGGCGAGCGGGTGAATCAGCCGCTCGGCGCGATGGGCGGCTGGGCGACCGGGTCGTCGCTCTCGGTCTTGTCTCGCAGGCGCGAGCGCAGCGGCGAGGCCTGGGGCTTCGCTGCGGCCGGCACGGCGTGGTCGGGATGATCGGGGTGGGCGGCGTGGGCTGTTGCGGGGGTCGCAGCTGCGGCCGGATTCAGCGCCTCGTAGACCTCGCGCAGGCCCAGGCCCAGCGCCCGCGCATAGCGCCGCGTGGCCGTCTCGACGCCGGCCTGGCGCTTCTCTTCGGGCAGGGCCAGCGCATCGACGATTTCATTGGCCAGGCTGCAGGTCAGGCGCAGCAGTTCCGCATCGCTGCCGCCACCACGCACCGGCGCCTCGATGGCCTGGCGTCGCATCATGTGCAGCAGCTCGTCGCCCAGGCTCCAGTAGCGCGCCACCGCCGTGCCCAGCGCTTCGAGATCGCAGCCCAGCACCGCATAGGCGGCCGACTGCTCGCTCATGCCGACCGGCTTGGGGTTGTCGGCGGTCGGCTCGGACGGGCGCATCAGCTGGCGGATCTGCTGCGCATCATCGGGAAAGTGGTACTGCAGCAGCAGGCGGCCGAGGTTCTGCATCACGGTGATCAGATAGACCACCTCGGCGTCGTAACCGGCCGGGCGCAGCGCCTGCGCCACCTGGCCGGCGCGCTGCACCCGACCCATCAGGCTGCGCAAGGTCGCGGCATTGGCTTCGGACAGCGGGCCGGGCCAGGGCTTGAGCGCGCGGGCCGCCTGCTGCACGCCGTTCAGGCCCAGCATCGCGATGGCGCGCTGCATATTCAGGATGGCGCCGCCGCCGGCTGCGATGCCTTGCTGCTTCAGCGCGTTGTTGACACGGCGCAGCATCTCCAGGCTCAGCGCCATGTCCTGCAGCACCAGGCCGGAGAGCTCGCTGGCATGCTGGCCCTCCATGCTGGACGACTGGGCGATGCGCTGCAGGCGCAGCGAGGCGATCGGCAGATGGCCGACGCGCTGTAGCTTGTCCATCAGCTGCGCGATTGCGCCGCCCTGGTCATTGGCGGCGCTGCGCCAGCCTTCCAGCGCGCGCCAGAAGCTGCGCGCCAGATGGTAGCGATGGCCGGTCTGGCGGTCGGTGGCGCGGTTGACGATGGCGCGCAGCGGTTCGGCAATCGGGTGCGGCGTCTCCCAGCCCAGGCGCAGCAACTCATGGCCTTGCGGCTGCATGCGCTGCATCACCAGCAGCAGATCGGCCTCGTCGAGCACCGGCCGGGCGGTCAGCATGCGGTGCATCAGCAGGCCGACGCACAGCACATCGTCCTGGGCCGCCTCGCGCACCGCGCGCCGCGTCACGGTATTGAAGTCCACATTGGCCGGGAACACCTCCTGCGCCACCTCCAGGCCCAGCACCCGCACATGGCCCAGGCTGTCGATCAGCATCGAGGCGGCCTGCACATCGCGATGCGCATGGCCGGCCTCATGGGCGAAGGCCAGGCCTTCGAGGTATTGGCAGGTCCAGGCCGCCACATCCAGCGGCAGCGGCGCGTTCTGGCGCGCCAGCCGCTCATCCAGGGTCTCGCCGAGCGCCCGGTCATAGGCGATGAAAGGCCAGTGCTCGACCTGGCCGACCTCGACCACATGGGCCAGGTTCGGGTGCTGGATGCGGGCACCGGCGTTGGCGGTCTTCAGCCAGTGGGCCAAGGCCTCGGGGCTGTTGGGCGCCAGCCGCGGCATGCAGATCAGCATCTCCTGCTGGCTGCGGGTGTCCAGCACCAGCCACAACATGCTGCGCGTGCTCTTGTTCAGCAGCGCCCGGAGTTCAAAACGACCAAAGCGCCGCACGGCGGCGGCGGTCTTGGCGCCAGCGTCGGGCGGACTGGCAGTCGGTTCAGCATTCGGCACGATGCGTGCGGACCTTGGAGTTTGATGAAACAAAGTGTGATTTGACCCAGATTGTGCGCCTGGCGATGCGGCAATAAAGCCTCGATTCACGGGGCATTCGGCGCAGGCGCGACAACTCAGGCGCTCAGCTGGGCCCAGACCTTGTCCAGCCGCTTGACGCTGACCGGCTGCGGCGTGCGCAACTCCTGCGCAAACAGGCTGACGCGC
Organism: Burkholderiales bacterium C2; assembly: GCA_005503085.1. Taxonomy (GTDB): domain Bacteria; phylum Pseudomonadota; class Gammaproteobacteria; order Burkholderiales; family Burkholderiaceae_C; genus Roseateles_E. The sequence continues at coordinate 193,196 of SCOI01000004.1, read as the reverse complement.
AGCTCCTCCAGCTGCCAGCGGAAATCCACCAGCCGGGCGTCCGTCGTGCCCTTGAGCTCGGCCAGGCGGCGCAGGAAACGCTGCTCCAGCGGCTTCAGCTCGGCCAGCAGCTTGGCGTCGCGCGCCGGGTCGGCACGCAGCTTGTCCAGCCGCGCGGTGATGGCCTTCAGATAGCGCGGCAGGTGCTGCAGCTGGGCCCAGGGCGTGGCGGTGACGAAGTGCTTGGGGCACAGGCGCTGCAGCTGGGCCGTGATGTCCTCGCCCACCTCCTTGGGTGCACGCGCGTCCTTGAGCTTGCGGCTCGCGGCCGCCAGCTCGATCAGCACGACCCCGGTCTGACGCGCCACCTCCTGCGCGATCAGGTTGAGCCGCGCCCGGCCCTCCTCGATGCGGGCCTTGAAGGCGAATTCGTCGGCCGGCAGCGGATCGGCCAGGAAGGCGCGGTCCAGTGCGACGCCGATGATCTGGTCGCGCAGCTCCTCGGCCGTGCCCAGGCTCATGAACAGCACCGACATCTTCTGCAGATCCGGGATGTTCTTCTCCAGATACTTCAGCGGCTCCTTGAGCTGCAGCGCCACCAGGCGGCGCAGGCCCAGACGGTGCTTGGCGGCGGCGACATCGGGCTCATCGAACACCTCGATCTCGACATGGCTGACCCGGTCGATCAGCGCCGGGAAGCCGATCAGGGTCTGGGCGCCGCGCTTGACTTCCATCAACTCGGGCAGCTCGCCAAAGGTCCAGCCGGTGTAACTCTTGCTCGCCTCGCGCACCGGTGCACTGGCCGGCTTGACGATCTCGGCCCGGATGCCCCCGGGCGCGACCGGCGGCGGCTCGGCAACGGGCGCGGCCGGTAGCTTCAGCGCCGCCAGGGCCTGGAAGGCGCTGCGCGCCTGGCCGCCCAGCTCGGCCTTCAGCGCCGCCAGATTGCGGCCCTGGCCCAGCTGGCGGCCGTGCTCGTCGACGACGCGGAAGTTCATGAACAGATGGGCCTGCAGCTGTTCGAGCTTGAAATCGTTGCGCTGCACCGCGATCTGGCTGCGCTCCTTGACGGCCTTCAGCAGCACCTCGACCAGGCTGCCCTGGGCGAAGGGGTTGAGTTCGATGAACTCGGCGACGAAGTCCGGCAGCGGCACCAGGCGCGAGCGCGGCCGCTGGTGCAGGCTCTTCAGCAAGGCCGTGACCTTGGCGCCCAGCATGCCGGGCACCAGCCATTCGCAGCGTTCCTCGTTGACCTGGTTCAGCGCATAGATGGGCACGGTGACGGTGAGGCCGTCCCGGGCATCGCCGGGTTCGTGCAGGTAGGTGGCGGCGCAGTCGACACCGCCCAGGCGGATGGTCTTCGGGAAGGCGCTGCCGGTGATGCCGGCCGCCTCGTGGCGCATCAGCTCCTCGCGGCTGAGCTGCAGGAGTTTCGGATTGGCCTTGGACTCGTGGCGGTACCAGCGCTCCAGCGTGGCGCCCGAGCACACCTCGGCCGGCAGCTGGGCGTCGTAGAAGGCGTAGATCAGCTCGTCGTCGACCAGCACATCCTGGCGCCGCGATTTGTGCTCCAGCTCCTCGACCTTGGCGATCTGCTTCTGGTTGTGGGCCAGGAAGGGCAGACGGGTCTCCCATTCGCCGTTGACCAAGGCCTCGCGGATGAAGATCTCGCGCGCGGCGGCCGCATCGACCTTGCCGAAGTTCACGCGCCGGTTGCTGTAGATGACGATGCCGTACAGCGTCGCGCGCTCCAGCGCGATCACCTCGGCCGCCTTCTTCTCCCAGTGCGGCTCCATCAGCTGGGTCTTGATCAGATGGCCGGCGATAGAGGGCAGCCACTGCGGCTCGATCGCGGCGATGCCGCGGCCGAACAGCCGCGTCGTGTCCACCAGCTCGGCCGCGACGATCCAGCGGCCCGGCTTCTTGCTCAGATGCGCACCGGGGTGGCGCCAGAACTTGATGCCGCGCGCGCCCAGGTACCACTCGTCCTCGTCGCTCTTCAGGCCGATATTGCCCAAGAGGCCGGCCAGCATCGACAGATGCACCTGCTCATAGGTGGCCGGGCTGCCATTCATGCGCCAGCCATGCTCGGCGACCACGGTGTGCAGCTGCGAATAGATGTCGCGCCATTCGCGCACCCGGCGCGGGCTGACGAAGTTCTCGCGCAGCAGCGCTTCGTAGCGGCGGTGGCTGAGCTTGTGTTCCCCGGAGCCGCCCTTGCTCTCTTCCAGCCATTTCCACAGCTTCAAGTAGCCCAGGAACTCCGACTTCTCGTCGTCGAACTTCTTGTGCTTTTCATCGGCCGCCTGCTGCGCCTCCATCGGCCGGTCGCGCACGTCCTGGCCGCTGAGCGCGCTGGCGATGATCAGGATCTCGGTCAGCGCCTCGCGGTTCCTGGCCTCCAGAATCATCCGGCCGACCCGCGGGTCCAGCGGCAGCTTGGCCAGCTCCCAACCCATGGGCGTCAGCTCGTTCAAGTCATCGACCGCGCCCAGCTCGCCCAGCAACTGGTAGCCATCGGCCACGGCCTTGCGCGGCGGCGGCTCGATGAAGGGGAACTCGTCGACCTGGCCCAGGTGCAAGGCCTTCATGCGCAGGATCACGCCGGCCAGCGAGGAGCGCAGGATTTCCGGATCGGTGAACTTGGGGCGGGCGAGGAAGTCCTTCTCGTCGTACAGACGGATGCAGATGCCGTTGGAGACGCGGCCGCAGCGGCCGGCACGCTGGTTGGCGCTGGACTGGCTGATGGCCTCGATCTGCAGCTGCTCGACCTTGTTGCGGTAGCTGTAGCGCTTGACCCGTGAGAGGCCCGGGTCGATCACATAGCGGATGCCCGGGACGGTCAGCGAGGTCTCGGCCACATTCGTCGCCAGCACGATGCGGCGCTGGCCATGCGGTTCGAAGACCTTGTCCTGCTCCTGTTGCGACAGGCGTGCGAACAGCGGCAGCACCTCGACGCCGGGCGGGTGGTGCTTGCGCAGCGCCTCGGCCGCCTCGCGGATCTCGCGCTCGCCGGGCAGGAAGACCAGGACATCGCCGCCTCCCTCGCGCCAGAGTTCATCGACGGCGTCGACGATGGCGTTGTTGACGTCGTACTCGCGCGATTCCTCGAAGGGCCGGTAGCGCTGCTCGACCGGGAACAGCCGGCCCGAAACCATCAGCACCGGCGCCGGGCCCTTGCTCGAGGCAAAGTGGTTCGCGAAGCGGTCGGCGTCGATGGTGGCCGAGGTGACGATGACCTTCAGGTCCGGCCGGCGCGGCAGCACCTCGCGCAGATAGCCGAGCAGGAAATCGATGTTCAGCGAGCGCTCGTGGGCCTCGTCGATGATGATGGTGTCGTAGGCCTTCAGCAGCGGATCGGTCTGCGTCTCGGCCAGCAGAATCCCGTCGGTCATCAGCTTGACCGAGGCGCCCGGCTGCAGCCGGTCCTGGAAGCGCACCTTGTAGCCGACGATCTCGCCCAGCGGCGTCTTCAGTTCCTCGGCGATGCGCTTGGCCACGCTGGAGGCGGCGATGCGCCGCGGCTGCGTGTGGCCGATCAGCTTGCCGGTATTGGCCCGGCCACGGCCCAGCGCCAGCGCGATCTTGGGCAGCTGCGTGGTCTTGCCCGAACCGGTCTCGCCGCAGACGATGATGACCTGGTGTTCGGCCAGCGCGCGCGCGATGTCCTCGCGCCGGCTGGAGACCGGCAGCGATTCGGGGAAGCTGATGGGCGGCAGCGGGTTGGCGGGCGGCGGCGCGGGCCGGCCGGTATTCGCCTTCGGCGACTGCTGCGGCCTTGGCGGCCTGGGGGAGGAAGACGATGGATTCACGAGCCCAGGATTATCGGTGTCTTTGCAGGCCCGGCGCGGCGGGCCTTGTCGGACCGCTGTTCGCACACCCCAAGAACGAAGGAACGCCTATCGCCCGCCATCGCCACAAGCGCGGGAAAACCGGTACTTCTTCACGAAGCAGCAACACTAGCATCGGGCGCTTGATCGGCAGACGGGTCAGGTCTTGCCTCTGCGCCCTTTCCCGGCCGGTCACCAATCTCGTCATCCATACCCCTTTGGAGATCGACCGATGAAGCGCACCCCGTCTCACCTGAGCCCCACCCGCCTGGCCGTCCTGCTGCTTGCAGGCCTGGCCGCCCAGCAGGCCGCCGCCATCACCACCTACGACGGCGACCCCGGCATGCTCGGTGATCCGGCCAGTTGGCGAACCGCCGAGTTCCGGCGTGACTGGGGCCTGCTGTCCATCGGCGCCGAGTACGCCTATGCGGCCGGCTACAGCGGCGCTGGCATCAAGGTCGGCATGGTCGATTCAGGCTTCTTCGACCTGCACCCGCAGCTGAGCAGCGATCGCTACCACCAGGTGACGGTCAACGGCATCGCCGGCAGCTACAACCCGGCCTACAACGACAGACACGGCACCCATGTCTCTGGCACCATCGGCGCCTCGCGCGACGGCAGCATCGGCGGCAGCAACAACTTCCATGGGGTGGCCTTCAATGCCAATGTCTACATCGGCAACACCGGCAAGACCGACGCCGCCCTGTTCGGCATGCCGCAGGGGACGCAGACCGCCGCCCAGACCATCGACCAGGCCCATGTGGCCGATGTCTACCGCGGCGTCAACGCCCAGGGCGTGCGCATCATCAGCACCAGTTGGGGCAGCCAGCCCAATAGCGAGCAATACAACACCCTGGGATCCAGCCCCACCGGCGTAGCCGGCCTGATCGGGTCCTGGGGTTTTCTGTCGCGCGATGACACCTGGATCAAGGGCGCCGTCGACGCCGCCAAGACCGGCACGGTGATGGTCTTCAGCGCCGGCAACACCGGCTTCACGAATGCCAGCGCCCGCTCGGGCATGGCCTACTTCATGCCGGAACTGGAAAGCAGCTGGCTGGCCGTGGCCGCGATCCGTCAGAACCTGGTGGTCGGCGGCGTGGCGGCCGGTCAGTCGCTGAACGGAGACGGCTCGGTCAATGTGCCGGGTGCACAGCTGTACAACCAGTGCGGCCTGTCCAAATGGGCTTGCGTGACGGCCCCCGGCAATGCCATCAACGGCAGCTCGGTGACCGGCACAACAGCCGGCTATGCCAGCCTGTCGGGCACCTCGATGGCCGCCCCGCATGCCTCGGGCGCCCTGGCCGTCATCATGGAGCGCTACGGCTACATGACGAATGCCCAGGCCCTGGAGGTGATGAAGACCACCGCGGTGCAGAACGGCACGATCAACAATGCCTCGGGTACGGCCATCGTCAACCCGAATGCCGGCAAGCTGACCGCGGTGCCGGATGAGCGCAACGGCTGGGGCACGGTGAGCCTGCGCCATGCGATGAACGGACCGGGCCAGTTCCTCGGCAAGTTCGCCGTCAACACGCAGGGCCAGAACGACACTTGGAGCAACAGCATCTCCGACACCGCCATCAAGGCGCGCAAGCTGGAGGACCAGGCCGAGGCCGCCAGCTGGCAGGCCACCAAGACGGCCAAGGGCTGGCTCAACGGCCTGCCCGCCAGCGCCAGCGCCGATGAGCAGACCGAGTACGCGATGGGTGTGGCCCGGGAAGCCGCCCGCGACAGCCGGGTCTATGAGGGCAGCCTGTCCAAGTCCGGTGCGGGCACCCTGGTGCTGGCGGGCGACAACAGCTATTCCGGCGGCACCGAGCTGTTCGGCGGCACCCTGGTCGGCCGCTCGGCCAGCGCCTTCGGCAGCGGCGATGTGACCGTGCATGGCGGCACGCTGGCCGGCAACGCCACCATCCTGGGCGACCTGCTCAACGAGGCCGGCCATATCGCTCCCGGCGAGGATTCGATCGGCACGCTGACGGTGCTGGGCAACTTCGCCCAGTTCCCGAGCGGCTGGCTGGACCTGGAGCTCGGCGCCGGCGGCACCGATCTGCTGGCCATCGGCGGCACGGCCTTCCTCGGCGGCGGCTTGCAGCTGACCCTGCTGGACAGCTTCTCGCTCAGCGGCAAGGCCAGCTTCACGCTGATGAGCGCCGGCAACTTCATGGGCCAGTTCTCGTCGGTCCAGGTCAGCGGCCTGGGTGCGGGCTACACCAGCGCGCTGTTCTATGACAACGGCAGTATCCGCCTGGACATCAGCGCCGTGCCCGAGCCCGAGAGCTACGCGCTGATGCTGGCGGGTCTGGGCCTGCTGAGCTGGCAGCTGCGGCGCCGGCGCGGCCCGCAGGCCTGAGCAGCCTGGCCACGGAGTGCCCTTGCGGCACTCCGAGCAGGTGGCGCTGCGGCACAATCGGGGCCCATTCCGTCCCGTCCTGCTGCCGCAACCGCCCTCTCGCTACATGAGCCTTGTCTTTCCCCACACCTTCGTGCCCTGGTTCCGCTCGGTCGCGCCCTATATCCATGCCTACCGCGGCGAGACCTTTGTGGTCGGGATGCCGGGCGAGCTGGTGGCGGCGGGCAAGCTGAACGCCTTTGTGCAGGACCTGTCCATCCTGCATGCGATGGGCATCAAGATCGTGCTGGTGCACGGCTTCCGGCCCCAGGTCAACGAGCAGCTGGCCGCCAAGGGCCAGACGCCGAAGTTCCACCAGGGCGTGCGCGTCACCGACGCGGTGGCGCTGGACTGCGCCCAGGAGGCGGCCGGCCAGCTGCGCTTCGAGATCGAGGCCGCGTTCTCGCAGGGTCTGCCGAACACGCCGATGGCCAATGCGACGGTGCGGGTGGTGTCGGGCAATTTCCTGACCGCGCGGCCGGTAGGCATCGTCGACGGCGTCGATTTCCAGCACAGCGGCCTGGTGCGCAAGGTCGATGCGGCGGCGATCCAGCGCGCCATCGACAGCGGCGCCATCGTGCTGCTGTCGCCCTTCGGTTTCTCGCCGACCGGCGAAGCCTTCAATCTGACGATGGAAGAGGTGGCGACCAGCGCCGCGATCGCGCTGCAGGCCGACAAGCTGCTGTTCATGACCGAGGTGGCCGGCGTGCGCGAGAACCCGGACGACCCGGACAGCGCCATCGACACCGAGCTGGCCCTGGCCGACGCCACGCGCATGCTGGCCAGCCTGCCGCGCCCGACCCAGCCCACCGATGTGGCCTTCTATCTGCAGCATTGCGTCAAGGCCTGCCAGGCCGGCGTCGAGCGCAGCCACATCCTGCCGCTGGCGGTGGATGGCGCGCTCTTGCAGGAGGTCTACACCCATGACGGCATCGGCACCATGGTGGTCGACGAGAAGCTGGAAAGCCTGCGCGAGGCCAGCCCGGACGATGTCGGCGGCATCGTCGCGCTGATCGAGCCCTTCGAGCGCGACGGCACCCTGGTCAAGCGCGACCGCAACGAGATCGAGCGCGATATCGAGGCCTACACGGTGATCGAGCACGACGGCGTGATCTTCGGTTGCGCGGCGCTGTACCCCTATGTCGAGGCACGCACCGCCGAGATGGCGGCGCTGACGGTCTCCAGCGAGGTGCAGGGCCAGGGCGACGGCGACCGCATCCTCAAGCGCATCGAGCAGCGCGCCAAGGCGCAGGGCCTGAGCAGCATTTTCGTGCTGACCACACGCACGATGCACTGGTTCATCAAGCGCGGCTTTTCGCCGGTCGAACCCGAATGGCTGCCCGAAGAGCGCAAACGCAAATACAACTGGGACCGGCGCTCGCAAGTGCTGGTCAAGAAGCTGGCCTGAATCCGGGCCTCCCCTCCACACTCAAGCAAATAGAGGTTGTTATGGCACGCATGGTGCAATGTGTTTATCTGAAGAAAGAAGGCGAAGGCCTGGATTTCGCGCCCTATCCCGGCGAACTGGGCAAGCGCATCTATCAAAACGTCTGCAAGGAGGCCTGGGCGGCCTGGATGAAGCATCAGACGATGCTGGTCAACGAGAACCGCCTGAACCTGGCCGATCTGCGCGCCCGCCAATACCTGGCCCGGCAGATGGAGCAATTCTTCTTCGGCGCCGGCGCCGAAGCGGTGGCGGGCTATGTGCCGCCGACGACCTGAGATTGAGCTCAAACAAGAATTATTCTTGTTCACAGGGTAAACTCCGGGCCACCTTACTTGGCTTGGAGACCCCATGCGAATTCCCCGTCTCGTCAAATCCGCCCTCGCCGCCGGCCTGCTGACCGGCTTGGCCACGGCCACGCTGGCTCAGGAGCAGGTGCTGAATCTGTATTCGGCCCGTCACTACCAGACCGACGAAGCGCTGTACGCGAATTTCACGAAAGCCACCGGCATCCGCATCAACCGCGTCGATACCGACGACGCCGGTCTGATCGCCCGCCTGAAAAGCGAGGGCAGCTCCAGCCCCGCCGACGTGATCCTGCTGGTCGACGCCGCACGCCTGTGGCTGGCCGAAACCGACGGCCTGTTCGCACCGGTCAAGTCGACCGTGCTGGAACAGCGCATTCCCGCCCATCTGCGCGCCAAGGACAGCGGCCAGGGTTCGGCCTGGTTTGGCTTGTCGACCCGCGCCCGCGTGATCGTCTACAACAAGATCAATGTCAAGAAAGAGGACGTCGATACCTACGAGGAATTGGCCGACCCGAAGAACAAGGGCAAGGTCTGCCTGCGCAGCGGCTCGCACCCCTATAACCTGTCCTTGTTCGGTGCGATGTATGAGCATATGGGAGCGGAACGCACCGAGGCCTGGCTGAAGGGCGTGGTCGACAATATGGCGCGCGCCCCCAAGGGTGGTGATACCGACCAGATCAAGGCGGCCGCCAGCGGCGAATGCCAGATCGCCGTGACCAACAGCTATTACCTGGCCCGCATGATGCGTTCGAGCAAGCCGGAAGACCGCGCGGTGGTCGAGCGCCTGGGCGTGGTTTTCCCCAATCAGCAGAGCTGGGGCACCCATATGAATATCGCCGGCGGTGCGATGGCCAAGCATGCGAAGAATCGCGACAACGCGGTCAAGTTCCTCGAGTACCTGAGTTCGCCGGAAGCGCAAATCTATTTCGCCAACGGCAATAACGAATGGCCGGTGGTGGTCGGTGTGCGCCCGGCCAATCCGGCACTCGAGGCGATGGGTGAATTCAAGAGCGAAACCATCCCGGTTTCCTCGGTGGGCGCGAATCTGCCCAAGGTGCAGCAGCTGCTGGACAAGGTCGGCTTCAAGTAAAGCGCGCCGGGGTCGCCGCCCGCACGGGTTTGTGGCGGCCCCGCGTCAATATGTCGGCACCACGACAACAGCCCTTTTCAACGAATATTGCGAGCGGCGCGGCATCTGCGCATAATAGGTCGCTAGAGAGTTTTGCGGGCCCATGCCTATAATCGGCGCGTCCCCCATGCTTGAACTTGAAACCTAGCGAGGATTTGCAAAGATGGCATCACTCAAAGACCTGTTGGCTCAACGGGCCGCACTCGACGAACAAATCGCCCAAACCAAGGATCGCGAACGCGCCGATGCCGTTGCCAAGGTCAAGAGTTTGATGTCCGAATATGGTCTGACGGTCGCCGATCTGAGTGTGCGCACACCGAAGACCGGCAAGACCTCCAAGGTGGCGGTCAAATATCGCAACCAGGCCACCGGGGAAACCTGGAGCGGTCGCGGTTTGCAGCCCAAGTGGCTGAAGGCGGCGATCGGCGGCGGCGCCAAGCTGGAAGATTTCAACGTCTGAGCCCCAGCGGCACGGCCGAGAATCTCGGCCCGCAATACCCGAGGCTGCCTTCAGGCAGCCTTTTTTGTTTTGAGGCGGGGTTTTCGAGCCATCTATTTGCGGGGGCAAACTCAAGGCCGCCGGGTCGCCGCACTGCTAGCATCTCGCGGCCCTTGCCGGGGGTTTGCACCCGCGGCCAGAATCACTACCTCCCCGCAGGCGCCCATGCCCCAGTCGCCTCCCATTGCTGTTGCCGAAGCCTCGCCACGATGGTGGCAGGGCCGCGTGCCATTCGTGGCCGGTGCGACGCTGAGCATCGTGTTGCTGCTCAGCCTGCCGATGCCGTCGCGGGCCAGCGACTGGCTGCCGGGGTTGGGCCTCGCGGCCCTGGCGGTCTGTTTGTTGCTCGGCACCCTGACCGGCCTGCGGCGACGCGAAACTCGGCGCTGGCGGGCGGCGCTGGCGGCGATAGCGGTCGAACGTGCCGAGTGGCAGCGCAGCGCCGAGGAGCGCCAGCGCATGAGCGTGAGCCTGTTCCAGCATCTGCACGAGGGCCTGCTGGTCACCGATGCCGAGCATCGGGTGCTGGATGCCAATCCCAGCTACTGCCGGCTGATGCACCTGCCGCGCGAGGCCCTGTGCGGCCAGATCGCCGCGCCGCTGACGTTCGAGAACCTGCGCCGCAGCGGCCACGACCCGCAAGCCTTGCGCCAGGCGCTGCTCGACGATGGCCACTGGCAAGGTCTGCTGCAATGCCGACGCGGCAATGGCAAGAGCTGCCACCTGCAGATCACGGTGTCGACGATTCCGGAACTGGCCGGCCCGGTGCGCTTTCATGTCGTCACGGTGTCCGACCAGACCGAGCAGCTCCGCCAGCAAGACCTGCTGGCGCGCCAGACCCGGTTTGACGGGCTGACCGGCCTGCCGAATCAGAACGAGTTCAAGCAGCGCATCGAGCTGGCCCTGCAGAGCAGCCGCCGCGAGGGCTTCCTGCTGTGTCTGTGCTGCCTGGACTTGGACCAGTTCAAAAACTTCAACGAGCGGCTGGGCGCGGACGGTGGGGACCAACTGCTGAGACAGGTCGCGGCGCGGCTGCAGGCCGCCTTGCGCAGCGGCCGCGAATGGTCGGACGAGGTCGCCCGCCTGGGCGGCGATGAGTTCGGCCTGCTGCTGCGCTGCCGCAGCGTGGAGGAGGCGCAGCTGGCGGTCGAGCGAGTCTTGAACGTGCTTCGCGCGCCCTACCATCTGGATGGCCACCGGCAGACCCTGGAGCTCAGCGCCAGCCTCGGTGCGACGGTCTTCCCCCAGGACCACTCGGACGGCGAAACCCTGCAGCGCCATGCCGCCCATGCGCTCTACCGCGTCAAGCGCTCGGGGCGCAATAGCTACCAGTTCTTCGACACCGAGAAGCGCCTGCGCAGCGATGCCCGGGTGCTGGCCCTGGGCCGCATGCAGCAGGCGCTGGACGGCAACGAGCTGCAGCTCTACTACCAACCCAAGGTCGATATGCGGGCCGGCACGGTGCTGGGCGTCGAGGCCTTGCTGCGCTGGCAGCATCCGGAGCGCGGTCTGCTCGGTCCGGCCCATTTCCTGCCGGTGGTCGAGCAGACCGGCCTGGCGGTCCAGGTCGGCGATTGGGTGATCGAGCAGGCGCTGAAGCAGTCCAGCCAGTGGCTGGCCGGCGGCCTGAATCTGCGCGTCAGCGTCAACGTCGCGGCCCGCCATCTGCAGGCCGACGACTTCGCCCAGCGCCTGAAGGAATTGCTGGCCCGGCACCGCGAGCCGCTGGCCGAGCACCTGGTACTGGAGGTGCTGGAGTCGACCGCGCTGGCCGATATCGACGCCACCCAGGCCCTGATCCGGCGCTGCCGCGCCTTCGGCGTGCGCTTCGCGCTGGACGATTTCGGCACCGGCTATTCCAACCTGACCTATCTGAAGCACCTGCCGGTCGACACGCTGAAGATCGACCGCTCCTTTGTGCAGAACATGCTCATCGACGATCAGGACAAGGCCCTGGTCGAGGGCGTGATCGGGCTGGCGCGTACCTTCGGCTGCAGCGTGGTGGCCGAGGGGGTCGAGACCGCCTCGCATGCGCGTGCGCTGCTGGCGCTGGGCTGCAACCATGGTCAAGGCAATGGCATTGCGCTGCCGATGCCGGCCGAACAGGTGGCGGACTGGGTGGCGCGCTTCGAGCAGAGCCCGGTGCTGGCCGGACGGCAGGAGCCGGTGCCGAGCCTGCACTAGACTCTCGCCGGTGATACCACCCGGCTTTATTCAGGATCTGCTCTCCCGCGTCGACATCGTCGAGGTGGTGGGGCGCCATGTCGAGCTCAAGAAGGCCGGCATCAACCACAAGGGGCTGTGCCCCTTCCACGGCGAGAAGTCGCCCAGTTTCACCGTCAGCCCGACGCGCCAGACCTACCACTGCTTCGGCTGTGGCGTGCATGGCAATGCCATCGGTTTTCTGATGGAACACACCGGCGCCGGTTTTGTCGAGGCGGTGCAGGACCTGGCCCAGCAGACCGGCATGCAGGTACCCGAGGACGAGCGCTCGCCCGAGGAGCGCGAGCGCGCCGCGGCACAGAAAGTCCGCCAGGCCACCCTGACCGAGGTGCTGGCGCGGGCCAGCGATCATTACCGCGCCCAGCTGAAGAAAAGCCCGCGCGCGGTGGCCTATCTGAAGGGCCGCGGCCTGACCGGCCAGATCGCCGCCCAGTTCGCGCTGGGCTATGCGCCCGAGGGCTGGCGTGCGCTGGCCAGCGCCTTCCCCAGCTATGACGACCCGCTGCTGGCCGAGTCGGGCATGGTGATCAGCTCCGGAGAAGAAGGCGGCGAGCAAAAACGCTACGACCGCTTCCGCGACCGGGTGATGTTCCCGATCCGCAATGTGCAGGGCGAGACCATAGGCTTCGGCGGCCGCATCCTCGACAAGGGCGAGCCCAAGTACCTGAACTCGCCGGAAACCCCGGTCTTCAGCAAGGGCCGCGAGCTCTACGGCCTGTTCGAGGCCCGCACCGGACTGCGCCAGCGCGGCTATGCGCTGGTGGTCGAGGGCTATATGGATGTGGTGGCGCTGGCCCAGCATGGTTTCAACAATGCGGTCGCCACGCTGGGCACGGCCTGCACGGCCGAGCATGTGCAAAAGCTGTTCCGCTTCACCGAATCGGTGGTGTTCAGCTTCGACGGCGACGCCGCCGGCCGGCGCGCCGCCGGCCGCGCGCTGGAGGCCGCCCTGCCCCACGCCACCGACACCCGCTCGGTCAAGTTTCTGTTCCTGCCCACCGAGCACGATCCCGACTCCTATGTTCGCGATCTCGGTGCCGAGGCCTTCGAGCAGTGTGTGGCCGAGGCGGTGCCGCTGTCACGCCAGTTGCTGGAAACGGCGGCCGAAGGCTGCGACCTGGGCAGCGCCGAAGGGCGTGCCCGATTGCTGGCCAATGCCAAGCCGCTGTGGAATGCCCTGCCCCAAGGCCTGCTGAAGCGTCAGCTGCTGGGCGATCTGGCGCGCCGCGCGCAGCTTCCGGATCAGGAGCTGATGGGCTTGTGGCAAGCCGGTGGCGGCAGCCCAGGCCCGAGCCGCAGCGAGCGCGTCTTCGATGGCCCGCCCGACGACGCGCCTCCGCCCGACTACGAACAGCAGGCCAGCCCGGCTAAACCGGCGCGGCGCGAATGGAAGAAGGACTGGAAGCCGTCGGGCAAGGGCGATTGGAAGCGCCGTGGCGAGCCGGTCGACGAAACGATGGGCACGCCGCGGCGCCAGCCGATCTCGCCGACGGATCACGCGCTGCGCATGCTGCTGCTCAGCAGCGACTGGTGGGAGCGGCTGAGCCTGGATCAGCAACAACTGCTGCATGAGCTGCCGGGCCGCCAAGGAGAGCTGGTCAGCTGGCTGGAACGATTCCTGGTCAATCATGGTGCGGTTCCCTGGTCGGTGCTGGAGGCGACGCTGCAGGCGGAGGATGGCCCGCTGGACCAGGCCCGGCGGCTCACCAGCAGCCTGTATGGCGAGGAAGAGCCGCAGTTCGAGGATTTGCAGCATGTGCTGCGCCAGCTCCAGATCGACGCGCTCTCCAAGCAGATACAGGCCTTGATTGCCAGCAACCCGCAGGGCGAACAGCTGCGCGAGATTGCCCGCCTGCGCCAGGAAATCGATCAGCTCAAGAAGGCCATGCTGGTCAGCTCCGGTTGAAGCCCGGCAGATGTTCCGCCGATTTAGCCTATAATTAAGGGTTTTCGCGCGCGTCAAGAGTGACGGCAGCCACTTCCGGTCCCGGCCACCCATCGAAAATGGGCACCCATCGAGGTATCAAGGCCACCTTTACCGCCAAGAGCTGCAATCTCAAACGTTCACGCCAGCTTGCACGCGCCACGGTCCGCCCCCATCTTGCTCTCAAGGCAGGATGGCCGAACCGCCTGAATGCCGCCTGGGCCACGCTTTGCTTGAATGCAATGTACGGGGCCCCAGGCGGCCGCTGCATTGCTCCGCCCAACACCGACCCGAGGATTTGCATGACTGCCAAGAAGACCGCGACCAAGGCTAGCGCCACCGAGGCTGACGACATCAAGAAGCCCGCTGCCAAGGCAGCCAAGGCCGTGAAAGCCACGGCCGCCGCTGGCGCGGACGACAAGCCCAAGCGCGGTCGCAAGCCCAAGGCCGCCACCGAGACCAAGAAGGCCGCTGCGGCCGAGGTCGAGGAGGTTGATCTGTCCGACCTCGAGGCCGATCTTGAGGGCGAGCCCGAGGCCGAAGTCGAAGAGGCCGGCGAGGACAAGCCCAAGGCCAAGCCGCTGCGCATGAAGGTCAGCCGCGCCAAGGAGCGCGCGCTGATGCGCGAGTTCGGCCTGGACGAGACCGCGCTGACCGAGGAAGAAGTCGCCAAGCGTCGCCATGAGCTGAAGACCCTGATCAAGATGGGCAAGACGCGTGGTTTCCTGACCCATCAGGAAATCAACGACCACCTGCCTGAGAAGCTGGTCAGCGAGGAAATCCTCGAGGCCATCATCTCCATGCTCAATGACATGGGCATTGCGGTCTACGAGCAGGCCCCCGACGCCGCCACGCTGCTGATCTCCGGCAACACCACCAGCACCGCCACCGAAGAAGAAGCCGAAGAAGCCGCCGAAGCGGCGCTGTCGACGGTGGACTCCGAATTCGGCCGCACGACCGACCCGGTGCGCATGTATATGCGCGAAATGGGCACGGTCGAGCTGTTGACCCGGGAAGGCGAAATCGAAATCGCCAAGCGCATCGAAGGCGGCCTGCAGGCCATGATGCTGGCGATCTCGGCCTCGCCGACCACGATCGCCCACATCCTGGAGTTCTCCACCAAGATCCGCGCCGGCGAGATGACCATCTCCGAGGTGGTGGACGGCTTCGTCGCCGCCGACGAGGCCGACGACTATGTGGCCGAGGAAGACTTCGACGAGTTCGACGAGGAAGACGATGACGACGGCAATGGCGGCTCCAAGGCCCTGACCAAGAAGCTCGAGGAGCTGAAGAACGCTGCCTTGGTCAAGCTCGACTCGCTGTCGAGCAACTTCGACAAGATGCGCAAGGCCTTCGAGAAGGACGGCTACAAGTCGGCCTCCTACAACAAGGCCCAGCTGGCCATCAGCCAGGAGCTGATGACCATCCGCTTCACGGTCAAGACCATCGAGAAGCTGTGCGATCTGCTGCGCTCGCAGGTCGATGATGTGCGCCGCTATGAGCGCGAGCTGCGCAAGATCGTGGTGGACAAGTGCGGCATGCCGCAGGAGCACTTCATCAAGACCTTCCCGCCCAATGCGCTGAACCTGCAGTGGGCCGAGAAGGAAGTGGCCGCCGGCAAGCCCTACTCCACCATCCTGGCGCGCAATCTGCCGCCGGTACAGGAGTTGCAGCAAAAGTTGATCGACATCCAGGCCCGGGCCGTCGTGCCCATCGAGGACCTGAAGGACATCAACAAGAAGATGAACGAGGGCGAGAAGGCCTCGCGCGACGCCAAGAAGGAAATGATCGAGGCCAATCTGCGCCTGGTGATCTCGATCGCGAAGAAGTACACCAACCGCGGCCTGCAGTTCCTGGACCTGATCCAGGAAGGCAATATCGGCCTGATGAAGGCGGTGGACAAGTTCGAATACCGCCGCGGCTACAAGTTCTCGACCTACGCGACCTGGTGGATCCGCCAGGCCATCACCCGCTCGATCGCCGACCAAGCCCGCACGATCCGCATCCCGGTGCACATGATCGAGACGATCAACAAGATGAACCGCATCTCGCGCCAGCATCTGCAGGAATTCGGCTTCGAGCCGGATGCGCCGACCCTGGCCGAGAAGATGGAGATCCCCGAGGACAAGATCCGCAAGATCATGAAGATCGCCAAGGAGCCGATCTCGATGGAAACCCCCATCGGCGACGACGACGACTCCCACCTGGGCGACTTCATCGAGGACACCAACAACACCGCACCGATCGAGGCCGCGATGCAGGCCGGTCTGCGCGATGTGGTGAAGGACATCCTCGACTCGCTGACCCCGCGCGAGGCCAAGGTGCTGCGCATGCGCTTCGGCATCGAGATGAGCACGGACCACACGCTGGAAGAAGTCGGCAAGCAGTTCGACGTCACCCGCGAGCGCATCCGGCAGATCGAAGCCAAGGCCATCCGCAAGCTCAAGCACCCGAGCCGCTCGGACAAGCTGCGCACCTACCTCGACAACCTCTGAGGCAATCCCCGCCACAGCAGCCAAGGCCGGAGTCACCCTCCGGCCTTTTTTTGCGCTCCTCGCACCGCTTGGGGATTTCTCGGCGTTTATGCGGCGATCAAGCGCAACAGGGCGCGGCTACACTGAGAATTAATTCACAGCTCCCCCGCCAGCACACATGACCCATATCCGGGAACGCACCGTTTTGTTTGCCGACTTGCGCGGCAGCACGGCGCTTTTCGAGACCCTGGGCAATGCCGAGGCGACCTCGGTGGTCACCCACACGGTCAGCCTGATCGGGCAGGCGGTCGACGAGTGCGGCGGCAATCTGATCAAGACGCTGGGAGACGGCCTGATGGCGGTCTTCGACTCGCCGCGCAATGGCGTCAAGTCGGCAATGCGCATGCACGAGCTGCTGGAGCGCGTGGTCTCGCGCGGCAAGCAGCACGGCGCGTCGCCAGGCCTGCGGGCGCTGCGCATGCAGGTGGCGCTGGCGCGCGGCGAGGTGGTCGAGATGAGCGGCGACTGCTTCGGCGATGCCGTCAATGTCGCGGCCCGGCTGCTCGACCATGCGGGCGACAACGAGACCCTGATCACCGCCGAGGTCCTGTCCGGCCTGCCCAGCGCGCAGAAGCTGCGCTTTCGCAGCCTCGACCTGATCGCGGTGCGTGGCCGCGCCGAGCCGGTCCATGTCCATGTGCTGGACCAGCCGACCCAGGGCGATATGGCGGCCACCCAGTTCGGCGAGGTCATCCATGCCTCGACCGAGCCCGACGGCATCCGCCTGATCTGGCTGGACCTGGACCGCGTCTTCGACATCGACAGCATGCCCGTCATCCTCGGCCGCAGCGTGCAGGCCACCTACTGCATCACCGACGGCCGGGTCTCGCGCTCGCATGCGCGCATCGACTGGCATGGCGGCTCGTTCTCGCTCACCGACCTCAGCTACAACGGCACGTTTGTGCGCTTCGGCAGCGCCGGCGAGACCCTGAGCCTGCGCCGCGGCAGCTGCACCCTGCACGGCAGCGGCGTGATCGGCCTGGGCAGCCCGCCGGTCGACGCGCTTTCCCCCTCGGTACGTTTCGAGATCCTGCACTTCGCCGACACCGAACCCCTGGCCAGCGGCGGCCGGCGTTCGATCGGCTGACCTCCCCCTTCTCCATGCCCTATCGAGCCGAAGCGAGCTTCAGCCATGGCAGCGCGGCCAAGACCGCGCTGCTGTTCTGCAATCTGGGCACCCCCGATGCTCCCACCGCAGCGGCCACGCGGCGCTATCTCGCACAGTTCCTCAGCGACCCGCGCGTGGTCGAGATCCCCAAGCTGGTCTGGCAGCTGATACTGCACGGCATCATCCTGCGGGTGCGCCCGGCCAAGTCGGCGGCCAAGTACGCCACCGTCTGGATGCCCGAGGGCTCGCCGCTGAAGGTCTGGACCGAGCGCCAGGCCAAGCTGCTGCAGGGCTATCTCGGCGAGCGCGGCCACCGCATCAGCGTTCGCTACGCGATGCGCTACGGCGCACCAGCGATTGCCGATGTGCTCAGCGAACTGCGCAGCGAGGGCGTGAGCCGCGTGCTGGTGCTGCCGGCCTATCCGCAGTATTGCGCGGCGACCACGGCCAGCGTGATCGACGATGTGGCGCGCTGGTCGCTGCAAACCCGTCATCTGCCCGAGCTGCGCTTCATCAACCGCTACCACGACGACCCCGGCTATATCCAGGCCCTGGCCGCCAGCGTCAAAGCCCATTGGGCCGCCAACGGCCGGCCCGAGCTGCTGATGATGAGCTTTCACGGCATGCCGGCCCGCACCCTGGCCCTGGGCGACCCCTACCACTGCGAATGCCTGAAGACCGGTCGTCTGCTGGCCGAGGCGCTGGGCCTGAGCAAGGAGCAGTACCTGGTCACCTTCCAGAGCCGGTTCGGCAAGGCCCGATGGCTGGAGCCTTATACCGAGCCGACCCTGAAGGCGCGTGCCGCAGCCGGACTCAAGAAGGTGGACCTGATCTGCCCGGGTTTCAGTGCCGATTGTCTGGAGACGCTGGAAGAAATCGCCCAAGAGGCAAGAGATGCCTTCCTGAGCGCCGGCGGCCGCGACTTCGCCTACATCCCCTGCCTCAACGACAGCCCGGCCGGCATGTCCATGCTGGCCGACCTGGCCGAGCGGCATCTGCAAGGTTGGCCGACCCGGCAACCGGTCGACGCCGACGCGCTAGCCCGGCAGCGTGAGGCCGCGCTGGCGGCGGGTGCCAAGGACTAGGCCCAGCAGCCCCAGCAGCAGCATCGCCCAGGTCTGCGGCTCGGGCACCGGCTGCGCGCTGAAGGCAGCCCCGTCGGCCGCGCTGAAGCTGAAGTTGCTGATCACATAGGCATCGGCCTGGGCGCTGAACTGCACGCCCGCAAAGCTCTGATCAGCCAGCGCCACCATGCCGCCGGCGCCATCGCTGCGGCCGAGGAAGGTGTCGATGTCGAAGCGGCCGCTGCTCTGGAAGGCGGCGGGATTGGTTGCGCCGAGAAAGCGGAATTCGACCGCCATCGCACCCAGCGCCACCGCACCGCCGAACACCACCACATCGGTCAGGTAGCCGCCCGCGCCGTCATCCTCGACCTCGAGAATCATGCGGCTGCCGGACATCGCGCTGAAGTCGCCGTTCAGATTCAGCGTGCCCGGCGAGTTGCCGGGGCAGAAGATGCCGTGGTTGACAACATTGCCGCTGATGCTGCCGGTGCCGCACAGAAAGCCCTTGCTGCCGATCACGATGTCCTGGGCCGTCAGCGTGCTGTCTATCAGCACCATGGTGGCGGTGCCGCCGTCGGCATCGCCGGTGGCGGTCTTGTTTCGCCCTACTCCGACCCAGCCGGCCGTGACGCTGGAGCCCTCGGAGACGATCAAGGTGCCGTCGCTGCCGGCGAAGCGGCCGAGATAGAGATTGCCGCCCGCATTGTCCAGCTCGCTGGCGCCGCGCATGCGCATGAAGCCGCTGCCTTCGCGGCCTATGGTCACGGCACCCAGGCCGGGCTGGGCCTCGACAACAATGCGGGAAGCGCCCGCCAGGGCCAGACTGCCCTCGCCGCCGGGGAAGGCCCCGCTGCCGCCCAGACTCAGACCCGCGCCGGCGCTGCCCATATTGCTCAGCGTCACCAGGCTGCCCTTGTCGACCGAGGCCACGCCGATGCCGGCGCCGGTGCCGACGGTCAGAAAGCCGCCGGACAGATTGCCGGCGGTCTGCTGCCCCGACAACAGCAATTGCCCGCCATCAAGCTTCAGCACACCGACTCCGCCACTGCGCCCCACACCCAGCCCGATCGCGCTGACCAGGGCCTGGTTGTTGATGCTCAGCTGGCCGCTGCTCTGCGGGCCGATACCGACGCCGATGAAGGTGTCCGTGCCGCTCAGCCGGATCTCCGAGCCGGCGCCGCTGACCGTGGCGATGCCGTGGCCACCCGGCGTGTTGTCGTTGAAGCCGCCGATGATCAGCGAGGTGCTGCGGCGGTCGGCCGGGGTCGAGACCGCCCCGCCCTGCAGCAGCAGCTTGCCGCCATCGCTGATATTCAGGGTGCCGCTGCCGTCGCGCCCCACCCGCATCACCGGATTCGGCGCCTCGCCCGGCCCTCCGCCGGGCAGCACCGAGATCGATTCCATCAGCAGCAGCGAGCCCGGCCCGTGGATGTTCAGCGTGCCGGCCGAGTTGGCATCGCGACCCAGATTCAGGGTCAGGCCCGGCAGGCCCTGCGCGGCCAGTAGATGAATGCGGCCGCCCGCCCCCACCGTGACCTGGCCATAGCCGCCGTTGCGGCCAATGTCCAGGCTGGCAAGCGCCGCCGAGCCATTGGCGGCCGCCGAGGCCTTGCCGTTGACCAGCAGCTCGGAGCCTGCCCCCTGGACGCTCAACTGGCCCAGCGCCCCATCACGGCCGACACCGACATAGAACATGCCGCCGGCCCGGCCACCCGCCTCGATGACAAGGTTGCCGCTGCCGGAAGCGCCGCTGCGGCCGACGTTCAGCACGCCCGCATCGCCGGTGAACAGGATGTTGGAGCCGGCGCCGCTGACGATCATGTCGCTGCGCCCGCCGCCGGTGCTCAGCCCGACCGAGTTGTACAGGCCGTCGCGCCCTTCGATCAGCAACTGGCCGCCGTTGCGGATGGCCACCGAGGCCCAGGCGTTGCGGTGCGTGCCCAGCGCAAAGAAGCCCCCGGTGTTCTCCAGGGTGCCGCCGCTGATGCGCCAGACCGAGCCGGGGCCGTCGATCAGCGCGTCGGCAAAGCTGCGCTCGCTGCCCAGCGGGCTGCTGCCGCCCGGCCCCACGCCCAGCGTGGCGCTGTCGGTCAGCAGCGAGGCGCCGTCCAGCACCTTGACCGTGCCGCTGCTGCTGGCGCCCGGCGTGCCGAAGGTGAAGCCGTCGATCGGCGGGCGGAACACCGCCAGCCCGCCGACGATGAAGCCGCGCAGGAAGGAGGCCAAGGAACCGGCACCGGTGACCGTGAAGCGGCCGGTGGAGCCGGCAGCATTGCCGATGAAGCTGTTGCAGAAGTGGTTCGCACCCAGGCAGGCGTTGGCGTTGGCACGACCGTCCAGCACGGCACCACCGGAGATGGTCATCGCGCCCAGGCCCCAGGCGCCGACCTCGAAGCGGTTGAGTACGCTGTCGGAAAAGCCGTCGCCGGTCAGCTCGATACGGCTGCCTACTCCGTCCAGATAGGCCCAGCCGCTGCCGTCCCCGTTGCCGCCAGGGCCTAGCAGCAGGCTGCCGGTGCGCAGCAGGCTACCACCGCCGACATCGAGGCGGCCATAGGCGCTGCTGCCCACATAAAGCCCGTTATTGCCCAGATCCGTGTCACCGGGGCCTATGGGCAGATTGAGCGGGCCGGTGGAGACAGTCCCGAGGGTCGTGATGTCGGCACGAAGCGGTGCCTGCGCTCCCAGGACCAGGAGGGCTGCGACCGCCAGGGGCCGCAGGGTGGAGGGAACACGGCAATGCTGCATGACCGGACCTCAGGCGCCGTGAAGCGACGCTCACGGCAGCCGAGTATCCGCTCGGCCGGCCACAATGCATCCCTCAATCGTTCGAGGCCTGAAGCCGGAATCAGGGACGGCGGCTCCAGCGCAGCAGTCGCGGCAGCACCAGGATCAGGGCCACCAGGATCAGCAGGCCCAGCGACATCGGCCGCTCCCAGAATACGCTCCAGCTGCCACCGCCGATCGACACCGCATTGCGCATCTGCGCCTCGGCCAGCGGGCCCAGAATCATGCCCACCACCACCGGCGCGGTCGGGAAATCGAAGCGCCGCATCACCACGCCCAGCAGGCCGATGGCCAGCATCAGGTAGAGGTCGAACGCGCTCTGGCGCATGCCGTAGACGCCCACCGTCGCGAAGATCAGGATGCCGGCATAGAGCTGGGGCTTGGGAATCTTCAGCAGCTTCACCCACAGCCCCACCATCGGCAGGTTCAGCACCAGCAGCATCACATTGCCGATGTAGAGCGAGGCGATCAGGGCCCAGACCAGGGTGGACGAGGTCTGGAACAGCTGCGGGCCGGCCTGGATGCCGTAGTTCTGCAGCGCCGACAACAGGATGGCGGCGGTCACCGAGGTCGGAATGCCCAGCGTCAGCAGCGGCACCAGGGTGGCGGTCACGGCCGAGTTGTTGGCGGCCTCCGGGCCGGCCACGCCTTCGATCGCACCGCTGGTGCCGAACTCGTCCTTGTGCTTGGACAGCTTGCGCTCGGTGGCATAGCTCAGAAAGGTCGGGATCTCCGAGCCGCCGGCCGGGATGGTGCCGAAGGGGAAGCCGATGAAGGTACCGCGCAGCCAGGCCGGCCAGGAGCGGCGCCATTCGGTCTTGGTCATGTGCACCGAGCTCATCTTGTTGAGCTCCTGGGTGCTGCGGCCTTCATACAGCGCGTTGTAGAGCGTCTCGCCGACCGCGAACAGGCCCACCGCGACCAGCACCACCTCGATGCCGTCCATGAACTCGGGGACGCCCATGGTGTAGCGCACCTGGGCGGTGATCTGGTCCAGCCCGATCAGGCCCATCGCCAGGCCGATGAAAAGCGCCGTCATGCCGCGCAAGGTGCTCTTGCCCAGCACCGCGCTGACGGTGGTGAAGGCCAAGAGCATCAGGCAGAAATACTCCGGCGGGCCGAGTTGTACGGCAAAGTCGGCCAGCACCGGCGCGAACAGCGTGACCAGCACGGTGGCGATGGTGCCCGCGACGAAGGAGCCGATCGCGGCGGTCGCCAGCGCCGCGCCGGCGCGGCCGCTCTTGGCCATCTTGAAGCCTTCCAGCGCCGTCACCATCGTGCCGGTTTCGCCAGGGGTGTTGAGCAGGATGGAGGTGGTCGAGCCGCCATACATCGCGCCGTAGTAGATGCCGGCGAAGAAGATCATCGAGGCCGTCGGCTCGACCTGCGAGGTGATCGGCAGCAGCATCGCCACCGTCACCGCCGGGCCCAGGCCCGGCAGCACGCCGATGGCCGTGCCCAGCGCGCAGCCGACAAAAGCCCACAGCAGATTGATCGGTGTGCCGGCGGTCGCGAAACCGCCCAGCAGGTTGTTCCAGAGATCGAGCATGGTCTCTCCTCAGAGCCAGCCGCTGGCCGTCAGGCCGGGCAGATTGATGGCCAGCAGCTTGGTGAAGAGCCAGAACACCGGCGCGGCGATCAGCACGCCGGTCACGCCATCGACCAGAACCTGGCGCGCACCGCCGCCGGCCTTGCCCTCGGACATGCGCATGCCGCGCACCGCCAGCATGAAGCACAGCGTGCACGCGAGGATGAAGCCCAGGCTGGTGATCAGGCTGGCATTGGCGATCACACCGGCCACCACCCAGGCGGCCGCGCGCCAGTCGCCGCGCTCGGCGCCCGAGGGCTCGTCCATCTGGCGGTAGCCGCCACTTTGCGCTTCCCAGATCAGCCAGGCGCCGCAGATCAGCAGCACCACCGCGACCACCCAGGGCAAGGCGTTCGGGCCGACGCCTGCATAGCCGGCGTCCGAGGAGATGAAGGTCGCCCCATAGGCCATCACGGCACCGATCAGCAGTGCGCCGGCGCCGACCAGGCTTTGATGCAGGGACTTGTGTTGGGCTGAGTCAGCCATCGGCCACTCCATATGAAACGGGGGCCGGCCGCAGGCAGCCAGCCCCTCGCAGACAGCGGTCAGACCGCTCAGATCATGCCGGACTTGACCATGGTGGCGCGCAGGCTGGCGAACTCACGGTCGACGAAATCCTCGAACTCCTTGCCGGCCATCACGGCGGGTGTCCAGCCGTTCTTCTCCAGCGCCTCGGCCCAGGCCTTGCTCTTGGTGGCCTTGATGACCATATCGGTCAGGGCCTTGCGCTGCTCGGGCGTGATGCCCGGGGGCGCATAGACGCCGCGCCAGTTGCCGATCTCGACGTTGTAGCCCATCTCCTTGAGGGTCGGGATGTCCAGGCCCTTGAGCCGGGTGGCCGAGGTCACCGCGATCGCGCGCATCTTGCCGCTCTCGATGTACTGCTGGAATTCGCTGTAGCCGCTGCCGCCCACCGTGACATTGCCGCCCAGGATGGCAGCCGTGGCCTCGCCACCGCCACGGAAGGGCACATAGTTGATCTTGGCCGCATCGACGCCGGCCTCGCGCGCCAGCATGGCCGCCGCAATGTGCTCGGTGGCGCCGCGCGATCCGCCGCCCCACTTGACGCTGGCCGGGTCCTTCTTCATCTGCTCGACCACGTCCTTCATGGTCTTCAGCGGCGAGCTGGCCGGCAGCACGAAGACGTTGTACTCGCTGGTCAGGCGCGCGATCGGCGTCGCCTGGGTCAGGCTGACCGGCGGCTTGCCGGTGATCAGGCCGCCCAGCATCACTGCACCCATCACCATCAGCGAGTTCGGATCGCCCTTGCTGGCGTTGACGAACTGGGCCAGGCCGATGGCACCGGCCGCGCCGCCCTTGTTCTCGAAGGTGACCGAGGAGGCCACGCCGGCGTCCTGCAAGGCCTTGCCCAGCGCGCGGCCGGTGCTGTCCCAGCCGCCACCCGGGTTGGCCGGCACCATGATCTTCAGATTGGCAGCAGCGCGGGCCGACAGCGGCAGCGCGCCAGCGGCGGCCAGGGCGGCCAGGGACTTCAGAAAGACGTCACGACGCATGGTCTTGTCTCCTATTGTGGTTTGAGTGAACAGTGGCGATCCTCGCTGTCAAGGCTGTCAGTCCGCTGTCGCGGGACCTAGGGAAAATGCTAGGCTCGCGCCCCATGAAACTGCTTCTGGTAGAGGACGACCCGGCGATGCAGCTGAGCCTGACGCGCAGCTTCGAGCGCCGCGGCCTGCAGGTGCAGGCAGTCGGCGACGGGCTCAAGGCGCTGGAGCGCTGGGCGCAGTGGCGGCCCGATGTCGTGGTGCTGGACCTGAGCCTGCCGGGGCTGGACGGGCTGGACGTGCTGGCCCGCGCACGCGCCGACGGACAGAAGACCCCGGTGCTGATCCTGACCGCCCGCGGCACGGTCGGCGACCGCATCCTCGGCCTGAATGTCGGTGCCGACGACTACCTGCCCAAGCCCTTCGATCTGGACGAGCTGATGGCCCGCATCCAGGCCCTGGGCCGGCGCAGCGGGGTCAGTCCGGCGCCGCAGCGCCAGACCGCCTTTTGCGGCATGCAGCTGGACGGGGACAGCGGCGCGGTGTATTTCGAGGAACAAGTGCTGGAGCTGACACCGCGCGAGAGCGCGCTGCTGCGCGCGCTGCTGGCACGGCCCGGCCATGCGATCGCCAAGGAGCGGTTGTTCGAGCTGGTCTTCCCGGGCGAGCTGGACGTGCAGCTGGAGGCCATCGAGGTGGTGGCCTACCGGCTGCGCAAGCGCATCGCCCATACCGGCGCGCAGCTGGTGACGCTGCGCGGCCTGGGCTATCTGCTGAAGGCCGGCGCATGAAGCGGCCCCACCGCCCCTCCTCGCTGCGGCGGCGTCTGACCCTGGGCATTTTGCTGCCGGTGGTCGCGCTGATCGCCTTCAACAGCTGGAGCCTGTACCAGCAGGCCTTGCGCGCCGCCGACACCGCCTACGACCGCACCCTGCTGGCCTCGGCCAAATCGATCGGCGAGCTGCTGGAAGTCACCTCGGACGGCAGCCGCGCCCAGCTGCGCGCCACCGTGCTGTATTCGGCGTTGGAGCCCTTCGAGGCCGACAACCGCAGCCGCATCTTCTACCGCGTCAGCGGCTTCGACGGCGAGATGGTGTCCGGCTTCGAGGACCTGCCGGCCTGGCACGGCAAGCTGCCGGCCAAGAGCCCTTACGCCGCGCTCGTCTCCTTCTACGACGACCACTACCGCGGCGAGCCGATCCGCGTCGCGGTGCTGCTGCAGCCGGTGGCCGGCATCGCCGGCCAGGGCATGGCGACCATCCAGGTGGCCGAGACGCTGGAGCTGCGCCACACCCTGGCCCAGCAGATCCTGACCGAGACCCTGTGGCGCCAGGCCCTGCTGGTGCTGGTGATCGTGATCGTCGTCGTGCTGGTGGTGCAGCGCGCCACGCTGCCGGTGCGCCGGCTCTCGGCCCAGCTGCGCGAGCGCACCGAGGGCGATCTGTCGCCGGTCGATGCGCCCGACGCGCCGCGTGAGTGGCAGCCGCTGGTCGACGCGACCAACCAGGTGGTGGCGCGGCTGAAGGCCTTGCTGGAGCACCAGAAGCGCTTTGTGCGCGACGCCTCGCACCAGCTGAAGACCCCGCTGGCGGTGCTGAAGACCCAGGTGCAGAGCGCCCGCCAGGGCGATGTCGAGCCGCTGCAGGCACTGGCCGAGATCGACACCACGGTGGCGCGCGCCACCCAGGTGGCCAACCAGATGCTGGCGCTGGCCAAGGTCGAGCAGCTGCGCCACCAGGTCGAGGCCATGCCGGTGCAGGACTGGGCCGAGGTGACGCGGGCGGTGGCGCTGGATGTGGCGCCGCTGATCGCCGAGCAGCAGCTGGACTTCGATATCGAAACCCAGGCCGCGCCGATACGCAGCCATGAGTGGGCCTTGCGCGAGCTGACCCGCAACCTGATCCACAACGCCATCCACCACACGCCGGTCGGTGGGCGCCTGCACATCCGGCTGCTGGTCGACGCGCGGGTGGCGGTGCTGACCGTGGCCGATTCGGGCCCCGGGCTGAGCGCGGCCCAGCAGACCCAGCTCTTCCTGCCCTTCGCGGCCGGCGATCCGCGCAAGGGCTCGGGCCTGGGGCTGGCGATCTGCCATGAGATCGTGCAGTCGCTGGCCGGCAGCATCGAGCTGAACAACCGGCTCGATGGGCAGGAAGTCAGCGGCCTGGACGCCCGCGTGCGGCTGCCGCTGGCCGGCTGAGCGGCGCCGCGGCTGGATAAAATCGCACGATGAAACAACAGGAACAGGCCGCTGCCGGCCTGCGTTTGGACAAATGGCTGTGGGCGGCGCGCTTTTTCAAGACCCGCGCGCTGGCGGTCGAGGAGATCGGCAAGGGCCGGGTCCAGATCAATGGCCAGGCCGCCAAGGCCTCGCGCGAGCTGAAGCTGGGTGACCGCGTGCGGCTGCGCCAGGGCGTGGTCGAGCGCGAGGTCTGGGTGCGCGGGCTCAGCCACATCCGTGGCCCGGCGCCACAGGCCCAGGCCCTCTATGAAGAAACGCCGGAAAGCCTGCTGCTGCGCGAGCGCGCGGCCGAGGCGCGCCGGCTCGCGCCGGAGCCGGCCCAGACCATTGTCCAGGGCCGGCCGACCAAGCTGGACCGGCGCCGTCTGGCCGACTGGGACCGCTGGTCGGCCACGGCCGAGGACCCCGATCTGGACTGATTCGGGTTTCTCCGGGCATCCCGGCGACAATCCCCCTCTTGAAATCCAGGACAAAGCGCCCATTTGGGCGCGATTGCTTCTCTTGCCACCATGACTACCGACAACGCCCCCACCCCCCAAGAAGTCCCGGTCGAGCAGGCCGAGGCCCCCAGCCCCGAGGCCAAGCTGGCCGAACTGGAAGCCCGTCTGGCCGAGATGTCGGACGCCTATCTGCGCGCCAAGGCCGAGGTCGAGAACATCCGCCGCCGCTCGGAAGACGAGATGGCCAAGGCGCGCAAGTTCGCCGTCGAAGGCTTTGCCGAAGCCATGCTGCCGGTGATGGACAGCATGGAAGCGGCCATCGCGATGCCCGAGGCCAAGGTCGAGACCGTGCTCGAAGGCGTGCACGCCACCCGCCGCCAGCTGGCCGCCGCGCTGGAACGCAACAAGGTCATCGAGATCAACCCGGCCCCCGGCAGCAAGTTCGACCCGCACCAGCACCAGGCCATCTCGATGGTGCCGGCCGAGCAGGAAGCCAACACGGTCGTGATGGTGCTGCAAAAAGGCTATTCGATTGCCGAGCGCGTGCTGCGCCCGGCGCTGATCACGGTCGCAGCGCCCAAGTAATTCACAAGCCGCCGCCCTTGAAAAGCAGCGACTTATCCACAGCTTAGAAGCATCAGATTTTCAGATTCAGGAGTGAACAAAATGGGAAAGATCATCGGTATTGACCTGGGCACCACGAACTCGTGCGTCTCGGTCATGGAAGGCAACACGACGCGTGTGATCGAGAACGCCGAAGGCGCTCGCACCACACCGTCCATCATTGCCTACCAGGAAGATGGCGAGATCCTGGTCGGCGCCTCGGCCAAGCGCCAGGCCGTCACCAACCCGAAGAACACCATCTATGCGGTGAAGCGCCTGATCGGCCGCAAGTTCACCGAGAAGGAAGTGCAGAAGGACATCGACCTGATGCCCTACACCATCGCGGCCGCCGACAACGGCGACGCCTGGGTGGAAGTGCGCGGCAAGAAGCTGGCGCCGCCCCAGGTCTCGGCAGAGATCCTGCGCAAGATGAAGAAGACCGCCGAGGACTATCTTGGCGAGGAAGTGACCGAGGCCGTGATCACGGTGCCGGCCTACTTCAACGACGCCCAGCGCCAGGCCACCAAGGACGCCGGCCGCATCGCCGGTCTGGACGTCAAGCGCATCATCAACGAGCCCACCGCCGCGGCCCTGGCCTTCGGCCTGGACAAGCATGGCAAGGGCGACCGCAAGATCGCCGTCTATGACCTGGGCGGTGGCACCTTCGACGTGTCCATCATCGAGATCGCCGATGTCGACGGCGAGATGCAGTTCGAGGTGCTGTCCACCAACGGCGACACCTTCCTGGGCGGCGAGGACTTCGACCAGCGCATCATCGACTACATCGTCACCGAGTTCAAAAAGGAACAGGGCGTCGATCTGACCAAGGACGTGCTGGCCCTGCAGCGCCTGAAGGAAGCCGCCGAGAAGGCCAAGATCGAGCTGTCGAACTCCTCGCAGACCGATGTCAACCTGCCCTACATCACGGCCGACGCGTCGGGCCCGAAGCACCTGAACATCAAGCTGACCCGCGCCAAGCTGGAGTCGCTGGTGGAAGAGCTGATCGAGCGCACCATCGCCCCCTGCCGCACCGCGATCAAGGACGCCGGCGTGGCCGTGTCCGCGATCGACGATGTGATCCTGGTCGGCGGCATGACCCGCATGCCCAAGGTGCAGGAGAAGGTCAAGGAGTTCTTCGGCAAGGAGCCGCGCAAGGATGTCAACCCCGATGAGGCCGTGGCCGTCGGTGCCGCGATCCAGGGCCAGGTGCTGGGCGGCGAGCGCAAGGACGTGCTGCTGCTGGACGTGACGCCGCTGAGCCTGGGCATCGAGACCCTGGGCGGCGTGATGACCAAGATGATCGCGAAGAACACGACCATCCCGACCAAGTTCAGCCAGACCTTCTCGACCGCCGACGACAACCAGCCGGCCGTGACCATCAAGGTGTTCCAGGGCGAGCGCGAGCTGGCCTCGGGCAACAAGAGCCTGGGCGAGTTCAATCTGGAAGGCATTCCGCCGGCACCGCGCGGCACGCCGCAGATCGAAGTCAGCTTCGACATCGACGCCAACGGCATCCTGCATGTCGGCGCCAAGGACAAGGGCACCGGCAAGGAAAACAAGATCACCATCAAGGCGAACTCGGGCCTGTCGGAAGCCGAGATCGAAAAGATGGTCAAGGACGCCGAGGCCAACGCGGTCGAGGACAAGAAAAAGGTCGAGCTGGTGCAGGCCAAGAACCAGGCCGATGGCATGGTGCACAGCGTGCAGAAGTCGCTGGCCGAGCATGGCGACAAGCTCGACGCCGCCGACAAGGAAAAGATCGAAGCAGCGATCAAGGACGTTGAAGAAGCCATCAAGGGCGACGACAAGGCCGCGATCGAAGCCAAGACCGAGACCTTGATGACGGCCAGCCAGAAGCTCGGCGAAAAGATGTACGCCGATGCCCAGGGCGCCGAAGCGGCGGCCGCTGCCGCCACCGGTGCGGCCGAGCAGCCGCAAGCGGCTTCGGCCAAGCCGGCGGCTGACGACAATGTGGTCGACGCCGAGTTCAAGGAAGTCAAGGACAGCAAGTAAGTCCAGCAGGGTGCGCCGGACCAGGGTCCGGCGCTGTCGCCGCGCCGCAGCCTCAAAAGCGCGTCGCGGCGCTGTTGTTTAAGCAATGTGATTTTTGGCTCGGAACCCGCCCATGGCAAAGCGCGACTATTACGAAATCCTCGGCGTGGCCAAGACCGCCACCGAGGACGAGATCAAGAAGGCCTACCGCAAGCTGGCCATGAAGCACCACCCCGACCGCAATCAGGGCGAGGGTGCGAAGAAGGCCGAGGAGCAGTTCAAGGAGGCCAAGGAGGCCTACGAGATGCTGTCGGACGCGCAAAAGCGCGCGGCCTATGACCAGTACGGCCATGCCGGCGTCGACCCCAACCGCGGCGGCGGCCCCGGTGCGGAAGGCTTTGGCGGCTTCGCCGAGGCCTTCGGCGACATCTTCGGCGACATCTTCGGCGGCCAGCAGGGTGGCGGCCGGCGTGCCGGCGGCGGCCAGCAGGTCTATCGCGGCAGCGATCTGTCCTACGCGATGGAGATCACGCTGGAAGAGGCCGCGCGCGGCAAGGAAACCCAGATCCGCATCCCCAGCTGGGAAGGCTGCGAGACCTGCAGCGGCTCCGGCGCCAAACCCGGCACCAGCGCCAAGAGCTGCGGCTCCTGCAATGGCTCGGGCACGGTGCATATGCGCCAGGGCTTCTTCAGCATCCAGCAGACCTGCCCGCATTGCCACGGCACCGGCAAGATCATTCCCGACCCCTGCACGGCCTGCAACGGCCAGGGCAAGGTCAAGAAGAGCAAGACGCTCGAGGTCAAGATCCCGGCCGGCATCAACGAGGGCATGCGCATCCGCTCGGCCGGCAATGGCGAGCCGGGCGTCAATGGCGGGCCGGCCGGCGATCTCTATATCGAGATCCGCATCAAGCAGCACGAGATCTTCGAGCGCGACGGCGACGATCTGCATTGCACGATGCCGGTGGCGATCACGACGGCGGCGCTGGGCGGCAGCATCGAGGTGCCGACCCTGGGCGGCAAGGCCGAGATCGAGCTGCCCGAGGGCACGCAACATGGCAAGACCTTCCGCCTGCGCGGCAAGGGCATCAAGGGCGTGCGCTCCAGCTACCCGGGCGATCTGTACTGCCACATCAGCCTGGAGACACCGGTCAAGCTGACCGAGCACCAGCGCAAGCTGCTCAAGGAGCTGGACAAGAGCCTGCGCGACGGCGGTGAGCGCCACTCGCCCAATGCCAAGAGCTGGACCGATAGGGTCAAGGACCTGTTCAAGTAATCAGAACAGCGTCTGCTGAGCCTGGCCGTCCGCGGGCGGCCGGAACTGGCTCAGGTCCACGATGCGGCGCTCGCGCCCTAGGCCCAGGCGCTCGCAGGCCTTGCGCAGGCGCTGCTGCATCAGCTGGGCCCACAGGCCTTCACCGGTCATGCGGGTGCCGAAGCGGGCGTCGTTGTCGCGTCCGCCGCGCATATCGTGCAGCCGCGCCATCACCCGCGCGGCGCGCTCCGGGTAATGGCGCTGCAGCCATTCCTGGAACAGCGGATTGACCTCCCAGGGCAGGCGCAGCGGGATGCTGAAGGCACTGCTCGCGCCAGCCTCGGCGGCGGCTTCCAGAATGCGTTCCAGCTCCGGTTCATTCAGGAATGGAATCAGCGGCGAGACGCTGACCCCGACCGGTACGCCCGCCTCGGCCAGGGCCTTGATCGTGCGCAAGCGCCGCTGCGGTGCGGCGGCGCGCGGCTCCATCAGCCGCGCCAGCTGCGGGTCCAGCGTGGTGATCGACAGATAGACCGAGGCTAGGCCGCGCGCCGCATGCGGCGCGATCAGGTCCAGATCGCGCTCGACGCCCGATGACTTGGTGACCAGCGAGAACGGGTGGCGGCATTCGCTCAGCAGCGCGATCAGGCCGCGCGTCAGACCCAGGCGCCGCTCCACCGGCTGGTAGGCATCGGTGGCCGTGCCCAGCACCAGGGACAGCGGCCGGTAGCCCGGCTTGCTCAGCTCGGCGCGCAGGCGCTCCACCGCATTGACCTTGGCGATGATCTTGGTCTCGAAGTCCAGGCCCGGCGAGAGGTTCAGATAGCTGTGGGTCGGCCGGGCAAAACAGTAGATGCAGCCATGCTCACAACCCCGGTAGGGATTGATCGATCGATCGAAGCTGATATCGGGCGACTGGTTGCTGGAGATGATGCTGCGTGCGCGCTCCTCGATGATCTCGGTCTGCGGCGCCAGATGCTCCTCTTCGGCGCACTGATCCAGCGTGCCCCAGCCATCATCGAAGACCTCGCGCTCGGCGCGCTCGAAACGGTGGGCGATCTGCCAGGCGCTGCCGCGCCCCTTCTGGACGGTGGCTTGACTCGGGGCGGGCTGCTTGATTGGCATACTGTTAATTTATACAGTATGCCGCCACTTGTCGAGCGCTCGCTCAGTACTCGTCGCCGCCGGGGCTCACATAGCCGGGTGCCAGGTTCTCGAACTTGGTGTGCTGGCGCGCAAAGGCCAGCTTGACCGTGCCGACCGGGCCGTTACGCTGCTTGGCGATGATGATCTCGGCAACGCCAGGCTCCTTGCATTCGTCCTTGGTGTAGTACTCGTCGCGGTAGATGAACATGATGATGTCGGCATCCTGCTCGATGGCGCCGGACTCGCGCAGATCGGACATCATCGGCCGCTTGTCGGGCCGGGTCTCGACCGAGCGGTTCAGCTGCGAGAGCGCGATCACCGGGCACTTCAGCTCCTTGGCCAGCGCCTTCAGGCCGCGCGAGATCTCGCCGATCACGGTGGCCCGATTTTCCTCGTTGCCGCCGTTGCCGCTCATCAGCTGCAGATAGTCGATGATGATGAGGCCGAGCTGGCCGCTGATGCGGGCCTGGCGACGCGCACGGGCGCGCACCTCGCTGGGCGACAGGCCGGGGCTTTCGTCGATATAGATATGGGCCTTGCCGAGCTTGTCGACCGCCTCGGACAGGCGGCCCCATTCGTCGTCGGCCAGTCGGCCCAGGCGCAGGCGGCTCTGGTCGATGCGCCCGACCGAGCCCACCATACGCAGCGCCAGCTGGGCCGCGCCCATTTCCATCGAGTAGATGACGACCGGCAGGCCTTCGTTGATCGCGACGTTCTCGCCGATATTGACGACGAAGGCAGTCTTGCCCATCGAGGGGCGTGCGGCCAGGATGATCAGGTCGCCGGGCTGCAGGCCGGCGGTCATATTGTCGAGGTCGTAGAAGCCGGTGCGCACGCCGGTCACGTCCTCGGCGCCGTTCTCGGCCAGCTCGTTGACACGGTCGATCAAGGCGACGACCAGGTTGTCCATGCTCTGGAAGCCCTGGCCGCTGCGATTGCCTTCCTCGTTGATGCGGAAGATCTTGCCTTCGGCCTCGTCGACGATGTCCTTGACCGCCCGCCCCTGCGGGTTGAGCGCCGCGCTGGCGATCTCGTCGCTGGCACTGACCAGCTTGCGCAGCACCGCGCGCTCGCGGACGATTTCGGCATAGCGGCGCAGATTGCCGGCGCTCGGCACGCTTTGCGCCAGATCGTTCAGATAGGCTAGGCCGCCGCAGTCCTGGGCCTTGCCCAGCGAGGTCAGCTCCTCGAACACCGTCACCACATCGGCCGGCTTGCCGGCATTGATCAGCTTGCCGATCGAGGCATAGATCTGCTTGTGCTCGTAGCGGTAGAAGTCGGCGTCGGTCAGCATGTCGCCGGCGCGGTCCCAGGCGGTGTTGTCGATCAGCAGCCCCCCGAGCACGCTTTGCTCGGCTTCGACCGAATGCGGCGGCACGCGCAGGCGGGCCACTTCATCGTCGTGACCGCTGGGAGTGGGAGCAGAGGAGAAGATCGCAGACATGGCGGTTTCAGGGCTCTGTGGATAAAGCTGTGCAAAAGCGCTGAATAGCGGATGAACAACTCATCCGCCCAGAAGGCAAAAAGCCGATGACTGACCAGTCATCGGCTTTCTCGATCAAAACAGCCTGATCGGCTGTTGACCATTAGGGCTTGGCCTGATTACTCGGCTTCGGCAACCACTTGCACGGTCACTTCCGACACCACATCGGTGTGCGGAGCGACGCTGACGGCGAACTCGCCGACGGCCTTCAGCGGGCCTAGCGGCAGACGGATCTGCGACTTGCTCACAGCGAAGCCCAGCTTGCTCAGCGCATCGGCGATGTCGGCATTGGTGACCGAGCCGAACAGACGGCCGTCCACGCCAGCCTTCTGGCTGATGCGCACGGTCTTGCCGTTCATGCTGTCGCCCAGGGCTTGGGCGGCGGCCAGCTTCTCGGCGGCGGCCTTTTCAAGTTCGGCGCGCTTGGCTTCGAATTCCTTGATCGCGGCGGCCGTGGCACGGCGTGCCTGGCGGGTCGGGATCAGGAAGTTGCGGGCGTAGCCGTCCTTGACCTTGACGACGTCGCCGAGGTTGCCGAGGTTCGCGACCTTTTCAAGCAGGATGATTTGCATGTTGGGTGTCTCCTCAGACCTTGTGCTGGTCGCTGTACGGCAGCATGGCCAGGAAGCGCGCGCGCTTGATGGCAACCGTCAGCTGACGCTGGAAGAAAGCGCGCGTGCCGGTCAGACGAGCGGGCGTGATCTTGCCGTTCTCGCCGACAAAGTCGCGCAGGGTGTCGATGTCCTTGTAGTCGATCTGCTCGACACCGGTGACGGTGAAGCGGCAGAAACGCTTGCGGCGGAACAACAGCGATTGTTGGTTGCGCTTGGGCTTCTTGTCTTTGGAGAAGCGACCTTTACCACGTGGCGGGGGCATATTAGACCTCTTTCAATTCAATCCGGATTCGAACAATGTGGCGTGGGACCGGGCGTCAGGGCGGTGATGTGGAAGATCGTTCCACGACCGTTGCGCATGGCGCTGAGGAAACCCGTGAACAGGGCATTGCCTCCGACACCAAGCGCCTGAACGCGCTTGCAGATCTCACCGATGGCCACCGCACGTATCTCCATCGAGACCTTGCGGGGCCTGCCTGCTTCCTGCACCTGGGATTCATGCTTCAAGCTGAAGTCCAGGGCCGTCTGGCCGGCCGGCGTGTATCTGATCAGTCCCAGCTCAAGCAGCTGCGCTTGCAAAACCAGTTGATTCACCGGCGTTTGCGCGTTGGGCTGCGCGAGCGTCACCAGCGCTTAGGCGTGGGCTTCTTGCTGAGGCGCCTTGCGGGCCTCTTCACGCTCGACCGACTTCATCATCACCGACGGGGTAGTCTCAGCCTTGGGCTTGACCACGGTCAGGTGACGCAGCACGGCGTCGTTGAAGCGGAAGCCGGTCTCGAGCTCAACCAAGGTTTCCTTGCTGCACTCGATGTTCAGGCACAGGTAATGGGCCTTGGCCAGCTTCTGGATCAGGTAGGCCAGTTGACGGCGGCCCCAATCTTCGACGCGATGCACAGCACCACCGCCAGCGGTGATCAGGCCCTTGTAGCGTTCCAGCATGGCCGGAACTTGTTCGCT
Source organism: Burkholderiales bacterium C2 (assembly GCA_005503085.1). Taxonomy (GTDB): domain Bacteria; phylum Pseudomonadota; class Gammaproteobacteria; order Burkholderiales; family Burkholderiaceae_C; genus Roseateles_E. Next base: position 158,153 of record SCOI01000004.1, on the reverse strand, counting down.
TTGATCCGGATGGATCAGCAGAACGATCTCGTAATGACGCATAGATACTCCTTGTGGATTCCAGACCGCTGGGCTCTCGTGAACCCATCCGGCCTGAGGAAGCCGCCCCACAGCGTCAGCGATCGTGGGTACGGCAAGGGGGAAAGCCCGCGAGTATAACGCGAACTGCGATGCGGCCGCAATGCGCCGTGGGCCAGAGACCTTGAAGCCCTCTTCCTCGACCGCTCAGGGTGGCATGCGCACCGCATCGACAAACTCCTGCTGGGCGCGGCGCGGCGCCGGGCTCAGCAGGCTGACGATGACGATGGCCGCCGCGCCGGCCGGCACGCCGAACACGCCGGCCGAGATCGGCTGTATGCCCCACCACAGCTCGGGCACGCCGGGCAGCTTCAGCGCCGCATGCAGCCAGGGATGGGCGGTGACCATGTAGTAAGCCGTCACCCCCAGGCCCACCAGCATGCCGGCCATCGCACCCCAGCGATTGGCGCGCTTCCAGAACACGCCCAGCACCAGGGCCGGCACAAAGGCGGCGCCGGCAAAGGAAAACGCCGCCGACACCAGCAGCAGGATGTCGGCCGGCTTTTGCGCCGCCACCGCCGCCGCGGCCAGCGCCGTCAGCAGCAGCAAGGTCTTGGAGATCATCACCCGCTGGGTCGCCGAGGCACGGGGGTTGATGATGCGGTGGTAGACGTCATGCGCCAGCGCGCTGGAGATCGTCAGCAGCAGGCCGTCGGCGGTGGACAGCGCGGCGGCCAGCCCGCCGGCCGCCACCATGCCCGAGACGACATAGGGCAGCCCGGCCAGCTCGGGTGTCACCAGCATCACGATATCGCTGCCGATATACATTTCGCCGAGCTGCAGGATGCCGTCGCGATTGATGTCGCTGACCGAGAGCAGGCCCGGGTCCACCTTGCCCCACTGCGCGATCCAGCCCGGCAACTGGTCGAACGGCGTGCCGACCAGGGTGTTGAAGACCTCGAACTTGACCATCACCGCCAGCGCCGGCGCCGTGAAATACAGCAGGCCGATGAAGAGCAGCGACCAGCCGACGGACTCGCGCGCCTCGCGTACCGAGGGCGTGGTGTAGCAGCGGTTCAGGATGTGCGGCAGGCCGGCGGTGCCCACCATCAGGCAGAACACCAGGGCCAGAAAGTTGCGGCGCGATTCATCGAAGAGCTGCACCTGCTGGGCATCGCCGGCCGGGTCGCCGGCAAAGGCCTGGGCATGCGGCGGCATGCCGGCCAGCGGCCTGGCGCGGGCCTCGTCGGCGGCCATCAGCCGCAGCCACAGCTCGCGCGCCTCGGCCGGCGTCTTGGGCAGGGCCGCCAGACGCTTCTCGGCCGCCTGGATCTGCGCCAGCGGCGCATCCTCGGCCTTCAGGCGGGCGACATGGCGCAAGGCTTCGGCCCGCTCGCGCGCCAGCGCCGCCGGCACATCGCGCAGCTTGCGCTCATAGGCCTGCACCCGCTCGCGCAGCACCTGGATCACCTGCTGCTCGGCCGGATCGCTCACCAGCTCGCGCTCGCGCTCGCTGATCTTCTGCACCTGGTAGCCATAGACGGCCTGCGGCACCGGCACCCCGGTCTGCTTGACCGAGAGCCAGATCACCGGCACCAAGTAAGCAATGATCAGGATGATGTACTGCGCCACCTGGGTCCAGGTGACCGCCCGCATGCCGCCGAGAAACGAGCACACCAGCACCCCGCCCAGGCCGACGAAAACGCCGATCTCGAAGGTCAGGCCCGAGAGCCGCGTCGTGATCAGGCCAATGCCATAGATCTGCGCGACCACATAGATGAAGGACACACCGATCGCCGACAGCGCCGCGATCAGCCGCACCGCATTGCTGCCGTAGCGCTCGCCCAGAAAGTCGGGCACGGTGAACTGACCGAAGCGGCGCAGATAGGGCGCCAGGCACAGGGCCACCAGGCAGAAGCCGCCGGTCCAGCCCAGCACAAAGGCCAGGCCGCTGTAGCCGGACAGGTAGAGGGTGCCCGCCATGCCGATGAAGCTGGCCGCGCTCATCCAGTCGGCCCCGGTGGCCATGCCGTTGTAGAAGGCCGGCACGCGGCGGCCGGCCACGTAGTACTCGGTCGCGTCGGTGGTGCGGCTCAGCACGCCGATACCGGCATAGACGCCGACGGTGGCGAACAGAAAGGAAAAACCGATCCAGCTCTTGGACAGACCCAGCCGCTCCAGCAAGGCCAGCAGCAGCACGAACAGCACAAAGCCCAGCGTGTACCAGGCATAGATGCGGTTCAGCCGCGCCTTCAATCCTGTGGCGGGCGTGGCGGTGGCGGACGGGGCGGTGGGGATGCTCACGCGCGGGCTCTTGTTTTCAAGCCGGCATCATGCGGGCGCCCGCACGCCGCGGCTATAGCGGCGAACCCGGGGCGCGCACGCCCCTCGCCCGGACGGTCAGGACTTAGGAGTTCGCGCTGGCCAGGCGGCTGGCGCGCGGGCGGCTGGGCAACGCATGGCGCAGGATGCGCCAGATCACCTGGCCAAACTGCACGGGCAGCGAGCCGGTGTTGTAGTGCACGCCATAGCGCTTGCAGATATCGCGCACCACCGGCGCCATCTCGACATAGCGGTTGGCCGGCACATCGGGGAACAGATGGTGCTCGATCTGGTGGCTCAGATTGCCGGACAAGGTGTTCAGCACAAAACCACCCGCCAGGTTCGACGAGCCGCGGATCTGGCGCCAGTACCAGTGCGCGCGGGTCTCGTTCTTCAGCACGCCCTTCGGGAAGGTTTCGACATCGGTCGTGAAGTGGCCGCAGAAGATGATGGTGTAGGTCCAGATATTGCGCAGACCGTTGGCCACCAGATTGCCGCTGGCCACCACCAGAAAGCCCGGGCCGGCCAGCAGCGGGAAGATCAGATAGTCCTTGATCAGCTGGCGGCTCATCTTCTTGAGCACCGGCACGCCGGCACGGCGCAGCTCGGCACGTGCGGCCTTCTTGCGCTTGCCGAACAGCTGGCCCAGGCGCAGGTCCTGGATCGCGACGCCCCACTGGAACAGCGCGGCGAAGACCAGCGCATACAGCGGCTGGAACAGCGCCGCCGGGGTCCAGCGCTGCTCGGGGAACAGGCGCAGCACGCCGTAGCCGATGTCGTCGTCCAGGCCGTGGATATTGGTGTAGGTGTGGTGGCGGAAGTTGTGGGTCTTGCGCCAGTTGTCACTGGTGCCGATGATGTCCCACTCGAACTGCTTGCCCTTCAGGTGGGGGTCGCCCATCCAGTCGTACTGACCGTGGATGACGTTGTGACCCAGCTCCATGTTGTCCATGATCTTGGACAGCGCCAGGCTCAGCGTGCCCAGCACCCAGAAGCCGATCAACCAGGGCGTCGGCAGGAAGGCACCGATCATCAGCAGCGCGCGGCCGGCGAATTCGGTCCAGCGCACGGCCTTGAAGATATTGCGGATATAGCGCGCATCGCGCTCGCCCAGATCGGCCACGGTCTTGGCGCGCAGGGCCTCGATCTCGGCGCCGAACTTCTCCAGTTCGTCGTTGGCGAGATTGCGGGTCAGGGATTTGCTCATCTTGTTCTCAAAGATCCAGGCTGATGTCGCTGCAGGCACGGCTCACGCACAGGCGCAAGGCACTGTTGGGCTCGTGATCGCGCTCACCGGTGTCGATGTTCTGGGCCAGGCCCTCGTGCTTGGTGCAGACGCAGCTGTGGCAGATGCCCATGCGGCAACCCGAGGGCGGTCGCACGCCCTGCGCTTCCAGGGCGCTCAGCAGGCTGTCGCCCGAGCTGATCGTCAGGCTGCGGCCGCTGCGGCGCAGCTGCAAGGTGACCTGATGGGCATTGTCGACATTGATCGGCGCGGCCGGCGAAAAGGCCTCGGCCTGAAAGCTCTGCACATGCGGGCGCAGCAGCTGGCGCGCCGTCTCGACAAAACCGCCGGGGCCGCAGCCCAGCACCTGCAGCGCGCCGAGCTGGGTCAGCGGGCCCAGCAGCGCCTCGAGCTGGGCCTCACCGATGCGCGTGGCCGGCGCCGCCGGGTCCTGGGTCAGCTGCAGATGCAGTTTGAAGCGCGGCTCGCGGGCCGCCAGCGCTTGCAACTCTTCGGCAAAGCACAGCTGCTCGGCCGTCTGGGCCCAGTAGATCAGGGTCAGCGAGGCCGGCATGCCATCGGCAGCCAGCGCGCGGGTCAGCCCCATCAGCGGCGTGATGCCGCTGCCGGCGGCCAGGAACAGCCAGTCGCCTTGCGGCTTGGCCGGCACACCCATCTCGCCATAAGCCTGGTCCAGCGGCAGCACATCGCCGATCTGGACCTGCTCGCACAGATGCTTGGACAGCAGCCCGCCCGCGACCCGCTTGACGGTGATCGCGATGCGGCCGTCACGGCGAGGGATGTCGGTCAGGCTGTAGCTGCGGGTCACCAGCCGGCCCTTGATCTCGGCACCGATATTCAGATGCTGGCCGGGCCTGAAACCGCGCCAGTGGCGATTCGGCTTGAGCACCAGCGTGACGGCGTCGGAGGACTCGTCACGCCGCTCGACCACGCGCGCCAGTGGCCGCTCCCAGGTCCAGGTGCGGTTCAGGTGGCCGAGCCAGAAGTCAAAGACAGCCGGGTCGACAAGGGGTTTGGCGAGGCGACGGAGCAATCCGACGCGCGCTGGAGCAAGAGAAGACACGAAAAAACACTCCGTTCGGCACAGCCCCAGGGAGGCCGGCAAGATTCGGGACACAGTATACGGGCATAAACACATTCGTCTATACAGATGTATATCAATCGCCCTTCGGTATGATGCGCACTCTCGCACATCACCATGACAAGCCTTCTACTCAGCCCCGCCGACACCCTGCCGGACCCCCTCGCCCCCCCGGGCCCGGGCCGCAAGGCGGTGATTTCGCGCGAGGACATCGTGCAGGCCGCGCTGAAGCTGGTCGGGCCGCACCGCAGCGTCTCGACCCTGAGCCTGCGCGAGGTGGCCCGCGAGGCCGGCATTGCGCCGAACAGCTTCTACCGCCAGTTCCGCGATATGGACGAGCTGGCCGTGACCCTGATCGACATGGCCGGCCAGTCGCTGCGCGACATCATCGGCGAGGCACGGCGGCGCGCCAGCGACGGCAGCTCCGTGGTGCGCAGCGCCGTCCAGGCCTTCATGGAGCAGCTGCGCTCGGACGACCGGCTGCTGCACATCCTGCTGCGCGAGGGCACGGTCGGCTCGGACGCCTTCAAGCATGCGGTGGACCGGCAACTGCTGTTCTTCGAGGAAGAGCTGCGCGTCGACCTGATCCGCTTTGCCAAGGCCAACAACACCGGCCTCTACGAACCGGCACTGACCGCCAAGGCCATCACCCGGCTGGTCTTCGCGATCGGCTCCACCGCGATGGACATGCCCCACGACAAGCTGCCCGAGCTGACCGAGCAACTGGTCATCATGGTGCGCATGATCGTCACCGGCACCCAGACTCTGGCAGTGGTCGGCTCGCCAGACCGCTGAGGCCGGTCCCCGGCAAGAAAAAAGCCCGCTGTCGCGGGCTTTTGCTTTCATTCAAGCGGCTCAGCGCTTGGCCAGGCGCTGCCAGGTCTCGATCACCGAGTCCGGGTTCAGCGAGATCGAGACGATGCCCTCCTGGGCCAACCAGTCGGCGAAGTCCGGATGGTCGCTGGGGCCCTGGCCGCAGATGCCGATGTACTTGCCGGTAGCGCGGCAGGCGGTGATCGCGCGTGAGATCAGGGCCTTGACAGCCGAGTCGCGCTCGTCGAAATCCCCGGCCAGCTGCTCCAGGCCCGAGTCGCGGTCCAGGCCCAGGGTCAGCTGGGTCAGGTCGTTGGAACCGATCGACATGCCGTCGAAATGCTCCAGGAAGGCCTCGGCCAGGATGGCGTTGGACGGCACCTCGCACATCATGATGATGCGCAACCCGTCCTGGCCGCCCGAGGCGGCGCGCTTGAGGCCGCGCTCGGCCAGCATCGCGACGACGCGCTCGGCCTGCTTCACGGTGCGCACGAAGGGCACCATGATCTCGACATTGCTCAGGCCCATCTCGTTGCGCACGCGCTTGAGGGCCTCGCACTCCATCGCGAAGGCGTCGGAGAACTCGCCGCTGATATAGCGCGAGGCACCGCGGAAGCCCAGCATCGGGTTCTCTTCATCGGGCTCGTAGCGCGAACCGCCGATCAGCTTGCGGTACTCATTGCTCTTGAAGTCGGACAGACGCACGATCACCGGGCGCGGGAAGAAGGCGGCCGCAATCGTCGCGACCCCCTCGACCAGCTTGTCCACATAGAAGGCGCGCGGCGAGGCGTGGCCGCGCGCCACCGACTCGACCGCCTTCTTCAGGTCGGCATCGATATTCGGATAGTCGAGGATGGCCTTGGGGTGGACGCCGATATTGTTGTTGATGATGAATTCCAGCCGCGCCAGGCCGACGCCGGCGCTGGGCATCTCGGCGAAGTTGAAGGCCAGCTGCGGGTTGCCGACATTCATCATGATCTTGATCGGGCAGTACGGCAGCTCGCCGCGATGCACCTCGCTGACCTCGGTCTCCAGCAGGCCGTCGTAGATGAAGCCGGTGTCGCCCTCGGAGCAGACCACGGTCACCAGCTGGCCGTCCTTGAGCTTCTCGGTCGCGTCGCCGCAGCCGACCACGGCCGGGATGCCCAGCTCGCGCGCGATGATGGCGGCGTGGCAGGTGCGGCCGCCGCGGTTGGTCACGATGGCGCTGGCGCGCTTCATCACCGGCTCCCAGTTCGGGTCGGTCATGTCGGTCACCAGCACATCGCCGGGCTGGACCCGGCCCATATCGGCAATGCTCTCGACCAGACGCACCGGGCCGGTGCCGATCTTCTGTCCGATCGCGCGGCCTTCGGCCAGCACGGCGCTCTGACCCTTGAGCTTGTAGCTCAGCTCGGCCTGACCCTCGGCCTGGCTCTTCACCGTCTCGGGCCGGGCCTGCAGGATGTAGATCTGACCATCGACGCCATCGCGACCCCACTCGATGTCCATCGGGCGCTGATAGTGCTGCTCGATGATCATCGCGTACTTGGCCAGCTCGATCACCTCGGTGTCGGTCAGCGAGTAGCGGTTGCGCGCCTCGGGCACGGTGTCCACGGTCTTGACCAGCTTGCCGGAGGCTGCTTTTTCTTCCGGCGTCGCAAACTCCATGCGAATCAGCTTGGAACCGAGATTGCGGCGGATGATGGGCAGCTTGCCCGCCTTCAGCGCCGGCTTGTGAACATAGAACTCGTCAGGGTTGACGGCGCCCTGCACCACCGTCTCGCCCAGGCCGTAGCTGGAAGTGATGAAGACCACGTCCTTGAAGCCGCTCTCGGTGTCGATCGTGAACATCACGCCGGCCGAGCCCAGGTCGGAACGCACCATGCGCTGCACGCCGGCCGACAGCGCGACATCGGCATGGGCAAAGCCCTTGTGCACGCGGTAGCTGATCGCGCGGTCGTTGTACAGCGACGCGAACACCTCCTTCATCTTGTGCAGCACCTCCTCGATGCCGATCACGTTCAGGAAGGTCTCCTGCTGGCCGGCGAACGAGGCGTCGGGCAGGTCTTCGGCGGTGGCCGAGGAACGTACGGCAAAAGACACGCCGGGGTTGTCGGCCGTCAGCTGCGCGAAGGAGCTGCGGATGGCCTTTTCCAGCTCGGCCGGAAAGGGCTGCGCCTCCAGCCAGCCGCGGATCTCGGCGCCGGCCTCGGCCAGCGCGCGCACATCGTCGGTATCCAGCGTGGACAGGCGCGCCTCGATGCGCTTGTCCAGGCCCTCGTACTTGAGGAACTCGCGGAAGGCGTGGGCTGTGGTGGCAAAGCCGCCGGGCACACGCACACCGGTGGCGGAGAGCTGCGAGATCATTTCGCCGAGGCTGGCGTTCTTGCCGCCAACGACCTCGACATCGCTCATTCTCAGATGTTCAAACGGGACGACCAGGGCGGTCGACTCAAAACGTGCAGACATGGGAAGGCTCCGTGATGTTGAAAATTCGGGGCTCCCACCGTGAGATTCACGGTCTGGACGCGCACAGCCACGGCTCCACCATTTCTGGATTCTTGTAGGAGGCGGGCGGGCTGCATGGAGAATGGGCGTCGCGGGATGTTGGCACCGATTCTACGGGCAAGCGCCACTATGATGTCCAGGCACTTAGAAGCAGCACCCTATGCCCAATCGCACCGTGTATTTCGTCTCGGATGGCACCGGCATCACCGCCGAGACCTTTGGCAACTCCATCCTGGCCCAGTTTCCGACCAAGCCGCGCCATGTGCGCCGTCCCTTTGTCGACACGGCCGAGAAGGCCTATGCGGTGGTGCGCGAGATCAACGAGACCGGCGAGCGCGAGGGCAAGCGCGCCATCGTGTTCGCGACCCTGGTCGACCGCGACGTGCTGAAGATCATGCGCGACCACTGCACCGGCCGCGTGCTGGACATGTTCGGCACCTTCATCGAGCCGCTGGAAGACGAGTTCGAGGTCAAGTCCAACCACCGGGTGGGCCGTTTCTCCGACATCGCCCGCAGCCAGGAATATCACGACCGCATCGAGGCCATCAATTTCTCGCTGGCCCATGATGACGGCCAGTCGGCCAAGAACCTCGATGTGGCCGATGTCATCCTGGTCGGCGTCTCGCGCAGCGGCAAGACACCGACCTCGCTGTACCTGGCGATGCAGCACGGTGTCAAGGCCGCCAACTACCCGCTGATCCCCGAGGACTTCGAGCGCGGCAAGCTGCCCGCCTCGCTGGTAGCACACAAGAGCAAGTGCTTCGGCCTGACCATAGACCCGGAGCGGCTCTCGCAGATCCGCAACGAGCGTCGTCCCGGCAGCAAGTACGCCGACATCCTGAACTGCCGCTATGAGATCAACGAGGCCGAGAAGATGATGAAGCGCGACGGCATCGCCTGGCTGTCGTCGACGCACAAGTCCATCGAGGAAATCGCGACAACGATACTTCGCGACATCCGGCCGGATCGGTTGATCTACTGATGCCCTTGTCCGCCTTGGCGCTGGTGCTGCTGGCGGCGGTCTTGCATGCGCTTTGGAACCTGGGCGCCAAGAGGGCCAAGGGCGACCACCATTTCGTCCTGGCCAGCACTCTTTGCATCAGCGTGTTGTGGGCGCCGGCAGCGCTCTATATGGGCTGGCAGGAAATGCCGCAATGGCCGCTGGAAGTCTGGCTCTGCGCCCTGGCCAGCGCGGTGCTGCATCTGGCCTACTTCAATAGCTTATTGAAAGGCTATCGGGTCTCTGATCTGAACATCGTCTACCCGGTGGCGCGCGGCAGTGGCCCGCTGCTTTCCAGTCTCGCCGCCGTACTGCTGCTGGGCGAAAGCCTCGGCCTGCATGGCGCGCTGGGCTTGGCTGCCATCGTGGCCGGCATCGTGCTGATCGCGGCCGGTCCGGAGCTGTGGCGCAGCGGCGGCAGCGCCGAAACCCGCGCGCGCCGACGATTAGGCATTCTCTGGGGTGCCCTGACCGGCTTCACGATTGCCGCGTACACCGTGGTGGACGCCTATGCGATCAAGGTGCTGCTGGTTTCTCCGTTGCTGATCTCCTGGGTGGGCAATGTCTTCCGTCTCCCCTTCGCGCTGCCCGCCGTGCTGCGCGACCACGCCGGTTTCATGCCGGCGCTGAAGCGGCAATGGCCCTATGTACTGATGATGGCGGTATTGAGCCCGACGGCCTATCTGCTGGTGCTGTACGCGATGCAGCTGGCACCGCTGTCACGGGTGGCGCCGATGCGCGAGCTGTCGATGCTGGTCGCGGCCCTGCTGGGCGGGCAATTGCTCAAGGAAGACGAGCGCCACTGGCGACTGCTGGGCGCCGGCTGCATCGCCGGCGGCGTGATCGCGCTAGCCCTGTAGGCGCTGCCTCGCCGATTCGTACAGGCAGATCGCCGCCGCGCTGCCGACATTCAGCGACTCTTCGCCGCCCGGCTGCGGGATGCCCACGGTCAGCGCGCAGCGCTGCATCAGCTCGGGCTGCACGCCCTGCCCTTCATGGCCCATGACCCAGGCGCAAGGACTGGGTAGCTGCAGCTGATGCAGTTGCTGGCCGGCATGCGAGCTGGTCGCGACCAGGGGCACGCCCAGCGTGTCGAGATCGGATGGGGCCAGACCCTCGATCAGGCGCAGGCCGAAATGCGCGCCCATGCCGGCACGCAGCACCTTGGGACTCCACAGCGCCGCCGTGCCCTTCAGGGCCAGGATCTGGCGAAAGCCCATCGCCGCCGCATTGCGCAGAATGGTGCCGACATTGCCGGCATCCTGCAGCCGGTCCAGCACCACCGAGTCCAGGCCCGGCGTCAAGACCTGGCCCTCGGCATGGGGAACCTCGAAGCCGATCTGCGCCGGCGACTCCAGGCCGCTGAGTGTCTTGAACAAAGCGTCCGGCACCACCAGCACCTTGGGCGCGGCGTCGGCCAAGGCCTGCAGCGCGGGTGATTGGGCATAGCCGGTCTCGGTCACCACCGCCAGGCTCACCGCATGGCCGCGCTGCAGGCAGGCGCGCGCCAGATGGTCGCCCTCCAGCCAGACCGAGCCCAGCTTGCGGTAGGCGCTGCCGTCCTGCGAGAGTTTGCGCAGGCGCTGCAGCACCGGGTTGTCGCGCGAGGTGATGTGCAGAACTTGGCTCATGAGGATTCCAGCAACTGTCGCACCGGGCCGAAGCTGCGCCGGTGCCAGGCGCACGCGCCATGGGCGCGCAAGGCCGCGAGATGGTCGGCGGTCGGATAGCCCTTGTGGCCGGCGAAGCCATATTCGGGATGCAACTCGTGCATGGCCAGGCATTGGCGGTCGCGCGTGACCTTGGCCAGGATGGAGGCCGCCGAGATCGCCTGCACCTTCGAATCGCCCTTGACGATGGCCTCGGCCGGGATCTTCAGCACCGGCAGGCGGTTGCCGTCGACCAGCACTTTGGTGGGCTTGAGCCGCAGACCATCGACCGCACGGCGCATCGCCAGCATCGTCGCCTGCAGGATGTTGAGCCGGTCGATCTCCTCGACGCTGGCCTCGGCGATGCAGCAGCACAGCGCCTTGGCGCGGATCTCATCGAACAGGCGCTCGCGCTTCTTCTCGGTCAGCACCTTGGAGTCGGCCAGGCCCCGGATCGGGTGCAGCTCATCGAGGATCACCGCCGCGGCCACCACCGGCCCGGCCAGCGGGCCACGACCGGCCTCGTCGACGCCGGCGACCAAGCCGGGTGCGTCCCAGCTCAGGCCCAGCTGTTTCGGCATCGATTCAGGCATGGCCGATGACTTTCGCGATCGCAGCGGTGGCCAGCTGCGCCGTGTTGCGGCGCAGGATCTCGTGCTGCTGCTGGAAGCGCGCTTGCGCCCGCGCGTAGCGCGCATCGTCGTCCAGCCAGGCCAGGCCCTCGCGCGCCAGCGCCGCCGGCGTGCACTCGTCCTGCAGCAGTTCGGGCACCAGAAACTCATTGGCCAGCACATTGGGCAGGCCCACCCAGGGCTGGTAGCGCCGGCTCTTGATGCGCTGCCAGTTGAGCCAGTGCATGCGGTAGGCGATCACCATCGGGCGCTTGAACAGCGCGGCCTCCAGGGTCGCCGTGCCGCTGGCCACCAGCGTGATGTCGCAGGCGGCCAGCGCCTCGTGCGATCGGCCATCGAGCAGCAGCAGATCCAGCCCCGGCGGCAGCAGCGGTGTGATCAGCTCGCGCAGCCCCGGCGCCACCGGCATCACGAAGCGCAGCCCGGGCCGCGCACGCTGCATCAGCAGCGCGGCCTGCAGCAGCGGTGCGGCGATATAGCGGATCTCGCTCTTGCGGCTGCCCGGCAGCAGGGCCACGACGGTATCGCCCTCGCCCAGGCCCAGCGCCGCACGGCTGGCCGCCTTGGGCGGCTGCAGCGGAATCGCATCGGCCAGCGGATGGCCGACATAGCTCGCCGCGATGCCGGCACGCTGCAGCAGCTCGGGCTCGAAGGGGAACAGGCACAGCACATGGTCGACCGAGCGGCGGATCTTGTCGACACGCTCGCCGCGCCAGGCCCAGATCGAGGGGCAGACGAAGTGGATGGACTTGATGCCGGCGGCCTTCAGCTGCGCCTCCAGCGCGAAGTTGAAGTCGGGCGCGTCGATGCCGATGAAGGCCTGCGGCGCATCGGCCAGCAGCCGGGCGGCGAGCTGCCGACGGATAGACAGGATCTCGCGCAGATGCAGCAAGGCATCGACATAGCCGAACACCGAGAGCTTGTGATGCGGCCACCAGGCCTCGAAGCCCTGGGCCGCCATGCGGGGGCCGCCGATGCCCTGGGCGGCCAGGTCCGGCCAGCGCTGGCGCAGCCCCGGCAGCAGCAGGCCGCCGAGCAGATCACCGGAGGCCTCGCCGGCCACCATGCCAAAGCGGGGCGCGGTGTCGTTCATCGTGTCAGCGGATGATGCCGCGCGTGGCGCCGTGCAGGAAGTCCCGCATCAGCTGCACCGTGTCCTTGGCCTCGGGATGCGAGGCCTGCAGGCCGGCCATCTCGATCTCGGCCTGGGCCACGGTCAGACCGCGGCGGTAGAGGATGCGGTACATCTGCTTGACCGCATTGATCTGCTCGGGCGTGAAGCCCCGGCGCTTCAGGCCTTCCTGGTTGAAGCTGCGCGCCTCGGCGGTGTTGCCGGCCGCCATGATGAAGGGCGGCAGGTCCTGGAACAGGATGGAGCCCATCGCCGTCATGCTGTGCGCGCCGATATGGACGAACTGATGCACGACGGTGAAGCCGCCCAGGATGGCCCAGTCGCCGACATGCACATGGCCGGCCAGCTGCGCGTTGTTGGCGAAGATGGTCTTGTTGCCGACCTTGCAGTCATGGGCCAGATGCACATAGGCCATGATCCAGTTGTCGTCGCCCAGCGAAGTGATGCCGTCGTCCTGCGTCGTGCCGCGGTTGAAGGTGCAGAACTCGCGCACCACATTGCGGTCGCCGATGATCAGCTGCGTCGGCTCGCCGGCATACTTCTTGTCCTGTGGCGCCGCGCCGATCGAGCAGAACTGGAAGATCTGGTTGTCGCGGCCAATCGTCGTCGGCCCCTGCAGCACGCAGTGCGCCCCCACCGTCGTGCCGGCGGCGATCTTCACGCCGGCCTCGATAACGGTGTAGGGGCCTACCTGGACCGAGCTGTCCAGCTCGGCCTTGGGGTCGATCAGGGCCGTCGGGTGGATCTTAGACATGGCGCGGCGCTCCGGCGGGTTCAGCAGTCGATGCGGCGCATCGTGCACATCAGCTCGGCCTCGCAGGCCAGCTCCTCGCCAACCCAGACCTTGCCGGTGAACTTGTAGATCGAGGCCTTGGCGCGGTCCAAGGTGACGTCCAGCACCAGCTGGTCGCCCGGCTCGACCGGACGCTTGAAGCGCGCGCCGTCGATGCCGGCGAAATAGCAGACCGTCTTGTCGTCCAGCTCGGCATCCAGGCTGACCAAGGTCAGCACGGTGGCGGCCTGGGCCAGCGCTTCCAGCATCAGCACACCGGGCATCACCGGGCGGTGCGGGAAATGGCCGAGGAAGTGCGGCTCGTTGATGCTGACGTTCTTCAGCGCGCGGATGCGCTTGCCCTTCTCGATTTCCAGCACGCGATCGACCAGCAGCAGCGGATAGCGATGCGGGATCTTCTTGAGGATCTGATGGATGTCCATGGATGTCGTCATAACTTCTTTTCCAGCGCCCGCAGACGCTCACGCAGCGCGTGCAATTGTCTCAATGTGGCGGCGTTCTTTTCCCAGCTCGCATTGTCGTCGAAGGGAAACACGCCGCTATAGGTGCCGGGCTTGGCGATCGAACGGGTCACAACGGTGGCGGCCGAGACATGCACGCCGTCGGCCAGGCTCAGATGGCCCAGCACGATGGCGCCACCGCCCACGGTGCAATGCCGGCCGATGACGGCACTGCCCGCCACGCCGGCGCAGCCGGCCATCGCCGTGTGGGCGCCGACGCGCACGTTGTGACCGATCTGCACCAGGTTATCGAGCTTGACGCCATCTTCCAGCACCGTGTCGCCCAGGGCGCCGCGGTCGATGCAGCTGTTGGCGCCGATCTCGACATCGTCGCCGATGACGACCGCGCCGAGCTGCTCGATCTTGTCCCAGCGGCCCTGCCCGTCATCCGATTTTGTGGGCGCGAAGCCGAAGCCGTCGGCGCCGATCACCGCGCCGCTGTGCACGATGCAGCGCGCACCGATGCGGCAATCAAAGCCCAGCGTGACGCGCGGCGCCAATCGGCTGTCGGCGCCGACGCTGGCGCCGCGCTCGAGCACGCAGTGTGCGCCGATGCGCGCGCCGGCAGCAATGCGCACACCGGCCTCGATCACGGCCAACGGCCCGATGTCCACGCCCTCGCCCAACTCGGCATCGGGATCGATCACCGCGCTCGGGTGAATGCGGGCCGGCATGGACGGACGCACCCGCGCAGCCCACCACTGGGTCAGCCGGGCAAAGTAGAGATAGGGGTCGGGCGTGACGATATAGGCGCCGCCGCGCTCGGCGGCGGCCTCGGCCATCGCCGGGCCTACGATCACGCAGCCGGCCTGGCTGGACGACAGCTGCGAGCGGTAGCGCGGGTTGGCCAGAAAGGCGATGGTGGCGGCGTCCGCGCCCTCCAGCGGCCCGATGCGCGCGATGCGCAGATCGGAGGCACCAACAAGATCGCCGCCCAGGGCGGCGATCACTTCGTTCAGCGGGGCGCTGAAGCTCACTTCTGCGAGTTGAGCGCGTCGATCACCTTCTTGGTGATGTCGATGCGGTTGCTGGCGTGCAGCGCATCCTGCACGATCAGGTCGTACTTGTCGGTATCGAAGATCTGCTTGATGACCTTGTTGGCCCGCTCGACCAGCACCGACAGCTCTTCGTTCTTGCGCTGGGTCAGGTCTTCCTGCCACTCGCGGCGCTTGCGCTGCAGGTCGCGGTCGGCCTCGACCAGATCGCGCTGGCGGCGGGTCTTCTCGGCCTCGCCCAGCGTCGGGGCATCCTTCTCCAGCTTGTCGGCGGCGCCGCGCAGCTTGGTTTCCAGATCCTTCAGCTCTTTCTCGCGCTTGCCGAACTCGGCCTCCAGCTTGAGCTGTGCTGCCTTGGCCAGATTGGCCTCACGCATCACGCGCTCGCTGTTGACGTAGCCGATCTTCACTTCTTGCGCCTGCGCCGACAGCGTCGATGCACACACCATGGCGGCCAAGGCCACCGATTTCAACAGCTTGCTCTTCATCAGAATGCAGTCCCGATCTGGAATTGGAATTTCTCGATTCTATCCGTGGGCTTCTTGCGCACCGGCGAACCATAGCTCATCTTCAACGGCCCCATGGGAGAAAGCCAGCTCAAACCGATACCGGCCGAGGCCCGTACCGAGTCGCCGGTGATCTTCTCACCATCGCGCCACACATTGCCGGCATCCATGAAGCCGAACAAGCGGAAGGTCTTGTCATTGCCAGCCCCTGGAACGGGCACATAGAGCTCGGCGTTGACATTGATACGGCGGCTGCCGCCCGAATAGGAGCCGGTCACGTCGACCGGGCCGAGCGAATTCGCCTCGAAGACCCGCACCGAACCCAGGCCGCCGGCATAGAAGTTCTTGAAGATCGGGTAGGGGCGGCCGCCGATGCCCTTGCCCCAGCCCAGCTCGCTGTTCAGGCCCAGCGTGAACTTGTTGCCCAGCGGGATGTAGTGCTGGTACTGAAGATTGGCACGCATATAGCGCGAATCGCCGACCGCGCTGAGCTCCAGATTGACGCGCTGGTACTTGCCCGAGGTCGGCGACAGGATGCTGTCGCGGTCGTCGCGCTGCCAGCCGATCGTGAACGGGATCGCCATGCTGGACGAGCCGAACTGGTGGCGGAACAGGAAGTAGCTATTGGGCAGGCCGGCCGAGGTGGTGATGCGGGTCAGCTCGTAGCCGAGGCCGAAGAACACCGTGTCGACCTCGGAAAAGGGCACGCCGAAACGCACCGCGGCGCCGTGGCTGACCAGCTCGTACTCCTCGCCCAGCGTGTTGATCGGCTTGGTCGTGCGGTAGAACAGATCGATCGCACGCGACACGCCGTCGACCGTGAAATACGGGTCCACCGTGCTGAGCACCAGCGCACGGCCGGTCTTGGCGGTGTTGACCTCGATGCCCAGGTAGTTGCCCGAGCCGAACACATTGTCCTGCTTGATCGAGCCCGACAGCGACAGGCTGTTGGCGCTGGAATAGCCGGCGCCGACCATGATGTTGCCGGTCGGGCGCTCTTCGACCGTCAGCGTCACATCAACCTGGTCGGGCGCACCCGGCACCTCGGTGGTGTCGATCTCGACTTCCTTGAAATAGCCCAGGCGCTCGACGCGGTCGCGCGAGGCCTTGATGCGGCGGCCGTCGTACCAGGCCGACTCGAACTGGCGGAACTCGCGGCGTATCACCTCGTCGCGGGTGCGCGTGTTGCCGGAGATGATGACGCGGCGCACATAGACGCGGCGCTGCGGCTCGGCCACAAAGGTCACGACCACCTGGCCGGTGGCGCGGTCGATCTCGGGCCGGCTCTCGACGCGCGCAAAGGCGTAGCCATACGTGCCGTAAAGATCGGTAAAGAGCCGGGTCGTCTGGGCCACGGCCTCGCCGCGATAGGGCTCGCCGGGCTTCAGCGCGATCAGGCTCTTGAAGTCTTCCTCGCGACCGAGGAACTCGCCTTCGAGCTTGACCTCGGTCACCGTGTAGGGCTGGCCTTCGTTGACGGTGATCGCGATATTGATGCTCTGCTTGTCCGGCGAGATCGTCACCTGGGTCGAGGTGACAGCGAACTCCAGATAGCCGCGGTTCAGATAGTAGGAGCGCAGCGTCTCCAGATCGGCATTGAGCTTGGCGCGCGAGTAGCGGTCGGTCTTGGTGTACCAGGTCAGCCAGCCGCTGGTGGTCTGCTCCAGCAGGCCGGTCAGGGTGCTCTCCGAGAACACCTTGGAGCCGAGGATGCGGATCTCGCCGATCTTGGCCGGTTCGCCCTCGGTCACGGCAAAGCTGACGTTGACGCGGTTGCGCTCCAGCGGCGTGATGGTGGTGCTGACCTCGGCGCCATACAGGCTGCGGGTCAGGTATTGCCGCTTCAGCTCCTGCTCGGCGCGGTCGGCCAGGGCCTTGTCGAAGGGCTTGCCTTCGCCGATGCCCACGTCCTTCAGCGACTTGGTCAGCGCCTCGGTGTCGAACTCCTTCAGACCGATGAAGCTGACGTTGGCGATGATGGGCCGCTCCTCGATCACGACCACGGCCGAGTCGCCGTCGATCTGGATGCGCACATCCTTGAACAGGCCGGTCGCGAACAGCGCGCGCAGCGCAGCCACGCCCTTCTCGTCGTTGTAGGTGTCACCGATGCGGAAGGGCAGCGATGCGAACACGGTGCCGGGGTCGGTGCGCTGCAGACCCTCGACGCGGATGTCCTTCAGCACAAAAGGATCGACGGCCCAGGCGGCGCCCGACTGCAGCGCGGCGGCCAACGCCAAAGCCAGGATTGACGGGCGCATCAGCGCAGACTTGCAATGAGATGAGGACATGTGAGATCAGTGCAGGCCCAGCAGGCGGGCCATGTCATTGGAAAGGGCCAGAGTCATCATCAGCAGCATGACCAACACGCCAGCGCGTTGCAGCTGCCGGAGCCACCATTCCGAAACGGGGCGGCCGCTCAAACCCTCGAAAAGATAATACATCAGGTGTCCGCCATCGAGCATCGGCAGCGGCAGCAGGTTCAACACGCCCAGGCTGACGCTGACCAGCGCGAGAAAGCTCAGGTACTGGGTCAGGCCCAGCTTGGCGGACTGGCCCGCATAGTCGGCAATCGTGATCGGCCCGCTGAGGTTCTTCAGCGAGGCCTCGCCGATCAGCATGCGGCCGAAGGTTGTCAGGGTCAGCGTCGAGACATCCCAGGTGCGCTTGGCACCCAGCCACAGCGAATCCAGCGGCCCATGGCTGACCGTCACCAACTCGGGCGCCGAACCCAGCATGGCCTCGATGCGGCCCAGGCGCTGGCCGGCGTCGTTGACGATGCGCGGCCGCACCTCCAGCATCAAGACCTGACCCGCGCGCTCGACCTGCCACTGCATCGCGGGCGCGCGCTCGCCCTCGACGCCCTGGGCGCTGGCGCGTATCAGCTCGCGCAGCGCGGCCGCATCACCGGCCGGCCGGCCATCGACGCTGAGCACCCGGTCGCCGCGCCGCAGCCCGGCCTGCTCGCCGGCACCGCCGGCCACCAGCTCGCCCAGCACAGGCTCGCTGAAAGCACCGCCCAGGCCCACCTCGCGCATCAGCTGCGCATCGAGTTCGCGGCCACGCAAGGCCTCGGTATCGAGCACCAGCACGCGCCGGCCATGGCCTTGCGCATCACTGACGCTCAGATGCAGCTTGCCGCCATCGGACAGCACCTGGGTCAGCTGCCAGCGCAGCTCGGGCAGCGACTGCAGCTCGGTCCAGTCCTGGCCATCGCGCGAGGTCGCCTGCACCCAGTCACCGACGCGCATGCCGGCGCGCTCGGCCAGGCTGCCGGCCAGCGGCGCGCCCAGCACGGGCTTGGGCTCATCGACACCCATCAGATTGACCGCCGCGAACAGCGCGATCGCCAGCAGGAAGTTCGCCACCGGGCCGGCCGCAACAATGGCAGCGCGCTGGCGCAGCGGCTTGTTGTTGAAGGCCTGGGCGCGCTCGTGCGGCGCCACCGGGCCTTCGCGCTCGTCGAGCATGCGCACATAGCCGCCCAGCGGCAGGGCCGACAAGGTGAACTCGGTGGCATCGGGCCCGTTCTGGCGCCGCCAGATCACGCGGCCGAAGCCCACCGAAAAGCGCAGCACCTTGACGCCGCAGGCCTTGGCCACGCGGTAGTGCCCCCATTCGTGCACGACGATCAGCACGCCCAGGGTCAGCAGAAAAGCCAGGATCGTGACCATCACGCGGCCAGGCCCTGCATCAGCGCCCGGGCATGACGGCGGGCACGCTGGTCCAGCGCCAGCAGGCCCTCGACGCTGGCGCATTCACCGGCCTCGGGATGCAACTCCTCAAGGCTGCGCTGGTTGATCTGGTGGATCTGGTCGAAGCGCAGACGCCGCTCCAGGAAGGCGGCAACCGCCTCCTCGTTGGCGGCGTTCAGCACCGCGGTCGCGCCCTCGGCGGCGCGCAAGGCCTGCCAGGACAGGTGCAGGCCGGGGAAGCGGATCGCATCGGCCTCCTCGAAGGTCAGCGAGGGTCCGCCGACCAGGTCCAGGGTCTTGGCACCGGTCGCGATGCGCTCCGGGAAGGCCAGGCCGTAGGCGATCGGCACCCGCATATCGGGCGTGCCGAGCTGGGCCAGCACCGACTGGTCGCGGCACACCACCATCGAATGGATGATGCTTTGCGGATGGATCACGACCTTGATCTGCTCGGGCCTCAGGCCGAACAGCCAGCGCGCCTCGATCACCTCCAGCGCCTTGTTCATCATGGTCGCCGAATCGACCGAGATCTTGCGGCCCATCACCCAGTTCGGGTGGGCGCAGGCCTCGTCGGGCGTGACGGCCGCGAGGCTGGCCGGATCGCGCTGGCGGAAGGGGCCGCCGGACGCGGTCAGCACGATGTGGTCCAGCCGCTGATGCCAGGTCGAGCGGTCCTCGGGCAGACACTGGAAGATGGCCGAATGCTCGCTGTCGATCGGCAGCAGGCTGGCGCCGCCCTGCTCGACCGCCTGCATGAACAGCGCGCCGCCCAGCACGATGGCTTCCTTGTTGGCCAGCAGCAGCTTCTTGCCGGCGCGCGCGGCGGCCATCGCCGGCGCCAGGCCGGCCGAGCCGACGATGGCGGCCATCACCGCATCGACCTCGGGGTGGGCGGCGATCTCGGCCAGGCTGTTCGGGCCGTCCAGCACCTCGGTCTTCAAGCCTTGCTCACGCAGCAGGCTGCGCAGCTGGGCCGCCAGGGCCGGATCGGGCAGCACGGCAAAACGGGGCCGATGCTGCAGGCATTGCGCGGCCAGCTCGTCGACCCGGCTCATCGCACTGAGCGCAAACACCTCATAGCGGTCCGGGTGGCGGGCCAGCACGTCCAGGGTGTTGACGCCGATCGAGCCGGTGGCGCCGAGCACGCAAACACGCTGACGTTGGGACAGATTCATTTCAGATGACTCAGAGAACTCAGGGCCAGGGCCAGTGGAAACACTGGCAGCAAGGCATCGACCCGATCCAGCACGCCGCCATGGCCGGGCAGCAGCTGGCTGCTGTCCTTGGCACCGACGGCCCGCTTGATCAGGGACTCGAACAGATCGCCGACCACACTCATGCAGCTCAGGAACAGCAGGGCCAGCACGCCAACGGGCAAGGCCTGAGCCCGCAGCAGGAGCTGATAGAGGCTGGGCGAATCGACCGCCAGATGGCGATCGATGCCAAAAGCCCAGGCAAAGCCCAGCAGCAGCACGCCCAGCATGCCGGTCCAGACCCCCTCCCAGCTCTTGCCGGGGCTGATCGCCGGCGCCAGTTTGCGGCGGCCGAAGCTGCGCCCGCCGAAATAGGCCGCGATATCGGCCATCCAGACCAGGCAGAAGATGGACAGCAGGAAATTGATGCCGATGGCCTTGGCCTGGGCCATCGCCAGCCAGGCGGCCCACAGCGCCAGCGCGCCGAGAATCAGCCGCAAGGGCTTGGAAGCCTGCGGCCAGGCCGCCGGCCCGCCGCGCAGCGCATAGGCCCCGCCCAGCACCCAGATCAGGGCCGCCAACCACCAGCACCAGGCCGGCGGTGCGCTCAGGCCCATGGCCAGCAAGGTCCCGGCACAAAGGCCGGCAATACCGGCGCCGAACAGCAGGGCCGGCAGGCCGGGCAGACCGTTCAGCCGCGACCACTCCCAGCCGGCAGCGGCAATCATCACCAGGGTCAGCAGCGCGAACGGCCAGGGCGACGCCGCGAACAGGGCCGGCAGCAGAACCGCCAGCAGCACCAGGGCCGTGAGAATGCGCTGTTTGAGCATGCTCAGGCGCCAACCGCAGCCGGCACTTCCTTGACGCCGCCAAAGCGCCGATCACGCGCGCGGAAGGCGGCGATCGCCGCATCCAGCTGGGCCTCGCCGAACTCCGGCCACAGGCAGTCGGAGAACACGAACTCGGTGTAAGCCACCTGCCAAAGCATGAAGTTGCTGATGCGCACCTCGCCGCCGGTGCGGATGAACAGGTCCGGGTCGGGCGCATAGCTCATCGCCATGAACTCGCCGAGCTTGGCCTCGGTCATCTCCTCGGCCGGCACGCCGGCCTTGATCGCGGCCTTGGTGGCCTGCACGATGTCCCAGCGGCCGCCGTAATTGAAAGCGACATTGAGGGTCAGCTTGCTGTTGTGGCGGGTCGAGGCCTCGGCCTCGTTCCAGGCATTGCGCAGCTTGTCTGACACCGCCTCGCGGTCGCCGACGATGCGGATGCGCACCCCCATCGCGCCCATGCGCGCCAGATAGCGCGACACCGCCGCCAGCACCAGGCCCATCAGGCCCGAGACCTCGTCGCTGGGTCGCTTCCAGTTCTCGCTGGAGAAGGCGAACACGGTCAGATACTCGATATCGCGATCGATGCAGGCCTGCACCACCTTGACCAGGGCATCGACGCCCTGCTTGTGGCCGAAGAAGCGCGGCAGAAAGCGCTTCTTCGCCCAGCGGCCATTGCCATCCATCACGATGGCGATGTGGCGGGGGACCGCCTTGCTCTCGATAGTCACCGCAGCGCTTCCGCTCAAACCGCCATGATCTCGGCTTCTTTGCCGGAGATCAGCTTGTCGATCTCGGCGATCGTGCGGTCGGTCAGCTTCTGCACCTCGTCGGTGCTGCGCCGCTCGTCGTCCTCGGTGATCAGCTTGTCCTTCAGCAGCTTCTTGGCCTGCTCGTTGGCGTCGCGGCGCAGATTGCGCACGGCAATCTTGGCATCCTCACCGGCATTGCGCACCACCTTGGTCAGGTCGCGGCGGCGCTCTTCGGTCAGTGCCGGCATCGGCACACGGATCAGATCACCCTGGGTGGCGGGGTTCAGGCCCAGATCCGACTCACGGATCGCCTTCTCGATCTTGGCGCCCATGCCTTTTTCCCAGGGCTGGACGCTGATCGTGCGGGCATCGACCAGGGTGACATTGGCCACCTGGGAGATCGGCACCATGGAGCCGTAATAGTCGACGCTGACCTGGTCGAGGATGCCGGGGTGGGCGCGACCGGTGCGTATCTTCTGCAACTCGCTCTTGAAGGACTCCACCGACTTGGCCATCTTCTGTTCGGCCGTCTTCTTGATATCTGCAGTGCTCATGATTCTTGACCTTGCTCTGTCTTAGTCTCTAACGCGGGGTCCGCCTCACACGTGGACCAGCGTGCCCTCGTCTTCGCCCATCACGACGCGCTTGAGCGCACCCGGCTTGAAGATGCTGAACACCTTGATCGGCAGCTTCTGGTCGCGGCACAGCGCGAAGGCGGTGGCGTCCAGCACCTGCAGGTTCTTGGCGATGGCCTCGTCGAAGCTGATGCGCGAGTAGCGCGTGGCGTTCGGGTCCTTCTTGGGGTCGGCGCTGTAGACGCCATCCACCTTGGTGGCCTTCAGCACGATCTCGGCGCCGATCTCGGCACCACGCAGCGCGGCGGCGGTGTCGGTCGTGAAGAAGGGGTTGCCGGTGCCGGCCGCGAAGATCACCACCTTGCCCTCTTCGAGGTACTGCAAGGCCTTCGGGCGCACATAGGGCTCGACCACCTGTTCGATCGCGATGGCCGACATCACGCGGGCCGTCATGCCCTCCTGGCGCATCGTGTCGGCCAGGGCCAGGGAATTCATCACCGTGGCCAGCATGCCCATGTAATCGGCGGTGGCGCGATCCATGCCCACCGAGCCGCCGGCGACGCCGCGGAAGATATTGCCGCCGCCGATCACGACGGCCACCTCGACACCCATTTGCGTGATCTCCCGCACCTCCTGCACCATGCGCACGATGGTGGCACGGTTGATGCCGTAGGCGTCGTCGCCCATCAGGGCCTCGCCGGAGAGTTTGAGCAGGATGCGTTTATGCGCGGGCATTCTTACCTCGTCAATGCTGTTGAGTGCCGCGATTCTTCCAGACCTCGTGGGTCCAAAGTCGCGGGCACAAGTGTAAAGGGCGCCACTGGCGCCCTTTATTTCTGCCGGGGCTTATTGCCCCTTGGCGGCGGCCACCTGAGCGGCCACCTCGGCGGCGAAGTCGTCCACCTTCTTCTCGATGCCCTCACCCACCACGTACAGGGTGAAGCCCTTCACCGTGGTGGCCTTGTCCTTGAGCATCGCGCCCACGGTCTGCTTGCCATCGGCGGCCTTCACGAAGACCTGGTCCAGCAGCGAGACTTCCTTCAGGAACTTCTGCACCGAACCCTCGACCATCTTGGCGACGATATCGGCCGGCTTGCCGGACTCGGCAGCCTTCTCGGCAGCGATCTTGCGCTCCTTCTCGACCAGCTCGGCCGGCACATCGGCCGACGACAGCGCAGCCGGCTTCATCGCGGCGATGTGCATGGCGACGTCCTTGGCGGCGACTTCGTCACCGTCGAACTCGACCACCACACCGATGCGGGTGCCGTGCAGATAGGAAGCCAGCTTGGCGCCGGAGGCGTAGCGCTGGAAGCGGCGGATCGACATGTTCTCGCCGATCTTGCCGATCAGGCCCTTGCGCACATCTTCCACGGTCGGGCCGAAGCCTTCTTGCGACAGCGGCAGGGCCGACAGCGCGGCCACATCGGCCGGCGCCTGCTCGGCGATCAGGCCGGCACAGGCGTTGACGAAAGCCAGGAAGGCATCATTCTTCGAGACGAAGTCGGTCTCGCAGTTGACTTCCAGCAGCGCGCCATTGGCACCGACCACGGCGGTGGCAACCACGCCTTCGGCGGTCACGCGCGACGAGGCCTTGCCGGCCTTGTTGCCCAGCTTGACGCGCAGGATTTCCTCGGCGCGGACCAGATCGCCTTCGGCTTCGGTCAGGGCCTTCTTGCATTCCATCATCGGCGCATCGGTGCGGGCGCGCAGCTCGCCGACCATGCTTGCGGTAATAGCAGCCATTTTCTTTCTCCGTTTCTTGCGAGCGCCGTGTGCTTTCGCGCCACCGCACCCTTTTGCATTTGCTTTGAAAAAAGGGGGCTGAACTCAGCCCCCTCTCGCCCAGGCGCTGAAGGCTTAAGCGCCTTCGCTGACTTCCACGAACTCGTCGCCGGCCGGGGCCACTGCTTGCACCAGCTCGTTGCCGGCGTTGGCACGGCCTTCCAGCACCGCGTCGGCCACGGCCTTGGCGTACAGAGCCACGGCCTTGGCCGAGTCATCGTTGCCGGGGATCACGTAGTCGATACCTTCGGGCGAGTGGTTGGTGTCAACCACGCCGATCACCGGAATGCCCAGTTTCTTGGCTTCGGCCACGGCAATCTTGTGATAGCCGACGTCGATCACGAAGATGGCGTCCGGCAGGGCGCCCATGTCCTGGATGCCGCCGATGTTCTTTTCCAGCTTGGCCAGGTCACGCTGGAACATCAGCGCTTCCTTCTTGATCGCGGGCTGGGTGCCGGCGTCGACCTGGGCTTGCATGTCCTTCAGGTTCTTCAGCGAGCCCTTGACCGTCTTGAAGTTGGTCATCATGCCGCCCAGCCAACGCTGGTCGACATAAGGCACGCCGGCGCGCTGGGCTTCCAGGGCGATGACTTCACGGGCTTGGCGCTTGGTGCCGATCATCAGCACGGTGCCGCGCTTGGCGGACAGCTGGCGCACGAACTTCATCGCCTCTTCGAACGCGGGCAGCGTCTTCTCGAGGTTGATGATGTGAATCTTGTTGCGATGGCCGTAGATATACGGGGCCATCTTGGGGTTCCAGAAGCGGGTTTGGTGACCAAAGTGGACGCCGGCTTCCAGCATTTCGCGCATCGTAACGGACATGGGTAACTCCGAAGGTTGTGTCTAAAATCCGGCTCGAATTGCCCTGCACACTTCAAGCAGCAGCAACACCTTTCGATAGCCGGTTTGCGATTAGTTTTGCGTTGCCTCCCGCCCGGATGAGCAGACTCGCAAACAGCAAAACCCAAAGAGTATACACGACCCATGCCCCACAACCTGAGCGGCGCCCCGCAAGGCCTGCACAGCGGCCCCGTGCGAGCCGCCGACGCGATGCAAGAACCCGTGGCCGCCGAGCCCGCCGATCAGAAGCGGGGAGGCTGAGATGCGCATCGCAGTCATAGGCGCCGGCATCATTGGCGTCAGCACCGCCTACGAGCTCGGCGCGGACGGCCACGAGGTCACCGTGTTCGAGCGCAGCGGCAGCGTCGCGGCCGAGACCAGCTTTGCCAACGCCGGCATCGTCGCGCCCGGCTATGTCGGCCCCTGGGCCGCACCGGGCATGCCAGCCAAGCTGCTGCGCCAGCTGTTCGCCAGCCATGCCGCCGCGCGGCTGGGCGGCCCGCCCAGCGCCGCCACACTGGCCTGGCTGTGGCGCTGGTGGCGGGCCTGCAAGCCCAAGACCCATTCCACGAACCGGCGCCGCATGCATGGGCTGGCGGCTTACAGCGCCGAGCGCCTGCGCACGCTGCGCCAGCAGCTGCAGCTGGACTACGAGCGCGCCGACGGCTATCTGGTGCTGCTGCGCAGCGCGCGCGAGCTCGCCGCCGCCCAGCCAGGCCTGCAACTGCTGGGCGAGCTGGGCGTGGCCCACAAGCTGCTGGACGCCGCGCAGTGCCGGGCCGTCGAGCCGGGCCTGAATCCGGACACCGCGCTGGCCGGCGGCATTCATCTGGCGCAGGACGAGGTCGGCAACTGCCGCCAGTTCACCCATCTGCTGCGCGGCGAGGCCCAGCGCCTGGGCGTGCGCTTTCGCTTCCACACGACGGTGCGCCGCATCGAGCCGGGCAGCGCGCCGCTGCTGGTGCATGAGTACACGCCGCCCGACGAGGGTCAGATCGTGCGCAACGAGGCCGCCAGCCGCGAAGGCCCGTCCACCCTGCCCCAGCCGATCGAGCCGCAGCAGGAGCGCTTCGACGCCATCATTGTCTGCGCCGCGATGGGCTCGGCCGCGCTGCTGCGCCCGCTGGGCCTGAAGCTGCCGCTGGCCGCCGTGCACGGCTACTCGATCACCGCGCCGCTGCGCCAGCTCGAGGCCCACCCCGATCTGGGCCCGCGCGCCGGCCTGATGGACGAGCGCTACAAGGTCGCGATCAGCCGTATCGGCCAGCGCGTGCGCGTGGCCGGCAGCGCCGAGCTGGGCGGCGACCCGGCCGCCTTCAATGCCAAGGCCATCGCCACCCTGCACAAGGTGCTGCACGACTGGTTTCCCGGCGCCACGCACACAACGCAGACGCAGCGCTGGAAGGGCGCTCGCCCGATGCTGCCCGATGGCCCGCCGGTGCTGGGCGCCAGCGGTGCGGCCGGCGTCTGGCTGAACCTCGGCCACGGCAGCAGCGGCTGGGCGCTGGCCTGCGGTTCGGCGCGCGTGCTGGCCGACCAGCTCGCGGGGCTATCACCGGGCGTCGATGTCGAAGGCCTGGACATCGGCCGTTTGCGCTAATCTGCCCCCATGCGCCCCGCCCTGCGATCGCTCGAGCACCTGCCGCTGCATGGCACGGCCAGCAGCCGCGCGATCGAGGCCCAGGCCTTGCAGACAAGCCGGCCTCACGCGCTGATGCAGCGCGCCGGCGCCGCCGTCGCCAAGCTGGCGCTGGCGCTGCAGCCGCATGCCCGCCAGATCTGGTTGCTGTGCGGGCCCGGCAACAACGGTGGCGACGGCCTGGTGGCCGCTCGGCTGCTGCAGGCCGCCGGCAAGCAGGTGCGCATCAGCCTGTGCAGCACTGCCGGCCGCGCCGCGCCACCCGATGCCGCCTGGGCCCTGCAGCAGGCGCAGGCGGCCGGCCTGGCGATCGAGACGGTGCTGCCGACCAGCCCGCCCAAGGCCGATCTGCTGATCGACGCGCTGCTTGGCCTGGGGCTGAGCCGAGCGCCCGAGGGCGCCGCCGCCGAGGCGATTCGCTTGATCAACCACCACCCTGCCCCGACGCTGGCGGTGGACTTGCCCAGCGGCATGGATGGCGACAGCGGCCGGGCCTCACTGAGCGTGCAGGCGCAGCACACGCTGGCGCTGCTGAGCTTGAAGCCTGGCCTGTTCACCGCCGAGGGCCGCAGCCTGTGCGGCGAGATCTGGTGGGACGATTTGGGCCAAGCACTGGCCGGCAGCGCCGATGCGCGACTCCTGGGGCGGCAGGCCTTGCGCGACTGGCGGCGGCTCAGCGGACCGCGCGGGCACGCCAGCCACAAGGGCAGCTGGGGCGATGTGCTGGTGGTCGGCGGCGCCACCGGCATGCGCGGCGCCGCCTGGCTGGCGGCGCGCGCGGCCCTGGCGGCGGGCGCTGGCCGCGTCTACGCCTGCCTGCTGCAGGCCGAGGCCGGTATCGCCGCGCCGCAGGACCGGCCCGAGCTGATGAGCTGGTCGGAATCGCTGCTGCAGTTTCCGGACAGCTGGCAGAGCCATATCGTGGTGGCGGGCTGCGGCGGCGGCGCGGCAATCGCGGCCCCCTTGCCCGATCTGCTGCGGCACGCACGCCGCCTGGTGCTGGATGCCGACGCGCTCAATGCCATCGCCGCCGACACCCATCTGCGCCAGTTGCTGCGTGCGCGCCAGACCCTGGCTCACCCCAGCCTGCTGACCCCACACCCGCTGGAGGCAGCGCGACTGCTGCAATCGGATACCGCCCAGGTGCAAGCCGACCGGCTCGGCGCCGCGCAGGCGCTGAGCCTGGAATTCGGCTGCACCGTGCTGCTGAAAGGCTCGGGCACGGTGATCGCCAGCCCGCATCAAATGCCGGCCATCAACAGCAGCGGCAGTGCCGCGCTGGCCACAGCCGGCACCGGCGATGTGCTGGCCGGCTGGCTGGGCGGCCTGTGGGCGCAGTATCGCGACGACGACCCGGCCGCCACCCACGCCCTCGCCTGCGCCGCCGCCTGCTGGCACGGGCTGGCCGGCGATGCACAAAAAAGCGGCCCACTGAGGGCCGCCGATCTGATCGAGGGCATGCACGCGCTGCACACCAGCGACTGAGGCCGCTCAGCGGCGCTTGCGCGTCTCGGCACTCTTGGCGCTGCCGGCCCGCGCCGTCTTGCGCGCCGCCTTGACCGGATGAGCCAGCGACTTGGCGCCCTTGCCTCCGCTCTTGCCACCCGCCTTGCGCCCTGCTCTGAGCTCGGCCTTGAGCTCACGGTCCTGGCGACGCACCTGTTCCAGCGCCTCGCTGGCCGATTCGGGCGCGAGCGCTGCGGCCCGGTCGCTGGCGCCCTTGTCGCGCAGTGCCCGTGCCACCAGGCGCGCCTCGTCCGTGTCCTGCACCAGGCGGAAGTCGATCTTGCGGCCGTCCAGGTCGACCCGGCTGACCTGCACCCGCACCTTGGCGCCGGTCGCGTAGCGGATGCCGGTGCGCTCGCCGCGCAGCTCCTGGCGCACCTCGTCGAAGCGGTAGTACTCGCCGCCCAGCTCGGTGATGTGGATCAGGCCCTCGACATAGAGGGCATCGAGCTGCACAAACAGACCGAAGCTGGTCACCGCGTTGACGGTGCCGCTGAACTCCTCGCCCAGATGCTCGCGCATATAGCGGCATTTGAGCCAGGCCTCGACATCGCGCGAGGCCTCGTCGGCGCGGCGCTCGTTGGCACTGCAATGCGCACCGACAACCTCCCAGCGCTCCAGATCATTGCTGACCGTGGCCGGGTTGACCGGCTTGGCGCGGCCGGGGCGCTGCGCCGGCATCGGCACATTCATCTTGGCCGCGTCGAGCAGATAGCGCTTGCCGCCCAGCATGGCCTTGATGACCCGGTGCACCAGCAGGTCGGGATAGCGCCGGATCGGGCTGGTGAAGTGGGTGTAGGCCTGGTAGGCCAGACCGAAATGGCCGGCATTGGCCGAGGTGTAGACGGCCTGCTGCATCGAGCGCAGCAGCATGCTGTGGATCTGCTGGGCGTCGGGCCGATCCTTGGTCGCTGCGGCGATGGCCTGGTACTCGCCGGGCTTGGGGTCGTCGCTGATGCCCAGACCGATGCCCAAGGCGCGCAGATAGGCTTGCAGCGCGATGCGCTTCTCCGGCGTCGGGCCTTCGTGGACGCGGAACAGCGAGTGGTGCTTGGCGCCGGCGATGAAGTCGGCCGCGCAGACATTGGCAGCCAGCATGGCCTCCTCGATCAGGCGATGGGCCTCGTTGCGGGTGCGCGGCACGATCTTCTCGATACGGCCGTTGTCGTCGCAGATGATTTGCGTCTCGGTGGTCTCGAAATCCACCGCACCCCGCTTCTTGCGATCCGCCAGCAGCGCGCGATAGACCTCGTGCAGATGCAACAGATGCGGCACCAGTTCCTTGCGCTTGGCGGCTTCCGGGCCATGGGTATTGGCCAGCACCGAGGCCACCTCGGTGTAGGTGAAGCGCGCATGCGAGCGTATCACCGCCGGGTAGAACTGGTAGGCATGCGTGACCCCCTCCTGCGTGACCAGCATGTCGCAGACCATGGACAGGCGGTCCTCGTAAGGCACCAGCGAGCACAGGCCGTTGGAGATCTTCTCCGGCAGCATCGGGATCACGCGGCGCGGGAAGTAGACCGAGGTCGCGCGCTCGTAGGCATCGTGGTCCAGCGGCTCGCCGGGCTTGACGTAATGGCTGACGTCGGCGATCGCCACCAACAGGCGCCAGCCGCTGAAGGCGTTCTTGCCACGGCCCTGCTTGTGCGGCTCGCAGTAGACGGCGTCATCGAAGTCACGCGCGTCCTCGCCGTCGATGGTCACCAGCGGCACATCGCGCAGATCGACGCGCTGCTTCAGGTCCACCGCGCGCAAGCGGTCGGGCAGCTTGGCGGCCTGCGCCAGAGTTTCGGCGCTGAAGGCATGCGGCACATCGTATTTGCGCACCGCGATCTCGATCTCCATGCCGGGATCGTCGATCTCGCCCAGCACCTCGACCACGCGACCGACCGGCTGCGAATACAGCGACGGCGGCTCGGTCAACTCGACTGCCACCACCTGACCGGCCACCGCATTGGCGATGCCGTTCTTCGGGATCAGGATGTCCTGGCCCATGCGCCGGTCTTCCGGCGCCACGATCCAGATGCCCGACTCCAGCAGCAAGCGGCCGATGATGGGCCGCTTCTTGCGCTCCAGGATCTCGAGCACCCGACCCTCGGGCCGGCCGCGCTTGTCCATGCGCACAATGCGCACACGCAAGCGGTCGCCATGCATCACCGCATGCATTTCCTGCGAGGACAGGTAGATGTCCGGCGGCCCGTCATCGGGCAGCAGAAAGCCGTGCCCGTCGCGGTGGCCTTGCACCGTGCCTTCGACCTCGCTGAGCAGCGCCGCATTCGTTGCGCCCGCACTCTGCGTGGCGCTTGAGGACTTGATATTTTTGATGATAGAATCCTTGCTTTCCTGAAAGCCCAGGTGGCGGAATTGGTAGACGCACTAGTTTCAGGTACTAGCGGGTAACTCCGTGGAGGTTCGAGTCCTCTCCTGGGCACCAAACATAAAAGGCCAGCACATTGTGCTGGCCTTTTTCATTTCCGAACGAGCCCGAGCCACCGAGCACGGCGCAGCGGCGCGCAGATACAACAAAGCCGACCCGGCATGCTTGCGAGGTCGGCTTGGCTGTCATCGGTATCGTCGGGCCCAGAGTCTCAGACGGCGAATTTCTTGGCCAGCGCATCCGGCCGCAAGTCGTCGTACTCCTCGAAAGGCTGGTGGATCCAGGGACTGGTCTCCAGCATCTCGACATAGTAGTCCGGCGTGTAGCTGGACACACCCTTGGTCCAGATCACCGCCGAGCGCAGCTCGCTGATCGAGGGCATGCCACGCAGGCGCTCGACCACGGCGCGCAGGGTCACGCCCGAGTCGGCCAGATCATCGACCAGCAGCACGCGGCCGGCCAACTCGCCCTTGGGCATCGTGATGTACTTGGCGATGTCCAGCCGCCCCTGGATCGTGCCGGCCTCGGCGCGGTAGGAGCTGGTCGACATGATGCCCAGCGGCTTGTCGAACACGCGCGACAGCACATCGCCGGGGCGCATGCCGCCACGGGCCAGGCACAGGATCTGGTCGAACTCCCAGCCGGACGCATGGACCTTCAGCGCCAGGCGCTCGATCAGCATGTGGTATTCGTCCCAGGACACGTACAAATGCTTGCCGTCGTCGGTCAACATGGGTTTTTTCTCCTTTGGGGGTCAGGTCGTCTCAGGCTCAGGCCTGGTAGGGATGGCGCAGCACGATGGTGTGGTCGCGGTCGGGGCCGGTCGAGACCATCGCGATCGGCGCGCCGATGACTTCCTGCACGCGCTCCAGATAGCGGCGCGCATTCAGCGGCAGCGCATCCCAGTCGGTCATGCCGAAAGTCGTTTCGGTCCAGCCCGGGAAGGTCTCGAACACCGGCTTGCAGGCCAGGATGTCGTCGGCGTCCAGCGGCAGGATGTCGATCATCTGGCCGTTGAGCTCGTAGCCGATGCACATCTTGACCTCGGCCAGGCCGTCCAGCACATCCAGCTTGGTCATGCACAGGCCGCTGATGCCGTTGATGATGATGGAGCGCTTCAGTGCGGCGGCGTCGAGCCAGCCGCAGCGGCGGGCGCGGCCGGTCACGGTGCCGCGCTCCTGGCCGACGGTGGCCAGGTGATAGCCGACCGTGCCTTCCTTCTCCCACTCCAGCTCGGTCGGAAACGGGCCCGAGCCGACGCGCGTCGTGTAGGCCTTGGTGATGCCCAGCATATAGTGCAGCATCTGCGGCCCGACGCCAGCACCGGCGGCGGCATTGCCGGCCACGCAGTTGCTGGATGTCACATAGGGATAGGTGCCGTGATCAATGTCCAGCAAGGTGCCCTGCGCGCCCTCAAACAGGATGTTGGCGCCGGCCTGGTGGGCCTTGTGGATCAGGTAGCCCACGTCGGCCATCATGGGCTTGAGCACCTCGGCCATCTTCATGGCCTGGTCATAGATCGGCTGGAACTCCAGCGCCGTGCCCTTCAGGTAGCCGGTCAGCGCAAAGTTGTGCAGCTCCAGCAGCTCCTTGAGCTTCTTCGCGAAACGCTCGGGATGCTTCAGGTCCTGCACCCGCAGCGCGCGGCGTGCGACCTTGTCTTCATAGGCCGGGCCAATGCCCTTGCCGGTGGTGCCGATCTTGCCGCTGCCGCTGCTCTCGCGCAGCGCCTCGCGGGCCTTGTCGACCTCGACATGGAAAGGCAGGATCAGCGGGCAGGACTCGGAGATGTAGAGGCGCGAACGCACCTCGACGCCGGCCTTCTCCAGGCGCTCGATCTCGCCCAGCAGATGGGTCGGGTCCAGCACCACGCCGTTGCCGATATAGCAGGCCACGCCGTCGCGCATGATGCCCGAGGGGATCAGCTGCAGCGCGGTCTTCACGCCCTTGATCACCAAGGTATGGCCGGCGTTATGGCCGCCCTGGAAGCGCACCACACCCTGGGCGTGCGGGGTCATCCAGTCGACCACCTTGCCCTTGCCTTCGTCACCCCACTGGGTGCCCACAACGACCACATTACGGCCGCGCGCTATTTCGCTGTTCGTCATAAAAAACCCGCTCGCTAAGTTTGTTTCGGCGACACGCGGCTCAGAGCGCGCGCACCACCCACTGAGAGTCGACGCGCACCAGTTCGCGGTCGCAGTCGAATTCGTCGCCTTCGTGCTCATGCCCAGGCAGCATGCACACCACCGTCTCGCCCAGCTCGCGCAGCCGGCGGACCGCCGCGCGCAGACTCGCGTCCTCGCCCCAGGGCGCCCGCACCGCCGCACGCAGCGCACTGGCCGGGCTCAGCGCCACCAGCACCTTCAGATCCAGGCTGAAGCCGACGGCCGGACGGCGCCGGCCGAACACCGCACCGACCTCGTCATAGCGGCCGCCGCGCAACACCGCGTCGCTGGAGCCGGCGGCATAGAGCGCGAAGCGAACGCCGCTGTAGTAGGCATAGCCGCTCAGATCGGCCAGATCGAAGCCGAGGCTGACCTCGGGATGGGTCTGCTGCAGATGCGTGGCCAGCCATTGCAGATCGTCCAGCGCCGCCGTGACGGCCGGCGTCCTGGGCAGGCGCTCGCGCGCCTGCGCCAGCACCTCGATGCCACCATACAGCGACAGCAGGGCTTGCAGGCCCTCCCCGACCGCGGCCGGCAGCTCGCACGTCAGCAGGCGCAGCGCGGCCGCGTCCTTGGCCGCCAGCGCCGCGACGATGTCGTTCAGCACCGCCGGTGCCAGCTGCACCTCGCCGAGCAGGCCCTGGACCAGACGTGCATCGCCCAGATCGATCGCGATATCGCGCACGCCGGCGCGCTGCAAGGCATCCAGCGCCAGCTCCTGCACCTCCAGATCGGCCTCCAGGCCGGCATGGCCATAGATCTCGATGCCGAACTGCAGCGGCTCGCGTGTTGCGTGCAGGCCGGCCGGCCGGGTATGCAGCACCGGGCCGCAGTAGCACAAGCGGGTCACGCCGGCGCGGTTCAGCAGATGGGCATCGATGCGGGCCACCTGGGGGGTGGTGTCGGCGCGTACACCGAGGCTGCGACCGGAGAGCTGATCGACCAGCTTGAAGGTCTTCAGATCGAGCTCGCGGCCGGTGCCGGACAAGAGCGAATCCAGATGCTCCAGCAAGGGAGGCATCACCAGCTCACAACCGTAGGTACGCGCCATATCCAGCAACTCGCGGCGCAACTCTTCGATGCGGCGCGCCTGGGAAGGCAGCACGTCGGCGATGTGCTCGGGCAGCAGCCAAGCAGAGGACATGGAGTTCAGGGGGCGGTTAAAAACGGCATTGTACCGGTCCCGTGCGACCGCCCGGCGAAAGCCCGAGCGCGGCAGCGGATCAGCCCCAGAAGGCGTAGAGCAGCAGGCCGGCGATGATGCTGGACAGACCGACGAAGCGGATCTGCCCGTCGCTCATCGCCAGCATGCGGGCGAACACCTGCCGCCAGGCGCCGGGGTTGATGAAGGGCAGCAGCCCTTCGATCACCAGCATCAGGGCCAGCGCCCCCAGCAAGGCGTCGCCCATGAACTCGGCTTATTTGCCGCTCTTGGCGGGCGCCGCAGGGCCACCACCGCGCATGGCCTTGAAGAAGTCGCTGCTGGGGTCGACCACCATCACATCCGACTTGTTGCGGAAGCTGGAGCGATAGGCCTCCAGCGAGCGATAGAACTGGGCAAACTGCGGATCGCGGCCAAAGGCTTCGGCATACAGGGCCGAGGCCTTGGCGTCGCCCTCACCCTTGATCTTCTGCGCATCGCGGTAGGCCTCGGCCACGATGACCTCACGCTGACGATCAGCGTCGGCGCGAATCTTCTCGCCGTCGGCGCCACCGGTCGAGCGCAGCTCGTTGGCGACGCGCTTGCGCTCGGACTCCATGCGGCGGTAGACCGAGTCGGTGATGTTGGCGGCGAAGTCGACGCGCTTGATGCGCACGTCCACCACCTCGATACCGAACTGCTTGGCCTCATCCTCCAGGCGCTTGAGCACATCGGTCATGACCTTCTCGCGCTCGGTGGCCAGCACGGCCAGCACGGTGCGCTTGGTCACTTCCTCGTTGAAGGCGGCCTGCACGATGGGGCTCAGCCGGGTCTCGACATTGCGCATGTCGGTGCCGCTGTTGCGGATGAACTGGCGCGGCTCGGAGACCCGCCACTTGACCAGCCAGTCGATCACCAGGCTCTTCTTCTCGGCCGTGAAGATGGCGCGCGAATCGGGGCTGTCCAGGGTCTGGATGCGGCGATCCAGGAACACCACATTCTGGAACGGCGGCGGCATCTTGAACTTCAGACCCGGCTCGGTGACCACTTCCTTGATCTCACCCAGCGCGTAGACCACGGCGAACTGGCGCTGGTCAACGATGAACAGGGTCGAGCTGGCCAGCATGAAGGCGATCAGGGCGCCGGCAACAATGGAGGCAATGCGATTCATAGTGTTGTCTTCCTTGCCTCAACGACCGTCACGGTCACGGCTGCGCAGACCGTCGCGCGAACGCACATCGGCATTGCCGCTCGGCGTCGTGCTGTCGGGCACGGCAGCCGGCGTCGGCACCGAGGCGGTCACGGTGCCGCCGGCCTGCTGGATCAGCTTGTCCAGCGGCAGATAAAGCAGGTTCGAGCCATTGCGGCTGTCCACCATCACCTTGCTGACATTGGAGTAGACCTGCTGCATCGTGTCGATGTAGAGGCGGTCACGGGTCACCGCCGGCGCCTTCTGGTATTCGGTCAGCACGCTCTTGAAGCGCTGTGCATCACCCTCGGCCTGCGCCACCACGCGCGACTTGTAGCCCTCGGCCTCCTCGCGCAAGCGCGCGGCGGTGCCCTGGGCCTTGGGGATCACGTCGTTGGCATAGGCCTGGCCTTCATTCTTCAGGCGCTCGCGGTCGGCGCCGGCCTTGAAGGCATCGTCGAACGCGGCCTGCACCTGCTCGGGTGCCTGCACATTCTGGACATTGACATTGGCCACCAGGATGCCGGCCTTGAGCCGGTCCAGCTGGTTCTGCACCGACTTGGCCAGCTCGGCCGCGATCGCATCGCGCTGCTCGTAGAGCACCGAGTCCATCTTGCTCTTGCCAACGATTTCGCGCACGGCCGACTCGGCCGCCTGGATCACCGCCTCGTCGGGGCCACGGTTCTCGAACAGGTACTCGCGCGAATCCTTCAGCCGGTACTGCACGGTGAAGCGGATATCGACGATGTTCTCGTCCAGAGTCAGCATCGAGGAGTCGCGCAGGCCGGTGGCCTGGGCCACCGCATTGCGGCCCACCTCGACCGAGCGCAGCTGGGTCACCGAGACGATTTCATTGGCCTGAAAGGGATAAGGCAGGCGCCAGTTGAAGCCGGCATCGACCGTCTTGCTGTACTTGCCGAAGGAAGTCACGACCGCCTGCTGGCCTTCCTGCACGATGTAGAAGCCGCTGCCCAGCCAGCCCAGCGCGACCACGCCGGCGATCAGGCCGACGCCGATGCCGGCGCTCTTCATATCGGGCTGGAAGCCATTGCCACCGCCGCCGCTGGGTGGGGTGTTGTTGCCGCCGCCCTTGCCGCCGAACATGCCGCTGAGCTTGCGATTGAAGTCGCGCCAGAGCTCGTCCAGGTCCGGCGGGCCATCGTTGCGGCCATTGCTCAGATGGCGGCCCTCGCGCCAGTCACGGCGCAGCAGACCGCCGATCAGGGCTCGCGTGGCTGCCGCCAGGGCGCTGAGTCGCTGCCCAGGCTGGGCGGCGCTCACGGGCTCAAAGGTATTCATGCTCTTGCCTGTCATTGGTGTTGTAGGGCGGTGGCGGCATTTTCCGCACTTTCGCCTGCTTCAGATGGGGTCAGCTCTTGCGCATTCAAGTCTGCGGCCGGCACGATGCCCATGGCCGCAACGATCTGGGCCCGCAGCACATCCAGGCCCTGGCCGGTCAGCGCGCTGACAAACACGCGCGGCACCCGCAGGCCGCCCGGACGCTCGATCCAGTCCAGCGCCGCGCGCGGCCGCTGATTCTCGTCCAGCATGTCCTGCTTGTTGTAGACCAGGATCTGCGGGATGTCGGCAGCGCCGATCTCGTCGAGCACCCGCTCGACCTCGACCATCTGCTCGTCCAGCGTCGCGCTGGCGGCATCCACCACATGCAGCAGCAGATCGGCCTCGGCCGCCTCCTGCAAGGTAGCCTTGAAGGCCTCGACCAGCTTGTGC
Source organism: Burkholderiales bacterium C2 (assembly GCA_005503085.1). Taxonomy (GTDB): domain Bacteria; phylum Pseudomonadota; class Gammaproteobacteria; order Burkholderiales; family Burkholderiaceae_C; genus Roseateles_E. Next base: position 121,561 of record SCOI01000004.1, on the reverse strand, counting down.
GGCAGATCGCGGATGAAACCCACTGTGTCGGACAGCGAGACACTGGCGCCGGCCGCCTCCAGATACAGCGAGCGGGTCGTGGTGTCCAGGGTCGCAAACAGCTGGTTGGCCGCATAGGCGCGCGCCTTGACCAGCGCATTGAACAGCGTGGACTTGCCGGCATTGGTGTAGCCGACCAGCGAGACGCGGAACACGCTGTTGCGCTCGCGCGCACGACGCTGGGTCGTGCGCTGGCGCTGCACCTTCTTGAGCCGCTCCTTGGTGACCTTGATGCGGTCGTCGATCATGCGGCGGTCCAGCTCGATCTGGGCTTCGCCGGGGCCGCCGCGCATGCCGATGCCGCCGCTCTGGCGCTCCAGGTGGCTCCAGCGCCGCACCAGGCGCGTGGCCAGGTACTGCAGCCGCGCCAGCTCGACCTGCAGCTTGCCCTCATGGCTTTGCGCCCGGGCCGCGAAGATTTCAAGAATCAGCGCAGTGCGGTCGGCCACCGGCACGCCGAGCACGCGCTCCAGATTGCGCTGCTGGGCCGGCGAGATCGCCTGGTCAAACAGGACCGTGTGAGCCTGGTGCGCCTGCACCAGCAGCTTGATCTCGTCGGCCTTGCCGGAGCCGACGAACAGCGCCGCATCGGGCGCCTGGCGGCGCGCGATCACCTTGGCCACCGGCGTGTCGCCGGCCGATTCGGCCAGCAAGGCCAGCTCGTCCAGGGTGGGATCGAAAGTCGATGCGTAGCTCGAGGAACGGCCGAAATCGACGCCGACGAGAATGGCGCGCGCCGCCTCAGAGGGCGGCGACGCGAGCGTGGAGGATGGGGAGGAACTCAAGGTTTTGCGATGGGGCTGCTGCCCCGCGCGTTCAAGTGGCTTCGCCGGCGCCACCATCGGCAGCGTGGAAATTCACCGCGCGACCGGGCACCACGGTGGAAATGGCGTGCTTGTAAACCATCTGCGTCACGGTATTGCGCAGCAAGACCACGTACTGGTCGAAGGACTCGATATGCCCTTGCAATTTGATGCCGTTGACCAGGTAAATGGACACCGGCACATGCTCTTTGCGCAGCAGATTCAGGAAGGGATCTTGCAAGAGTTGGCCTTTGTTGCTCACGATATGCTCCGTGTTGGAAGGGGAGTTGGGTTGGAAGGCTTCCACCTTAACACAGGGAAAGCAGGGTTGCCCCGAATGCCGGAATCGTCTTTATTCTTTATCGGCGAACGGATTCTTTGACGAGCGCATCTCGATGCGCAGCGGCGTACCGGTCAGCTTGTAGTGGGCGCGGATGCGCCCCTCCAGATAACGCTTGTAGACCTCGGTGATGCCCTCCAGCGAATTGCCGTGGACGATCACGATGGGCGGATTCATGCCGCCCTGGTGGGCGTAGCGCAGCTTGGGCCGGAAATGGCCGCTGCGCTTGGGCGTCTGGTGCTCGACCGCTTCCTGGATCAGGCGGGTCAGCACCGGTGTGGTCATCTTCTTGAAGGCCGAGGCGTAGGCATCGGCCATCGCGTTCCACAGCGGGCCCAGGCCCTGGCGCTTGAGCGCCGAGATATTGTGGATGGGCGCGAACTTCAGAAAGGCCAGGCGCTGCTCGATCGAGCGCTGCAGCTGCTCGCGCTGGTAGCTGTCGATCGCATCCCATTTGTTGACGGCCAGCACCACGGCGCGGCCGCTGTCGAGGATGTAGCCGGCGATATGGGCGTCCTGGTCGGACACACCCTGGGTCGCGTCCAGCAGCAGCAGCACGACATTGGCATCGGCAATCGCCTGCAGGGTCTTGACCACCGAGAACTTCTCGATCGCCTCGAACACCTTGCCCTTGCGGCGCAGGCCGGCGGTGTCGATCAGCTGGAACTTCTGGCCATTGCGCTCGAAGTCGACCGAGATCGCATCGCGCGTGGTGCCGGGCATGTCGTAGGCCACCAGGCGTTCCTCGCCCAGCCAGGTGTTGATCAGCGTGCTCTTGCCGACGTTCGGGCGGCCGGCCACGGCCAGGCGGATCACGCCATCTTCTTCCGGCCCGGCCTCCTCGTCCTCCTCGAACTCGAAGGGCTCCAGCACCGCCTCCAGCAGGCTGCGGATGCCCTGGCCATGGGCCGCCGAAATCGGATGCGGCTCGCCCATGCCCAGCTCATGGAACTCGGCCAGCAGCGGCGACTCACTCATGCCCTCGGCCTTGTTGACGGCCAGGAAGATGCGCTTATTGGCCTGGCGCAGATAGCGCGCGATGTCCTGATCCTGGCCCGACAGGCCGGTGCGCACATCGACGACGAAGACCACCGCATCGGCCTCGGCCACCGCCTGGCGGGTCTGCTTGGCCATCTCCTTGACGATGCCGGTCGTGCTGTCGGGCTCGAAGCCGCCGGTGTCGATGACGATGAAGTCGCGAGCGCCCAGGCGGCCATCGCCGTAATGGCGGTCGCGGGTCAGCCCGGCAAAGTCGGCCACGATGGCGTCACGACTCTTGGTCATGCGGTTGAACAGCGTGGACTTGCCCACATTGGGGCGGCCGACCAGGGCGATGACGGGTTTCATGATCTTCTTGTTCTTTTCTCTGACGTTGAGCGACGCGCTTGCTCGGCCTTATTCAGGCTTGATCGCAAACAAACCGCCATTGCGGGTGGCGACCAGCACGGTGCCACCCAGGGCCACCGGCGCGGCCACGATGGGCGAACCATCGGTGGCCAGACGCGCTCGGGTCTTGCCGGTGTCGCGCGCGACGATGTGCACATAGCCTTCGAAATCGCCGATCAGCAGGCTGCTGCCCAAGCTCAGCGGCGCGCTGAGCTTGCGGTTCAGGAACTGCTCGGCCGTCCAGGCCACATCGCCGTTGGCGATCTTCCAGGCGGTCAGGCGGTCCGAACCATCGGCACCGAAGACAAATTGCGCATCACCGCCGACACCCTGGGTGCCGCCGGTATTGCGGCTCCACAGCGCGCTGCCGCGCTCGGCATTGACGCAGCCCACCGCCGACTGGAAGGCGCGGGCGCACAGGATCTCGCCCTGGCGCAGCAGCGGGCCGACCAGATCGGCCAGGCGCTCGACCTCGTTGGTGCCGCGCGGGTTGGCCACGCTGGCCTCCCAGCGCAAAGTGCCACGCAGCGGATCGACGCCGGCCAGACGGGCGCCCTGCCCGACCACCAGCGTGTCCTTGTAGGCCGCGATCACGCCGGGCTGCAGCAGGGTCAGCGGATCGCCGGGGCGGCGCAGATCCCACAGGCGGCGGCCGTCCAGCGCATCGAAGGCCAGCACCTGGCGATCCACGGTCAGCACGAACACGCGCTCGCCGGCCACCAGCGGCGCGGCGCGCACGGTCGAGGTCAGCGTCTTGCGCCAGACCGGCTGGCCGGCGTCCAGCACCACCAGCTCGTTGTTGCGGGTCACGACGGCGGCAAAGCGCCCGTCGCTGCCGACGCCGGCATTGAGCTTGGCACCGGCCTCGCCGCGCCACAGCAACGCGCCGCTGTCGGCTTGCAGCGACTGCACGACGCCGTCGGAGCTGGCGACGATGAACTGCTGGCCGGCGGTCGCGATAGCCAACGGGAACTGCAGGCCGTCCTGCTTGAGGCTCCAGACCACGCGCTCGGCACCCGCGGAAGCCACGGCCTCCAGCGGCGCCGGCTTGGGTGCGTTGGAAGGATTGAAGACCGAGCAGGCGCTCAGCGCGACGGCCAGCAACAGGCCACTCAGCGGTTTGACGGCGGCCCTCATTTCGCGGCTCCGGATGCGGCAGCGGCCATCTCATCGGGCGGGGTCACGCCCAGCGTGGCCAGCTTGGCCTCGATCAGGCGGCGGTAGTCCAGGGTCTTGTCCATCGCGGCATAGGCCTTCAGATACTCGGTCTTGGCCTGATCCGGCTTGGCCTGCAGCACGGCCAGGTCGCCACGGCGATCCGCCACCAGCGCGGCAAAGTCGGCCGACTTGACGCCGTCCAGGGTCTTCGCGGCCTCGTCATACTGCTTGGCATCGAGCTGCAAGCCGGCCAGACGCAGGCGCGCAATATCGCGGTACTCGCCCTCGCCGGCCGACTCGGCGGCCCAGGCCAGGCTGGCCTTGGCGGCGTCCTGCTGGCCCTTGTCGGTCTGCACCTTGGCGGCCAGCAGCGCCGCCTGGGCGGTGTAGGCGGTGCGCGGGAAGCGCTCCTTCATATCGGCAAAGACGCGCCCGGCGCGCTCGGCATCGCCGGCCTGCACGCCGCGGTCCAGCTCATCGAACATCGCGGCGGCCTTGACGGCCTGCTCGCGCTGCCAGTAGTTCCAGCCATTCCAGCCCGCGAATGCCGTCAGCGCCAGGGTCAGGCCCCAGGTGATCAGGTTGCCGTAGCGCTTCCAAAAGGCCTTCAGCTGGTCCAGCTGTTCCTGTTCTTCCAGATCGAGATGAGACGCCATGAGGGAAAGTGTTCTTGTAAGAGGGGGAAGGAATGAGCCGCGATTATGCGTTGAGCCGCAGTTCACCGGCCCAGTCGGCCACCTGGGCCAGACTGCGGGTGAACTGGGCGGCCGCCGCGTCGCGCAGCGGCTTGACCGCCACCAGGCCTTGGGCCAGCTCGTCGGGGCCGAACACCAGCGCGAAAGCCGCACCCGAGGCGTCGGCCTTCTTGAACTGCGACTTCATGCTGGACTGGCCCGGATGCAGGACCACCGAGACGCCGGCGGCACGCAACTGCTCCAGCGCCACCATCACCTGCGGCAAGCCTTCGGCCGAGGGCACGATGGCATAGGCATCCGGCTGCGGCACCTCGACCGGCGCACCGACCTCTTCCAGCAACAGCAGCATGCGCTCCAGACCCATGCCGAAGCCCACCGCCGGCGCCGGCTTGCCGCCCAGCTGCTCGATCAGGCCGTCGTAGCGGCCGCCGCCGCAGACCGTACCCTGCGAGCCGAGCTTGTCTGTCATCCACTCGAACACGGTCAGGTTGTAATAGTCCAGGCCGCGCACCAGGCGCGGATTGATCGTGTACTTGACGCCGGCCGCATCGAGGATGGCGCGCACGCCGTTGAAATGCGCCAGCGAGGCTTCGCCGAGGAAGTCCAGCAGCCGAGGCGCCGCATTGGCCATCTCCTGCAGCGCCGGGTTCTTGGTATCCAGCACGCGCAGCGGGTTGGTGTAGAGGCGGCGCTGGCTGTCTTCGTCCAGCAGTTCCTTGTGCGCTTCCAGGTGCGCGATCAGGGCCTCGCGGTGAGCGCGGCGCTCGTCCGGTGAGCCCAGGCAGTTCAGCTCCAGACGCACATGCTCGCCCTCGACCAGGCCCAGCTCGCGCAGCAGGCGGCTGCCCATCAGTATCACCTCGGCATCGACGTCCGGGCCATTGAAGCCCAGCGCCTCGACGCCCATCTGGTGGAACTGCCGGTAGCGGCCCTTCTGCGGTTTCTCGCGGCGGAACATCGGGCCGAAGTAGTACAGGCGCCGGCCGGAGTCGCGCAGATAGCTGTGCTCGATCATCGCCCGCACCACGCCGGCCGTCATCTCGGGGCGCAGCGCCAGATGCTCGGCCTGGCCGTGCTTGTCGGCACGGTCCTCGAAGGCGTACATCTCCTTCTCGACGATGTCGGTCACCTCGCCGATGCCGCGCACGAACAGCGCCGTCGGCTCGACGATGGGCGTGCGCACATTCTGATAGCCATAGCGCTGCAAGACGCTGCGCATCTTCGCCTCCAGCCACTCCCAGCGCGCCGATTCCGGCGGCAGGATGTCATTCATGCCCTTCACCGCCTGCAGCGGCTGCATCTTCTTCTTCTGCTCAGTCATGGATTCAAGCCGTGGCGCCGAAGCGCTTCTCGATGTAGTTCTCGACCAGCGCGTGGAACTCGGTGGCGATGTTCTCGCCGCGCAGGGTCAGGGCCTTCTCGCCGTCGATGAAGACGGGCGCGGCCGGGGCCTCGCCGGTGCCGGGCAGGCTGATGCCGATGTCGGCATGCTTGCTCTCGCCGGGGCCGTTGACGATGCAGCCCATCACGGCCACCTTCATGTTCTCGACGCCAGGGTACTTGCTGCGCCAGACAGGCATCTGCGCGCGCAGGAAGTCGTCGATCTGCTTGGCCAGCTCCTGGAAGGTGGTACTGGTCGTGCGGCCGCAACCGGGGCAGGCGGTGACGCTGGGATTGAAGGCGCGCAGGCCCAGCGACTGCAGGATCTCGGAGGCGATCACCACCTCCTGGGTGCGCGACTCACCGGGCTGCGGCGTCAGCGAGACGCGGATGGTGTCGCCAATCCCTTCCTGGGCCAGGATGCCCAAGGCCACGCTGGAAGCCACCGTGCCCTTGGTGCCCATGCCGGCCTCGGTCAGGCCCAGGTGCAGCGCATAGTCGCAGCGCGCGGCAAGCGCGCGATAGACCGAGATCAGGTCCTGCACACCGCTGACCTTGCAGCTGATGATGATGTTGTCGGGGTTCAGGCCCAGCTCGCGCGCGTAGTCGGCCGAGCTCAGGGCCGACTGCACCAGCGCCTGGTACATCACCTGCTTGGCGTCCCAGGGCTCGGCGCGCAGCGCGTTCTCGTCCATCATCTGGGCCAGCAGCTCCTGGTCCAGGCTGCCCCAGTTGACACCGATGCGCACGACCTTGTCGTACTTGACCGCCGCCTCGATCATCATCGCGAACTGGCGGTCCTTCTTGTCGCCCTTGCCGACATTGCCGGGATTGATGCGGTACTTGGACAGCGCCTGCGCCATCGCCGGGTGCTCGGTCAGCAGGCGATGGCCGTTGTAGTGGAAGTCGCCGATCAGCGGCACGTCGACGCCCATGCGGTCGAGCTGATCGCGGATCGCCGGCACCGCATCGGCGGCCTCGGGCGTGTTGACGGTGATGCGCACCATCTCCGAGCCGGCGATCGCCAGCTCCTTGATCTGGATGGCGGTGCCGATCGCGTCGACCGTGTCGGTATTGGTCATCGACTGCACCCGCACCGGCGCAGCGCCCCCCACCGTCACGATACGCGAACCCCAGCGCACCGTGGCCTGGCGCGAACGGCGCGCGGCCGGGTTGGCCGCCTCGATGGCCTGTGCAATCGTGCTTTGCGTGTCAATCATGTTCAGTTCAACTCCAGTCGCGCGACATTGTCCTTGGCCTGCGCCGCCAGATCGACGGCCGCACCGCGCAGCGTGATCTCGGTGCCCGAGACATTGCCCACCCGCAGCCGCAGCGGCGGCTGAGCCGCCAGCGCGGCCGATTCGCCCGGGCGCATCAGCTTGGAAAACAAGACCTGACCCTTGGTGTCGACCACCTCGACCCAGGACTCGGCCGAGGTCTTGATGCTCAGCGGCACCTGGCCGACGGCCAGCACCGGTGCACTCGCAGGGACCACCACGGGCGCTGCCGCACTCGCCACCGGCGGGGCCGCTTGCACCACGGAGGGCTGCACCACAGCGGAAGGCGCGAGCTCGGCAGGCGGCGGCGGGGTCTCGGCCACCGTGCTGGCAGCCGGCTCGGCCGGCTGGATCGCGGCCTGCTCGGCCTCGCTGCCACCCAAGGCATCCAGCGAACCCAGCCACTGGGTCGGCAGCAGATAGATCGCCAGCGCAGCCAGCAAGAGGCCGGCCGGCGCCCACACCAGCGGGCGCTTGAGCCAGTCCAGCGAGACCGTGTCCTCGCGCCCGGGGCGCTCGCGGAAGGGCTGGTTCAGCCCGCGCGACACACGGTCCAGGCCCGCCTCGTCGCCGCGCGGCAGCAGCGCCAGCACCGGCGCCGCATCGACCTTCAACACCCGGCACATGGCCTTGGCCAGCGCGCGCGCAAAGGTCAGGTCCGGCAGATCCTGGTAGCGGTCGGCCTCCAGGGCCTCCAGCTTGGCCTGCGGCACCTTCAGCTGCGCCGCCAGCGCCGCGATGTGCAGGCCCTGGGCCATGCGTGCCGCGCGCAGCCAGGCACCGGCGCTCTGCGGGCTCGGAACGGCCAGCGGCGGGGCCTCGGCCTCGCTCAGGATCGAAGACATGCGCTCCCCTTCACTCATCAAATCGACCCCGGTCCAGGGCCAGCGCCTCGGGCGACTGCGCATGGCCGCGCCGCAGCTGCTGGCTCAACTCATCCACCGAGGCGGTGTTGCCCAGGCGTCGCTCGATGCGCAGCGCCAGCCACAGGCTTTGCGCGCTGCTTTGCTCGGGCTGGGCGTTGACGCGGCGCACATAGAAACGCGCCCGCTCGAACTGGCCGCCGCGATACAGCACATCGGCCAGATTGACGGCGATGGCCGGGTTGCCCGGGTCGATCTCGAAGGCGCGCGCCAGCGTCTTCTCGGCGGCCGGCAGCTGGCCGGCGGCCAGTTCGCAGACGCCCTTGGCCAGCAGCGAGCGCGAGGGGCCGCGGTACTGCGGCTGGGCCAGCGCCAGATCGAACTGGGCATAGGACTCGGGCCAGCGGCGCTGCTGGCACAGGAACCAGCCGTAGTTGTGCAGCGTATCGGGGTCGCGCGGATTCAGGCTCAGCGCGCGCGCAAAGCTCTCCTCGGCCAGCGGAATCTCGCCCAGCGCCGCATAGACCAGGCCGCGCAGATTCAGGGCCTCGCGCATATCCGGCTTGGCCTGCAGGGCCTGCTTGAGCTCGTCCAGTGCGGTGCTGTACTGGCCGCGCGAGAAGTAGCCGTAGGCCAGCTCGATGCGCACCGCAGCACGGCGGTCGGCATCGGTCTGATCCGAGGCGGTGCGCACCTCGGCCATCTGGCCGCGCGGGCCGCCCGCACAGGCCGCCAGCAGGGCCAGCGACAGCACCATCGTTGCCGCACGAAAGACCGAAAGCTGCAGAAGCTGGTTCATTGAGGGTGTCGAGGTTGGTGGGAGGGCTAGACGGGACGGTTCGGGCGGACCACGCTGACCGGCGCCCGCACCATGCGCACATGGGCGCGGGTGCGGTCCTGCACCTCGCCCGCCAGCTGGCCGCAGGCGGCGTCGATATCGTCGCCGCGGGTCTTGCGTATCGTCGTGATCAGGCCGGCCTGTATCAGCACCTCGGCAAAGGCCTTGACGCGCTCGTTCGAGCTGCGCTTCAGGCCCGAGGCCGGGAAGGGATTGAAGGGAATCAGATTGATCTTGCAGGAGACATGGCCGCGCAGCAGCGCCACCAGCTCCTGAGCCTGCTCCGGCGTGTCGTTGACGCCGTCCAGCATGCAGTACTCGAAGGTGATGAAGTCGCGCGGCGCCTTGTCCAGATAGCGATTGCAGGCTTCCAGCAGTTCGGCAATCGGGTACTTCTTGTTCAGCGGCACCAGCTGGTCGCGCAAGGGATCGGTCGGCGCGTGCAGCGACACGGCCAGCGCCACCGGGCAATCGTCGCGCAGCCGGTCGATCATAGGCACGACGCCCGAGGTCGAGACCGTCACGCGACGGCGCGACAGGCCGTAGCCATGGTCGTCCAGCATCATCTTCAGCGCCGGCACCAGGGCGCTGTAGTTCTGCAGCGGCTCGCCCATGCCCATCATCACGACATTGGAGATGACGCGTTCTTCGGTATTCAGGCGCTTGCGCAGGCTGTGCTCGGCAAACCAGAGCTGGGCGATGATCTCGGCCGTGTCGAGATTGCGGCTGAAGCCCTGGTGACCGGTCGAGCAGAAGCGGCAGCCGACGGCGCAACCGGCCTGGGAGGAGATGCACAGGGTGCCGCGGTCGTCTTCGGGAATGAACACCGCTTCGACCGCATCACCAGCCCCGACATCGAACAGCCACTTGATCGTGCCGTCGGTCGAGACATGTTCGGAAATCACCGGCAACGCAGCGATGTGCGCCCGGGTGGCCAGCTTGTCGCGCAGCGACTTGGCCAGGTCGGACATCTGAGCGAAGTCAGATGCGCCTTTTTGATGGATCCAACGAAACAGCTGGGTGGCGCGAAAGCGCTTCTCACCCAGCTGCTCGCAGTACGCGGCCAGACCCTCCAGATCGAAACCGAGCAGGTTCGTCAAACCGAGCAGGTTGGCCGTGTCCATTGTTTACCTCTTTGATCCAGCCTCAAGGCCAGAGCACAAGAGGCATTGGGCCGTATTAACGGCTGTAGACATTCATGCCGGGGAAGAAGAAAGCGATCTCTTGAGCGGCCGTCTCGGCAGCGTCGGAGCCGTGCACAGCGTTGGCATCGATGCTGTCGGCGAAATCGGCGCGGATCGTGCCCTTCTCGGCCTTCTTCGGGTCGGTGGCGCCCATCAGGTCGCGATTCTTCAGGATCGCGCCTTCGCCTTCCAGCGCCTGGATCATCACCGGGCCGGAGATCATGAAGGTCACCAGATCGTTGAAGAAGGGGCGTGCCTTGTGCACGGCGTAGAAGGCCTCGGCCTCGCCACGCGACAGATGCGCCATCTTGGCGGCAACCACCTTCAGGCCGGCGCCTTCAAAGCGGGCATAGATCTGGCCGATGACGTTCTTCGCCACGGCATCGGGCTTGATGATAGAAAGGGTACGTTCGATAGCCATGGTTATTCTCCTGAAATCTTGGGCTTGGCAAAGCCTTGGATTGTAATGCCTGAAGATGCCGGCCTCATGAAGGCCGGCACCGGGAACTCAACGGTTGCGGCCGCCAAAGCCGCCGCCGCGGCCACCACCGCCGCCGGAGCGACCACCGCCGCCCCCGCCGCTGCGGCCACCGCCGCCACCGGAGCGACCACCGCCGCCGCCGCCACGGCGCACAAAGGCATCACCGCCGATATAGCCGACCGAGGTTTGCATGGGATCGGGCTCGCGCGGGCCGCCCTTGTTGCCGCCGCCACGGTTGCCGCCCCGGTCCTGGGCGCTGCCGCCGGCACCGAAGCCCTGCGGAATACGCTTGCTGCCGGTCGCAAAACGGCGGTCGAAGGTCTGCTCCAGCGGGTTGATATTGCGCGGGATGAAATCGTCACCATCCTCGTCGTCGCGGTCCGGGCGCTCGTTGGCGCGCGGCTCGTTGAAACGCTCGGACGGGCGCTCGGGCGCACGTTCGCGCGGCGCTTCCGGACGACTCGGACGCGGGCCGACGCCGGCCTGGCGACCGTCGCTGCGGCGATTGTTCGAGCGCTCGTTGCCACGCTCGCGCTCATTGCGCGGCTGGCCACCGCGCTCGCCACGCGGCGCCTGACCTTCGCGGGGCTCACGCGACTCGCGCTGCGCGTCCCGCGGCTGCTGCGGGCCACCGGCCAGTCGACGGATCACGCGCACATCGTCCTCGCCCAGCTCCACCCAGACGCCGCGCTTGAGGCCGCGCGGCAGCACCACGGTGCCGTAGCGGATGCGGATCAGGCGGCTGACCACCAGGCCGACGGCCTCGAACAGCTTGCGCACCTCGCGGTTGCGGCCTTCGGTGATGACCACGCGATACCAGCGATTGACGCCCTCGCCGCCGCCATCCTCGATGCTCTTGAAGCCGGCCTTCTGGCCTTCGATGATCACGCCTTCCAACAGGCGGCTGCGCTGCTCGTCGCTGAGCGTGCCCAGCACGCGCACCGCGTACTCGCGCTCGACGCCGAAGCGCGGGTGCATCAGCTGATTGGCCAACTCACCCGAGTTGGTGAACAGCAGCAGGCCTTCGGTATTCAGGTCCAGCCGGCCGACCGACTGCCATTTGCCCTGATAGAGCTTGGGCAGGTGGCGGAACACGGTGGGACGGCCCTCCGGGTCATTGAAACTGACCACTTCGCCGGTCGGCTTGTGATAGGCCAGGATGCGCGGCGGCGGCGGCGAGATGCGCACCTTGATCGGCTTTCCGGCCACATGGACGCGGTCACCGAAGGAGATGCGCTGGCCGATATGGGCCACCTCACCGTTCACCTCGATCTTGCCCTCGGCAATCATGTCCTCGATATCGCGGCGCGAGCCGATGCCGGCCTGGGCCAGCACCTTCTGCAGCTTGGGGGCATCGGGCTCGGGCGCCAGCACGCGCTTGGTCTCGACCTCCTGCTCCTCGACCTCGGCCACCGGCTCTTCATCGGCCGCATCGAACTCACCGGCCAGCACCTGGGCGAAGCGCTCGACCGTCTCGGCCTGCAGCTGCTCGGGCGCGACGGCGTCCTGACGCGGGGGACGGGGCTCGCGGGCCTCGCGAGGCTCGGCACCATCGGCAGCCTCATTGCGATCCTTGCGGCCACGACGGCGGTTGCGGTTGCCGCGCGGCTCGCGCTCGCCAGCAGACTCGGCCCCCTCGGCACCCTCGGCACTCTCTGCCGACTCCTGGTGCTCGCCGGCATCGACAACGACCGGCTCGGCGGCAGGCGCCGCCTCCAGCGTCAGCTGCACCGGCGCCGCGTCGACCGATTCGGCCTTGACCGCCGTCTTGCGCGGCGCGCGGCGCTTGGGCGCCACAGCCTCTTCCGCCACGGCAGCCTCGACCGGCGCCGCCGCCTCGATCACCGGTTCGGCCACGGCCTCGTCGACCTTCTTGGCCGCCGTCTTGCGCGGTGCGCGCGGCTTCACAGGCTTGGCCTCGGCCGCAGCCTCAGGCGCCGCTGCATCGGCCACGGTCTCGGCCAAGGTCTCGGCCTTGGCGCGCGCCGGCGCACGGCGTCGCTTCGGTGCGGCTTCGGGAGCGTCGCTCGGGGCCTCGGCGGCCTTGGGATCGGTGTCGTTGGAATTCATGCGTCGGCTTGCACCTTCTCGGTGGCTTCAGGGTCGGAGTCCGGCAGAGCCGGAACGGGAGCGCCCGCATGGGAAGCCATGGGCGCGGATTCGGATTCAGATGCGGCGGCAGGCTCGCTGGCGGCCTGCGCCTCTGGGCTGCCGTCTTCCAGCAGCGAACTCTGTGCCTGCAGCAGCTGGCCCAACTCGGGGCCCGGCTCGCCACCGGCACTCAACAGGGGCAATTGCTCCAGATTGGACAGCCCGAGGTCATCGAGAAACTGGCGGGTCGTCGCATACAGGGCCGGACGACCCGGCGCCTCGCGATAGCCTATCACCTCGATCCAGCCCCGGTCCTCCAGCTGTTTGACAATTTGTGTGGACACCACGACGCCGCGGATGTCCTCGATATCACCACGCGTCACCGGCTGACGGTAGGCAATGATGGCCAGCGTCTCCATCACGGCCCGCGAATAGCGCTGCGGCTTCTCCGGATGCAGGCGGTCCAGATACTCGCGCAGCTCCGGTCGGCTCTGGAAGCGCCAGCCCGAGGCCACCGCCACCAGCTCGACGCCCCGCCCGTCCCAGTCGCGCACCAACTCGTCCAGCAGGCTGCGCAAGGTATCCGGGCCGACGCCGTCGGCAAACAAGGTACGCAGCTCACGCAAGGTGAGCGGCTGCTGGGCGCAAATCAGCGCGGTCTCGAGGACGCGCTTTGCATCCTGTGTGTTCATCGACTGCTGTCGGCTGGCTCACCGGTACGGGCGGGCATTGATCAAGTCGCTGTTCTCAGCGGGCTGTTCGGGTCAGGGCAACCGGCTCCGGGGCTGACCTGTTCAGCGGCATGGGAGGCGGGGCATATCGGCCGGGCGGTTTCAAACTAGCCCTCACGGGGATGAGCATGGCCTGCACGGCCTCGGTCCAGGCGCCGCTGCGGATTGGTACGACATCCACCGCGCTCGGCTGAACCAAGTTGCCACGATTGTAGCGCGCTCAATCCGCCAACGGCGGCAGCTCCGGCATCGGCAGCCCGGCCAAAGCCCAACTATTGGCCAAATCCTGTGGCAGCGGCGCATCAAACACCAGCGGCCGCCCCTGGATCGGATGGGCAAAACTCAGCCGCGCCGCATGCAGGGCCTGGCGCGCCAGGCCGAAGGCCGGCGCGCCGCCATAGAGCGCATCGGACACCAGAGGGTAGCCCTTGCTGGCCAGATGGACGCGGATCTGGTGGGTGCGGCCGCTGTGCAACACACAGTGCACGGCGCTGTAGCTGCGGTTCTCGATCTCGGTCTGGGCCAGACCATAGACATCGGTTCGCGAGGGCTTGCCACTGGACAGCACCGCCATCTTGACCCGCGAGGCCGGATCACGCCGCAGCGGCGCATCGACCGTCATCTGCTCCGGCACCCGGCCGTGGGTCAGCGCCAGATACTCGCGATGCACCTCGCGGGCCGCGATCATGCGGCTCAGCGCGGTGACCGCCTCCAGGGTCTTGCCGACCACCATCAGGCCCGAGGTGTCCTTGTCCAGGCGGTGGACGATGCCGGCGCGCGGCAGGGTCGCGGCGACCGGGTGGTGGGCGAGCAGGCCGTTCATCACCGTGCCCGACCAGTTGCCGGCGGCCGGATGAACGACCATGGCCGGCGGCTTGTCCAGCACCATCAGATGCTCGTCCTCGAAGACGATGTTCAGCGCCAGCGGCTCGGCACGGAAGGCGCGGCTCTCGGCGGTCGGCTGCAACTCGACCTGCACGCGCTGGCCGGCCTGCAGCTTGCGCGAGGCGCTGGTGGCGACCTGGCCGTTGATCTGCACATGACCGCGCTCGATCAGGCTCTGCAAATGGTTGCGCGAAAACTCCGGTGCCAGCGCCACCAGCCATTTGTCCAGGCGCTGGCCATGGCCGGCCTCATCCACCATCGCCTCGCGCTGTTCCGCCTGTTCGAGTTCTTGTAATTCTTCACTGGCGTCGCTCTCGGACGAGAGCTCCAGGGCAGGCGAGGCCTGAACCATATAATCAATTCTCCAATTTCAGCTGAAGTTCGGTGCCATGGCACCGGCATGGACCATGACAGAAAACTGCGTGCAGCGCCTCCAGGCGCCGGCGAACCCAGCAACCGCCTCGCGGCTCGCCACGTTGGTCGCGGCCGGCGCCCTGGCCTTGCTGGCGGCCTGCTCTTCCACTCCGGCGGATGATCCGAACTCGCAGGCCAATCTGGACAAATTGTACGCAGACGCCAAGGCTGACATCGCCAGCGGCAGCTACGACCGCGGCATCAAGACGCTGGAGCGCATCGAAGGCCGCGCCGCCGGCACGCTGATGGCGCAGCAGGCCGGGCTCGATCTGGCCTGGGCCCAGTACCGCAGCGGCGAGCGCGCCGCCGCCATCGTGACGCTGGACCGCTTCATCAAGAACAACCCGTCGAGCGCGGCGCTGGACTATGCGCTCTACCTGAAGGGCCTGGTCAATTTCAACGAGGACCTGGGCCTGTTCGGCCGCCTGGCCCGCCAGGACATCTCGGAGCGCGACCAGCAGGCCTCGCGCGATGCCTTGCTGGCTTTCAAGCAGGTCGCCGAGCAGTTCCCCGACTCCAAGTACGCTGACGACTCGCGCCTGCGCGTCGACTACATCACCAACACGCTGGCCAGCTACGAGGTCCATGTGGCGCGCTACTACTACACCCGCGGCGCCTATGTCGCGGCGGCCAACCGCGCCCAGCAGGCGGTGACCGAGTTCCAGCGCGCACCGTCGGCCGAGGAGGCGCTCTACATCATGATGCAGAGCTACGAGAAGCTGAACCTGAAGCCGCTGCGCGACGACGCCGAGCGCGTGCTGAAGCAGAACTTCCCGGACAGCGCCTATCTGAGCGCCGGCTTTGCCGGCAAGAAGCGCGCCTGGTGGCAGGTCTGGTAAGTCGCAGCGCTGAAGACAAAGCCCGCGGCAGCGGGCTTTTTCATGCCCGCTCGGTGGCCAGCAGACGCAGCCAGTCCAGGGCCTCGTCCTCGCTGGCCAGCCGCGTCATCGGAGGCAAGGCCTCACGCAGGCGCCGGCCGTAGTTCATGCCAGCCATGCGCGGGTCGCAGACGATCAAGAGGCCACGGTCGGTCTCGCTGCGGATCAGGCGCCCACCGCCCTGCTTCAACGCAATCGCGGCCTCGGCGATGAAGAACTCGGCAAAAGCGTTGCGGCCGGCGGCTTCAAGCCGCTGCACCCGGGCCTCGACCAGCGGGTCGCTGGGCGGCGGGAACGGCAGCTTGTCGATCAGCACGCACTGCAGATCGTCGCCGGGCACATCGATGCCCTCCCAGAAGCTGGCCGAGCCGACCAGCACCGCGCGCGGATCGGCCATGAACTGCTGCAGCAGCATGCGCTTGGGCGCCGCGCCCTGGACCAGCACCTTGATCGCATCGAAGCCGCGCTCGAACTCCTCGCGCAAGGCGTCGCCAATGCTTTGCAAGGCGCGCAAAGTGGTCGTCAGCACAAAGGTGCGCCCCCCCAGCGCCCGGGCGCAGCGCGCCGCCATCGCCGCCACTTCGAGCGGGTGATCGGGCTCGCTGGGCTTGGGGAAGCCGCGCGGGATGTAGAGCCGTGCATTCGCGGGATAGTCGAAGGGACTGCCGACGCGCAGCACCCGCGCGCTGTCCAGGCCGGCCGGTTCCGTGAACCAGGAGAGCCGCTCGTCGTCGCCCAGCGTCGCCGAGGTGAAGATCCATGCCTTCGGTGGTCCCGCCAGCTGCTCCTGCATCGCATCGCGGATGTCCAGCGGCGACTCGACCAGGCGCGCCTGGTGCGGGCTCAGATCGATCCAGCGCACATCGCCGGCCTCGGGAGCTGCGGCGAAATGCCGGGCCTGCTCGGCCAGTTGCTGAGCGCGCTCATGCAGGCGCACGAAGTCGGGCGAGATCTCGTTGACCGTGGCCAGCATCTCGACCGCCAGATCAGCCATCCGCGCCACCTCACCCAGCGCCTGGGCAAAGCCGGGCTTGCCGGCACGCTCCTGCCAGCGCAGCTTCAGGATGCCGCGCACCTCCTTCATCGAGCCGGCGCAGACCAGGCGCAGCTCGCGCGCAGCCCGCTCCAGCCCGGCGTGAAGGCCCTGCCAGTCCTGCAGGCCGCGCGCCTCGCTCAGGCCCTGGGCCAGCACATCGCGAGCGAAGTCCAGCAGCTGGGCCGTGCCCAGCAAGGTACCGAGAAACTGCACGCCGGCCTCGGGCAGCTGGTGGGCCTCGTCGAACACCGCGACATCGACCCCGGGCAGCAGCTCGGCCACACCGCTGTCGCGCAGCGCCATATCGGCAAAGAACAGATGGTGGTTGACCACCACCACATCGGCCTCCATCGCCTCGCGGCGGGCCTTCACGACATGGCAGGCGCGGAACTCGGGGCAGTCGGAGCCCAGGCAGTTGTCGCGCGTCGAGCTGACGATGGGGATGATAGGCGAGCGCTCGTCCAGCCCCTCCATCTCGGCCAGATCGCCGCTGACGGTCTGCTGCGCCCATTGCTCGACGCGGGCCAGCAACATCACCGCGCGCCGGTCCGGCAGCTCGGCGCTGTGGCGCGCATGCTTCATCCGGTGCAGGCACAGATAGCTGCTGCGGCCTTTCAGCAAGGCTATGCGGGTGGGCGTCTGCAAGGCCTCGCACAGGCGCGGAAGATCGCGCAGGAAGAGCTGATCCTGCAAGCTCTTGGTCGCGGTGCTGATCAGAGCGCGGCCGCCCGACAGCAGGGCCGGCACCAGATAGGCAAAGGTCTTGCCGACACCGGTGCCCGCCTCCACCACCAGGGCCTCGCGCCGCGCCATCGCCCTGGCGACCGCCTGACTCATCAGCAGCTGAGGTTCGCGCGGCGAATAGCCAGGATCGGCGCGGGACAGCGGGCCGCCACGGTCGAAGGCGGCAGCCACCCACTGTTCTAGCTCGCTCTTCTCGACCTTCTCGCTGATGTCGTCCTGGTCGCGCAGGGACGCCGCTTCTTGTTCGCTCAACAGGCTGTGCCTCGTTCAGGCCGGCTCGGCCGGGTCATTGGCCTGCTCCAGGCGGGAAATCAGATCACGCAGCGCCAGACGGCGCTTCTTCAGCCGCCGCAGTGCCAGCTCGTCGAGCGGCTGCTGCTGGGCCAGCTGATCAATCATCACATCCAGATCGGCGTGTTCCATGCGCAATTCGATCAGGCGGCGCGATAAAGAGTGGAGCTGTTCATCCATGAAAGGGTAAGCTGGCACGGATGGCGCGCTGAGTGCACGCTGGACATCGGTTGACGATTATAGTTTTTGCGAAACCCACAGTTTTTGCCATGACGCGTAGCTCCCCCGGATTTCGACTCAGCGCCGCCACCGGCACCCATCGCGGGGACCGCCTCTATCAGCAAGACCAGGTCGAGGTCTTCAGCCATGCGCGCCAGACCGGCTGCCTGCTGGCGGTGCTGGCCGACGGCATGGGCGGCAAGAGCGGCGGGCGCAAGGCGGCCGACCAGGTGGTGCTGACCGCCGGCCAGCTGTTCGAGCGCTATGTGCCCGGCGAGGAACCGCCGGCCGACTTCCTGGCCCAGATGGCGGCCGAAGCCCATCTGATGATCAAGCTGACCGCCATCGCCACCGAGGAGGAGCCGCACAGCACCTTGGCGGCCTTTCTGGTCAGCCCGGACCGGCACTGCCACTGGGTGCATGCCGGCGATTCGCGGCTCTACCATTTCCGCGGCGCCGAGATGCTCAAGCGCAGCCTGGACCACTCCTTTGTGCAGCGCCTGATCGACGAAGGCCAGATCAGCGAGGCCGAGGCCGCAGTGCACCCGCAGTCGAATCTGCTGACCGGCTGCCTGGGCACTGTGCAGGAACCGACGCCCAGCCTGGACATCACCGAGCAGCTGCAGGTCGGCGACAGCCTGCTGGCCTGCAGCGACGGACTCTGGCATTACTTCAGCCCGCGCGAGCTGGGCACCGTGATGCATGGCCTGCCGCCGCGCGAGGCCGCCGAGCTGCTGATCGAGAAGGCCCGGCAGCGCGCCCACGGCGCCGGCGACAACCTGTCGCTGGCCATCGTGAGGGTCGAAGCGCTGGCCTGAGACGCCTCAGGGCTTGGGGGCCGGCGGCAGCTTGGCGATCTCGTCCGCCGTCGGCTGCGGCAGGCTGGCCGCCGGCTTGCTGGACTGCGCACGCTGCTGCTGACGCTTTTGTGCCACCGCGCGCCGCGCCTGGGCCTCCTGTTCGCGCTCGGCCGCCTGCTGGCGACGCCGTTCTGCGGCGCGCTCGCCGCGCGCGATCTCGGCCTGCACCGCGCGACCATGGGCCTGCTCATCGACGACGCGATGCGGCTTGGAAGCGGCGGCGGCCGGCCTCGGCAAATCGGCCAGCAAGGAGCGCTGCATGCGCTTGCCGTCCTCGCTGGCAAAGGCCTGCTGCTTGGCCTGTACCCGCTCGCGCTGAGCCTGGGCGCGCGCCTGGCGCTGTGCGCTGTCCAGCTCCTGCTCGCGCGCCAGCAGCGGCTTGAGCGCGGCCGAGCGCTCAAGCCTGGCCTGCTGCTCGCAGGCATTGACGTTGAAGCGCGGGGCGCAGGCCTTCAGCGCCTCGGCATGACTGGCCTCGATCAGCCGGCGCTGCTCGGCCAGCGCCTCGCGCTCGCCGGTCGCACCGGCCGACGCAGCACTCAGCAGCATCAGGCTCAGCAGCGTGAGGAATGTCTTGGACATGCAACGACTCTTCAGGTCAAAGAGGTGTCCACCTCGCGGCGGGCCAGAGAAAGATATTCGGAACTCTGCATCTCTTGCAAGCGCGAGATGGTGCGCGGGAACTCATGGGCCAGCGGCCCCTCGGTATACAGCTGCTCGGGCGGCACGGCCGCCGAGATCAGCAGCTTGACGCGCCGGTCATACAGCACATCGACCAGCCAGGTGAAGCGCCGCGCCTCGCTGGCCAGGCGCGGCGGCATCGCCGGCACATTGGAGAGTATCAGCGTGTGGAACTGGGTGGCCAATTCCAGATAGTCGTTCTGCGAGCGCGGGCCGCCGCACAGGGTCTGGAAATCGAACCAGACCACGCCGCCGGCGCGGCGCCGCGCACGCAGCTCGCGATGCTCGATATGCAGCAGCGGGTCTTCGTCGCGGGCCTCGGCCAGCGACTCGAAGGCCTGGGTCAGCGAGTCGTCGGCCGCCGCATCCAGAGGCGTGTGATAGAGCTCGACATGGTCCAGACTGCGGCGCCGGTAGTCGGTGCCGGCATCGACATTGATGACCTCCAGCTTGTCCTTCAGCAGTTCGATGGCCGGCAGGATGCGGTCGCGGTGCAGGCCGTTGGGATAGAGGCCGTCCGGGTGGAAGTTCGAGGTCGTGACGATGGAGACGCGGTGCTTGAACAGCGAGTCCAGCAGCCGGTGCAGGATCATCGCGTCGGTGACGTCCGAGACATGGAACTCGTCGAAGCAGATCAGCCGGAAGCGCTTGGCGATGCGCTTGCCCAGCTCTTCGAGCGGGTCGGCAATGCCTTTGAGGTCCTGCAGCTCGCGGTGCACCTCGCGCATGAACTCGTGGAAGTGCAGCCGGGTCTTGCGCGTCAGCGGCACGGCCTGGAAGAAGCAGTCCATCAGAAAGCTCTTGCCCCGGCCCACGCCGCCGTACATATAGACGCCGCGTGGCAGCGGCGGGCGCACCAGCAGCTTGGTCACCGCATTGCTGCGGCGCGCCTTGTAGTCGGCCCATTCGTCCTGGCAGCGCTGCAGCGAGGCGATCGCGCGCAGCTGCGCCGCGTCGGCCGTGTAGCCACGCTCGGCAAGGGTCTGCTGATAGAGCTCGGTCACAGAAGTCATCGGGAATCCAGCAAGGCAAAGGGGCGACCGAGGCCGCCCCTTTCACTTTGAAACGCCTGCGGCGATCAGAAGTTGAGGGTGCGCTTGTCGACGGCCAGCGCGGCTTCCTTGGTCGCCTCGCTGAGGCTCGGGTGCGCATGGCAGATGCGGGCGATGTCCTCGGCCGAAGCCTTGAACTCCATCGCGACCACGGCTTCCGAGATCAGCTCGGAGGCGAAGGGGCCGATGATGTGCACACCCAGGATCTCGTCGGTCTTGGCATCGGCCAGGAACTTGACGAAGCCATTGGTATCGCCCAGCGCCCGCGCCCGGCCATTGGCCAGGAAGGGGAACTGGCCGGCCTTGTAGGCCACGCCGTCCGCCTTCAGCTGCTGCTCGGTGCGGCCGACCCAGGCGATTTCCGGGCTGGTGTAGATGACCCAGGGAATCGTGTTGAAGTTGACATGACCGTGCTGGCCGGCAATGCGCTCGGCCACGGCCACGCCCTCTTCCTCGGCCTTGTGCGCCAGCATCGGGCCGCGCACCACGTCGCCGACCGCCCAGACATTGGGCAGGCTGGTCTTGCAGTCATCGTCGACGATGATGGCACCGCGCTCGTCGAGCTTCAGGCCCACGGCTTCGGCATTCAGGCCGATGGTGTTCGGGACCCGGCCGATCGAGATGATCAGCTTGTCCACCTCCAGCGTCTGAGCCTCGCCCTTGGCGTCGGTGTAGGCGACAGCCACACCCTTCTTGCCCGACTTGACTTCGCCGATCTTGACGCCCAGCTCGATCTTCAGGCCCTGCTTCTTGAACAGCTTGGCGGCTTCCTTGGCGACCGACTCGTCGACCGCGCCGAGAAAGGTCGGCAGACCTTCCAGCACGGTGACTTCGGAGCCGAGGCGGCGCCACACCGAACCCATTTCCAGGCCGATCACGCCGGAGCCGATCACGCCCAGCTTCTTGGGCACGGCACCGATGCGCAAGGCGCCGTCGTTCGACAGGATGTTCTCCTCGTCGAAGGTGGCACCCGGCAGCGCGCGGGCGTTCGAGCCGGTGGCCAGGATCACATGCTTGGCCTGCAGGGTCTCGTCGCCGGCCTTCAGCTCATAGCCGCCGTCCTTGGCTGCGACAAAGGAGCCGCGGCCGTGGAAGAAGCTCACCTTGTTCTTCTTGAACAGGTAGAGGATGCCGTCGTTGTTCTGCTTGACCACCTGGTCCTTGCGACCCAGCATCTTGGCGATGTCGATCTTGACGTTGTCGGCCGAGATGCCGTGGTCGGCAAAGTGGTGGTTGGCGTGGTCGAAGTGCTCGCTGGACTGCAGCAAGGCCTTGGACGGAATGCAGCCGACATTGGTGCAGGTGCCGCCGGGAGCGGGGCCGCCCTTGTCGTTCTTCCACTCGTCCACACAGGCCACGTTGAAGCCCAGCTGGGCCGCACGGATGGCCGCGATATAGCCACCGGGGCCGCCGCCGATCACGACGACATCGAATTGCTTAGCGCTCATGGATCTCGTCTCCGGCTTAGATGTCGAACAGCAGGCGGGCCGGATCTTCCAGCGCTTCCTTCATCGTCACCAGGCCCAGCACGGCTTCGCGGCCGTCGATGATGCGGTGGTCGTAGGACATGGCCAGATAGTTGATCGGGCGCACCACCACTTGGCCGTTCTCGACGACGGCGCGGTCCTTGGTCGCGTGCACGCCCAGGATGGCCGACTGCGGCGGGTTGATGATGGGGGTCGACAGCATCGAGCCGAAGGTGCCGCCGTTGGAGATCGAGAAGGTGCCGCCGGTCAGTTCCTCGATCGACAGCTTGCCGTCCTTGGCCTTCTGGCCGAAGGAAGCGATGGTCTTCTCGATGTCGGCAAAGCTCAGCTGGTCGGCATTGCGGATGATGGGCACGACCAGGCCGCGCGGCGAGCCGACGGCGATGCCGATGTCGAAGTAGCCGTGGTAGACGATGTCGTTGCCGTCGACCGAAGCGTTCAGCACCGGGTACTTCTTCAGCGCGGCCACGGCGGCCTTGACGAAGAAGCTCATGAAGCCCAGCTTGACGCCGTGTTCCTTCTCGAACTTCTCCTGGAACTTCTTGCGCATCTCCATCACCGGCGCCATGTTCACCTCGTTGAAGGTGGTCAGGATGGCGTTGGTCGATTGCGATTGCAGCAGACGCTCGGCGACGCGGGCGCGCAGGCGTGTCATCGGCACACGCTGCTCGGGGCGGTCACCCAGGTTCGGGGCCACCGGCGCGGCCACGGCCGGCAGCGGCTTGGCGACGGCCGGTGCAGCGGCCACGGCGATGGCCGGGGCGGCAGCGGGCTTGGCCGATGCGGCCAGCGCATCACCCTTGGTGACGCGGCCGTCCTTGCCGGAGCCGGCCACATCGGTGGCGGCCAGGCCCTTCTCGGCCAGGATCTTGGCGGCGGCGGGCATGGCCACATCGCCCTTGTTGCCGCCGGTGGCCGCCGGTGCGGGTGCGGCGGGCGCGGTAGTCACGACGGCCTTGACTTCCAGCGGGCTGACCTGGGCCTGGCCGTCGGTGTCGATGCGGGCGATGACTTCCTCGCTGACGACGCTCTCGCCGTCGTTCTTGACGATTTGCGCCATCACGCCGGCGCTGGGGGCCGGCACTTCCAGCACCACCTTGTCGGTCTCGATCTCGACCAAGATCTCATCGATGGCCACGGCTTCGCCGGGCTTCTTCTTCCAGGAGATCAGCGTGCCTTCGGCGACGGACTCGGACAGCTGGGGAACTTTGACTTCTACGATTGCCATGATGTCTATTGCTTTCTGTTCTTGAAGCGTCGCGCCCCGGCTGAGCACCTGTTGCGGTGGGCCGGGGCGGTCACAAACTTACTTCGTCAGGATGAAGCCCTTGAGCTTGCCGAAGGCCTGATCCAGCAGCGCCTTCTGCTGCTCCTGGTGCAGATGGGCATAACCCACCGCCGGCGAGGCCGAGGCCGGACGACCGGCGTAGCCGAGCTTCTGGCCTTCCACCATGTTCTCGTGGATGTAGTGCTGCACGAAGAACCAGGCACCCTGGTTCTGCGGCTCGTCCTGGCACCAGACGATGTCGGTGACGTTCGGGTACTTCTTGACCTCGGCCGAGAAGGCCTTGTGCGGGAAGGGATAGAGCTGCTCGACGCGGATGATGGCCACGTCCTTCTTGTCGCCGCGCGCCTTGACCAGGTCGTAATAGACCTTGCCCGAGCAGGCGATGATGCGCTTGACCTTGGCGGCGTCGATCTCGGCGTTCTGCTCGCTGATCACGGTCTTGAACTCACCCTTGGTGAATTCGCTGATCGGCGAGGTGGCGTCCTTGTTACGCAGCAGCGACTTGGGCGTCATGATGATCAGCGGCTTGCGGAACATGCGCAGCTGCTGACGACGCAGCAGGTGGAAGATCTGCGAGGCCGAGGTCGGCTGCACCACCTGCATATTGTTGTCGGCGGCCAGCTGCATGAAGCGCTCCAGGCGCGCCGAGCTGTGCTCGGGGCCCTGGCCTTCGTAGCCGTGCGGCAGCATCAGGGTCAGGCCGTTGGAGCGGCCCCACTTGACTTCGCCGGAGGCAATGAACTGGTCGATCACGACCTGGGCACCGTTGACGAAGTCGCCGAACTGGGCTTCCCAGATCGTCAGGGTCACCGGGTCGGCGCTGGCATAGCCGTACTCGAAGCCCAGCACCGCCTCTTCGGACAGGATGGAGTCGATCACGACGAAGGGCGCCTGGCCCTCGGCGACGTTCTGCAGCGGGATGTAAGTGCCTTCGTCGAACTTCTCGCGGTTCTGGTCGTGCAGCACCGCGTGGCGATGCACAAAGGTGCCGCGGCCGCAGTCCTCACCGGACAGGCGCACCGGATAGCCGGAGGCCACCAGCGAGGCATAGGCCATGTGCTCGCCCATGCCCCAGTCGATATTGATCTCGCCACGGCCCATGGCCGCACGGTCGGCGATCACCTTCTCGACCAGCGGATGCACCTTGAAGTTGGCGGGAATGGTCGTGATCTTCTCGGCCAGGCGCTTGAACTCGGCCACCGGCAGCGCGGTGTCGCAGCTGTCGGTCCACTTCTTGCCCAGGTACGGCGACCAGTCGGTCGCGTACTTGCTCTTGAAGTTGGTCAGCACTGGGTCCACCGTGTGGCGGCCCTCGTCCATCGCGGCGCGGAAGGCCTTGAACATCGCGTCCGGGCCATCGGCGCCCAGCACGCCCTGGGCCACCAGACGGTCGCCATAGAGTTTGCGGGTGCCGGGGTGGGCGGCAATCTTCTTGTACATCAGCGGCTGAGTCAGCGCCGGCGTGTCCTGCTCGTTGTGGCCGAGCTTGCGGAAGCAGACGATGTCGACGACCACATCCTTCTTGAACTGCTGGCGGTACTCCAGCGCCCATTGCGTGCACAGCACGACGGCTTCCGGATCGTCGCCGTTGACGTGCAGCACCGGGGCTTCGATCATCTTTACGACGTCGGAGCAATACAGCGTCGAGCGGCTGTCGCGCGGATCGCTGGTCGTGAAGCCGATCTGGTTGTTGATGACGATGTGAACCGTGCCGCCGGTGTAGTAGCCGCGGGTCTGGGCCAGCGCCAGCGTTTCCATCACGACACCCTGGCCGGCAAAGGCGGCATCGCCGTGTACCAGCACCGGCAGCACCTGCGCGCCGCTGGCATCGCCACGGCGGTCCATGCGGGCCTTGACCGAGCCTTCGACGACCGGGTTGACGATTTCCAGGTGCGAGGGGTTGAAGGCCAGGCTCAGGTGGACCGGGCCGCCAGGGCTGGTCACATCGCTGGAGAAGCCCTGGTGGTACTTGACGTCACCGGCTGGCAGGTCCTCGGGCGCGGTGTGCTCGAACTCGGCGAACAGGTCCTTGGGCATCTTGCCCAGGGTGTTGACCAGCACGTTCAGGCGGCCGCGGTGGGCCATGCCGATGACGATTTCCTGCACGCCCATCTCACCGCCGCGCTGCACCAACTCGTCCATCGAGGCGATGAAGCTCTCGCCGCCTTCCAGCGAGAAGCGCTTCTGGCCGACGTACTTGGTGTGCAGATAGCGTTCCAGGCCTTCGGCGGCGGTCAGGCGGCCGAGGATGTGCTGCTTCTTCTCGGCCGAGAAGGCGGGCTTGGCGCGCACCGACTCCAGGCGCTCCTGCCACCAGCGCTTCTCGACCTGGTCGGTGATGTGCATGTACTCCGCGCCGATGGAGCTGCAATAGGTCTCACGCAAGGCCTGCACGATCTCGCGCAGGGTCATGGTCTCGGCCTTGGAGAAATAGGTGTTCGTGGCGCTGAACGAGATGTCCATATCGGACTCGCTCAGGTCATAGAACGCCGGCTCCAGCTCGGGAATCTTGGGGCGCTCGGTGCGCTTGAGCGGGTCCAGGTCGGCCCAGCGCGAACCGACATTGCGGTAGGCGGCGATCAGCGACTGCACATGGACCTGCTTGCGGGCCACGGCCAGTTCGGCGCCGGAGGCCTTGTTGCCGAAGGCATTGGCCTTGGCACGCTGCGCGAAGGATTCGATCACCGGCGCATGGGCCACATCGCGGCCATCGCTGCCATCGGTGGCAGGCACATGCTGCAGGGCGTCGAAATACGCCCGCCAGTTGTCGGGCACGGAACCCGGGTTGTCGAGGTAGGCCTCGTACATCTCTTCGACGTAGGGCGCATTGCCCCCGAACAGGTACGAGTTCGACCTGTATTGCTGCATCATTTCGCTCACCTCTTACCCCGGCTTCCAGGGATTTGGCTGGTAAATAAACCTTCCGCGACACGGCTCGACCGGTTGGCGGATTGCGACCCGCCTTCACTGTTGCCAGAAAAGGGGACGGGAAGGACCTCAAGTCTCAAGGGGCGGACTGTAGCACTCCTGGCTAACCCTAGGAGCCCGGCTGCGCTTTTGCATCGTGAGACTTTCACGCCGGGAGTTTCGGCCATGTGGACCTCGAACTGAAGTCTCTTCTGAGGCAGGCTCATCGCTTCATCTTTGCCGGCAAACGTTTGCGAACGTCGCTGGCTTGGCCTAGACTTCAGCTCGCGCGCCACAGCCCCGCGATTGAATGGCTTGGCGTCGGGACACTATCGAGGAGATCCCATGCAAGTCAAAGTCGTCGACTACCGGGCCGCCGACGCGGCCGAGCAGTTCACCCGCTCGCTGCACGAAACCGGCTTCGGTGTGCTCGTCAACCATCCGATCCAGCAGGCCCTGGTCGAGAAGATCTATGCCGACTGGCTGGGCTTCTTCAACGGCGACGAGAAGCACCAGTACGCCTTCTCGAAGCAGAAGCAGGACGGCTACTTCTCCACCGAGATCTCGGAGACCGCCAAGGGCTTCACCCAGAAGGACATCAAGGAGTATTTCCACATCTACCCCTGGGGCCGCATTCCGGCGCCGCTCAAGGACGATGCGATGCAGTACTACAGCCAGGCCAACGGCCTCGCGCAGGAACTGCTGTCCTGGGTCGAGCGCTACACGCCGGCCGAGATCGCACGCCATTACCGCGAGCCGCTGTCCCAGATGATCCAGGACAGCCAGCTGACCCTGCTGCGCGTGCTGCGCTATCCGCCGCTGACCGGCAATGAACCGGCCGGCTCGCTGCGCGCCGCCCCACATGGCGACATCAATCTCTTGACCATCCTGCCGGCCGCCAACGAGCCGGGCCTGCAGGTGCAGGGCAAGGACGGCGAATGGTTCGACGTGCCCTGCGACTTCGGCATGTTGATCATCAATATCGGCGACATGCTGCAGGAAGCCTCGCAGGGCTATTACCCGTCGACCCAGCACCGCGTCGTCAACCCGACGGGCGACGGCGCCAAGAAGAGCCGGGTCTCGCTGCCGCTGTTCCTGCACCCGCGCGACGAGGTCGTGCTGTCGGACCGCTACACCGCCCACGCCTATCTGGAAGAGCGGCTGCGCGAGCTGGGCGTCAAGAAGTAAGCCGGCCGTGCACCACAGCCGACCCCAGGGTCGGCTTTTTGGCGACGCTCTGCTCTACAGTGGCCCATGCGCCAGCTCATCCACATCCACCCCGAGGCGCCGCCCAAGCCGGCCTTGGGCGCGACATGCAATGGCTGCGGCGTCTGTTGCCTGGCCGAGCCCTGCCCCGTGGGCGTGCTGGCGAGCCGGCGTCGGCACGGCGCCTGCGCAGCCCTGCGCTGGTCGGACGAGGGCGGCCGCTATCTGTGCGGCATGCTGATCGAGCCGCTGACGGCCCTGGGCTGGGCCCGCCCGGGGCCGCGCTGGCTGAACCGCCTGATCGGCGCCTGGGCGCGCCGCATGATCGCCGCCGGCAAGGGTTGTGATGCCGATCTGCTGGTACAGCCGGCACCGGGCGAACAGCGCCCGCACTGAGACCCGGGCAAGCCACTAGAGCAGCGCACAGACCCACGGGCTAGGATCAATCTTCCTAACAGTTGTGGAGTGCGCAGACTATGAATCATCAGCTCAAGCTGGCTTCGATTTCGCTGGCCCTGGGCCTGTTGGCCGCGACCTCGGCCCATGCCGTACCGCTGCGCTGGGCAGCGCAGAACGACATCCTGACGACGGATCCGCACTCGCAAAACCATGCGACCACCAATGCGATCCTGATGCACGCCTATGAAGGTCTGACCCGCTACAACACCAAATACGATGTCGAGCCGGCCCTGGCCACCAAATGGACCTTCATCAGCCCGACCCAGGTGCGCTTCGAGCTGCGCAAGGGTGTCAAGTTCCATGACGGCACGCCCTTCACCGCCGACGACGTGGTGTTCTCCTTCGGCCGCATCAAGCAGCCCCAGGGCACGATGCAGATCTATGTGACCGGCATCAAGGAGGTCAAGAAGATCGACAGCCACACCGTCGATCTGATCCTGGAAGCGCCCAACCCCATCCTGCTGCGCAACATCATCGACTTCCGCATCATGAGCAAGGCCTGGGCGGAGAAGAACAACACCGTCAACACCCAGGACTACAAGGCCAAGGAAGACAACTTCGCCTCGCGCAATGTGATGGGCACCGGCGCCTACAAGATCACCGGCTGGCAGCCTGACCAGAAGATCTCGATGGTGCAGAACCCAGACTGGTGGGACAAGGCCCGCGCCAGCAACATCACCGAGGTCAGCTACCTGCCGATCAAGTCGGACCCGACCCGCGTGGCCGCCCTGCTGTCCGGCGACGTCGACCTGCTGACCGACCTGCCGACGCAGGACGTCGCCAAGCTGAAGTCCGACCCCAAGCTCAAGGTCGTCGAAGGCCCCGAGGTGCGCACCATCTTCCTGGCGCTGGACCAGGGCAGCGACGAACTCAAGGGCTCCAATGTCAAGGGCAAGAACCCCTTCAAGGACAAGCGCGTGCGCGAGGCGCTGAACCTGACCGTGGACCGCGAGGCGATCAAGCGCACCATCATGCGCGGCCTGTCGATCCCGGCCGGCATCATGGTGGCGCCGGGCGTCAATGGCAACACGCCGGACATCGACCAGCCGCTCAAGGTCGATGTCGAGAAGGCCAAGAAACTGATGACCGAGGCCGGCTACCCCGAGGGCTTCGAGATCCAGATGAACTGCCCGAACAACCGCTACGTCAACGACGAAGAGGTCTGCCAGGCGGTCGTCGCGATGTGGGCCAAGATCGGCGTCAAGGGCCGCCTGGTGGCCACGCCGATGGCCCAGCACAGCGTGACCTTCCAGAAGTTCGACACCTCGTTGTACATGCTGGGCTGGGGTGTGGCTACCTATGACGCGCAGTACGCGCTGCAGTCGCTGGTGCGCACCAAGACCACCGGTGCCGACGGCAACTTCAACTACTCCAAGGTCAGCGACGCCAAGATCGACCAGCTGGTCGATGCGATGAAGACCGAGGTCGACATCCCCAAGCGCAACGCGATGATCCGGGAAGCCTTGCTGCGCACCCGCGACGAGTACCTGTTCGTGCCGCTGCACCACCAGGTCCGCCCCTGGGCGATGCGCGCCAATGTGACGACCGAGCACCGCTCGGATGACCGTCCGGAAGCGCGCTTCACCAACATCAAGTAAGCCGGGGCTGCCCGGGGCATAGGCCCCGGGCAAGTCAGTAGAGCTGCTCCGTGGATGCCGGGCTAGGATGCCCGCTTTTCAGTATTCCACGGAGGAAGAAGATGCCGAATCGCAAGTTCAAGCTGGCCGCGCTGTGCCTGTCGCTGGGCCTCTCGCTTGGCATGATGGCCGCCAGCGGTGTGCAAGCCGTGCCGCTGCACTGGGCCGCGCAGAACGATGTGCTGACCCTGGATCCGCATTCGCAGAACCATGGCACCACCAGCGCCATCCTGGCCCATGCCTACGAAGGCCTGACCCGCTACAGCAAGACCTACCAGATCGAGCCGGCGCTGGCCACCAAGTGGACCCACATCAGCCCGACCCAGGTGCGCTTTGAGCTGCGCAAGGGCGTCAAGTTCCATGACGGCACGCCCTTCACCGCCGACGACGTGGTGTTCTCGCTGGCCCGCATCAAGCAGCCCCAGGGCACCCTGCAGGCCTTCGTGAACGGCATCGCCGAGATCAAGAAGATCGACAGCCACACGGTGGACTTCATCCTGTCGGCCCCCAACCCCATCCTGCTGCGCAACATCGTCGACTTCCGCATGGTCAGCAAGAGCTGGGCGGAGAAGAACAAGTCGGTCAACCTGCCGGACGTGAAGGTCAAGGAAGAGACCTTCGCAACCCGCAACACCAACGGCACCGGCCCCTACAAGATCACCGGCTGGCAGCCCGACCAGAAGATCAGCATGGTGGCCAACAAGGACTGGTGGGATGCTGCCAACGCCAGCAATGTCGACAGCGTCACCTACTCGCCGATCAAGTCCGACGCCACCCGCGTCGCGGCCCTGCTGTCCGGCGAGGTGGACCTGCTGACCGACCTGCCGACCCAGGACGTGCAGAAGCTGCGCAACGACGCCAAGCTGGCCGTGCTGGAAGGCACCGAGATCCGCACCATCTTCATCGCGATGGACCAGGGCAGCGACGAGATCCGCGGCTCCAGCATCAAGGGCAAGAACCCGCTGAAAGACAAGCGCGTGCGCGAGGCCCTGTCGGTGGCGATCGACCGCGAGGCGATCAAGCGCGCCATCATGCGCGGCCTGTCGGTGCCGGCCGGCCTCATGGTCGCCCCGGGCGTCAACGGCAACACGCCGGACATCGACACGCCGCTGAAGGTCGATGCCGACAAGGCCAAGAAGCTGCTGGCCGAGGCCGGCTATGCGGACGGCTTCGAGGTGCCGCTGAACTGCCCGAACAACCGCTACGTCAACGACGAGGAGATCTGCCAGGCGGTGGTCTCGATGTGGGCCAAGATCGGCATCAAGGCCAGGCTGCAGACCGAGCCGATGTCGACCTTCAGCCCCAAGATCCAGGGCTTCGAGCACCAGCTCTTCCTGTTTGGCTGGGGCGTGCCGACCTATGACGCGCTCTACACCATCCAGTCCCTGGTGCGCACCAAGACCACCGGTGCCGATGGCAACTGGAACTACTTCCGCATCAGCGATGCCAAGATCGACCAGCTGACCGATGCGATGAAGATCGAGTCCGACGTCAGCAAGCGCAACGGCCTGATCCGCGAGGCCCTGCTGCGCATGCGCGACGAGCATCTGTTCATCCCCATCCATCACCAGATGCGCCCCTGGGCGATGAAGAAGGGCGTCTCGACGGTGCACCGCTCGGACGACCGCCCGGAAGCGCGCTTCACCAACATCAAGTAAGCAAGCGCAGCGCCTCAACGCGAAGGGCCACCCGAGGGTGGCCCTTTTCAATGCAGGCGCCGTATCAGGCCAGGGCCAGACGCTCGCGGGCCGCCCGGTACTCGCGCGCCAGTCGCTCGACCAGCGCTCGTGCCGGCACGATCTCGCGCACCGCACCGATGCCCTGGCCGCTGCCCCAGATGTCCTTCCAGGCCTTCTTCGAGTCGCCGCCGAAGTTCATCGCGCTGGGGTCGCTCTCGGGCAGCTTGTCGGGGTCCATGCCGGCATTGACGATGGAGCCGCGCAGATAGTTGCCATGCACGCCGGTGAACAGATTGCTGTAGACGATGTCATCGCTGTTGGAGGCGACGATCATCTGCTTGTAGGCCTCGGTGGCACGTGCCTCCTCGGTCGCGATGAAGGCCGAGCCGATGTAGGCGAAGTCCGCGCCCATCGCCTGGGCGGCCAGCACCGCATCGCCGCTGGCGATCGCGCCCGACAGCGCGATCGGGCCATCGAACCACTCGCGGATTTCCTGGATCAGCGCGAACGGGCTCTTGACCCCGGCATGGCCGCCGGCCCCGGCCGCCACCGCGATCAGGCCGTCGGCGCCCTTCTCGATCGCCTTCTTCGCGAACTTGTTGTTGATGATGTCGTGAAGCACCACGCCACCCCAGGCATGCACCGCGGCATTGACATCCTCGCGCGCGCCCAGCGAGGTGATGATGACGGGCACCTTGTACTTGGCGCACAGCGCCATATCGTGCTCCAAGCGGTCATTGCTCTTGTGCACGATCTGGTTGATCGCAAACGGCGCGGCCGGCTTGTCGGGATGGGCCTTGTTATAGGCCGCCAGCTCGGTGGTGATCTCGTTGAGCCATTCATCCAGCAGCTCGGCCGGACGGGCGTTGAGTGCGGGCATAGCGCCGACGACGCCGGCCTTGCACTGCTCGATCACCAGCTTGGGATTGCTGATGATGAACAGCGGCGAACCGATGATGGGCAGGGGCAGGTTTTGCAGGACGGGAGGCAGGGCCACAAAGGTCTCCGTTCGTTGTGTCAGTGGGCGATCAAAAGGCGTCCAGCGCCAGCGCGGTGACGCTGTCGGCGCCTTCGACGATGGCGTCGCGCAGGCCCGAGCTGCGGCTCAGGATGTGCTCGGCATAAAAGCGCGCCGTCGCGATCTTGGCGCTCATGAAGGGCACCTCCTCGCCGGCGGCGATCTTGTCCTCGGCCACGATCAGCGCGCGCGCCAGCTGCCAGCCGGCCACCAGATTGCCGGCCAGCATCAGATAGGGCACCGAGCCGGCATAGGCCGCGTTCGGATTGGCCTTGCCCTGGGCGGCGATGAAGTCCACCACGTCGAGATAGGCCTGGCGGGCCGCGCCCAGGCGCTTGGCCACGGCCTTGGATGCCGCGCTGCTGCGCTGTTTCAGCAGCCCTTCGGTGGCCTCGATCTGGCCGGCAATCGCGCGGGCGAGCTGGCCGCCGTCGCGCGTGGTCTTGCGGCCGACCAGGTCATTGGCCTGGATCGCGGTCGTGCCTTCGTAAATCGTCAGGATCTTGGCGTCGCGGTAGTGCTGGGCCGCGCCGGTCTCCTCGATGAAGCCCATGCCGCCATGCACCTGCACGCCCAGGTCGGTGACCTCCAGGCTCATCTCGGTGCTGTAGCCCTTGACCAGCGGCACCATGAATTCGTAGAAGGCCTGGTTCTGCTTGCGGGTGTCGGCGTCGGGATGGTGGTGGGCCGCGTCATAGGCTGCGGCTGCCACGCTGGACATCGCACGGCAGCCCTCGGTCAGTGCGCGCATCGTCATCAGCATGCGGCGCACATCGGGGTGATGGATGATGGCGGCGCTGCCGGCCACCGAGCCGTCGACCGGGCGCGACTGCACGCGGTCGCGCGCGTAGCTCACCGCCTTCTGATAGGCCCGCTCGGCCACCGCGATGCCCTGCACGCCGACACCGAAGCGGGCAGCGTTCATCATGATGAACATGTACTCGAGGCCACGGTTCTCCTGGCCGACCAGGGTGCCGATCGCGCCGCCGTGGTCGCCGAACTGCAGCACCGCCGTCGGGCTGGCCTTGATGCCCATCTTGTGCTCGATCGACACGCAGTGCGCATCATTGCGCGCGCCCAGCGAGCCGTCCGCATTGACCAGGAACTTGGGCACGATGAAGAGGCTGATGCCCTTGACGCCCTCGGGCGCGCCGACCACGCGGGCCAGCACCAGATGGACGATGTTCTCGGCCATATCGTGCTCGCCATAGGTGATGAAGATCTTGGTGCCGAAGATCTTGTAGCTGCCATCGGGCTGCGGTTCGGCGCGGGTGCGCACCTGGGCAAGATCTGACCCCGCCTGCGGCTCGGTCAGATTCATCGTGCCGGTCCACTTGCCGGCCACCAGATTGGGCAGGTAGATGGCCTTCTGCTCATCGCTGCCGGCCGTCAGCAAGGCCTCGATGGCGCCATCGCTGAGCAGCGGGCACAGCGCGAAGCTGACATTGGCGCTGTTGATCATCTCGCCGCAGGCCGCGCCTATGGTCTTGGGCAGACCCTGGCCGCCGAATTCGGTCGGGTGCTGCAAACCCTGCCAGCCGCCGTCGGCGAACTGGCGGAAAGCCTCCTTGAAACCCGGGGTCGTGAAGACCTGGCCGTCCTTGAAGTAGGAGGGGTTCTTGTCGCCCTCGAAGTTCAGCGGCGCGATCACGTCCTCGTTGAGCTTGGCGCATTCCTCCAGCACGGCCTGGGCCGTATCGATGCCGAAGTCGGCAAAGGCCGGGATCTCGGTCAGCGCCTGCAGGCCGGCAAGCTCCTGCATATTGAACAGCATGTCTTTGACGGGGGCACGGTAGCTCATGGTGTCTTGTCTCCAGATACAACAAGGGCGCCGCGACCAGACAGTCGGGCGCCCTTCATCGGTTTCGAGCGGGCGCTCAGAGGGCGTTGATCAGCTCGGGCACGGCGGTGAACAGATCGGCTTCCAGGCCGTAGTCGGCCACCGAGAAGATCGGCGCTTCCGGATCCTTGTTGATCGCGACGATCACCTTGGAGTCCTTCATGCCGGCCAGGTGCTGGATCGCGCCGGAGATGCCGGCGGCGATATAGAGCTGGGGCGCCACGATCTTGCCGGTCTGGCCGACCTGCCAGTCGTTCGGCGCGTAGCCGGCGTCCACGGCCGCGCGCGAGGCACCCAGCGCCGCGCCGAGCTTGTCGGCCAGCGGGGTCAGCACCTCGTTGAACTTGTCGCTGCTGCCCAGGGCACGGCCACCGGAGACGATGATCTTGGCGGCGGTCAGCTCGGGGCGGTCGCTCTTGGTCACTTCACGGCCGGCGAAGCTGCTCTTGCCGGAATCGGTGGCGGCGGCCAGCGTTTCGACGGCGGCCGAACCGCCCGCGGCGGCGGCGTCAAAGCCGGTCGTTCGCACGGTCAGCACCTTGGTGGCGTCGCTCGACTGCACGGTGGCGATCGCGTTGCCGGCGTAGATCGGGCGCTCGAAGGTATCGGCGCTGATGACCTTGGTGACATCGCTCAGCTGGGCCACGTCCAGCAGGGCCGCGACGCGCGGCGCGACGTTCTTGCCCGAGGCGGTGGCCGGGAACAGGATGTGGCTGTAGCCACCGGCGATGGCCACCACTTGCGCGGCCAGGTTCTCGGCCAGGCCATCGGCCAGCTGGGCAGCGTCGGCGTGCAGCACCTTGCTGACGCCAGCGATCTGCGCGGCAGCGGCGGCAGCGGCGGCGGCATTGGAGCCGGCGACCAGCACGTGGACATCACCACCGCAGGCGGCGGCCGCGGTGACGGTGTTCAGCGTCGCGCCCTTGATGGAGGCGTTGTCGTGTTCAGCAATTACCAGAGCAGTCATCTCAGATCACCTTCGCTTCATTCTTCAACTTGTTCACCAGCGTGGCCACATCCGGCACCTTGATGCCGGCGCTGCGCTTGGGCGGCTCCTCGACCTTGAGGGTCTTGATGCGCGGCGCCACGTCCACGCCCAGATCGGCCGGCTTGACGATGTCGAGCTGCTTCTTCTTGGCCTTCATGATGTTGGGCAGGGTCACGTAGCGTGGCTCGTTCAGGCGCAGATCGGTCGTGATCACGGCCGGCAGGCTCAGCTTGACGGTTTCCAGGCCGCCGTCGACTTCGCGGGTCACGGAGACCTTGCCGTCGGCGACTTCGACCTTGGAGGCGAAGGTGCCCTGCGGCAGGCCGGCCAGCGCGGCCAGCATCTGGCCGGTCTGGTTGCAATCGTCGTCGATGGCCTGCTTGCCGAGGATCACCAGCTGCGGCTGCTCCTTGTCGACCAGGGCCTTGAGGATCTTGGCCACGGCCAGCGGCTGCAGCTCGGCGTCGGTCTCGACCAGGATGGCCCGGTCAGCACCGATGGCCATCGCGGTGCGCAGGGTTTCCTGGCACTGGGTCACGCCGCAGGAGACGGCGATCACCTCGGTGACCACGCCTTTTTCCTTCAGGCGCACGGCTTCTTCGACGGCGATCTCGTCAAAGGGGTTCATGGACATCTTCACATTGGCGATGTCCACACCGGTGCCGTCGCTCTTGACGCGCACCTTGACGTTGTAATCGACCACTCGTTTGACAGGAACCAAGACCTTCATCGAAGTACTCCAAGGCTAATTGACGTTAACGTTAATCGGATTCTACGGGCCAGCCCCGGCAACGCTGAGTCATCCAGGCGTCAAATGTCCGAAAAAATAGCACGACCGTTCTATTCTAGCGACGTCTTGGGCGCGAGCGGCCCGACAAACTAGACTGCGCAACCTGATGACAAGCACCTCCAGCCCCACTTCCCCCTGCCTGGGCGTTTTCGATTCCGGTGTCGGCGGCCTGACCGTGCTGCGCGAATTGCGCGAGGCCCTGCCGGGTGCGCCGCTGCACTATCTGGCCGATACCGCTTATGCGCCCTATGGCGAGAAAAGCAGCGACTTCATCGCCGCCCGCAGCCTGGTAATCGGCGAGTACCTGTTGAACCGAGGCGCGGTGATGCTGGTCGTCGCCTGCAATACGGCCACCGCCCACGCGGTCAACGCCTTGCGCGAGCGCTGGCCCGAGTTGCCCATCGTCGGCATCGAACCCGGCATCAAGCCGGCCGTGGCCGCCAGCCGCAATGGCCGCATCGGCGTGCTGGCCACACCGGCCACCATCGCCAGCGCGCGCTACCAAAGCTTGATTGAGGCCCATGCCCGAGGCGTGCAGGTCTTCAGCCAGCCCTGCCCCGGACTGGCCGACCTGATCGAGACCGGTGAGTTGGACGGTCCGGCCCTGCGGGGCCTGATCGAGCGCTGCTGCGCACCGCTGCGCGAGGCCGGTGTCGACACCGTGCTGATGGGCTGCACCCACTACCCGCTGGTTCAGCCCCTGTTCCAGCAAGCACTGGGCCCAGAGGTCCTGTTGCTGAAGATCGAGGCGGCCGTTGCCAAGCAGGCCCAGCGCTATTGGGCCGGCGACGGCACGCCGAGCCTGATCCTGGAAAGCACCGGCGACCCCGCCGTATTGAGCCGCCTGGCGACTACCGCCATGGGCTGGACGGCACCATCCACGCGCCAAGTCCGTATCTAGGCGCGCGCAGCCGCTGCGCCGCGCTGCACATTGACGCCGGCCAACACCCACCAGCCCAGCAGGAAGAAGACGCCGGTGCTGAGGATGGCCAGGCGGTGGTTACCGGCCGTCAGCCAGGTCACCAGGCCATAGGTCAGCGGCCCGATGATGGCCGCCAGCCGGGTCGCAAAAGCCCACAGGCCGAAAAACTCGGCCAGGCTGGCCGGCGGCGCCAGCGCACCGACCATCGCTCGGCCGCAGGACTGGCTCGAGCCCATGCACAGCCCCGCCAGCACGGCGGCCACCCAGAACAACGCCGGCCCCTGAGCGACAAAGGCCAGCAGAATCATCGCCACCCAGCCCAGCAGGGTGAACTTCAAGGCCCGGCTGTGGCCGACACGATCCTCGAAATAGCCGAAAACAAAGGCTCCGACCGCCGACGCGATATTGACCAGGAACACCAGGGCCATGGTCTCGGCCTGCTTGAAGCCCAGGGTCTGCTCGGCATAGACCGCCGCCAAGGCGATCACCACCGCAATGCCCGCCTGATAGCTGACACCACAGGCCAGAAAGCGCATGAAATCGGGGTAGCGCCGCGCCCGCTGCCAGGACGCCTTCAGGCGATTCAGCGCCGATTGCGCCGGCGCCGGCTGCGTCTGAACCTGGGCGCGCTCGCGCAGCAGCACAAAGGTCGGCAGCGCGGCCAGCGCGTAGACACCGGCCGTGATGTACATGGTCACCGGCACGAACTCGCTGGCGCTCTGCCCGGCCGCCTGCGCATGCAGCACATAGGCCAGGCTCAGGCCCAGCGCCAGCATGCCGCCGAAATAGCCGAAGGCCCAGCCCCAGCCGGACACCCGCCCCAGCGAATCGCGCCGCGCCAGTTCGGGCAGGAAAGCCCCGATCAAGGCCTCTCCGCAGGCATAGCAGGTATTGGAGACAACGACCGCCAGCGCGGCCCAAGCCAGTTGTCCCTGACCGGCCAGGCCCAGCCCTATCGTCGAGATGACACAGCCCGTGGTCATCAGCATCAGCAGCCGCTTCTTGGCCGCGCGCGCATCGGCATAAGCCCCCAACGCCGGCATGATCAGCATGACGAGAAAGCTGGACAGCGCGATCAGCGAGGTCCACAGCAAGGTGGCCGAAGCGCTGGACTGCGCGATGACGCCGACGAAGTAAGCGTTGTATACCGCCGTCAGCACCACTGTGGTGTAACCGGAGTTGGCGAAGTCATACATCGACCAGCCGAACACCTCACGCTTCTTGACGCCCGGATTCAGCAACTCTTGCGCAAACAGTCCCACCGCCACCCCTCGTTGGTCGTTATGGCCCTCGAAGGGCATGGTGCCCAGGACGGGAATCGAACCCGTACGACCGCAAGGTCGGCGGATTTTAAGTCCGCTGCGTCTACCAATTTCACCACCCGGGCGTGGGCTGCATTATCACTGCGGCAGAAATGAGAAAGGGAAGCCATCAGGCTTCCCTTTTCATTTTGGAGCGGGTAACGAGGCTCGAACTCGTGACCTCGACCTTGGCAAGGTCGCGCTCTACCAACTGAGCTACACCCGCATTTCATTCGCCGCATTTTGTCCGGCCTGGTGGCCGAACCCGGTGCGAACCGGTTTTCTGGAGCGGGTAACGAGGCTCGAACTCGTGACCTCGACCTTGGCAAGGTCGCGCTCTACCAACTGAGCTACACCCGCATTGAATTCTTGGAGGCGCGGTCCGGAGTCGAACCGGACTAACCGGATTTGCAATCCGGGGCATAACCGCTTTGCTACCGCGCCTTAGAAATCAGATTTTCTTACCGCCGTCACTGCTTTTGGTGAAGCACTGATGGAAATGGGAAGCCGGGGCTTCCCATTTATATGCCTGGAGCGGGTAACGAGGCTCGAACTCGTGACCTCGACCTTGGCAAGGTCGCGCTCTACCAACTGAGCTACACCCGCATAGTTTCAACACACTGCTCGCTGGATGTTTGAATTTCTTCAATCGTCCTGCGCCGTTTGCGCTGAAGCAGCTATTCTATACCGGATTTTAGAACTCATGCAAGGCCTCGAAGGCCTTGCATGACTCAAATCTCAGTGCGTCGCCGCCGGAGGCGCCGCCACGGCCGCTTCGGCCTTGGCCGCCACGGCCGGCTCTTCATCAGGCAGTGCCACCGGCATCGACTCCAGCGCCACTTCCAGCACCCGATCGATCCAGCGCACCGGCACGATCTCGAGCTGGTTCTTGACGTTCTCCGGAATGTCCTGCAGGTCCTTGACGTTCTCTTCCGGAATCATCACGGTCTTGATGCCACCACGATGCGCAGCCAGCAGCTTTTCCTTCAGGCCGCCGATCGCGGTGACCTCGCCACGCAGCGTGATTTCGCCGGTCATCGCCACATCGGCACGCACCGGGATACCGGTCAGCGCCGAGACAAAGGCCGTCGTCATCGCCGCGCCGGCGCTGGGGCCGTCCTTGGGCGTCGCACCATCCGGCACATGGATGTGCACGTCGCGCTTCTCGAAGGCCTCGTCCTTGATGCCCAGACGGCGGGCACGCGAACGCACCACGGTGCGGGCCGCCTCGACCGACTCCTTCATCACATCGCCCAGCGAACCGGTGCGGATGATGTTGCCCTTGCCCGGCATCGCCGTCGCCTCGATGGTCAGCAGATCGCCGCCCACCTCGGTCCAGGCCAGACCGACCACCTGGCCGACCTGGTTCTTCTTTTCGGCACGGCCGAAGTCGTACTTGCGCACGCCCAGGAAGTCGTTGAGGTTGTCCTCGGTAACGACGGCCTGGCCCTCGACGGTCTTCAGCGCCAGGTTCTTCACCACCTTGCGGCAGATCTTGGAGATCTCGCGTTCCAGCGAGCGCACGCCAGCCTCGCGGGTGTAGTAGCGGATGATGCCGCGGATGGCCGACTCGGTGACGTCCATCTCCTCGTCCTTGACGCCATTGTTCTTGCGCTGTTTGGGCAGCAAGTAGCGCTGGGCGATATTGACCTTTTCGTCCTCGGTGTAGCCGGACAGGCGAATGACCTCCATACGGTCCAGCAGGGCCGGCGGGATGTTCATCGAGTTCGAGGTAGCCACGAACATCACATCGCTGAGGTCGAAATCGACCTCGACGTAATGGTCGCCGAAAGTGTGGTTCTGCTCGGGGTCCAGCACCTCCAGCAGCGCCGATGACGGATCACCGCGGAAGTCCATGCCCAGCTTGTCGATCTCGTCGAGCAGGAACAGCGGATTGCGCGTGCCGACCTTGGACAGCGACTGCAGCACCTTGCCCGGCATCGAGCCGATATAGGTGCGGCGGTGGCCGCGGATCTCGGCTTCGTCCCGCACACCGCCCAAGGCCATGCGCACGAACTTGCGGCCGGTGGCGCGCGCCACCGACTGACCCAGCGAGGTCTTGCCGACACCCGGGGGGCCGACCAGGCACAGGATGGGCGCCTTGACTTTGTCGACGCGCTGCTGCACCGCGAGATATTCGAGGATGCGGTCCTTGACCTTGTCCAGGCCGTAGTGGTCTTCGTTCAGCACGCCTTCGGCATTGCTGAGGTCGTACTTGATCTTGGTCTTCTTGCTCCAGGGCAGGTTGACCAGGGTCTCGATGTAGTTGCGCACCACGGTGGCTTCGGCCGACATCGGCGACATCAGCTTGAGCTTCTTCAGCTCGCTGTCGGCCTTCTTGCGCGCTTCCTTGGGCATGCGGGCGGCCTGGATCTTCTTGTCCAGGTCTTCGAGGTCCGCGCCCTCTTCGCCGTCGCCCAGTTCCTTCTGGATCGCCTTGACCTGCTCGTTCAGGTAGTACTCGCGCTGGCTCTTCTCCATCTGGCGCTTGACGCGGCCGCGAATGCGCTTTTCGACCTGCAGGATATCGACCTCGTGCTCGAGCAGATCGAGCAGCTTCTCCAGGCGCTTGCCGACCTCGGACAGGTCCAGCACCGACTGCTTGGCGTCGAGCTTGAGCGGCAGATGCGCGGCGATGGTGTCGGCCAGGCGACCGGCATCGTCGATGCCGGCGATCGAGGTCAGGATCTCGGGCGGGATCTTCTTGTTGAGCTTGACGTACTGGTCAAACTGCTGGGTCACCGCGCGACGCAGCGCCTCGACCTCGGGCTTGGTATCGGCCTCCGGCGGGATCGGCACGACCTCGGCAACAAAGTGCTCCTCGGTCTCGGTGATGCTGCTGGTGCTGGCGCGCTGCAGGCCTTCGACCAGCACCTTGACCGTGCCATCGGGCAACTTGAGCATCTGCAGAATGCTGGAGACGCAGCCGACCTCGAACATATCGTCGGGCTTGGGCTCGTCCTTGCCGGCGGCCTTCTGGGCCACCAGCATGATTTGACGACCGGCTTCCATCGCGGCTTCCAAAGCCTTGATGGACTTGGGGCGCCCGACGAACAGCGGGATCACCATATGCGGGAACACCACCACATCGCGCAGCGGCAGCAGCGGCAGGGTGATGGGTTCGGCGGGCAGAACGGGATGACCGGACATGAAAACCTCTCTTTCTCAGGCCCATCTGCGGCCTGAGGGGGTAAATGCAAGACGCCGAAGGGGAAGGATAGATCAGGCGCTGGCCTTGGCCTGCTCGCGATACACGAGCAGGGGTTTGGCCTCTTCCTCGATGTTGTGCTCGTCCAGCACCACCTTGGCCACACCATCCAGGGCGGGCAGTTCGAACATGGTGTCGATCAGCGACTGCTCCATGATGGAGCGCAGGCCGCGGGCACCGGTCTTGCGAGCCAGGGCCTTGCGGGCGATCGCGGCCAGGCCGGAGGGTCGCACTTCCAGCTCCACACCGTCCATCGCGAACAACTGCTGGTACTGCTTCAGCAAGGCGTTCTTGGGCTCGGTCAGGATCTGCACCAGCGCGTCCTCGGTCAGCTCGCCCAAGGTGGCCACGACCGGCAGACGGCCGACCAGTTCGGGGATCAGACCGAACTTGATCAGATCCTCAGGCTCAACCTCGCGGAAGACCTCGGAGACGCGGCGCTCGGTCTTGGTCTTGACCGTCGCGCCAAAGCCGATGCCCGACTTCTCGGAGCGGTTCTGGATGACCTTCTCCAGGCCATCGAAAGCACCGCCGCAGATGAACAGGATGTTGGTCGTGTCGATCTGCAGGAAGTCCTGGTTCGGATGCTTGCGCCCGCCCTGCGGCGGCACCGAAGCCATCGTGCCCTCGACCAGCTTCAGCAAGGCCTGCTGCACGCCCTCGCCCGAGACATCGCGGGTGATCGAGGGGTTGTCGGCCTTGCGGCTGATCTTGTCGATCTCGTCGATGTAGACGATACCGCGCTGGGCGCGCTCGACATCGTAATTGCAGTTCTGCAGCAGCTTCTGGATGATGTTCTCGACATCCTCGCCGACATAGCCGGCCTCGGTCAGCGTGGTCGCATCGGCAATCACGAAGGGCACGTTCAGCAGGCGCGCCAGGGTCTGGGCCAGCAGGGTCTTGCCAGAGCCGGTGGGGCCGATCAAGAGGATGTTGCTCTTGGACAGCTCGACCGAGTCCTTGTTGCCGGCCATATGGCGCAGGCGCTTGTAATGGTTGTAGACCGCCACCGCCAGGGTGCGCTTGGCGACGTCCTGGCCAATCACATAGTTGTCGAGGCTGGCCTTGATCTCGCTGGGCACGGGCAGATCGGACTTGCTGGCGCGCGCCGGCGTGCTGTCGGTGGGCACTTCATCGCGAATGATGTCATTGCACAGCTCGATGCACTCGTCGCAGATGAATACCGACGGGCCGGCGATGAGCTTCTTCACCTCATGCTGGCTCTTGCCGCAGAAGGAGCAGTACAAGACTTTTTCGCTGGAGTTGCCTTTTTTCTCGGCCATGGATCTGCTTCAAATTCAGGCGTGAGTGCCTGATGGGATGATAGTTCAAACGCCGACGGGGCCCTTGCGTCGATAAGGGCCCCGATCCAGCACCAGTTGAGTCCGGCCCCGAGCTCAGGGGCGCTTTTCGAGCACCTGATCGATCAGGCCGTAGCTCTGCGCCTCGGGAGCGGACATGAAATAGTCGCGCTCGGTGTCCAGCTGGATCTTCTCCAGGCTTTGACCGGTACGCTCTGCCAGGATGCGATTGAGCTGCTCGCGGGTCTTCAGGATCTCGCGGGCATGGATCTCAATGTCGGTGGCCTGACCCTGGGCGCCGCCCAGCGGCTGGTGGATCATGATCTTGGCATTGGGCAGCGACATGCGCTTGCCCTTGGCGCCGGCCGCCAGCAGGAAGGCGCCCATGCTGGCCGCCATTCCCATGCACAGGGTCGCCACCTGGGGCTTGATGAAATTCATCGTGTCGAAGATCGACATGCCGGCCGAGACGCTGCCGCCGGGGGAGTTGATATAGAGGGAAATGTCCTTGTCCGGATTTTCGCTTTCCAGGAACAGCAGTTGGGCCACCACCAGATTGGCCACCGCGTCATTGACCGGGCCGACCAGGAAGACGATGCGCTCACGCAGCAGGCGGCTGTAGATGTCATAGGCGCGCTCGCCGCGGCCCGATTGTTCGATGACGATGGGCACCATGCCCAGATTGCTTGTTTCCAGCGCGCTCATGAATTTCCTCGCAAGTGATGCTTTGTTATTGGGGCTGATTATGTCGCTTCAAGACGGGAGGCCGCAGAAAGGGCAAAGGCGCCGGCCTTGCGGCGCGGCGCCCTTGCGCTCAGCTCAGACCAACACTCAGTTGGCGGTCGCCATCAGCTCGTCGAACGGCAGGGCCTTGTCGGTGACCTTGACCTTGGACAGCACGAAGTCCGTCACATTGTTCTCGATCACGACGGCCTCGACCTCGGCCAGACGCTCGCGGTCGCTCAGGTACCAGCGCACCACCTCGGCCGGCTTCTCGTAGCTCTGTGCCAGCTCTTCGATATGGGCTTGCAGCTGCTCGGGCTTGGCCTGCAGGCTGTTGGCGCGCACCAGCTCGGCCACCACCAGACCCAGGCGCACGCGGCGCTCGGCCTGAGGCTTGAACAGCTCCTCGGGGATCGGTGCCTTGTCGGCGTCCTTGATGCCGCGCTTCTTCAGGTCTTCACGGGCATTGGCCACCAGACGCTCGGTCTCGCTGGCGATCAGCGCGTTCGGCACGTCCAGTTCGGCAGATGCCACCAGAGCGTCCATCACGGCGCCCTTGTTGCGGGCCAGCACGCGGAACTTGACCTCGCGCTCGAGGTTCTTCTTGATGTCGGCGCGCAGCGCCTCGACCGTGGCTTCCTTGATGCCCAGCGACTTGGCAAAGGCCTCGTTCACTTCGGGCAGGTGCTGGGCCTCAATCTTCTTCAAGGTCACCAGGAAGTCGGCTTCCTTGCCGGCCACGTCCTTGCCGTGGTAGTCCTCGGGGAAGGCCAGCGGGAAGGTCTTGGACTCGCCCGACTTCATGCCGCGCACGGCCTTCTCGAAGGCTTCCAGCATCTGGCCTTCGCCGATGATGAACTGGAAGGCCTCGGCCTTGCCGCCGGCGAAGGGCTCGCCGTCGATCTTGCCTTCGAAGTCGATCGTGACGCGGTCCTCGTCGCTGGCAGCCTCGGCGGCGGCGCGCTGAGCGAAGGTGCGACGCTGCTTGCGCAGGATCTCGACGGTCTTGTCGATCGCGGCATCGGTCACTTCGCTGCCGATGCGCTCGACTTCGGCGGCCGACAGGTCGCCGATCTTGACCTCGGGATAGACCTCGAAGGTGGCGTCAAACGCCATCTGGCCTTCGCCGGCCTCGTCCTTCTGGGCGATGCGGGGCATGCCGGCCACGCGCAGCTTGGCTTCGTTGGCGGCGCTGGAGAAGGCCTCGCCCAGCTTGTCGTTCATGACATCGTACTGGACCGAGTAGCCATAACGCTGGGTGACCACGCTCATCGGCACCTTGCCGGGGCGGAAGCCGTCGGCCTTGACCGTGCGGGCCAGCTTCTTCAAACGGGTTTCGACTTCGCTGTTGATGT
This sequence comes from Burkholderiales bacterium C2, assembly GCA_005503085.1. GTDB lineage: Bacteria > Pseudomonadota > Gammaproteobacteria > Burkholderiales > Burkholderiaceae_C > Roseateles_E. The sequence goes on along the minus strand of SCOI01000004.1, from coordinate 77,126 downwards.
CAGCGGCCGCCAGCGTGAGCGTGATGCGGCGTTCGAGCTTTTCGAGGGTTTCGACGGTGACAGCCATAGTTGACTCAATACAAAGTTATCTGGTGCGCGGGGCCGGACTCGAACCGGCACGCCCGTGAAGGCGTCAGGACCTAAACCTGGTGCGTCTACCAATTTCGCCACCCGCGCGAGTGGATCCAGGATTGTGTTGGTGCCGAAGAAGATCCCCGGCGCCGCCTCAACCCTGTGGCAATTCGGCAAACCGGAGATTGTAGCCTCTCGCCGGCCTGAAAATTCGGCCCAGGTAAACCCGGACCATCAGAAGCGCGACGCGGCCTCGCTGGGGCGCTGAATGCGGAACCAGGCCGCATACATCGCCGGCAGCGCCAGCAGGGTCAGCGCGGTCGCGACGATCAAGCCGCCCATGATGGCCACGGCCATCGGCCCCCAGAACACCGAGCGCGACAGCGGCACCATGGCCAGCACGGCGGCTGCGGCCGTCAGCACGATGGGCCTGAAGCGCCGCACGGCCGACTCGACAATCGCCTGCCACGCCGGCACCCCGCGCTCGCGGTCCTGCTCGATCTGGTCGATCAGGATCACCGAGTTGCGCATGATCATGCCCATCAGCGCGATCACGCCCAGCAGCGCGACGAAGCCGAAGGGCCGGTCCAGCAGCAGCAGCGCCGCCGCCACGCCAGCGATGCCCAGCGGCCCGGTGAGGAACACCAGCATCGAGCGCGAGAAGCTCTGCAGCTGCAGCATCAGCAAGGTGAAGGTGATGAACAGCATGATGGGCACACCGGCCGCGATCGAGCCCTGGCCCTTGCTGCTCTCCTCCACCGCCCCGGCCACATCGATCGAATAGCCCAGCGGCATCTTGGCCTGCAACTCCTTGAGCTGCGGCCAGATCTGGGCCGAGACCGTGGCCCCTTGCAGGCCCTCGGCCACATCGCCCTGCACCGTGATCGCGTAGTTGCGGCCCTCGCGCTGCAGCAGACCCGGCTCCCATTCAAAGCTGACCTTGGCGATCTGGGTCAGTGGAATGCTGCGCCCGCTGGCGGTAGGCACATAGGCATTGCCCAGATCGGTGATGGCCTCGCGCTCGGCCAGCGGCTGGCGCAGCACGATATCGATCAGCTTGTCACCCTCGCGGTACTGGCCGATCGTGCTGCCGGACAGCAGGGTGCGCGAGGCCTGCGCTAGACTCTGGCTGCTGACGCCCAGCGCGCGCGCCTTGTCCTGATCAACCTCCAGGCGCAGCGACTTGACCGACTCGTTCCAGTTGTCGTTGACGCCGCGCATATTCGGGTTGGTGCGCAAAATCGCCTTAGCCTGGTCGGCCCAAAGCCGCACGGTCGCGACATCGGTGCCGGCAACGCGAAACTGCACTGGGTACGACACCGGCGGGCCATTGGGCAGCAGCTTGACGCGGCTGCGCACCTCGGGGAACTCAGCCGCCACCAGGGCCGGCAGGCGCTTGCGCAAGGCCTCGCGCTCGCGCAGATTCTTGGGCAGCACGATGGCCTGGCTGACGTTGGGCGCCGGGAAGATCTGGTCCAGCGGCAGATAAAAGCGCGGCACGCCGCTGCCTATCCAGGTGCTGACCGAGTCGACGCCCGGCTCACGCATCATGCGCGCCTCGAAGCGCTGCGCGATCGCGCGGCTCTGCTCTATCGTCGCGCCCTCGGGCAGCGTGAAATCGACCAGAATCTCCGGGCGGCTGGAGTCCGGGAAGAACTGCTGCTGCACCCGCCCCATGCCGACCAGGCCCAGCGCGAAGATCAGCACCGTCATGCCGATGGTCTTCCAGCGGTTCTGCACGCACCACAGCACCATGCGGCGAAAGCGGTTGTAGAACGGCGTGTCGAACAACTCGTGCGCCCCGCCCTCGCCGGCCACATGGCTGCGCAGCAGCAGCGAACCCAGATAGGGCACGAAATAGATCGACACCACCCAGGAGATCACCAGGGCGGCCGCCGTCACCGCGAAGATCGCGAAGGTGTACTCACCGGTGGCCGACTGGGCCATGCCGATGGGCAGGAAGCCCACCGCCGTGATCAGGGTTCCGGTCAACATGGGCATCGCCGTCGCGTCATAGGCAAAGGTGGCGGCGTGCATCTTGTCGTAGCCCTCTTCGAGCTTGCGCACCATCATCTCGACCGCAATGATGGCGTCGTCGACCAGCAGACCCAGCGCGATGATCAACGAGCCCAGCGAGATCTTGTGCAGGCCCACGCTCCAGTAAAACATCGTCACAAAGGTGATCGCCAGCACCAGCGGTATCGTGATCGCCACCACCAGGCCGGGCCAGATGTCGATGCGCAGAGGCTTGGTATGCAGGCCCAGCGCGATGAAGCTGACCGCTAGCACGATCACGACCGCCTCGATCAGCACCTGCACGAACTCGTTGACCGAGCGCGTCACCGCCTGCGGTTGATCCTGGATCTGTGCCAGCTCGATGCCGGCCGGCAGCTCCTTGCGGATCTTGGCGCTGGCCGCTTGCAAGGCCTTGCCCAGCGCGATGATGTCGCCGCCCTTGGACATCGAGATGCCCAGCGCCACCACATCCTTGCCCTGATGCCGCACCATGATGGACGGTGGGTCGGCATAGGCACGCTTGATGTCGGCGATATCGGACAGACGGATGCTGCTGGCGATGCCGGTGGCCGGATTGATCGCGCGGATCGGGAAGTCCTTCAGCGCCTGCACCGAGTTGAGCTGGCCGCCGATGCGCACCTGTAGATTGCCGCTGCCGGCATTCAGCACGCCGGCGCCCTCGACCGCGTTCTGCGCCCCGAGCTGATTGATCACCTGGCCGAAGTCCAGGCCCAGCTCGGCCAGGCGCTTCTGCGAAATCTCGATGAAGAGCTTTTCCGCCTGGGCGCCAAAGGTCTCGACCTTGGCGACATCAGGCAGCTTCAACAGCTGGGCCCGCACCCGGTCTGCATGCTCGCGCAATTCCTCCCGGCTGAAGCCATCGGCCGACAGCGCCAGGATGGAACCGTAGACATCGCCAAATTCGTCATTGAACAGCGGCCCGAGCACACCCTGCGGCAGGGTGTGGCGCATATCGCCGACCTTTTTGCGCACCAGATACCAGGTGCCCGCGACCTCCTTGGCCGGCGTGCTGTCCTTCAGCTGGAACAGGGTCAGCGACTCGCCCGGTTTCGTAAAACTGCGGATCTTGTCGGCATGCGGCACCTCCTGCAGTGTCTTCTCGATCTTGTCGGTCACCTGCTCGGCCACCTGCTGCGCGGTCGCGCCGGGCCAGAAGGCCTGGACCACCATGATGCGGAAGGTGAACGGCGGATCCTCGTCCTGGCCCAGCTGGAAATAGGCGGCAAAGCCCATCACCATCAGTACCACCATCAGATAGCGGGTCAGGGCCGGATGCTCCAGGGCCCAGCGGGACACATTGAAGCGTGAGCCCACATAGGGCTTGGTCGGAGTGCTCATGCGCGCCTGGCCTTGTTCTTAACGGGAAGCGGCCGCGGCTGCGGGCTCGGCATAACGCTTGACCTTCAGGCCCGGCGTCAACACATGCACGCCGGCGGTCACGACCTCCTGGCCGGGCGCGAGTCCGCCGGACACCACAACCTCGTTGCCATCGGCACCGGCCACCTGGATGGGCTGCAGATTCAAGGTCATGGTCTTGCCGTCGAGCAGCCAGACCGAGGTCCTGCCCTGCTGCTCCAGCACCGCCGTCAGCGGCAGCTTGATCACATGGGCCTGTTTGGGCAGCTCCAGCAGCACGGTCGCCGTCTGGCCGAGTCGCGCATCGAGCTTGCCGGCATCGGCCTTGACCAGGAAGGTGCGCGTGGTCGGGTCGGCCGCCGCCGACACCTCGCGCAGCTGCACCGGCTGCGCCGCCTGCTCGCTGCCCCAGAGCTTGACGGTCAGTGCGCCGGGCCGGCTGGCCGCCGCGCGCAGGCTGGCAATCATCTGCTCGGGCACCGAGAACACCACGTCTTTAGGCCCCGCATGGGCCAGTTGCAGCACCGGCGTGCCGGCCGCCACCACCATGCCCGGCTCGGCATACACCGCCGTCACCACACCGCCGGCATCGGCCGTCAGCTGCGCATAGGCCGACTGATTGCTTTGCGCGCTGGACTGCGCCTTGGCCTGGTCCAGCTGGGCCTGGGCCGCCTTGAAGGCGGCGTCGCGCCGCTCCAGCTCGGCCGCGCTGATGAAGCCCTGCTGGTGCAGCTCGATGAAGCGCTTGTAGTCGGCACCGGCCTGGTCGCGGTTGACGCGGGCGGCCTGCATGCCGGCGCGCGCCGCATCCTGGGCCAGCAGCAGGTCTTGCGCATCGATGCGGGCCAGCAGCTGACCCGGCTTGACGATATCGCCCAGATTGACGCGGCGCTCCAGCAGCTTGCCGCTGACCCGGAAGGACAGGCGCGACTCGGTGCGGGCGCGCAGCTCGGCCGCGTATTCGTGCGTCAGCCCGGCGCTGTCACTGGCCACCACCAGGGTGCGCACGGCCCGCTCGGGCTCGGGCGCAGGAGCGGGCTTGCTGCAGGCGGACAGCAGCAGGGCCGACGCCAGCAGCAGACCCAGGGATTGGACTTGGGACATGGGTAACCTCATCAAAGCCGGCAACGCCGCAGTAACTGACTAATTGGTCAGTAATGTATTTGTCGCTTTGAGGCCTGTCAAACCCGGCTGTGCCTTGTTTTGGCGACCTCGCACATCGGCACACCCACCGGCAGCGCACACAATGCCGGCCGTGAGCATAGAACACTACGAAAACTTTCCCGTCGCTTCCTGGCTCTGTCCGCCGGCACTGCGCCCGGCCATTGCCGCGATCTACCACTTCGCCCGTACCGCCGACGACATCGCCGACGAGGGCGAGGCCTCGGCCGACCAGCGTCTGGCCGAGCTGCGCGCCTACCGCGCGGATCTGCAGGTGGTCTCGCGGGGCCAGCCGCCGTCACCGCGCTGGGCCGCCCGCGTCTTCACGCCGCTGGGCCCGGTGCTGCAGCGCCACCGGCTGCCGCTGCGCCTGCTCGAAGCCCTGCTGGACGCCTTCGAGCAGGACCTGGTCAAGACCCGCTACGCCGACCGCGCCGAGCTGCTCGATTACTGCCGCCGCTCGGCCGACCCGGTCGGCCGGCTGCTGCTGCATCTGTACGGCGTCGGCGATGCGCAGGCGCTGCGCCAGTCGGACGCGATCTGCTCCAGCCTGCAGCTGATCAATTTCTGGCAGGACATGAGCCGCGACGGCCCGCGCGGCCGCGTCTACGCGCCCCAGCAAGACCTGGCACGCCACGGCCTGAGCGCCGAGGCCCTGCAGCGCTGCGAAGACAGCCCCGCCGCCCGCGCCCTGCTGCGCGACTTGTGCGACTGGGCCGAGCGCCTGATGCACGAGGGTGCGCCGCTGGTGCACCGCCTGCCCGGCCGCGCCGGATGGGAGCTGCGCCTGGTGGTACAAGGCGGCCTGCGCATTCTTGCGAAAATCAAGGCCATGGATCACGCCACCCTGCTCACCCGCCCCCGTCTGCATGCGATAGACCTGCCCCCGATGCTGTGGCGGGCCCTGCGTATGAATGCGAGCCAGAACGCTCGCGTGGAGGCCCAGTGACGCCCGAGCAGTACGTTCAGGACAAGGCGGCCAAGAGCGGATCGAGCTTCTACTACGCCTTCCTCTTTCTGCCGCCGCCGCGCCGCGCCGCGATCACCGCCTTCTACGCCTTTTGCCGCGAGATCGACGATGTGGTCGACGAGATCCAGGACCCCGGCATCGCCGCCACCAAGCTGGCTTGGTGGCGCAAGGAAGCCGCCGGCGCCTTCGCCGGCTCGCCCCAGCATCCGGCGATGAAGGCGCTGATGCCCCATGTGGTCGACTACGACATCCGGCTGGAGCATCTGATGGCCGTCATCGAGGGCTGCCAGATGGACCTGGAGCAGACCCGCTATCTGGACTACCCAGGGCTGCAGCGTTACTGCCATTTGGTGGCCGGCGTGGTCGGCGAGGTGGCCTCGGGCATTTTCGGCCGCAGCGAGCCGGCCACCATCGCCTACGCCCACAAGCTCGGCCAGGCCTTGCAGCTGACCAATATCATCCGCGACGTCGGCGACGATGCGCGGCGCGGCCGCATCTATCTGCCGATCTCGGAGCTGCAGCAGTTCGATGTCAAGGCCCACGAGATCCTCAAGCGCGAGAAGCCTTGGGGCTATAGCGAACGCTTCACCGCGCTGATGCAGTTCCAGGCCCTGCGCGCCCATGCGCTTTACGACGAAGCCTTCGCGCTGCTGCCCGAGACCGACCGCCGCGCGCAAAAGCCCGGGCTGATGATGGCCCATATCTACCGCGCGCTGCTGCGTGAGATCGAGGCCGAGCAGTTCCAGGTGCTGCACCAGCGCATCTCGCTGACGCCGCTGCGCAAGCTCTGGATCGCGATGAAGACCAATTGGCGCGGCCGGTGAAGCGCGTAGCCGTGATCGGCGGCGGCTGGGCCGGCCTTGCTGCGGCGGTACGGGCCACCGAAGCCGGGCACCGCGTCACGCTGATCGAGATGGCGCCGCAGCTGGGCGGCCGCGCGCGCAGCCTGGCGCAGCCGCCGCAGCTGGACAACGGCCAGCACATCCTGATCGGCGCCTACCGCCAGAGCCTGGCGCTGATGCGCCAGGTCGGCGTCGACCCCGAGGTTGCGCTGTGGCGCGCGCCTCTGCGGCTGCGCTATCCCGAGCATGAGGGCCTGCGCCTGCCGCCGGGGCCGCCGCTGATCGCCTTCACCCGCGCGGTGCTGGGTTGCCGGGCCTGGCCGCTTAGTGCCCGGCTGGCACTGCTACGCGCCAGCCTGGGCTGGGCGCTGGCGGGGTTTCGCTGCAATGACGAGCTCAGCGTTGACACACTGTGCCGCGCCCTGCCCGCGCCGGTGCGGCAGGAGCTGATCGACCCGCTGTGCGTGGCCGCGCTGAACACGCCGGCGACCGAGGCCAGCGCGGCGGTGTTTCTGCGCGTGCTGCGCGATGCGCTGTTCAGCGGCCACGGCTCGGCCGACCTGCTGCTGCCGCGCCTGCCCTTGAGCGAGCTGCTGGCCGAGCCGGCGGCGCAATGGCTGCGCGCGCGCGGCGCCGAGCTGCGGCTGGGCCGGCGCGTCGATCATGTCGATGCCGATGGCCGGGTCGATGGCGAAGGCTTCGACGCCGTGATCCTGGCCTGCAGCGCCACCGAGGCCGCGCGCCTGGCCGAGCCGCTCGCACCCGGCTGGGCCGCGCTGGCCCGCAGGCTGCGCTTTGAGCCCATCGTGACCGTCTATCTCGACAGCCCCGGCTCGGCGCTGCCCGCACCGATGCTGGCCTTGCACGAAGGCCCTGAGGCGCCGGCCCAGTTCGTCTTCGACCTCGGCCAGCTCGACCATGCAAGCGGCCGCTTCGCTTTTGTGATCAGTGGCGCCGCGCCCTGGATCGAGCGCGGCCTGGATGCGGCCGGCAGCGCGGTGCTGGCCCAGGCCCGCCAGACCCTGCGCTGGCACAGCCCGCCGACCGTGCTGCGCGTGCTGGCCGAAAAGCGCGCCACCTTCGCCTGCTCGCCGGGGCTGCGGCGCCCGCCGGCGGCGATCGCGCCAGGGCTCTGGGCGGCCGGCGACTATATCGACGGCCCCTACCCGGCCACGCTGGAGGGCGCGGTGCGCGCCGGTCAGGCGGCTGCCGCCGCCATCCAGCAGGGCTGATCAGGGCTGATCCGGCTGGCGCGCAAACGGTGCCGCCAGCGGCTCGCCGACGAACACACTCTGCGCCGGCCACAGCACGCTGCGCCAATAGGCCTCGAGCGCACTGACACCCTGCAGATAGTTCAGCAACAGCAGCTGCGGATGCGGGAACTTCTGCAGATGGTTGCAGGGCTCGCTGACCGCGCCGTGGCTGGCGGTGGCCCCCGCCGCTAGCCAGTCCAGCGCGCTCATCTGGGGGCCCGTCGTGCGCTCCAGTTGCCCGCCCAGCGAGGTCAGATGATCGGCCAGCGCGCCGGGCAGGAAGGGGATCTGGTCCAGGCCCTCGACCCGCGCCAGCCCGGTCTGGTAGAGCACCACCTCGGCCAGCGGCGGCAGCTGGTCCTGATCGAGCTGGCGCACCTCGACACCCCAGGCCCACAGCCGACCCGGAGGCGGAAACAGCGGCGCACGCACATTGCGGGCCTTGTCGGCCGTGCTGGCGAACACCGCCTGCACTGGCGGCGTGCCGCGCTGCGCCAGGCTGTGGTCGGCGGCCACGCCGCGGTCGATCAGCGCCCGGGCCTGCTCGACCGAGCGGGCGGCCAGCAGCATGGCCGGCCGCCAGCCGAGATCGCTGAAGGGCTTGTGGCCGGTATAGGCCACATAGGGCGAGGGCTTGGAAGGCGCGCAGCTCTGCTTGCAGAGTTCGGCCTGAAAGCCCAGCGCCAGCGCGCCGGTGATGGAGTTGCAGGCCACCGCATAGGGCTGACTCCAGGCCAACGCCAGTGCCTGTACCCGACCCGGCAGGCGGCGCTGCAACTGCGCCTGCAACTCATCGAACTCGGCCGGGCTCAAGCTCGGCCGCAGCGGCAGCTCGACCCGCAGGACCTGCTCGGCGGCCAAGCCGCGCCGCCGGGCGTAGTACTCGCCCACCGCCACCGAATAGGGATCGGCCGTGTTGATCACCACGGCAATATCGGCGGCCGTCAGCCGGCCCGTCACGGGCGGCACCCGCAGCCATTGCGACTGGGCCGGGGCCTGCGCCTGAGCGAGCGCCACCAGCATCAGCCCGGTCAGCAGCGCGGCCACTGTCTTCATTTCGCCATGTAGAAAATTCACAAAATCCCGCACAATGAAAGCATGAAAAACAAAGAGGGGCAGACGCCCGCAGTTCAAGTCCTGGAACGCGCCTTTACCTTGCTGGACGTTCTGGCCAGCCATCAAGACCCCGTTTCACTGAAGCAGATCAGCGAAACCACCGGTCTCCACCCCTCGACGGCGCACCGCATTCTCAACGACCTGGCAATCGGCCGTTTCGTCGACCGGCCCGAGGCCGGTAGTTATCGGCTGGGCATGCGCTTGCTGGAGCTGGGCAATCTGGTCAAGGCGCGGCTGGATGTGCGCGATGCGGCGCTGGGGCCCATGCGCGAGCTGCACAAATTCACCCACCAGCCGGTCAATCTGTCGGTGCGCCAGGGTGACGAGATCGTCTATATCGAGCGCACCTACAGCGAACGCTCGGGCATGCAGGTGGTGCGGGCCGTCGGTGGCCGGGCGCCGCTACACCTGACCTCGGTGGGCAAGCTCTTCCTGGCCAGCGACGACGCCCAGCGGGTGCGCGCCTACGCGACCCGCACCGGCCTGGCCGGCCACACCAAGAACAGCCTGACCGAGATCGGCGCGCTGGAGCGCGAAATGGCCCTGGTGCGCCAGCGCGGCGTGGCGCGCGACGACGAGGAGCTGGAGCTGGGCGTGCGCTGCATGGCCGCCGGCATCTATGACGACCAGGGCAAGCTGATCGCCGGCCTGTCGATCTCGGCGCCGGCGGACCGGCTGGAGGAGAGCTGGCTGGCGCGGCTGCGCGAGACCGCCGCCCAGATCTCGCAGGCGCTGGGCTATCGCGGCTGACCCAGCGCCCAATCAAAAAAGCGCGCCAGTGGCGCGCTTTTGTACTGATGGGCTCAGTTCAGCCCGAGATGCCCGGCAGCGCGGCGCTGACTTCGGGATTGGCGCTGATCCATTTGCGCACCCGCTCGGCATCGCCGATACGCGAGTACTTGCCGGCCGAGTCCAGGAACACCAGGATCAGCTTGCGGCCGGCCATCTGCACCTGCATCACCAGGCAGCGACCGGCCTCGTTGATGAAGCCGGTCTTCTGCAGGCCGATATCCCAGGAACCGCTGCGCACCAGGCCATTGGTGCTGTGGAAAGCCACCTGGCGGCGGCCCAGGGTCACCAGATGCTCCTTGGAGGTCGACAGCTCGCGCAGCAGCGGAAACTCATGCGCCACCCGCACCAGCGCGGCCAGATCCTTGGCGCTGCTCTGATTGCGGCTGGACAGGCCGGTGGGCTCGACGTAATGGGTGTCGCTCATGCCCAGGGCCTGCGCCTTCTGGTTCATCGCCGCGACAAAGGCCTTCAGGCCGCCGGGATAGTGGCGACCCAGCGCATTGGCGGCGCGGTTCTCGGACGACATCAGCGCGAGATGCAGCATCTCGCTGCGGCTCAAGGTGGTGCCGATCGCCAGACGCGAGCGGGTGCCCTTCTCGGTGTCGATGTCTTCGTCAGTGACGGTCAGCATCTCGTCGAGCGGCTGCTTGGCCTCGACGACGACCAGGGCCGTCATCAGCTTGGTGATGGACGCGATCGGCAACACCGCCTGGGAATTCTTGGACAGCAGCACCTCGTTGGTCTCCTGGTCCATCACCAGGGCCACGCTGGACTTCAGATCGAGCGGGTCTTCGACCGCATGCAGGCCGTAGATCTGGCCAAACGAGGGCCGGGCCGGGGCGGCAGCCATCACGGCCTTGCGCGGCGCGCGCAGCGTGCGGGAGGCCGGCTTGGCCTTGCGCACCGTCTTGCCGGCCTTGCTGCTGCTCTTGCTGGCGCTGGCCGCATGGGCTTGCTGGGCCGGCAGCAGCGATCCGCCGGCCATGAGGGCGCAGCTCATCACCGCGCTCGACAACAAAGTCACAAAAGTCTTCAATCCAGCCCCCAATGCTTGCGTCGCAAGTGTAGGTCAAAGGAAAAAGTCGGGCAAGATCAAAAACTTATGCGCGCCTCCTAAAGTGAAGCATCGCGTAACTTAGTTCCCAACCGGCCCCGGTTCAGCCCTGCGCCGCGACTCTTTCGGTCTTGCTCTGCAGCTTGTTCAGTGCGCTCAAATATGCCTTGGCCGAGGCCACGACGATATCGGGGTCGGCACCAACGCCGTTCACCACGCGCCCGGCATGCTGCAAACGCACCGTGACTTCGCCCTGCGATTCTGTGCTGCCGCTGGTGATTGCATTGACCGAATAGAGCAGCAGTTCGGCGCCACTTTGCACCTTGGACTCGATGGCGCGCAGGCTGGCGTCGACCGGGCCGTTGCCGTCGCTCTCGGCATGGTGCTCAACGCCGCCCGCCGCGAACGCGACCTTGGCATGGGGGCGCTCGCCGGTCTCCGAGTGCTGGGACAGGGCCAGCAGGCGGTAATGCTCCTGCTCGGAAGTGACCGACTCGTCCATCACCAGCGCGATGATGTCCTCGTCGAAGATCTCGTTCTTGCGGTCGGCCAGGTCCTTGAAGCGCACGAAGGCGGCATTGATCTCGGCCTCGGACTCCAGCGCAATGCCCAGCTCCTGCAGGCGCTGCTTGAAGGCATTGCGGCCGCTGAGCTTGCCCAGCACGATCTTGTTGGCGCTCCAGCCCACATCCTCGGCCCGCATGATCTCGTAGGTGTCGCGCGCCTTGAGCACGCCGTCCTGGTGGATGCCGGAGGCATGGGCGAAGGCATTGGCGCCGACCACGGCCTTGTTGGGCTGGACCACGAAGCCGGTGGTCTGCGAGACCAGGCGCGAGGCCGCGACGATCTGGGTCGCATCGATGCCGACCTCCAGACCGAAGTAGTCGCGCCGGGTCTTGACCGCCATCACCACTTCTTCCAGCGAGCAGTTGCCGGCGCGCTCGCCCAGGCCGTTGATCGTGCACTCGATCTGGCGCGCGCCGCCTATCATCACGCCGGCCAGCGAGTTGGCCACCGCCATGCCCAGGTCGTTGTGGCAGTGCACGCTCCAGATCGCCTGGTCGGCGTTCGGCACGCGCTCGCGCAGGGTCTTGATGAAACTGCCGTAGAGCTCGGGAATGGCGTAGCCGACGGTGTCGGGGATGTTGATCGTGCGCGCGCCTTCCTTGATCACCGCCTCGACGACGCGGGCCAGGAACTCCGGATCGGAGCGGTAGCCGTCCTCGGGCGAGAACTCGACATCGTCGGTCAGATTGCGGGCGAAGCGCACCGCCTGGATGGCCTGCTCCAGCACCTGCTCGCGTGTCATGCGCAGCTTCTTCTCCATATGGAGCTCGCTGGTGGCGATGAAGGTGTGGATGCGCGAGCGCGCCGCGCCCTTCAACGCCTCGGCCGCGCGCGCGATGTCGCGGTCATTGGCGCGCGCCAGCGAGCAGATCGTGCTCTCGCGCACCGCGTCGGCAATCGCCTTGACGGCTTCGAAGTCACCATTGCTGGAGGCCGCGAAGCCGGCCTCGATCACATCGACCTTGAGCCGCTCCAGCTGGCGCGCGATGCGCAGCTTCTCGTCCTTGGTCATCGAGGCGCCGGGCGATTGCTCGCCGTCGCGCAAGGTGGTGTCGAAAATGATCAGCTGCTGGCTCATGAGCGGGCTCCCGGTGGATGTGTTCAGGCGGTGATGGAGGTGGCGAACTGCAGCTGGCCGCGCTCGGCGGCGCGGCGCAGGCCGGAGCTGATGGCCTTCAGCGAGGCCGAGACGATGTTGGCATCGATGCCGACACCGAAGAGTGTCAGCGCGTCCCCGATGCGCAGCTCCAGATAGGCCGCGGCCTTGGCGTCGGCGCCGCTGCCTATCGAATGCTCGTGATAGTCGAGCACGCGCACGGCGGAGCTCAGCTGGGCGTTCAAGCCGTTGATGAAGGCGTCGATCGGGCCGCTGCCCTCGCCCTGCACCTGCAGCTGGCGCTCCCGCAGATCGGCGCTGGCGCGAAGGCTGACCCGGCCCTCGGCCGACTCGCTGATTGCCGGATGCAGGGCCGCACCGGCGCTGATGCCGTATTCGCGGTCGAAGATGCCCCAGATGTCGGCGGCGCTGAGTTCCTTGCCGCTGTCGTCCATCACGGCCTGCACGACCTGGCTGAACTCGATCTGCAGGCGGCGCGGCAGCTCGACCCCGTACTCGGCCTCCAGCAGATAGGCGATGCCGCCCTTGCCCGACTGGCTGTTGACGCGTATCACCGCGTCATAGCTGCGGCCCAGGTCCTTGGGATCGACCGGCAGATAGGGCATGTCCCAGATGTCGCCGTCCTTGCGGGCGGCGAAGGCCTTCTTGATCGCGTCCTGGTGCGAGCCCGAGAACGAGGTGTAGACCAGGTCGCCGGCATACGGGTGGCGCGGATGCACCGGCAGCTGGGTGCAATGCTCGGCGCAGCGGCGCACCTCGTCGATGTCGGAGAAGTCCAGCTCGGGCGAGACGCCCTGGGTGTAGAGGTTCAGCGCGATATTGACGATGTCGACATTGCCGGTGCGCTCGCCGCTGCCGAACAGGCAGCCCTCGATGCGGTCGCCGCCGGCCATCAGCGCGAACTCGGCCGCGGCCGTGCCGGTGCCGCGGTCGTTGTGCGGATGGATGGACAGCACGACGCTATCGCGGCGCTCGATATGGCGGTGCATCCACTCGACCATGTCGGCAAAGATATTGGGCGTCGAGTGCTCGACGGTGGCCGGCAGATTGATGATGACCTTGCGCTCGGGCGTCGCGCCCCAGGCCTCGGTCACCGCATCGACGACGCGCTTGGAGAAGGTCAGCTCGGTGCCGGAGAACATCTCGGGCGAGTACTGGAAGCGGAACTCGGTCTCTGGCTGCGCCTCAGCCATGCGGCGGATCATCTGCGTGTGCGTGACGGCCAGCGCGACGATCTGGTCCTCGTCCATGCCCAAGACGACCTGGCGCATCACCGGCGCGACCGCGTTGTAGAGATGGACGATGACGCGGCGTGCGCCGCGCAGCGACTCGAAGGTGCGCTCAATCAGCGGCTGGCGCGCCTGGGTCAGCACCTGGATGGTCACGTCATCAGGGATCAGGTTCTGCTCGATCAGCAGGCGCACGAAGTCGAAATCGGTCTGCGAGGCCGAGGGGAAACCGACCTCGATCTCCTTGAAGCCGATGCGCACCAGCATCTCGAACATGCGCAGCTTGCGCTCGGCATCCATCGGCTCGATCAAGGCCTGGTTGCCATCGCGCAGATCGGTGCTCAGCCAGATCGGTGCGCGGCTCAGCTGGGCGTCCGGCCAGGTCCGGTCGCGCAGACCGATGGCAGGGAAGGCGCGGTACTTGACGTTGGGTTGCTTCAACATGGATCTTGCTTCCTGGTGAGTCTGGATCGCAACCTGCAGACTCGAAAAGACCAACGGCCCGCTGCAGGGTGCATACGGGCCGTTGAGATCAAAAACGCTTGGACGTGCGCGATCAGCGAACCCGAGGTTCACCTAGTAGTAGCAGCGCGAACGCGAACAAGGTCTTCATGGGCAATGAATATAGCACGTGAGTTCAGCGATGCAGGCCCTGCTCATCGGGCTCGTCGGTCGATGTGGCAATCATGCTGACCTGCTTGCCCTTGGCCTTGCGCCAGAAATAGATCACATAGCCCGACAGGCCATAGGCGCAGAAGATCGCGAACAGGCCCAGCGGCGGGTTCTGGCTGATCAGCACGATGGCCAGCGCGATCGCGACCAGCACCACGAAGGGCACGGTGCGCCGGGCGCCAACGACCTTGAAACTGTAGAAGGGCGCGTTGGTCACCATCGACAAGCCGGCGAACAAGGTCATGCCGAAGGCGGTCCAGACCACCCAGGGCAGATGGGTGACCTGCTTGAAGCCATAGTCATCGAAGGCCCAGATCATGCCGATCACGATGGCCGCGGCGGCCGGGCTGGGCAGGCCCTGGAAGAAACGTTTGTCGACCACGCCGATATTGACGTTGAAGCGCGCCAGGCGCAGCGCCGCACCCGAGATATAGACAAAGGACGGAATCCAGCCGAGCTTGCCCATGTCCTTGAAGGCCCAGACATAGACGATCAGCGCCGGCGCCGCGCCGAAGCTGACCATGTCCGACAAGCTGTCCATCTGCTCGCCGAAGGCGCTCTGTGCATTGGTCATGCGCGCGACCCGGCCGTCCAGGCTGTCCAGCACGGCGGCGCAGAAGATTGCGATGCAGGCCAGCTCGAAGCGGCCATTCATCGACATCACGATCGCGTAGAAGCCGGAGAACAGTGCCGCCAGCGTGATGGCATTGGGCAGCACATAAATGCCCTTGCGACGCGGACGCACCGGCGCCGGCACGGTGTCCTCGTCCTCGTCCGGCAGCTCGGTCGGGCTCTTCTTGTTCGATTCGGTCATGGGGCGGGAGGATACAACAGGCACTCCATAGAAAAAGCCGCGAGGCCTGAGGGCTTCGCGGCTTTCAAGTCCGGCTTGACGAATCAGTTCTTCGACTGATCGACCAGGCGGTTCTTCTTGATCCAGGGCATCATCGCGCGCAGCTTCTCGCCGACCTGCTCGATCTGGTGCTCCGAGGTCAGGCGGCGGCGGCTCAGCAGTGTGGGCGCGCCGGCCTTGTTCTCGAGGATGAAGCTCTTCGCGTACTCGCCGGTCTGAATGTCCTTCAGGCACTGGCGCATCGCCTCCTTGGTGGCTTCGGTGACGACCTTGGGACCGGTCACGTACTCGCCGTACTCGGCATTGTTCGAGATCGAGTAGTTCATGTTGGCGATACCGCCTTCATAGATCAGGTCGACGATCAGCTTGAGCTCGTGCAGGCACTCGAAGTAGGCCATCTCGGGCGCGTAGCCGGCTTCCACCAAGGTCTCGAAGCCGGCCTTGATCAGCTCGACGGCACCGCCGCACAGCACGGCCTGCTCGCCGAACAGATCGGTCTCGGTCTCTTCGCGGAAGTTGGTCTCGATGATGCCGGCCTTGCCGCCACCGTTGGCCGAGGCGTAGCTCAGCGCCAGATCACGGGCCTTGCCGGTCTTGTCGGCATAGACGGCGATCAGGTGGGGCACGCCGCCGCCTTGGGTGTAGGTGCCGCGCACCGTGTGGCCCGGGGCCTTGGGGGCGACCATCCAGACGTCGAGGTCGGCACGCGGCGTGACCTGGCCGTAGTGGACATTGAAGCCGTGGGCGAAGGCCAGCGAGGCGCCTTGCTTGATATGGGGCTCGACTTCGCGCTTGTAGACCTCGGCGATCTGCTCGTCGGGCAGCAGAATCATCACGACGTCGGCAGCCTTGACCGCATCGGCGATCTCGGCGACCTTCAGGCCGGCGTTCTCGGCCTTGGCCCAGGACGCGCCGCCGCGGCGCAGACCGACGGTGACCTTGACGCCGCTGTCGTTCAGGTTTTGCGCGTGGGCATGGCCTTGTGAGCCGTAGCCGATGATGGTGACGTTCTTGCCCTTGATCAGGCTCAGGTCGGCGTCCTTGTCGTAATAAACGTTCATGTCGTGCTCCAGGAAAAAACGGGTCGGGTGTTGTTGGGTGGGGAAAATCTAGAAACTCAGACGCGCAGGATGCGCTCGCCGCGGCCGATGCCGCTGGTGCCGGTGCGCACCGTCTCCAGGATGGAGCCGCGGTCCAGCGCGCCGATGAAGGCGTCGAGCTTGGAGGCCGTGCCGGTCAGCTCTATCGTGTAGGTCTTCTCGGTGACGTCGATGACACGGCCGCGGAAGATGTCGGCGGTGCGCTTCATCTCCTCGCGCTCCTTGCCGACCGCGCGCACCTTGATCAGCATCAGCTCGCGTTCGGTGAAGTTGCCTTCGGTCAGGTCGACCACCTTGACCACCTCGATCAGCCGGTTCAGGTGCTTGGTGATCTGCTCGATCACCTCGTCCGAGCCGGTCGTGACGATGGTCATGCGCGACAGCGACGGATCTTCCGTCGGCGCCACCGTCAGGCTCTCGATGTTGTAGCCGCGGGCCGAGAACAGCGCGACGACGCGCGACAGCGCGCCCGGCTCGTTCTCGATGAGCAGTGCAATGATGTGTTTCATAGAGTCTCGTCCTTCGCGCTCTTCAAGCCGGCGGCGGTAACCGACGGCTCTTGGCCACGCTCTTCGATTGAAAGGGAGTCGGTCCGGGCCTTGGGATTCGTCGACCAGGCTTTCGGCCCCGCGCGGTAACGCAGCGGCCCCGGCCTGGCTTGCCGAAACTCAGAGGTCTTCGGACCCCAGCAGCATTTCCGAGATGCCCTTGCCCGCCTTGACCATAGGCCAGACGTTCTCGGTCGGATCGGTGCGGATGTCCAGGAACACGGTGCGATCCTTCAGGCGCATCGCCTCGCGCAGCGCGCCCTCGACATCGCCGGGCTTCTCCACCAGCAGGCCGACATGGCCATAGGCCTCGGCCAACTTGACGAAGTCAGGCAGCGCTTCCATATAGCTGTGCGAGTAGCGCTTGCCGTAGTCCAGTTCCTGCCACTGCCGCACCATGCCCAGGTAGCGGTTGTTCAGCGAGACGACCTTGACCGGCGTGTTGTACTGCTTGCAGGTCGACAGCTCCTGGATGCACATCTGGATCGAGCCTTCGCCGGTGATGCAAAACACATCCGACTCGGGCTTGGCCAGCTTGATGCCCATCGCATAGGGCAGGCCCACGCCCATCGTGCCCAGGCCGCCGGAGTTGATCCAGCGGCGCGGCTCCTCGAAGCCGTAGAACTGCGCGGCCCACATCTGGTGCTGGCCGACGTCCGAGGTCACATAGGTGTCGCGGTTGCGGGTCAGGTTCCACAGCGTCTCGACCACCATCTGCGGCTTGATGACGGCACTGTCCTTGTCATAGGCCAGACAGTCGCGCCCACGCCACTCGTTGATCTGGCTCCACCAGCTGTTCAGCGCCTGACTGTCGGGCCTGGCCTGGGCTTCCTTGAGCTGATGGATCAGCTCCTGCAGCACGTCCTTGACGTCGCCGACGATGGGAATGTCCACCCTCACCCGCTTGGAGATCGACGAGGGGTCGATGTCCACATGGATGATCTTGCGCTCGACCGAGCCGAAGTGCTGCGGGTTGCCGATCACGCGGTCATCGAAGCGGGCGCCGACGGCCAGCAGAACATCGCAGTTCTGCATCGTCATATTCGCTTCGTAAGTGCCGTGCATGCCCAGCATGCCCAGGAAGCGCGGGTCGCTCGCCGGCATCGCACCCAGACCCATCAGGGTATTGGTGCAGGGATAGCCCAGCAGGTTCACCAGCTCGCGCAGCTCGGCCGAGGCCTCGCCCAGCACCACGCCGCCGCCGGTGTAGATATAGGGGCGCTTGGCCTGCAAGAGCAACTGCACCGCCTTGCGGATCTGGCCGGAATGACCCTTGCGCACCGGGTTGTAGCTGCGCATCTCCACATGCTGCGGATAGGCGAAGTGCGTCTTGTACAGCGACACATCCTTGGGGATGTCCACCACCACCGGGCCGGGCCGGCCGGTGCGGGCGATGTGGAAGGCCTTTTTCATCGTCATCGCCAGATCGCGCACATCCTTGACCAGGAAGTTGTGCTTGACGATGGGGCGGGTGATGCCGACGGTGTCGCATTCCTGGAAGGCATCCAGGCCGATGGCCGGTGTCGGCACCTGGCCGGTCACGATCACCATCGGGATCGAGTCCATATAGGCGGTCGCGATGCCGGTGATCGCATTGGTGACGCCGGGGCCCGAGGTCACCAGGGCCACGCCGACATCGCCGGTGGCGCGGGCATAGCCGTCGGCCGCATGGACCGCTGCCTGCTCATGGCGCACCAGCACATGCTGGATGGTGTCTTGTTTGTACAGTGCGTCGTAGATGTACAGCACTGCGCCGCCCGGGTAGCCCCAAAGGTATTTGACACCTTCGGCCTGCAGGCAGCGAACGAGGATCTCCGAGCCGTTCAGCTCCGAAGACGCGGGGGAAGATGGGGGGGAATGCAGTTGTGCCGCGGTGGCACGCTTGACTTCCGCGCTAGACATGTCCATTTCGAACCTCTGTGAATTTCTCTGACGAAAAACCATTGGTGCTCCTTCTCGCGCCCTCGTGAGGCGGATGTGGAGCCTGCGCGATCAAAAAGGTGGCGCCCCAGTCGGGCGGCCAGCTAAAGACCAAATTCAGCTCTTGTGCGAAGCAGCATTATGCACGGACTTGCCGCTTATTCGCCATTTCGACGGAGACTGACGGGCCTAATGCAATAATTCGCGGCGTTTTCGCCAGCTCAGGGCTCGCCCGCCAAACTTTTGGCCACCGACAAAGAACTCAACGAATTCCTCCGCAGCGTCGAAAAAAGGGCGTTCAAACGCAGCGCCTATATGGTGCGCGATGACGATGCCGCCCTGGACATCGTGCAGGACGCCATGATCCGCCTGGCCGAAAAATACTTCGACCGCCCGGCGGCGGAGCTGCCGCTGTTGTTCCAGCGCATCTTGTCGAATGCGACGATGGACTGGTTCCGCCGGCAAAAGGTGCGACGCGCCGTGATGCAGAACATGTCAGACTTCGAGTCTGCAGATGCCGATGGCGACTTCGACCTGCTGGAATCGCTCGAAACCCGCGACGGTGCCCTCGGGGCGCTGAGCGCAGCAGATGAGGTGTCGAGACAGCAAATCCTGCAGGCGATCGACAAGGAAGTCTCGGAGTTGCCAACGCGTCAACGCGAAGCCTTCCTGCTGCGTTACTGGGAAGAGCTGGATGTGGCGGAGACCGCATCCGTGATGGGGTGCTCGGAGGGCAGTGTCAAGACGCATTGCTCCCGGGCCGTCCATTCGCTTGCAAAATCATTGAAGGCCAAGGGAATCACACTATGAACAAGCCTCAGCGTTCGCATCTCGCACAGGAGCAGGACACCCTCGTGTCACGCTTTGGCCTGCGCGTCGCCGCAGGCTTGACCGAACAGGGTGAGCAGCTGTCGCAAGACGTCAGCGAGCGCCTGCGCTTCGCCCGCGAGCAGGCCTTGCTGAAGGCGCGCAGCGCCCGCGCCGCGCAGCCGCAGCTCGCCACCGAGGCGGTGCAGCAAGGCGGCGCGAGTCTGGCCTTGCGCGGCCCCGGCGGCGGTCGCTGGCTCAAGCTGGCCTCCTTGCTGCCGCTGCTGCTGCTGGTCCTGGGCCTGCTGCTGATCCAGCACAGCCAGTGGTACCAGCAGATCACCGCAGCCGCCGAAGTGGATGCCGCCCTGCTCTCCGACCAGTTGCCGCCGGCCGCCTATGGCGATCCGGGCTTCCGGGAGTACCTCAGCGACGAGGAGCAGGCCCAGCAGCCGCCCGAGCAGCAGCAACAACAAGCGCGCGAGCAGAAGTAACGAGCCGGCCGCATGACATGTCCTGCCCCGGCGCTGCGCTCAGCCCTTTCCCTCGCCCCTCCTCTCGCCCGTTCCATGCTGCGGGCCCTCGGTGCCGCCGTGCTGATCGCCTCGGCCCAGGCCCAATCTCCAATGCCGCCGCCGACCGGTACGGAGACGGCGCCGCCGTCTGAGCCGGCGGTCGGAGCCTCCGCAGCGCTGCCGGTCAAAAAACCAGCCGCCGCCGATTCCGGCGCCCAGTGGCAGACACTGAACCCCAGCCAGCAGCATCTGCTCGCGGCGCTGGAGGGCGAGTGGAGCGAGATGGACCCGTCCCGCAAGGGCAAATGGCTGGAACTGGCGGCCCGCTACCCCAACCTGCCGGCCGATGAGCAGCTGCGCGTGCAGGAACGCATCAGCAGCTGGGCCAAGCTGAGCCCGGCCGAGCGCCAGCAGGCCCGCCTGGGTTTTCGCGCCGCGCGCGAACTCAAGGCCGACGAGCGGCAGGCCAAATGGGAGGCCTACCAGGCCCTGCCCACCGAGCGTCGCCAGGAGCTGGCCGACAAGGCCGCCCAGAAGCTGAGCCAGCCGACCGGCGGCAGCAAGCCGGGCGCGCGCCCTGCCACCAAGGCGCCAGCGCCGCCCACCGCACAGCCGCTGATGGTCCCTGTGCTGCCCAAGAACCAGCCCGAGCTGCCGCTGGGCCCGACGCTGCTGCAGGCCAAGCCCGGCGCCAGCACGGTGCTGATCAACCAGGGCAAGGGTGCTCAGCGCCCGACAGGCCGGGTCAAGCCCGGCTTCGATGCCAGCCTGGTCGACAGCGCCACCTTGCTGCCCAAGCCGGCCCGGCCACGCGCCTCAGATAACAATTGATCCACCGATGACTGAATCTTCTCGCGGCGCAGCCGGCGACGCCGCCCCCGGCGTGGCCCGCCGCCTGGCCTGCTTCATTTACGAAGGCGTGCTGCTGTTCGGCGTGGTCTTCATCTCGGGCTATCTGTATTCGACCCTGACTCAGCAGCGCCATGCGATGCAGGGCCAGCATGGGCTGCAGGCCTTTTTGTTCATCGTGCTGGGCATCTACTTCATCTGGTTCTGGTCGCACGGCGGCCAGACGGTGGCGATGAAGGCCTGGCATATCCGCGTCGTCGACAGCCAGCAGCGCCCGCTGGGTCAGTGGCGCGCGCTGGCGCGCTATCTGCTCAGCTGGCTGTGGTTTCTGCCAGCGCTTCTGAGCGTCTGGCTGCTGGACCTGCATGGCCTGGGTGCGATCTTCGGCAGTCTGTTCGCCGGTGTGCTCGCCTACGCGGCATTGGCCTGGCTGCATCCGCAGCGCCAGTTCCTGCATGACGCGATCTGCGGCACCCGGCTGATCACCCAGCGCCCGGTCAAGCGCTGAGCTGACAGGGCGAGGCCGCAGCGCTCAGACCGCCGCTTCGTCGGTCTCGCCGGTGCGGATGCGCACCACCTGCTCGACCGGGGTCACAAAGATCTTGCCGTCGCCAATCTTGCCGGTCTTCGCGGCCTTCAAGATGGCGTCGATGCAGCGCTCGACATCCTCGTCCTTGACCACCACCTCGACCTTGACCTTGGGCAGGAAGTCGACCACGTACTCGGCGCCGCGGTACAGCTCGGTATGACCTTTCTGGCGACCGAAACCCTTGACCTCGGTGACGGTCAGGCCCGAGGCGCCGACCTCGGCCAGCGACTCACGGACTTCGTCCAGCTTGAAGGGCTTGATGATGGCGGTGATTTGCTTCATGGCGAGGGCTCCGAGGGGATTTGAACTGTTTGTGATTTAAGCACGAACCCGGGGCCTAATCGGGGATGCGATCGAGATCGGCCAGCCAGATCGCCGACTCCGAATCACTGGGCGCACGCCAATCGCCCCGCGGCGACAGCGAACCGCCGCTGCCCACCTTGGGCGCGTTGGGCACACAGCTGCGCTTGAACTGGCTGCCCTTGAAGAAGCGCTGCACAAAGATGCGCAACACCCGCTTGATCTCGGCCAGCGTGTACTCGTTGCGCTGCACATGAGCCTCGTCCGGCCAGGCGCCGCGCTCGCGCGAGCCCCAGGCATGGCGCGCCAGGAAGGCGATCTTGCTCGGCGCATAGCCATGCCGCAGCGTGTAGAAGAGGTGGAAGTCCTGCAGCTCGTAGGGGCCGATCATGGCCTCGGTGCTCTGCAAGACCTGACCCTCGCCGCCCGAACCGGGTGTGACGGGGACCAACTCGGGGCTGATCTCGGTGTCCAGAATGTCCAGCAAGACCTGGTGGTCGGCGCCGCCCAGCTGCCCGGTCTCGGCAACCCAGCGCACCAGATACTTGATCAAGGTCTTGGGCACGCTGGCGTTGACGTTGTAGTGCGACATATGGTCGCCCACGCCATAGGTGCACCACCCCAAGGCGAGCTCGCTCAGATCCCCGGTGCCCAGCACCAGCGCGCCCTGGTGGTTGGCCAGGCGGAACAGATGGTTGGTGCGCTCGCCGGCCTGCACATTCTCGAAGGTGATGTCGTAGACCGGCTTGCCGTCCGCATAGGGATGGCCCAGGTCCTTCAGCATCTGCTCGCAGCTGGGTCGGATGTCGATCTCGGACGCGCTGCAGCCGATCGCCCGCATCAGCCGCCAGGCCTGGTCGCGGGTGCGCTCGCCGGTGGCATAGCCGGGCATGGTGTAGGCCAGGATATGGCTGCGCGGCAGGCCCAGCTGGTCCATCGCCCGCGCGGCCACCAGCAAGGCATGGGTGGAGTCGAGCCCACCCGACACGCCGATGACCAGCTTGGCGATGCCGCTGGACGCCAGCCGCTGCACCAGGGCCTGCACCTGGATGTTGTAGACCTCCTCGCAGCGCTCGTCGCGGCGGCCGCGATCGGCCGGCACATAGGGGAAGCGCTCGATCTTGCGCTGCAAGACCAGCGGCGCCTCGCGCTCGATGTCCAGGTCGAACTCTATCGTGCGATGCGCCTTGACGGCGGCGGCATGGCTGCGCACCGACTGGCCGAAGCTGGTCTGGCGCATGCGCTCGCGCGCCAGCCGCTCCAGGTCGACATCGGCCGTGATCAGCTGCGAGCGGCGCTGGAAGCGTGCCGACTCGGCCAGCGCCTCGCCGTTCTCGTAGATCAGGGCCTGGCCGTCCCAGGCCAGATCGGTGCTCGATTCGCCGGCCCCGGCCGAGCTGTAGACATAGGCCGCCAGGCAGCGCGCCGACTGCTGCGCGACCAGTTGCCGGCGGTAGTTGGCCTTGCCGACGATGACGTTGGAGGCCGACAGATTGACCAGCACGGTCGCGCCGGCCAGCGCCGCGAAGGAGGACGGCGGGATCGGCGTCCAGACGTCCTCGCAGATCTCCACATGCACGCGCAGCAGCGGCAGATCGGCGGCCGCGAACAGTTGCTGGCTGCCGAAAGGCACACGCTGGCCCAGCAGCGTGATCTCGCCGACCGTGGCCTCCTCGGCCGCGCTGAACTGGCGCGCCTCGTAGAACTCGCCGTAATTGGGCAGATAGGTCTTGGGCACGACACCCAGCAGCCGGCCCCGCTGCAGCACCACGGCGCAGTTGAACAGGCGCTGCTCGACCCGCAGCGGCATGCCGACGATGGCCAGCGTCGGCAGCGCTTCCGAGGCCCTCAGCACCGCAGCCAGCGCGGCCTCGCAGCCGTCCAGCAGCGCCCGCTGGTGGAACAGATCGTCGCAGCTATAGCTTGAGAGGCCCAGCTCGGGAAAGGCCACCACGGCCGCGCCGCTGGCAGCGGCCTCGATCAAGAGCGCTGCGGTCTGTTGCCCGTTGTAAGCCGGATCGGCGACCCGGCACAGCGGCACGCCGACGGCGACACGGGCGAAATCGTGGTTATAAAGATTGTCGAAACGCATGGACGAATCCTGCCATCAAAGCGAAGGGATTGCGCTTGCCCCTAAGATTTGTTGATCCATGAAGCCCTCCTCTGCGACGCTGCGCGTTGATGACAGCCCCCTCGCCCTGGCGCCCGAAGCCTGGAACGCCTTGCTGGCGGCATCGGCCCGGCCGACGCCCTTCATGCGCCACGAGTATCTGCAGGCCCTGCACGACTCCGGCTCGGCCGTCGAGGGCACCGGCTGGCAGCCGCTCTTCCTCAGCGCCTGGCAAGACGAGCAGACCCTGATCGCCGCCTGCCCGGCCTATCTGAAAAGCCACTCCTACGGCGAGTATGTGTTCGACTGGGCCTGGGCCGATGCCTACCGCCGCCATGGCCTGGACTACTACCCCAAGCTGCTGGTGGCCGTGCCCTTCACGCCGGTGCCGGGCAGCCGGCTGCTGGCGCGCGATGACGAGGCCCGCGCGCTGCTGATGCGCGGCCTGCAGGCGCTGGCCGAGCAGCAGGGCCTGTCCTCGGCCCATCTGCTGTTCGGCGACGCGCCGGACCAGGCCGCGGCGCAGCAGCGGGGCTGGATGGCGCGCAGCGGCGTGCAGTTCCATTGGCGCAACCGTGAACCCCTGCCCTATGGCTCGTTCGAGGAGTTCCTGGCCACGATGCAGCGCGACAAGCGCAAAAAGATCCAGCAGGAGCAGCGCAAGGTGCGCGAGGCCGGCATCGTCTTCGAGGCCCGGCGCGGCGCGCAGATCCGGGCCGAGGACTGGGATTTCTTCTACCACTGCTACCGGCTGACATACCGCGCCCACCATAGCACGCCCTATCTGACGCGGGCCTTCTTCCAGGCCATGGCCGAGACCATGGCCGAGCACTGGCTGCTCTTTGTCGCCCGGCAGGGTGAGGAGCGCGTGGCGGCCTCGCTGATCGCACTGGACCCCGAGCGCGGCCATGCCTATGGCCGCTACTGGGGTGCTACCGAGACCATCTCCTGCCTGCACTTCGACGCCTGCTACTACCAGCCGCTGGCCTGGTGCATAGAGAACGGTTTCCACAGCTTCGAGGGCGGCGCCCAGGGCGAGCACAAGATGGCCCGCGGGCTGATGCCGGTGGCCACCGGCTCCAGCCACTGGCTGGCCCACCCCGACTTTCGCGATGCGGTCGGCGATTTCCTCGCCAGGGAGGGTCAGGCCATGCGTGGCTACGTCAACGAACTGGAAGAGCACCGCCCCTTCAAGGCGTAAAAAAGCCCCGGCCTTGCGGGCGGGGCTTTCTTCAACCGGGGGGCAGGTCTTGCTTACTTCTGCTCAGCCTTGGCATAGTTGGCCAGACCGGACACGATCTCGGCCTTGGCAGCCTCCGGGCCTTCCCAGCCCTTGACCTTGACCCATTTGCCGGCTTCCAGGTCCTTGTAGTGTTCGAAGAAATGCTGGATGGCCTTCAGGCGCATCTGGTTGATGTCTTCGGGCTTTTGCCAGTGCGAGTAGATCGGCAGCACCTTGTCGATCGGCACGGCCAGCAGCTTGGCGTCGCCGCCGGCTTCATCGTCCATCTGCAGCACGCCGATGGCACGGCAGGTCACGACCACGCCCGGGGTCAGCGCGAAGGGCGTGATCACCAGCACATCAACCGGATCGCCGTCATCGGCCAGCGTGCGCGGGATGTAGCCGTAGTTGCAGGGATAGTGCATCGCCGTCGTCATGAAGCGGTCGACGAACAGCGCGCCGCTTTCCTTGTCGACCTCGTACTTGATCGGGTCGGCGTTCATCGGGATTTCGATGACGACATTGAATTGCTCGGGCGCCTTGGCGCCGGGGGTCACGTTGTGCAGGCTCATGATTTTTGAAACGCCAGGGGAAACCCGAATTCTAGCGGCAGGCCTTGCCAGCGCCTGACACCGGTGTCGGCGACCCACCCACTGGTAAACGCTCAATCGCCGGGGCGGGCCGCTCCCTTAGCATGCGCCGACCGACCTGTTCAAGCGTGCGGGACTGGCGTTGTGTGCGGGCGTTCATCCAAAACGGCAGATACAACAGAGGAGACATCTACATGTCGACGAGTTTGGCGCTGTACTTCGCGCTGGCCTGCGGCCTCGCCGCAGTCTTGTATGGGTTTATTCAACGCAGCTGGATCCTGAGTCAGGACGCGGGCAATGCCCGCATGCAAGAAATCGCCTCCGCCATCCAGCAGGGTGCGGCCGCCTATCTGGCCCGTCAGTACAAGACGATCGCCGTCGTCGGCATCGTGCTGGCCGTGTTGATCGCGGTCTTCCTGGACCTGACCTCGGCCATCGGCTTCGTGATCGGCGCCGTGCTGTCGGGCGCCTGCGGCTTCATCGGCATGAACGTCTCGGTGCGAGCCAATGTGCGCACCGCCCAGGCCGCCACCCAAGGCATAGGCCCGGCGCTGAATGTTGCGTTCAAGGGCGGCGCGATCACCGGCATGCTGGTCGTCGGTCTGGGCCTGCTGGGCGTGGGCCTGTTCTTCTGGTACCTGAGCGGCGGCGAGAAGGTCGACCCGGCCACCTTGAAGCCGCTGCTGGGCTTTGCCTTCGGCTCCTCGCTGATCTCGATCTTCGCGCGCCTGGGCGGTGGCATCTTCACCAAGGGCGCCGATGTCGGCGCCGATCTGGTCGGCAAGGTCGAGGCCGGCATCCCCGAGGATGACCCGCGCAATCCAGCCGTGATCGCCGACAACGTCGGCGACAACGTCGGCGACTGTGCCGGCATGGCGGCCGATCTGTTCGAAACCTACGCGGTCACCCTGATCGCGACGATGGCGCTGGGCGCGCTGGTCGTGACCGCGGCGCCGATGGCGGCCGTGCTCTACCCGCTGCTGCTGGGCGGGGTTTCCATCATTGCCTCCATCATCGGCTGTGGCTTCGTCAAGGCCTCGCCGGGCATGAAAAACGTGATGCCGGCGCTCTACAAGGGCTTGGCGGTGGCCGGTGTGCTGTCGCTGATCGCCTTCTACTTCGTCACCAAGGCGGCGATGCCCGATGACGCGCTCGGGGCCGGCACACAGCTGCGCCTGTTCGGCGCCTGCGCCGTGGGCCTGGTGCTGACCGCCGCCCTGGTCTGGATCACCGAGTTCTACACCGGCACCCAGTACTCGCCGGTCAAGCACATCGCCCAGGCCTCGACCACCGGCCACGGCACCAACATCATCGCTGGCCTTGGCGTATCGATGCGCTCGACCGCCTGGCCGGTGCTGTTCGTCTGCCTGGCCATCATCGCCGCCTACCAGCTGGCCGGCCTCTACGGCATCGCGGTGGCCGCCACCGCGATGCTGAGCATGGCCGGCATCGTCGTTGCACTCGACGCCTACGGCCCGATCACCGACAACGCCGGCGGCATCGCCGAGATGGCCGAGCTGCCCAAGAGCGTGCGCGATGTGACCGACCCGCTGGACGCGGTGGGCAACACCACCAAGGCCGTCACCAAGGGCTATGCGATCGGCTCGGCCGGCCTGGCCGCGCTGGTGCTGTTCGCCGACTACACCCACTCGCTGGAAGCGCGCGGCATGAGCATCGCCTTCGACCTGAGCGATCCCAAGGTCATCGTCGGCCTCTTCATCGGCGGCTTGATCCCCTATCTGTTCGGTGCGATGGCCATGGAGGCGGTAGGCCGTGCGGCCGGATCGGTGGTGGTCGAGGTGCGGCGCCAGTTCCAGGACGGCCAGATCATGGCCGGCCAGCGCAAGCCCGACTACAGCGCGGCGGTCGACATGCTGACCTCGGCCGCGATCAAGGAGATGGTCGTGCCCTCGCTGCTGCCGGTGGTCGTGCCGATTCTGGTCGGCCTGCTGCTGGGCCCGGCCGCGCTGGGTGGTCTGCTGATGGGCACCATCGTCACCGGCCTGTTCGTCGCGATCTCGATGTGCACCGGCGGCGGCGCCTGGGACAACGCGAAGAAATACATCGAGGACGGCCATCATGGCGGCAAGGGCAGCGAGGCCCACAAGGCAGCGGTCACCGGCGACACCGTCGGCGATCCCTACAAGGACACCGCCGGCCCGGCCGTCAACCCGCTGATCAAGATCATCAACATCGTCGCGTTGCTGATCGTGCCGCTGCTGCCGATGACGGCCGCCAGCACCAAGCCGGCAGTGCCGGTTATGGCCCCGGCAGCCGAAGCGTCAGCCCCGGCGCTCGCGGCCTCCGAGCCGGCGGCGCTGCCACCCAGCGCACCGGCCTCCCAGCCCTGAGCACCAAGCCCCAAAAAAACAGCCCGCATGCGGGCTGTTTCTACTTTGAAGCCGGCCCGCCAGGCCCCACAATCAGCCGCACAGGGACACAGGGATTTCTATCGCCATGATGAGCAGCCGGGCCATCACGCCACACGAGCTTTCGCGCCGCCGCGCCCAGCTGGGCGATCTGCAGCGCTACCTGCTGACGCAGGAGCAGGAGTTCGGCGCGCTGCGCGATCAGGTGCAGGCCTTCGTCGGTCGCTATATCGAGGCCCTGGGGCCGCTCTATCTGGAGCTGGACGCGCTGGAATCGCAGCTCTTCTGTGCCACCCAATACCTTTACGAGGCACTGCGTCGCAACGGCGTCGACGCCCGCGAACCGCGCGCGCCGCAGGCCACCGCGCTGCCGCAGATCCCGCAGCTGCCGATGGGCGCGCCGCCGCCGGCCGAGCCCGAGGGCGGCCTGGTCGAGCTGGCCCCGCCCTCGCTTAAGCAGCTGTACCGGCGCGCCGCCATGCGCCTGCACCCCGATCTGGCGCCCAGCGATGCCGAGCGCCGCCACCGCGAGCAGGCGATGATGACGGTCAACGAGGCCTATGCGGCCAATGACCGCCGCCGGCTCGAAACCCTGCTGCTGGCCGCTGGCGAGCATCCGGTCAAGGTCACCGGCGGCAATGCCGATGCGGTGCTCGAATGGCTGCGCCGCAGCGAGCTCGCGGTGCAGGGCCGGCTGCGCGTCGTGCAAGCCCATCTGGTGGCACTGGCCGCGCACCCCATGCACCAGCTCTGCAAGGCCATCGTCCAGGCCGAGGCCAAGGGCCTGGACCCCTTGGCCGTGATGGCCAGCCGGCTGCGCACCCAGATCGCCGAGCGCCGCCAGGAGCTCTATATCGGCCAGCGCCTGCAGCCCGAGTCGGGCATGGCGCAGGCCTTTCTGCACCGGCGCCAGGAGCGGCTGGGCGCCGGCCTTTGAATCCGCCGCCATACAAGCACGAAGCAGGCGACTGCCTTTCTTCTTCCCGCTAGAGGTACCGCTCCTCACGATCTCACGGCCGCGCCCGGTACAGGCGCGCAGCCGGGAGAGGTACTTCAGTATGAATTCCCAAACTCTTGCCTGGCTGGCTCTGAGCGCCAGTGTCCTGGCCGAAGTGCTGGGCACGCTGGCCCTGCGTTACGCAGACGGCCTCACCAAACTCCTGCCGTCGATGGCGGTAGCGGGCTGCTATGCGGCAGCCATCTGGCTGATGTCCGTTGCCGTCAAGCATATGGAACTTGGCGTGGCCTATGCCGTGTGGGCGGGCGCGGGAACGGCACTCACGGCCTTGCTGGGCATGATCTGGTTTGGCGAAGCAACATCAGCGCTGCGGTTCGCCGGACTGCTGTTCATCATGGCGGGCGTGATCACACTCAACCTGAGCGCGCGTTGAATCGATCAAAGCATGCCGGGGTCTGCGCGCCACGCTTCAGTGCGCCTCGTCCCAGTTCGACCCGACGCCCACCTCGGCCAGCAACGGCACCTTCAGCGCGGCCACGCCGGCCATCAGCCTCGGCACCTCGGTCTTGACCCAGTCCAGCTCTGCTGAAGGCACCTCGAACACCAGTTCGTCGTGCACCTGCATGATGATGCGGCTGGCCTTGCCCTCGTCGTCCAGCACCTTCTGCACCGCGATCATCGCCAGCTTGATCAGATCGGCGGCCGTGCCCTGCATCGGCGCGTTGATGGCCTGGCGCTCGGCGCCGGCCTTGCGCGGCCCATTGCCACCCTTGATCTCGGGCAGATAGATGCGGCGGCCGAACAGGGTCTGCACATAGCCCAGCTCGCGGGCCGAATCGCGCGTAGCGTCCATGTACTGCTTCACGCCGGCGAAGCGGGTGAAATAGCGGTCGATATAGTCCTTGGCCGCTTTCGTCTCGATGCCCAGGCTGCTCGCCAGGCCAAAGGCGCCCATGCCGTAGATCAGGCCGAAGTTGATGGTCTTGGCATAGCGGCGCTGCTCGCTCGTGACCTCGGCCACCGGCACGCCGAACACCTCGCTGGCCGTGGCCTTGTGCACGTCGATGCCTTCACCGAAGGCGCGCAAGAGGCCGGGGTCCTCGCTGATATGGGCCATGATGCGCAGCTCGATCTGCGAGTAGTCGGCGCTGACCAGCACATGGCCCGGCGGCGCGACAAAGGCCTCGCGCACGCGCCGGCCCTCGGCGGTGCGGATCGGGATGTTCTGCAGATTCGGATCGTTGCTGGACAGCCGGCCGGTCACCGCCACCGCCTGCGCGTAATTGGTGTGGACCCGGCCGGTGCTCGCATTGATCTGCAGCGGCAGCTTGTCCGTATAGGTGCTCTTCAGCTTGGCCAGGCCGCGGTACTCGAGGATCTTGGCCGGCAGCGGGTAGTCGGCCGACAGCTTCTCCAGCACCTCCTCGTCGGTCGAGGCTGCGCCGGTGGCGGTCTTCTTGACGACCGGCAGGCCCAGCTTGTTGAACAGGATCTCGCCGATCTGCTTGGGCGAGCCCATATTGAAAGGCTGGCCGGCGATGTTGTAAGCCCCCTGCTCGATCGCGACCAGGCGCTGCGCCAGCTCATGGCTTTGCGCCTGCAAGCGAGCCGCGTCGATCAGCACGCCGGTGCGCTCGATGCGACCCAGCAAGGCGCTGCTCGGCATCTCGATGCGCTCGTAGACGAAACGCAGGCCGGCGTCGGCCTGCAGCTCGGGCCACAGCCGCTCGTGCACCTGCAAGCACATCTCCGAGTCCTCGCTGGAGTACTCGGCGGCCTTGGCCACGTCGACCTGCGCGAACGGGATCTGGTGCGCGCCCTTGCCGCACAGATCCTCGTAGCTCAGGCCGCTGCGGCCCAGATAGCGCTCGCCCAGGGCGCCCAGGCCATGGGTCTTGTGGGCCTCCAGCACATAGCTCTGCAGCATGGTGTCGTGCTGCACGCCGCGCAAGGCGATGCCGTGGTTGGCGAACACATGGGTGTCGTACTTCAGGTTCTGACCGAGCTTGGCGGCGGCCTCGTCCTCCAGCCAGGGCTTGAGCCTGGCCAGCACCTCGTCCAGCGGCAGCTGCTCGGGCGCGTCAGGGCCGGCATGGCGCAGCGGGATATAGGCGGCCTCGCCGGGCTTGACGCTGAAAGAGATGCCGATGATGCGGGCCAGCAGCGGCTCCAGCGAATCGGTCTCGGTGTCCAGCGCAGCCAGCGGCGCGGCCTGCAGCCGCGCCAGCCAGGCGTCCAGTTGCTCCCAGCTGAGTATGGTTTCGTAGTGGCGGTCGGACGCGGCGGCCGAACTCGGCGCGGGCGCGTCGGCGAACAGGTCGCCGCTGGCCGTGGCCGGCTTGGCCTTGGCAGCCGGCGCCGCCGTCTCGCCCGTCAGCTCCTTCAGCCAGGTCTTGAAACCGTTGCGGGTGTAGAAATCCTGCAGGCCGGCCTTGTCGACCTCCTTCAGCGCCAGCGCATCCAGCGCCGGCCACTGCGGCACATGGCCGGCCAGATCACAGTCCAGCTTGACCGTCACCAGCTTGCGGCCCATCGGCAGCCAGTCCAGCGCCTTGCGCAGGTTCTCGCCGGCCACGCCCTTGATCTTGTCGGCATTGGCGATCACACCGTCCAGCGAGCCGTACTCGGCGATCCACTTGGCCGCCGTCTTCGGGCCGACCTTGTCGACGCCGGGCACATTGTCCACCGCATCGCCCATCAGGGTCAGGTAGTCGATGATGCGATCCGGAGGAACGCCGAACTTGGCCTGCACGCCGGCCACGTCCAGGGTTTCATTGCTCATCGTGTTGATCAGGGTCACGTCTTGCGTGACCAGCTGGGCCAGGTCCTTATCGCCGGTCGAGACGATGACGCTGTGGCCCGACTCGGCCGCGACACGCGCCAGCGTGCCGATCGCGTCGTCCGCCTCGATGCCCGGCACTTCCAGGATGGGCCAGCCCAGCAGCCTGACCACCTCGTGGATGGGCGCGATCTGCTCGCGCAAGGCGTCGGGCATCGGTGAGCGCTGGGCCTTGTACTCGGGATACCACTCATCGCGGAAGGTCGGGCCCTTGGCGTCGAACACGCAGACCGCATGTTCGGCGCCGATCTGCTCGCGCAGCTTCTTCATCATCGCCACCATGCCGTGGACGGCACCGGTGGGCACGCCGTCGGGCCCGCGCAGATCGGGCATCGCATGGTAGGCGCGGTACAAATAGCTGGAGCCGTCGACCAGCAGCAGAATGGGTTTGCTCATGGGCAGCGATTGTCGTTCAAGCCACAAGAGCGGGCCGCCTTAGAATGGCAGCATGCACCGAATCCCCGCCCTCCTCGCCCTGCTGCTGGCCGCCGGCGCCCCGCTCGCTCATGCTGCGGACGCGCCCGATGCGCGCGTCCAGCAGATCGTCGTGGAGGACGACCATACCCGTGTCGAGGAACTGCGCGTGCGCGGCCAGGCCCAAAAGGTCACGGTCCAGAACAAGAACAGCAGGCTGCCGGCCTATGAGATCGTCACCGGCGACGGCAGCCGCGACCTCTCCGCCGGCGCCAACACCTCCCGTGGCGCCGCCGGCCAGCGCGTCTGGCGCCTGCTGGATTTCTGACCACCGCGCCCGCGCCAGCGGCGCGGCCGGCCACCTCTTCCGACATGGCAGTTTTTACCGAAGTCACGCACGAGCAGGCCCAGGCCCTCGTTGATCGTCTGAGCCTGGGCCAGGTCCAGGCCCTGCGCGGCATCACCGCCGGCATCGAGAACACCAACTACTTCCTCAGCACCGACCGCGGCGAGTTCGTGCTGACGGTGTTCGAGCGCCTGTCCTTCGAGCAGCTGCCCTTCTATCTGCAGCTGATGAAGCACCTGGCCACCCATGGCCTGGCCGTGCCCGATCCGCAGGCCGATGGCGGCGGCGCCATCCTGCACGAGATCGGCGGCAAGCCGGTGGCCGTGGTGAACCGCCTGCGCGGCGGCCACCAGCTGGCACCCGACGTCTTCCATTGCGAGCAGGTCGGCGCGGCGCTGGCCCGCATGCATCTGGCCGGCCAGGACTTCCCGCTGCACCAGCCGAATCTGCGCGGCCTGCCCTGGTGGGCCGAGACCGTGCCGGTGGTGCTGCCGCATCTGATGCCGGATCAGGCCGAGCTGATACAGGCCGAGTTGAGCTACCAGCAGCAGCTCGCCGCCTCACAAAGCTATGGCGAGTTGCCGCGCGGCCCCATCCATGCCGACCTGTTCCGCGACAACGTGATGTTCGAGGGCCTGCCCGGCCGCGAGCTGCTGACCGGCTTCTTCGACTTCTATTTCGCCGGCGTCGATGCCTGGCTGTTCGACCTGGCGGTTTGCATCAACGACTGGTGCATCGATCTGGCCAGCGGCCGTCTCGATGAGCTGCGCGCCCAGGCCTTTGTCGACGCCTACGAATCGGTGCGGCCGCTCAGCGGTACCGAGCACCGCCTGCTGCCGGCGCTGCTGCGCGCGGCGGCCCTGCGTTTCTGGATCTCGCGGCTGTGGGACTTCCATCTGCCGCGCGACGCCGCCCTGCTCAAACCCCATGACCCCGGTCATTTCGAGCGCGTGCTGCGCGAGCGCATCGCCGCGCCCTGGCACGCGATCAAGGCCTAGAAAAGATGTCCATGCTTTTGCATTTGCAAACCGTACCGGCCCGCAACGGCCTGCTGTGGGTGCGCCACGGCTTCAAGGTGTTCCAGCGCAAGCCGCTGGCCATCAGCGGCTTGTTTGCGATGTTTCTGTTCGCGGGCTTTGCCTTGCTGCTGCTGCCGGTGCTGGGTTCGATGCTGCTGCTGATGGCGCTGCCGCTGCTGAGCCTGGGCTTCATGCTGGCCACCCATCTGGTGCTGCAGAACCAGACCCCCACCGCCGCGGTCTTCATCGCGCCGCTGAAACTGACACCGCAGCGCCGCAACACCCAGCTGGCGCTGTGCGGCGCCTATGCGCTGGCCACCGTGCTGATCATGCTGCTCAGCAATTGGGTGGACGGTGGCGCCTTTGAGGCCTTGCAGCAGTTGCTGGCCAAGCCCGAGGCCAACGATCCGGCCTATGAGAAGGCCGTCGAGGCCGCGCTGGCCGAGCCGAGCCTGATGTGGGGCATGATGACGCGGCTGGGCCTGGCCGCGCTGCTCTCGGTGCCTTTCTGGCATGCGCCGGCCCTGGTGCACTGGGGCGGCCAGGGCGCGCTGCAGGCGCTGTTCTCCAGCACCTTGGGCATCTGGCGCAACAAGGCCGCCTTCGCGCTGAACGCGCTGGTCTGGGCCGGCCTGGTCGTCGGCCTGGCCCTGCTGGTCAGCCTGGTGGTCAGCCTGCTGGGCCTGGGCCAGCTGCTGCCAATGCTGGCCCTGCCGCTGGGTCTGTTCCTGTCCAGCGTGTTCTACGCCTCGCTGTACTTCACCTTCGTCGACTGCTTCATGTTCGGCGCACCACGCGAGTTGCCGGGCGAGAAGGCCTGACCGAGCCTCGTCAGGCCGCCAGGCGGCTGCCCATCAGGCGCCGGTACCACTGGTGGAAGTGCCGCATGCCGTCCTCCAGCGGCGACTGATAGGGGCCGGTTTCCGAGACCCCGCGCGCCAGCAGCGCCCGCCGCCCGGCGTCCATGCGCTCGCCGATCTCGTCGTCCTCGCGGGCCGTCTCCATATAGGCGGCGCGATGCGCCTGGACAAACTCGGGCTCGAAGGCGGCGATCTCCTCGGGATAGTAGAACTCCACCACATTGAGCGTGTCCTGCGGACCTTGGGGATACAGCGTCGACAGCACCAGCACATGGGGGTAGAGCTCGATCATATGGGTCGGGAAATAGGTCACCCAGATCGCGCCGAAATCCGGCGCACTGCCGCCTCGATAGCCGAGCAGGCGCTCGTGCCAGTCGCGGTAGATCTCCGACCCTGGCACGCCCAGCGCCTGGTGCACACCGACCCGCTGCATGCTGTACCAGTCGGCGAACTCCCACTGCAGATCGGTGCAGCTGACGAAGCCGCCCAGGCCCGGGTGGAAGGGCGCGACATGGTAGTCCTCCAGATAGACCTCGATGAAGGTCTTCCAGTTGTAGCGGCAGGCATGGACCTCGACATGGGCCAGCACGTAGTCGGAGAAGTCGAACTCGGGCCGCGCGAACAGCGCCGCCATGTCCTGGGCCGGCTCGCGCAGACCCTCGAACAGCAGGCCATGGCAATGGCGCAGCGGGAAACGCTGCAGGTTCTTGCAGGGCTTGGGGTCGAACTGCGGCGCACCCAGCAGCGCGCCGCGTTCGTCATAGGTCCAGCGATGCAGCGGGCAGACGATGTGGCCGCCCGAGGCGCCCAGATTCCCGCTGCCATGCGCCGGGCCCGCCACGTCTGCGGCGCTGCCGCCCAGCATCAGGGCCTGGCGATGCCGGCAGACATTGGACAGCAGCTCGACGCCCTGACCATGGCGCAGCAGCACACGGCCACCACTCTCCTGTGCCAGGCGACGCCAGTCGCCGATTTCTGGCACCGCCTTCTCGTGCCCGATATAGCGGGCCGACTGGCCGAAGATCAGCTCCTGCTCGCGCGCGAACAGCGCGGCATCGAAGTAGGCGTTGACAGGGAGTTGAGGGCCGCTGACCCGCTGCAAGTTCGCCAGACGGGCGACAACATTGTTCATCGGATTCTCCAGGCATGGGCCGCGCGCCGGCGCGTGCCGGCGCTGGTGTTGCGCGACAGAAATGCGCCCGGTCTAGGCGGGTTCGGCCTGCAGGCGGCCGATGCGCGCGTCGAGCGAGAGCTTGGGGCAGGTGCTGCAGTACTCGCCGTCGCGGCGGCGGAAGTAGTGGCAGCAGACCTTGCGATCCAGCGCCAGCGCGGCGGTGCCGTCGCGCGCGCGGTAGGCGAAGAAGCCGCAGCCGCCGGCAATGCCCAGCTGGGCCAGCCACTGCGCGCCCAGCGCTTCGAGATCGGCCAGCGCCGGCCGAGCGCGTTGAAGGCACAGCAAGGCGCCCAGCACGCATTCCGCCTGCAGACGCTCAGCGGCGCGCGCATGCAGGCTCACCGAGGCCGCCAGCGCGGCACGGATGGCCTGGCAGAGCGCGCGCAGCTCCTCGGCCGCCAGGCCGATGCGCTGAGCCAGCGTGGGCGCGGCTCGCGGCGCATGCGGCGGCAGCAGCAACGCGTTCGGAAAGCCCTGTGCTACCGGCTGGGCCAGGCCGGCCAGGCATGGCACGGCGCCGCCCAGGTGCGCGGCGACCACGCTCAGATAGACAGGCTGCCAGATCGCCAGCCCCCAGCAGCGCAGCGCCAGGTAGTGCGGGCCGGCCTCGGGATAGGCCAGCGCCCAGTGGCGGCACAGGGCTTCGAAGGACTCAGCGTCCTCCAGGCGCAGCGCCCCGGCGGGCGCGAGCTCACCCTGGGCAGCACGCAAGCCCGGCACCAGCTGCTCCGCCAGCTCCAGCAAGCGGCCGAGCTCGGGATTGCTCACACCAGACTTTCCGCCACGACCGGTGCCGCGGCCGCCGCTGCACGACGGAACGGAGCGATCGGATTGCGCAGATGGCCGGCCATCTTGAGGCTGGAGGCCGGATCGGCCAGATTCACCATCTGCACGTTGTTACCCAGCTGCAGGCGATTCAGGCAGGAATGCAGGAACTCCGGCATGAACATGTCGTAGCGCGCGAACTGGGCGGCCAGCTGGGGCTGCGAGTCCTGGTAGTCGGACACGCAATCGGCCACCGCGCGCCAGAAGTCGTCCTCCTCGCAGCAGCCGTACTCGATCAGCAACTGGTTGACATGGCGCAGCACGCCGTCGAACACATCGATGAAGATGCCGAGCAGCTTGAAGTCATCCGGCACCTCGACCGCCAGGCGTTCGACGCGCTCGGGCAGGCTGGCCTTGACCGAGATGTCGAGAATGGCGCACTCCTCGGCGATGTCCTTCATGATGGCGCGCACCGGCACATGGCCGTCCAGCACCAGTATCAGGTTCTCGCCGTGCGGCATGAAGCTCAGCTCATACCTGTAGAAGCAATGCAGCAGCGGCGTCAGATAGGCGCGCAGATAGCGGCGCAGCCAGGTCGCCGTATCCAGGCCCGAGCGCTCGATCAGCAGCGGCAGCAAGGCCTGCCCCTCCTTGTCGACATGCAGCAGCGCGGCCATCGTCATCAAACGCTCGCCCGGCTGCAGCAAGGGCAGCGGGCTCTCTCGCCAGAGCGCCGAGAACATCTTCTTGTAGGGCGTGTCCGCCGGGATCGCGGCCTCGTAGTAGAAGTTGCGAAAACCGATCGACGCGACCTCGCGCAGCAGGGTGAAGCCGTTGGCGCGCAGCACCGGGTCGTCGTCGACCAACTGCTTCAGGTATTCGTTGATGGTCGGTGTGCCCGACATGTAGTACGGCGACAACCCGCGCATAAAGCCCATGTTCAGAATGGACAGCGAGGTCTTCACATAGCGCTTGCTGCGGTCCGAGGCATTGAAGAAGGTGCGGATCGACTGCTGGGCCGTGTAGCGGTCGGCGCTGTAGTCCAGGCAGACGATCTTGCGCTGCGCCACATAGCCGGCAAAGGCGATCGACAGCTTGTTGAACCATTGCCAGGGGTGGGCCGGCATGAACCAGTAGTCCTGCGGTGCCAGGCCCAGCTCGCGCAGCTGGCGACGGAAGCCCTCGACCGTCGCCTCACCCAGCTCCTCGGCCAGCAGCTGCTCGTAGCTGAGCGAGGCAATGCTGGCGAAGGCCGCATGACTTTTGTGCACCGCCAGCCAGATCACGCGGATCGCCGCGCCGGCCTCGGGCGCATAGGCGCGGTAGTCGATCGCATTGAAACCCAGCCGGCCGTTGTTGGCGACGAAGCCGGGATGGCCTTCGATCATCGCCGCCTCGATCAGCTGGAAATCCTCGGTCTCGGCCAGCACAGCGCTGTCGAGGGCATCAGCCTTGCTGCGCTTGTAGGCGCTGCCGAACAAGGTGCTGCTGATCTCGTCCAGATAGATCGGCAGCAGCTCCTCGCGGATGCCCAGGCGCTGGCGGCACTCGATGATGAACTGCAGCGCATCGAGCGGCTGCTCGACGCCGTCGACCAGCCGATGGATCGAAACCGGATCGATATACCAATGGCGCAGCGCCAGGCGCCGGGCCTGGAACTGGTAACTGACGCTACCGTCGTCGGACCGTACGCGGTAGGTCGCGAACAGGCGCGATTGCGCCTGCAGCGGCTCCAGCGGCTCGGGTTCGATGATCAGCTCGT
The DNA here is from genome assembly GCA_005503085.1 of Burkholderiales bacterium C2. Taxonomy (GTDB): domain Bacteria; phylum Pseudomonadota; class Gammaproteobacteria; order Burkholderiales; family Burkholderiaceae_C; genus Roseateles_E. Next base: position 38,979 of record SCOI01000004.1, on the reverse strand, counting down.
GGGCATACTCGGCCAGCGCCTTGCGCAGCAGCAATCGATTGGCCTGGGCCCAGACCTCCGGCGTCAGATGGGCGGCAACCGCAGCCGGTCGCTCGCTGAGAGTAGCGATGTCGAGATTCATGGGTGGACTTGCTCCTGGATGGTGGCCGTGGCCTGTTCAAAATCTCGCCTGGTGCAGAAGGCGAGGCTGGCGATCTTTTCGGTGAAGACGACATCGCGCTCGTAGACGAAGCCGGCCGAGCGGTTCAGCGCATGGATCTTGTGGTTGCCGGCATCGGGTTCGACGACGATGCGCCGCGCGCCCAGATGCACGAACATGAAGCGCATCAGCGCATGGAAGGCGGCGCGCGAGAAGCCGGCAATGCGCCGCTGCGCGGGCGGGCCGACGAAGATGTGCATGCCCAGGTCGCCCGGCTGCACCGGATAGAACTCGCGGATGCGGTCGTGCGCCGGGTCGTAGCATTCGGCCAAAAAGGCCGGCAGCCCGTGATGCCGGACCAGGTAGGCGCTGGCATGGCCCGAGTCCATCAGCGCCCGGTAGATCCGCTCCACCTCGTCCGCGCTCTTGTCCTGCATCAGCCAGAACGCGGCCCGCGGCTCGGTGAACCAGCGGTGCAGCAGCGCGATGTCCTCGGGCAGACGCAGCAACTCGAAGACGAAGCCGTCGGCATCGCGATAGGGCCGCCGGACCGCGTCGGCGCGGCGGTGCTGGGCATCAGCCGGCATGGACGGGCACCTCCGCGCCGGGGCTGGCACTGGGCACGCGCAGGATGCAGCGGTCCAGCAGCGCGGTCAGCACGAAACCGCCGGCCGCCAGCATGAACGGCAGGGCCAGGCCGTGTCGCTCGACGATGGCGCCGGCCGCGAACGAGGACAGCAGCACGCCCAGGTTCTGGAAGAAATTGGTGATGCTGTAGTCCTGCGCATAGCGCTGCGGCGTCGACAGGCGGAACAGGTTCACCTCCAGCTTGACGATGATCTGGAACAGCGACCAGCCGTACAGCACCCGTCCCAGCACGATCAACAACGGCTCCGGTGCGGCCTGCAGCAGCAGGCCGGCAGCGCCCAGCAGCAGATTGCCCAGCGTGTGATCGGGCTGCCTGCCGCCGCGCGCGCGGATGCGAGCCTGCAGCCACAGCGCCAGCAGTGCGACAGCACCGGGAATTGCGAAGGCCGCGCCCGACAGCAGCTCGCTGGGATTGCCGCTGGCGCGTTGCCAGTACAGCGCGAAAAACGGGCGTATCAGGTAGGCGCTGAAGTCGAACATCAGCATCACCAGGGCCAGCCGCAGGACGGGCAGGCGGGCGCGCCAGTCCCAGCGCGCTTGCGCCGTGGGCGGCGCCGCTGCGTCGACGCTGCCGTTGACCGGCACGATCTTGCCACTGCGTATCAGGTGGATGCAGACCGCCATCTGAAAGAAGTCGCCGGCCGCCATCGCATAGATGCCGGCACGCGGCCCCCAGCTTTGCAGCACGAAGCCGCCGACCACGGCACCGAAGATGGCACCGAAATGCACGATCACCGACAGCATGCCTATCGTCGCCGCATGCTGGTCCTTGGGCGTCAGCCGCATCAGATAGGGGTACATCAGCAGATAGCTGCTCTTGCACATGAACATCAGCATCGACAGCAGCCAGAAACTGGGCACATCGGGCGCCCGGTCGCACAGCAGGCTGAAGCAGCCGGCCGCGCACTGCGTGTAGACCAGCAGGCGCAGCGGCTCGATGCGGCGCGCGACGCGCGCCCACAGCGGCAAGGTCGCCATCACCGCGACCGAGATCGCTGCCACATAGGCACCGGCATGGACCGGGTCGTCCAGCCCGTAGCGGGCGCTGAAGAACTGCGGGTAGAACGGAATCAGGATGGCATCGCTGATGACGGCCAACAGCGTCATCGTCAGGATGTGCAGCCGCAGGCTCATAGCGGGGTCCTGGCTTACAGCCGCACGAAATCGGCGCCGACCGGCACCGCGAAATCCTGGATCGCGACGCGTCGCTCGATCTTGTAATGCTCGACACCGGTCAGCTCGCGCAGGATGTAGGAATTGCGGTAGCAGCTCATGCCCAGGTCCTGATTGGTCATGCCATGGGTGTGCTGGCCGGCGTTCTGCACAAAGATCTCGTTGTCGTTCAGATCGGCGGCGTAGTTGCGCGCCAGGCGGTAGCGGCCCTGCTCGTCCCAGCGCAGGCGTGCGCGAATGCCGTCGACGAAGGGCGGGATGTTCTCGCGGTAGCCGGTCGCGAACACCAGGCCTTCGCAGCGATGCGCATAGCGCGTCTCGCAGTCGAGCTGGCGGAACTCCAGCGCGTAGCTGTCGCCGTCGCTATCGGTTTCGTAGCGGCAGCCCTGCAGCTCGCAGTTGGCGATCAGACGGCTGCGCAGCGGCAGGCCGCGTTTGCGCCGGTCGTCGAGCAGGTCGTAGATCTGGTTGATCAGGCTGGCGTTGACGCCCTTGTAGAGGCTGTCCTGGGTGCGCACGATGCGCTCCTTCTTGCGCTCATCGAGCTGGTAGAAGTAGTCGATGTAGTCGGGCGAGAACATCTCCAGGGTCAGCTTGGTGGTCTCCATCTGGAAGAAGCGCGGCGAGCGCGTAATCCAGGTCAGCCGGTACTCGTGCGCATCGGCCTCCTTCAGCAAATCGTGATAGACCTCGGCCGCACTCTGGCCGCTGCCGACGATGGTGATCGAGCGCTTGCGCTGCAGCCAGGCCTTTTGGGCGATGTAGTCGGCGCTGTGCAGCCAGCGGTGCTCGCGCGGTTCGCAGAATGCCGGCAGCAAGGGCTTGGAGCCGACACCCAGCACCAGCTTGCGAGCCCGCAGCACAAAAGGTTCGCGCCGCTCGCCCCGCACGCCGGTGATCACATAGCAGCCGGCCTGGCTGTCGTAGACCAGCTCCTGAACCTCATGACCGAAGCGCACCTTGCTCAGCCGTGCCGCGGCCCAGCGGCAGTAGTCGTTGTACTCGGCCCGCGTCAGGTAAAAGTTCTCGCGGAAGTAGTAGGCATAGAGCTTGCCCTCCTCCTTGCAATAGTTCAGAAAGCTGAACGGGCTCTTCGGGTCCGCCAGGCTGACCAGGTCGGCCAGGAAGGGGTTCTGCAAGGTGCAGCTGTCGATCAACATGCCGGGGTGCCAGCTGAACTCGGTATTGCGCTCCAGGAACAGGCCGTCGAGCTCGGCGATGGGCTCCGCCAGACAGGCCAGGCTCAGGTTGAAGGGCCCGAGCCCGATCGCGACGAAGGCATGGACATTGGTGTTCTTCATGGCACTCCCACTCCCGCTTACCAGAAACTGCTGCCGGTGCCTTACCAGCGATAGGCCAGCGTCGCGACCAGGCTGCGCGCATCGCCCCAGTAGCAATAGGCCTGGCCGTAGCAGGAGGCCACATAGCTTTTGTCGAACAGGTTGTTGGCGGCCAGGCGCAGGCTGCTGCCCTTCAGCGACGGGCTGAGCTGCTGCAGGTCGACGCGCAGCATCAGATCGACCAGGGTGTAGGGCCGGGCCTTGAAGCTGTTGTCGTCGTCACCCCAGCTGCTGCCGACATGGCGCAGGCCCGCCCCCAGCGCATAGCCGGGCGCGAAGCGCCAGTCGGCCCAGGCCGAGGCCATATGGCGCGGTGCCTGGTAAGGCGTGTTGCCGGTGTGGCCCGAGGCCGACTTCACATAGCTCATGTCGGTGAAGGTGTAGCTGGCCAGCACCGACAGCTGTGCGCTCAGCGCGGTGCGCGCCTCCAGCTCCAGGCCGCGCGAGCGCACCTTGCCGGCCGGCACGTCGTAGTACTTGCCGACCGGCCGCGTCGCCACCTTGTCCTGGCTCAGCTCGTAGACCGCTGCGGACAGCAGCGTGGCGGAATTCGCCGGCTGGTAGCGCAGGCCCAGCTCGGTCTGCCGCGACTCGGCCGGCGGCAGGATCTGGCCAGCCTCGTCATTGCGCACACCGGGATTGAAGCCGTCGGCGTAGCTCATGTACGGCGCGAGGCCGTTGTCGAACAGATAGACGGCGCCCGCCCGCTTGGTGAATTTGGAGCCCCGCCATTGCGCCGGACTGCCGGTGCCCATCAGGTTAGCGGCGCTGGCGCGGTCGTGGCGCCCGCCCAGGGTCAGGCGCCAGGCGCCCAGCGCCATCTGGTCCTGCAGATAGACGCCGGTCTGCTCCAGGCGTCGATCGATGTCCGCGCCGCCCAGATCGCTGAGGCCCGGATTGCCGTAGCTGGGCGTGAAGACATTGATCGGGGTGGCATTGCCCCAGGACCAGCGGCCGTCGACGCGGCGCTTCTGGTAGTCCAGCCCGGCCACCACGGTGTGCTTGACCCGGCCGGTCTCGAGCTGCCCTTCGAGCTGGTTGTCGACCGTGTGGCCGCGGGTCGACTCGTCGGCGCCGGAGTAGTAGCGGGTCAGCGTGTCGGGGCCGGCCCAGCCATAGCCATAGACCTGGCGCAAGGTCGTGTCGGCCGTCACATGGCGCAGATGCTGGCGGAACTTCCATTGCGGGTTGAAGTGATGCTCCAGCTGGTAACCGAGGAAGCGCTGGGTGCGGCGGTACTGCTCGACGCTGGGATCGCCGTCGAAGAAATGGCGCGAGATGCGCCGGCCGTTGTGCGCCGTCGTCAGGCTGGCATCGACCGGCACGCCGCTGTGATAGCTGCCCTCGGGGTCATGCTGGAAGTAGGCCTGCAGCAGCAGCACCGTGTCCTTCGAGAGATTGAGGGCCAGCGAGGGTGCAATGGCCTGGCGCTGCTCCTTGACATGCTGGAACTGCGAATCCAGGCCGCGCGCCAGCCCCATCAGACGGTAGGCGGCCACGCCCTGCGCGTCGACCGGCCCGGTCAGATTGAAGCCGACCTCGACGCGGCCGCGGTTGCCCAGCGTGAGCTCTAGCTCGCGCTGGGGCTGGAACTGCGGCGTCATGCTGGTCAGCGCGACAACCCCGCCCGGCGAGGCCCGGCCATACAGCACCGAGGCCGGACCCCGCACAACGTCGATGCGTTCGAGGAAGAAGGGATCGACCTGCATCGAGGTGTAGCTGCCCTGATCGCTGAGCAGGCGCAGCCCATCCAGCAGCGTGCTGTCGACGCTGCTGTCCTTGAAGCCGCGCAGCGCCACATAGTCGTAGCGGTTCGACGCGCCGACCAGGCCGGTGAAGGTGCCGGGTGTGTAGTTCAGAGCCTCGGGGACGGCACGAGGCCTCTGGTCCTCAAGCTGCTGTCTGGCGACGACCGAGATCGATTGCGGCATCTCCAGCAACAGCGTGTCGGTCTTGCTGCCCGCAGCACTGCGTTTGATGAGAGGGCCGCCCTCGCCGCCCGCAGCGGCCGCCCGCTCGGCCCGCGCACGCACGAGCGGCAAGGCCGGCGAACCCGCCGCCCTGACGATGACCGCCCGGCCATCGATGATGGCGCTCAGCCCGCTGCCGGCCAACAAGCGATCCAGCGCCTGCTGCGGTGTCAGCCGCCCGGACAGGGCCGGCGCCGATTTGCCCGCCACCAGCTCGGCCTGCACCATCAACTCCAATCCGGTCTGACGGGCCAGCTCGTTGAGCGCGCTCGCCAGCGGCTGGGCCGCCATGCGGATCTGCGCCGTGCCGGGCGCCTCGGCGGCCGGCTGAGCATGCACCCCGGCGATGGCCAGCAGCAGGGCCAGCGAGGCGGAAGGGAGTGGGAGTCGTCGAAAGAGTGTCGTTGTCATGAGATTGAATAAGAATTCTTCTCATGTAGACGCAGCAAACGCCCGGCACCCCAGGTCGACTCAAAACTTTCTTTTTCAGCGCGCGACGATCTCGATGACGCCACCCTGCTCGCGTAGGCTCACCGCCAGCACCTGGGGCAGGATGCGGCCGAAGGTGTCCAAGCGCCGCAGATCGAAGCTGCCGCTGACGCGCAGCGCCGCAACGGCCGGGTCGCGCAGCGCCCAGGGCACCGGACCGTAGCGCTCGAACTCGGCCAGCACGGCGGACAGCGGCATGTCGACAACGCTCAGCCGGTGCTCGCGCCAGGGCGCGATGCCGGCCGCCGTGACAACGCTGACCGGCCCGAGCCGGCCGGTGGCATCGCTGGCTACCTGCTGACCGGCCCTCAGCTCCAGCGTCGGCCCCTGCCGCGCGCTCAGTTGCACGCGCCCCTCCTCGACCGCGACGCTCGCGCCGCCATGGCCCGGCAGGCCCGGTGTGTGGCGCACCGCGAAGCGGGTACCGACCACGGTGATGCGCAGCGGCCCGGCCAGCACCTCGAACGGCCGCGCCGCATCGCCCTTGACCTGGAGAACCGCCTGCCCCTCGGGCAGGCGGACCTCGCGGCGCGAGCGGTACAGGGCCAGCTCGGCCCGTGAGCCACTGTCCAGGCGCAGCTGGCTGCCGTCGGGCAGGCTGACCTCGAGCTGCTGGCCGCGCGCGGTGGCGAACTGCTGAGCAAACACCGGCGCCTGCCACCAGGCCCAGCCCAGCCAGCTGCCGGCCATCAGCAGGCCGGCCAGCAAGGCGCCCGCCCACCGGCGCTCGTGCCAGTGCTCGCGCCTGCACACGCCGCGCTCGCTGGCCAGTTGTCGGCGCAGGCGCTGCACCCCGGCGCTCGGCAAGGCATCGAGCGAGCGCCAGTCGCCTTGCCAGCGCGCCAGCGCCGCCGCATGGGCGGCATCGGCCGCCAGCCAGGCCTGCAAGGCGGCCCGCTCGGCGGCGTCCAGCGGCGTGCCGCCGGCGCAGCGCACGAACCAGTGCAGGGCAAGGCGCTCGATCTCGGCCAGCGGCGGATCGGCTGGCAAGGAAGCTGGCAGCTCGGTGCTCATCACGTTCTCATCGACTTTTCTTCGGCGGCGCCTTGGCCCGCAAGTCCTGACCCTCGCGGCAGCGCCGGCAGGCCTGCAGGGCCAGCGCAATATGCTGCTCCACCATCTTGCGCGAGATGCCCATGCGCTGCGCCACCTCGGCATGAGGCAGGCCGTCGAACTTGTGCAGCACAAAGGCCTCGCGGCAGCGCAGCGGCAGGTTTTCGATGGTGGCCAGCAAGGCCTCGACCGCCTGGCCCGAGGCCAGCACGGTCTCGGGCTCGCAAGCCGTCGGTGCGGCGAACTCCCTCATCGGCTCGTCGGCCTCGTCCACGGCCTGCCCTGTGCTGCTCAGCTCGGCGCGCACCGCGCCGCGCCGGTGCTGGTCGATCTGCAGATTGCGCGCCGTGCGGTAGAGCAAGGCACGCGGCTCGGGCACCGGCTGGCCGGACTGCTGGAGGGCCAGCACCCGGGCATAGCTTTCCTGCACCAGATCGGCCGCAGCCTCGCGGTCGCGCAAGGCCCGAGTGCAGAAATTCAGCAGTTCTTGGTAGTAGCGCTCGAACACGGTTCGACCATGGATTGACGGATGCCCTGGCAGACGGGCGTCAAGGTATGGCGGCGGCGAACCCAATGTAATTAACAATAATTCTCATTATTAACCAAGAGCGCGACACAAATGAGAAAGCCCTCGGGTCCCGACCCGAGGGCTTGTTTCATTTCAATCGATGTCGGCCGCTCAGCTGCCGATCACCCCACCGTCGTTCTTGGTGATCACGATGGTGGCCGAGCGCGGACGGGCATTGGCGCCGCCGGCGCCGTAGCCGGCATTGCCGGGCCAGTGGCTCAGGTACTTGGTTGGGTCGCTCACCGTGGCCGATGTGATGGTCTCGCCCGGGTGCTGGATGTTGACGAACAAGGCCTTGCCATCGGGCGTCTCGGCACAGCCGGTGATCTCGCAATCGATCGGGCCGACCAGGAAGCGCTTCAGCGTGTCAGCCGTCGGCGCCTTGCCGATATAGGTGTCAACTTTCTTGCTGGTGTAGTCCAGGGTCTTCTTGGCGCCGTCGCCGACGCTGCCGGGGATGCCGGCCAGCATCATGCAGTTGCTCTTGTCTGTGAAGGCGCCATCGTCGGTCTGGATCCAGCACAGGCCGGTGGCGCGGCTGAACCACAGGCCGTCGGGGCTGGACATGTCCTGGTCTTCGGTCAGCGAGGACAGATTGACCAGTTCCTTGTCGGCGCCGGCCTCGGCACCGAACAGATAGACATCCCACTTGAAGGTGGTGGCCGCGGCGTCGCCGGCGACCTCGGCAACGCGGATGATGTGGCCGTTCACGTTGCCGCTCTGCTTGGTGGACGCGCCCTTGGTGTCGTCATAGGCACGCGGGTTGGCGGCGTCGGTCGTCGCGAGGGTGCGGTTGCTGTTGTTGGTCAGCGTGAAATAGACCTCGCCGGTGACCGGGTGGCTGGCGCACCACTCGGGGCGGTCCATCTTGGTGGCGCCCACCGCGTCGGCAGCCAGACGGGCGTTCACCACCACATCGGCCTGGTCGGCAAAGGCGTAGTTGGTCGCGGCCTTGATCACGGCATTGTTGATCGACAGTTCGATCCACTCACCGCCACCGTCGGCATTGAACTTGGCGACGTACAGCTTGCCGGCGTCCAGATACTTGTCGCCGGTGGCGATGCGGTCGGCCGGGTTGGCATCGGCAGCGGCCCAGTTGGCGGCCGACACCCATTTATAGATGTACTCGCCGCGCGAGTCGTCACCCATATAGACGGCCAGGGGCTTGCCCTCGACCAGCTTGCTGAAGGCTGCGCTCTCGTGCGCGAAGCGGCCCAGGCTGGTGCGCTTCTTGATGGCGCTGGTCTTGCTGTAGGGGTCGATCTCGACCAGGTAGCCGAAGGTGTTCAGCTCGTTGCGGTAGTCGTCGCTGCCGTCGGCGGAGGCGCCCTTCTTCGAGATGTCCCAGCGCGCGTACTTGTCGTCGGCGCCGCCGGTCTCCCAGCCATGGCGGCTCGCGGCGCCCTGGTTGCGGCCATAGCGCTTCAGCGAGGCAACGCTCTTGTCATTGCCGCGCGCCGCATCGTCCGCTGCACCACGGGTGAAGTAGCCGGCCCAGTTCTCTTCGCCGGTCAGCGTCGTGCCCCAGGGGGTGGAGCCGGTGCCGCAGTTGTTCAAGGTGCCGCGTGCGGTCTTGCCGTCGGTCGAGTACTTGGTCTTCATCAGGCCCGAACCGGCGCCCAGGCCGGACAGCGTGACCGGGGTCAGCGGCGTGATGCGACGGTTGAAGGCCGAGTCCTTCACATAGGCGAAGGTGGCGCCGTTCTTCTTGACCTCGACGACCGAGACGCCGTGCAGCGGCACTTCGCGGTCCACCTCGGCGGCCGGGCGCGGTAGCGTGTTGGTGCCGCCGTTGATGTGCACAAAGGCCGAGGCAAGCTCCGGCTTCTTGCTGTCGTGGCTGGTGGCCTCATGGTTCATTACCAGCAGGCCGCGGGCCGAGGCCTTGGCATCGGGTTTGCCGTCGGCGGACAGGCCGTAGTACTCCATGCCGTCGTGGTGGTCGCCGGCGCGGTTCTCGAAGTCGGCGTCGCTGCCGTCGTTCTTGTAGGCACTGGCGGTGGCGGTCAGCGGATCACCCAGCGCATAGATCACGCTGGCGGTGTAGCCGGCCGGCACGACCACCTGGTCGGCCAGGCTCTTGGCCACGGCGGTGAAGCCCAGCTTCTCCAGCGGCTTCAGCGGTGCTGGTTCATCATCATCGCCGCCGCCACAGGCCGACAGCGTGATGCCGCCGAACACCGCCGTTGCCGCGCTGCCGATGGCGCCGCGCAGGATGGAGCGACGCGCCAGACGTGCCTGCAGCACGCTCTGGAAGCTCTCGTTGGCGCTGTTGTTATGGTCGATCTCGTCGGGGTCGACGTAGGAAATCTCTTGGGACATGGACTACTACCTGCCTTGGCGGTTGCTCGAAGCCGCGCAGTCTGATCATGGCCGGTGAAAATTCCGTGACATATCAAAGACTCGAATGTGACAGCACGGCGCGGCGCCAGCACCGATCCGGCCTTGGCCGGCAAAGGCGGGGCTCAGACCAAGCAGCGCGCGTGCGCCCAGCGCCCAGCCCTCAATCGATAGGTGTCAGCTTGGCCACGCTCAAGGCCAGCCACTTCATGCCATGCCGTCCGAAGTTCACCTGAGCGCGCGCATCCTGGCCGCTGCCCTCCAGGGTCACCAGCACACCCTCGCCGAACTTGGTGTGGAACACGCCCTTGCCGACCTTCAGGCCACCGTGTTCCTTGTCTTCCTTCTTTTGCATGGAGGGCGGCACTGGCGGCTGGGCCCAGGCGGCCTTCTCGTGGTTGACACGGCCCGCGCCGACCATGGACTTGAGCCCCGAGCCGCGCGACCAGGCGTCCTGGTACTCCTTCGCAAAGCCCGAGCCGAAGCCCTGGTTGCGCGGCGTCAGCCATTTCAGCGCGGCCTCGGGCAGTTCGTCGAAGAAGCGGCTCTTGACGTTGTAGCGGGTCTGGCCGTGCAGCATGCGGGTCTGGCTGAAGCACAAGTACAGGCGCTGGCGCGCCCGCGTGATCGCCACATACATCAGGCGCCGCTCCTCCTCCAGGCCGTCGCTGTCTGAGAGCGAGTTCTCGTGCGGGAACAGCCCCTCCTCCAGCCCGGTGATGAAGACCGCATCGAACTCCAGGCCCTTGGCCGAGTGGACCGTCATCAGTTGCACCGCATCCTGGCCGGCCTGGGCCTGGTTGTCGCCGGCCTCCAGCGAGGCGTGGGTCAGGAAGGCCGCCAGCGGCGACATGATCTCGCCAGTCTCGGCATCGGGCGTGAAGTTGGCCGGGGCCACGGCGGCCGGCAAGCCTTCCGCAATCGCACCGGGCGACAGCTCATCGACCGGCAGCGCCACCGCATCCTTGCCAAAGCCCTCCTGCGTCACGAAGGCCTCGGCCGCGTTGATCAGCTCGCCCAGATTCTCGAGCCGCTCGGCGCCGTCCTTGTCGTTGCGGTAGAACTCGTTCAGGCCCGAGACCTCCAGGATCTGCTCGATGATCTCGCGCAGGGTCAGGCCTTGCGTCAGATTGCGGGTCGAGTCGATCAGCGCGGTGAAGCCCTGCAGATTGCTGCCGGCCTTGCCGGCCACCGCGCTGACGCTCTGGTAGAGGCTGCGGCCCGAGGCGCGCGCCGCATCCTGCAGGAGCTCGATCGCCCGGGCGCCGATGCCGCGCGTCGGGAAGTTGACGACGCGCAGAAAGCTGGTGTCGTCGTTCGGGTTCTCCAGCAGGCGCAGATAGGACAGCGCATGCTTGACCTCGGCCCGCTCGAAGAATCGCAGGCCACCGTAGACGCGGTACGGGATGCCGGCATTGAACAGCGCCGACTCGATCACCCGCGACTGCGCATTGCTGCGGTAGAGCACGGCGATTTCCTTGCGCTCAATGCCACCGCGATGCATGGCCTGGGCTTCCTCGATCAGCCACTGCGCCTCGGCGAAATCGCTGGCCGCCTCGTAGACGCGCACCGGCTCGCCGGGGCCGGCGTCCGTACGCAAATCTTTGCCCAGGCGCTTGGTGTTGCGGCTGATCAACTCATTGGCCGAATCCAGGATGTTGCCGAAGCTGCGGTAGTTCTGCTCCAGCTTGATCACGCGCTTGACGCGGTACTCACGCTCGAAGTCGGCCATATTGCCGACCCGCGCGCCACGGAAGGCATAGATGCTCTGGTCGTCATCGCCGACCGCCAGCACGCTCTGTCCCCGCCCCGGCGGCGCAAACATCTTCAGCCAGGCGTACTGCAGCTTGTTGGTGTCCTGGAACTCGTCGACCAGGATGTGCTGGAAACGGCGCTGGTAGTGCTCGCGCACCGCCTGGTTGTCGCGCATCAGCTCATAGGAGCGCAGCATCAGCTCGGCGAAATCGACCACGCCCTCGCGCGCGCACTGGTCCTCGAAGGCCTGGTAGATCAAGACCTGGGTCTTCATCTGCTCGTCGTAGGCTTCGATGTCCTTGGGTCGTAGCCCGTCCTCCTTGGCGCCGGCGATGAACCAGCTGACCTGCTTGGGCACGTAGCGCTCCTCGTCCAGCTTCATCGCCTTGATGACGCGCTTGATCGCCGAGACCGTGTCGCTGGAATCGAGAATCTGGAAGCCCTGCGGCAGGCCGGCCAGCTTCCAGTGCGCGCGCAGGAAGCGGTTGCACAGGCCGTGGAAGGTGCCTATCCACATGCCGCGCACATTCACCGGCAGCATCGCCGACAAGCGCGTCTGCATTTCCTTCGAGGCCTTGTTGGTGAAGGTCACCGCCATCACGCCGCCCGGCGAGACCTGCCCCGTCTGCATCAGCCAGGCGATGCGGGTGGTCAGCACCCGGGTCTTGCCCGAACCGGCGCCGGCCAGTATCAGGGCCGGCTCGGCCGGCGCGGTGACGGCCGCGTACTGCTCGGGGTTGAGGTTCTTCAACAGTCCGCCGGCCGCCTCGGGCGGCGGCGCGAACAACTCGTCTTGGGGATGCTGACTCATCGCGGCATTCTAGTTGGCCGGCCAGATGCTTGCCAAAAGCAAGCATCTGGCCGATGATAGCCGCCATGGATGCAGCAAGCCTGATCGAGCCCGCGGGCGCCGTGCGCGCCTTCAACCGTTTCTACACCCGCCGCATCGGCGTGCTGGACGAGGGCCTGGCCCATAGCGAGTTCTCGCTGACCGAGGCTCGCGTGCTGTGGGAGCTGGCGCATCAGCCCCAGCTCAGCGCCGTCGAGCTGAGTCGCGAGCTGCGCCTGGACGGCGGTTATCTGAGCCGTCTGCTGCGCGGCCTGCGCGAGCGCGGCCTGATCAAGGCCCGCGCCAACCCGGCCGACGCGCGCCAGAGTCTGCTGAGCCTGACGGCGGCCGGCCGGCGCGCTTTCGCGCCCTTGGACCAGGGCTCGCAGGCGCAGACGGCCGAGATGCTGGGCAAACTCAACAGCGCCCAGCAGGCGCGGCTGCTGCGGGCCATGGGCGAGGTGCAGCACTTGCTGGAGGGCGGTCCCACCGCAAGCCCCCGGCTGCGTGCGCTGGTGCCCGGCGATCTGGGTTGGGTGGTATCGCGCCACGGCGCCCTCTATGCGCAGGAATTCGGCTGGGATCTGAGCTTCGAGGCCATGGTGGCTCGCATCGCCGCGCAATTTGTCGAGCAATGGCAGCCGCAGCGCGAGCGGGGGTGGATTGCCGAACGCGAAGGCGGCGAGGGCCAGCGCCTGGGCTGCGTCTTCCTGGTCCAGGCCCGCGACGAGCAGGGCGCCGAGCGGCCCGGCGTGGCCCAGCTGCGCCTGCTGCTGGTCGAGCCCGAGGCGCGCGGCCTGGGTCTGGGCAAGCAGTTGGCGCAGGCCTGCACGGCCTTTGCTCGCGAAGCCGGCTACCGGCGCATCACGCTGTGGACCAATCAGCGGCTCAGCGCCGCGCGCGGCATCTACCAGGCCGAGGGCTACCGGCTGACACACAGCGAAACCCATCACAGCTTCGGGCATGATCAGGTCGGAGAGACCTGGGAGCTGGATCTGGAATGACGAGCATGGCCGCCGATGACCGCTGCCCTTGCGGCAAGAACTCGAACTACCAAGACTGCTGCGGCCGCTGGCACGCCGCTTTTGCCGCCGGCCAGGGCCTGCAGGCGAGCGATGCCGAGGCCTTGATGCGCTCGCGCTACAGCGCCTATGTGCGCGGCCTGAGCGCCTATCTGCTTGCCAGCTGGCATGCCGACAGCCGGCCGGCGGCGCTGGCGCCCGATGAGCCGGGGCTCAAATGGCTGGGCCTGGAAGTGAAACAGCATCTGCGGCAGGACGCCGACCATGCGACAGTGGAATTCGTCGCCCGCAGCAAGCTGGGCGGCCGCGCCCATCGCTTGCATGAAACCAGCCGCTTCGTGCGCGAGCACGGCGCCTGGTACTACCTGGACGGTGAGCTCAGCTGAGCAGGGAGCGGGTCACGCGCTGCCGCGGTGGCCAGGCCTCCGGCTCACGACCCAGTTTTTGCAGCAGCCAGGCCCGGGCCGAGGCAAGCAGCGAGCGGTGTCCGACGGGCAAGATTTGCGGCATGGTGAACTCCAGGAGGCGGGCGGTAGATCAATGATGAACACAAGCAATGACAGAATTCTTTCGAGGACCCTCCTCGCTGTCATTCCCCCCTTTTGGGGTTAATCCCAGTAAGCGACCGTTTCTCGCCCGAATCAATGCCTTGTGCCCCGCAAGCCGGGGACAAGCGCGAACTCCATCACGCCGCTTGATGTTGCAGATCCTCCACATCGACGAACACCTCGTCGCCATCGACAAACCGGCCGGCCTGCTGGTGCACCGCACGGCGCTCGATGCGCAGGAGCAGCGCTTCGCGCTGCAGATGCTGCGCGACCAGCTGGGCCGGCCCGTCTGGCCGGCCCACCGGCTGGACAAGGGCACCTCGGGCCTGCTGCTGTTCGCGCTCTCCGGCGAGATGGCCTCGCTGCTGGGCCAGGCCTTCGAGAGCGGGGCGATGAAGAAGCGCTATCTGGCCCTGGTGCGGGGCTGGCCGGCCGAGGCAGGGCTGATCGACCACGCGCTGGCGCGCGACCCCGAGCGCGCCTCGGCCGGCCAGGAGCTGCTGGCGGCGCGCACCGGCTGGCAGCGCCTGGCCCGGGTGGAATGGCCACTGGCCGTCGATGACCGTTTCCCGAGCAGCCGCTATGCACTGGTCGAGGCCCATCCCGAGAGCGGCCGGCGCCACCAGATCCGCCGCCACCTCAAGCACATCGCCCACCCCATCGTCGGCGACGCCACCCATGGCAAGGGCCCGTTGAACCGCGCGGTGGCCAGCTTCCTCGGTCTGCAGCGGCTCTGGCTGCATGGGCTGGAACTGCGCTTGATCCACCCCATCAGCGGCGAGGCGCTGTGCCTGCAGGCGCCGCCGGGGCCGGAGTGGCAGGCGCTGCGCGAACGCGGCGACTGGCTCGTTGATCAGCCGATGCGCAGCGCGTAGATAGGCGGCAACCCGCGCGAGACCTCGGTCCAGCTGTCGCCCGCGTCATCGCTGGACCACAGGCCGCCGGTGGTGCTGCCCATCAGCAGGCGGCTGCCGCTGTCATCCACCGCCAGGCCATGGCGGTAGATCAGCTCGTAGCAGTGGGTCTGCGGCAGGCCCTCGCGCAAGACCTCGAAGCTCTGGCCGCCATCGCGGGTGCGGGTCACGCACAGCGCGGCATCGACCGGCACGCGCTGCTCGTCCTTGACGGCCGGCACGAACCAGGCCGTGCCCGGATCCTGCGGATGGGCCGCGACCGCGAAGCCGAAGCTGGAGGGCCGGGCCTTCAGTTCCTGCCAGGAGGCGCCGTTATCGGCCGAGCGCCAGATGCCGCAGTGATGCTGGCACCACAGCACCTCGGGTGCGCCCGCGCAGCGCTGGATGCGGTGCGGGTCCTGGATGTTCTGCTCGTCCAGGCGCTCGGGCGGCATGAAGTCGGCCCGCATGCCGGCGGCGCGCAGATCCCAGTTCGCGGCGCCGTCCGTCGTACGCCAGGCGCCGCCGCAGGAGATGCCCAGCAGCAGCTCCTCGGGCCGGCCGGGATAGGGGCAGATCGAGTGGATGCCCGGCGAGTCGTAACCGCCGCCAAACCACTCCAGGCGCTCGGGACGGCCCCACAGCGACTCGACCAGCTGCCAGCTCGCCCCCTCGTCATCGCTGCGGAACAGGCCACCGGGATTGGTGCCGGCCCACAGGGTGCCGCCGACCCGCTCCAGCGACCAGATCTGCTGCAGCTTCCAGGCCGGACCCTCGGCGCCCTCGGGCTGGGGCGGATAGGCCGGCACGGCCAGCTCGGTCCAGGTCTTGCCGCCATCGTCCGAGCCCTGCAGCTTGGTGCCGAAATGGCCCAGGTTCAGCGCCGCGAACATGCGGCCACCGCCGGGGGCTGGCGGCAGCAGCATGCTGACCGGCTCGGCCAGAAAGCTGATCCGCGCGATCTCCCAACGGCGGCCGCTGTGGCGCAGCTCGAACAGGCCTTTGCGGGTAGCGACCCAGGCACGATCACTGGTGGCATGACTCATGGCGACTAACCTCCGGACAGGGCTTGAAACACATGGACCTGGCTGGCCGGCCCCAGCGGATCACTGAGGGCCTGCAGATCGCGCAGCCGCCGGCCATCGATGAAGATCGTGACATTGGCGCGCAGATGGCCCTGCTCGTCCAGCACATAGCCGCGCAGCCGCGGGTTCAGCGCAAACGCAGCCTCCAGCCCCTCGCGCAGGCTGGCGGCATCGGTCTCGACCTCGGGCGCGTCGACAAAGCGGCGTAGCTGGGGGGTGAAATGAACACGGGCCATGAGCCGCATGGTGCAGCCCATGGCCCGGTCCGGGCAACAGGGAAGATCGCTAGAAGAAAGCGCGGCGCGGCGGTCGAAACGGGCACGGCTCAAACGTCGTGAGCACCGCGCCGTACCGGACGGGGCCCGATCAGTTGCGCATCAGGTGATCAAAAGCCCCCAGCGCGGCCTTGGCGCCATCGCCGGCGGCGATGATGATCTGCTTGAAGGGCACGGTGGTCGCGTCGCCGGCGGCGAACACACCCGGCACCGAGGTCTGACCCTTGGCGTCAACGATGATCTCGCCGTGCTTGCTGAGCTCGATCACGCCCTTGAGCCACTCGGTATTGGGCACCAGGCCGATCTGCACGAACACGCCTTCGAGCTCGATGCGCTTGGCCTCGCCGCTGACGCGATCGATGTAGTTCAGGCCGTTGAGCTTGCCTGCCGCGCCGGTGAACTCGCTGGTCTGGGCCTGCTTGATGATGGTGACATTGGTCAGGCTCTCCAGCTTCCTGACCAGCACCGCATCGGCACGCAGCTGATCGCCGAATTCCAGCAGCGTGACATGGGCGACGATGCCGGCCAGGTCGATCGCGGCCTCGACACCCGAGTTGCCGCCGCCGATCACCGCGACGCGCTTGCCCTTGAACAGCGGGCCGTCGCAATGCGGGCAGTAGGCCACGCCCTTGTTCTTGTATTCCTGCTCGCCGGGCACATTGACGTTTCTCCAGCGCGCGCCGGTCGACAAGATCACTGTCTTGCTTTTCAGCGAGCCGCCATTGGCCAGTTGCACTTCGATTAGACCGCCGGGCACGCTGGCCGGGATCAGCTTGTCGCCGCGCTGCAGATTCATCACGTCGACGCCATAGGCCTTCACATGGGCCTCCAGGCTCATCGCGAACTTCGGGCCATCGGTCTCCAGCACCGAGATGTAGTTCTCGATCGCCAGCGTGTCATTGACCTGGCCGCCGAAACGCTCGGCCGCGATGCCGGTGCGTATGCCTTTGCGCGCCGCATAGACGGCCGCTGCCGCGCCGGCCGGGCCACCGCCGACCACCAGCACATCAAAGGCCTCCTTGGCCGACAGCTTGGCGGCATCCTTGTCCGCCGCGCCGGTGTCGAGCTTGGCGACGATCTCCTCGACCGTCATGCGGCCCGAGCCGAAGGGCGCACCGTTGAGCCAGACGCTGGGCACGGCCATGATCTCGCGGCCGTTGACCTCATCCTGGAACAGGCCGCCGTCGATGACCACTGTCTTGACCCGAGGATTCAGCACCGACATCAGCGACAGCGCCTGCACCACGTCCGGGCAGTTGTGGCAGGTCAGCGACATATAGACCTCGAAGGCGTAGTCGCCGTCCAGGGCCTTGATCTGGGCTATCACCTCGGGCTCGACCTTGGGCGGATGGCCGCCGGTCCACAGCAGGGCCAGCACCAGGGAGGTGAACTCGTGGCCCAGCGGGATGGCGGCAAAGCGAAGGCTTTGCTCCGTACCTGCACTTTGATTCAGGCGCTTGAGGCTGAACGACGGCTTGCGGGCATCCTGGCCATCGGTCTTCAGCGTGATCTTGTCGGACATCGCGTCGATGTCCTGCAGCAGGGCCAGCAGCTCCTGCGCGCTGGCGGAATCGTCCAGCGAGGCTTCAATCTCGAAGGGCTGGGTGACGCGCTCCAGATAGCTCTTGAGCTGGGTCTTCAGGCTGTCGTCCAACATGATGGTCATCCTTTGCTGTTTTCAGGCGTGGCGATACATGCCACTCTGAAAACGCCCGAGGAGACCGGGGACGTTTTCAGCGGGGCTGTCTGAGCCTTGGGGGGACCGCAAGCCCGTTCGGGCCTGCGGCGATCGTGCAGAGCAAGATCTGGTCAGTTGGGGACAGAGCTACTCGCGGGTACGCTCGGGCGATCTGTCCCGCAAGCCATTAGATTTTGCCGACCAGGTCCAGCGACGGAGCGATGGTCTTGGCGCCTTCGTTCCACTTGGCCGGGCAGACCTGGCCGGGGTTCTTGGCGGTGTACTGGGCAGCCTTGAGCTTGCGCAGGGTTTCCTTGACGTCGCGGGCGATCTCGTTGGAGTGGATCTCGGCGGTCTTGATCACGCCGTCCGGGTTGATCACGAAAGTGCCGCGCAGGGCCAGGCCTTCTTCGGGGATGTGCACGCCGAAGGCATTGGTCAACGCGTGGGTCGGGTCGCCAACCAGCGGGAACTTGGCCTTGCCGACGGCCGGCGAGGTCTCGTGCCAGACCTTGTGCGAGAAGTGCGTGTCGGTCGTGACGATGTAGACCTCGGTCTCGGCCTTCTGGAACTCGGCGTAATGCTCGGCCGCGTCTTCCACTTCGGTCGGGCAGTTGAAGGTGAAGGCAGCCGGCATGAAGATCAGGACCGACCACTTGCCCTTCAGCGACGCTTCGGTCACTTCAACAAACTTGCCGTTATGGAAAGCCTGGGCCTTGAACGGTTGAACTTGGGTGTTGATCAAAGACATGGGAAAACTCCGCTAAGGGTGGATGGGAATGGACTGAATCATATCGGCCCCTATCGGCCCTTAGTTTTGATTAATCAAATCGGAGTCATTGCCTGAGCCTATTGATAAAGGCTATTGCACTGAAAATGTGCGATAGCAACATCAATCTTCGAGCAGCAACAGCTCCTCGACCGTCTGCCGACGCCGGATCAGGCGGGCCGAGGCCGGGTCGTCGCCATCCACCATCACCTCGGCAATCAGCGGCCGGCTGTTGTAGTTGCTGGACATCGAGGCGCCATAGGCGCCGGTGTCATGGATCACCAGCAGGTCGCCGACCTGGGCCTGCGGCAGCTCGCGCGGCACGACCACGCCGCCATCTTCCTGGGTGAACACATCGCCCGACTCGCACAGCGGGCCGGCCACCACGCTGGGCCGACCGGGGCGCGGCTGCCCGTCCTTGGCCAGCAGGCTCATCGCGTGATAGCTGCCATACATGGCCGGGCGCATCAGCTCGTTGAAGCCGGCGTCGACCAGCACGAAGTGATTGCTGCCGGCATTCTTGGTGGCCCGCACCTCGCTGAGCAGCAGGCCGGATTCGGCCACCAGGAAGCGGCCCGGCTCGATCTCCAGCCCCAAAGCATGGCCCGCAATGCTCTCGGCCTGCCGGCGCGCCGCATCCCAGAGGCCGAAGTAGTGGGCGGTGTCGATCACCGCCTCGCCATCACGATAGGGAATGGACAGACCGCCGCCGGCCGAGATCGCCTGCAGATCATGGCCGGCCGCACTGGCCTGGCGCACCAGCTCGACCATCGCGCCGCAGACCTGGCTCAGATGGCTGTAATCGACGCCCGAGCCGATATGCATATGCAAGCCCACCAGCTTCAGGCCATGGGTCTTGATGGCCGCCAGTGCCGCGCCCAGCTCGGTATGCCAGATGCCGTGCTTGCTGTGCTCGCCGCCGGTATTGGTCTTGTTGCTGTGGCCGTGGCCGAAACCGGGGTTGATGCGCAGCCAGACCGGATGGCCGGGCGATGCGGCGCCTAGCTGGCCCAACATATCGATCGAACCGGCATTGACCGGCACGCGGTGCTCGACCACGGTGGCCAGCGTCTCGCGGTCCAGCAGGTCGGCGGTGAAGACGATCTCGTCGCCGCCTGCGGTATAGCCGGCCTTCAGCGCCCGCAGGATCTCGCCGCGCGACACCGCATCGACCTTGACGCCCTGCTCCCGCATCAGGCGCAGCACATGGGTGTTGGAGCAGGCCTTCTGGGCGAAACGCACGGTGTCGAAGGCCTTCAGCGCGGCGATGCGCTGGCGGATCACGGCCGCGTCATACACCCACAAAGGCGTGCCGAAGCGCTCGGCCAGCGACCAGAGCAAGGGGGCGGAATGGGGACGGGGCATGGCGTGCTCGCAGGTAGTCGGGAGATGGCGGCCAGCATGCCTGCATCCACTCATTCATTCAAATGCTTTCATTTCCAATACCCATTCAATCCTGATATGGTTTGCTGATGTTGACCCATCGCCATATCGAGGTGTTCCGTGCCGTGATGACGTCCGGCAGCGTCACCGGCGCGGCCGGCCTGCTGCACAGCTCACAGCCCACCGTCAGCCGCGAACTGGCCCGCATGGAGCAGTTGCTGGGCTATGCGCTGTTCGAACGCCAGCAGGGCCGGCTGCGCGCCACCGCCCGCGCGCTGGCCCTGTTCGACGAGGTCGAACGCAGCTACCAGGGCCTGCAACGGGTCACCGAGCGCGCGGCTCAGCTGGGCCGGGCCGAGCAGACCCGGCTCGCGGTGCTGTGCCTGCCGGCCTTGAGCCATGCGCTGCTGCCTGGCGCCTGCGCCGCCTTTGTGCAGCGTCACCCGGCAGCCGAGCTGTCGATCACGCCGCAGGAGTCGCCGCTGCTGGAGGAATGGATGACGGCCCAGCGCTTCGATCTGGGCCTCAGCGAGCAGGCCCAGGCGGCGGCGGGCACGCGGCTGGAGCCGCTGTGGCAGGGTGACGAGGTCTGCGTGCTGCCGGCCGGTCATGCGCTGTTGGCCAAGACCGTGCTCGAGCCGGCCGATTTCGAGGGCCAGGGCTTCGTCAGCCTCTCGACCGAGGATCCGTACCGGCTTCAGTTCGATGCGATTTTTGCGGCCGCCGGCGTGCGGCGCCGGCTGGCCATCGAGACCCACAGCGCGGCCGC
Organism: Burkholderiales bacterium C2; assembly: GCA_005503085.1. Lineage (GTDB taxonomy): Bacteria > Pseudomonadota > Gammaproteobacteria > Burkholderiales > Burkholderiaceae_C > Roseateles_E. Next base: position 18,253 of record SCOI01000004.1, on the reverse strand, counting down.
CGTCTGCGCGATGGTGCAGGCCGGCCTGGGCCTGGCCATTGTCAATCCGCTGACGGCCCTGGCCTGCGCCGGGCCGGGTCTGCAGCTGCGGCGGTTTGCGGTGTCGGTGCCGTTCCGGGTCAGCGCGCTGCTGCCCCAGTACCGCCCTGCCCAGCCGCTGGTGCAAGACCTGCTGGACTGCCTGCGCAGCCATGCGGCCGCGCTGCGCTTGCCCGTTTAGCTGTTGGCGGCCCGGGCCAGCGTGGGCCGGGCACCGAAGCGCTTCAGGATGCTTTGCTCGATGCCGGCGGCATCCAGCCCGCACAAGGCCATCAGCTTGGCCGGGTCGCCATGTTCGACAAACTCGTCGGGCAGACCCAGCTGCAGCACCGGCACCGCCAGCCCTGCGGCTTGCAGCGACTCCAGCACGGCCGAGCCGGCACCGCCCATCAGGCAGCCATCCTCCACCGTCACCAGCGCGTCGTGCGTGCGCGCCAGCTCGGCCACCAACTCATGGTCCAGCGGCTTGACGAAGCGCATATTGGCCACGGTCGCGTCCAGCGACTCGGCCGCCTTCAGCGCCGGGTACAGCAAGGTGCCGAAGCTCAGGATGGCGATGCGCGAGCCGCGCCGGCGCAGCTCGCCTTTGCCCCAAGGCAGGGCCTGCATGGCCTTTTGCACTTCGACGCCGGCACCCGAGCCACGCGGGTAACGCACCGTGACTGGCCCCGCATGCTGGAAGCCGGTGAACAAGGCCTGACGGCACTCGTTCTCGTCGGCCGGAGTCAGAATGGCCATATTCGGGATGCAGCGGGTGTAGGCGATGTCGTAGTTGCCGGCATGAGTCGCACCATCACCGCCGACCAGGCCGGCACGGTCCAGCGCGAACAGCACTGGCAGATTCTGGATCGCCACATCGTGCACCATCTGGTCATAGGCACGCTGCAAGAAGGTCGAGTAGATCGCCACCACCGGCTTCAGGCCCTCGCAGGCCAGACCGGCCGCAAAGGTGACCGAATGCTGCTCGGCAATGCCGACATCGTAGTAGCGGGTCGGGAAGCGCTTGTGGAAGTCCACCATGCCCGAGCCTTCGCGCATCGCCGGCGTGATGCCGACCAGGCGCTGGTCCAACTCGGCCATATCGCACAGCCAGTCACCAAATATATGCATGAAAGCCGGCTTGGGCGGCGACGCGGGCTTGACGAAGCCCACCGCCGGATCGAACTTCGCCGAAGCCGCGTGGTACTTGACCGGATCCGCCTCAGCCAGCTTGTAGCCCTGGCCCTTCTTGGTCACCACATGCAGGAACTGCGGGCCTTTCTTGCCACGCAGATTCTCCAAGGTCGGGATCAGCGAATCGAGGTCATGGCCATCGATCGGGCCGACATAGTTGAAGCCGAACTCCTCGAAGATCGTGCCGGGCACGACCATGCCCTTGGTGTGCTCCTCGAAGCGGCGCGCAAACTCGTACAGCGGCGTGTTCTTCAGCACCGACTTGGCGCCCTCGCGCGCGGTGGCGTAGAACTTGCCGCTCATCAGCCGCGCCAGATACTTGTTCAGCGCACCGACCGGCGGGCTGATCGACATATCGTTGTCGTTCAGTATCACCAGCACATCGCCCAGCAGGCCGCCGTGGGCGACACCGGCATTGTTCAGCGCCTCGAAAGCCATGCCGGCCGTCATCGAGCCGTCGCCGATGATGGCAACGACCTTGCGGTCCTCACCCTTGAGCTTGGCGGCCATGGCCATGCCGTGCGCCGCCGAGATCGAGGTGCTGGAGTGGCCGGTGCCGAAGGTGTCGTACTCGCTCTCGTCGCGGCGCGGAAAGCCGCTGATGCCATCGAGCTGGCGCAGCGTGCCCATGCGGTCGCGCCGGCCGGTCAGGATCTTGTGCGGATAGGTCTGGTGGCCCACATCCCAGACCAGGCGGTCCTGCGGGGTGTTGAAGACATAGTGCAGGGCCACGGTCAGCTCGACCGTGCCCAGATTCGAGCCCAGATGGCCACCGGTCTTGGACACCGAATCCAGCACAAAGGCGCGCAACTCATCGGCCAGGCGCGCCAGATCGGTGCGCGGCAGGCGGCGCAGATCGGCGGGGCTGTTGATTTGGTTCAGCAGGGTCTTGTTCATGATGTTCCCCAGCTCTCAGTGGTAGCGCAACTGGCTCTCAAGTCAGTTATCCCGCTCGACGACCTTGTCGGCCAGCAGGCTCAACCAGGCCGTGTTGGGCAAGCCGCTGGCGATCAGCGCCTGATGCGCCTCGTCGCGCAACTTGTCCGCATAGCGACGTGCAGCCTCCAGGCCCAACACCGACACATAAGTCGGCTTGTTGGCATCCTGGTCCTTGCCGGCCGTCTTGCCCAGCACCTCGGAATCTTGCGTCACATCAAGGATATCGTCCACCACCTGGAAAGCCAGGCCGATGGCGGCACCGTACTTGGACAGCCCGTCCCAGGCCGCCGGCGTGGTCGTGCCGCAGGCTGCACCCATCAGCACGCTGGCCTGCAGCAGCACACCGGTCTTGCGGCGGTGCATATCGCGCAGCTCGGCCTCGTCCAGCGCCTTGCCGATGCTGGCCAGATCGATGGCCTGACCGCCGGCCATCCCGGCATGGCCCGAAGCGCGGGCCAGCAGTGCGCACAGCCGCGCCTGCAGTGCCGGTGCCACACCGCTGTCGGGCGTCAGCACCTCGAAGGCCAGGGCCTGCATCGCATCGCCGGCCAGCATGGCCTGAGCCTCGCCGAAAGCCACATGCACGGTCGGCTTGCCGCGGCGCAGCACATCGTTGTCCATGCAGGGCATGTCGTCATGCACCAAGGAATAGGCATGGATCAACTCAACCGCACAGGCCGCACGCATCGCCGCCTCGGACTCGCCCTGCACCGCATCGCAGGCGGCCAGCACCAGCAGCGGGCGCAGGCGCTTGCCGCCTTCGAGCACCGCATAGCGCATGGCCACACCAAGGCCGGCCGGAGCCGATTCCGGCACCCAGGCGTCCAACGACTCTTCATAAGAGCACAGCGAGCGCTGCACCCATTGTTCAAAAACTCCGGCATCCACGCTTAAGAGTCCTCCCATGGCTTCAATTCCCCACCCTCCAGAACCTTGACTTGTTGTTCTACGGCCTGCAGTCGAGTGCGGCAGAAACCAAGCAACTCCGCGCCACGCCGGTAGCTGTCCAGCAACTGATCGAGCGGCAACTGACCCGCTTCCATCGTCGCCACCAAACGCTCCAGTTCGCCGAGCGCCTGCTCGTAACTGGCTGAAACCGCGTCCGTGGTGGACGCTTTCTTGGCGGCGGCAGAGGTCTTGGTCATTGCAAAACGCGAAACCGCCATTGTATCGGGTCAACCCTCGGTGCCCATTCACCCCCAAGAGGGCTGTCAGCTACCCGCCACAACAGGCCTCTCTGAGCTTGCCTTTACCCGCTCTTTACCTTCATTGCGCCCGCTCAAGGCGGGCACGCACCGAGCTGGGTACAATGCGCCCCTCGCTCCCGGCCATCATGGCGTGGCAGCGTGCCCCTCCCGAGCCCGGCACCACCGGGCTTTTTGACACAAACCCGGTCTCACGCGCGCAGCCCTGTGCTGCGCACGGCAACGAGCCGGGGGGTTGACATTGGTTTCTTGGAGACCCTCTTGGATCATGTCCGACCTGAGCCTCACTCTCTCGGTTCTTGAACGCAGCGCCACCACTCAGCTGCCTGTTACGTCCTACTTTGATGAGGGCCTGTTCCGCAGGGAGCAGGAACTGATCTTCCAGCACGGTCCGCGCTATCTCGGACACGCACTGGCCGTGCCCGAGATCGGCGACCACTACGCCCTGCCCCAGGAGGGTGAGGGCCGCGCGCTGGTGCGCACGCCGCAAGGCATCGAGCTGCTGTCCAATGTCTGCCGGCATCGTCAGGCGGTGATGCTGCGCGGGCATGGCAACACCCGCAGCAATATCGTCTGCCCGCTGCACCGCTGGACCTATGACCTGAAGGGCGAGCTGATCGGCGCACCGCATTTCGAGCAGGACCCCTGCCTGAACCTGAACCGCTACAAGATCCGCGAGTGGAACGGCCTGCTGTTCGAGGACAACGGCCATGATGTGGCCGCCTCGCTGGCCAAGCTGGGCACGGCCGGCCAGCTGGACTTCAGCGGCTATGTGCTGGACAAGGTGCATGTCCATGAGTGCGACTACAACTGGAAGACCTTTATCGAGGTCTATCTGGAGGACTACCATGTCGGCCCCTTCCACCCGGGCCTGGGCCAGTTCGTCAGCTGCGAGGACCTGGCCTGGGAGTTCGGCCGCCACCACTCGGTGCAGACCGTGGGCATCAAGCAGGCCCTCGGCAAGCCCGGTTCCAGCACCTATGCCAAATGGCATGAGCAGGTGCTGCAGTTCGGCAATGGCGCGCCGCCCGAGCAGGGCGCGATCTGGCTGACCTACTACCCGCACATCATGGTGGAGTGGTATCCGCATGTGCTGGTAGTCTCGACCCTGCACCCCAAGGGCCCGCAGAAGACCACCAATATCGTCGAGTTCTACTACCCCGAGGAGATCGCCGCCTTCGAGCGCGACTTCGTCGAGGCCCAGCAGGCCGCCTATATGGAAACCTGCGTCGAGGACGACGAGATCGCGCTGCGCATGGACCAGGGCCGGCGTGCGCTGATGGAGCGCGGCGACAACGAGGTCGGCCCCTACCAGAGCCCGATGGAAGACGGCATGAAGCACTTCCACGAGTGGTACCGCCGCGAAATGAAGTTCACCGGCTGATCAACGTGAGCCCCCTGCCCTGAGTACAGGCCCCCCGAGGGGGTCAAGCCGCTCTTGGGAGCGGCCCCGGCGAGCGACTTGCCGCCTTCAGCTTGCATACGCCAAACGCCCCGCGCAGCCTGCTGCCGGGGCGTTTTTTCTGCGTCTGCCGCGACAATCGGCCGATGTCTGCCCCCTTGCTGATGATTTGCGCCACCTTTCTGTTCGCCACGATGGGGGTCTGCGTCAAGCTCGCTTCCGCGCACTATGACGCCAGCGAGATCGTCATGTACCGCGGCCTGATCGGCGTGCTGATGATGGCCGCGCTGTGCCGCTGGCAGGGTCAGACCTTGCGCACCCGGGTGCCGGCCATGCATTTCTGGCGCAGCCTGTCGGGCGTGCTGGCCTTGTCGCTGTGGTTCTACTCGATCGGCAAGCTGCCGCTGGCCACCGCGATGACGCTGAACTACATGTCCTCGGTCTGGATGGCGCTGTTCCTGATCGGCGGCGCGGTGATGCTGGGCAGCGCCCGGGTCGACGGCCGCCTGGTCGGCGCGGTGCTCCTGGGCTTTGTCGGCGTGGCCCTGGTGCTGCGGCCGACGCTGGACCAGCAACAGCTCTGGCACGGTCTGGCCGGCCTGCTCTCGGGCATGTTGTCGGCACTGGCCTATCTGCAGGTCACCTCGCTGGGCCGGGCCGGCGAGCCGGAAGACCGCATCGTGTTCTATTTCTCGCTGGGCGGCGTGCTGGCCGGTGCGCTGGGCACCCTGGGTTTCGGCGAGCTGCATGCCCACAGCCTTGAAGGCGCGGCCCTGCTGCTGGCGGTGGGCCTGCTGGCCACCGCCGCCCAGCTGATGATGACGCGCGCCTACGGCCGCGGCAGCACCCTGGTCAATGCCAGCCTGCAGTACCTGGGCATCGTGTTCTCCTTCATCTACGGCGCGCTGCTGTTCCGCGACGCGATCACCTGGACGGCCCTGGCCGGCATGACGCTGATCATCGCGGCCGGCCTGGCCGCCACCCTGCTGCGGGCCCGCAGCACCCCCAAGGACAGCCAACACTCGGTCACAGAATCATGATGAGCCATCACACCCTGGTTTCCGCGCTGCAACTGCAAGCCCTGCTGGCACAGACCGAGCGCCCCGTGCTGCTGCTGGATCTGAGCTTCGATCTGGCCGACACCGGCGCCGGCGAGCGCGCCTACGCGCAAGGCCATCTGCCCGGCGCCCACTATCTGCATCTGGACCGCGATCTCAGCGCCCCCAAGACGGGAAGCAATGGCCGCCACCCGCTGCCCGAGCGCCAGGCCTTTGCCGACCGGCTTGCAGCGCTCGGACTGAGACATGACAGCCAGGTGGTCTGCTACGACGCCCAGGGCGGCATGTATGCGGCGCGCGCCTGGTGGATGCTGCAATGGCTGGGCCATGCCGATGTGGCCGTGCTGGACGGTGGCCTGCAGGCCTGGCTGGCCTCGGCCGGCGCGCTGAGCACCGAGCTGCCGCCACGGCGGGCCGGCGATTTCAGACCCGGCCCGCCGCTGGTGCAGGCGCTGGATGCCGATCGCCTGCAGGCCAGCCTGGGCCGGGTGCGCCTGATCGATGCCCGCGCCGGCGAGCGCTTTCGTGGCGAGGTCGAGCCGCTGGACGCCAAGGCCGGTCACATCCCCGGCGCCAGCAACCGCCTGTTCAAGAGCAATCTGGGGCCTGATGGCCGGTTCCTGCCGGCCGAGCAGCTCAGGCAGGAATTCAGTGCCCTGCTGGCGCCCTATGCGCCAGCCCAGACGGTGCACCAGTGCGGCTCAGGCGTCACCGCCTGCCACAACCTGCTGGCGATGGCGCATGCGGGCCTGGTCGGGTCCGCGCTCTACCCCGGTTCGTGGAGCGAATGGTCGTCCGACCCGCGGCGTCCGGTGGCCCTGGGCTGAGCCGAGCTTGAGATAGCGCAAGACAAGCCGGGCGCGGCAAGGCAAGATCAGCCCAACCCCGAACCCCGGGGTGCCAGGCACAAGGAGGATCGCCATGTTCAAGCGCATCATTGTCCCGACCGACGGCTCCGAGATCACGGCCAAGGCCGTCGGCACCGCCGTCCAGCTGGCCAAGATCCACGGCGCCCGCCTCTATGCGGTCAGCGTCAAGGAGCCCTTCCCCTACAGCGCCGTCTCCGAGATGCAGCCGACCCCGCCGCAGGAGTTCTTCGATGCCCAGGAGCGCATCGCCAGCGCCCGGGTCAAGGAGGTCGTGGCCGCGGCCGAAGCCGCCGGCGTGCCCTGCGAGGGCCACACGGTCGAAGCCCTGCACGCCTGGGAAGCGGTGATCGAACACGCCAAGACGCATGAGGCCGATCTGGTCGTGATGGCCTCGCATGGCCGGCGCGGCTTTCAGGCCATGCTGCTGGGCAGCGAGACCCAGAAGTTGCTAACCCACTGCACGATCCCGGTGCTGGTGGTGCGCTGATGGCCCATGCAGCCGCCGCTCAATGCGCGTGGCTGCCGCCCACCAAGACCAGAACCAGCCCCAGGCCCGCCGCCAGCCAGGCCAGCTGGGCGGCGGTTTCGCGCCAGGGCAGGCGACGCTGCAGCTGCGGGATCAGATCGGCCACCGCCACGTAGATGAAGCTGCTGGACGCCGCCACCAGCAGATAGGGAAACAGATCCTGCCAGGGGCCGACGACGAAGTAGCCCAGCACTCCGCCGACCACCGCCGCCAGGCCCGATATTGCGTTATAGAGCAGGGCCTTGGCGCGCGAGAAGCCGGCATTCAGCAGCACGATGTAGTCGCCCACCTCCTGCGGGATTTCGTGGGCGATGATGGCCATCGCGGTGACGAAGCCCAGATGGGTGTCGGCCAGAAAGGCTGCGGCGATGATGATGCCGTCGCAGAAATTGTGGATCGAGTCGCCCACCAGCACGGCCAGCCCGCCGCGCCCCGCCTGCTCCGAATCGAAGTGGTGGTGATGGTGGTGGCCGTCGCCCTCGTGGTGATGGGTATGGCGGTACAGCTCGGCCTTCTCCAGCAGGAAGAAGAACATCAGCCCGCCCAGCAGCACCAGGAACAGCTCATGCGGGCTGGCCTGGCCCTCGAAAGCCTCGGGCAGCACATGCAGCAAGGCCGTGCCCAGCAGCACGCCGGTCGACAGGCTGACCAGGTGCTTGACCACGCGCCCCAGCAGCCCGACGGTCAGGCTGGCCGCGATCAGCACCGACAGCAGCCCGCCCACCAGGGTGGCGAGCACGATGTAGAAAAGAGTCATGAAAATCCAGTGAACAAAAACAAACCGCGCCCGATCGAGTCTCGGACGCGGTTCGCCGCCAGGCCGGCGCGGCTCAGCCCGCGCCGTTCGCTTTCAGCCAGCGCAGACAGCGCTTCCAGCCATCCTCGGCCGCTTCCTTGCGGTAGCTGGGGCGGTAGTCGGCATGGAAAGCATGCGGCGCCTCGGCATAGAGATGGAACTCGCTGCGCTTGGCGGCCGCCGAGCCTTGGGCCAGGGCAGACTTCATCTTATCAACCGTGTCAAGAGGGATGCCAGCATCCTGGCCGCCGTACAGGCCCAGCACCGGCGCATGCAGCTGGCCGGTGACATCGATAGGAAACCTGGGCTGCAGCGGCACCGACTGCCCCACCAGGCGCCCATACCAAGCCACGCCGGCCTTCACGCCCGGGTTGTGGGCCGTGTAGAGCCAGGTGATGCGGCCGCCCCAGCAAAAGCCGGTGATGGCCAGCCGCGAGGTATCGCCGCCCTGGGCTTTGGCCCAGGCCACGGTGGCATCCAGATCGGCCATCACCTGCGCGTCCGGCACCTGGTTGATCACCTCGGCGATCAGCTTGGCGGTCTCACCGTAGCTGCCGGCATCGCCCTGGCGCACGAACAGCTCCGGCGCGATCGCCAGATAACCCTGCTTCGCGAAACGCCGTGCCACATCGGCAATGTGCTCGTGCACACCGAAAATCTCGCTGATCACCAGGATCACCGGCGGATTCTTGGCGCCGGCGGGCTGGGCGCGGTAGGCCGGCAGCTTGAAGTCGCCCGCCGTGATCATCACCTCGCCAACCTCCAGGCCCTGGCTGTCAGTCTTGATCACGGTCTGGGCCATCACCGGCAGCACGGCGGCGGCAAAGCCGCTGCCGACCGCGGTATGGACGAAATCGCGGCGGTTGAACTCGCGTCCCGGATGCAGGCTCTCCACATCTTCCTTCGGCATTTCAGACTCTCCTGTGACAGGTGTTGCGTTGCAGGGACAGCGGATTCTAGGTGGCTGCCATCGGCGCGCCTTGGTTTGCCGCGACAATCCCCCGCCATGAGTTTGCCCGCCACCCTGAACGCACCGTCCACGCTTGCCGCCATCGACATGGGCTCCAACAGCTTTCGCTTGGAGATCGCCCAGCTGCACCGAGAGCAGTACAAGCGGCTGGAGTATCTGAAGGAGACCGTGCGCCTGGGGGCAGGTCTTGATGCCGAGGGCCGGCTGACCGAGGCCGCCATGCAGCGCGGCCTCGATTGCCTGGCCCGCTTCGCGCAGCGGCTGCAGGGATTCGCGCCGCAGCAGGTGCGCGCGGTCGCCACCCAGACCCTGCGCGAGGCGCGCAACCGCGACGAGTTCCTGCGCCGCGCCGAGCAGTTGCTGGGCTTCGCTATCGAGGTGATCTCGGGCCGCGAAGAGGCGCGCCTGATCTATGCCGGTGTGGCGCGTCTGCAGGCCTCGGACAAGCCGCGCCTGGTGATCGACATCGGCGGCCGCTCCACCGAGATGATCCTGGGCCAGGGCCGCACACCCATCACGGCCGAGAGCTTCCAGGTCGGCAGCGTCAGCCTGTCGATGCGCTTCTTCCCCGAAGGCCTGTTCACGGCCGAGGCCTTCCGCGCCGCCCAGGTGGCGGCCGGCGCCGAGCTGGAGGAGGCGCTGAGCCTGTTCGACCGCAGGCTGTGGCGCGAGGCGCTGGGCTCCTCCGGCACGGTGGGCGCGGTCTCGCAGCTGTTGGCCGGCAGCGGCATCACCGACGGCCGCATCACGCCCGAGGCCTTGCGCTGGTGCATCGCCCAATGTCTGGAGATGGGCCATGTCGACAAGCTCAAGCTGCCCGGCCTGAAGGAAGACCGCCGCGCGGTGGTCGGCGGCGGGCTGTGCATTCTCTACACCTTGCTGACCCAGTTCGGCATCGAGGAGCTGCTGCCCACCAAGGGGGCGCTGCGCCAGGGCGTGATCTTCGATCTGGCCGAGCGTCTGGAGGCCGAGCGCCACGCAACGCTGGGCGATATGCGCGACCACTCGGTGACAGCGCTGCAGCAGCGCTTCGGCGTCGACACCGGGCAGGCCCAGCGCGTGCGGCAGCTGGCCCTGGGCCTGTACAAGCAGCTGCAGCCACAGGCGCCGCGCGAGCTGCAGCGCGAACTGGGCTGGGCCGCCGCGCTGCACGAGATCGGCATGATGGTGTCGCACCACGACCATCACCGCCACAGCGCCTATCTGCTGTCCCATGTCGACGCGGCCGGCTTCTCGCAAAGCCAGCTGCGCCGCCTGGCCGATCTGGCGCTGGGCCAGCGCGGCGGCCTGCGCAAGCTGGAGGCCAAGCTGCCCGATGCCGACTTTGTCTGGCAGTTGCTGGCCCTGCGTCTGGCCGTGCTGGCCTGTCATGGACGCAGCGCGATCAGCCCGCAGGCGCTGAAACTGGTCCGTGACAAGCAGGGCGTGCTGCTGAGCCTGACCCAGCGCTGGGCGGCGCAGCAGCCGCGCGCGGTCTACCTGCTGCGCGAGGAGGCCGAGGCCTGGACGCGCAACGGGGCCCTGAGCCTGCGACTGCAGGCGTGACCAAGGGCGGCCTGCGCCTGCAGGCCTGAGCGCCCCACCAGGCCGGCTCAGTCCGGTCCGAAATGCCGCATCAGCACCTGCTGGGCGCTGACGCCGCTGTCGGAGATGCGGTTGGAATGGCCGTCGGGGCCCAGCTGCCAGGCGTCCAGGCTGTCGTGCAGATAGGGCTGCAGCGCCTCGTCGATGACGCGCTGGCGCAGCTTGGGGTCCAACACCGGCCAGGCCACCTCGATGCGGCGGAACATATTGCGGCTCATCCAGTCGGCGCTGGACAGGTACAGCGCCTCCTGCTCCTCGCCATCGCCCCAGCGGAAATAGCTGACGCGCGAGTGCTCGAGAAAACGCCCCACCACCGAGCGCACCAGGATGTTTTCGCTGACGCCCGGCAGCCCCGGCGGCAGCATGCAGGCGCCCCGCACGATCAGATCGACCCGCGCGCCGGCCTGGCCGGCCGCGAGCAGACCGCCGATCAGCTCGGCATCGGTCAGTGCATTGATCTTCAGCACCACCCGCGCCGCATAGCCGGCGCGCGCGGCCTCGGTGACCTGCTGCAGGAACTCCATCATGCGGCTGTGCATATTGAAGGGCGCCAGCAACAGGCGCTTGGGCGCCTTGATCTTGCCCAGCGAGGCGAGCTGGCGGAACACCGTGTCGGCATCGGCGGTGATGTCGGGGTCGGCGGTCAGATAGCCCAGGTCGGTGTAGAGCCGCGCGGTCTTGGGGTTGTAGTTGCCGGTCGACAGATGGGCGTAGCGGCGCAGCACCGGCTTGCCACCGTGCATCTCGCGGCGCATCACCATCAAGAGCTTGGCATGGGTCTTGTAGCCGACGATGCCGTACACCACCTGGGCGCCGACCGCCTCCAGCCGCTCGGCCCAGTTGATATTGGCCTCCTCGTCGAAGCGCGCCTTCAGCTCGACGACCACCATCACCTCCTTGCCGCGCCGCGCCGCCTCGATCAAGAGGTCCATCAGCTCGGACTTGCTGCCGGTGCGGTAGACCGTCTGCTTGATGGCCAGCACATCGGGGTCATGCACCGCCTCGCGCAGGAACTCCAGCACCGGCTCAAAGCTCTCGAAGGGGTGGTGCAGCAGCACATCGGCCTTTTTGATGCGGTCGATGATGGACTTGCCGCGCGGCAGCCGGCCCTCGGGCCAGACCGGCTCGTGCGGCGCGAAACGCAGCGCGGGCGCGTCGGTCTGGTCGATCAGCTCATTGAGCCGCACCAGATTGACCGGGCCGTTGACACGGTACAGCGCCGCCGGCGGCAGCACGAACTGCTCCAGCAGAAACTGCGACAGCTCCTCGGGGCAGGTATTGACCACCTCCAGCCGCACCGCGCGGCCGAAATGCCGGGTCGTCAGGCCCGAGCGCAGCGCGTGGCGCAGATTCGCGATCTCCTCCTCGTCGACCTCCAGGTCGGAATCGCGGGTGACGCGGAACTGCGAGAAGGCCTCGACCTGGCGCCCCGGGAACAGCTCCTCCAGATGGGCGCGGATCACGCTGGTCAGCAGCACAAAAGCCTGCTGGCCGCCGCTGATCGCCTCGGGCAGCTTGATCACGCGCGGCAGCACGCGCGGCACCTTGACGATGGCGATGCGGTTGTCGCGGCCGAAGGCGTCCTTGCCCGACAGGCGCGCGATGAAGTGCAGCGACTTGTTGGCCACCTGCGGGAAGGGGTGGGCCGGATCCAGGCCTACCGGCATCAAGAGCGGCCGCACCTCGCGCTCGAAGAACTTGCCGACCCAGCGGCGCTGCTCCTCGTTGCGGTCGGCATGGTTGAGGATGCAGATATGCTCCTTCAACAGCACCGGCATCACCTGCTCGTTGAAGATCGCGTACTGCTGGTCGATCAGCACATGGGCGGCACGGCCGACCCGCTCGACATCGCGGCTGCTGACCTGGCTGGCCGGATCGCGGGCCGCCTCCAGCATGTCGGCGAAGCGCACCTCGAAGAACTCATCGAGGTTGGACGAGACGATGCAGATATAGCGCAGCCGCTCCAGCAGCGGCACATCGTCGCGCTGGGCCTGGGCCAGCACACGCCGATTGAATTCGAGGATGGCCTGCTCGCGATTGAGCAGGGCGAGCGAAGGCGTAGCCGGCAGCGTCATTGAATGATTTTATGAACGGTGGATGACATTTTCATGACGGACACCAGCCGCTTTGTGACGGGTTCCGGCGCGGCCGCACGCAGCGCGCTCCAGTCCAGGATCTCGAGCCGGCCATCGCCATGTTCGACCAGGGCGGTCAGGCTCTCGACCCAGTCGCCATCGTTGGCGTAGAGGATGCCGTCGATATCGCGCAGCTCGGCATGGTGGATATGGCCGCAGACCACGCCTTGCACGCCGCGCTTGCGCGCCTCGCGGGCCAGTGCCTCCTCGAAATCGGACACATAGCTGACAGCGCGCTTGACCTTGAGCTTCAGGTATTTGGACAGGCTCCAGTAGGGCAGACCCAGACGTGCGCGCAGCGAGTTCAGGTAGCGGTTGAGCTTGAGCGTGAACTCGTAGGCCGTGTCACCGACATGGGCCAGCCATTTGGCGCACTGGATCACGCCGTCGAACAGATCGCCGTGCGTGACCCAGAGCTTGCGGCCATCGGCCGTCTCATGGATCCACTCCTCGGCCACCTCGATGCCGCCGAAGCTGTGCTGCAGATACTTGCGGGCGAACTCGTCATGGTTGCCGGGGATGAAGACCACGCGGCAGCCCTTGCGTGCCTTGCGCAGCAGCTTCTGCACCACATCGTTGTGCGCCTGCGGCCAGTACCAGCTGCGCCGCAGCTGCCAGCCATCGATGATGTCGCCGACCAGAAAGAGCTGCTCGCACTCGACTTCGCGCAGGAAATCGAGCAAGGCCTCGGCCTGGCAGCCCGGCGTGCCCAGATGCAGGTCCGAAATCCAGACGGTGCGAAAGCGCAGGCTGCCGCGCTCGTCAGGGGCATCGCTCGGGTCCATGTCGTGGGCTCGCTTCATGGTCCTTCAGCATGGGCACCGCCGATGTCGGCGCCATGGCGGGGCCGTGAAGAATGGGTGACAGCGGCCGGCCTCGATAATCGCGCCCATGCATCTGATGATTCCCCACGCCAGCGCCCTGGGCGAGGCCGGCCGCCACGCCGCCCAGACCCTGGCCCTGCCCCGCCTGGCCGCCCTGCTGGGCCGGCTGGCCCCCGACAGCAGCCTGGGTAGCGACGAATACAGCCCCCACACCCCGCTGGAGCTGGCCCTGGCCGCCCAATGGGGTTGGGCCGCCGACACCCCGCTGCCCTTCGCGGCGGCCCAGGCCGCCGATGACGGCATCGCGGTCGAGGCCAAGGCCTGGGCCTTGCTGACGCCGCTGCATCTGTCGGTCGGCAGCGACCAGATCACCGCCTTCAACCCGCAGGCGCTGAAACTGGATGAGGCCGAGTCGCGCGCCTTTTTCGAATCGCTGGCCTGGCTGTTCCCTGCTGACGAGGGCTGGACCATGGCCTGGGGCGCGCCGACCCGCTGGTATGTCGCGCACGAGAGCCTGGCCGACTTGCCGAGCGCCAGCCTGGAGCGCGTCATCAACCGCAATGTCGACCCCTGGATGCCCGAGGCGCGGCGTCTGCGCAGCCTGCAAAACGAGCTGCAGATGCTGCTGCACCGCCACGCGCTGAACGAGGCCCGCGAGGCGCGCGGCGCGCTGATGCTGAACTCGGTCTGGATCTCCGGCTGCGGCCGCGACCGGCCGCGCAGGCCGCAGCCCGATCTGTTCATCGACGCCCGGCTGCGCGAGCCGCTGATCAACGAGGACTGGGCCGCCTGGGCCGAGGCCTGGGCCCAGCTGGACGCCGGGCCGCTGCGCGAACTGCTGCAGCGCGCCGAGGCCGGCCAGCCGGTCGAGCTGACGCTTTGCGGCGAACGCTTCGCGCGCCACTACCGGCCCCAGGCCAGGAGCGGCCTGAGCCAGCTCTGGCACAAGCTCGCTGCGCCCAAGGGCGATGTGCTGGCCGCTCTGGAGGGGCTATGAGCGCGCCGCAGCTGCTGACCCGCGAGGTCTCGCCGCGCGCCAGCTGGGCGCTGGAGCAGGCCGGCCTCTCGCCGCTGCTGGCCCGGCTGTTCGCGGCCCGCGGCGTGCGCACGGCAGATGAGCTGGACGACGGCCTGGCCCGGCTGCTGCCGCCCGAGGGCATGAAGGGCATGGCGGCGGCCGCCGCGCTGCTGGCCGACACGGTAGAGGCCGGCGCGCGCATCTGCATCGTCGCCGACTACGACTGCGACGGCGCCACCGCCTGCAGCGTCGCGCTGCGCGGCCTCAGGATGCTGGGCGCAAGACCTGACACCGTCGGCTATGTGGTGCCGGACCGCGCCGTGCACGGCTACGGGCTGACGCCCACCATCGTCGAGCTGGCCATGCAAGGCCCTGAAAGTCAGCGCCCCGCCCTGCTGATGACGGTGGACAACGGCATCGCCAGCCTGGCCGGCGTCGCCCATGCCCAGGCCCTGGGCCTGAAGGTGCTGGTGACCGATCACCATCTGCCGGCGCTGGTCGATGGTGTCACCGTCGTGCCCGAGGCCGAGGCCCTGGTGAACCCGAATCAGCCGGGCTGCAGCTTCGAGAGCAAGAACCTGGCCGGCGTCGGCGTGGCCTTCTATGTGCTGCTGGCGCTGCGCAGCGAGCTGCGCCGGCGCGGCCGTTTCGACGCCACGAGCCAGCCGCGGCTGGACGGCCTGCTGGACCTGGTGGCGCTGGGCACGGTGGCCGATGTCGTCCGGCTCGACGCCAACAACCGACGCCTGGTGGCCCAGGGCCTGCGCCGCATGCGCGCCGGCCGCATGCAGCCCGGCGTGGCGGCCCTGTTCAGCGCGGCCGGCCGCGATGCCTCGCGGGCCAATGCCTTCGACCTGGGCTTCGCCTTGGGGCCGCGCATCAATGCGGCGGGCCGCTTGTCCGATATGACCTTGGGTATCGAATGCCTGTGCACCGATGACCCGGCGCGCGCGCTGGAGCTAGCCCGCCAGCTCGATGCAATCAACCGCGAGCGCCGAGAAATAGAGGCCGGCATGCGCGAGCAGGCCGAGGCCAAGCTGGATGAGCTGATGCAGAACCCGGCACTCAAGGGCGACGCCCCGCCGGCCCTGTGCATCTACGAGGCCGAGTTCCACGAGGGTGTGATCGGCATCGTCGCTGGCCGGCTCAAGGACCGGCTGCACCGCCCCACCTTTGTGTTCGCCACCGGCGCCGACGGCCAGCTCAAGGGCTCGGGCCGATCAATCCCCGGCTTTCATCTGCGCGATGCACTGGACCTGGTCTCCAAGCGCCACCCCGAGCTGCTGAAGAAGTTCGGCGGCCATGCCATGGCGGCCGGCTGCACCTTGGTCGAGCACGGCTTCGAGGCCTTCAACGCGGCAATGCAGCAGGTGGCCCGCGAGTGGCTGGACGCCGCCGCGCTGACCCGCACCCTGCGCACCGACGGCCCCCTGCCTGCCGAGGCCTTCACGCCCGAGACCGTGCGCGAGCTCGACGCCCAGGTCTGGGGCCAGGCCTTCGAGGCGCCGCTGTTCTGCGACGAGGTGCAGGTGATCTCGCAACGCATCGTCGGCGAGCGCCATCTGAAGCTGCGTCTGCGCCAGGGCGGTGTGCTGCGCGACGCGATCTGGTTCGGCCACATCGACCCGGTGCCCGAGCGCGGCCTGCTGGCCTACCGGCTCAGCCTGGACGAGTACCAGGGGCAGCAGCGGGTGCAGATGATTGTGGAGGCGATGGCGTAGCGGGTCGGGCCTCATGCCGCTCTTGGGCCGCTACGCCCGTGGTAGACGTGTCTGGCTTCGACTTGTACAATAAAACGTACTCTTCGGAAGCTCGCCATGGATGCCATCACCTACTCTTCAGCTCGCGCAAACCTTGCTCGCACGATGGATCGCGTTTGCGAAGACCACGAGGCGCTGATCATCACCCGCAATGGTGAGCAGTCGGTGGTAATGCTCTCGTTGGAGGACTACCAAGCCCTTGAAGAAACGGCGTACCTGCTTCGCAACCCCGCCAATGCCAAGCGATTGCTTTCCGCCACCACGCAACTAGGTGCAGGCAAGGGTGTGGAGCGGAAGCTGGCCAAGTGAAGCTGATCTTCGCTGACGAGGCCTGGGAGGACTACCTCTTCTGGCAGAAGCAGGACAAGAAGATGGTCGAGCGTATCAACAAGCTCATTGCTGAAGTGAAGCGCGAACCATTCTCTGGGGTCGGCAAGCCTGAACCCCTCAAGCACGCGCTTTCTGGCTACTGGTCGCGTCGCATCAATGATGAGCACCGCATGGTCTACAGGATCGAGGGCGAGTCACTTCTGCTAGCCCAGCTCCGATATCACTACGGAGACACCCACCGAGTCAAAGGAATGCCCCCGTGCCGAGCCAGCCGCGCGGCGGCAACTGACAGGGTCAAACTGGCGGCTGGCCCGGGTGGCTCAAGCAAGACCCGGATGCCTCAACTCTGAAACCGTCACCGCAAAACTCTCGTTGCCGGGCATGCGCCCATGGGCCTGACCGGTCTCGACAAAGCCGGCCTTCTTGTAGGTCGCCAGTGCGGCCTTATTGCCGTCGAGCACCTCGGCGCTCAGTGCCGCCCCCGTCTCGCGAAGCGCCGCCTGTATCAGGGCCGAGCCGACGCCCTTGCCATAGAACAGCGGGTCGACGTAGAGCCAGGCCAGCTCGTCCGGCGAGAAAGCCACAAACCCCAGGACATGCCCGTCGTCGCGCTCGGCGACACGAATCTCGTACTCATGGAAGCCTTCGTTGTCGGCCGTCTGTGCCAGCGTCAGATAGGCATCGCCAAGCCCGGCGGCGGCCAACTCATCGCGACGGGCAGCGTCATGGATCTCGCATACGCGAGTCCAGTCATTGGAGGTGTAGGGACGGATATTCATTTGTTGTCTAGAGAAGATGGCTTCGCGACGATTTCAAATCGCGGCCAGGCCCTCGGCAGCTCGCGTCGGCCTCAGTCAGAGGGGGAAACAGCCTGTTGGGCGTCAATTGGCCCCGAGCGCTGCCCGTAGGCTTGCGAGCTCATCGTCAATGGTGTGCTCGAAATCGGGGGACTCTTCCGAGTACATGGCCTTGATGGTCTCGAGTCGAGCGATTGCGAGTTTCAAGTGATCGTCTAGCTGGTCGACCGGCCAGATATACGTCCGGCCCAGTGCAACGAGAACATGTGCGGCGGCCCGAATCTCGTCGGGTGAGTCTTCGGGGTCTTGTTCAAGCGCACGCTGCACGAAATCCGCCAGCCCGGTCTCTTCGAACATGTCGGCAAACCAGTCGGCCGCCGAGTCGTTGTCCCATGCTGCGGGTCCCCAGGTTCCCATTGCCATCTCCCTTTGCTGCGTGTCGCTTGATTCTGTCAGAGGCGCGAATGACATGGCGTTGCGGCCAAGGGCAAGAAGCGCGGCCGCGCCCGCAACGCGCCCAAGTTCGATCTGCGCCGCCAGCTCTGGCAGATTTACGCGGATCACAGCCTTGTCGTCGTACCCTGCTCGCTTCGTGAGCGAATGGTTCGGCCTCACGCTCGCCGCGATTGACGAGCAACGTATTGCCGAAGCACGCCATCCATGCGTGACTGCCACCCCTCGCCGGCTGACTTTAAGTAGGCCACAACCTCCGGGCTGTAGCGGTCCGACACCAGCAGCTTCTTGTCCTCAGACTTGGGCCCGCCGCGCAGGGCTTTCATCGGCACCATGGCTTGCAGTCGCTTCGGGGTCCCCGCCTGCCCCCAAAGC
>SCOI01000046.1 GCA_005503085.1 Burkholderiales bacterium C2 | reverse complement strand
CCCATGGTCGATGACATCGGCCCGGTACTGGTCTGGCGCCCAAGTCTCACGCACCCACAGCCGGTCGCCGGGCTGGCCGTAGGGGCAAGGGTATTGCTGCGTCTCACGGTCGGCCGGGTCAGGCTGCAGCGTCACAAACGCCGGGCCGTCGGCCCACTCGTAGCCCCAGCACTCCGGGTTGTTCCAGTCGGCGCCACCCTTCGGTCCGCCGCCCAGGAACTCGATGGGCCGGCCGCGTGACGGCTTCACCACGCGACGCGTCTGTGTCTTCGTGTCGGCCAGGATTGCGCGCACCATGGGCGCCGAAAATAGGATCGGACGGTCTTTCATGCTGCACCGTCTTCCAGCTTTGCCAACTCATCCGCCCAGGTGCTGCCGGCCTCAATGGCGGCGGCCATCGCCCAGCGTGCGGGCGCGGCCAGGTCTTTCCACAGGCAGCACTCGACAGCTTCGTGCGGCGAGTCATGGTCCCGACCGCAGACAGGGCAGTTGCCGCTCGGTACACCAGTTGATGCGTCATGCCGGATGCGGCCACCGAGAACAGCCTTTGCCAGCTCGGTAGCGCTCAGGTATTCCTTGCCGGCCCCGTCGACCCACACCTCATGAATCTCAGGCTCGCAGCATTCCTTGGCATCGGACTCGGTGTCGTGGGTTTTGTCGCACGCACCGCAGATATAGCGACGCGCAGGCCTGGCCCATCGCCGGCAGGCGGACCTCCAGTCCAGGTCTGTCATACCCTCGGTGCGTGCAGGAGGGTGCGCAAGATCTGTCCCCGCCTTTGCGTCGGTGAGTGCAGCGCAAACCTCGGCGGTCGCGCGGATGCGGGCCAGCGTTGCGGGGTTCATGCCGCAACATCCATTGATGCCTGAGCCGAGCCCAGGAAATCATGCTCTCCGCCCAGGCCCTCGATCAGCGCCGGGATCATCTCGATCAGCTCGCCGGTGGCGATCACAGCATCGGCATCGAACTGCTCGTCCGCTGCGGGCTTGTCCTGGCCTTCAAACACCAGATCAAGGAAGGCGATCTTCTTGAGCTGCAGCGTGTCGGTCAGCACGAAGGACACGCGATCCTTGAAGGACATCGCCATCTTTGTCGGACGCTTGCCCTGGGCGAGGTGCTGGCGCACATCGTCGGTGTCCAGGGCGTGCCGGCCGTACTTGACCGTGGACCGCATTTCGTCCTCGCTCTTCAGCTCTGCCTCGCGGTCGATGGTGAATCCCTCGGGCGCCTGGCCATCCATCAGCCAGGCGGCCATGCAGGCGGCCGGCGTCTCGGCGCTCTGCACCAGGTGCAGGGTCAGGCC
>SCOI01000045.1 GCA_005503085.1 Burkholderiales bacterium C2 | reverse complement strand
TGAATCGCCCCGGGTTCCGCGGAGGCCTGTTGGTTTAAGTCAGACGGTCGCGGCCTGACCAGCGCGGTGACGATGGTAATTGGCTTCGAACTCGGCAGGCGGGACGTAGCCCAGCGGCCCCATCAGCCGGTGATGATTGAACCAGGCCACCCATTCCAGCGTCGCGAGTTCCACCGCCTGCTTGGTCTTCCACGGCCCGCGCCGGTGGATGACTTCGGCCTTGTAGAGCCCGTTGATCGTCTCGGCCAGTGCGTTGTCGTAGCTGTCGCCCTTGGAGCCTACTGAAGGCTCGATGCCGGCCTCGGCCAGGCGCTCGCTGTAGCGGATCGACAGGTACTGCGACCCTCTGTCGGAGTGATGCACCAGGCCATCTTCTTCGCTCGGCTTGCGGTCATACAGGGCCTGCTCCAGCGCGTCGAGCACGAACTCGGTGTGCATCGAGCTGCTCTGGCGCCAGCCCACGATGCGCCGGCTGAACACGTCCACCACGAACGCCACGTAGACCCAGCCTTGCCAGGTCGAGACGTAGGTGAAGTCCGAGACCCAAAGCTGATTCGGGCGCTCAGCACGGAACTGCCGGTTGACGCGATCCAGCGGGCATGGCGCCTTGGGGTCGGGAATGGTCGTGCGCACCGCCTTGCCTCGGCGCACACCCTGCAGCCCGAGCTGGCGCATCAGCCGCTCCACCGTGCAGCGAGCGACCTCGACGCCTTCGCGGTTGAGCTGGCGCCAGACCTTCTCAGCCCCATAGACCTGCATGTTGGCTTGCCAGACGCGCTGCACCTGCGGCAGCAGGCTCGCATCGCGTTGGGCACGCAATGAGCGCAAGGCCGGGCAGCGCTGACACGCAGCGTGGCGCCAGTATGCCGATGGGGCAATCTGCAAGACGCGGCAGATCGACTCGACCCCAAGCTGCTGGCGGTGCTGGTCGACAAACGCCTTCAGGACTTGATGCGGCGGTCGAGCTCCGCCTGGGCGAAAAACGCGCTGGCCAGCTTCAGAATCTCGTTGGCCTTGCGCAGCTCTCGGTTCTCCCGCTCCAGCTCCTTGATGCGCTGCGCCTCCGCCGTGGAGACGCCGTCACGCTGGCCGAAATCGACCTCATGCTGCTTCACCCAGCTGTGCAAGGTCTGCGGCACGCAGCCGATCTTGTCGGCGATGGATTCGATGGCCGCCCACTGCGACGGGTGCTCACCGCGGTGCTCCAGCACCATGCGCACGGCACGCTCACGTACCTCAGGGGAAAACTTCGGGGACTTCTTCATGGCTCCATTCTCTACAGTTGAAGCCTCCTCGAAACCCGGGGCGATTCA
>SCOI01000044.1 GCA_005503085.1 Burkholderiales bacterium C2 | reverse complement strand
TCACTCGCCCAGGTAGGCAGCCCTGACCTTGGGATCATTGAGCAAGGTCTTGCCCTCGCCGGTCATGGTGATCTCGCCGGACTCCATCACATAGCCGCGGTTGGCCAGTTGCAGCGCGCGGCTGGCGTTCTGCTCCACCAGCAGCACCGTCACGCCCTGCTGGTGGATGTCGTTGACCACCTCGAAGATCTTGTCCACCATGATGGGGCTCAAGCCCATGCTGGGCTCGTCCAGCAGCAGCACCTCGGGCCGCGCCATCAGCGCGCGCCCCATCGCCAGCATCTGCTGCTCGCCGCCGCTCATCGTGCCGGCGAGCTGGTTGCGGCGCTCCTTCAGGCGCGGGAAGATGCCGAAGATGCGCTCCATATCGCTCTGGATCTCGGCGTCGTTGCGGATGTAGGCGCCCATCTGCAGGTTCTCGGTGATGGTCATGCGGGTGAAGGTGCCGCGCCCCTCAGGCACCATCACCAGGCCTTGCTTGACCAGGTCCCAGGCGCCCTGGCCCTTGATGGACTGGCCTTTGTAGAGCACGTCGCCGTCGGCCACCGGCTGGATGCCGGTGACGGCCTTGAGCGTGGTGGTCTTGCCCGCGCCGTTGGCGCCGATCAGGCTGACGAGTTCGCCCTTCTTGACTTCGAAGTCCACGCCCTTGACGGCCTGGATGCCGCCGTAGGCCACCTTCAGCTTCGTGACCTTGAGCAGGGTTTGTGTGTCTGACATCTTGTGGTTTCCTGTTCAGTGGGCCGCGTGGCCGGCGCCCAGATAGGCTTCGATCACCTTCTCGTTGCGCTGCACGTCATAGGGCGTGCCTTCGGCAATCTGCTTGCCGTAGTCCAGCACCGTGACGCGGTCGCACAAGCCCATCACCAGCTTGACGTCGTGTTCGATCAAGAGGATGGTGCGGCCGTCCTTGCGGATGCGGTCGATCAGCTCTCTGAGCACCACCTTCTCGGTGGCGTTCATGCCCGCGGCCGGCTCGTCCAGCGCGATCAGCTTGGGGTCGGTGGCCAGGGCGCGGGCGATCTCCAGGCGGCGCTGGTCGCCGTAGCTCAGCGTGCGCGCCTTGAACTCGGCGTACTTGCCGATGCCCACATAGTCCAGCAGCTCCTGCGCGCGCTGCGCGATGGCGGCTTCCTCGGCCTTGAAGCCGGGGGTGCGGAAGATCGCGCCCATCAAGCCCGAGCCGGTGCGGATGTGGCGGCCCACCATCACGTTCTCCAGCGCCGTCATGTCGGCAAACAGCCGGATGTTCTGGAAGGTGCGCGCGATGCCGGCCTTGGCCACCTGGTGCACGGCTTGCGGCGTGTAGGGCTCGCCGCCGAGCATGAAGCTGCCACCGTCGGGGGTGTAGAGCCCGGTGATGACGTTGAAGAAGGTGGTCTTGCCCGCGCCGTTGGGGCCGATCAGGCCGTAGACCTGACCCTTCTTGATCTCGATGCCCACTTCGGAGAGGGCTTGCAGCCCGCCGAAGCGCTTGGAGACGCCTTTGACGCTCAATACGGTGTCAGTCATGGAGTCTGTCCTTGCTCTTACTTCTTGTCGGTGGGCGCGGGCGCGGCCTTGCCGTGCTCGGGCGAGGGCCACAGGCCGCGCGGGCGCAGCAGCATCACGCTGATCATGGCCAGCGCCACCAAGAGCTGGCGCAGGATGGAGGCGTCCAGCCGCCCGCCGGTCATCTCCTGCAGCGGGCCGGCCACATAGCGCAGCACCTCGGGCAGCATGGCCAGCAGCAAGGCCCCCAGGATCACGCCGGGGATGTGGCCGATGCCGCCCAGCACCACCATCGCCACGATCATCACCGACTCCTGCAGGCTGAAAGACTCGGGGCTCACAAAGCCCTGGAAGGACGCGAACATCGA
>SCOI01000043.1 GCA_005503085.1 Burkholderiales bacterium C2 | reverse complement strand
GCAAAGCCGGACCCAGAACATGGGCTCAGCTTGCGGCGCTGCGGCGAGGGCATCGCGCAGGGCGTGGAAATAGCGGTCGACCTCAACGCTCCAGCCGAACCGGTCGCGGGCGTCTAGGAGCTGTTGCGCCACCATTCCGAGCGACCCCTCGGAATGGTCCTTTGCTTGCGGCCCAATGGCGAGGGCTGCGGCGATCAGGTCGCGAGCAACGTCATAGCGGCTTCTGCCTACGCCTGCGGGAGTGAGTGCATCCCAGATTTTGTCGACCTGCTCGCGCGTCAGCTCGGGTGCTGGCTGTGCCTTCTCGGCCTCGATGGCAGCGAGGGCCTCAAGCGCCTGCTCCCATGGGCAGTTCAGGTTGGAGTGCTCGCCGATGTCCGCGCCGAGGTGCTTTGCGATCGCCTGTGCCAAGCTGTCGGCCACCTCGTGATACCGGTCGCGCTCCTGCAGTGTCTGATCCCACAACTGATCAGACTTCGCTGCCGCGTGCGTGGCCTTGAGGAAGGCTTCAGCTTTCATCGTCAGGTCGTGACAGGCAACGTGGCCCGCGCGCATCCTGCGGATGGCATCAACGACGATAGCTCTCGCCTCGGTTAGGTCAAACGTGGCCGGCTGTGCCATGGGGCGGGCGGCGAGGGCGCGTGCAGCCTGGCGCAGGGTGCTGCGCACGTGTGGGTCTGGCATCAATGCGTCATCTGCCGCCCAACTCGCGAGGCGGTCAGCCAGGATCTCGGCATCACCTTCCGGCACCGCATCTCCCTGCACTGGCAGCGGTAGGGCGGCCAGTGCTTCGAGCGCGTAGGCTCGAAGGAGTTCTCGCGCATCGCTCCTGCTGATGCTGCCGAAGCCAAGCAGTGCATCGGGCAGCGCCGGCAGTCCGTCTTGATGTGGTGCAGTGGTCATTGCTGCACCGCCTTCGCGTCGATCAGATCCTTCACCAGCTCCGCGATCAGCATCCGCAGGGCGCCCTTCTTACGGTCGATAGCTGCGACGGCCGCGACCTTGTCCTTTGCGCCGAGAGAGTCGGCCAAGGCCTCGGCGTAGGCGGCTGCCTTCTCCATCGCGTGATCGATCACCGCCTGGTAGTCGGCGCGCTCTTTGCGGGTCAGCTCGCGGCGGGGCGGCATGGGGCGGACATACCACGCGACCGGCCCGTCTTCGGTGTCGTGGATGCTCAGCGGCACCCAGCCGTCACCGGCCGGCGGCGTTGGCTCCCACGCGGCGATGGAGTCGGTGTCGCGCAGGGCGTCGTGGGCTGCGTCCGTCATCTGGTCCTCGGCATCGACGTAGCCAAGCTCAAGCCGGAAGGCCTTGAGCATGGTCCGGTGGTCGACGTCCTCATCGGTGCCGGGCAGGGCATCGTTCCACCAGCACCCCATCTCATCGCGCACGACGGGGCCCGGGTTGAGCAGGGCGTGATGCAGTCCTTCCAGGCTGCTGATCTCAAGCGAGAAGCTGCGCAACTGCTTGGCATTGGTCACCATGATGATCTCGCCGCCGGCGCCGTTGTTGTGCGCCATGCCGGCGCGCGCGGCGGCGCCGAGGATCGCTTCAACGCTGTGGGTGTTCATTGCTTGCTCCAGAGGGTCAAGGGCGTGTCGTAGCCCAGCATGAGGGGGTGCTTCGGGTCGCCGCCCTTCGTCAGGCCGAAGTGCATGACGGGCTTGCCTGTGCGAGTCAGGAGCCCGAGCAACTCGTCCAGCTCGTTGTGCATGACCTTCGGAACCTTGGCGCGGTCGCCCCAGCACGGCACCAGCACATCGGCTTCCGCTGCCATAGCCAGGATGTGGCGCTGGTTCTCCCGACCGATGTCGAGCCAGCGTGTGGCCGTGGAGAGCAGGCGCACGTCCGTAGCGCGTAGCGGCCAGACGTTACCCACGACGAAGCGCGACGCGCCCCAGCGCTTGGCGAAGCCGATCCACTTGCGCACCGTGGCGTCGTCGGCCATCGCATCGGCCGTACTGGGGTTGATGCCGAAGAAAGCGTACACCGGCCCTTCCATCGCGACCGTTCGCTCCAGGCGATAGCGATACAGGCCGCACGGCGACAGGATGGCGCTCATTGCTGCTGGCTCGCCTTCACTGCCTCGCGCACGTCGCGCAGCTCGGCCTCGCGCTGGTCTTCCGTCTTGCCTGCCGGGTCATAGGCCTGGCAGTAGGGCGAGCGCTTGCAGGCCTTCTTTTCCACCTCGGCCCGGCGCGCTGCCGCAGCAGGATCAACGGTTGCAGTGACGCAGGCCGACAGAGCGGCGAGGATGGTGATGATCAGGATGGATTTCATGGGGTAGCTTTCAGTCGGTTGAAGGTGATGACCCAG
>SCOI01000042.1 GCA_005503085.1 Burkholderiales bacterium C2 | reverse complement strand
GTGGTGTTGGGGCCGATGATGAGGAAGGTGCGGTAGGGGGTGGGGGCGGGGCCGGCCGGCAGCGGCGGCGCTGGGAATGTGTGGCAGGTCGAGGCTGGTCAGAGGCACTCGCTGCAGAATTACGAATGTCGGCGGCCGCAACAACCGGTCTGTGGGGCCGCCCGGCGACGCGGGTCCGGTGTTCATCCTGAACCGCCCGCTCAACGACAGGACGAGCGGCGCAGCACCAGAGCGACTGGGTGCCTATCGGCTCGGAGAACTGCCCATCCAACCTCGACAGCGTTTTCTCGGAAGCCGGCAGTAGCCCAGCTGTGGCAGACTGGAACGCAGCCCGATCACGAAACACGATTTTGGGCAGGGGTCAAAAAATCCATTCAAGGAAATGAGGGAATTATGCTGTCGTCAGATGACTTGGAATCCCTTCGTCAAGGGCTATTTGCCGGTCAGTACAACCTTCTCCTTGGAAGTGGCGTATCTCTAGACAGCCGAGACCGAAATGGTCATGAATTGAAATCAGCGACTGCGCTCACGAAAGATTTGTGCGCATATAAGGGTGTGAGCGAGAATACTACGCTATCACGAGTGAGCCTCCTGCTTGATTCGGCTGAGACAGATAAATATTTGACTCAACCGTACCTTGGTTGCAGGCCGGGTGAAACTGTTAAGAGACTTACTTCCTATGTGTGGAAGACTATTTTTACGTTCAATATTGATGACGCCCTAGAAAATGCATACGATTCGACTGAGCGGCCGAAACAAAAAATTGAATCCCTGAACTACGACAGTATATTCAAGACGCAGCCTAACAAAGGCCACCTGTCGGTAGTCCATTTGCATGGGTTTACCAGGGAGCCTGATAAGGGCTATGTTTTTTCGACCGCAGAGTATGGGCGAGCCACCCGTGGGATGAGCGCCTGGATGCATGTCCTTTCCGAGCTAATGGCAAGCGAGCCATTTATCATTGCAGGAACCAGCCTGAATGAGTCGGACCTTGAATATTATCTAGCCGGCCGCACGTCGACATCGGCGAGAGCGAATCGTGGGCCATCCTTCCTGGTGGAGCCCTATCCGGACAAGATTACGGAGCTGATATGCAAGGAGCACGGCCTAACGCTTGTGAAAGCGAAGCTATCGGAATTTCTTGCTTGGCTTTCCACCGAGCTGGGCGCGTCGCCTACAGTTTCGCAACTGACGGTTCCGTCGATGGACGGCATATTCGGCACGAGGCCATCAGCGGAAGATCAGGTTAACTTCTTCTCCAGCTTTGAGTTGGTTAGGCCTTCAGTCCCTAACGCGGAAGGCGAGGTGTCGCCGTTTTACTTCGGAAAAACCATTCGATGGTCGGATTTGGAATCGTCCATGGATGTTCCGACCAACGACGAGATGGCCCTCGGCGCAAGGGTTAAAAACTGGACAAGCGGCGGCGACGCCAAGGTCAAGCTGTTTAGCTTAAGTTCCGAGCCGGGTAGTGGGAAAACAACCATTATCCGAAGAATCGGCTACGACCTCGCTGGAGGCGGGGTGGTAGTACTGAATCTGAATTCGAACTCAGTTATCGACCCGGAGAATGCAGCTAGAGTTCTGAGTGCAATCAATCGGCCGATCGTGTTACTCATCGATGGATTGGCAGACCATTCCCCGTCCATGCGCTCGTTAATTTCCGACGTCAAGCTGAAGAGACCGCTTGCAATCTTATCGGCGGACCGTGATTACAGAAAAGATCACATAGACAGGGTTCTTGGTGACCTAGATATTGAATACTTTGGCGTCAGTGACTGGCCTGTTGAGTCCTACGAAGGTTTAATCGAAAAGCTGCGTCGTGCTGGATTGTTGGGAGCATCTGATGCTGTTCGTTATCCGAAGAAATTCGCGAACGTGCTTCTGCGAGACCCCGTGGCGATTGCCTCATGCAGGGCTCTCAATAATTTTAAACCGCTTGAAACTATCGTGAGGTCGATTTGGAGCGATGCAAGTGAAAGCGATAGGCGTAGCTACGCGGTTGCAGCACTTGCTGAACATTGCTACCCAGGAGGTGTGTCTCATCCAATTCTTGAAAAAGCATACCGAAACGCTGGTCTTAATAATCAATTGGAACTGGACTGCCCACTGCCATTAACCTATGCGGACGATGGTGATTATGTTTTGCCATTGAACCCTGTGATTGCAGATAGATTGCTGCATATGCTGGCAAGGGAAAAGCAAGCGCTACTCTTGGAGATATTCTCGATGCTCGCCGTGGCACTCTCTCCCTATGTTAATAGACGCGCAACAATTTCGAGAACCCCTGAGGCGAAGCTCGCAGCGCGCCTATTCAGTGCGGAACAGGTCGCAAGACCATTGCTGGGCACATTTGCAGGAACATTCTTCAGTCAAGCCCGCGAGGCTTGGCAATGGAATTCTCGGTACTGGGAGCAGAGAGCATTGCTGACGCAGGCGGAAAATATTGATTTGGCAATTCAGTATGCTCGACACGCGGTCGCTATTGAAGAGCATCCGTTCCCGTGGACGACACTCGCCTCACTTCTTTCAAAGAAGTTGGAGCTAACAAATGTCGGCGTCGATACAATCTATGGCGAGATTTATGAAATTCTAAATCAGGTTGTGCGGCACGAAACAACAACGAAAGCATGGCGGCCCACACCGCACCCTTATGCTACGTTGTTCTATGCTACTAATATTTTCATTTCCAAGGGTGGAAGAATACCGCCGAGGAAGCGCGATTGGATACTTCAACAGATTGAATTTTGTTCAAAAGTATTCTCACGCGACAAGATACTGAATGAGGCTACTGAGCGCATCTTGGCGAGTATTAAAGCTTCCTGACTAGCGCAAAGGATCACCTGCGCAGGGGCTATGACGGTGATGTCCCAGCGCGTGGTGGAAGTCCACAGCCCGGAGAGGCTGAGATGCGCAGGATTGCTCAGCGTGCCACTGCGGACAGCCGCAGTCGGGACAGTATCGCGACGCTGCACATCCTGCGTCATGCGTTTGCCACCCACCTGCTGTAAGCGGGCTACGACATCCGCACGGTTCAGGGTTTGCTGGGCAATTCCGACGTTGCCACAACCATGCGCTACACGTATGTGCTCAAGGTCGTCCGGCCATGTGCCGAGCAAGTCCGTGACCGGTAGGTGGCCGAGAGCGTGAGTTAGGCCGCGGCGACCGAAGGACGGAACCCGCTGCAATGCCGTCCTGCCCTTGACCATAGAAGCGGGCCGGTCCGTCGCCCCAGCAGACCCCCCGCTTGCATGCAGCCTCCTCCTTATACCCATCT
>SCOI01000041.1 GCA_005503085.1 Burkholderiales bacterium C2 | reverse complement strand
TCTCCCCGCCCACCTAAAATGCGGGAGTGAACACCACCACCCCCCTGACCAACGCCGACCTGCATTGCCATTCCAAGGTCTCGGACGGCACGCTGGAGCCCGAGGCTCTGGCCGCGCGCGCCCAGGCCAATGGGGTGGAGCTGTGGGCGCTGACCGACCATGACGAGATCGGCGGCCAGCAGCGTGCGCTGGACGCGGCGCTGGCCCTGGGGATGAGCTATCTGACCGGCACCGAGATCTCGGTCAGCTTTGCCGGCCGGGTCGTGCACATCGTCGGCCTGGGTTTCGATCACCGCAACGAGGCCCTGATCGCTGGCCTGCGCGCCACCCGGGGCGGGCGCGAGCAGCGCGCCCGCGAGATGGCGGCCGGCCTGGCCCAGGTGGGCATCAAGGGCGCTTATGAAGGCGCGCTGACCTATGTGGGCAATCCGGAGCTGATCTCGCGCACCCATTTCGCGCGCTTCTTGGTCGAGGCCGGCCATTGCAGCGATGTCAGCGAAGTGTTCCGCCGCTACCTGACCGAGGGCAAGCCCGGCTATGTCGAGCACCGCTGGGCCGGCCTGGGCGAGGCGGTGCGCTGGGTGCGCGAGGCCGGCGGCATCGCGGTGATCGCTCATCCGGCCCGCTACGGCTTCACGCCGACCGAGGAATACGCGCTGTTCACCGAATTCATCGCCCATGGCGGCCGCGGCGTCGAGGTCGTGACCGGTAGCCACTCGGCCGCCGATGCGGCCAAGTACACCGAGACCGCGCTGGAGTTCGAGTTGCTGGCCTCGCGCGGCTCCGATTTCCACTCGCCCGAAGAGAGCCACACCGACCTGGGTCGGCTGGCCGATCTGTCGGGCCGGCTGAACCCCGTCTGGCAGGCGCTGGAGCACCGCATCCACCGCCCCGCCGCTCCATCTTGAGCGCCGCCCGTCACCGCCCGCTGCTGGGCATTGCGCTGATCGTGCTGATGGCCGCGTGCTTCGCGTCCATGGACAGCACGATCCGCTATCTGGGTGCTTTCCTGCCCGTGCTGCTGATCCTGTGGGCGCGCTACAGCTTCCAGGCCCTGACGATGGCTGTCTGGCTGGGCCTGCAGCGTGCGCGTGGCGACACCGGTGCTTTCCGCTCGGCCCATCCGAAGTTCCAGGCGGTGCGCGGCCTGCTGCTCTTGGCCACCAGCGCGATGAGCTTTTACGGCGTGCAGTACATGCCGGTGGCCGAGTTCACCGCGATCAATATGCTGACCCCGGTGGTCGTGACCCTGCTGGCGGCCCTGGTGCTGCACGAGCAGGTCTCGCGCCTGCGCTGGGCGCTGGTGATCGGTGGCTTTGCCGGCGCGCTGATCGTGATCAGGCCCGGCAGCGGCATGTTCGGCTGGGCCGTGATGTTCCCGCTGGCCGGCGCGCTAACCTATGCGAGCTTTCAGGTGCTGACCGCCAAGCTCTCGGCGCTGGAGAGCCCCTACACCACCCATTTCTACACCGGCCTGACCGGCATGCTGCTGCTGAGCCTGCTGCTGGCGCTGGGCCCCTTTCCGGTGCTGGAGCCGCTGCGCGCCGCCACGGGCGGGCAGCTCGCGCTGATGGCCTTCATCGGCCTGCTGGGCACCCTGGGCCATCTGCTGCTGATCCTGGCGCTGGGCCTGGCGCCGACCGGCACCTTGATGCCTTTCGTCTATGTGCAGATCGCGGTGGCGGCGGCGATCGGCTGGCTGTTTTTTGACCATGTGCCGGACGGCTATGCCTGGCTGGGCATGGGCGTGCTGTCGGCCTGCGGCGCGGCCTCGGCCTGGCTCAATGTCAGGCGCTCGCAACGCCCTCCCCCATCGGCGGTGGCCATGGACACCATTGCCGACTGAGAATGGGCCATGGCCCAACTCTTCGAAGTCCACCCCGACAACCCGCAGGTCCGCTTCCTGAAGCAGGCGGCGCAGATCCTGCACAGCGGCGGCATCGCCGCGATCCCGACCGACTCCAGCTACGCCCTGGTCTGCCATCTGGACGACAAGGCAGCCGCCGAGACCCTGCGCCGCATCCGCGGGGTCGACGACAAGCATCACCTGACCCTCTTGTGCCGCGACCTCAGCGAGCTGGCCAGCTATGCGCGGGTCGACAACAAGCAGTACCGCCTGCTGAAGTCCGCCACGCCGGGCGCCTTCACCTTCATCCTGGAAGCCACCAAGGAAGTGCCGCGCCGCGTCTCGCACCCCTCGCGCCGCACCATAGGCCTGCGCGTGCCCGACCACCGCGTCACGCAGGAGCTGCTGGCCATCTTCGGTCAGCCGCTGCTGGCCACCACCTTGATCCCGCCCGGCGAGAGCGAGCCGCTGAACGACGCGCAGGAGATCGCGGCGCGCTACGACAAGCTCTTGCAAGTCATCATCGACGCCGGCGCCTGCACGATGGAGCCCACCACCGTGGTCGACATGACCGGCGACGAGCCGGTGCTGGTGCGGCGCGGCTGCGGCGACCCAGCCTGCGTGGGACTGGAGTGACTAAAGTCCGCCCTGGCAGAGGTATTTCATCTGCAGATAGTCGTCCAGCCCGTGGCGTGAGCCCTCGCGGCCGTAGCCCGATTCCTTCACGCCACCAAAGGGCGCGGCCTCGGCCGCCAGCGCGCCCTCGTTGATGCCGACGATGCCGGTCTCCAGCGCATCGGCCACGCGCCAGATGCGCGCGACATCGCGCGAGTAGAAGTAGCCGGCCAGGCCGAAGGGCGTGTCGTTCGCGGCGGCCAACACCTCGGTCTCGGTCTCGAAGCGGGTGATCGGAACCACCGGGCCGAAGGTCTCCTCGCAGGAGCAGGCCATGGCCGCATCGGCACCGATCAGCACGGTCGGCGCATAGTAGTTCGGGCCCAGCGCCGAGCGCTGGCCGCCGACCACGACGCGGGCGCCCCGCTGCACCGCATCGGCCACATGGCGGGCGATCTTGTCGACCGCGCGGGCATTGATCATCGGCCCGATCTGCGAGTCCGGCGCGCTGGCCGGCCCCAATTTCAGCGCACCGACGCGCGCCGCCAGCTTCTCGACAAAGGCGTCATGCACGGCCGCCTGCACGAACACGCGGTTCGGGCAGACGCAGGTCTGGCCGCCATTGCGGAACTTGGCCACCATCAATCCGGCCACCGCCGCGTCCAGATCCGCATCGTCGAAGACGATGAAAGGCGCGTTGCCGCCCAGCTCCAGCGAGAGCTTCTTCAAGGTGGCGGCCGACTCGCGCGCCAGATGCTTGCCCACCGGCGTCGAGCCGGTGAAGGTGATCTTGCGCACCCGTGCATCGGCCAGCCAGACATCGACCACCTCGGGCGTGCGCTCGCGCGAGGCGCTGACGATGTTCAGCACCCCCGCCGGCAGGCCCGCCTGCTCGGCCAGCGCCACCAGGGCCAGGGCCGTCAGCGGCGTGTCCTCGGCCGGCTTGGCGACCACGGTGCAGCCGGCCGCCAGCGCCGGCGCGATCTTGCGGGCGATCATCGCGGCCGGGAAGTTCCAGGGCGTGATCGCCGCGACCACGCCGACCGGCTCCTTCAGCACCAGCATGCGCCGCCCCGCCACCGGTGGCGCGATCACATCGCCGCAGATGCGCGTGGCCTCCTCGGCAAACCACTCGACATAGCTGGCCGCATACAGCACCTCGCCCAGGCCCTCGGCCAGCGGCTTGCCCTGCTCGCGCGAGATCAGCCGGCCCAGGTCCTGCTGGTGCTCGATGATCAGCGCGTGCCAGCGCTTGAGCAGCTGGGCACGCTGCCGGGCCGGGGTCGCGCGCCAGGCCGGCAAGGCCGCATGGGCGGCATCGACCGCAGCGCGCGCATCGGCGGCGCCGCTGTCGGGCACCTCGGTGAAGACCGTGTCAGTGGCCGGGTCGCTGACCGGCAGGCGCCGGCCGTCCAGCGCCTCGCACCAGCGGGCATTGATGAAGTTCTGTGTGCGCTGCAGCTCGGGGCGGTTCAGGGTCAGGGCTTGCGTCATTGGATGCTCCTCAGGTCCGCACCAGAAGGCCAGCCAGCGCCTCACCCATCTCGGTCGTCGAGGCCTGGCCCCCCAGATCGCGCGTGCGCGGCCCCTCGACCAGCACCGTCTCGATGGCCTTCAGGATCGCGTCATGCGCGGCCCG
>SCOI01000040.1 GCA_005503085.1 Burkholderiales bacterium C2 | reverse complement strand
CAGTGGGCCCAACATCAAGGACACGGACAACCGCGTTGACGGCAATCTGGCCGGCTGCTGCGGCGGCCAGGGCGTTGACCCAGGTATAGGACGGCCCCCCAGCCCCTGACACCAGGGACCTTACATCCCCCGGCTTCACCTGATAGCCGACAACGTCGCCGTTGTCGTCCGTCACCCACTCAACATTCCGATTGACGCGCTCAGCCATACAAACTCCTTATTTCGATTCCGCAGCCGACTTGGCCGCACCATCGCCGCGCGCGTCCTGCGCGATGCTCTCCAACATGCTCAGCCGGGCCTGCAGCTGCGCGATGCGCTGATCGCTGGCGGCCTGGATCTCTGCGACCTGCAGCTTGGTGTCGCGCTCGATCGCGGCCAGCTCAAGCTTCGTGTCTGCGTCCTTGTTGATCTGCAGGGTCTTCAGCGCGGCATCGCTCTGCGCGACGCGGAGCTGATCGCTCAGCGCCTCGATCTGCTCGGCGGCCTGCTCCTGCACCTGGCGGACGGCCATCTCGATCTGCGCGGCCTGCTGCCCGCCGTCTTCCTGGCCAGCGCCGGCCGCCGCAGCCTCAGCCTCCAGCTTCACGGCCCTGGCATTGAGCTCGCGGACCTTGGCGCGCTGCTCTTCCAGAGTGGCCAGGGCCTGCTGGCGCTGGTACTCCATGGCCTCGGCCTGCTGCTGGGCCTGCGCCTGGACGGCCTGCTCCTCCTCCGGCGTCATCTCCTTCTCCGGATCGCGCTCGCCGGTGAGGCGGCGGATCTGGTCGGCGACTTCGTCCTTGTTGGGCAGGTCGCTGAACTCCATGGCGATGGTCAGCAGGCGCAGCGAGATCTCGGGCGGCAGGCGCTGGGCCATGCCCTGCAGCGACTCAAACATGACCTGCCGCATCGTGCCGGCATAGTCCTGCTCCGAGACGATGAAGTCGGCCTGGCTCGCCGTGATGTCGTTGATGAAGCGCACGCTGCCGTCGGCCTGCACCTCGGGCTGGTTGATCCTCACCCACTCCACGGCGCCCTTGGCCCCCGTGAGGCGGATCACCTTCTCCTCGGTGTAGAACTGCTCCGTCAGCGAGAGCTGCTTCTCGCCCTGGCACTGCGTCGCATAGCGCAGGTTGTCGAAGGGCTCAGTCGTGCTGACGCTGCCCTGCAGCTGGCGCGCCTTGATGGCCTCGCCGCTGACGGCATTGGTCTGCCGGCCCAGGTTCTCGTTGTTGACGTTGCCCGTCTTCTGGATGCTCTGCGCAGCCAGCGTCATCATCTGGATCTGGCCCGTCGCGGCGTCGGTGTCGCGGCGGATGGTGAACTCCTTGCCGGCCTTCTTGACGATCAGGCCATCGGGCCGGTCGGATTCATCGCGCGCGGTGTCCCAGTCATCGACGGCACCATCGTCGGCAATGATCTGGTTCGTGTTCAGCATGAACAGCGCCTTCGATGCGCGCTTGTTCAGATCCATCTGGATGTCTTTGACGCGACGGATCACGCCGTAGGGCAGCCGATCGCGGCCGCGCCGATAGCACCAGATCGGGGTCAAGCTGAACTTGTTGTGGCGGTAGATCGATGGGCTGTTGGCCAGCAGCGCGCCCTCGGTGAAGAGCGCGATGTGAGTCCGCATCATCACCCGGTCCACGATGGTGGCGCCAGTGCGCACCACCGCGTCGACCAGCGTGCGGTCTGCCTCGGAAAAGATCGCGCCCTTGAAGGGGCCGTCGCGCACGACCTTGGCCGTCACCGGAATGCGGTATTGCGCCTCGATGATCTTCACCCGGCGACGCTGGGCATCTACCGAGACGCCGCTGCCATGCGCGCGCAGCACGCCGGAGCGGCTGATCTCGCGGTCAAGCGGGGTGGAGAACTCGTCGTCATCGACGTCGACGTCGCCCCAGTAGGCGGCATCCTCGGCCGACTGGCGCAGCTTGTCGGCCCGGCCGGGGCACATCATCACGGCGATGTCGAGGTCGACCCAGCGCCAGCGGAAGATGTAGCGGCCATCCTCGAGGTCGAGGTCATAAGACATCGAGTCCCAGAGCACATTTCGCCAGTCTTCGTACTTGCTGTAAATGATGTCTTTCGTGGGATCGTCGCGGGCGCCGTCATCGACCCAGCCGACGCCGGCCTTGATCGCATCGGCGAAAGCGCGGGACCGGTTGAACGGCACTCGGTTCACATCGGAGACGAACTTCAGCGTCTTCGTCTTCGTGTCAGCGATCTGGACGTCATCCTCGGTGCGCGGCAGCACGCGCCAGTCGACGCGGTTGCGGCGCTCGGTGCCGATGTTCCAGTCGGCCATGGGCGCGACCTCGTTGTAGACCAGCGGCATCTGCCCGCGCTCGCGCACGATGGCCGCATCCTCCGGATCCCACTGGAGGTTGTCGTACATATCGGCGTCCATCGCCATCTCGAGCCGATTGGTGGCCTGACGCTCGCGCTCCAGGTAGTACCACTGCAGCAGCTGGCGCAGCAGGGCTAGGCTCTTGGGGCTGTCGAGCGGATTGACATCGCGGGTGGCCAGCTCGTTGCCGCTGCTGGCCAGGCTCTCGTCGAGGTCACGGTCGTACTGATCGCCCGGCGCCTTGCCGCGCACCGGCCGCGCGTCGAGCACATCGTCAAGCATATTGGGCGCCCTCGCGCTCGATGCGGATGTCCTCGCCGGCGACGGCCTTGCCATCAGCCTTCAGGATCATCTGGCCGACCGAGCCCTTCAAGTACTCCGGCAGCGGCGCGCTGGGCATGCGCAGCACATCGGGCAGCGTGTCGGTGACGATGTTGACGATGCGGGCCCGGTTGCGCAGGCTGGGCTCGATGCCCAGCATCTGGCACGCGATGCGCGACTGCTGGTCGGCGTGGGCCAGCGCATCACTGCGCTCGCGGCCGTCGATGGCGTTGATGTTCCAGCGGTAGGCCGCCGACTCCTCGACGATGTACCAGCCGGCGTCCTTTCGGATGGTCGGGAGCAGCACCAGGGCGCGGACGTCATTGACCCAGGTCTGCACGGCCACAATGTCGCCGTGAACGCGGGATTGGTGCGCCTTGCGCAGATCGAGTTCCAGGGGCATGAGCAGGCCTCGCAAAAGTTGCGGCGAGACTGCCAGCCTTGGCACGAAAAAGCCCCGCAGTGCGGGGCTCTGGTAATGCGTGTCAGCGTACCGGACTCGATACCGGCTCCAGGCTCATCATCTTTCTGCCTGGCCTCGCGCGAGTTGAACGCGCTTTAGGTTGATGCATCCGAAGTTTGTTTCGGGCTCTTCACCTGTCGCCCATCCTTAGGCTGGTCCTTCCCAGCAGACGCTGACCGCCCATTGTCGACTAGCGCCGGCGCGGAGTCCACATCCACGGATGTACCACGGTGCCGGGCTCTGTCGGCGCATCAGCCGGCAGCACGAGGCAGTGCAGCGTCTTGCCGCTGACCCCGATGACCTGGTACCGACGCCCGGTGCTGACCATCACGAGCTCGTCGCCGAACTCAGGGATGTGGCCCCACTCGACGCGGAGCTTGACCTGCGACCAGGGCGGCTTCTTAGCCATCCAGCCCGCCGCGCAGGGCCCACTCGCGCAGTTGCTCGGCCATGAACAGCGCCTCGGCCCGCGTCATCTGCGAACTGCGGACCACCAGCACGCCGGCTTGGTCATACCCGACGATCAGGACGTCGCTGAGGTCGAGGCCCAGGGCGGAATGCAGCGCCTGCTCGGGCCTGAAGCTGGTGCTGGCCGGCAGCTCGATGACCTTGGCGTTATTCACTGGCTGGCTCCGATCCGGAAACCACCGCATCGAAGGCGCGATCGAACTGCTCCGTCGTGATGTTGGCGACCTCTGGAGCGCCATCCAGCGTCTCGCCGCCCTTCCCCACCCACTCGTCGCAGATGGAACTGGGCCGGACCTCAAACCCACCGATGCCGCACAGGGGCGGCTTGTAGGGCACCGCAGGCCGGTCGCCGATGGGCGGGACGCCATGGCGCGGCGGGTCGAACCGTGTGCAGTTCAGGCAGCGCGCCGGCGCCATCTCGAAGCCCTGGGCCTTGCGGGCTTCCTTCTTGGTCAGGGGTGCGGGTGCCTCGGCCAGTTCCTCGCTCATGGCCAGACCAGGGCGATGGCGAAGCAGACCTGCCGCAGGCGAAAGCCGCCGACGGCGCCGGGGATGTGGTGGAGCTGGATCGGTGTCATCCTGGTCCTTCGATGTGGATCGGAAGGATCAGGGTGGCAGCCTTGGCACGAAACTAGACCGCCATGCCTGACCCGCGCCGGCGGAAACCGCTGTCGCGCCGGATCAGCCCGCCACCCTTCATATGATCCTCGGCGACGATGGCCATGAGCCCGAAGCTATCGGCGCCATGGCTAGCCCAGTCGTGCTCTGGCCCGAGGCCGACATCGCGCTCATCGTCCCACTTCTCGTGATACCAGCCCAGCGCCTCAAGGCCGGTGGAGGTGTTGCCGCCCTGGTGCATCCAGACCGACGGGAAGACGCGGCGCGCAGCATTGATGCGCGAGATCGCGGCGCCGCGGCCCTGGTTCGGCACCACGGTCACCGAGTAGCCAGCAGCCGCGAAGGCGGACTCATAGCTGACGTCATAGACCTTGTCGTGCGTCGCGCCATCGTGCGGGAGATAGATCTCGGTGTTCTCCGGCGTGAAGCCTTTCGAGCGCATCCACTCCAGGTGATGGCCGACGGCCTGGCCGACCTGCTCGTAGTAGTAGTGGACGCGAACCTCGCGGCCGACGAACTGCGCTCCCCACATCGTGAAGGCATCAGCATTGCGGCCAGTGCCGCCGATGTCGACGAAGAGCCGGCGCTTCAGGTTCGGGTCGATGCCGACCCGGCCCAGCCTGCCCTCGGCCTTGAGGGCCGTTATCTGCTTGGAGAAGTAGGCGCCCTTGACCGACGAGGCGTAGCCGCCTTCCCAGACATGGTCGTAACTGTCTGGGTCTTCCTTCAGCCACTTCAGGCGCTGACGCTCTAGGATGGCCGGAAAGCGTGGGTTGTCGCGCCAGTTGCACATCGTTCCCTTGACGCGCGGGTCCTTCGAGAACCTGAACCGTCGCTCCACTGGAGCGCTCTTGCGCTTTGGGTTCCAGGTCACCCACAGTTCGCTGTCTTCCTGCCGCAGCGTCGGGATGGCAACATCCCACGATGCATCGGTGATCGTCTCGGCCTCATCCGCCCACAGCAGCAGTATCTTGGACTTGGACTTGATCGAGTTGATCGTCTTCTTGTCCATGCCTGAGAACTTGTAGCTGATGCGCCGGCTCCGAGTGCGGATGTACTTCTCGCCGATCTCGAAGTGATCAGCAAGCCACGGCTCGGACAGGATGGCAGCCTTCACCTCAGCCATCGACGAATCGTCCAGACTGTTCAACTTCTCGCGGCCGCAGACCACAACGCCCTCGCGGCCGGCCTGGTCCCACATGTAGGCCCGGATCGCCGTCATCTTGGAGAAGGACATCGTCTTGGCCGAGCCGCGCCCACCGGCAGCCCAGCGCACATCCGCCGGGCCGCTGAAGACGTCGATCAGCTTCGGCGGCAGCTCGATGTCGACAGAGACGGTCATCTCTTCGCGACCTTCGGCCCATCAGCGGGCTGCAGCGGCACAAGGCGGACCTCGCCGACCATCACAGGCTTCTGCGCGTTGTCGCGCTCGTACAGGCCGAGGTACTTCATCGCCATGTCCAGCGAAGCGCGCTTGTCCCAGAACTGGTACTTGATGCGGCCGTCCTCATCGATCTCGAAGGACTTCACCGCGGCGCGCGTGGCCGCATCGAGCTCATGGGGCAGCTTCACGCGGCCATTGGCGTCCATGATCCCGCCGATGTCACTGTGGGCCAGCAGGGCCACTTCTCGCAGCACCCTGGTGGCTTCCAGCACCGCCTCGGAAGCTGCCAAACCCTGGAGTTCCTTCACCCTTGCCGAAACGTTGCCGAGGTTCATCATCTTGGCCCCGGCCTGGTGCACAGCCTCCTGCTTCCACCTCTCCGACTTCGGGTAGGCCCGCCGATAGGCCTCGGCCTGGCTCAACCCAGACGCCACACCGCGCGCGAAGGCCTCCTGCGGGGCCGTCAGTGCCTTCCCGGTCATACCTTGCGGCTCCCTTTGGGAATCTGATGCCCATGCGCAGCGACCCATTGCGAGATCTGGCTGACCATGACGGGCCCGCAGTTCGGCAGCAAAGCCAGCTCACGCTCGGTGCCATGCTGAGCCAGCATCACGGCGGCCTCGCGGTCGCTGCGCCAGTGCAGGCCTTTGCCGCGCAGCAGTCGGTGGACATGGGTCATCGCTCGGATGTTGAGCTCGGGCATGGTCAGCGCTGCCCCGTCAAAGCGCCAACGGCCCAGAAGGCGACGATCTCATCGAAGCGGATTAAGCACTCGCCTCGGGCGCCGACGCAGTTGTAGGCTGGCTGCCGCTCGTTCGGGGCATCGCCAGCGCGGGCCATCGCAGTTTCGAACTCCTCCATCGTCGCGTTGGCGAACGTGAACTCCCTGCCGCTCCTGAGCAGCACCGTCACACCGCTTTTCATGCCCTCACCTCCAGTACCTCAATGCCGTGCCGGAACAGCATCAGCTTTCGCTTTAAAACGTAGATCGGCGTCGCGGCACCCTTGACGTCCTCGCAGACCAGCGTGCCAGCCTTGGTGCGATAGACGAAGTCCGCGACATAGCTCGTCGGCTGCTCCTTCCCGCCCCTGGGCCTGACTTGTGCCGGGATCAACTCGAAGCTGACCTGCCGCTGCAGCTCGACGATCTCCCCGGCCCGCTGCAACAGCAGCAGTTCGCGCCAGCGCCGGTGCTCGGCCTTGGAGTCGAAGGTGAGCTCGCCCTCCTGCACCTTCGAGTTGCCGTACTTCTGGCCAGGCTTCGATCGCTTGATGGGGCTGTCGCGCATCTCCTGCCCGGTGCGCCGGGTCGCTATCCGCCGCTGCAGGTCCAGCAGGTCGCCCTCGGACATGCGCACGGCGCCGCCACTGCGCTTGCTCATCCGCGCCTCCCTCGTGCTGCGGCCAGCATGGTGCGCTGTGTGGGGTTCAGTCGCTCGCCCCTGGCGGCGCGCTCGGCGAGCCTGGCGAAGTCGTCGCTGCCGTGTTGATCGAGCACCTCGGCCCGGACCTTCTGGAGCCGTGCAAGCTCAGCAGCGACGCGCTGCGGGTTCGGAGCCGGGTCTTTGAGGCGCG
Organism: Burkholderiales bacterium C2; assembly: GCA_005503085.1. Classification (GTDB taxonomy): domain Bacteria; phylum Pseudomonadota; class Gammaproteobacteria; order Burkholderiales; family Burkholderiaceae_C; genus Roseateles_E. Next base: position 1,626 of record SCOI01000040.1, on the reverse strand, counting down.
GCGGCTCGACGGTCGGCGCGTTGCGGCACAGCAGCCGGAACTGCACGGCGGTGGGCGGCTGCTCCGGCAGGTTGTTCAGCCCCCAGCGGATGGCCTGCAAGCCCTTGGGAGTCGCGTAGTTCGCCAGCTCGCGACTCCATGCGACCTTGACCTCGTCCATCGGCATGCCGTCGTAGAGGTCCAGGAATCGCCGTCCGTAGACGCCGGTCAGGCGCTCGAAAATTCGGTCAATGGCAGTCGGTTGCCTTGGCTCAGTCATGGTCGTGCTCCAGCGCCGGCGGTGCCGGCGATTCCATGTCGATGACGTTGTGGTCGAAGGGTCGCGGATCGTGCCCGCGGTGCTGCTGCTCTCGGTCCGGGTGGACCCTGCCTGTCGCCTCCTCCCAGCGCCGCATGTTGGCCTCGCGGTCCTGCTGGCGGAACGACTGCGGCTGGGCGATCTGCTGCCGGGCCGGCATCGGGCCCTGGTGCAGCTGGGCGGCCTGGAACTTGGCGCGCTTGCGCTCGTTGCGAACCGTCGTGATGAGGTAGCTCCACGGGTCATCCGCTGCGAGCGCCTTGGGGACGTAGGCGTCGAACTCTTCGAACGATGCGCCGGCGTCCACGAGCTGCCGGAACTCGATGTGCCCGGGATTGGCCCTGCCGATGCCTCGGTCCATGAGGCGGCGGGTGATGGCGCCGTAGGGCGTGCCTTGGGCCAGCGGTGCCGGAGGCGGTGCTGCTACGGGCGGTGCTGGCGCTGGGGGGTCCGGAGGGGCTGGAGCCTCCTCGGGTTGCGGCACCTGTCCCTGGGCCTCGCACGCGGGTACGTGCGTGGGCACGTGCGCGTACGCGGGGGGCGGCAAATCATCGGAGGGGGGGATAAGGGTATTGGTATTTATAGATGGTGATGGGGAGCTTTCGCTCTGGGTTTGCGCTGGGTTTGCTGCCGGGTTCCTGCTGGGTATCCCAGTGGGTTTTTTGTTTGAGCCCTTCGGGCGTCCACCCTTCTTGCCGTTCTCCTGTGCGGCCTCGATCTTCTTCAGACCTATGACGATCTCTTCGTCGGCCCGTTCGTTGCGGTAGCCGTCAGCCTGCAACTCGAAGAACTTGGCGAGCACAGACTGCACTGCCTCGCGCTCGAGCTTGGTCTGGGCGCCACAGATGCGGTACAGGTCGACCATGTCGGACGGCAGCGGCTTCTCCTCCGCGTAGTAGTGATCGAGCAGGCGGTCGTAGGCGCCCATTTGCGCCAGCGACAGGGTCGCGGTGCGCTTCTTGATCGCGTTGATCCAGCGGGGCCAATAGTTCACTGGCTGGCCTTCCATTCTTCAGGGGTACGCGCGCCACGGCGCTTGAACTGTGGGCATGCATGGCTGCGGTGGCCCTCCATGCCGCACAGGACGCAAACACGGCGCTCGGCGGCAAGATGCGCCCCTCGATGCTGGTGCTGGTCAGCAGCTGCAGCGCGGTGAACCTGCTCTTTGATGGGTAGGCGTAGCATCAGGCGGCCTCCCCGTAGATCGCCAGCTCGTGCCGGAAGTTCGCCTGGACCAGCGCGCGGGCCTGCGGCGGGCTGACGCTGTTGCCGCACATGCGGACCTGCGCCGTCGCTGTCAGGGGCTTACGCGGCACCTTGAGCGGGTC
>SCOI01000003.1 GCA_005503085.1 Burkholderiales bacterium C2 | reverse complement strand
CAGGCCCCCCGAAGAGCAAGAATCCCCCGCCCCGGCCTGCGTGATGAGCTTCAACGCCAGCGAGCCCAGCGGGGCCAGCGGCCTGGCCGGCGACATCGCCACCATCGCCGCGATGGGCGCGCATGCGCTGCCGGTCGTTACCGCCATCCTGCTGCGCGACACCGCCGAGGTGTTCGACCAGCATGTGCTGGACAGCGACACCGTGGTCGAGCAGGCACGCAGCATCCTGGAGGACGTCACGATCACGGCCTGGAAGGTCGGCTTCCTCGGCAGCGCCGAGGGTGTCAGCGCGGTGGCCGAGGTCCTCAGTGATTACCCCGATGTTCCGCTGGTCGCCTATCTGCCCGCGATCTCCTGGCTGGACGAGGAGCAGCAGCAGAGCTATCTGGATGCCTTCCGTGAGCTGGTGCTGCCGCAGACCCATGTGCTGGTGGGCAACCACAAGACTCTGACCGATTTCCTGCTGCCCGACTGGGATGCCGACCGTCCGGCCTCGCCGCGCGAGCTGGCCGTCGCCGCCGGCCAGCATGGCGCCGAGCATGTGCTGGTGACCGGCATCACCCTGCCCAACCAGTTCATCGACAATGTGCTGGCCAATGCCCAGGGCCCGATCACCGGCGAGAAGTTCGAGCGCTTCGAAGTCAATTTCATCGGCGCCGGCGACACCTTGTCGGCCGCCATCGCCGCGCTGCTGTCGGTCGGTGCCGAGGTGCACAGCGCCGTGGCCGAGGCCCTGTCCTTTCTGGACCAGTCGCTCGATGCCGGCTTCCGACCCGGCATGGGCAATGTGCTGCCGGACCGCTTCTTCTGGGCCTTGCCGCCCGAGGACGAGGACGGCGCCGAGGCCGCCCTGATCGACCCGCTGGAACCGCTGGTGGCCGACGAGCCCCCGGGCCGGCCGCCGCGCCGCATGCACTGAGCGCCTGCACTGACTCTGTCTTTCCCGATCATGACCACGAATCAAGACCTGTTCGAGCGCTCGCAGCGCGTCATCCCTGGCGGCGTCAACTCGCCGGTGCGCGCCTTCCGCGCCGTCGGCGGCACGCCGCGCTTCATCAAGCGCGGTGAAGGCGCCTATATCGTCGATGCCGAGGGCAAGCGCTACATCGACTACATCGGCTCCTGGGGCCCGATGATCCTGGGCCACGGCCACCCGGCCGTGCTGGACGCGGTGCTGAGCGCGGCGCGCGAGGGCTTCTCCTTCGGCGCACCGACCGAGCGCGAGCTGGAGCTGGCCGAGGAGATCCTGAAGCTGGTGCCCAGCATGGAGCAGGTGCGCCTGGTCAGCTCCGGCACCGAGGCGACGATGAGCGCGATCCGGCTGGCGCGCGGCGCCACCGGCCGCAGCAAATTCATCAAGTTCGAGGGTTGCTATCACGGCCACACCGACGCGCTGCTGGTCAAGGCGGGGTCGGGTCTTGCCACCTTCGGCCATCCCACCAGTGCCGGCGTGCCGGCCGAGGTGGCCCAGCACACGCTGGTGCTGGAGTACAACAACCTCGCCCAGCTCGAAGAGGCCTTCGCGCTGCACGGGCCCGAGCTGGCCTGTGTGATCGTCGAGCCGATTGCCGGCAATATGAACTTCGTGCGCGCCAGCGTGCCCTTCATGACCCGCATGCGCGAGCTGTGCTCGGCCCATGGCGCGCTGCTGGTGTTCGACGAGGTGATGACGGGTTTTCGCGTCGGCCTGAGCAGCGCGCAAGGCCACTACGCGGGCCTGATCCCCGGCTTCAAGCCCGATATCAGCGTGTTCGGCAAGGTCATCGGCGGCGGCATGCCGCTGGCCGCCTTTGGTGCCAGCCGCGACATCATGAAGCACCTCGCCCCCTTGGGCGGCGTCTATCAGGCCGGCACCTTGAGCGGCAACCCGGTCGCCACCGCCTGCGGCCTGGCCACGCTGCGCGAGATCCAGAAGCCCGGTTTCTTCGACGCACTGACCGTGCGCACCCGCAGCCTGATCGATGGCCTGGTGGCCGTGGCCAAGAACAACGGCGTGCCCTTCAGCGCCGATTGCCAGGGCGGCATGTTCGGCTTCTTCCTGATGAGCGAGCTGCCGCAGAACTACACCACCGTGATGACGACCGACAAGGAGCGCTTCAACCGCTTCTTCCACGGCATGCTCGATGCAGGCGTCTACCTGGCACCCGCGCTGTATGAAGCCGGCTTCGTCAGCGGCGCCCACAGCGCGGCCGATATCGAGGCCACGCTGGACGCCGCCCGCAGCGCCCTGCGCTGAGATGGCGCTCATGGCCCGCCGCTTCGATGCGGTGATCTTCGATATGGACGGTCTGCTGCTCGACTCCGAGCGACCGAGCCGCGATGCCTGGCTGCGGCTGTCATCGCTGACCGAGGCCGACCACCTGCTGACCGTGGGCCGCAACCGGCCGGACACCTTGGCCGTGGTGGCCGAAAAACTGGGCAGCCTGGCGGAGGCCGAGCGCGTGTATGCGGCGGTCGATGCCGAGATCGCCGCGCAGTTCCAGGATCGAGGCTTCGAGCTCAAGCCCGGCGCGCTGGCCCTGCTACAGCGGCTGCAGGATCTGGGCGTGCCGCTGGCCGTGGCCTCGTCGACGCGCCACGCCAAAGTGCTGGACCGGCTCGACGCCGCCGGCATCCGCCCCTTCTTCGGCCCCATCCATGGCGGCGACCAGGTGGCGCGCGGCAAGCCGCATCCGGACCTGTTCGAGCTGGCCGCGCGCAGCCTTGGCATCCATCCTGCTAAGGCCCTGGTGTTCGAGGATTCCAGCTACGGCGCCCAGGGGGCGCTGACGGCGGGCATGGGCGTGGTCCTGGTGCCCGACCTGAAGCAGCCCGACCCGGCTATCGCCCCCCAGTGCCTGGTGCTAGGCTCCCTGGACGAGGTCCTGCCCCGCCTGCCCTCCTGGTTTAGAGACAACTGATATGCATATCCACATCCTCGGCATCTGCGGCACCTTCATGGGCGGCCTGGCCGCGCTGGCCCGCGAGGCCGGGCACAAGGTGACCGGCTGCGATGCCAATGTCTACCCGCCGATGTCCGATCAGTTGCAGGCCTTGGGCATCGAGCTGATCCAGGGCTTTGGCGCCGAGCAGCTGGCGCTCAAACCCGATCTGTTCGTGATCGGCAATGTCGTGACGCGCTCGTCGGAAGGCCGCTTCCCGCTGATGGAAGCCATCCTCGACGCCGGTCTGCCCTACACCTCGGGCCCGCAGTGGCTGGCCGAGCATGTCTTGCAGGGCCGCCATGTGCTGGCCGTGGCCGGCACCCATGGCAAGACCACGACCACCGCGATGCTGGCCTGGATTCTTGAGCAGACCGGGCTGGAGCCGGGCTTTCTGGTCGGCGGCGTGCCGCTGAACTTTGGCGTCTCGGCCCGGCTCGGCAAGGGCAGGCCTTTCGTCATCGAAGCCGACGAGTACGACACCGCCTTCTTCGACAAGCGCAGCAAGTTCGTCCACTACCGGCCGCGCACCGCGATCCTGAACAATCTCGAGCACGACCACGCCGACATCTTCCCCGACCTGGCCGCGATCGAGACCCAGTTCCACCACCTGGTGCGCACCGTGCCGGCCAGCGGCCGCCTGGTCGTCAATGCCCGCGAGGACGCGCTCAAGCGCGTGCTCAGCCGCGGCTGCTGGAGCGAGGTGCAGCGCTTCGGTGCCCGCAAGGAAGAGCCCGGCGCGCTGCGCGCCCGTGGCGAGCCGCAGGCCTTCGACGTGCTGCGCGGCAGCCTGAAGGTCGCCAGAGTCGAATGGGCGCTGAGCGGCGAGCACAACCAGCTCAATGCGCTGGCCGCGATCGCCGCCGCCGAGCATCTGGCGGTGCCGCCCGAGCAGTCGGCCGCCGCGCTGGCCACGTTCCAGAACGTGCGTCGCCGGCTGGAGCTGCGTGGCGAAGCCGCAGGCGTCAAGGTCTACGACGACTTCGCCCACCACCCGACCGCGATCCACACCACCGTCAACGGCCTGCGCCGCCGTATCGCGCCCAGCGAGCGCATCCTGGCCGTGTTCGAGCCGCGCTCCAACACGATGAAGCTGGGCACGATGAAGGCCCAGCTGCCCTGGTCGCTGGAAGAGGCCGATATCAGTTTCTGCCATCAGGGCAGCGTCGACTGGGACGCCAAGGAAGTGCTGGCGACCATGGGCGCGCAGGCCCAGGTCTGTGCCGACATCGATGCGCTGGTGGCCGCCGTCGTCCGGGCCGCCAAGCCCGGCGATCATGTGCTGTGCATGAGCAATGGCGGCTTTGGCGGGATTCATGACAAGCTGCTGAAGGCGCTGGCGCGGCCCTGAACCGGCCGTCGGTTCACGGCTGCGGCGCTACCATGCGCCCATCTTTTCCGACCTGGAAGCTTCGATGCCGTCCCTGCCCCCCGATGACGCTCCCGCCCTGCACGACAAGACCTTTGTGCTGCTGCTGGTGCTGGTGACCCTGGCCTTTGGCTGGATCCTGCTGCCCTTTTACGGCGCGGTGCTGTGGGGCACGGCGATGGCCATCGTGTTCGCGCCGCTGTACCGGCGCCTGCTCAAGCCCGCCAAGGGACGGCGCACGCTGGCGGCGCTGGGCGCCATCTTCATCGTGCTGCTGCTGGTGATACTGCCGCTGGCCCTGATCACCCTGTCGCTGGTGCAGGAGGGCACGGCGCTGTATGCGAAGAGCAAGTCGGGGGAGTTCAACTTCACGACCTATGTGCAGCAGATCTATGCGGCGCTGCCGGCCTGGCTGACCCAGCTGCTGGACCGCTTCGGCCTGGGCAATCTCAACCTGCTGCAGGACAAGCTGGTCAGCGCGCTGAACCAGGGCAGCCAGCTGCTGGCGAGCAAGGCCCTGGGCTTCGGCCAGGACACCTTCGACTTCGTCGTCAGCTTCTTCATCATGCTCTACCTGATGTTCTTCGTGATGCGCGACGGCGAGCAGCTCTCGCGCCGCATCCGCGAAGCGCTGCCCCTGCGCGCCACCTACAAGCGCATGCTGGGCGAGAAGTTCACCACCGTGATACGCGCCACCGTCAAGGGCAATATCGCGGTGGCCGCGCTGCAGGGTGCTTTGGGCGGCCTGGCCTTCTGGGTGCTGGACGTGCATGCGCCGGTGCTGTGGGCCGTGCTGATGGCCTTTCTGTCGCTGCTGCCGGCCGTTGGCGCCGGCCTGGTGTGGCTGCCGGTGGCGCTGTACTTCCTGGCCACCGGCAATATCGCGGCCGGCCTGGGCCTGATCGCCTATGGCGTGCTGGTGATCGGCCTGGTCGACAACCTGCTGCGGCCGCTTCTGGTCGGCAAGGACACCAAGATGCCCGACTACATCGTGCTGATCTCCACGCTGGGTGGCATGGCCGTGTTCGGGCTGAACGGCTTCGTGATCGGCCCGCTGATCGCGGCCATGTTCATGGCGGTCTGGGATATCGTCGCGACCGAGCGGCGCGGCCTGCACAACTAGCGACCCCTGTCCCGCAGGCGACAGCGCGACGGGCTTTTCTGTAGAGCCCCGCCTCTATCCCAGGGCCTTCACGCTTGGCGGTGCGGGTCCTGGGGGTTAGCCTTGTGCCACAAGACACAAGGAGACCTCTTTGGACCACAGCCTCACCGAGCGCCTGCAGCTCTGCCTGGAGTTGCAGCGCAGCGCTTTCCGCGCCGAGCCCATGCCCAGCCTGGCCACCCGGCTGGACCGGGTCGAGCGCGTGCGGGCGATGACGCGCCGGCATGCGGACGAGCTGGTCGAGGCGATCTCGCGCGATTTCGGCCATCGCGCCCGCCAGGAGACCTTGCTGGCCGATGTGTTCACGGTGGAGTCGGCGGCCCAGCATGCCAAAGCTCATCTGCGCGGCTGGATGAAGTCCAAGCGCATGCCCACCGCCCTGCATTTCCTGCCTGGCAGCAATCGACTGATGCCGCAGCCGCTGGGCGTGGTGGGTGTGATCGCGCCCTGGAACTATCCCTATCAGCTGGCGTTGAGCCCGGCGCTGGCCGCGCTGGCGGCGGGCAACCGGGTGCTGATCAAGCCGTCGGAGCTGACACCGCTGACCTCGGCCCTGATGACCCGCATCGTGGCCGAGCATTTCGCGCCCGAGGAAATGCAGGTGCTCTGCGGCGACGCGGCGCTGGCCAAGGTCTTCGCGGCCCTGCCCTTCGACCACCTGTTCTTCACCGGCTCCACCGCCGTGGGCCGGCTGGTGGCCCAGGCCGCTGCGCAAAACCTGACCCCGGTGACCTTGGAGCTGGGCGGCAAGTCGCCGGTCATCATCGATGCCAGCGCGGATCTGGAGCGTGTTGCCGAGCGGCTGGCCTTCGGCAAGCTGCTCAACGCCGGCCAGACCTGCATCGCGCCGGACTATGTGCTCGCGCCCAAGCCCATGGTCGAGCCGCTGGCCCAGGCACTGCAGCGGGCGATGCGCCGACTCTACCCAAGCATTGCCGGCAACCCCGACTACAGCAGCATCGCGACCGAGCGCCACCACGCCCGGCTGCAAGGCCTGCTCGACGACGCCCGCGCGCGCGGCGCCCGGCTGCTGCCCAGCCATGACGAGGCCCCCGAGGGCCGCAAGCTGATGCCGCATCTGCTGCTGGACGTGACGGGCGAGATGGCGGTGATGCGCGAGGAGATCTTCGGCCCGCTGCTGCCCATCGTCGGCTGCGACGATGCCGGCGCCGCGATCACCCATGTGCAGCGCCACGAGCGACCGCTGGCGCTGTACTGGTTCGGCAGCGACACCGCAGCGCGTGAGCGGGTGCTGCGCGAAACCCATGCCGGCGGCGTCACCATCAACGACTGCATCTGGCATATCGGCCAGGAGGACCAGCCCTTTGGCGGCGTCGGCGCCAGCGGACAGGGCGCCTATCACGGCGTCTGGGGTTTCAACACCTTCAGCGCGCTCAAGCCGGTGTTCACGCAACCGCGCTGGGCCGGCACCCGGCTGTTCTACCCGCCCTATGGCGCGACGTTCGAGCGTCTGCTGGGCTTGCTGAAGAAGATCGCATGAGCGGCGCGACGATGACAGCCGAACACGACTATCTGATCATCGGTGGCGGCTCGGCCGGCTGCGCGCTGGCCGGTCGGCTCAGCGAAGACCCGTCCTGCCGCGTCACGGTGCTGGAGGCCGGCGGCGCCGGCGACAGCTGGGTGGTCAAGACGCCGTTTGCCGGCGTGCTGCAGATCCCCAGCAAGCTCAACAACTGGGCTTTCGAGACCGTGCCCCAGGCCGGGCTGAACGGCCGGCGCGGCTACCAGCCGCGCGGCCGGGTGCTGGGCGGCTCCTCGGCCATCAATGCGATGGTCTATATCCGCGGCCACCGCAGCGACTACGACGCCTGGGCCGCCGCCGGCAACCCCGGCTGGAGCTTCGACGAGCTGCTGCCCTACTTCATCCGCTCCGAGAACAACAGCCGGCTGGGCGCCCCCTGGCACGGCCAGGCCGGCCCGCTGCGCGTCGGCGATCTGCGCAGCGACAGCCCGCTGCATGCGGCCTGGCTGGAAGCCGCCCGCCACTGCGGTCATCCGGTGCTGGACGACTTCAATGCCGGTGAGATGGAAGGCCTGGGCGTCTACCAGGTGACCCAGCACGAAGGCGAGCGCTGGAGCGCCGCGCGCGGCTATCTGCACCCGCATCTGGGCAGCCGGCCCAATCTGCGGGTGCTCACCGGCGTGCGCGTGCTGCGCCTGCTGCTCGAGGGCCGGCGCGCGGTCGGCGTCGAGATCCTGCAGGACGGCCACAAGCGCGAGCTGCGCGCCGCACGCGAAGTGGTGCTGAGCGCCGGCGCACTGCAATCACCCCAGCTGCTGATGCTCTCGGGCATCGGCGACGGCGCGGCGCTGCAGCGCCTGGGCCTGCCGGTGGTCCACCATCTACCGGGCGTGGGCCAGAACCTGCACGACCACCCGGACTTTGTGTTCGGCTACCTGTCCGACAGCCTCGACACGGTGGGCATCTCGGCCAAGGGCGGCTGGCGCCTGCTCCAATCCATCGCCCGCTACCGGCGCGAACGCCGCGGCATGATCACGACCAATTTCGCCGAGTGCGGCGGTTTTCTGAGCACCCGGCCGGGCCTGCCGGCGCCGAATGTGCAGCTGCATTTCGTCGTCGCCCTGGTGCAGGACCATGCGCGCAAGCTGGGCCTGGGCCACGGCCTGTCCTGCCATGTCTGCCTGCTGCGCCCGCACAGCCGCGGCACGCTGAGCCTGGCCAGCGCTGACCCGCTGGCTGCACCGCTGATCGACCCGGCTTTCTTGCAGCATCCGGACGATGTGCAGCAGCTGGTCGAGGGCTATCGACTGACCCGCACGCTGATGCGCGCGCCCAGCCTGAAGGCCTTCTGGACCCATGAGGCCTGGACCCGCGAGGCCCAGACGGGCGATAGCGATGCCGAGATCGAGGCCTTGCTGCGCCAGCGCGTGGACACGGTCTACCACCCGGTGGGCAGCTGCCGCATGGGCCAGGATGCGCTGGCGGTGGTGGACGCGGAGCTGCGCGTGCATGGCATCGAGGGTCTGCGGGTGGTGGACGCCTCGGTGATGCCCCAGGTGGTCAGCGGCAACACCAATGCACCGGCCATCGTGATCGGCGAGAAGGCGGCCGATCTGATGCGCGGCCGCAGCGCGACGATGCCTCAGGCACGGCACGACCTGGCGGCGGTCTGAGTGCTGTCGGCGTGAGGCCGGCATGAGGTCGACATGAGGCCGGGGATAATCCCCGCATGTCATTGACCGAAGCGACGGGCCTGCTGCTGGCCTCCCTGGCGCGCCTGATCACCGGCGCCCAGGGCCACTGGAAGGGCTGTCCGCCCACTGCCGAGCAGCGCATCTATTTCGCCAACCATCAAAGCCACTTCGACTGGGTGCTGATCTGGGCCGCGCTGCCGGCCGAGCTGCGCGCCGGCACCCGGCCGATCGCGGCCCGCGACTACTGGACCTCCAGCAAGCTCAAGACCTGGCTGACCTCGGCGGTGTTCAACGCCATCTATGTGAGCCGCACCCGGACAACGCCCGATGAGGACCCGCTGGAGCCGCTGGTCGAGGCGCTGGGCAACGGCGACTCGCTGGTGATCTTTCCCGAGGGCACGCGCTCCAGCAAGGGCGAGCCGCAGGCCTTCAAGGCCGGGCTGTTCCATCTGGCCCAGCAGTTTCCGCAGGTGCAGCTGATACCGACCTGGATCGACAACGTCCAGCGCGTGATGCCCAAGGGCGAGATCGTGCCGGTGCCCATTCTGTGCACCGTGACCTTCGGCGAGCCTCTGCACCTGATGCCCGGCGAGGACAAGCGCGACTTCCTGGCCCGTGCCCGCGACGCCGTGCTGGCGCAGCGGCCCACACAGGAGCGTGCTTGATGAAAGCGCTGCGCCTGATGAACGCCGGCGACCAGATCGCGCTGCTGTTCCTGATCCTGTTCGGCCTGCTGGTGCTGATCACCGCCGGGGGTTTTCTCTATTCGCTGCGCAGCGCCGCGCGCAGCGAAGCGGCCGAGAACAACTGGCGCCAGTTCCGCCGCGACCTGAACGCCACCTGGGTCGGCTCGCTGCTGTTCTGGGCCGCCTGGGTCTCGGGGCCGTTGGGCGCGACGCTGCTGTTCGGCGTGCTGTCCTTTCTGGCGCTGCGCGAGTTCATCACGCTGATGCACACCCGCCGCGCCGATCACCGCAGCCTGATCCTGGCCTTCTTCGTGCTGCTGCCGCTGCAGTACGCGCTGGTCGGCAACCGGCATTTCGATGTGTTCAGCGTGCTGATCCCGGTCTACGGCTTTCTGGCCATCCCGGTGGTCAGTGCGCTGGCCGATGATCCGCAGCGCTTTCTCGAACGCAATGCCAAGATCCAGTGGGGCATCATGGTCTGCGTCTATGGGCTCTCGCATGCGCCGGCCCTGCTGCTGCTGGACTTCAAGGGCTATGAAGGGCGCGGCCCCTTCCTGCTGTTCTTCCTGGTGATGGTGGTCGGTGTCGGCCAGATCGTCCAGGAGGTGGCCAGCCGCTCGCTGCGGCGCCGGCCGCTGGCGCGCCGCATCAGCCGCAGCTTCTCGCTGCGGGCCTGGTGGCTGGGGCTGCTGGCGGCGGCCGTCACCGGCACCCTGCTGTACTGGATCACCCCGTTCAAGGCCGGCCAGGCCCTGGTGATGGCGGTGATCGCGGCGGCCGCCGGCACCATGGGCGGCCTGGTGATGAAGGCGCTCAAGCGCGACGCCGGCGTGGTCTACTGGGGCAACCGCAGCTCCATCACCGGCGCGGTGGGCCTGCTGGACCGCATCGCGGTGCTGTGCTTCGCGGCCCCGGTGTTCTTCCACTCGGTGCGCTGGTATTTCAAGCTCAATCTCTGAACATGCGCATTCTCGGTATCGACCCAGGTCTGCAGACCACCGGCTTCGGCGTCATCGACGCCGACGGCCCGCGCCTGAGCTATGTGGCCAGCGGCACGATCAAGACCAGCGCGGTCGCCACCGGCGATCTGCCGGCGCGGCTGAAGATTTTGTTCGACGGCATCCGCGAGGTCGCGGCTACCTACCAGGCGCAGTGCGCGGCGGTCGAGATCGTGTTCGTCAACGTCAACCCGCAATCGACCCTGCTGCTGGGCCAGGCCCGCGGCGCGGCGCTGACGGCCCTGGTCAGCTGCGATCTGCCGGTGTCCGAGTACACCGCGCTGCAGATGAAGAAAGCCATCGTCGGCCATGGCCATGCGAAGAAGGAACAGGTGCAGGCCATGGTGCAGCGCCTGCTGGCCCTGCCCGGCGAACCCGGCAAGGACGCCGCCGACGCACTGGGCCTGGCCATCATGCATGCCCATGCCCGCGTCTCCTTCGAGGCGATGAGCCGCAGCACCACCTTGCAGCGCCGCCAGCACGCGCAGTTCAAGGGCAGCCGGACGTATTGAGCGACTCTCGCCGCCGGCCGCTTGACACCGTAGCGACTCCAGGCTTTCCAATGCAGGCATCGACCAAATGACTGATTGGAGCCCTCCCGATGTCCGCCCATTGCTGTGAACACGACACGCCGCCGGCCAGCCAGATTCTCAATCTGGGCCGCTACCGCAAGATCCTGTGGATCGCACTGGCGGTCAATGCCGCGATGTTCCTGCTGGAGATCACGGCCGGCATTGCCGCCGGCTCGCTGTCGCTGCTGGCCGATGCGATCGACTTCGCCGGCGATGCGCTGAACTATGCGGTGTCGCTGGCGGTGCTGGCCTCGGCCCTGGCCTGGCGGGCTCGCGCAGCGATGCTGAAGGCCGCCAGCATGATGGGTTTCGGGCTCTATCTGCTGGGCCATGCGCTCTGGGCGGTCTGGCATGGCCAGGTGCCGGATGCGCCGACGATGGGGGCGGTGGCCCTGCTGGCGCTGGCTGCCAACGTCGCAGTCGCCTGGATGCTTTACGCCTTTCGCGAAGGCGATGCCAATATGCGCAGCGTCTGGCTGTGCTCGCGCAATGACGCGATCGGCAATCTTGCCGTGCTGGCGGCGGCCGCCGGCGTCTTCGGCACCGGCAGCGCCTGGCCCGACCTGGCCGTTGCCGGCCTGATGGCCACACTGGCTCTGCATGGCGGCTGGCAGGTGCTGCGCCAGGCCCGCAGCGAACTCGGTCATGGCAGCGGCCCTGCGGCCCATGCCCATGATCATGGGCATTGAGCGGCGGCGTGGCGTAGCATCACGTTTCGTTCTCGCGGAGTCCCCATGTTCGGCATTGCAGACTACGGCGCCTTTGTCGTCGCCATCATCGTCTTCCTGATGATTCCCGGCCCGGGCAATCTGGCCCTGATCTCGTCCACCGGCAAGGGCGGTTTCAAGGGCGGGCTGGCCGCGACGCTGGGCGTGATCGCCGGCGATCAGGTCTTGATGTGGCTGGCGGTGGCCGGCGTTGCCGCTTTGCTGGCGGCCTCGCCGCGTGTGTTCGCCGGCGTGCAGTGGCTGGGTGCGGCCTATCTGGCCTGGTTGGGCTGGCGCATGCTGCGCGCCAAGCCGGGCGACGCGCCGGTGCTGCAGATCCGGCCGCGCCAATACTTCCAGCAGGCCCTGCTGATCACCCTGCTGAACCCCAAGGCCATCGTGTTCTACATGGCCTTCTTCCCGCTCTTCGTTGACCCGGCGCGGCACCAGGGCCTGGCGACCTTCGGCGCGATGGCCGTGACGATCGCGCTGCTGACCCTGGCCTATGGTCTGGTCGTCACGCTGCTGACCCAGCATCTGGCGGCCCGGCTGCGCAGCAATCCGCGCATCGGCCAATGGCTGGAGCGCCTGGCCGGCACGGTGCTGATCGGCTTCGGGCTGAAGCTGGCGCTGTCGCGCTGAGCCATCAAAAAAGAGGGCGGTGCCTCTTGGCACCGCCCCTGGCGACGAGGCTTGTGGCCTCAGGCTTGCTGCTGCTGACGGCGACGGCGTGCGATCGCACCGAGCGCGGCCAGGCCGGCCAGGCTCATCGCCCAGGTGCCGGGCTCGGGGACGGCGCTGATGCTCAGGCTGCCCAGCGTGTCGCTGCCGCCGATCGAGTAGGTGAAGCCGCTGAAGCCGAAGAAGGACTGCAGGGCGAGTTCACCGCCACCTGTCGTCGAGAACAAGGCATTGGGACCGATCAAGCTGCCCATCTCGAACTGCACATAGGGATCGACCGCCTGGCCCAGCGTGTAGCTGTCGCCCATGAAGTTCAGCGTCAGCGCGGTCAGGGCGAAGCTGCCGTTGAAGCCGCCGGCGGCGACCTCGGCATCGTCGATCGAGAACTGGCCGCTCAGCACCGCGACGCCGGGGTTGGCATCGAAGGCGCCGCTGAAGTTGTAAGTGGCGGCCTGCGCAGCGCAGGCCAGTGTCAGGGCCGCCAGGGCCGTCAGGGTTTTGCGGAACATGGGAATTCTCCTTGGAAGGCTCAGAACTTGAAGCTGGATGCGTTGAGGGTGGCGCAGGACACGCTCTTGAGCTGAACCAGCGGCTTGCTCCTGGTCGCGCCGGCGCTGCCGTCGGTGTCGATGCCGATGACGGCATTGGCGCCGGACATCGTGCAGCTCACAAAGCCCTGACCCAGCGGATCGGCGCTGACGATGCCGCTGGCCTGCAGCAGCTGGCTCAGCACCAGCACGTCCTCACCGACGGCGAAGTCGGTGACGGTGTCGCCGGCATCCAGCATGCTGCGGTAGACAAACTGGTCGCGGCCTGCGCCGCCGGTCAGCATGTCTGCACCGGCGCCGCCCTCGATCTGGTCATCACCGGCGGTGCCGACGATGGTGTCGCGCCCGGCCGTACCGGCCACCTGCTTGACCAGGTTCAGGCCCAGCACCACCGGATCATGGTCCGAGGACTTGTAGGCTGTGGGCTGGTAGTAGTCCGGCCCGCAGGTCGCGCAGGCGGGCTGCTTGAACTCGAGGTTGTAGTCGATGATCAGCGGTTCGTCGGCGTTGATGGCCCAGGGCTTGGCCGAGACGATCTTGGCGTTCATCGAGGCCGTCGTCAGGCCATGGTCCAGGCGGCCGGCAAAGCCGTCGAACACATAGCTGTAGGCAGCCGGATCGAAACGACCGACCTGGTCGATGAAGGCGCCATCGCCGGTCAGCGCATGGATGGGATCTTCCTGCGCATAGGCATTCATATCGCCCAGCACGATCACATCCTGAGTGCCGGCTGCCGCCTGGATTTGGCCGACAAAGCTGCGCAGGCGCTGGGCTTGGTCGACACGGGTGGCATTCCAGCAGCCCTGGCCGTCGCCCTGGTCGCCATCGATGCCGCCCGAGGGGCAGCTGCCCTTGGACTTCAGGTGGTTGACGGCCACCGCGAAGCGCTCGCCATTCGGTGCCGCGAAGCCCTGGGCAAAGGTCGGGCGGTTGTTGACCTCATGCGTGTCCGACAGCGGCGCGCCCTGCAGGCTCAGGCGGCCCGGCTTGTAGAGCATGGCCACGCGGATCGCGTCGGTGCCGGTGTCCAGCGCGCCCTTGGGCACGACCTGGTAGACCACCGAGCCCAGCTTGGCATTGATCGCATCGGCCAGGTTCTGGGCCGCGACGTCGCCGTTGTTCTGGATCTCCATCAGGCCGACCACATCGGCATTGATCGCGCTGAGCGAGGCCACCAGCTTGGTCTGCTGACGCTGGAACTCGGCCAGGTTGTTGGCGCCGCGGCAGTTGGAGGCCGAGCTGGCACCGCCCAGTGTGCAGCCCTGGCCGCTCTGGCCGGAGGCGGTCTGGCCGTTGGTGAAGGTGGTGAAGTAGTTCAGCACATTGGCACTGGCCACCGTGTAGTTGCCGCCTGCGGCAGCGGGCGCGGCGGTGCGCGGGTTGCTGCGCTCGAACTGCACCGGCGCGGTGGGCTGCAGCTTGTACATCGCCGCGCCGTTCGAGGCGGCGGTGGCCAGACCGAAGTCGATCACACCGGTCAGCGACACGGCCGTGTCACCGGCACGCACCGTGTTGTCGGCGGCCAGATAAGGCGTCGGGTTCGGGTTCTGCAGCGACAGATTGTCGTCCAGCAGCAGCATGCGGCGCGCGTTGGCGGTGAACAGGGCCTGTGCCTCAGGCGTGCCGGGGCGATGCACATTGGTCGGGTTCAGCAGACGGCCGCCGGCGGCGATGGTCAGCTGACCGTAGCGGCCCAGGAAGTAGTTCTGCTGGACCATCACCGGGCCGGCCAAGGTCACCAGCATGCCCTCATAGGCTTCCAGGCCGTCGTCGCCCAGCGCGGTCAGGTCGACCTCGACCGGCGTGATCGCGTGGCCGCTGCTGAGCACCGTGATGGCGGTCGGCGTGATCAGCTGCGTGATCGGGCGGGCCTGGGCGGCCGGGCTGCTGGCACCGGCGATGAACTCGGACACCTTGGCCGTCAGGCTGATCTCCTGACCGATCTGTGCGCTGTTGGCGGCGGCCGTGTAGACAAAGATGCCGTCCGAAGTCGCGTTACTGCCGTCGCCGAGCTTGTCCTGCAGATAGAAGCCGGTGCTGGTGACATGGGTCACGATGCCGCGGGTACTGACGGTCTGGTCCTTCAGCGGGCTTTGCACGCCGCTGCCCTGGATCGTGTAGATCGCCACCGGGGTGCCGACCGGCGGCGGGGGGTCTTCGCCGCCACCGCTTCCATCGCAAACGTTTGGCGATGAGGCCAAGGTGCGCGGCAGCGGCGTGCCCACGGTGAAGTCCGCGCTGTTGCTATTGGTGTCGGTGCAGCCATTGCCCTTGCGGATGGCCGCCGTCGTGGCCGTCACGCCGGTGATCGGCGAGCCCTCGGCCGGCGCGCCGGAACCGAAAGCGACCAGGTCAACGATGGCAGGAGAGCTGAAGTTCGAGACCAGGGCATCGGTGCTGGACACCAGGGCCACCTTGCCCGAGGTTCCGCTCATATTGACGTTGCCGCCGTCGACATCGAAGGGCACATCTTGCGTGCCGCCTCCGCCTGCCGCCAGCTTGATCAGCAGATAGCGCCCCGGCTCCAGCGTCACATTGCCGATATTGGCCTTGGTCGGCGCATTGAAGTTGCCGGTGGCCGATGCATATTGCACCGACCAGGTCGACAGATTCTGCGCGGTCTTGCCGGCATTGAACAACTCGACAAAATCATTCTTGAAGGTGGTGCCGGCATTACCGCCACCGCCATAGACCTGGCTGATCACGACGCCCTGGGCGTAAAGGCCGGGCGCGGCAAAAGCCAGCGCCAGCAGACTGATAAGAGGTTTGAGTTTCATGATGGGAATAGGAAGGACTCAAGAAGAAAAGGCCAATACCTCGCCAAAGGCGGCCGGCGGACGATGCAAGCTGCTTGGCTGCGCTTTCGCGCCGATGACGAGAGCAGCGCGTGCGGTGATGCTAGCGGCAAGATATGACAGCAGAAGACACCGTAAACGCGGGGGTAGCCGATGAGGCGGCGCGCTTGACAGCCGCACCTACAGGGTCTGCCCGGAGCAAACAACGGCGAAATTTGCGGCGTCACGCCATGCGCCCCAAAACGTTTGCGCAAACCCTGAAAAACGTGCTGCCAGGCTTAATTTCCTAGGGTTTGTACGAAACTCCACCGCCGCCCGGAAACCCTCTGTCCCGATATGAAACAAACTAGGTGTTTTCACCAGGATCAAGAAACGAGCGGGCCGGCGGCAAATTCGATGCACGGTTATAGGTGGGTCTCGCACCGGAATGTGTCAAAACCATGACGCTTCAGATAATCGGCGCCATCTTGGTGCCCGGGTGTTGCCGCTGCGATGTCGCCGCTGATTTTGCTTTTCTTTGTGCTGGCCTATTTCGCGCTGCTGCTGGGCGTGGCGTGGTGGACTTCACGGCGGGCCGACAACCAGAGCTTTTTCATCGGCAACCGCAACAGCAACTGGAAGCTGGTGGCCTTCGGCATGGTCGGCACCTCGCTGTCGGGTGTGACCTTCATCAGCGTGCCCGGCGCCGTTGGCGACACCGCCTTCAGCTATTTCCAGATTGTGCTGGGCCAGTTCATCGGCTATGCGGTGATCGCCTTCGTGCTGCTGCCGCTGTACTACCGGCTGCAGCTGACCTCGATCTACGACTATCTGGGCCGGCGCCTGGGGCCGCGAAGCTACCGCACCGGCGCCGGCTTCTTCATCCTGTCGCGCACGCTGGGCGCCACCGCCCGCCTCTACCTGGTGGTGAAGATCCTGCAGGACGCCATCCTTGAGCGTATCGGCCTGCCGTTCTGGCTGACAGCGCTGGTGATCCTGTTGATGATCCTGGCCTACACCTACGAGGGCGGGGTCAAGACCATTGTCTGGACCGACACCTTACAGACCACGTGCATGCTGGGCGGGCTGATCGTCTGCGTGGCCTATCTGCTGCAAAGCCTGGATCTGTCGCTGGCGCAAAGCCTGGTGAGCATGGACGCGAGTGGGTTGTCGCGCGTCTTCGAGACCGACCCGAACAGCCGCTTCTTCTTCGGCAAGCAGATACTGGCCGGTGCCTTCATCGCGATCGCGATGACCGGCATGGACCAGGAGATGATGCAGAAGAACA
This sequence comes from Burkholderiales bacterium C2, assembly GCA_005503085.1. GTDB lineage: Bacteria > Pseudomonadota > Gammaproteobacteria > Burkholderiales > Burkholderiaceae_C > Roseateles_E. Next base: position 368,782 of record SCOI01000003.1, on the reverse strand, counting down.
TCTCGGTCAAGCGTCTGGCCGACTCGCAGAAGAATGTGATGGTGCTGGCCACCATCATGCTGGGCGTGGTGCTGCTGTTCCTGTTCCTCGGGGGCCTGCTGCATCTGTTCGCGGCGCAGGCCAAGCTGGCAGCCCAGGGTGACGCGCTGTTCGCGGCTGTCGTGCTGAACCATCTGCCGGCCTGGGTGCAGCTGGTGTTCGTGATCGCACTGATCTCGGCGCTCTTCCCCAGCGCCGATGGCGCCATCACCGCGCTGACCTCCAGCTTCTGCATCGACCTCTTGAACCTGCAGCGCCGCAGCGACTGGAACGAGGCCAAGCGCCTGGCCGTGCGCAAGCGCGTGCATCTGGGCTTTGCCGCGCTGTTCCTGCTGCTGGTGATGGTGTTCAAGTGGGTCAACAACCCCAGCATGATCGGCCTGATCCTGAAGCTGGCCGGCTACACCTACGGGCCGCTGCTGGGCCTGTTCGCCTTCGGCATCCTGACGCGCCGCTCGGTGCGCGACCGTTGGGTGCCGCTGGTGGCCGTGGCCGCACCGCTGCTGAGCTGGCTGCTGGACAGCCAGCAGCGCGCGCTGTTCGGCAGCTACGAGCTGGGGCTGGAACTGTTGCTGATCAACGGTGCGCTGACCTTTACCGGGCTGTGGCTGCTGTCCGGCTCTGCCAGGCCTTCCTCGACCTAGGCAAGACCTGACGCCGGGGGCCGGCACTCGGCTCATCCGGGCCGCGGCCGTTGTTGGCACAATCCAGCCTCCTCGACACCCCGGGCTCCCATGACCCTGACCCAGCTGATCGCCGGCTTTGTGCGCCGGCACTGGCGCGCCTATCTGGCCTCGGCCCTGATGCTGGCGGCCATCGCGGTGCTGACCGTCTGGATCCCGCGCCAGGTTGGCGCCGTCGTTGACGGCATGGTGGCCGGCCGCCTGTTGGAGCAGGGCCTGTGGCGCGAGCTGGGCCTGCTGGCGCTGGCGGGCCTGCTGATCTATCTGTTCCGGGTCGGCTGGCGCATCGCGCTGTTCGGCGCCGCCTACCAGCTCGGCCGCGAGCTGCGCACCCGGCTCTACGAGCGACTGACCCTGCAAGGCCCGGTGTTTTTCCAGGCCAAGCGCAGCGGCGATCTGATGGCGCTGGCGACCAATGACATCGATGCGGTCGAGATGGCCGCCGGCGAGGCCTTGCTGGCGGCCTTCGACGGCTCGCTGACCCTGATCCTGGTGCTGGCCATGATGACCTTGGGCGTCGACTGGCGCCTGGGCCTGGCCGCCCTCTTGCCCTTCCCGCTGATGGCCCTGGCCTTCTGGCGCATCTCCGACCATGTCCACCATGCCTGGAAATCCTCGCTGGACCGCTTCTCGCTGCTGAACCAGCATGTGCAGGAGGGTCTGGCCAGCGTGCGCACGCTGCGCGCACTGGGCCTGACCCGGCGCAATGCGGGCCAGTTCGCCGCGCTGGCCGACAGCGCCGGCGAGGCCAGCTACCAGGCCCAGCGCTGGGAGGCCGCCTACGAGCCGGCCGTCGGCATGACCTTGACCGCCGCGATGGTGATCGCGCTGGGCCTGGGCGGCGCTCTGGTGGCGCGCCAGGAGCTGAGCATCGGCCAACTGACCTCGTTCACGATGTATCTGGGCCAGCTGATCTGGCCGATGTTCGCGGCCGGCTGGGTGCTGTCCCTGCTGGAGCGCGGCCGCGCTGCCTGGAACCGGCTGGCACCGGTGCTGGAGGCGCCGCTGACCCTGGCCGACGAGGGTCAGGCGCTGCTGCCGACAAACGCCGAGATCGCTTTCGAGCAGCTGTCCTTCGCCTACCCCAGCGAGGAAGCGACCCCACGGCTGGCGCTGGAGACGGTCAGCCTGCGCCTGAAGCCCGGCCAGACCCTGGGCCTGGTCGGCCCGACCGGGGCCGGCAAGTCCACGCTGCTGCGCCTGCTGCTGCGCCAGTTCGAGCCCGGCAGCGGCCAGATCAGGATCGGGGGCCGGGTCTTGCCCGAGCTCGAGCTGGCCGCGCTGCGCCGGTCCATCGCCTGGGTGCCGCAGGAGCCTTTCCTGTTCTCGGCCTCGATTGCCGAGAACATCGCGCTGGCCAAGCCCGGCGCGAGCCGCGAGCAGATCGAGCAGGCCGCCGAGCTGGCCGCCGTGCACGGCGATGTCCAGCGCCTGCCGCAGGGCTACGACACCCTGGTCGGCGAGCGCGGCGTGACCTTGTCCGGCGGCCAGCGCCAGCGCGTCGCGATCGCCCGCGCCCTGCTCAGCGATGCGCCCATCCTGCTGCTGGACGATGCGCTGTCGGCCGTCGACACCGGCACCGAGACGCAGATCCTCGATCATTTGCGCGAGTTGCGGGAGCAGCGCCCGGAGCGCTGCGTGATCATCGTCAGCCACCGGCTCAGCGCAGTGATGGAGGCCGATCAGATCGCCGTGCTGCGCAAGGGACGCATCACCGAGCAGGGCAGCCACGCGGAGCTGCTGGCTCTGGAGGGCTGGTACGCGACGCAATGGCGCTACCAACAACTGGAGGCCAGCCTCGATGCCGCCTGAAGTCAAAGAAGAAGACAGCAAGGAAGCCAAGCCCTGGGCCTCGGTGGGCCTGCTGCTGGAGTCGGCCCAGGGCGAGCGCCCCACCCTGCTGCGCGGGCTCGTCTGGCTGGTGATCGCGGCCGGGCTCGAAGCGCTGGGCCCCATCATCGGCAAGTACTTCATCGACCACTATCTGCTGCCGCGCCAGTTCGATGTGATGGCCATGGCCGGCCTGCTGGCGGCGTTGCTCTTGAGCGGCTGGGCCGCCAGCTGGATACGCTATGCCCAGCTGACCCGCATGGCCGGTGTGGCGCGGCGCTCGGTGATGCGGCTGCGCGAGCGGGTCTATGCCCATGTGCTGGCCCTGCCCATGGCCTTTTTCGACAAGGCCATCACCGGCCAGCTGGTCAGCCGCGTCACCAATGACAGCGAGGCCGTCAACCAGCTCTACCGCCAGGTGCTCTATGTGATGCTGGACTCCAGCATCGTCGTGATCGGCTCGATGATCGCGATGGCCTGGCTGGACTGGCGGCTGATGCTGATCGTTGCGATGCTGGTGCCGGCCATGCTGATCATCATCACGCTGTACCAGCGCCTGTCCAGCAGCGCGGTGGCGCGCTCGCGCCAGCTGCGCAGCGAGATCAACGCCCATATGGCCGAAAGCATGGCCGGCATGGCGGTGCTGCAGGCCAGCGGCGCCGCGCCGCGCTTCGCCGAGCGCTTTGCCGACACCAACGGCCGCCAGTTCGGCGCCCGCATGGACGAGCTGCGCGCCAATGCCTGGCTGCTGCGCCCGGCGCTGGACCTGCTGAACGTGCTGCTGATCGTGACCCTGATCTATGGCTTCGGCCAGCGCCAGGTGTCCTTGGGCCAGGGTGCGCTGGAGGTGGGCCTGCTCTATGCCTTCCTGGCCTATATCGCCCGCGTGGTCGAACCGCTGATCCAGATCACGATGCAGTTCGGCCAGCTGCAGCAATCGATGGTGGCGGCTGCGCGGGTGCGCACCCTGCTGCAGGAAACGCAGCCGGTGCCGCAGACCCAGGCCGGCCTGCAGATCGCGCGCGGCCATATCCGCATCGATGATTTGAGCTTCGGCTACGACCCGGCACACCCGGTGCTGCACGACCTGAGCCTGGACTTCCCGGCCGGCAGTTTTGTCGGCATCGTCGGCCACACCGGCAGCGGCAAGTCCACGCTGCTGTCGCTGCTGCTGCGCTTCTACACGGCCCAGAGCGGCCGTATCGCGATCGATGGGCTGAGCCTGGCCAGCCTGCCGGACGATGCCTTCCGCGCCGCCGTCGGCCTGGTGCCGCAAGAGCCCTATCTGATGGCGGCCAGCGCGCGCGAGAACATCGCGATGGGCCGCAAGATCAGCGAGGAGCAGCTGATCGCCGCCGCCAAGGCCGCCCGCATCGACGCGTTCCTGGCCGCCCTGCCGCAGGGCTATGACACCCTGCTGGGCGAGGGCGGCGCCCGCGTCTCCACCGGGCAGAAGCAGCTGATCGCGATGGCCCGCGCGCTGGCCGGCGCACCGCGCATCCTGTTCCTCGACGAAGCCACGTCGAACATCGACAGCGCCACCGAGCGCGTCATCAGCGAGGCCCTGGAAGCGCTGCGCGGCCAGGTCACCGTGGTGGCGATCGCGCACCGCCTGTCCACCATCCGCGAGGCCGACCAGATCATCGTGCTGAACCACGGCCACCTGGCCGAGCGCGGCACGCACGAGCAGCTGATGCGCCACGAGGGCGGCATCTATCAGCGGCTGGTGCAGCTGCAGGCGCTGGATGCGGGAACCGGGCAGAGCTGATCGACAATCCCCCCATGGCCCAAGGCAAACGAATCTCCGCCGACATCGACAGCGACGCGCTCCAGGCGATCAAGGACATCGGCGCCGCCGCCAAGCAGGCTCGCCTGAAGGCGGGCGAGGGCCAGTCGGCTGCCGCCGCCCGGCTGGGCGTGCATGTGCAGACCATCGCGCGCATCGAAGCCGGTGAGCCGGGCGTCGCGATCGGCCATGTGATGGGGTTGCTGGCGCTCTATGGTCTGGCGACGAAGCTGTCGCCAGGCAGCCTGCCAGAAGGCTGAGCAGACTCAGGCGGCGCCGACCTCGCTCGCCACCTCGGCGATCAGCGCACGCAACCAGCGGTGCGCCGCGTCCTGGCGGTAGCGCACATGCCAGGCCATCTGTACCGGGAAGCGGCCAAGATCGGCTGGTGTCGGCAGGATCTTCAGTCGAGCGTCATGGACCAGGCGGCGGCAGATCAGATTCGGCAGCGTCGCGCAATAGTCGGTCACGGCGATCACCTCCGGGATGGCCAGGAAATGCGTCACCGACACCGCGACCTCGCGCCTGAGCCCCTGGCGTTCCAGCGCCTGGAACAGGCCCACGCGCAAACGCCCGGGCGGCAGCATGTTCACATGCCTGAGCTGCTCGTACTGCTTGCGCGAGATCTTCTGATCGACCTGCGGATGGTCGGCGCGCACGATGCAGGACAGGCCATCATCCATCAGCTGCTGCACAACCAAGTTGTCCGGCGGATCGGTGATGCGCCCCAGCACCAGGGCTGTTGAACCGGAGATCACGCCGGTCTCGGCCAGATCCGCGCCGTAAGGCGTGAGCCGCAGGCTGATACCCGGCGCCCGCTCGCGCAAGCGCGCCACGATGGCCGGCACGAGCACGAACTCGACATAGCTATTGGGTGCGATCGTCAGCAACAGCTTCGCCTTCGCCGGGTCGAACTCCTGCTGGCCCAGGATCACCACGTCCAGGCTCACGAGCGCGGCCGCGATCACCGGCGCCAGCTCCAGCGCCTTGGGTGTCGGCTGCATGCCATAGCGCTCACGGGTGAACAGCGGGTCCAGCAGCAACGCACGCAGCCGCGTCAGCGCGTTCGACAGCGCCGGCTGCGTGATGCCCAACCGCTCGGCCGCGCGCGTCACGCTGCGCTCCTCCATCAGGGCCAGGAAGACGGGCAGCAGGTTCAGGTCGTAGCGCACCCAGTCATATTGTCAGAGTGATATCTGAAATTCAACCAATAAATTTGATGAATATTGGCGCCACACCCAAACTCTGCCTGACCCGAACGCAATCTCTTCGCTCACCTGCACATCCCGAAAGGAATTCCATGTCTTCCGAAGCCCTCTTCTCCCCCGCCCGACTCGGCGCCATCGAGGTCAAGAACCGCATCGCGATGGCTCCGCTGACCCGTTCACGCGCCGGCATGGACGGCCTGCCCTCGCCGCTGGCCGTCGAGTACTACCGCCAGCGCGCCTCGGCCGGCCTGCTGATCACCGAAGCCACCAATATCTCGCCCCAGGGCCGCGGCTATGCCTACACGCCCGGTATCTACACCGACGCGCAGGTGGCGGCCTGGAAGCAGGTCACCGATGCCGTCCACGCCGCCGACGGCAGGATCGTGATGCAGCTCTGGCATGTCGGCCGCATGTCGCATGTGAGCCTGCAGGAGGGTGGCACAGCCCCGGTGGCCCCCAGCGCGCTGCAGGCCGGCGGCAGCGTCTTCACCGAAAAGGGCTTCGAGCCGCCGTCGATGCCGCGTGCGCTGCAAACCCATGAGATCGCCGGCATCGTCGAGGACTACCGCCAGGCCGCGCTGCGCGCCAAGGCCGCCGGCTTCGACGGCGTCGAGGTGCATGCGGCCAACGGCTATCTGCTGGAGCAGTTCCTGCGCGACAGCACCAACCAACGCGGCGACCGCTACGGCGGCTCGATCGAGAACCGTGCCCGGCTGATTCTCGAGGTGGTGGACGCCGTGGCCGGCGTCTGGGGCCCCGACCGCGTGGGCCTGCGCCTGTCGCCGCTGTCCACCGCGATCGGCGACACACCGCTGGACAGCACGCCAATGCAGACCCATGCCTACCTGGCCCGCCAGCTCGGCGCGCGCGGCCTGGCCTTCCTGCATGTGGTCGAGGGCCAGATGCATGGCGAGGACAGCAGCGCCGCTCGCTACGACAATGCGGCCCTGCGCGCGGCCTTTGGCAGCGGCGCCTACATCGCCAACAATGGCTACGACCGCCAGCGCGCGCTGGACGCCACCGCCTCGGGTCATGCGGATATGGTGGCCTTCGGTCGCGCCTTCATCGGCAACCCGGACCTGGTGGCCCGCCTGCGCCTGAATGCGCCGCTGTTCGATGCCCCCTTCTCGGCCTACTTCGGCGGCGATGCCGAGGGCTATACCGAGTTCACGACCCAGCAGGCGGCCTGAGCCGCCCCGTCCTCAACGAATCAGGAGATCGCCATGGCAATCATCAAGGACCTGCTCCCAGGCAAGCTGGGTTTCGGCACCGCGCCGCTGGGCAATATGTTCCGCGACATCCCCGAGGCCGAGGCCCGGGCCACGGTGGACGCCGCCTGGCACGACGGCATCCGCTTCTTCGACAACGCGCCCTTCTACGGCGCCGGCCTGGCCGAGCTGCGCATGGGCGAGGCGCTGGCCGGCAAACCGCGCGACGAGTACGTCGTCGCCACCAAGGTCGGCCGCCTGATCCTGGACGAGGTGGAGGACGTCAGCGCCCGCGACCTCGGCGAGAAGGGCGATGTGTTCAAGCATGGCCGCCCGAACAAGATCGTCAACGACTATTCGGCCGACGCCACGCTGCGCTCGATAGCGGACAGCTTGCAGCGCCTGCGCACCGACCGGCTGGACATTGTCTGGGTGCATGACGTCGCGCAGGACTTCTATGGCGACGAATGGCTCAGCGTGTTCGAAAGCGCGCGCCAGGGCGCCTTCAAGACCCTGGACCGGCTGCGTGACGAGGGCGTGATCAAGGCCTGGGGCCTGGGCGTCAACCGGGTGGAGCCGATCGAGCTGCTGCTGGATCTGGAGGGCCCGCGCCCGGACGGCTTCCTGCTGGCCGGCCGCTACACCTTGCTGGACCATGAGCGCGCGCTGCAGCGCGTGATGCCCAAGGTCATGGCGCGCGACCTGAGCATCGTCGTCGGTGGGCCCTACAGTTCGGGTGCGCTGGTCGGTGGGCCCAACTTCGAGTACGCACCGGCCAAGCCTGAGCTGCTCGCCAAGGTCGCCCGCATCAAGGCGATCGCCGACCGCTACGGCATCAGCATGAAGGCCGCAGGGCTGCAGTTCGCGCTGGCCCATCCGGCCGTGGCCGCGGTCATTCCCGGTGCCAGCCGGCCGGGCCGCATCGCCGAAGACCGGGCCGCGCTGAACGAAACGGTGCCGGCCGACTTCTGGCACGAGCTCAGCGCCCAGGGTCTTGTCGCCTCTGCTGCCGTGCTGCCAGCCGCAGGCAGCGCTGCCTGAAGGACCTGACTTTCTGATTGCCCGGGGGCTGCTGCAATGAATCAGGTGCTGCGTTTCGCATATTGGGCTGGGGCGGGTCTTGCCTTTGCGGCGCCAGGCTTGGCAGCACCCTTGCACTTCGTCACCAAACCCTTTGCGCCTTACGCCTACGCCGGTCCGGACGGCCGCCCCGCCGGCCCCCTGGTCGAGCTGCTGCATGCGGCCTGCGCCGAAGCCGGCCTGCACTGCCAAGTGGAGGTGCTGCCCTGGCGGCGCGCGCTGGGCATGGCCTCGCGAGGCGAGGTCGATGGCCTCTTCCCCGTGGTCGATTCGCCGGCGCGCCGGGCGGCCTTCTACCTGAGCCCCGAGGTGGTCCGTGCGCGCTATGTGCTGGTGGCAAAGCGAGGCGCGGCGCCCGGCGGGGACGAGCGGGCGGCACTGAGCGGACGCACCGTCGCCGCCTACGGCCCCTCGGACGCGATGACGACGCTGCGGCAGCTGAGCGCAGGACAGCCGGATGTGCGGGTCGAGATCGAACCCGACCAGCTCACCGTGCTGCGCAAGCTATCGGCAGGACGCTATGGCCGTGACGGTCTCGCCCTGGTCAACGAGACGGCGGCACAAGCGCTGAGCGCCGCCGGCGGCCTGGCTGGGCTGCGGCCGGTGAGCGTGGTCAAGCACCTGGTCTACGCCTACGCCTTCGTGCCGACAAGAGTCAGCGCCGGGCAGACACAGGCCTTTGACGATGCGATCCGCGCCCTGTGTCATCGGGGCCGCATCGCCGAGATCTTCAAGCCCTACGGATTGCCGGCGGCGGGCTGCCGACCCGCCGCACGCCGCAGCGGCATGCAGCCCATGGGCTTTACGGCCCATGGCGGTCACGCCCCGGTCACCGGCGTCGGCAACCATTCGCCCCCTAACCAGATGTATCGGAGGAGCGATGGACCTCGCATTGCGGCCCCAGGGCCGATGGCTGCCCTGGATGATCGGCCTGGCGCTGCTGGCGGCGGGCGCGACGGCGGCAATCTGGGTCAGCCAGGCCAGGGCTTCGGCACCCAAACCGGTCGATGTGCCGCTCGCTGGCGCCTCGGTTGAGCCCGAGGTCGACCAGGAAGCACAGTTCGAGGCCGGCTGCGAACAGCCGATGCGGCAGCGCCGTTTCGACGATGCGCTGCGCGGCTGCAAGAGCTTTCTGGATCGCCCGAAGCTGGCAGGCCGGGCCAATGCGCGCCTGGCCATCGCCGAGGGCATGCGCAGCGAGGGCGCGGCGGCGCCGCCGGCCAGCATCCATCATGCAGAGCAGGCGGCCCGGCTGCAGGACCCGCTGGGCGAGCTGGTCCATGCGATCCATATCCTCAACGGCGATGGCCGTGCGGCCGAGCTGAGCGTGGACGAGGCGGTGCGGCTGCTGGGTCGGGCGCAGCAGGGCGGTGTCGCAGCGGCCAAGGCCATGCTGGAGCAGCTGGACGGCGATCAGCAATGCCGCCAGCAGGCCCGGGTGCAGCTGTTCGAGCAGGCGGTTTTCTGCATGCGGCGCGGCGAGCTGCGCCAGGCCTTGCGGGCCCAGGGCCTGCGCGAGCAGGACAGCAGCGGTGATGGGGAGCGCGATGTCTTCGCGGTCGGTCACAAGCTGCCTGGCGCGCGACAGCTGGTGGTGAGCTATATGCGCGGCGCGCAATCACGCCTGCTGCAGGTGGCCGAGCTGAGCTACCGCTTTCCGGCCCAGGGGCCGGCGGAGCTCGCCGCGACCTCGCAGCGCCTGCGCGGCGCGCTGCAAAGCAAGTATGGCCAGACGCTCGGCGACACCGCGCGCTGGCGCAGCGAGGACGGCGTCGACATCGAGCTGCGTCCGCAGCCCGGCCAGGAGCTGCTGCTGAGCTATCGCATCGCCGAGCGGGTGGCGGTGCGCGACGAGCAGCAGCGCCGCAAAGTGCAGTTGGCGGCCGAGCGCCTGGTCGCGCTGACCGCGCGCGCTCTCTAGCTAAACCAGTTGCAAGACCTGCTGCAGTATCAGCACCGCAAAAAAGCCCAGCGCCGCCAGCACGGTCCACTTGATGATCACCAGGCCGCGCTGGCGCCAGACCACCTGGCGGGTGCCGGCATACATCGCGAAACAGAGAATGCCGGCCAGCAGCAGCAGGCCGACGAGGATGCGGAAGAACACCATGGGGGCGGACTGTACTACCAGGCCGGCGCCAGCTCCGCAAATCCCTGCGGGGCCTCGCGCTCATCCTCGAAGCTGACGATATCAAACGCCTCGGCATCGGCGAGCAGCGCGCGCAGCAGCTTGTTGTTCAGCGCGTGGCCGCCCTTGAACGAGGTGTAGGCGGCCAGCAGCGGGTGGCCGGCCACATGCATATCGCCGATCGCGTCGAGGATCTTGTGCTTGACGAACTCGTCGTCGTAGCGCAGGCCCTCGGCATTGAGCACGCGGTAGTCGTCGACGACGATGGCGTTGTCCATCGAGCCGCCGAGGGTCAGGCCGCGCGAGCGCATGGTCTCGATATCACTGGTCATGCCGAAGGTGCGGGCCCGCGCGATCTCGCGCTTGTACTGGCCCGAACCCATGTCGAACACATAGTGCTGGCCGGTGGCCGCGACCGCCGGGTTGTCGAATTCGATCTGGAAGCTCAGCGTGTAGCCATGGTGCGGCTCCAGCCGCGCCCACATCAGCCGCTTGCCCTCGCCCTGGCGCACCTCTACGGTCTTCTTGACGCGCAGAAACTTCTTTGCCGCGTTCTGCAGCTCGATGCCGGCGCTCTGCAGCAGATAGACATAGCTGGCGGCCGAGCCGTCGAGGATGGGCACCTCGTCGGCGCTGATGTCGACATAGAGGTTGTCGATGCCCAGACCCGCGCAGGCCGACAGCAGATGCTCGATGGTCTGCACCTTGGGTGCACCCGGGTCGCCGCCGGGGCTGACCGTGGTGGCCATGCGGGTATCGCTGACGGTGTCGGCGCGCACCGGGATGTCGACCGGGGTGTTCAGATCGACGCGCCGGAACACGATGCCGGTGTCGGGCGCGGCCGGGCGCAGCGTCATCTCGACCTTTTGGCCGCTGTGGATGCCGACGCCGACGGCGCGGGTCAGCGACTTCAGGGTTCGTTGCTTGAGCATGGCGCGATTGTCGGTGATTACCCGAAGCCCTGCAGCCGCCGGCCTTTGGGCCGGCTACGGGGCGGGCACCGGCTTGCGCTTGACCGGCAGGCGCAGGCTCAGCTGGGTGCCGTGGCCGGGCCGGCTGTCGACATGGACGCTGCCGCCCAGCCGGTGGGCGCGCTTCTGCTGGCTGCGCAGGCCGCGGCCTTTCTGCGCGGTCTCCAGGTCGAAGCCCTGGCCGTCGTCCTCGACACGGATTTCGACCTTGTGGCCCAGATCGCGGGTCGCGATGCGCACCCGCGAGGCACGGGCATGCTTGAGCACATTGTTCAGCGCCTCCTGCAGCAGGCGCAGCACATGCAGCGCATCGGGCGGCTCCAGCCAGTCCAGCGGGGGCAGGTCTTGCACATCCCAGTCCAGCATCAGGCCGCCGGCCTGCAAGCGCTTGCCCAGGCGGTAGCGCATCGTCGCCAGCAGCGACACCAGATCGTGGCCCACCGGCTCCAGCGAATCGATCACCAGGCGCAGATCATCCACGCATTCGCGCAGCACCTCGACCACCTGGTCCTGCTGCATGCTGCCCTGCTCCACCGCCACCATGGCCGACAGCAAGGAGCTGCCCAGACCGTCGTGCATATCCTGCATCAGGCGCTGGCGCTCCAGCAGCAAGGCCTGCTGGCGCTCGGACTCGCTGAGCCGCTCGTGCTGCGACTGCAGCTGCGCGCCCTGCTCGGCCAGACGTTGGGCCAGCAGGCTGTTGGCCTGCTCGACCTGGCCCAGCGCACCGGTGTAACGCCGCTGCACCGCATAGAGAAAGCTCGCGACGATCACCAGCGTCGCGAAAGGCATCAGATAGATGTGTTCGCTCCAGCCCCAGCCGGCCAGCAGACCCAGATCATGCACACCCAGGCCCAGGCCCACCGCCAGGCACAGCGCGATCAGGCGCAGCTCGCGGCTGCCCTCGCGCAAGGCCACGCCCGCAATGAAGGCCGTGCCGATCGCGCCGACCACCGCATTGACCATGTGCTGCAGCACCAGCGGGTCGAGCAGATCGATCCACAAAGGCATGGTCAGCACGCTGCTGAGCAGCACAAACCCTCCCAGCAGCCGCTCGAACAGCGGGAAGCGCCGGTGCGCGAAGCGCAGTGCAAACAGAAAGGTCAGGGCCATCACCCAGGACATCGAGGCATGGGTCAACCACCAGAACCATTCGAAGCCCAGACGGGTGCGGGGCAGGTCGATGTGATAGTGCAGATTGCGCACCAGCCAGGCCACCGAGGCCATCGCAAACAGCAGATAGGCCGGCTCCTCGCGGCGGCGCAGCCACAGGCTGAACGAGAACAGGCCCAGCACCACCAGGGTCAGGCCGGTGGCCTGCGGCACGCCGATCTGCAGCGCCCAGCGGCGCTTGTACAGCGGCTCCAGGTCCTCGCGTGCGCCCAGCCAGGCGCTGGAGACCGAGAAGAAACTGTCCTTGAGCACCGGCGTCGCGACCACGACCTCGATCACCCGGTTCTTGTGCAGCTCGGTGAAGGCGCCCGGAAACACCGCCCACAGTGGCCGCACCCATTGCTCGCGCGCGCCGCTCTGGTTGTCGAACACCGGTCGCCAGCCGTCCTCGGTGCGCACCAGCACGGCCGCCGCCAGGCTGACCAGCTTGGGCATGTAGAGCGCGACGCTGGTGGGCCAGCGCCCGTCCGGCGAGGTATAGCGCAGCCGGTACCAGCGCATCTGGTAGCGCTGGTCCCCGGCCAAGCTGCCGCCGGCCTCGCGCTGGCGCACATCGGGCAGCACCACCGGCATCCAGGCCCGCGGGTCACTGGGCGGCTGCAGATGCGGCGGCAGATTGCCGGTGCTGCCGTCCATCGCGCGCAGCGCCGCCCACCAATCGTCAAGATCGGCGCGCGACCATTGCGAGACCGCCAGCTGCGCGCCGGTGGCCTGCTCGCCGGCACTGCGCATCCCCGCATCCGGCAGCCCACCACGCGGCTGCGCCTGCAGCGCACCGGCGCTCAACAGCGTCAGCAGCAGCAGCAGCAGCAGCAGCAGCAAAGAGCGCAGCCAGCGCCCATGCGAGATCAAGGACAGCCCCATACGCGCCTGATTATTTTTGCTTCTGGATCTGGGTATCCAGCCTGTGCGGTCACACCCCCGTGCAACTGCCGTGAGTCTGCCTGCAGAACCGAGCGCTGGCTATCGCTTTGCACCCGCAGACGGGACGGCGCTGTCGCGCCGCCGCCGCATGAGCAAGATCAAGACCGGCACGAACAAAAGCCCGCCGTGCGGCGAGAAGGAGGTGTCGCCGCCCGACGGGCTTTTTCCTGTTGCAACAAGCGGGCCACCAGGGACCCGCAAGACGCTCAGTCAGCTTGCTTGCGCAGGAAGGCCGGGATCTCTATCTCGTCCATGCCGTTGGACGACAGGGCCTCGACCTTGGCCGCGGCCGTGCGGCCATGGCGCCAGACGCTGGGCACGCTCATGCCGGCAAAGTCATTGCCGCCGCCGACCTGGCCACCGGCCTGGGGCAGCGTGACCTGCTGGTTCAGCACCGGCAGATTGTCGGTACCGGTGCGCATCTGCACCTGCGGCTGCACCACCGACAGCGGCGCCTGCACGCGCGCACGCGCCGAGGTCAGACCGGTGGCGATCACGGTGACGCGCAGCTGGTCGCCCAGGCTTTCGTCATAGGCCGTGCCATAGATGATGTGCGCATCTTCGGCGGCGTAACGCTTGATCGCGTTCATCGCATTGCGGCTCTCGGCCAGCTTGAAGGTGTTGCGGTTGGCCGCGATCAGCACCAGCACGCCACGCGCGCCGGACAGATCGATGCCTTCCAGCAGCGGGCAGGCCACGGCCGCCTCGGCGGCCTTGGAGGCGCGGTCCGGGCCGCTGGCCACCGCCGTACCCATCATCGCCTTGCCGGGCTCGCTCATAACGGTCTTGACGTCTTCGAAGTCGACGTTGACCAGGCCGGGCATATGGATGATGTCCGAGATGCCGCCGACCGCGTTCTTCAGCACATCGTTGGCATGCGCGAACGCCTGATCCTGCGTGACATCGTCGCCCAGCACGTCGAGCAGCTTGTCGTTCAGCACGACGATCAGCGAGTCGACATTGGCCTCCAACTCGGCCAGACCGGAGTCGGCCGCCTTGGAGCGACGGTTGCCCTCGAACTCGAAAGGCTTGGTCACGACGCCGACGGTCAGGATGCCCATTTCCTTGGCGACGCGGGCGATCACCGGGGCCGCGCCGGTGCCGGTGCCACCGCCCATGCCGGCGGTGATGAAGAGCATGTTCGCGCCCTGGATCGAGTCGCGGATGCGCGCCTCGGCCTCTTCGGCGGCGGCGCGGCCCATCTCGGGCTTGGCGCCGGCGCCCAGACCGGAGGTGCCCAGCTGCAGCAGCTGGTCGGCCTTGGAGCGGTTGAGGGCCTGCGCATCGGTATTGGCGCAGATGAACTCCACGCCCTGAACCCCTTGCGCAATCATGTGATCGACCGCGTTGCCGCCGCCACCACCCACGCCAATCACCTTGATTTGGGTGCCTTGGTCAAACTCTTCGATCATCTCGATCGCCATATCAAACCTCCTTCAGCAATTGTGCAGTTGCCAATCGTTAAAAACTACAGGGGAAGCCCCTTTTTTTGAGTCGCTGCCGTTGTTTTCCGACATTTCGACCCGCTTACGCCGTCCGGGGGCGCCACCCGTTCAGAAATTACCCAGAAACCAATCCTTGGCGCGACCAATAATGGTCTTGACCGAACCCGCCTGCTGGGCCGCTTTCAAACCCCGGGTGCGCGACATCCGTGCCTCTTCGAGCAGGCCCATCACCGTCGCCGAGCGCGGATTCGAAACCATATCGAACAGCGCCCCGCTATAGGTCGGGTTGCCGCGTCGCACCGGTTTCAGGAATATGTCCTCGGCCAACTCGACCATGCCCGGCATCACCGCCGAGCCGCCGGTCAAAACAATGCCGGAAGAAAGTAACTCTTCGTATCCGCTTTCCCGAATCACCTGGTGGACCAGCGAGAAAATCTCCTCGACACGGGGTTCAATAACCCCGGCAAGTGCTTGTTTGGACAGCATGCGGGGCGCGCGGTCGCCCAGGCCGGGTACTTCGACCTGGTCCGCCGGGTCGGCCAGCAGCTGCTTGGCCACCCCGTGCTCGACCTTGATTTCCTCGGCATCCTTGGTCGGCGTGCGCAGCGCCATCGCGATATCGCTGGTGATCAGGTCGCCGGCAATCGGGATCACCGCGGTATGGCGAATCGAGCCGCCGGTGAAGATCGCCACATCGGTGGTGCCGGCGCCGATATCGACCAGGGCCACGCCCAGATCGCGCTCGTCCGAGGTCAGTGCGGCCGCACTGGAGGCGCTCGGATTCAAAACCAGCTGATCGACCTCCAAACCACAGCGGCGCACGCATTTGACGATGTTTTCCGCCGCGCTCTGGGCCCCGGTCACGATATGGACCTTGACCTCCAGCCGACCTCCGCTCATACCAATAGGCTCTTTCACCTCATGGCCGTCGATGACGAATTCCTGCGGCTCGACCAGCAGCAGGCGCTGATCGTTGGGGATATTGATGGCCTTGGCGGTTTCCACCACCCGCGCCACATCGACCGGCGTGACTTCCTTGTCGCGCACGATCACCATGCCGGTCGAGTTCTGGCCGCGGATATGGCTGCCGGTAATCCCGGTGAAAACCCGCGAAATCTTGCAGTCGGCCATCATCTCGGCCTCTTTCAAGGCCTGCTGTATCGATTGCACGGTCGCGTCGATATTCACCACGACACCGCGTTTCAGACCATGCGAGGGCGCGACGCCGAGGCCGGCAATGCGCAGCTCGCCATTGCCCAGCACCTCGGCCACCACCGCCATGATCTTGGCGGTGCCGATATCCAAACCAACGACTAAATCCTTGTATTCCTTGGCCATATGCCCCTCAGCGTATGTTTTCTTGTCTCAACGTTTCTTGGCCGCGCCCGTCGCCGGGCCCGGGCTCGTCGATATTCCTTGCAGCCGCACCGCATACCCGTCGTGGTGGCGCAGATCTGCGCTCAGCACGGCGGTCTGGTAGCGTGAGCTGATCTGGGTGATGCTGGCGGCAAACTGGCCGAAGCGGGCCAGCACCTCGGCCTCGCTGCCGCGGCCCAGTTCCACCACCGCCCCCTTTTCCAGCGTCAGGCGCCAGGAGCCGCGGCCGGACAAGTCCAGGCGCCGGGCCGACTCGCCCAGCTTCTGGCTCAGCGCATTGAGCTGCTGCCACATGGCCAGCATCGCCACCGAACTGCCCTCCGGACCCGCCAGCACCGGCAGGTCCTCATCTTCGACATCGCCCAGATTGGCCTCGAAGACCTCGCCAAAGCTGTTGACCAGGGCCCGCTCGACGCTGGCCTCGCTTTGCGCATCGGCACCCTCGGGCTTGGCTTCCCAGTAGGCCGCCGGCCGGTGCTCCTCCAGCCACACCCGCAGCCGGTTCGGCCAGACGCGCTGCACCACGGCCGTGCGCACCCAGGGCACGGCCTGGAAGGCGCTGCCGGCCTGCTGCAGATTCAGGGTCAGGAACGTACCCGAGACATGGGGCATCGCATTGGCACGCAGCGAGGCCACGCTATTGCGCGTCACATCGCCTTCGACCTGGATATGCCGGATGCCGAAGATCGGCAGCCGCGCCAGCTGATGCAGGGCCAGGGCCAGACCCGCCAGCACCAGACCGGCCAGCAGCAAAGCCGACACGCCATTCATCAGGCGTATATCGGCCGGCAGCAGGGGTTGGGCGGCGGTGCTCATGGCGCTTGGGTCAGGCCCTGTCCAGCCGGGCCTGGGCCAGCAGCCACAGGCACAGCTGTTCGTAGGAGATGCCGGCGGCCTGGGCCGATTTGGGCACCAGCGAATGCGAGGTCATGCCCGGCGAGGTGTTCATCTCCAGCAGGAAGACCTTGCCGTCGCTCTTGCGCTGCATCAGGTCGGCGCGGCCCCAACCGCGGCAGCCGAGCGACCGATAGGCCGCCAGCACCAGCGCACGGATCTCCTGCTCCTGGACCTCGGGCAGCGTGCCGATGTGGTACTGCGTGACGTCGGTGAAGTACTTGTTCTGGTAGTCGTAATTGCCTTCGGGCGCCTCTATGCGTATGACCGGCAGGGCCTGAGCCGTATCGCCCTCGCCCAGCACCGGGCAGGTCAACTCCCAGCCGTCGATGAACTCCTCGAACAGCAGCTCGTCGTCGTAGCGGGCCGACAGTTCCACCGCGGCCTGCATCTGCGAATAACCCATCACCTTGCTCAGGCCGATGCTGGAACCCTCGTGCGGCGCCTTGACGAACAGCGGCAGGCCCAGCTCGTCGGGCACAGTGCGGATGCGCTCGCGCGTCAGCTCATGCTTTTTCAGCGTCAGCCAGCGCGGCGTCGGCAGGCCGTCGGCGCGCCACAGCCGCTTGGTGGTGATCTTGTCCATCGCGATCGCCGAGGCCATCACGCCGGAGCCGGTATAGGGGATGGCCAGCATCTCGAGCGCCCCCTGCACCGTGCCGTCCTCGCCGTCACGGCCATGCAGCGCGATGAAGCAGCGCGCAAAACCCTCGGCTTTGAGCTCGTGCAAGCCGCGCTCGGCCGGGTCGAAGGCGTGGGCGTCGACGCCTTGCGAGCGCAGCGCGGCCAGCACGCCGGGACCCGACATGGTCAGCGACACCTCGCGCTCGGCCGAAGTGCCGCCCATCAGCACGGCGACCTTGCCCAGGCTCTTGGGATCGATGTTCAGATTCATTTCAGCAGTTCCACGGTTTGCGCCGGCACCGCGCCGATCGAGCCGGCGCCCATCACGATCACGACATCGCCGTCGCGGCTTTGCTGAGCGATGGCCTGCGGCAGCGCGCGCACATCGGCGACGAACTGCGCGCCGGCGGCCGTGGCCAGCGCTGCGCCATCGGCCCCGGCGATCACGCCCTCGCCGGCCGCATAGACCTCGGTCAGCAGGGTCGCATCGGCCTGCGCGATCACGCGCACGAAGTCGGCGAAGCAGTCGCGTGTCCGGGTGTAGCGATGGGGTTGAAACGCCAGCACCAGACGCCGGCCCGGGAAGGCGCCGCGTGCCGCGCTCAGCACCGCCGCCATCTCGACCGGGTGGTGTCCGTAGTCGTCGATCAGCGTGAACAGGCCGCCATCGGCGGCGCGCAGCTCGCCATAGCGCTCGAAGCGTCGGCCGACGCCACCGAAATTGGCCAGGGCCGCCAGCACAGGCGCGTCGGGCAGTTCCAGCTCGCTGGCCACCGCAATCGCCGCCAAGGCGTTCAGCACATTGTGGCGGCCGGCCAGGTTCAGGGTCACCGGCAGATCGGCCGCGCCCTCGCGCTGCACGGTGAAGCGCATCTGGCCGCCGTCCAGCGCCTGCACATCGACCGCCCGCACCGCATTGTCGGCACCGAAGCCGTAGCGGACCACCGGTCGCGACAGCATCGGCAGTATCGAGCGCACGCCCTCGTCATCGCCGCAGACCACGGCCGCGCCATAGAAAGGCATGCGGTGCAGGAACTCGACAAAGGCCAGCTTCAGCTTCGCGAAGTCGTGGCCATAGGTGTCCATATGGTCGGCGTCGATATTGGTGACGACGGCCAAGGTCGGCAGCAGATGCAGGAAGGAGGCATCGCTCTCATCGGCCTCGACAACGATGTAGTCACCTCTGCCCAGCTGGGCGTTGGTGCCGGCGCTCATCAGCTTGCCACCGATCACATAGCTGGGGTCGACACCGGCGGCACTCAGCACCGCCGTGAGCAGCGAGGTGGTCGTGGTCTTGCCATGGGTGCCGGCGATCGCGATGCCCTGCTGGCGGCGCATCAGCTCGGCCAGCATCACCGCGCGGTGCACCACCGGCACGCCGGCGGCACGGGCGGCGATCACCTCCGGGTTGTCGGCCTTGACCGCGGTCGAGGTCACCAGGGCCTGGGCGCCGGCGATATGGGCGGCGGCGTGGCCGATGTGGACCTGCACGCCGATGGCGGCGAGGCGCTGCAGCATCGCGCTATCGCTCTGGTCCGAGCCCGAGACCCGGTAGCCGAGCTGATGCAGCAGCTCGGCGATCGCGCCCATGCCGGCACCGCCGATGCCGACAAAGTGAATGTGCTTGAGTGCGTGCTTCATGCGGAGGCCACCATCTGTTCGATCTCATCGGCCACGCGGCTGGCCGCACGGGGGCGCGCCAGCAAGCGGGCCTTCTCGGCCATCGCGACCAGGGCCTCGCGCTCCATGCCCTGCAGCAGCGCATGCAGCTGCTGCGGGTTCAGTTCTTCCTGCGGCAGATGGATGGCCGCGCCGTGCTGGGCCATGAAGCGGGCGTTGTCGCGCTGGTGCGAGGTCGTCGCCACGACCAGCGGCACCAGCAGCGCCGGCACGCCGGCCGCGCACAGCTCGCTGACCGTCACCGCGCCAGCGCGGCAGATGATCAGATCGGTCTGGGCCAGCTGAGTTGCCATATCGTCGATGAAGGGCAGCAGCGTCGCCTCGACGCCGGCCGCCTGGTAGAGCGCCTGCACGGTGCTAAAATTGGCCTGACCGGTCTGGTGCGTGACGATGGGGCGCTGGTCCTCGGGCCACAGCGCCAGCGCCTTCGGGATGCAGTCATTGATCGCGCGCGCGCCCAGCGAGCCACCGACCACCAGCACGCGCAGCCGCCCGCTGCGGCCAGCAAAGCGCTCGGCCGGCGGCGCAATCGCCTCGATCTCGGCGCGCACCGGGTTGCCGGTAACGACGGCCTTGGGTGTCGATGCGGCGGCCGAGCCGTCGAAGCCAAAGCCGATGCGGCGGGCAAAGGGCTTCAGGCTCTGGTTGCTCAGCAGCATGGCCGCGTCGGCATTGATCAGCATCAGCGGCTTGCCGCTCAGCCAGGCCATCAGCCCGCCCGGGAAGCAGACATAGCCGCCCATGCCCAGCACCGCATCGGCGCTGCGTGTGACAAACACCTGGCGCGATTGCACAAAGGCCTGAACCAGCTTGAACAGTCCCTTGACCGTGTGCATCAGGCCCTTGCCGCGCAGGCCCGAGAAGGCCAGCCGGTCCAGCGGGATGCCGGTGGGCGGCACCAGCTGGTTTTCCATGCCGCTCTCGGTGCCGACCCAGCTGACGCTCCAGCCACGGCGCGCCATCTCGTCGGCGACGGCCAGGCCCGGGATGATGTGACCACCGGTGCCCGCAGCCATGATGACCAAATGCTTGGTGCTCATGCCCGTCCCCCGCGCATCAGCTGCCGGTTCTCTAGATCGATTCTCAACGCAATCGCCAGCGCCACACAGTTCATCAGGATCGCCGAGCCGCCGAAGCTCATCAGCGGCAGGGTCAGGCCCTTGGTCGGCAAGGCGCCGAGGTTCACGCCCATATTGATGAAGGCCTGGCCGCCCATCCAGATGCCTATGCCCTGGGCATAGAGGCCGGCGAACACGCGGTCCAGCGCGATCGCCTGGCGGCCGATGTGAAAGAGCCGGCGCGACATCCAGAAGAAGGCGGTGATCACGACGATCACGCCGGCCAGGCCCAGCTCCTCGCCGATCACGGCCAGAAGGAAGTCGGTATGGGCCTCGGGCAGGTAGTGCAGCTTCTCGACGCTGGAGCCCAGGCCCTGGCCGAACAGCTCGCCGCGGCCGAAGGCGATCAGCGAATGGGTCAGCTGATAGGCCTTGCCCTGGGCGTACTTCTCGTTCCAGGGATCGAGGTAGGCAAAGATGCGCTCGCGGCGGAACTCGCTGAAGGTGATCATCAGCACAAAGGCACCGACCAGCACCGCGACGATCAGGAAGAACATGCGGCCGTTGACGCCGCCCAGGAACAGGATGCCCATCGCGATCGCGGCGATCACCATGAAGGCACCCATGTCCGGCTCGGCCAGCAGCAGCACGCCGACCACGCCCAGCGCCACCACCATGGGCCAAACGGCGCGGAAGAAGTTCTCCTTCACGTCCATCTTGCGCACCATATAGCTGGCCGCATACATGGCCATCGCCAGCTTGCCCAGCTCGGAAGGCTGGAAGTTCATCAGCCCCAGCGGCAGCCAGCGGCGCGCGCCGTTGACGCCCTTGCCGACGCCCGGGATCAGCACCGCGATCAGCAGCACCAGGGCCGCGACAAACAGCCAGGGCGCGGCGCGCTCCCAGCTGGCCACCGGCACCTGCACCACCACCAGCGCCGCCAGCAGGCCCAGCGCGATCGCCACCACATGGCGCACCAGGAAATGGGTGGGCAGATAGCGGCTGAACTTGGGGTTGTCGGGCAGCGCGATCGAGGCGGAGTACACCATCAGCAGGCCCAGCGCCAGCAGGCACACCACGACCCAGGCCAGGGTCGTGTCGAAGCCGGCCAGCTTGGTCGGCTGGCCCGAGGACACGCTGACCCAGTCGCGCACCGGTACCTCGCCGCCCTTGCCACCATCGCGCCGGATCAGGCCCAGCAGGCGTTCGCGCCAGTTTTGCAGCACGGCGTTCATAGCGACAGCCCCTCGTCCTGGGCCAGGGCCTGTACCGCGGCGACAAAGACCTCGGCGCGGTGACCATAGTTGCGGAACATATCGAGGCTGGCGCAGGCCGGGCTCAGGAGCACGCTGTCGCCGCTGCGGGCCTGGGCCAGGCACCAGGCGGTGGCGGCCTCCAGCGTCTCATGCGCCTGCATCGTCACGCCGCTGTGCTGCAGCGCGGCTGCGATCTGCGGGCCGTCGCGGCCGATCAAGGCCACGGCGCGCGCATGGCGGGCCACCGGCTCGCGCAGCGGGCCGAAATCCTGGCCCTTGCCGTCACCACCGAGGATCACGACCAGTTGGGCCGGCGCACGGTCCGCACCCAGGCCGGTGATGGCCGCGACGGTGGCGCCGACATTGGTGCCCTTGGAATCGTCATAGAAGTCCACGCCCTTGATCGCGCCGACATGCTCGACCCGGTGCGGCTCGCCGCGATACTCGCGCAGCCCGTGCAGCATCGGCGCCAGCGGGCAGCCGGCCGCGCTGGCCAGGGCCAGGGCCGCCAGCGCATTGGCGGCGTTGTGGCGGCCGCGCACACGCAGCGCATCGGCCGGCATCAGGCGCTGGATCAGCAGCTCTTCCTCGTCCTCGCCCTTTTTCTTCTTGATCGTCTCATCGGCCTCGCGGGCGCGCACCAGCCAGCTCATGCCGGCCTCCTGCACCAGGCCGAAATCGCCCGGATGGCGCGGCGCGTCGAGACCGAAGCGCACCACCTTGCGCGCGACCAGCTTGGCCGGCCGGCCGCGCCCCTGCTGCACCTTGACCGGCGCCGGCACCATGGCCTCGACCAGCGCATCGTCGCGGTTGATCACCATCACCGTCGGGCTGTCGATCTCGGTGCCGAAGATGCGGGCCTTGGCGCGGCCGTAGGCGGCCATATCGCCATGCCAGTCCAGATGGTCCTGGGTCAGGTTCAGCACCGTTGCGGCGGTGGGCTCGAAGCCCTGCACGGTGTCGAGCTGGAAGCTGGACAGCTCCAGCACCCAGACCTCGGGCAGATGTTCAAAGACGGCTGGCTTGGGCGGCGGCGGCTTGATCGGCAGCGGAGCCTCGTCCAGCATCGCATCGATGCTCTCCAGCACCGTCTGTTCAGCGACGACCGGCGCATCCGGCGCATCCGAGCTGTCATCAGCAACCGTCTCGGTCGGCTCGGGCGGCAGCACGGGCTCGGCGGCCGGCTCCAGATCCAGCGCCGCGCCCAAGGTCGTCAGCATGCTGGGGCCGATATTGCCGGCCATCACGACGCGACGGCCGCAGCGCTCGACCAGCTGGGCGCACATGCTGGTGGTCGTGGTCTTGCCATTGGTGCCGGTGATGGCCAGCACGGCCGGCTCGTAGCGGCGCTCGGCCTTCAGATCGGCCAGCGCACGGGCAAACAGGTCCAGCTCGCCCTGCACCGGCACGCCGGTGCCCTGCGCCAGAGTCAGCAGCGGCAGCAGCCGCACATCCAGCGGAGACAGGCCCGGGCTCTTCAGCACGAGCTGCACGCCGTTCAGTGCGGACTCGGGCAGCTCGCCATGAATGAACTCGACCTCGGGCAGCTGCTCGCGCAGCGCCGCCAGCTGCGGCGGGGCCTCGCGCGAGTCCCAGACTCGCGCTTCGCCGCCGCAGCGCCGGACCCAGGCAGCCATCGCCAGGCCGGAGTCACCCAGGCCGAGCACCAGTACCTTGAGTCCTTGCAGATGCTTCATCGCGCGATCACCTCAGTTTCAGGCTGGCCAGGCCGACCAGGCACAGCAGCATCGTGATGATCCAGAAGCGCACGACCACCTGGGTCTCCTTCCAGCCCGATTTCTCGAAATGGTGGTGCAGCGGCGCCATCTTGAAGATGCGCCGGCCGGTGCCGAATTTCTTCTTCGTGTACTTGAACCAGCTGACCTGCAGCATCACCGACAGCACCTCGGCGACGAACACGCCGCCCATGATGCCCAGCACGATTTCCTGGCGCGTGATCACGGCCAGGGTGCCCAGGGCGCCGCCCAGCGAGAGCGCGCCCACATCGCCCATGAAGACCTGGGCCGGGTGGGTGTTGAACCACAGGAAGGCAAGACCCGCCCCCGCCATCGCGGCGCAGAAGATCAGCAACTCGCCAGCGCCGGGGATATAGGGCAGCAGCAGGTACTTCGAGTAGATGCTCGAGCCGGTCAGGTAGGCAAACAGGCCCAGCGCCGAGCCCACCAGCACCACCGGCATGATGGCCAGGCCGTCCAGGCCGTCGGTAAAGTTCACCGCATTGCTGGTGCCGACGATGACGAAGTAGGACAGACCGATAAAGCCGAACACGCCCAGCGGGTAGCTGACCGTCTTGAAGAAGGGCACGATCAGATCGGCCTTGGGCGGCAGCTCGGTCGAGAAGCCGCTTTGCACCCAGCGGGCGAACAGCTCGATCACACCCAGGATCGAGGTCTCGGAGACGCTGAAGGCCAGGTAGAGGGCGGCCACCAGACCGATCAGCGACTGCCAGAAGAACTTCTCACGGCTGCGCATGCCCTCGGGGTTCTTGTCGACCACCTTGCGCCAGTCGTCGACCCAGCCCACCGCGCCAAAACCCATGGTCACCAGCATCACAACCCAGACGAAACGGTTGCTCCAGTCGAACCACAACAGGGTCGAGACCCCGATGCCTATCAGTATCAGCACGCCACCCATGGTCGGCGTGCCGCTCTTGACCAGATGCTGCTGCACGCCGTACTCGCGGATCGGCTGACCGATCTTCATCGCGGTCAGACGGCGTATCACCCAGGGGCCGAAGGCCAGGCCGATCAGCAAGGCCGTCATCGCCGCCATCACCGCGCGGAAGGTCAGGTACTGGAACACGCGCAGGAAACCCAGGTCCGGATACAGGCCCTGCAGCCATAGGGCCAGACTAAGCAGCATGGTTCGCGCCCTCCTGATCCTGTGCCAGCAAGGCGGCGACGACTCTTTCCATCTGCATGAAACGTGAACCCTTGACGAGAATGTTCTTGACCCGAGGCGCTTCGGCCAGCGCCGCGATCAGCACCTCGGTCGTGTCGAAATGGCGGGCGCCGCCGCCATAGGCGCCGGCCGCGTCGGCGCAGGCGCTGCCGGCCGCCCAGAAGGCGGCCACGCCGCGCTCGGCCGCATAGGCGCCGACCTCGCGGTGAAACTCCGGCCCCTGGCTGCCGACCTCGCCCATATCGCCGAGGATCAGCCAGGAGGCGCCCGGCAAATCGGCCAGCACATCGATGGCGGCGCGCACGCTGTCGGGGTTGGCGTTGTAGCTGTCATCGATCAGCGTGACGCGCTGGCGGCTCAGGCTCTTGAGCTGCGAGCGGCCCTTGACCGGCTCGAAACTCTCCAGGCCGCGGACGATGGCGGCCAGCGGTGCGCCGGCGGCCAGCGCGCTGGCGGCGGCGGCCAGGGCATTGCGGACGTTGTGCAGACCGGCCACGCGCAGCGCCACCGGCGCGTCACCGGCCGGCGTGTGCAGCTCCAGGGCCCAATGGCCGGCGCCTTGGGTCTCGCTGCCCTGTACCCAGGCTGCACGGCCGGTCACATCGGCCTGGCCCTGCAGCGCGAAGCTGAGCATGGCGCGCTGGCCGGCCATCGCGTGCCAGATCGGCGCGCAAGCGTCTTCGGCCGGAAACACCGCGACACCGGCCGCACCCAGGGCCTCGATCGCTGCGCCGTTCTCGCGCGCGGCCGCCTCGACCGTCTGCAGGAATTCCTGGTGCTCGCGCTGCGCATTGGTCACCAGGGCCACGGTGGGCCGGGCCATCGCCGCCAGCGGGGCGATCTCGCCGGGGTGATTCATGCCCAGCTCGACCACGGCGGCACGGTGCCAGACGGCATCGTCCTGGCGCAGCCGCAAGAGCGTCAGCGGCACGCCGATATCGTTGTTGTAATTGCCTTCGGTGGCCAGCGAGGCCGGGCCCAGCCAGGCCCGCAGAATGCTGGCGATCATCTGCGTCACCGTGGTCTTGCCATTGCTGCCGGTCACCGCGATCAGCGGCAGATGGCAATGGCTGCGCCAGGCCGTCGCCAGCAGACCCAGCGCCTGCTTGGCATCGGGCACCTCGATGCCGGACAGGCCGGCCTCGGCCACGCCGCGCTCGGCGATCACCGCCACCGCGCCGCTGGCCGCGGCCTGCGGCAGAAAGTCATGCGCATCGAAGCGCTCGCCGCGCAGCGCGACGAACAGATCACCGGCGCGCAGCGTGCGGGTGTCGCTGTGCACGCGGGCGATCTCGATCTGGCCGTTACCGACCAGCCGCGCCTGCGGCAGCGCCGCCTGCAGCAGATGGTGGGCCTGGGCCAGTGTCATCAGGGCTGCGCTCATGGCTGTTCTCCGGTCCAGCGGGCCTGCGCTTGCTGCGCCTCGGCCACATCGGAGAAGGGCTGGCGCGCACCGGCGATCTCCTGGTAGTCCTCATGGCCCTTGCCGGCGATCAGCACGACATCGCGCGCATCGGCTTGGCCAATCGCCGCCGCAATGGCCGCGCGCCGGTCCTCGACGACCTGGTGCGCCACGCCGCTCAAGCCCTCGGCAATCTGGGCCAGGATCTGTGCGGGCGGCTCCTTGCGCGGGTTGTCACTGGTCAGCACGACGGCGTCGGCCAGGCGGCCGGCGATCGCCCCCATCAGGGGGCGCTTGCCCGGATCGCGGTTGCCGCCGCAGCCGAACACCGCGATGAGCTTGCCGCCGCGGGCCACCGCCAGCGGGCGCAGCGCCGAGAGCGCCTTGTCCAGCGCATCGGGCGTGTGGGCATAGTCGACCACCGCCTGCGGCCGGCCCAGTCCGTCGCCGACCCGCTGCATGCGGCCCGGCACCGGGCTGATCTGGGGTACGGCGCCGACGATATCGGCCAGATCCAGGCCCAGCGACCGCAGGCTGGCGATCACGGCCAGCAGATTGGCGACGTTGTAGTCGCCGATCAGGCCGGTCTGCACCGTCAGCACCTGCTGGCCTTCATGCAGCTCGAAGGCCAGGCCGCCATCGCGGTAATGCAGACCATGGGCCGACAGGCGCGCCGGGCCATTGACCGCATAGGTCCAGACATCGAGCTTGTTGGTGAGCGCGGCGGCCAGCTCGCCGCCCTTGGGGTCGTCCAGATTGAGCACGGCGGCGCGCAGGCCCGGCCAGTCGAACAGCGCGCGCTTGGCTTCCCAATAGGCGGCCATAGTCCCGTGGTAGTCCAGATGGTCCTGGGTGAAATTGGTGAGCAGTGCCACCGCGATGCGCGTGCCGGCCAGGCGCTGCTCATTGAGCCCGATCGACGAGGCCTCGATCGCGCAGGCTGCAAAGCCGGCATCCAGCATGCGGCGAAATCCCGCCTGCAGCTGCACCGGATCGGGCGTCGTCAGCCCGGTGTTGACGATATGGCCCGGCGCTGCGCCCAGCGGCGGCTCGCCGATACCCAAGGTGCCGACCACGCCGCAGCGCCGGCCCAGCGCGCCCAGGATCTGGGCCACCCACCAGGCGGTCGAGGTCTTGCCATTGGTGCCGGTGCTGGCGATCACCTGCAGGCCAGCCTCGCTGGGATGCTCGAAGTACTCGGCCGCGATACGGCCGGTGCAGGCCTTCAAGCCCGGCAGCGCGGCGACGCGGGCGTCATTGAAATCAAAGGCCTCGACACCTTCGGCCTCGACCAGGCAGGTCGCGGCACCGGCGGCCAGCGCCGCGCGCACATGGGCGCGGCCGTCCTGCGCATAGCCGGGCCAGGCGATGAAGGCATCGCCTGGCGCCACCAGCCGGCTGTCGCTGCGCAGCGCTCCGGTGGTCCACTCGCGCAGCCAGCGGGCCGCAGCCTCGGGGGATTTGAGTCGGGTGATGGGCATGATCAAAAACTCTCGTCCACGGCCAGCTCGTGCTTGGCCATGATTTGCGGTTTGACCTCCAGGTCGGGCGGCACGTTCAGCAGCCGCAGGCTTTGCGCCACCACCTGGCTGAACACCGGACCGGCCACCCGACCACCGAAATAGACGCCGGTGCTGGGCTCGTCCAGCATCACCGCGACGACGATACGGGGCTTGGAGATCGGCGCGATGCCGACAAACCAGGAGCGGTACTTGTTGGTATAGCCCTTGCCTTCCTGCTTGTGCGCGGTGCCGGACTTGCCGCCGACGCTGTAGCCGCTGACCTGGGCCATCGGCGCGGTACCGCCGGGCGCGGCCGCCAGCTGCAGCATCTCGCGCACCTGCTGCGCGGTCTTGGGCGAGAACACCTTGATGCCGTGGGCCACCTCGCCCTCGGGCTGCTTGATCATCGTGACCGGCAGCACCTCGCCGTCGCGCGCGAACACGGTGTAGGCGCGCGCGAGCTGGAACAGCGAGGCCGACAGGCCATAGCCATAGCTCATCGTCGCCTGCTCGATCGGGCGCCAGCTCTTGTAGGGCCGCAGCTTGCCGGTCACTGCGCCGGGGAAGGCCAGCTGCGGACGCTGGCCCAGGCCGATGGCGGTGAACATCTCGTGCATCTCGCGCGCCGGCATCTGCATGGCCATCTTGACCGTGCCGATATTGCTGGACTTCTGGATCACGCCGGCCACCGTCAGATCGCCGTAGACATGGGCATCGGTCGGCGACCAGCCGCTGATATTGACGCTGCGCGGTGCGACATTGATGATGGTGTCGGGCCGTACCCGGCCACTCTCCAGCGCCAGCGCGGCGATGAAGGGCTTCATCGTCGAGCCGGGCTCGAAGATATCAGTCAGCGCGCGGTTGCGCAGCTGGGCGCCACTGAGGTTCTTGCGATCACCCGGGTTGTAGCTGGGGTAGTTGGCCAGGGCCAGCACCTCGCCGGTCTGCACATCCAGCACCACCACCGAGCCAGCCTTGGCCTTGTGCTCGGCCACCGCATCGCGCACCCGCTGGTAGGCGAAGAACTGCACCTTGGAGTCGACCGACAGATCGATGTCGCGGCCATTGACGGCCGGCAGGCTCTCGCCGATGTCCTCGACGACACGCCCCAGCCGGTCACGCACCACCGAGCGCGAGCCGTCACGACCCTGCAGGTCCTTCTGGAAGGCCAGCTCAATGCCCTCCTGGCCGCGCTCCTCGATATTGGTGAAGCCCACCACATGGGCGGCGGCCTCGCCTTCCGGATACTTGCGCTTGTACTCGCGATCCTGGAACACGCCCTTCAGCGCCAGCGCCTTGATCTGGGCGGCGGTGTCGTCATCGGCCTGGCGCTTGAGCCAGACGAAGCGGGTGGCCGGATCAAGCTTCTTCTCCAGCTCCTTGGCACTGATGCCGAGGATCTTGGCCAGCGCGCGGCGCTTGGCCGGATCGGCATCGACCTCCTTGGGGATCGCCCAGACCGAGGGCACGGCGACGCTGGTGGCCAGCACCTGGCCCTTGCGGTCGACGATGCGCCCGCGGCTGGCCGGCAGCTCCATCGTGTGGGCATAGCGGGCCTCGCCCTGGCGCTGATAGAAGTCGGCCGCGATGAACTGCACATAGACGGCCCGGCCCAGCAGGCCGACAAAGCCCAGCCCGACCAGGGCGACCAGAAAGCGCGAACGCCAGGGCGGCGTCTTCGAGGCCAGCAGCGGGCTGCTGGAATAGCTGACGCTGCGGGTATTGAGCGCGCGCGCGCCGGCGCCACGGCCCGCTTCGGGGCGCCACCAGCTCATCGCTGCACTCCCGAGGCGGCACGGCCGCCCTCGACCACCTGGGTCAGCGCCGGCGTGATGGTCTGCATGCGCAGGCGCTCGCGGGCCACCTGCTCGACACGCAGATTGGTCGCCTGCGCATGGCGCTCGGCCTGCAGGCGCTGGCTGTCGGCCTCCAGGCGCCGGGCCTCGGCCTGCGAGCGGTCCAGCGCGGTGAACAGGCGGCGCGAGTCATAGGCGCTGCGCACCAGCAGCATGCCGCTGACCAGCACGGCCACGAGCAGCAGCAGGTTCAGCCGGCTCATCGCTTGCCACCCTTGTGACGGTGGTGCTCGGCGGGCAGCGGCGCCTCGGTGCGTTCGGCCACGCGCAGGATGGCCGAGCGCGAACGCGGGTTGGCGCGCACCTCGGTCTCGCTGGGCTTGATGCGGCCCAGCGCCGTCAGCGCCAGCGCCTGAGGCTCGGCAAAGGGCGCGCGGCGATCGAACACTTCCTTGCTGTGCGCGGTGATGAAGTTCTTGACGATGCGGTCTTCCAGCGAATGGAAGCTGATCACCGCCAGCCGGCCGCCGGGGGCCAGCAGGCGCAGTGCCGCATTCAGCCCTTGTTCGAGCTCCTCAAGCTCGGCGTTGACGTGAATCCGAAGCGCTTGAAATGTGCGCGTTGCAGGGTCCTGGCCCGGCTCGCGGGTTTTGACCGCGCCAGCCACGACCTTGGAAAGCTCGTCGGTGCTTCGAACAGCACTCCCGCTTTCCCGGCGAGCAACAAGCGCCTTTGCAATCTGTGAAGCAAACCGTTCTTCCCCATAGTTGCGTATGACCTCCGCAATCTGGCGCTCATCGGCGCGGGCCAGGAAATCCGCGGCACTTTCGCCGCGGGTGGTGTCCATGCGCATGTCCAGCGGTCCGCTGAAGCGGAAGCTGAAACCGCGCTCGGGGTTGTCGATCTGCGGGCTGGAAACCCCCAGATCCAAAAGAATGCCCTGCACCTGTTCGATGCCCAGCGCCGCGAGCTGCGCCCGCATCTCGGCAAAGGCCGAGTGACAGATGGAAAAACGCGGGTCATCGACCCGCGTCTCGCCCGAAGTGGCGGCAGCAATGGCCTCGAGATCGCGATCGATCGCGATCAGCCGCCCGCCCTCCCCGAGCTTGGACAGCAACAGGCGCGAGTGGCCGCCACGGCCGTAGGTGCCATCGACATAGATGCCATCGGGCGCGGTCAGCACCGCATCGACGGTCTCGTGCAGCAGCACCGTGGTGTGGGAGAACTCGGGAGTGGTGGCAGCGGTGTCCATCAGAAGCTGAAGTCCTTGAGGGCGTCCGGCAGTTCGGACTGCATCACCTGCGCCTCATGGGCCGCATAGGCCTGGGCATCCCAGAGTTCAAAATGGCTGCCCATGCCCAGCAGCATCACGTCTTTTTGCAGGCCGGCGGCCGCGCGCAGCTCGGGCGAGATCAGCACGCGGGCCGCGCCATCGATCTCGACATCCTGGGCATTGCCGAGGAACACCCGCTTCCAGCCCGAGGCCGACATCGGCAGCGCCGCGATGCGGTCGCGGAAGTTTTCCCAGGCCGGGCGTGGGAACACCATCAGGCAGCCTTCCGGATGCTTGGTGATGGTCAGCTGGCCGGCGCACAGCGCCTGCAGCACTTCGCGGTGGCGTGTCGGGACGGCCAAACGCCCCTTGGC
This sequence comes from Burkholderiales bacterium C2, assembly GCA_005503085.1. Taxonomy (GTDB): domain Bacteria; phylum Pseudomonadota; class Gammaproteobacteria; order Burkholderiales; family Burkholderiaceae_C; genus Roseateles_E. The sequence continues at coordinate 338,152 of SCOI01000003.1, read as the reverse complement.
ATCCATTGCCAAGGCGCTCGCCCCTTGAAACACAAAATTCGCCACAGCGACCCACTAAATTGCACTTTTCACCACTTTACTCACCGAGTCACCATCGGTCAAGGTGAAACTCGATGTTTTCCCAATGAAATCAAGCACTTACATTCTGTTGTTCGAGGTACCAGCCAGACAAAATTCGTTCAAAAAGAAGGACTTGCATAGGGCACTGCAAGTGGAGGATGAACTTGAAATGAAGATGAAACAGGCGACGCCGGCATGCTGAGCCCAGCCCCTCCCGGGGCTGGCCGCTGATCTCATGTCTAAGCGCCGGCAACCCGGCGCGTTGCTCAGGCGCGGGCGGAATCCGCCGCCGGCAGCCACAGCCGCACCAGCAGCCCGCCGCCCGGCGCATCGTCCAGCGTCAGCCGGCCGCCATGGCTCTGCAGCACGCTGGCCACGATGGCCAGACCCAGGCCGCTGCCGGCCTGGCTCTGGTCGGGCAGGCGCGCGAAGCGGTGCAGCACCGCCTCGCGCCAGGCCGGTGCAATGCCCGGCCCCTGGTCGCTGAGGCGCGCGCAGATCTCGCCCCCCTCGCGCCACAGGCGCAGGCTGACGCGCCCGCCCTCGGGGCTGTACTTGATCGCGTTCTCGATCAGATTGCCGAACAGCGAGCCCAGGCCCTCGGCCTGGCCGTCCAGCCAGAGCGACTCCGGCAACTCGCAGTCCAGCTGCACGCGCCGCCCCTCGGCCAGGATGGCCGTCTCGGCCAGCACCTCGCCGACCAGGACTGCCAAGTCGAGGCGCCGGGCCGGCGCCTGGGCTTCGGCCTCGCTGCGCGTCAGGGTCAGCAGCTGGTTGATCAGGCGCGTGGCACGGGCGCTGCTGCGCAGCATGCCGTCCAGCAGCGGCGCGGCCGGTGGCGGCAGCGCCAGGCGCTGCATCGACTCGGCATACAGACTCATCGCGCTGAGCGGCGTGCGCAGCTCATGGGCAGCATCGGCGACGAACTGGCGCTCACGCGTGCGCGCGCCGCGCAGGCGGCCGAGCAGCCGGTTGATAGCCTCCAGCAGCGGCCGCAGCTCGCGCTCGCGAGCCGGCAGCGTGATCGGCGACAGCTCCTGCTCGTCGCGCCGCGCCACCTCGGCGCTGAGCCGGCGCCAGGGCCGCAGCGCCCAGCGCACCGACAGCCAGGCCGGCAGCACCAGCAGCGGCAGGCTGACGATCAGCGGCAGCAGCAGATAGCCGCGGCTGTTCAGCGCCACCATCACGGCCATGATGCCCTGGGGGTAGATGAAGCTGACCGCGACATCGCTGCCGCTGCCGGAGTGCACGGTCAGCACCTGCCAGCGGCCATCGACCATCTCGATCTCCTTGAGTCCCTCGGGATGGCGCTGATACAGCGAGGCAGGCAGGCCGTCGGTGGCGAAGACCCGGGCCGCGCCGCGCCAGACCAGCATGCCGGTGCGCAGCATCGGGTCATCCAGCGCGCCGCCGCCCAGGCGGTTCCATTCATCGACCTTGCCCAGCACCCGGTGCAAAGCCTCGGGCTGGTCGACCAAGGCCTCGGCCGTGGCCACCAGGGCCTCCATCGCCGGCACAGACTGGCGCAGCGCCGTCTCCTGCTGGCTCTCCCTGACCACCAGCAGCACCAGACCCAGCCAGACCAGGCTGACCAGCGCGATCTGCGCCAGCAGCAGGCCACGCAGCACCGAGGGCTCGACCAGCCGGCGCCACCAGCCCCTCATCGGGTGGTGACGGGCTGGCGGTCCATCACATAGCCCAGGCCCCGTATCGTGCGGATATAGCCCTCGCCGATCTTGCGGCGCAGGCTGGAGATGTGCACATCCAGCACATTGCTCTCGGCCGCGCTGCCGGCCAGCACCTGGTCTTCCAGGAAGCGCCGGGTCAGCACCCGGTCGGCGCGCTTCAGCAGCGCCGCCAGCAGACGGAACTCGCTGGGCGAGAGCTCCAGCAGCCGGCCATCGACCGTCGCCCGCATCGAGGCCTCGTGCAGCAGCAGGCCGCGAAGGCTCAGCTGCCCGCTCTCCAGGCCATAGCTGCGCCGCGCCAGCGCCCGCACCCGGGACAGCAGTTCCTGCAAGGCAAAAGGCTTGACGAGATAGTCGTCGGCGCCGCCGTCCAGGCCGCGCAGACGCTCATCCAGGCCGTCGCGCGCGCTCAGAATCAGGGCCGGCACGGCCGCCGACTCCTGCTTCAGCCAGGCCAGCAGCTCATGGCCGTCACCATCGGGCAGACCCAGATCCAGCACCAGCAGGTCGGGCCGGGCACCGCCCAGGGCCGCGATCGCGTCGGCCAGGCGGCGCACCCAGACCACACGGTAGCCCTCAGCTTCGAAAGCCAGGCGCACCGCGTCCCCCAGGTCCAGATCGTCTTCGAGCAGCAGGATGTTCATGAGCACCGCGATTGGAGCATGGCCGCCTGAAGACCGCCTGAAGACGCGGCCGGGCTCAGGCCCGCGTCATCGTCGCGCTCAGTGCCTGCGTCAGCAGGCTCAGGCTCTCGGCCAGATGGGCCCGGCTCTCGACCGACAGGCCGCTACGGCCCGCGGCCTGGCGCAGCTGGGCCTGCAGCCGGGTGGCGTGATGGCGCAGCAGGCTCAGCGCGTCGGGCGGCAGGCTGGCCGAGCCGCGCGTCAGCAGGCTCTGCACCCGCTTCAGATGCTCGCGCTGCAGATTGCGGCGCAGCCGGTCGATCTCGGCGCCGCTTCTCAGCTCGCTCCAGATCGAGCCCTGCAAGCTCGCATAGACCTCGCTGAGCGAGATCAGGCCGCGGCGCTGCTCGACGGCCACATAGGCCGGCAGATCGAGCAGGCGCTGCGCCGTCGGTGCGCCCAGCAGGCGGTCCAGCGCCCCCAGCTGCACCCGCGCGACCGAGGCCGGGATGCTCAGCGGCAGGCCGCGCAGATCGCGTTCGTTGTAGTCCAGGCCCAGGCTGGACAGGAACTCGGGCCGGAAGCGGAAGCTGTCGGCGCTGAAGATGCCGCTGGCCAGAAACTGCAAGGCCTCGCGCTGCTTGGCCGGATCGACCGGCGCGAAGCTGGGCCGGCCGGTGCTGCCGGGCAGGTCGCGCAGCGCCGTCATGCCGCCAACGTATTTGGCGCTGAGCTCGGCCACGGTGGCCATTTGGGTCAGGCCAGCCAGCACCGAACGGCGCGCACGCAGCGGGTCGTCGCCGGGCTGGGGCTGGCGGTCCTGCACGCGGGCCCAGAGCTCCTGCGAGAGCTTCAGGCGCTTTTTGTAATAGGCCAGCGGGTCGTTGCTGAGGTCGAAGCGATTGGCGCTGGGGTCCATGCCGTCGTAGAGACCGCTGGTGCCGGCATCGATATCGTCGCCATAGGCCAGCGCCGGCTCGGTGCTGCGTGCGGCGATACGCGCCAGCTCGGCGGCCTCGCCGTCCTTGGGCAGCGGCTTATAGGCGTACTCGATGGCCCAGTAATCGTAAGGCCCCAGGGTCGAGCGGTGGAAGCCGGCCTGGGGTTCGCCCTTCAGCGCGATATTGACCGCCACATACTCCATCACCGAGTTGGAGATGCTGTGGGCCTCGGTGAAGGCCTTGTCCCGCAGCTGCGCGGCACTGATGCCGGTGGAGGCCTTGAAGTTGTGCTTCAGCCCGAGGGTGTGGCCGACCTCGTGCATCATCGTGCCCTTGATGGTGCTGCGCACAAAGGCCTCCACCTCGGGGCTGTCGGGCGCGATCTCGTCGCGCGCTTCCAGCAGGTCCAGCGCAAACTCGGCCTCGGCGGCGCTGAACTCGGCGTCCATGCAGACCGAGCCGTCGGCATGCTGGTGTCCACGGTGGCCGCCATAGCCAATATCGTCGACGATCTGGCGCCGCGCGCCGCGACCGAAGGCGTCGCTGAGGCCGATGTCGGCATCGAGGATCTCGCCGCTGCGCGGGTCGCTGCGGCTGGGGCCGATATTGAAGCCGATGTCGGCGCCGACAAACCAGCGCACCGAGGCATGGCCAGCGTCCATATTGTCCCAATCGGCATCATCGGGCTGCTGCTGGACCACCAGCGCGTTCTTGAAGCCGATCTTCTCGAAGGCCTTGTTCCATTCCAGGATGGCCTCGGCCACCACCGGGCGGTATTTCAGCGGGATGTTCTTGTCCAGCCAGAAGGTGATGGGCTTGACCGGCTCGGACAGCGCGGCCGCCTCGTCCTGCTTCTCCAGCCGCCAGCGCTTGATGTAGTGGACCCGAGGGTTGGCCTTCAGGTCGCCGCCCAGATCGCTGAAGGCGTCGCTGAAATGGCCCAGGCGCGGATCGGCCAGGCGCGGCGCCATCGGCTGCTCGGGCAGGGCCGCGAAGCTGTAGACATAGCTGACGAAGAAGCTGCGTGGATCGGGCGTGGCCTGCGGCGGCGTCGGGGCCGGACCGGGCTGCAAGGGCGGCGCCGGGATGCGCGGCGTCGCGAAATGGATGCGGGCCGTCAGCGTGGACAGCGTGGCCTCGGCGCGGGCGGTCTCGATGAAGGAGTTGGCGCGGTCCAGCGTGAACGGCAGGCGGTAGGCCGCCTCCAGCTTGGTCGAGTAGCCGGGGATGTCGGACAGCAGGAAGGCCGCGTCCACCAGCAGGGACTTGCGCTCGGGATGTTCGGCGCTGGCCAGCGCGCCGGCGCCCAGCAGGCTGGGCGAGAAGGCTTGCTCGATGGCGCGCCGCGAACCCTGGTCGGCGACCGCACGGAACTGGGTATTCAGCGCGATCAGCTGCAGCTGCTTGCCGACCAGGCGGAACTCGGCCAGCCAGGCCGGGCCCATCTGGCTGGCGTAGAGACCGCGCTCGCCGACCGAGTTGGAAAAATTGACGCTGAACAGAAAGGGCTTGTTCAGCGCCGCCTTCGGCACCTCGATCCAGACCTTGTCGTCCTTGCGCCAGAGCGGGAACAGGCCCGCGTCCTGGCTGGCGCCTTTGGTGACCTCGTCGAAGGGCTTGGGGGCGCCAGCGGCGGCAGGGACGGCATTGGGCGGTGGCGTCTGGGCCAGGCTGGCGCCGCTGCTCAGCAGCAGGGCCAGCAGCAGCGCCGACAGTGGATGGGGGCAGCGTGTCATCTGGAGCAATATCGTTCGTGGATCCTGGGAAACAAAAGCCGGCACGCGGCCGGCTTTTGCGAGGGGCGGGCCGCGGCGGCTCAGCTGCGTGTCATCGTCGCACGCAAGGCCTCGGTCAGGCTGCCCAGGCTTTCGGCCAGGTGGGCACGGCTCTCGACCGACAGCGCGCCATTGCCCGAGGCCTGGCGCAGCTCGGCCTGCAGACGGGTCGCGTTGTAGCGCAGCAGGCTCAGCGCATCGGGCGGCAGGCTGGCCGAGCCCCGGGTCAGCAGGGTCTGCAGGCGCTTCAGATGCTCGCGCTGCAGATTGCGGCGCAGCCGGTCAATCTCGGCCCCGCTCTTCAGTTCGCTCCAGACCGAGCCCTGCACCGTGGCATAGACCTCGTTCAGCGAGATCATGTTCTTGCGCTGGGCAGGCGCCAGATAGGCCGGGGTGTCGAGCAGGCGGGTCGCGGTGTTGGCGCTGAGCAGGCGGTCCAGCGCCACCAGCTGCACGCGGGCGACCGCGGCCGGCAGGTTGACCGGCACGCCCCGCTCCCACTCGTTGTAGTCCAGGGTCAGACTGGCCAGCAGCTCGGGGCGGAAGCGGAAGCTGCTTTCGCTGAACAGGCCGGTGGACAGGAACTGCAGGGCCTCGCGCTGCTTGGCCGGCTCGACCGGCCGGAAAGCCGGACGGCCGGTACTGCCCGGCAGATCGCGCAGCGCATGCATGCCGCCGACATACTTGCCCACCAGCTCGGCCGCACGGTAGAGCTGGTTGAAGCCGGCCAGCAAGGCGCGGCGCTGGCGCAGCGGATCGTCGCCGGCCTCGGGCTTGCGGTCCTGCACGCGGGTCCACAGCTCCTGCGAGAGCTGCAGGCGCTTCTTGTAATAGGCCAGCGGGTCGTCACCGAGGTCGAAGCGGTTGGCCAGCGGGTCCAGGCCGTCATAGGGGCCGAAGCCACCGGCGTCGGCATCGTCGGCATAGGCCAGGGCCGGCTCGGTGCTGCGCGCCGCGATGCGGGCCAGCTCGGCCTTCTCCTGCTCCGGCGCGATCGGCTTGTAGGCGTACTCGATGGCCCAGTAGTCGTAGGCACCCAGCGTGGTGTTGTTGAACGCGGCCTGGGTCTCGCCCTTGAGCGCGAGGTTGTAGGCGTTGTAGTCCATCACCGAGCCGGAGATGCCCTTGGCCTCGGTCAGGGCCTTGTCCTTGAGCTGCTCGCGGGTGATGGTCGTCGAGGCCTTGAAATTGTGCTTCAGGCCCAGTGTGTGACCCACCTCATGCATGATGGTGTCCTTGATCACCGCCTGCACAAAGGCCTCGGCCTCGGGGCTATCGGGCGCGATATCGCCGCGCGCTTCGAGCAGGTCCAGCGCGAAATTCATCTCGGCGGCGGCCTCCTGCGCATAGTGGCACTGGGCCGGCGCCTCGCCCGCCTGCAGGCCCTGCCAGCCCTGGCTCAGCTGGGCCAGACGCTGTTCGCTGCTCAGGCCGACGTCTTCGACAATCATGCGGCGCGAGCCGCGCGCGAACACATCGCTCATGCCGATGTCGGCGTCCAGAATCTCGCCGCTGCGCGGGTCGGTGTGGCTGGGGCCGATCGCAAAGCCCACATCGGCGCCGACGAACCAGCGGATCGACGCATGGCCGGCGTCCATATTGTCCCAGTTGGCATCGTCGGGCTGCTGCTTGGCGAGCACGGCATTCTTGAAGCCGATCTTCTCGAAGGCCTTGTTCCATTCAACAATGCCGGCCTCGACCGCCGGCCGGTATCGGGCCGGGATGTTCTTGTCCATCCAGAAGGTGATCGGCTTGACCGGCTCGGACAGCTCGGCGGCCGGATCCTTCTTCTCCAGGCGCCAGCGCTGCACATAGTGCAGGCGCGGGTTGGCCTTCAGATCACCGCCCAGATCGGTGAAGGACTCCATGAAGTGACCCAGGCGCGGGTCGGCATGGCGAGGCGCCATCGGCGTCTCGGGCAGGGCCGCAAAGCTGTAGACATAGTCGACGAAGAAGCTGCGCGGGTCCGGCGTGGACTGGGGCGGCGTCGGTGGCGGCACCGGGCTGGGCGCGGGCACCAGCGGCGGCGCGGGGATGCGCGGCGTCGCGAAGTGAATGCGGGCGGTCAGGGTGGACAGCGCGGCCTCGGCACGGCTGCTCTCGATCGACGAGTTCACGCGATCGATCGCATAGGGCAGGCGGTAGGCCATCTCCAGCCGGGTCGAATAGCCGGGAATGTCGCTGAGCAGGAAGCCGGCATCGACCAGCACCGATTTGCGCTCCGGATGCTCGGCGCTGGCCACCGCGCCCGAGCCCAGCAGGCTGGGCGAGAAGGCCTGCTCGATGGCCCGCTTGGAGCCCTGGTCGGCCACCGCGCGGAACTTGGTGTTCAGCGCGATCAGCTGCACCTGCTTGCCGACCAGGCGGAACTCGGCCATCCAGTCCGCGCCCATCTGGCTGGCATAGAGGCCGCGCTCGCCGACCGAGTTGGCGATATTGACGGTGAACAGCACCGGCTTGTTCAGCATCGCCTTCGGAATCTCGATCCAGACCTTGTCGTCCTTGCGCCAGATCGGGAACAGGCCGTCCTGCTGGGTCGCGCCCTTGCTAACCTCGGCGAAGGGCTTGGGCGCGCTCGGGTCGACCGGCGGCTTGGCAGCGGCGGCAGCGCTGGCCGGCGCGCTGGCGGCGGCGCCGGGGAAGTTGGGTGCGGCGGCCGGGGCCGCAGTCGTCGCTACAGGCGCTGGCGCGGCCGTCTTCGGGGTCTCGAGGCTGGCGCAGCCGCTCAGCAAGACGATGGCGGCAGCCACCGCCGACAGACCCAGGCCTTCGCACCGGATGGGCGCGGGCATATTCACAGACTTCTTCGCAAGACTCATTCGGCACTCACTGGCGGCCGGCCGGGGCCGGTAGGCCCCCCACGGCCAGCGGGGTTGATAGGGAGAAAAATATGAAAGTCGGCAACTGTCTCTTGGCGCCCGTCCGCAGTCAATGCGGCAGAACGCCAGCCGGCCGCCGGAAACCGTGCTTCATCGCATGAGTTCGGGCGAAAACCGCACAAAAAGACCACAAAGACGCGCAGCGGACCGCTGCGGCGGCGCAAATCGCTAGACTTCGCCGCCATGTTGCCCGCAGCCCAGACCACCACCCATCTGCTTTATCTGCATGGCTTTCGCTCCTCGCCGCGCTCGGCCAAGGCCCAGCGCATGGCGGCCTGGGTGGCCGAGCACCGCCCCGATCTGGTGTTCGCCTGCCCGCAGCTGCCGCCCTCGCCGGCCGAGGCGCTGGCCCTGGCCGAGGCCCTGGTGGCCGGCTGGCCGCGCGAGTCCATGGCCTTGATGGGCAGCTCGCTGGGCGGCTTTTATGCCACGGTGCTGGCCCAGCGCCTGGGCTGCCCGGCCGTGCTGCTGAATCCGGCCGTGGATCCGGCGCGCGATCTGGCGAAGTACCTGGGCGAACAGGTCTGCTGGCAGGACCCGAGCCAGCACTTCTATTTCAAGCCCGAATTCGTCGGCGAACTGCGCGCCCTCGCGCCCGGTGCGTTGACCGACCCATCACGCTATCTGGCCGTGATCGCCAAGGGCGACGAGGTACTGGACTGGCGCGAGATGCATCAGCGCTATGCCGGCTGCCGCATCTTGCTGCTGGAAGGCAGCGACCACGGCCTGTCCGATTTCGACGACTACCTCCACGAACTGACCCACTTCCTCCATCTATGAGACTGCAGAACAAGATCGCCATCGTCACCGGCGCCGCCCAGGGCATAGGCCTGGCCACCGCGCTGAAATTCGCCCGCGAGGGGGCCACCGTCATCGTCTGCGATCTGAAGCCCGAGGGCGTAGCGGCGGCGGTCGCGGCCTGCGAGGCCGGCGGCGGCACGGCCCAGGGCCATATCGTCGATGTGACCGACCGTGTCTCGGTGGACCTGATGGTGGCCTCGGTGCTGGAGACCTTCGGCCGCATCGATGTGCTGGTCAACAACGCCGGCATCACCAAGGATGCGCGACTGCAGAAGATGACGCTGGCCCAGTTCGACGCGGTCATCGATGTCAATCTGCGCGGCGTCTTCCACTGCGCCCAGGCGGTCGCCGACACCATGTGCGCCCAGGGCTCGGGCGTGATCCTGAACGCCAGCTCGGTGGTGGGCATCTATGGCAACTTCGGCCAGACCAACTACGCCGCGGCCAAGTTCGGCGTGATCGGCTTCACCAAGACCTGGGCCCGCGAGCTGGGGCCCAAGGGTGTGCGGGTCAATGCGGTGGCGCCGGGCTTCATCGAGACGCCCATTCTGTCGACCATTCCCGACAAGGTCATCGAGCAGATGCAGGCCCATGTGCCGCTCAAGCGCCTGGGCAAGCCCGAGGAAATCGCCAACGTCTACGCCTTCCTGGCCAGCGACGAGGCCAGCTATGTCAATGGCGCGGTGCTGGAGGTGTCGGGCGGGATGACTGTCTAAGCCCGGCCGGCGTTCTGCCCTCCCCTCAACGCCGCCGACCTTCGGCGGCTTCTTCTTCTCTACCGTCCCCCTGATGTTTCTCCTCCATCGGCCCAGCCGCCTGTGCTGGGCCCTGCTGGCCTGCGCCGCCCAGGCCAGCGCCTCCCCCGCCGCCGAGTTCGCCAAGCTCCCCACGTCCTTCAGCCGCTGCCTGGCCTTTTTTGCCGGGCAGCAGACGCCCCCGGTGCCGCGGACGCCTCGCCAGCGCGAGCTCTGCTTCGACGGCTTCGCGGTGCTGCACAGCGGCGACAGCAAGACGCCCGTCTATGTAGCGCAGCGGCTCAACAGCAAGGCGCTGGGCGGGGTCAAGCGCCAGAAGTCCGACCGTTTTTTCGCCGATGCCCGGCTGCCGCAGCCCGAGCGTGCGGAGCTGGAGGACTACAAACACTCCGGCTATTCGCGCGGCCACCTGGCCCCGTCCGGCGATATGGCCACCGAGGCGGCGATGGCGCAGTCCTTCTCGCTGGCCAATATGGTGCCCCAGGCGATACGCCACAACTCGGGCGCCTGGGCCAAGATCGAGCAGGACACGCGCAAGTATGTGCAGCGCGCCGCCGGCGATGTCTATGTGATCACCGCACCGGTGTTCGACAGCGCCAGCCCGCGCATCGGCCCCAACGGCGTGCGCGTGCCCAGCCATCTGTTCAAGCTGGTGTATGACAGCCACACCGGCCAGGCCTGGGCTCACTGGCAGGCCAACCGCGACGACGAGCAGGCCTCCCGGCCGATCAGCTACCAGGAGCTGGTGCGCCGCACCCGCGTCGAGTGGCTGCCCCGGCATCGGTGACAATCCCCCCATGTTTGCCCTGTTCGATGAAGCCGGAAAATTCCTCGCCGGCCGCGTGATGTCCGAAGCCGATAGCTCGATGCAGATCGAGTTGGAGTCCGGCAAGCGCGTCAAAGTGAAGTCAGCCAATGTGCTGCTGAAGTTCGAAAAACCGGCGCCTGCCGAGCTGATCGCCGAGGGCCAGCGGCTGGCGCAGGAGATCGATCTCGACTTGGCCTGGGAGTTCGCGCCCGAGGCCGAGTTCGGTTTTGCCGAGCTGGCGCGCGACTATTTCGACGCCAAGGCCGGCATCACCCACCAGGCGGCGGCGCTGTTCCGCCTGTTCGAGGCGCCGCACTATTTCCGCCGCGCAGGCAAGGGCCAGTTCAAGAAGGCGCCGGAGGACATCGTCAAGGCCGCCTTGCTGGGCATCGAGCGCAAGCGCCAGCAGGCGCTGCAGATCGAGGCCTGGGCCGAGGAGCTGGCCGCCGGCCAGTGCCCGGCGCCGATCAAGGAGCAGATCTACAAGATCCTGTTCAAGCCCGACAAGAACGGCCCCGAGTACAAGGCCGTGGTCGAGGCGACGCGGCGCGCCCACAAGGCACCACTGGACCTGCTGAAGGATGCCGGCGCGATCTCCAGCCCCTATCAGTTCCACTGGAAGCGCTTCCTGTTCGAGCAGTTCCCCAAGGGCGTCGGCTTCCCGGCGCTGCAGGCGCCCGAGATCAAGGACGAGCTGCCGCTGGCCGCCGTGCAAGCCTTCTCGATCGACGACTCGGCCACCACCGAGATCGACGATGCGCTGTCGGTGCAGGGCCTGGGCACGGGCGAGGTGATCTTCGGCGTGCATATCGCCGCGCCGGGCCTGGCCTTCCAGCCGGACTCGGCCGTCGACAAGGTCGCACGCGAGCGCCTGTCCACCGTCTATATGCCGGGCTGGAAGCTGACCATGCTGCCCGACGAGGTGGTGCAGGCCTACACGCTGATCGAAGGGCGCGACTGCCCGGCGGTGTCCATCTACTTCACGCTCGACGAGGCGACCTTGGCGGTCAAACGCAGCGAGACCAAGCTCGAGCGCGTACCCATCGCGGCCAATCTGCGCCACGACAAGCTCGACGGCATCATCACCGAAGCCTCGCTGAACGGCGAGGCGCCGGCCGACTATGCTTTCGCGCCCGAGCTGGCGCTGTGCATGCGCCTGGCCAAGGTGCTGAAGGCGCAGCGCGAAGTGGTGCGCGGCAAGCCGGAGAACTTCAACCGACCCGACTACAACTTCCGCCTCGACAGCAGCACCGGGCGCGAGCCCGACGGCAGCGAGCAGGTCAGCATCACGACCCGGCAGCGCGGCTCGGCGCTGGACCTGATCGTCGCCGAGGCGATGATCCTGGCCAACTCGACCTGGGGTGGCTGGCTCGACGAGCTGGGTTTGCCGGGCATCTACCGCAGCCAGGCCAGCATGGCCCCGGGTGTCAAGGTACGCATGGGCACACGGGCCCAGCCCCACGCCGGCATGGGCGTGAAGCAATACACCTGGGCCACCTCGCCGCTGCGCCGCTATGTGGACCTGGTCAACCAGTGGCAGATCATTGCCTGCGCCCGCCATGGCCGCACGGCCGCGCTGGTGGCCCCGTTCAAGCCCAAGGACGCGCAGCTGTTCTCCATCATCTCGGGCTTTGACGCCGCCTACAGCGCCTACAACGGCTTCCAGAGCGGCATCGAGCGCTTCTGGACCCTGCGCTATCTGCAGCAGCAAGGCATCAGCGAGCTGAACGCGTCGGTGATGAAGGACGGCCTGGTGCGCGCCGACGATCTGCCCCTGGTCTTCAAGACCCTGGGCTGCGAGGCCCTGCCGCGCGGCGCCCATGTGCGGGTGCGCATCACCGGCCTGGACGAGATGACGCTGGACGTGCATGCCAATCTGCTGGCCCGCCTCGATGATGTGGCCGAGACGGCAGCCGAGCCCGAAGCCGAGGACGAGGACGAAGAACCCGCCGGCGCGCTGACCCTGGCCATCGATCTGACGCCGGCCGAGGGCGAGGCTGCCGAGGCCAGCAGCTCCTGACGATGGCGCTGCGGCTCTCCAATCTGCAGATGGCGCTGCTGCTGTCGGTGGGCCTGCACGCCGGCCTGCTGACCCTGCGCATCGCCGATCCGGAGGGCTTCGATCGCATCTTCCGCGACACGCCGCTGGAGGTCGTGCTGGTCAACAGCCGCGGCAACGAGGCCCCGGTCAAGGCCCAGGCGCTGGCCCAGGCCAATCTGGCCGGCGGCGGCGAGGCCGACTTCGGCCGCGCCACCTCGCCGCTGCCGCCTTCGCGCCAGCCCGAAAGCGGCGACAGCGCCGAGCTGCAGCGCGCCCAGATCGCCCAGCTGCAGGAGCAGCAGCAACAGCTGCTGGCCCAGCTGCGGCGCGCGCTGGCCCTGCTGCCGCCGCCCGATCCGCAGCGCGACCAGAGCAAGCCCGAGGCGATCGAGCAGGCCGAGAAACGCCGCCGCCTGATCCAGCTGCTCGCCGAGATCGAAAAACGGGTCAATGACGAGAATGCCCGGCCCAAGAAGCGCTACATCAGCCCGGCCACCCGCGAGGTCGTCTATGCCCAGTATTACGACCAGCTGCGCCGGCGCATCGAGGCTCGCGGCACGCGCGACTTCCCCGAGCACCGCGGCAAGAAGCTCTATGGCGAGCTGACGCTGAACATCCATGTGGACCTGCGCGGCCGCGTGATCGAGACCGATATCGTCGCCTCCTCCGGCAACGCGGTGCTGGACCGGCGGGCGGTGGCCATCGTGCGCGCCGCCGGCCCCTTCGGTCCCTTCAGCGCCGCGATGCGCCAGGGCGCCGAAGTGCTGGTGATCACCTCGCGCTTTCGCTTCACCCGCGAGGACGGCCTGGAAACCACCTTGTCTGCCCAACCATGAGCACTGAACCCATTGATCGCTATGCCGTCGCCGGCAATCCGGTCGCGCACAGCCGCTCGCCGGACATCCACGCGATGTTCGTCGCCCAGACCGGCGAGCGCCTGCTCTATGAACGCCTGCTGTGCCCCTTGGACGGCTTCGAAGCCAGCCTGCGCGGCTTTGCTGCGGCGGGCGGCTGCGGCTGCAATGTGACCGTGCCCTTCAAGTTCGAGGCCCATGATCTGGCGGCTCGGCGCAGCCCGCGCGCGGCGCTGGCAGGCGCGGTCAATGTGCTGCGCTTCGACACCGAGGAGCAAGGCGGCTGGTTTGGCGACAACAGCGACGGCCTGGGCCTGGTGCGCGATATCGAGCACAACGCGGCGCGGCCGCTTGCCGGACTGCGCGTGCTGCTGCTGGGCGCCGGCGGCGCCTCGGCGGGCGTGCTGGGCAGCCTGATCGCGGCGCGCCCAGCCGAGATTCATCTGGCCAACCGCTCGGCCGACAAGGCCCAGGCCCTGGTCGAGAGCCATGCCGACTGGGCTGCGCAGCATGGCGTGCGCCTGGCCGCCAGCGGTCTGGAAAACGTTGGTGCGGGATTCGACCTGCTGATCAACGGCACCAGCGCCAGCCTGAGCGGTGCGGCGGTGCCGGTATCGGCGGCCGCGCTCAAGCCCGGCGCGCTGGCGCTGGACATGATGTATGGCCCGGCCGCCCGGGGCTTTCTGGACTGGGCCGCCGCCCATGGCTTCGAGGGCCGCGACGGTCTGGGCATGCTGGTCGAGCAGGCCGGCGAGTCCTTTCTAATCTGGCGCGGGCGGCGCCCCGAAACCGCGCCGGTACTGGCGGCGCTGCGCGCGCAGCTGGCGGTCGCACCATGATGGGCAAGCTCGGCCGCCTGCTGATCCTGCTGCTGCTGGGCCTGCTGGCCCTGCAGCTCTACTTCGCCGCCCGCATCCTCTTGATGAATGTGCTGGACCCGCAGTCGACCAGCTTCCAGCGCTCGGAGATCTGGCGCCTGGCCAGCGAGAAGGGGCAGGTCTTGTGGAGCCAGCAATGGGTGGATGAGGCAGAGCTGTCCAAGAACCTGCGCCGCGCGGTGATCGCCAGCGAGGATGCCGGCTTTGCCGAGCATGCCGGCGTGGACTGGGACGCGCTGGAAAAAGCCTGGGAGCGCAACCAGAAGGCCGAGGCCCGGGTCGAGCGCGCCGAGCAGCGCGGCCGGCCGGCCCCCAAGCTCAAGATCGTCGGCGGCTCCACGATCACCCAGCAGCTGGCCAAGAATCTGTTCCTCAGCGGCGAGCGCGATCTGCTGCGCAAGGGCCAGGAGCTGGTGCTGACCCTGATGCTGGAGGGCTTGCTGAGCAAGCAGCGCATCCTGACCATCTATCTGAACAATGTCGAATGGGGCGAGGGCGTGTTCGGCGCCCAGGCCGCCGCGCGCCATTATTTCAGCGTCGATGCGGCCCGGCTGTCCGCCGGCCAGGCCGCCCGACTGGCGGTGATGCTGCCGGCGCCCAAGCGCTTCGAGAAACGCCCCGCCTCGCCCTATGTGCTTTCGCGAGCTGCGACGATAGCGGCCCGGATGGGCGCGGTCGAACTGCCCGATTGAGGCGCAAGCCATGGACGAGTACAGCAGTCTGAGTCAGGAGATCGCCGCCACCGCCGCCCGGCTGGTGGTCGAGGAGGGGCTGGAATACGGCCCGGCCAAGCAGCGCGCGCTGAAGACCCTGGGCCTGCCCAAGCGCACCGCCCTGCCCGGCAATGACGAGCTCGAGGAGCAGGTGCGCGACTATCTGGCCCTGTTCTGCGCCGACACGCAACCGGCCGAGCTGGCGGCGCTGCGCGAGCTGGCGGCGCTGTGGATGGAGCGGCTGGCGGAGTTCCGGCCCCATCTGTGCGGTGCGGTCTGGCGCGGCACGGCCACCCGGCTGTCCAATATCCATCTGCAGCTGTTCTGCGACGACAGCAAGTCGGCCGAGATCGCCCTGCTGAACTGGCGGGTCGACTACGAGGTCGGCTCGATCACGGGCCCGCGCGGCCAGCCCATCGATGTGCTGACCCTGGCCGCCCCCTGCCGGGCGCTGGGCGAGAGCGTCACGGTGGCGCTGAGCATTCTGGATTTCGATGATGTGCGCGGCGCCCTCAAACCCGATGCCAAGGGCCGCAGCGAACGTGGCGACCTGGGCGCTTTGCGCAAACTGATGCAGGAGAACCCGTCTTGACCTCGATCAACAAGAGGCGACTGCTGATCGGCGCCGCCGGCCTGGGCGCCGCGGCGCTGGGTGTCGGCTATGGGCTGCGCGGCCATCGCCCCGAACCGCTCTCGGCCGCCGCCAACACTTTCTGGTCATCGAGCTTCGAGCGCCCCGAGGGGGGTCTGCTGCAGGCCAGCAGCCTGCGGGGCAAGCCGCTGCTGCTGAATTTCTGGGCCACCTGGTGCGCGCCCTGCGTCAAGGAAATGCCCGAGCTCGACCAGTTCGCGCGCGAGCATCCGGGCTGGCAGCTGCTCGGGCTGGCGGTCGATGCCCCGACGCCGGTGCGCGAGTTCCTGAAGAAGCTGCCGGTCGGTTTCACCATCGGCCTGGCCGGATTGACCGGCACCGAGCTGGCCCGCACACTGGGCAATCTGCAGGGCGGCCTGCCCTTCAGCGTGGCTTTCGGCCCCGAGGGCGAGCCTTACTGGCGCAAGCTGGGCGCCACCCATCTGGCAGAATTGCGCGAGCTGGGCCGCAGCCAGCCCTGAGCGGGCAAGCCCAAGCCAGGACTCAGGTCAAGCGATATATTTTTAGGCAGCTGTCTTGAACAGCCCCTAAAAAGCGTAAAGTCCAGCCTTTATCGCTTCTAGTGTCCAAGCTCTAATGCCTGAGGCACGCTGCAGATGCAGATTCTTGTACTTCACGGACCCAATCTCAATCTCCTGGGCAGCCGGGAGCCTGGGGTTTATGGCTCGCGGACTTTGGCCCAGATAGATGCCGATCTCGCAGAGATCGCAACCAAAGCTGGCGCCAAGCTGGAATCCTTCCAAAGCAACCATGAGGGTGCCTTGGTCGACCGCATTCAGGCAGCGGGCCGCGATGGCTGCCGCTTCATCATCATCAATCCGGCCGCCTACACGCACACCAGCGTGGCCATGCGCGATGCGCTGGCGGCCGTGGCCATCCCCTTTGTTGAAGTCCATCTGTCGAACATCCACAAGCGCGAACCTTTCCGGCACCACAGCTTTTTTTCCGCACTCGCCGACGGCGTGATCTGCGGGCTGGGTGCCCAGGGCTATCAACTGGCCCTGCAGTACGCGCTGACGGCATTGAAGAGCAAGTCGGAGGGGGCGGGCTGATCAGGCCCGTCATCGGCGTGCCGCACGGGCGGCCGCACACTGAAACATAACAACCATCATCTCTGTTGGAGAAGCCTTATGGATCTGCGCAAGCTCAAGACCCTGATCGACCTGGTGTCCGAGTCGAATATTTCTGAACTTGAAATCACCGAGGCCGACGGCAAGGTGCGCATCGTCAAGTCCGACGGTTCGGTCGCCGCGCCGCTGGTGGCCGCCCCCGCCGTGGCGCCCGCTGCGGCCGCGCCCGCCGCCCCGGCGGTCGCGGCCGCCCCGGCCGCCGCACCGGCACCGGCGGTCGAGACCGGCCATATCGTCAAGTCGCCGATGGTCGGCACCTTCTACCGCGCCTCCAGCCCGAATGCCAAGTCCTTTGCCGAACTCGGCCAGCAGATCAAGGAAGGCGAGCCGATCTGCATCATCGAGGCGATGAAGATCATGAACGAGATCGATGCCGACAAGAGCGGCACGGTCACCAAGATCCTGGTCGAGAACGGCCAACCGGTGGAATTCGGCCAGCCTTTGTTCGTCATCGAATAAGGCCTCGCGATGTTCAAGAAGATTCTTATCGCCAACCGCGGGGAGATTGCCCTGCGGATACAGCGCGCCTGCCGCGAGCTGGGTGTCAAGTCGGTGGTGGTCTATTCCGAGGCCGACCGTGATGCCAAGTATGTGAAGCTGGCCGATGAGGCCGTCTGCATCGGCCCGGCAGCCTCGGCCCAAAGCTATCTGAGCATGCCGGCCATCATCGCCACCGCCGAGGTGACCGATGCCGAGGCCATCCACCCCGGCTACGGCTTCCTCAGCGAGAACGCCGACTTTGCCGAGCGTGTCGAGCGCAGCGGCTTTGTCTTCATCGGCCCGACCTCCGACAACATCCGCCTGATGGGCGACAAGGTCTCGGCCAAGCAGGCCATGATCCGCGCCGGCGTGCCCTGCGTGCCCGGCTCCGAGGGTGCCCTGCCCGAGGACCCGAAGGAGATCGTCAAGATCGCCCGCGCCATCGGCTACCCGGTCATCATCAAGGCGGCCGGCGGTGGTGGCGGCCGCGGCATGCGCGTGGTCCACACCGAGGCGGCCCTGGTCAATGCGGTGCAGACCACCCGCACGGAAGCCGGTGCGGCCTTCGGCAATCCGCAGGTCTATATGGAGAAGTTCCTGGAGAACCCACGCCATGTGGAGATCCAGGTGCTGGCCGACGGTCACAAGAACGCCGTCTGGCTGGGCGAGCGCGACTGCTCGATGCAGCGCCGCCACCAGAAGATCATCGAGGAAGCGCCGGCGCCGGGCATCCCGCGCCGTGTGATCGAGAAGATCGGCGACCGCTGCTCGGCCGCCTGCCGCAAGATGGGCTACCGAGGCGCCGGCACCTTCGAGTTCCTCTACGAGAACGGCGAGTTCTATTTCATCGAGATGAACACCCGCGTGCAGGTCGAGCATCCGGTCACCGAGATGGTCACCGGCATCGACATTGTGCAGATGCAGATCAAGGTGGCGGCCGGCGAAAAGCTACCCTTCACCCAGCGCAACATCACGATGCGCGGCCACTCGATCGAGTGCCGCATCAATGCCGAGGATCCGGTCAAGTTCACGCCCTCGCCCGGCCGCATCACGATGTGGCACCCGCCGGGTGGTCCCGGCGTGCGCGTGGACTCGCATGCCTATACCAACTACTACGTGCCGCCGAACTACGACTCGATGATAGGCAAGATCATCGTGCACGGCGATACGCGGGAGCAGGCGCTGGCACGCATGCGCATCGCGCTGTCGGAGACCGTGGTCGAAGGCATCCAGACCAATATCCCGCTGCACCGCGAGCTGATGGTCGACGCCAAGTTCATGGAAGGCGGCACCAGCATTCACTATCTTGAAAGCTGGATGAGCGAGCACAAGCGATGAGCACACCCGACCTGCACGAGCTGGTGCTGATCTGCGGCGAGGACGAGGTCGAGACCGTCAGCGATGCGCTGGTCGAGCTCGACGCGCTGGCCGTCTCGGTCGAGGACGCCGACGCCGACACCGATGCCGAGAAGGCCTTGTTCGGCGAGCCCGGCATGCCGGCGCCGCGCGGCGGCTGGCAGCGCTCGGTGGTCAAGGCCTTGTTCCCCGGCGAGGCCGAGGCCACCGAGGCCGCGACCCTGCTCTTGAGCCAGGACTGGGCCGGCGATGTCCATGTGCAGACCATCCAGGCGGTGGTCGAGCAGGACTGGGTGCGGCTGACGCAGTCGCAGTTTGCGCCGGTGGAGATCACGCCCGAGTTCTGGATCGTGCCGTCCTGGCATGAGGCACCCGCCCAGGCCAGCAAGGTGATGCGGCTGGACCCGGGCCTGGCCTTCGGCACCGGCACCCATCCGACCACCCGCATGTGCTTGCGCTGGATCGCCGCGCATCAAGACCTGGCCCCGACTTGGACGCGCGTGCTGGACTACGGCTGCGGCTCCGGCATCCTCGCGATCGGTGCGGCGCTTTATGGCGCCACGAACATCGACGCGGTCGACATCGACCCAGCGGCCGTGACGGCCACCGTCTCGAACGCACGCGACAACCAGGTGGCGGTCAGCGCGGCCTTGCCCGATGCGGCCCAGGGCGAGTACCCGCTGGTGCTGGCCAATATCCTGGCCACGCCGCTGAAGCTGCTGGCACCGCTGCTGTGTCAACACCTGGCCCCCGGTGCCCACCTGGTGCTGGCCGGCATCCTGGAGCGCCAGGCCGATGAGCTGAAGGCGGCCTATGCACCCTGGCTCAAGCTCGAGGTCAGCGACAGCGAAGAAGGCTGGATTCTGATGAGCGCGCAACGGGTTTGAGCCCTGCGCTCATGGCATGATTCCGGTCATGAGTCTTGCCACCCGTTGTACCGCTTGCGGCACCATCTTCCGGGTGGTGCAGGATCAGCTCCGCGTCTCCGAAGGCTGGGTGCGCTGCGGTCGCTGCGCCGAGGTCTTCGATGCCCGCGAGCAGTTGTTCGATATCGACCGCGAGCTGCCGCCGCCCTGGCCCGCTGCTGTCTCGCCTGCGCCGGCCCCCGAGCCGGAACCTGCGGTCGAGATGGAAGCCGCCGACGCGATGGCCGTCAGCGCCCCGCCCCACGACGCCACCACCTGGGTCGTGCCGCGCGAGTTCGAGGACGAGCCTGCGCCGACCGCACGCGAGGAAGAAGCCGCGCCGCTGCCGCACTTTGCTGTCGGGACTGCAGAACAGAACGAGCGCCGCGAGCCTTTCTGGGACGACTCAAGCAGCGTCGAGCCCAGTCCCGAGCCGGCCGCGCTGCCCGAACCCGAGGCGGCGCCGCCGGCCGCGACGACCACCCCCGAGGCGGCCTCGGATCCCGACGTGCTGGTCGATGCCCGCCTGGCGGCGCTGGCTGCCGAGGTGGCCGCCCACGACACACCCGAGCACAAGGCGGTCGAGGCCAGCTTTCTGCGCCAGGCCTCGTCTACCGCACGCTGGCAACAGCCGCGCGTGCGCATCGCGCTGGGCCTGAGCGCCCTGCTGCTGCTGGCCGTCCTGCTGCTGCAGCTGGGCCTGCAGTTCCGCAATGCCATCGCCGCGCTCTACCCGCCGAGCACACCGCTGCTGCAGTCGCTGTGCAGCGTGGCCGGCTGCGAGCTGCAGCCCTGGCGACGCATCGACGCATTGGCGGTCGAGAACAGCGGGCTGACACAGGCCGGCTCGGGCAATAGCTACAAGCTCGCACTGCAGCTGCGCAACAAGGCCGCCTATGCGCTGGCCCTGCCCTGGGTCGATCTGAGCTTGACCGATGCCAGCGGCGCCGTGGTTGCGCGGCGCATGCTCAAACCCACCGATTTCAATCTGAGCCAGCTCAGCATGAAAGGCGACAGCGAGCAGCAGCTGCAGCTCGTCTTCAGCACCGGTCGACACCGCGTCAGCGGCTATAGCGTCGAGATCTTCTATCCCTGAGCAGCCCTGAAGCGGGCATAAAAAAACCCAGCCGAGGCCGGGTTTGATGCCGAGGGCCCGAAGACCCTGGCTTCTTAGGGCTTGCTGCCCGTGGGGAAGGGCCAAGCCGCTTGCGGGCTCAGCGCCGTCTTGGCGGCGGGTGCAGCAGCCGGCTTGGCGGCGGCAGCAGGGGCAGGGGCCGTGGCGGCTTTCTTGGCTGCAGGCTTCTTGGCTGCCTTCTTGGCAGGCGGCTTGGCAGCGGCCTTGGGCGCAGCGGCAGCAGCCTTCTTGGCAGGCGGCTTGGCGGCGGCCTTAGGAGCAGCCTTGGGCGCAGCCTTCTTGGCAGGCGGCTTGGCAGCGGCCTTAGGAGCAGCCTTCGGTGCGGCCTTCTTGGCAGGCGGCTTGGCAGCAGCCTTAGGAGCGGCCTTCGGTGCAGCCTTCTTTGCCGGCGGCTTTGCAGCAGCCTTGGGAGCGGCCTTCTTAGCGGGCGCAGCAGCCTTCTTGGCCGGAGCGGCCTTCTTCGCCGGAGCGGCAGCCTTCTTGGCGGGCGCAGCAGCCTTCTTGGCCGGAGCGGCCTTCTTCGCCGGAGCAGCAGCCTTCTTGGCCGGAGCGGCCTTCTTTGCCGGAGCAGCGGCCTTCTTGGCCGGAGCGGCCTTCTTGGCGGGAGCGGCTTTCTTCGCCGTTGCCTTCTTTGCAGTTGCCATTTCAGTTCTCCTTGATCAAGTGGAAAAAGCACTGCCCGCAGCAGACCGGTCCGCCACAGCGCAGTTATTCATCGTCCGGAAGTCGCCCAGGAGGAGCGCCCCGGTACGGTGAATGGGGTTGCGAGCACCAGCCAAAATTTCTAGGGCCATGGTCTTGGGTCTCGCGAATCTCTTGACCTCACAACAATCTGGGAACTGACCGGCGTCTACAAAAGACACTGACCGGCTCGGCCCAAGCGCTTGCAGGCGCTTGGGTCTTCGCCAGGCACAAGACAAGCCGCAGGGCTTGTCCTGTGTCCGGGCTCAGTCCCAGGACAATGCGCCACCGGATTGGTATTCGATGACGCGGGTTTCAAAGAAGTTGCGTTCCTTCTTCAGATCGATCATTTCGCTCATCCAGGGGAAGGGGTTCTCTTCGTTCGGGAAGAGCTCCTCCAATCCGATCTGGGTGGCACGGCGGTTGGCGATATAGCGCAGATAGCCTTTGAACATCGAGGCGTTCAGGCCGAGCACGCCACGCGGCATCGTGTCCTCGGCATAGCGGTACTCGAGCTCGACGGCATGCAGGAACAGCGCCTTGATCTCGGCCTTGAACTCGGCCGTCCACAGATGCGGGTTCTCGGCCTTGAGCTGGTTGATCAGGTCGATGCCGAAGTTGCAGTGCATGGACTCATCGCGCAGGATGTACTGGTACTGCTCGGCGGCGCCGGTCATCTTGTTCTGACGACCCATCGCCAGGATCTGGGTGAAGCCGACGTAGAAGAACAGCCCCTCCATCAGGCAGGCGAAGACGATCAGGCTCTTCAGCAGGGTCTGGTCGTTCTCGGGCGTGCCGGTGTGGAAGTTGGGGTCCATGATCGCCTCGATGAAGGGGATCAGGAACTCGTCCTTGTCGCGGATCGACTTGACTTCGTTGTAGGCGTTGAAGATCTCGCTCTCGTCCAGGCCCAGCGACTCGACGATGTACTGATAGGCGTGGGTGTGGATCGCTTCTTCAAAGGCCTGGCGCAGCAGGAACTGGCGGCACTCGGGGGCCGTGATGTGGCGGTAGGTGCCCAGCACGATGTTGTTGGCGGCCAGCGAATCGGCGGTCACGAAGAAGCCGAGATTGCGCTTGATGATGCGGCGCTCGTCCTCGGTCAGACCGTTCGGGTCCTTCCACAAGGCGATGTCGCGCGACATATTCACTTCCTGCGGCATCCAGTGGTTGGCGCAGGTGGCCAGGTATTTTTCCCAGGCCCATTTGTACTTGAAAGGCACCAGCTGGTTGACGTCGGTCTGGCCATTGATGATGCGCTTGTCCGAAGCCTTGACGCGCGCGCCGTTGCCCAGAACCTGGGCCGTTGCGGCGGACGCGGGGACGGTTTGGGAGCTGCTCACGGCGGCCGTTGTGGCGGGCGACGCGGTGGCTGCTGCGCTCGCGACCGGCGCAGTGCGCGGCGCGGCATTCGTGGTGACGCTGTTCGAGGGCTTCAGGTCTTCTTCCCAAACCAACATGGTGGACTTCCTATCGTGTCGAATTATCAGAGTGTTGTGTTCAAACACCAAGGACTTCTTGACATCAACACGCGATGCGCGTTGCTGTGTCGCATCGCATCGGACGCGTATCGAAGCCCTCGGGGGTCAGTCGTTGAGGCCTGGATTTGCTTCGCAGGAAAACCCATGCATCAGCGTTTGAGCCGATGAACACTGGCATCGCGGGCGTTGGAGCTTTTCGCGATGCCAGTGTTTCACTTCAAGACCTTACTGGCAGGCCTCGCAATCGGGGTTGTCGATCGAGCAGAACTTCATGTCGGTTGCAGGCAACTCCGCCTCCACCGAAACAGCCGCCGGAGCCGCAGCGACAGGCGCCGACAGCACCGACGCGGTCGCACCGGAGGACACCGAATTGAGCTGGCCCGACTTGGTCACCGTGCTCTTCTCGGCCGAGGACGCGCTCATCGTGCGCAGGTAGTAGGTCGTCTTCAGGCCGCGCAGCCAGGCCAGCTTGTAGGTCTCGTCGAGCTTCTTGCCCGAGGCGCCGGCCATATAGATGTTCAGGCTCTGGGCCTGGTCGATCCACTTCTGGCGACGGGCGGCGGCTTCGACCAGCCACTGTGTCTCGACCTCGAAGGCGGTCGCGTACAGCGTCTTCAGCTCTTCCGGCACGCGGTCGATACGGCGCAGCGAACCGTCGAAGTGCTTCAGGTCCATCACCATCACGTCGTCCCACAGGCCCAGCTTCTTCAGGTCGCGCACCAGGGATTCGTTGATGACGGTGAACTCGCCCGACAGATTGGACTTGACCGACAGATTGCCGAAGCAGGGTTCGATCGAGGCGTCCACGCCGATGATGTTGGAGATCGTCGCGGTCGGTGCGATCGCCACGCAGTTGCTGTTGCGCATGCCGTGCTGGGCGATCTTGGCGCGCAGCGCATCCCAGTCCAGGGTCGAGCTGCGATCCACCTCGACATAGCCACCGCGCTCCTTGGCCAGCAGGTCCAGCGAGTCGATCGGCAGGATGCCGCGGTCCCACAGCGAGCCGCGATAGCTCGAATAGCGACCCCGCTCGGCGGCCAGCTCGGTGGAGGCCTGGTAGGCGTAGTAGCAGATCGCTTCCATCGAACGGTCGGCAAACTCGACCGCCTCGTTGGATGCGTAGGGCGTGCGCAGCGCGTACAGCGCGTCCTGGAAGCCCATCAGGCCCAGGCCCACCGGACGGTGGCGCAGGTTCGAGTCGCGCGCCTTCTTGACCGCGTAGTAATTGATGTCGATCACGTTATCGAGCATGCGCATCGCGGTCGAGATCGTCTTGCGCAGCTTGTCGTGGTCAATGCCACCGTCCTTCAGGTGCTGGACCAGATTGACCGAGCCGAGGTTGCAGACGGCGATCTCGCTGTCGTTCGTGTTCAGCGTGATCTCGGTGCACAGATTCGACGAGTGCACGACACCGACATGCTGCTGCGGCGAGCGCACATTGCAGGCGTCCTTGAAGGTGATCCAGGGATGGCCGGTCTCGAACAGCATCGACAGCATGCGGCGCCACAGATCCTTGGCCGGCATGCGCTTGAACAGCTTGATCTCGCCGCGGTCGGCCTTGGCCTCGTACTCGACATAGGCCTTCTCGAAGGCGGTGCCGAACAGATCGTGCAGGTCCGGGCAGGTCGACGGCGAGAACAGGGTCCAGTCGCCGCCATCCATCACACGGCGCATGAACAGATCGGGGATCCAGTTCGCGGTGTTCATGTCGTGGGTGCGGCGGCGGTCGTCGCCGGTGTTCTTGCGCAGCTCCAGGAACTCCTCGATGTCCAGGTGCCAGGACTCCAGATAGGCGCAGACGGCGCCCTTGCGCTTGCCGCCCTGGTTCACCGCGACGGCGGTGTCGTTGACCACCTTCAGGAACGGGACCACGCCTTGCGACTTGCCGTTCGTGCCCTTGATGTGCGAGCCCAGCGCGCGCACCGGGGTCCAGTCATTGCCCAGGCCGCCGGCGAACTTGCTCAGCAGCGCGTTCTCCTTCAGCGCCTCGTAGATGCCGTCCAGATCATCGGCCACCGTCGTCAGGTAGCAGGACGACAGCTGCGAGCGACGCGTGCCGGAGTTGAACAGCGTCGGCGTGCTGGACATGAAGTCAAAGCTCGACAGCACTTCGTAGAACTCGATCGCGCGGGTCTCGCGGTCGATCTCGTTGAGGGCCAGACCCATCGCGACGCGCATGAAGAAGGCCTGCGGCATCTCGATGCGGACATCGTCGATGTGCTGGAAATAGCGGTCATACAGGGTCTGCAGGCCGAGGTAGTCGAACTGCAGATCGCGCTCGGCCTTCAGCGCCGCGCCCAGTCGGGCCAGGTCGTACTGCGCCAGCTTCTCGTCCAGCAGCTCGGCCTTGACGCCCTTCTTGATATAGCCGGGGAAATACTCGGCATAGCGGCTCTGCATCTGCTCCTGCGTGATCTCGCCGCCGACCACCTCGCGACGGATCGTGTGCAGCAGCAGGCGTGCGGTGGCGCGGCTGTAGCCGGGATCCTTCTCGATCAGGGTGCGGGCGGCCAGGATCGAGGCCTTGTAGACCTCGTCGATCGGCACGCCGTCATACAGATTGCGCTTGGTCTCGGCCAGGATGGGCTCCGGCTTGACGTCCGCGCCGAGGTTTTCGCAGGCCGAGACGATCAGGCTTTGCAGATGGGCCAGGTCCAGCGGAATGCGCTGACCGTTGTCGATCACCGTCAGGCCGGACTCCAGCGCGGCGGCCTGGGCCACCTCACCCTTGGCCACGCGCTCCTGGTAGCGGCGCTCGCGATACAGCACATAGGCGCGCGCCACCTCATGGTGACCACCGCGCATCAGACCCAGCTCGACATGGTCCTGCACATCCTCGATGTGGAAGGTGCCGCCGCTCGGGCGCGAGCGCAGCAGCGCGCGCACCACGTTCTCGGTCAGGCCGTCGACCGTCTCGCGCACGCTGGCCGAGGCCGCGCCGCTGGTGCCATGCACGGCCAGAAAGGCCTTCATCAAGGCCACCGCGATCTTGCTGGGCTCGAACGAGACCACCGCGCCATTGCGACGGATGATCTGGTAGGCCTGATAGGCGGTCTGCTTGGCCGCGCCGGCCGCTGCGGCGGGCGCGGAGGCGGCAGCGGGAGCGTCCGAGCGGGTCTGGGCTGCTGTGCTTTGCATAATTCCTCGTCTGTCTTGTTCGAATCAGAAATGGCAGGTCCGCGACACGCCAGAGGCGGCCATGGATCTGCGTTCGTTATTGCTGTCGTCGGGGCTTGGGGCTGTGCGACTGCGCGAGCCCACCGGGCAGGCCGGCGAGCCCGCCATCGTCCGCATCGCAAGCCAGGCAGAACACGGCGCTGTACCGGTTACGCTGGGCAAGACGACTGCGAAGGGATAGGGCATTTCAGTGCTTTGCCGAGGCTAGAAGGATAGCATGAAGAAACACTATATCTGGGGCTACCCAGCTCTTCAAGCACTACAGCTAGCGTCAAACCCGCATATCGAACCCGGTTGACCGGCGGCCCTTCACGCGCTAGCTGCGCGCCGCAAAAAGCCTGGCCAGGCCGCCTCGATGCCGCTCGCATCGCGCCTGCACCCAGCATTGATCGGGGTTTGAAATCCGGGGCCCGCGACAGTCTTGGCCTGCAGCGCAAAACCGCCCGCCAGGCCGCGCCAACAAAGGCTTTGCGGAGCGCGCCTCGGTCGGCGCTCAGTGGGCACTCAGTGGGCGTCGGAGCCCTCGCCATCGCCCGAGGTCGAGCCCTCGGTGATGCCCAGCCGTGCCATCCGGTAACGAATCTGACGCAGCGACAAGCCCAGGCTCGCACCGGCGGCCGTGCGATTGAAGCGGTGGCGCTCCAGCGCGCGTAACAAGATGCTTCGCTCGACCTCGTCCAGATAGAGGGCCAGGTCTTGCGGCAGCTCGGCCTGATCGTCGGCCAGATCGGGCAACGGCGCCGCCGGCGGCGCCTCCAGCACGTCCAGCGCCCCCAGCTGCGAATCATCCAGCAGCGATTCGGGTAGGCCCAGATCCTCGGCGTCGATCAGCTCGCCACCCGACAGCGCCAGCGCCCGGTGCAGCAGGTTCTCGAGCTCGCGCACATTGCCCGGGAAGGCATAACGCGCCAGTTGCGACAGCGCCGCTGGTGTCAGCCGCGGCACCGGCGACACACCGGCATCGCGGGCGATGCGCTCCAGCACCCGTTCGCTGATCGCGGCCAGGTCCTCGATGCGCTCGCGCAGCGGCGGCACACGGATCTGTATCACGTTCAGGCGGTAGAACAAGTCCTGGCGGAAGCGCCCGGCCGCCACCTCGGCGCTCAGGTCCTTGTGGGTGGCGCTGAGGATGCGCACATTGACCGGCGCCTCCGCCACCGCACCGACCGGCCGCACCGAGCGCTCCTGGATCGAGCGCAAGAGCTTGCTCTGCATCGCCAGCGGCAGGTCGCCGATCTCGTCGAGGAACAGGGTGCCGCCATGGGCGGCCTGGAAGAAGCCCTCGCGGTCCTCGTTGGCGCCGGTGAACGCGCCCTTGCGATAGCCGAAGAACTCGGCCTCCAGCAGCTGTTCGGGAATCGCGCCGCAATTGACCGCGACGAAAGCCTGGCTGCCGCGCACGCTGCTCTCGTGGATGGAGCGCGCCACCAGCTCCTTGCCGGTGCCCGACTCGCCCTGCAACAGCACCGGCGCCATGCTGCGCGCCACCTTCTCGATCAGCGAGCGCACCTGCCGGATCGCGGTCGACTCGCCGGCCAGTCGCTGCAGCGCGCCGGCCGGCGGCGCAGCTGCCGGATCTTCGGCGCGCGCGCGCGATGCGGCGGCTGTCGACACGCGCGCCTCGACCTTCGCCGGCCTGGGCAGCTCGGCCACCGACTGCCGCTCCGACGGCAGCTGCGTCGGCACCACCGAGGGCTGGCTTTGCGGCAGTCGCCCCAGCGCCGAGGCGACGACGCTGCGGAACTGGCGCAGATCGACCGGCTTGGTCAGGTAGTCATAAGCACCGGCCTTCAGCGCCTCGACCGCGTTCTCGGCCGAGCCATAGGCGGTGATCACCAGGGCCTTTTCCGGCCGGCCCTGCTGCTCCAGCCAGGCCAGCACATCCAGGCCGCTGCCATCGGGCAGGCGCATATCGGTGATGACGGCGCTGTAGCGGCGCTGCTGCAGCCGCGCCAGCGCCTCCTCCACCGTGCCGGCGGTCTCCAGTTCATAGCCCTCGCGCAGCAGGGTCAGTTCGTAGAGCGTGCGCAGATCCGGCTCGTCATCGACGACCAGCAGGCTGAAAGCGGGATTGGCAGAGCTCATCAGGAAGAAGCCGGAGCAAGAGGCGCGTCGGCCGGCAGACGACGCAGGGTCACGACGAATTCATTGCCGCCCAGTGCGGCCGAGCGCTGGCTGCGGTAATCGATGCGCCCGCCATAGCGCTCGCACAACTCGCGGCAAATATACAAGCCCAGGCCCGAGCCCCGGCTGCGCGTCGAGAAAAAGGGCTCGAACAGATGGCGCTCGACCTCGGGCGCGATCAGCTCGCCGGCGCTGAACACACCGAGGCTGACCCATTGCTCGGACTGCGCGCGCAGGCTGACCTGCACACTGCGCGGGCCGGGTGCCGCATGGCGCAGCGCATTGTCCAGCAGATTGATCAGCACGCGGCGCAGATGCTCGGGCTCGAAGCTGATGCGCAGCGCATGGGTGGGCAGGCTCAGGCCCAGCGGGCTGTCCGGGCCAGCCGGCAGTTTGTTGGTGCGGGCCCAGTCCAGACAGGCCTCGCTGACCAGCGCGCTGGCGTCCACCGGCACCGGCTGCGGCGGCACGCCGGGCGCCACCTCCATCACATCGTCGACGATGCGCTTGAGGCGCTGCACATTGGAGTTGACCATCGCCGTCAGGCGCTGCGACTGCGGGTCGGCACAATCCTCGGCCAGCAGCGCATTGGCCTGATCGATGGCGGCCAGCGGATTGCGGATCTCGTGGGCGATGCCGGCCGAGATGCGGCCCATCGCGGCCAGCTTCTCCTGACGGCTGCGCGCCAGCAGATTGCGCACATCCTCGACAAAGAGCACGCACAGGTCCTCGGTGCCATGCACCTCGCGCCGGCGCGTGAAGCGCATGCGCAGGCGCAAGGCGCGCCGCTCGGCCGCATTGAACACCAGCGCCACATCGCGCCCCTCCTCCGGCCAGCCGCCGGCCGAGAAGGCCTGCTCCACCGCCGCCACCAGCGGTTCCCAGGCCGGCACACCGCGCAGCTGGAAGGGCGCGGTGCGCACCATCTGCTGCTCGGCCAGCAGGCCGCGCGCGGCCGGGTTGGCGGCGCGCACATGGCCGCGCCTGTCCACCACCAGCACGCCCTCGGTCATCTCGTCGATCACCAGCCGATTCAGCTGCGCCTGCTGGCGCGCCAGCTCCATGCTGCCGCGCGCGGCGCGCTCCTCGCGCGCCAGCCGGCTCGCCAACTCGCTGGCCAGCAGCCCGATCACAAAAAAACCGACGCCGACCAGGCCGGCCTGCGTCATGCGCAGCCCCGGATCGGCCCCCTGCAACACCGACCACCAGGCCACGCCCAGGGTCATCAGCGCCGCCATCGCGGCCGTGGCCAGCGCCAGCAGACGCGGTGTCAGCACGCCGGCCATCAGCACCGGCAGCACGAACAGCGCGCCATAGCTGACCCCGGCGCTGCGGTCCAGCGCCAGCAGCAGACCGAACAGCCCCAGGTCCAGGCCGATGCTGAGCCACCAGCGCGGGCTGCTGAGCCGGGCCAACGACTGCGCCGAGGCGCCGCGCTGCAGGCGCGGCAACAGCCACAGCGCTACCGCCTCAAGCGCATAGACCCCGCTCAGTGCCAGAGTCCAGAACGGGGTCGTCGAACCCAGCAGCGCCGCCAGCGCCTGCGCGCCGACCAGGGCCAGGCCCAGCGCCGCGCGCGCCGCCAGAAAGGCCCGGTACAAGCGCTGGAAGGCGCTGCCGCCGGCGTGCGCGAGCCGGCGCGCCTGCTGAAAGAAGAACTGCGAGTCGGCCGCGTCGGCAGTCGCGTTGCTGGCCGAGTCCACGCCGGCGGCCGCTTCGCCCTCGCCCTCGTGCGGCGGGCCGAACCAGGACTGGTCGCGGCCGTCGGCGGCCGGCCCGCGTCGCTCGCTGCGGCGGCGGTCACCACGTCGGCGGTCGGCTCCTCGGCGATCCCGGTTCGACCGCGCCTCGCTCATGGCGTCTTGCCGGCCTCATGGGCCGCCCGGTGGACGGCGCTGCAGAACACCCCGCCGAGCCCGGGCAGGGCCTCCGACTGCGGCAGGTGCAGTCCGCAATGGGCACAGCTGACGATGTGCTGCGGCGCGGCCGGTGGCGCGGGCGGCGCCGGTGGTGGTGCCGGCGGCTTCACACCGGGACGGCTGCGCTTGAAGCCCAGCATGAAGAACACCAGACCGATGACGAGAATGATCAGCAGGTACTTCATATCAATAGCCCGCGCCGCGTTGCAGCAGCACCTCCAACACGAAACGGGTGCCGGCGTAGGCCAGCAGCAGCAGGGCCGCGCCGAAATAAAGCCAGCGCGTCGCGCGCCGGCCGCGCCAGCCGAATACGCGCCGGCCGGTCAGCAGCCCGGTCAGCACCAGCCAGCCCAGCATGGACAGCAGATTCTTGTGGTCCCAATGCCATTGCGGCGTGAACCACCAGCCCAGCAGCAAGGCCAGCGACAGCACGACGACACCGGAGCCAACGAACTGAAAGGTCAGCCGCTCCAGCCTCAGCAGCGGCATGCCCAGGGTCGCCGGCCCCTGGGCGGACTTCAGCCGCATCTGCCGCTCGGCCCGGTTCAGCATCACCGCATGCAGCACCGCGACGCCGAACAGACCATAGGAGGCCAGGCCCAGCACCCAGTGCAGCGGCGCCCAGGGCGAGGCGGCCAGCGGGCGACTCTCGCCCGGATAAGCCCAGGCCAGCAGCACGGTCAGCGCCGCCAGGCCGGCCAGCACGCGCCGTGCGCCCGGCAGCGGTACGAAGCGGCTCTCGACCAGATAGACCGCCAGCACCAGCCATATCGTCATCGACAGCGCCGGCGCAAAACCGAAGCGGGCGCCAGGTCTTGCCAGGCCGAAGCCGGCGATGTCCAGCACCAGGGCCACCAGATGGAAGAGCCAGGCCAGCAACAGCACGGCACGCAGGCGACTCGCGCCCGCCCCCGCCGATTCCCGCATGCCGGCGGCCACTGCATAGGCCAGCAAGGCGGCCAGACTGCTGAGGCTCAGCAGCATGGCGGGCAGCCCTTCGGACGCAAACGATAAAATCATCGCCACAGTGTACTTTTGCGCGCCCGCCTTGCCGGTCGGTGCGAACCTTGATGGCCTCCAATCTGACCAACCGCCTGAGCCAGCTCGTCAAAACGATGCGCGGCCAGGCCCGCATCACCGAAACGAATGTCCAGGAGATGCTGCGCGAAGTGCGCATGGCCCTGCTGGAGGCCGATGTGGCGCTGCCGGTGGTGCGCGACTTCATCGCCCGGGTCAAGGAGAAGGCGCTGGGCCAGGAGGTGGTGGGCTCGCTGAACCCCGGCCAGGTGCTGGTCTCGGTGGTGCACAAGGAGCTGATCGCGACGATGGGCGAGGGCATCGCCGACATCAACCTGGCCGCCCAGCCGCCCGCCGTGATCCTGATGGCCGGTCTGCAGGGCGCCGGCAAGACCACGACCACGGCCAAGCTGGCCAAGCACCTGATCGAGAAGCGCAAGAAGAAGGTGCTGACGGTCTCGGCCGACGTCTACCGCCCGGCCGCGATCGAGCAGCTGAAGACCGTCACCAAGCAGGCCGGCGCCGAATGGTTCCCGTCGACCCCCGACCAGAAGCCGCATGACATCGCGCTGGCCGCGATCGACTACGCGAAGAAGCATCACTTCGAGGTGCTGCTGGTCGACACCGCCGGTCGTCTGGCGATCGACGAGGCCTTGATGGCCGAGATCAAGGATCTGCACGCGGTGCTGAACCCGGTCGAGACCTTGTTCGTCGTCGATGCGATGCAGGGTCAGGATGCGATCAACACCGCCAAGGCCTTCAAGGAGGCGCTGCCGCTGACCGGCGTCGTGCTGACCAAGCTGGACGGCGACTCGCGCGGCGGCGCCGCGCTGTCGGTGCGCCAGATCACCGGCGCGCCGATCAAGTTTGCCGGCGTGTCCGAGAAGATCGACGGGCTGGAGGTCTTCGACGCCGAGCGCCATGCCGGCCGCGTGCTGGGCATGGGCGATATCGTCGCCCTGGTCGAGGAGGTCACCAAGGGCGTCGACATGGCGGCGGCCGAGAAGCTGGCCAACAAGCTCAAGAGTGGCGACGGCTTCGACCTGAACGACTTCCTGGCCCAGATCTCGCAGATGAAGAAGATGGGCGGCCTGTCCAGCCTGATGGACAAGCTGCCGGCCCAGATGGCCGCCAAGGCCGGCCAGGGCGATATGGACAAGGCCGAGCGCGATATGAAGCGCATGGAGGGCATCCTCAACTCAATGACGGCCAAGGAGCGCGCCCATCCGAATCTACTGATGGACGGCAAGAGCAAGGCCAGCCGCAAGCGCCGCATCGCCGCCGGCGCCGGCGTGCAGATCCAGGAGGTCAACCGCCTCTTGAATCAGTTCGACCAGATGCAGGGCATGATGAAGAAGATGAAGGGCGGCGGCCTGATGAAGATGATGAAGAAGATGGGCGGCATGAAGGGTCTGGGCGGCATGATGCCGCCCGGCACGAAGTAGGCGAACAGGCCGCCCGGCCCGTTCAGGCCAGCAGCACCAGCGGCGCGCACAGCAGCAGCGCCACGCCGCCGCCGCGCTGCAACCACAGGCCCGCGCCCCACCCCGCCCCGCCGAGCCGCGCGCCCAGCAGTCCGGCGGCGGCGATCAGCAGTGCGTAGAAGCCGATGTTCAGCAGCTCGAACAGCAGGCCCAGGCCCAGAAAGCCGAGCAGCCAGGGCTGCGGCCCCGCGCCGAGGAACAACGGGAAAAAGGCTGCGAAGAACAGCACCGGCTTCGGATTGATCAAGGTCAGCAGCAGGGCCGCGCGGAAGCCGCCGGCGGCGGGCGCCGCCACCGCTGCGGGTGCGGCGCGCAGCATCGCCCAACCCATCCAGCCCACATAGGCCGCGCCGGCCCAGCGCAGCACCGTCAGCAACAGCGGCCATTGGCGCAACAAGGTCGCCAGGCCCAGGCCGGCCGCCGAGATCAGCAGCAGATCGCCGACCACCAACCCGGCCACCGCCGCCACGGCCCGCATGCGCGAATGGCGCAGCTGGCCCAGCACCATCAGCATCGCCGGCCCCGGCACCGCAATCACCAGCAGCGCCGCCGAGATGAAGGCAAACAGGGTCTCAGGCGCGAGCATGGGCGTGCTCCTCGCGCGCCAGCACCTCGGCATGCGCGTCAATCAAGGCATCCAGCCAGGCATCGCTATGCCCGAAGGTCCAGCCCAGCGCGCGCGCCCGGTCGGTGTCCATCACATGGGGCGCGGCATAGTCAAACGCCAGCGGCCCCGGCGCTGCCTGCGGCTGGGCCAGCACCGGCCGCCCGAGCCGGCGCGCGATGCGCTGCTGCAGCAGCGGCGCCGACAGCAAGCCCTCGCCCGCCACATTGACCGGTCCCCTGAAATCCTGGCTGCCGGCCCACAGCAGGACATCAACCACGCCCGGCACATCGATGAAGGAGCTGAGCCCGGCCGCCGCCGCATGGCGCAGCGGCGCGTCGCTGCGCCACACCAGCTCGACATGCTGGCGCAGCCGGCCGGTGAAATCCTCCGGCCCGCCCAGCACATGCCCTACCCGCAGGCTGGCCCAGGGCAGGCGGGCCCCGCTGCGGGCCAGCACCGCCTCGGCCTGGCGCTTGCCGCGGCCGTAGTGGCGATCGGCAAAGACCGGATCGGTCCAGGGCAACGCCGTATCGATGGGCTCGGCGGCCAGATCCAGGTCGGCCTCGCGGTAAGGCCGCAGGACCCGGCCATGCAGCGCGTCATAGGTTTCTATCGTCGAGGTCATCAGATAGCGCCCGACCCGCCCGCCGAAGCAGTCGATCGCGATCGCGGCATCGCCCGGGCTGTAGCACATCTGGTCATAGACCAGGTCGTAGCGCGCGCCCTGATCGAAGACGGCGCGCATCGCCGCCGCGTCGCGCCGGTCCACCCGCAGGCGTCGCAGTCGCGTGCCAAAGGGGTCGGCCGCGCGGCCACGGGTCGCCAGCGTGACCCGGTGACCGGCCGCCAGCAGCGCCTCGACCAGGCGGATGCCGAAATAGCGTGTGCCGCCGATGACCAAGATGGATTGACTCATGGAAAACCTGGAAAGTTGTAGATGACCGAAGTTTTCCCTTGATATCAGCCGCACGAAAGCGAGAATGCCTGGCCCTGAGACTCAGAAATTCCTGCCCTCACGATGCCTGCAGCCGAACTCTCCAGCCTCGCCGGCCTGATCGACTTCGAAGCGGCGGCCCGCCATGGCGGCTTTCGCGCGGCCGCCGCCGAGCTGCACAAGACCCCGGCTGCCCTGAGCCAGCAGATCAAGCAGCTGGAGCAGGCGCTGGGGTTGGCCCTGTTCGTACGGCATCCGCGTCACGTCGCGATCACGCCGGCCGGCCGCGAGCTGGCGGCCACGGTGAGGCGCTCGCTGGCCGAGCTGCGCGCCCAGGTGGCGGCATTGCGCCTGGCCCAGGACCCGCATCTGCTGCGCGTCTCGACCACGCATTCGCTGGCGATGAAGTGGCTGGTGCCGAGGCTGCATGGCTTCACCGCGCAGCATCCGGCCCTGGATGTCCGCCTCGAAGCCAGCGATCAGCTGGCCGATCTGGCCGGCGGTGGCTGCGATCTGGCACTGCGCTACCAGAGCCTGGAAGGCAGCGCCTCGGACAGCTTCATCTACGCCGAACGCCTGGTCGCCGTCTACAGCCCGGCCCTGGCCGGCCCGAAGGCCGAGTTGGCCGCGCTGCTGCGCCAGCCGCTGCTGCACGAGGGCGAACCGGATGCCTGGCTAAGCCTGCTGACATCGCTCGGCCTGCCGACTCGCCATCTGGATTTCTCGCGCGCCTACAGCCATGGCGGCCTGCTGGTGCAGGCTGCTGCGGCCGGGCTGGGCGTCGCGCTGGCGCCCTATGCGCTGGCCCATGAGGACTTGCAGCGCGGCCGGCTGCTGCGCGCGGACACTCCCGCGCTCGACTCTGGCTATGGCTACCGGCTGCTGCTCAGCCCGGCCCGCCTGGACGCCGCGCCGCTGCGGGCATTTGCCGACTGGCTGGCGCGCGAGTTCGCGCAGCTGCAGGCCGGCCTGGAAGTGGAGCTCAGGCCAGCAGGGCCTGGGCAAACTCCGCCGCGTCAAAGGTCTGCAGGTCTTCCAGCTTCTCGCCCACGCCGATGAAATAGACCGGGATGGCGCGCTCGCGCGCGATCGCCGCCAGCACCCCGCCCTTGGCCGTGCCATCGAGCTTGGTGACGATCAGGCCGGTCAGGCCCAGCGCATCGTCGAAGGACTTGACCTGGCTCAGTGCGTTCTGGCCGGTATTGCCGTCAACAACCAGCAGGATTTCGTGCGGCGCGTCGGCCTGGGCCTTGGTGATGGTGCGCTTGATCTTCTTCAGCTCCTCCATCAGATGCAGCTGGGTCGGCAGGCGGCCGGCGGTGTCGGCCAGCACCACATCACAGCCGCGTGCACGGCCGGCCACCACCGCATCGAAGGTCACGGCCGAGGGGTCGCCGCCCTCCTGGCTGACGATCTCGACCTGGGCCCGGTCGGCCCAGACCGACAGCTGCTCGCGCGCCGCCGCGCGGAAGGTATCGGCCGCGGCCAGCAGCACTTTGGCATTGGCGTCGGCCAGATGGCGGGTCAGCTTGCCGATGCTGGTGGTCTTGCCGGCGCCATTGACGCCGACCACCATCATCACGGTCGGGCTGTGCTGCCCCACCGCCAGCGGCTTCTCCAGCGGCCGCAGCAGATCGGTCAACGCCTCAATCAGCAGGCCGCGCACGGCGGCCGGATCGGCGGCCTTGGCCTCCTTGACGCGGCGCTTCAGATCCTCGAGCAGAAACTCGGTGGCCTTGACGCCGGCATCGGCCATCAAGAGCGCAGCCTCCAGCTCCTCGTACAGCGCGTCATCGATCTGCGTGCCAGTGAAGACCTGGGCGATGCTGGAGCCGGTCTTGCGCAGACCCTGGCGCAGCTTGTCCAGCCAGCTCTTGCGCGGCGCTTCAGCGGGGGGCGGCACAACAACGGGCTCGGCCACCACGTCCACCGCCACATTCACCGCCACTGCAGGTGCCTCGACCGGCGCCGGCGCGGAACCAAACTTCTTCTTGAAGAAACTGAACATCGATACGCTTCTCTAGAGAGCAAGGCACATTTTTTAAAAACATGCCGGGAGGGCCTTGCATTGTCTCCCAAAAGCTCGCTAGAATGGCGGGCTTGAGGCGCTTTAGCTCAGCCGGTTAGAGCGACGGAATCATAATCCGCAGGTCCGGGGTTCGAATCCCTGAAGCGCCACCAAAATAAGTGAACGGCCCGAGCAACCCTCGGGCCGTTTTGCTTTATCCGATCAACGCAGCCACTGGACACATACCATGTACCGCTGTGCTCTTCTTGCCTTCGCGGCCAGCACCGTCTGCATCTCGGCCCAGGCCCAGGTGCACCGCCCCTTCCCCGTGCAGGCGCTGCGCGGCGAGCTGGTGGTCTTGCAAACACCTCAGGTCAGCCTGAACGGCCAGCCCGCCCGCCTGGCGCCCGGTGCCCGTCTGCGCAGCGACACCCATCTGCTGCTGCAACCGGCCAGCGTCGCCGGCCAGAAGCTCATCGTGCACTACACGATCGAGCCCTCGTCGGGCATGTTGATGGACGTCTGGGTGCTGAACCCGGCCGAGCTGGCCAACAAGACCTGGCCCCGCACGCCGCAAGAAGCCGCGAGCTGGGCCTTCGAGCCGGCCACACAGACCTGGACCAAGCGCTGAGAGAGGCCGCCATGAGCAAGAAAGTATTCATCAAGACCTTTGGCTGCCAGATGAACGAGTACGACTCGGGCAAGATGGCCGATGTGCTGGGCGCGGCCCAGGGCTATGAGGAGACCAAGGACGTCGAGCAGGCCGATCTGATCCTGTTCAACACCTGCTCGGTGCGCGAGAAGGCACAGGAGAAGGTATTCAGCGACCTCGGCCGGGTCAAGCACCTGAAGGAAAAAGGTGTGCTGATCGGCGTCGGCGGCTGCGTCGCCTCGCAGGAAGGTGCGGCCATCATCGAGCGCGCGCCGTATGTGGATGTGGTGTTCGGCCCGCAGACCCTGCACCGCCTGCCCCAGATGCTGGAGGCCCGCCGCGAGCAGCGCCGCCCGCAGGTCGACATCAGTTTTCCCGAGATCGAGAAGTTCGACAATCTGCCGCCGGCCAAGGTCGAGGGCGCCAGCGCCTTCGTCTCCATCATGGAAGGCTGCTCCAAGTACTGCTCTTACTGCGTCGTGCCCTACACCCGCGGCGAGGAGGTCTCGCGCCCCTTCGAGGATGTGCTGACCGAGATCGCCGGCTTGGCCGACCAAGGCGTGATGGAAATCAATCTGCTGGGTCAGAACGTCAATGCCTATCGCGGCAAGATGGGCGACACCAGCGAATACGCCGACCTGGCCTTGCTCCTCGAATACGCGGCCGAGATCCCCGGCATCCAGCGCCTGCGCTTCACGACCAGCCATCCGAACGAGTTCAGCCAGCGCCTGGTCGAGGCCTATGCCAAGGTGCCGCAGCTCGTGAACCATCTGCACCTGCCGGTCCAGCATGGCAGCGACCGCATCCTGATGGCGATGAAGCGCGGCTACACCGCGCTGGAGTTCAAGAGCACGATTCGCAAGCTGCGCGCGATACGCCCGGACATCCGCATCGCCAGCGATTTCATCGTCGGCTTCCCCGGCGAGACCGAGGACGACCATGCCAAGCTGATGAAGCTGGTGCACGAGGTCGGCTTCGATGCCTCGTTCAGCTTCATCTTCAGTCCGCGCCCCGGCACGCCGGCCGCCGCGCTGGAGGACACGACGCCTTACGAGGTCAAGGTGCGCCGCCTGCAGGAGCTGCAGGCCGTGATCGAGGCCAACGCCGTCAGGATCAGCGAGACCATGGTCGACTCGACCCAGCGCATTCTCGTGACCGGCAATGCCCGCAAGGACCCGACCGAACTGATGGGCCGCACCGAGTGCAACCGCATCGTCAACTTCAAGGGCGCGCCGCGGCTGATGAATCAGCTGATCGATGTGCGCATCACCCAGGCCTTTGCGCATTCGCTGCGCGCCGAGGTCCTGATCACCGAGGACGCCAGCGCCTGATCAGCGCCCGATCAACGCTTAAGGCTGAGCCCCCATTGCGGCAGCGCAATGCAGACGATCATCAAGCCATAGCCGAGCATCTTGCCGTCCCGGCCCAATAGCAGCAGGGCCGCGACCAGACCCAGGCAACCGCCCAACGCCCCCCACAGCGCCAGGCGGCGCCAGGCCAGGGCCTTGAGTTCGCGGCGCCACAGCAGCTTGAGCCCCAGCGCCGTCAGGGCGGCGACAAACCAGGCGGGCGCGAGGAAGTTGCCCAGGTGCCATACAACGTCCAGCAGATTCATATGCCTCGGCTTGCCAAAGAGTAGAGAAGAAAAAAGTGGCCTGGAATTGATGCGCATCAATCGCATGTGCGCCCCACAACAGCCCCGCCGGGGCACAGCCGAACGCCGAATTTTATAATCCCGTCATGAGCGTGTTCGCCCTTGGTCTGAATCACAACTCCGCGCCGCTGGATCTGCGTGGACGTTTTGCGTTCTCGCTCGAACAACTGGCCCCCACCTTGCTGGGCTTCAAGGATCAGCTGCAAAGCGGGCAGGCGCGCAAGACCTCGGCCGGCCCGGAGGCTGCCCTGCTTTCCACCTGCAACCGTACCGAGCTCTATGTGGCCGGTAGTGCCGCGATGGTGCAGCCGGCCGTCGACTGGCTGGCACGGGTCGGCGGTGTTGGCAGCAATGCGCTGCTGGACCATGCTTATGTGATGGAAGGCGGTGCCGCCGCGCGCCATGCCTTCCGCGTTGCCAGCGGGCTGGACTCGATGGTGCTGGGCGAGCCGCAAATCCTCGGCCAGCTCAAGCAGGCGGTGCGCGAGGCCGACCAGGCCGGCACTCTGGGCAGCACGCTGCACCAGCTGTTCCAGCGCAGCTTCTCGGTCGCAAAGGAAGTGCGCAGTTCCACCGAGATCGGCGCACACTCGATCAGCATGGCGGCCGCCTCGGTGCGCCTGGCCTCGCAGCTGTTCGAGGATCTGACGAAGATCAAGGTGCTGTTCGTCGGCGCCGGCGAGATGATCGAGCTGGTCGCCACCCATTTCGCCGCCAAGGCGCCCAAGGCTATGGCCGTGGCCAACCGCACACTGGAGCGCGGCGAGAAACTGGCCGGCCATCTGAGCGCCGAGGCGATCCGGCTGGCCGATCTGCCGCAGCGCCTGCACGAATTCGATGCGGTGATTTCCTGCACCGCCTCCAGCCTGCCGCTGATCGGCCTGGGTGCCGTCGAGCGTGCGCTGAAGACCCGCAAGCACCGGCCGATGTTCATGGTCGACCTGGCCGTGCCGCGCGATATCGAACCCGAGGTTGCGCAGCTGGACGATGTCTACCTCTACACGGTGGACGATCTCTCGACCCTGGTGCAGAGCGCCGGCGAGAAGCGCCAGGCCGCCGTCCAGCAGGCCGAGGCCATCATCGAGAGCGGTGTGCAGAGCTTTGTCCACTGGCTGGGTCAGCGCCACACGGTGCCACTGATCCAGGCCCTGAACGCGCAGACCGACGAGTGGCGCACCCATGAGATCGCGCGGGCCCGCAAGCTGCTGGCGCGCGGCGAGGATGTCGACGCGGTGCTGGAAGCGCTGTCGCGTGGCCTGACCCAGAAGATGCTGCATGGCGCGCTGGCCGAGCTGCATGCCAGCGACGGCGAGCAGCGCGTGCAGCTGGCGCAGACCGTTTCTCGCCTGTTCCTGCGCAGCAGCCCGCGCGGCAATTTCGACTCGTCGGCCGAGCATTAGCGGTTCTGAAGTCCGCCCCGGCAGCCGCTGCCGGCCCTTCAGCTCCACACCGCCCTCGCCCCCCATGAAAGACTCGCTGCGCCAGCAATTCGAACGACTCGCCTATCGCCTGAGCGAGCTGGACACCATCCTGGCCGAAGGCTCGGTCGCCGCTGACATGAAGCGCTACCGCGCGCTGAGCAAGGAACAGTCAGAGGCATCGGCGCTGGTCGGTCACTATCGCCAGTACCAGCAGCGCGAAGCCGATCTGGCGACGGCGCGCGAGCTGCTGGCCGATGCGGACATGGCGGAGATGGCGCGCGAGGAAATCGCGGCGGCCGAGGCCGACATCGCCCGCCTGCACGAGACCCTGCAGCTGGCCCTGCTGCCCAAGGACCCGGACGACGAGCGCCCGGCCTTTCTGGAGATCCGCGCCGGCACGGGCGGCGATGAGTCGGCCCTCTTTGCCGGCGATCTGGCCCGCATGTATCTGCGCTTTGCCGAGCGCCAGGGCTGGAAGACCGAGATCCTGTCGGCCAGCGACTCCGACCTGGGCGGCTACAAGGAACTGGTCGTGCGCATCGAGGGCGAGCAGGTCTATGGCCGACTGAAGTTCGAGTCCGGCGGCCATCGCGTGCAGCGCGTGCCGGCCACAGAGAGCCAGGGCCGCATCCATACCAGCGCCTGCACCGTGGCGGTGATGCCCGAGCCCGACGAAGCCGAGGAGATCCAGCTGAACCCGGCCGAGCTGCGCATCGATACCTTCCGCGCCAGTGGTGCCGGCGGCCAGCACGTCAACAAGACCGACAGCGCGATCCGCATCACCCATCTACCCACCGGTCTGGTGGCCGAGTGCCAGGACGACCGCAGCCAGCACCGCAACAAGGCCAAGGCCATGGCCGTGCTGGCCGCCCGGCTGCGCGACAAAGACAAGAACGAGCGCGCCGCCAAGGAGGCCGCCCAGCGCAAGAGCCTGATCGGCTCGGGTGACCGCAGCGACCGGATCCGCACCTACAACTTCCCGCAAGGCCGGCTGACCGACCACCGCATCAATCTGACGCTCTACAAGCTGGACGCCATCATGAACGGCGATCTGGACGACGTCTTCCAGGGCCTGCAAGCGGCTCAGGCGGCCGAGCAACTGGCCAGCCTGGAGGGCGGCCGGTGAGCCTGGGCGTGGCCGCCGCGCTGACCCGCGCGCGTGAGCGCGGGCTGGATAGGCTCGAGGCGCAGCTGCTGCTCGCCGAGTTGCTGGACCGCGACCGCGCCTGGCTGATCACGCACGACCAGGACCTGCTGAGCGCGGAGCAGGTCAGCCGATTCGAGGACTGGCTGGCGCAGCGCCTGCAGGGGGTGCCGCTGGCCTATCTGAGCGGGCACAAGGAGTTCCATGGCTTGCGGCTGCGGGTCAATGCCGACACGCTGGTGCCCCGGCCCGATACCGAGATCCTGGTCGATTGGGCGCTGGAGTTGCTACGGGCCGGCGCGCTGGCGCAGCCGGAGCTGGTCGACCTGGGCACCGGCAGCGGCGCGATCGCGCTGGCGCTCAAGCACCGGCACCCGCAGGCCCGCGTCACGGCGGTCGATCTCAGCGCCGGCGCCTTGGCCGTCGCCCGCGCCAATGCCCAGGACCTGGGCCTGGTGGTCGAGTTCCAGCAAGGTGACTGGTGGCAGCCGCTGAGTGGCCGCCTCTTCGACCTGATCGCCAGCAATCCACCCTATATCGCCGGCGCCGACCCGCATCTGCCAGCGCTGCGTCACGAGCCGCTGAGTGCGCTGACGCCCGGTGGCGACGGCCTTTCGGCGCTGCAGGCCCTGATCACGGGCGCGCCCGAGCATCTGCGGCCCGGTGCCTGGCTCCTGCTGGAGCATGGCTACGACCAGGCCGAGGCGGTCGGCCAGGCCTTGTCGGCCCGCGGTTTCGAGCTGATCGAGTGCCGCCGCGACCTCGGCGGCCAGCCCCGGGTCAGCGGCGGGCGCTGGCCGGGCTGACGCTGTCCA
Source organism: Burkholderiales bacterium C2 (assembly GCA_005503085.1). Classification (GTDB taxonomy): domain Bacteria; phylum Pseudomonadota; class Gammaproteobacteria; order Burkholderiales; family Burkholderiaceae_C; genus Roseateles_E. Next base: position 296,560 of record SCOI01000003.1, on the reverse strand, counting down.
AAAAGCCACAACTGCCGGCCCATAGCGCCTCAGTTCGGTCTGCAGACTTGCGCCGACCGGGTTAGCATCAGTTGCGCCTGGACCTCAGGCGCCAGCTTACGAGGAGGTCGCCATGAGTACCGTCGCCCATGTCCTTGCCGCGAACCCGCGCTGGCTGATGCCATTGGCCCTGCTGCTGATGGCCGGCGCATCCGCCCATGCCGAAGGCCTAAAGCTCAAGGTCCCCGAGATCGGCTCCCTGCGTTGGCAGACCCGTGTCCAGCTGAGCCAGCTGGACAGCCTGAGCGGGAGTTCGCGGGTGCTCAGCGCCAATCTGCTGGGCGACTACTACCTGACCGGATCGCTGCTAGGCCCCCACACCCAGGGCGGCCTGCGCGCCACCGGCGGCCTGCTGATGGGTTCGCCGACGCTGTCGCAAAGCAGCGGTGGCCTGGCGCTGGGCCACAGCTCGCTGGGCCTGGGCCAGAGCCTGGCTGTGGGCCAGCGCAGCGTCAGCCTGTTCGGCGGCGCGCTCCCCCCCGGCATCGATGCCGGCCATGCCCGCTCCTACCTGGGCATCGGCTACACCGGCCAATCGATGCGTGGCGGCTGGGGCTTCAGCGCCGATCTCGGGCTGACCAAGTCAAGTCCTCGCGATGAGCTGCGCCTGGGCCGCAGCTCGCCGGGCTCGCAGAGCCTGGAAGACCTGCTGATGGACATGCGCTTGCGGCCCGTGCTGCAACTGGGCCTGAGCTACAGCTACTGAGCAGGCAAAGCCTCGGGCCGGCAGGCATCGCGGCCCTCGCCGATAATAGGCAGCATGCGCCGGCTCGGAGCCGGCGCGCTTTCCACCACTTCAGGCGAGACGATATGAGCGACGTACAGCAACGCATTGACGACTTGGTCAAGAACAACCGGGTCGTGCTGTTCATGAAGGGCACGGCACAGTTCCCGATGTGCGGCTTCTCAGGCCGCGCGATCCAGATCCTGAAGGCCTGTGGCGTCAGCGATCTGAAGACCTTCAATGTGCTGGAGGACGAGGCCGTGCGCCAGGGCATCAAGGACTACGCCAACTGGCCGACCATCCCGCAGCTCTACGTCAACGGCGAGTTCGTCGGCGGCTCGGACATCATGATGGAGATGTACCAGGCCGGCGAGCTGCAGCAGGTGCTGACGCCCGCACAATGATCGGGCAGAGGCTGGTCGTCGGCATCACCGGCGCCACCGGCGCGGCCTACGGGCTGCGACTTTTGCGCCGCGGCCGAGAGCTGGGCCTGGAGACGCATCTGATCGTCACGCCCGCCGGCGTGCTCAATGTGCACCATGAGCTCGGGCTGGACCGCAAGGCGCTGGAGGCCGAGGCCTCCTTCTCCTATGCGCCGGGCGATGTCGGCGCTTGCGTGGCCAGCGGTAGCTTCGCCACGGCCGCGATGGTAATCGCCCCCTGCTCGATGAAGAGCCTGGCGGCCATCGCCCATGGCTTTGGCGACAATCTGCTGACGCGTGCGGCCGATGTGACACTCAAGGAGCGCCGCCGCCTGATCCTGATGGTGCGCGAGACGCCCTTCAACTTGGCGCATCTGCGCAATATGACGGCCGTCACCGAGATGGGCGGCATCGTCTTCCCGCCGCTGCCAGCCTTCTATCACCACCCGCAAAGCATCGAGGAGTTGGTGAACGAAAGCGCAGAGCGGGTGCTGGAGCTGGCCGGCGTGGCCGGCGCCACGCCCAAGGCCTGGACGGGGCTGAAGGCCTAGACTTCCCCGGGCATCAACCAGCGCTTGCGGTTGCCAAACACCGCGTTCGGGTATTCGGCCCGGCCACGGCTGCCGTTGTAGCGGCCCAGCGCCAGAAACATATCGCCGCGTTCGCGGTCCAGATAGTGGCGCAGGATCACGCAGCCGAAGCGCAGATTGGTCTGCATATGGAAGAGCCGGGAGGCCTGGCCATCGCCGATCAGGCGCGCCCAGAAGGGCATGATCTGCATATAGCCGCGCGCGCCGGCCGAGCTGATCGCGTATTTGCGGAAACCGCTCTCGACCTGCACCAGCCCCAGCACCAGGGCCGGGTCCAGACCCGCACGCTTGCTCTCGTACCACAGGGTCTCGAGAAACTCGATGCGGGTCAGGCTCTCCGAGAGTCGGCGCTTGAGCCGCTCGCTCATTTCGCCCAACCAGCGCAGATAGGCCAGCCGGTCTTCGACCCGCTCGAAACGAGGCTTGGGCGGCGCACTGTTGGCGATGGCCGCCGACAGGGCCGAGCGCACCGCATCGGCCAGTGGCTCCTCGACCTGGGCACCCGCCAGCGCCCGAGCGCCGGGCAGCGTCAGCAGCGCGCCCAGCAGCAGAGCACGTCGATGCAGCCCGCTCAAAGCTTGAGCTTGCCCTTCAGATGGCCGAGCACCTCGCTCAGCGCCAGCTTCGTGGCCTCGGCATCGCGGCGGCCCTGGTACTCGACCTGCCCCTCCTTGAGCCCGCGATCCGAGAGCACCACACGATGCGGCACGCCGACCAGCTCCCAGTCGGCAAACATCGCCCCGGGGCGCTCGCCACGGTCATCCAGCAGCACATCGACACCCAGGGCCTGCAGTTCATCATGCAGCTGCGTTGCGGCGGCCTTGACCTCCTCGCTGCGATCCATGCCGATCGGGCACAACACGACGGTGAACGGGGCGATCGAATCCGGCCAGATGATGCCGCGCTCATCATGGTTCTGCTCGATGGCCGCGCCCAGGATGCGGGTCACGCCGATGCCGTAGCAGCCCATTTCCATCGGCTTGGGCTTGCCGGTCTCGTCGAGGTAGTTGGCGTTCATCGCAAGCGAGTATTTGGTGCCCAGATAGAACACATGGCCGACCTCGATGCCGCGCTGGATGGCCAGCACACCCTGGCCATCCGGTGACGGGTCACCAACCACGACATTGCGGATATCGGCCACCAGATCGGGCTCGGGCAGGTCGCGGCCCCAGTTGGCACCGGTGTAGTGGAAGTCGGCCTCGTTGGCGCCGCAGACGAAGTCGGCCATATGGGCGACGGTGCGGTCGGCGACGATCTTGACCGGCTTCTTCAAGCCGATCGGGCCCAGATAGCCGGGCTTGCAGCCGAAGTGCTCCTCGATCTCGGCCACGGTGGCAAACCGGAAACCGGCCTTCAGGCCCTCGAGCTTGCCGGCCTTGACCTCGTTCAAGTCGTGATCGCCGCGCAGCAGCAGCAGCCAAACAGTGGACTTCTTGATGTCGCCCTTGTCGTCCAGTTCGTCGGTGGCCAACACCAGGGACTTGACGGTTTGCGCCAGCGGCAAGGCCAGCAGCTCGGCCACGTCGGCGCAGGTGCTCTTGCCCGGCGTCGGCGTCTTGCTCAGCGGCTGGGTGGCCGCGCCACGTGCGGCCAGCAAGGCCACGGCCTCGGCCAGCTCAATATTGGCCGCGAAGTCGCTGGTCGGGCAGTAGACGATGGCGTCTTCGCCGGTATCGGCAATGACCTGGAACTCGTGCGAACGGTCGCCGCCGATGGCGCCGGTATCGGCCGCCACGGCACGGTACTGCAGGCCCAGGCGATCAAAGATCTTGCAGTAGGCGCCGTACATGGTCTCGTAGCTGCGGCCGGCCGACTCGACATCGCGGTCGAAGGAGTAAGCGTCCTTCATCGTGAACTCGCGACCCCGCATGATGCCGAACCGCGGGCGGCGCTCGTCGCGGAACTTGGTCTGGATGTGATAGAAATTCTTCGGCAGCTGCTTGTAGCTGCGCAGCTCCTGGCGGGCGATATCGGTGATCACCTCTTCGCTGGTCGGCTGGATGATGAAGTCGCGATCGTGGCGATCCTTCACGCGTAGCAGCTCGGGGCCCATCTTGTCGAAGCGGCCGGTCTCCTGCCACAGCTCGGCCGGCTGGACCACCGGCATCAGCAGCTCGACCGCGCCGGCGCGGTTCATCTCCTCGCGGATGATGCCCTCGACCTTGCGGATCACCCGCAGCCCCATCGGCATGTAGTTGTAGATGCCGGCACCGAGTCGCTTAATCATGCCGGCGCGCATCATCAGCTTGTGGCTGACGACCTCGGCATCGGCGGGCGCTTCTTTCAAGGTCGAGACAAAGAACTGGCTGGCTTTCATGGCAAGAGCGGGGCCTGGCCCGAGGCCAAGCAGAGTCAAAAGGTGTGAGGGTTAGCGAGGGTAATGCCCGGAGGGCGGCCCAATGCAATAATCGATCTAACTAAAGATTTGAGGTTGATTATGCTCGACCGTGAAGGCTTCCGGCCCAACGTCGGCATCATCCTGCTCAACCACAGGAATGAAGTGTTCTGGGGCAAGCGCATCCGCACCCATTCCTGGCAGTTCCCGCAAGGGGGCATCAAGCATGGTGAGACGCCTGAGCAGGCGATGTTTCGAGAGCTCCACGAGGAAGTGGGGCTGCTGCCCGACCATGTGCGCATCGTCGCGCGCACCCGCGACTGGCTGCGCTACGAGGTGCCCGAGCACTTCATCCGCCGCGATGCGCGCGGCCACTACCGCGGACAAAAGCAGATCTGGTTTCTGCTGCAGCTGATGGGTCGCGACTGCGATATGAACCTGCGCGCCACCGACCATCCGGAGTTCGATGCCTGGCGCTGGAATGACTACTGGGTGCCGCTGGAAGCGGTGATCGAGTTCAAGCGCGGCGTCTACCAGATGGCGCTGACCGAGTTGGCCCGCTATCTGCCGCGTATCAACCACCACAACCGCTATCTGCGCGCCGGCATGCGGCCGCAGCATCGCGACTCGGGCCCGGCCGCCCAGCCCGACCCTTGCGCCCCGCCGCCGGAGACCAGCACCGAGGGCGACTGAAGCGCCACTGCTGTCAGACCAGCACCAGATTGTCCCGGTGGATCAGTTCCGGCTCGGCGGCATAGCCGAGCAGGCGCTCGAACTCACTGGAGGCCTTGCGCGCGATCAGGCGCGCCTCGGCGCTGGAGTAGTTGGTCAGGCCGCGCGCCAGCTCTTGTCCGGCCGGATCGCGCACCGCGATCACATCGCCCCGATGGAATTCGCCCTGCACCTCGACGACGCCGATGGGCAATAGGCTCTTGCCGGCCTCGCGCAGCTTGACTGCCGCACCGGCATCCACCGTCACCGCACCGCGCATCTGCAGATGGTCCACCATCCACTGCTTGCGCGCCGCCAGCTTCGGCGTGCTGGCCAGCAGGGCCGTGCCTATGGCCTCACCTGCGGCCAGGCGCAGCAGCACATCGGGCTCGCGCCCCCAGGCGATCACGGTGCTGGCACCCGAGCCGGCCGCGCGCTTGGCGGCCAGGATCTTGGTGATCATGCCGCCGCGGCCCAGCGATGAGCCGGCACCGCCGGCCATCAGCTCCAGCTCGGGCGTGCCGGCCACCGCCTCATCGATGAAGCGAGCATTCGGGTCCTTGCGCGGGTCGGCCGAGTACAGACCCTTCTGATCGGTCAGTATCACCAGCACATCGGCCTCGACCAGATTGGCCACCAGGGCCCCCAAGGTGTCGTTGTCACCGAACTTGATCTCGTCGTTGACGACGGTGTCGTTCTCGTTGATGACCGGCAGCACGCGGTGCTGCAGCAGGGTCAGCAGGGTCGAGCGCGCGTTCAGATAGCGTTCGCGGTCGGCCAGGTCGGCGTGCGTCAGCAAGACCTGGGCGCTACCCATGCCCTGCTCGCGCAGCTTGGTCTCGTACATCTGGGCCAGGCCCATCTGACCGACGGCGGCTGCGGCCTGCAGCTCGTGGATCTCCTTGGGTCGGGTGGCCCAGCCCAGGCGCTTCATGCCTTCGGCGATGGCGCCGCTGGACACCATCACAAGTTCGCGCCCCTGGCCGGCCAGTGCGGCCAGTTGCCGGCACCAGTTGCCGATGGCTTCGGCGTCGACACCACGGCCCTCATTGGTGACCAGGCTGGAGCCGACCTTGACGACGATGCGGCGCGCGTCCTTTAGCGCATGGCCGCTCATGCCTGCTCCTGCTCGCCACCCTCCGCCGGTGTGAAGCGGATATCCGGCTCGACGATGACGCGCTGCTCGGCTGCCACATGGTCATAGATCGCGTGGATCAAAGGCTGGCAGCCCTCGCGGGTCAGCGCCGATATCTCGAACACCGGACCCTTCCACTTGTAGCGCTTGACGAAGTCCTTGACGCGCTTGGCGCGCTCGTCCTCCGGCACCATGTCCAGCTTGTTCAGCACCAGCCAGCGCGGCTTGTTGTAGAGCGATTCGTCGTACTTCTTCAACTCGTTGACGATGGCCTTGGCCTCAACGACCGGATCGACCTCGGGATCGAAAGGCGCCAGGTCGACCACATGCAGCAGCAGGCGGGTGCGCTGCAGATGCCGCAGGAACTGATGACCCAAACCGGCACCTTCGGACGCGCCCTCGATCAGGCCGGGGATGTCGGCGACGACGAAACTCTTCTCCGGCGCGACGCGCACCACCCCCAGATTCGGATGCAGGGTCGTGAAGGGGTAGTCGGCGATCTTCGGGCGGGCGTTGGAGACGGCCGTGATCAGCGTCGACTTGCCGGCATTGGGCTGCCCCAGCAGACCGACATCGGCCAGGACGCGCAGTTCCAGCTTGAGCTTCTTGGCTTCACCGGGCCAGCCCGGCGTCTTCTGACGCGGTGCGCGATTGGTGCTGGTCTTGAAATGCAGATTGCCGAAGCCGCCGTCACCACCCTTGGCCAGCAGCATCTTCTCGCCCGGCTCGATCAGCTCGGCGATGACGGTGTCGGTCTCGAGATCCTTGATGATGGTGCCGACCGGCATGCGCAGCACGATGTCGTCGGCAGCCGCGCCATACTGATCGGAGCCGCGGCCAGCCTCGCCGTTGCGGGCCTCGTGGCGGCGTGCGTAACGGTAGTCGATCAGCGTGTTCAGATTGACATCGCCGACCGCCCAGACGCTGCCGCCGCGACCGCCATCACCGCCATCGGGCCCGCCGAAGGGGATGAATTTCTCGCGGCGAAAGCTCGCACAACCGGCACCACCATTGCCGGCCACGATATCGATGGTGGCTTCGTCTACGAACTTCATATGCTTGTCTGCGCCTTTTGAGGGCTATGGTAAGGCAAGGCCTGTTGCGACCTTCCCCGCTGCCGCAGCCTCAAAAAGCAAAAGCCCCGGCGAGCCGGGGCTTCAGGTCGCTGGCGAACGGCTGCAGCGCTGCCGCCAGCGATACACGCGGTCAATCAGACCGGCGTGACGAACACCGTTTGACGGCTCTTCTCACCCTTGATGGCGAACGACACTTGGCCGTCGACCAGTGCAAACAGCGTGTGGTCCTTGCCGATACCGACATTGGTGCCGGGATGGAACTTGGTGCCGCGCTGACGCACGATGATGGAACCTGCCGAGATGGTCTGGCCGCCGAAGGCCTTCACACCCAACATCTTAGGTTTGGAGTCGCGGCCGTTCCGTGTGGAACCGCCGCCCTTTTTCTGTGCCATGGATTAGCTCCTTGAAACTGTTGGCGAAGAAGAATCGACTATCGATCAGCCATTCACCGCGCTGATTTCCAGCTCGGTGAAGTTCTGGCGATGGCCTTGACTCTTCTTGTAGTGCTTACGACGGCGCAGCTTGAAGATGCGCACTTTGTCGTGCCTACCGTGAGCCACAACCGTGGCGGTAATGCTTGCGCCAGCAACCAAGGGAGTGCCGATCTTCAATTCAGCGCCGTTTCCGACAGCCAGAATCTGGTCGATCACAATCTCTTGGCCAACATCCGCAGCAATCTGTTCTACCTTGATCTTTTCGCCAGCAGCAACTTTGTATTGCTTGCCACCGGTTTTTATGACCGCGTACATATCAGCCCTTTCAATAAAACCCACTTGCCAGCACCCGCAAAGCGAATGCGCGCAAGCCTCAAACCCCGCACCGTAACGGCGCAGAGCCCGCGAGTGTAGCATGCACCGGGGAAAACACCAAGACCGGTCCAGCACCGCTGCCGCGAGATCACACCGGACCCCGGGCAAGCCCTGGCTGTTCCTATAATCCCGGCTTCGCCAAACAGAGAGCTGAGTGTGCACGCTGCGTCCGCCTCGTCCCCCTCCCCCGTCGCCGAGGTTCAAGCCAAACTGGACGCCGAAATGCGTGAGGTTGATGCCGTCATCGCGCAGCGACTGACCTCCGATGTGGCCCTGATCAATCAGATCGCCGGCTACATCGTGCATGCCGGCGGCAAGCGGATGCGACCCAAACTGGTCCTGCTGTTTGCCAATGCCCTGGGCTTCGACAAGCACGAGCGCTTTGAGATGGCGGCCGTGGTCGAGTTCATCCATACAGCGACCTTGCTGCATGACGATGTGGTCGACGAATCATCGCTGCGCCGTGGCAAGCAGACGGCCAATGCACTGTTCGGCAACGCCGCCAGCGTGCTGGTGGGCGACTTCCTCTACTCGCGCGCCTTCCAGATGATGGTCTCGGTGAACCGCATGCGCGTCCTGGAGGTGCTAGCCGAAGCCACCAATGTGATCGCCGAAGGCGAGGTCTTGCAACTGATGAATATGCATGACCCGGATGTTGCGGTGGATCGCTATCTGCGCGTGATCCGCTACAAGACCGCCAAGCTGTTCGAGGCCAGCGCAAGACTTGGCGCCGTGCTGGCCCAAAGCACGCCAGAGATCGAAGAGGCTTGCGCCGGCTATGGCCGGGCATTGGGCACCGCCTTCCAGTTGATCGACGACGTCCTCGATTACGAGGGCGACCCGAGCGCACTGGGCAAAAACGTCGGCGACGATCTGCGCGAGGGCAAGCCCACGCTGCCGCTGCTGATCGCCATGGAGCGCTGCCAACCGGCAGAGCGCACCCTGATACGCCACGCCATCGAACATGGCGAGGTCCAAGGCCTCAGCGACATCGTCAAGATCGTGCGCAGCACCGGCGCTCTGGAAGCCACTCGCGAGGCCGCCCGTCGCGAGGCCGAGCACGCCCGCGAATGTTTAAATTTGCTCCCCCCTTCAATTTGGCGCGAAGCTCTGCTAGAATTTTGTGCTCGGTCGGTTGACAGGTCCTTCTAAGGATTTGCGGCAGATCGAAGCTTGAACGCTTGAGCCCCTCAAGCAGAAGTTCAAAAAATCGGGGTGTAGCTTAGCCTGGTAGAGCGCTACGTTCGGGACGTAGAGGCCGGAGGTTCGAATCCTCTCACCCCGACCAGAATTTGCCTTGTAGATCAACGACTTCTCAAGTCACTTGGTCTGCGAGAAGTGCCACAAGTGGGTAAACGGTGGCGATGACGGATTGACGCGCTCGAAAGTGGGCGAATCTTCTCAGCCAAGTTTGCCTATACGGAGTTCCATCAACTTTTGGAACTCCAACAATGGCTCACATCGAGAACCGCTCCCGCATCCAGGTCAAGGTCAAGAACCGCGACGACCTGACCCGCCACTTCGCTCACAACCACGCCGAAGCCGCGCAGCGCTACTGTGCGACCCTGCGTGACCAGCAGCTCAAGCCGCTCGTGGCCCTCCTCGATGAGGCCTACATGGTGCGCTACTACGTGCACGGCAAGCGCAAGGGCTTCACTGCCAATTCCGCCACCGAAGCCGAGGCGATTCAAAAGCGCATCGAGGCCGACCAGTACACCGGCCTCTTTGTTGACTACACCCAGGCGCACCAGACCAGCTTCGCCGACCTGCTCATCCGGTACCTGAAGGAAGAGGCACCTCGCAAGAAGGGCTTCGCGGTCATTGGGTACCAAATCAACATGTGGCTTGAGGACGCCGGCTACGAGCGACAGGACTTGGCCGCCATCCACGCTGCGCACCCCAACCCGCAGGACCGCAACCTCCGCATTCCGAAACCCACTGGCCGGCGCATGTCGCATCCGTCCGAGGCTGCGGCCTTCATCAAGACGAGCTTCGCAGCCCTCGGGCCTGAGGACTTCAGCGAGTACATAGACGAGCGGTTGCAGTGCGTCGAACCCGCCACCGTCGACCGGGAGCTCGACGTGTTCCGTGCCGTCTGCAATGCCGCGATGTCCGCCTGGCGCATCCACGTCCACATGGACCCCATGTCCGGCCTGGAGCGCCCCAAGTATTTCAACGAACGGGACCGCCGTCTGCGCGATGACGAAGAGGCTCGCCTCATGGCAGCAGCGCACGAAGAAGACCATCTGTGGACCGAGCGTACCCTTGGCGAACAGCTCTTCGAGGAACAGCATTCCACGACCAAGTACCAGCGCCTCAAGGCGAGGGCAGAAGCGCGGAAGATGGTCTTGAATGAGGCCCGCCATGTGCCAATGTTTGCGACCTTCATCCAGTTTCAACTGATGACGGCAGCGCGCCGCAGTGAGACGCTCAAGCTCAAGTGGAACCAGGTGGACCTGGACCGGCAAACCGCGTTCTTGCCTGAAACCAAGAACGGCCGCCCGAGGACCTTGCCGCTGCGCGCCGACCTGGTGGCACTGCTTCGGGAGCTTCCGCAAACCGGCGAGTCCGTGTTCCCGATTCCGGTGGATTACCTGCGCAAGGCTTGGCTGCGCATGTGCGAGGCAGGCGGCATCGAGACTCGTGGCAGTGAACGCCTGCGTATCCACGACTTGCGCCACGAGGCCATCTCACGAGTGGCAGAAGCCGGTAGCCAAACCCCGGGCGGCTTCTCACTGCTGGACCTGCAGGCCTTCAGCGGCCATCGCGACCCCCGCATGCTGCTGCGCTACACCCACCTGACGCCCACTGGCTTGGCCAAGCGTCTTGACGCTGCGTTCTCTGCAAGCGGCCTTGAGTATGGCAAGGCGGTTCGCTACCACGGGCGCATGCGGCTGACCAAGCAGGCAAAACTGCCGATGTCAGAACTGATGTCGGCTCCCATCACGACCGCCATCGACAACGTCGTTGACTTCAAGGCCTATCGCAAGGCGGCGGCCTGACACGGCGCCGACGCCCGCCAGTTGCGTCAAGCACAGGCGGGCGTTGGACCTCTCTTCCCATGCGGGGGAAGACAGCCTGCAACCAGGTGCGCCGTCGTCTTCGCCACAACCGGCTTCGCAGCGACGGCGCATTCCCCTTCAAACAAGGAGCGACTGATGCCCACCACCCAACTCATGCCTCCTGGATCAGAACCCCTTCAGCCGAGCTTCGTCGGCCTCCACCCAGAGCTCTGCTTCGCGCCGACCTGGCTGAGCCGAGGATCACGCGGCTACGCGACGCTAACAGCCAAGGAGTTCAGCGGCACCATGTGTGCTCATCGCTTGGTCGTCTTGCTTCTGATCGGACCACTCGAAATCACGGCCATGGCCCTTCATCGCTGCGGTAATGCGTCGTGCCATAACCCCTTCCACCTGTACGCTGGAGGAGATGTTGAGAACCGGCGGGACAAGCTGCTTCACCAGGGGAGCCATCCCCGCTGGGGCGCGCTCGGGCTGACGCATGCGGCTGGGCGGCATCATGTGCACATGCCTCACCCCCTGGTGCTCAGCAAGGAGGCATGCCGTTTGTCGATGAACTTCGACAACTTCACGCCGGGCAAGTGCGTCCACAACACACGGCTCCACCCGACATCTGATGGTTTTCGGCAACTGCGCGCGACAGCCATGTCCGGTGAGGTGGTCGGCGCACACCGCAAGGTCTACACGCTTTTCAGCGGCCCACTGGACAAGTACGACATCGTGAGCCACGCCTGCGGCGACCCGACCTGCCTGAATCCGTTCCACCTCTTCATCTCCGGCCGCCAGCAATGCCCCAGAGACTTCGACGTCAAGCACGACAAACGGTTCAGGCTGTCCGCTCACGGTCTGGCCATGATTGCAGACTTTGCGAAAGGCAGCGTCGAACTTGCCAAAGAGCTTGGCGTCCACCCGCAGACTGTCGCCAGTCGACGAGCCGACCTGCGACGCCCTCTTCGCGCACGGAAGGCCTCAGGCCCTGTTGACCTCGGCGGTCTCACAGCCTAAAGACTGTTTATTTCGTTTACAGCATTTAATTTGTAATCTTCAAAAACATATTGAATGCTGTAAACTCAGTTAACAGTCTAGGAGTTGTATGCCGCAGTTCACCGTGCGTACCGCCGAACAGTTGCCCACCTTGCTGCAGGCCTTCCGCAAGGAGGCCGGTCTTACCCAGAGCGAGGTGGCGCTGCGCCTGGGCGTGACACAACAGACCTATTCCGCGCTGGAGCGTAACGCGGACACGGTCGGCGCCGCCCGGCTGCTGAAGCTGTTGACCATTCTGGGCGTGGAGCTGGCCCTGGGCAAGCCATCGCCTGAACCTGTGTCGACCCAGAGCCAGACGCCGCCGGACGCCAACCAGCCCCGTTGGTGAGCCATGGGACGCCGCTCGCACACCCGAACGCTGGGCCTCTGGATGAACGGGGCCTATGTCGGCAGCTGGAGCCTTACGCCGAACGCCCCGGACACGCTTCAGTACGACCAGGCCTGGGCCCAGTCAGAGCAAGGGCGGCCCCTCTCATTGTCCTTGCCGTTCATGCCGGGCAACGCGCCCCACCGCGGCCCGAAAGTCCACGCCTACTTCGAGAACCTGCTGCCCGACAGCAAGGACATCCTCGAGCGCCTCGCGCGCCGTTTCGGGACCGGGTCGACTGGCGCGTTCGAACTGCTGGCCGAGATTGGTCGGGATTGCGTGGGCGCACTCGAAATCCTGCCCGAAGGCCAGACCTCCGCTGGCACGGCCCCTTTGCAGGCCGAGCCGCTGAGTGAGGCGCAAGTCGCCCGGGTGCTGCGCGGGACGACGACACCCAATGCGATGGGCTGGGGCGGCGAGGACGACGAGTTCCGCATCTCCATCGCAGGCGCCCAGGAGAAGACGGCCTTGCTGCTGAGCGGCGGGCACTGGTGCCTGCCGAGAGGCAGTACCCCCACCACGCACATCTTCAAGCTCCCGCTCGGCCTGATCGGCGGCATGAAGCTGGACATGCGTGACTCGGTTGAGAACGAGTGGCTCTGTGCATTGATCCTGAAGGAGTTCGGCCTGCCCGTTGCGGCCTGTCAACCCATGCAGTTCGAGGACGTCAAGGCGCTGGTGGTCGAGCGCTTCGACCGTGCCTGGTGGATGCCCCCAACTGGTGACCGGCGCCTCATCCGCCTGCCGCAAGAAGACATGTGCCAAGCCACAGGGACGCCCCCGCAGGCCAAGTACGAGGCCGATGGCGGCCCGGGCATGGACCGCATCCTCGATCTACTGGACGGTTCCATTGCTCGCGAGCAGGACCGACGCGACTTCTTCAAGGCGCAGTTGCTGTTCTGGATGCTCTGCGCCACCGATGGCCATGCCAAGAACTTCAGTCTGTTCCTGCGCCCGAGAGGTCGCTACCAGCTCACACCGCTGTACGACGTGCTGTCGGCCTACCCGGTGCTGGGCGAGGGGCCGGCGAAGATGTCGCCCTTCAAGGTCAAGATGGCCATGGCCGTGCGTTCCAAGAATGCACACTGGAAGATGCGCGACATCCAGCGCCGGCACTGGCTGGCGCTGGGCGCTCGCCACGGCGTCGTGTCAGAGAATGGCCAGTCGACCCAGCACCTGGTCGACGACATCATCGCCAGCACGCCGCGGGTCATCAGCGCGGTGCGCGCGATGCTCCCGGCCAACTTCTCGATGCCGCTGGCCGACAGCATCCTCGATGGCCTGCAGGACGCAGCAAACCAGCTAGAGGCTCGGCCCTGACCGGGTGCGCACGAGAGGCGAAAGCAGGCTCAAGGGCGGCATGAGCATCAGGCATTCGCGAGACGATTTCCCTGGGGTAATTCGCCGTACTTCGCTGCGCGGATCACTCGCGAAGCGCAGCGGACCTTGATGAGTTGGGTTTACCCATAGCCGACACCCCCTCCCACCCCAGGTCCTCAATTTGTCGCCGGCCCACAGCACCGTCGTTGGTGCACAGGTGGGTGAGGCGTGCACCGGCAATTTGGAGTCTGCCGGCCCCTCGCCCGACCTCCAACGTGCAGTACGCTAACGGCAGGGGGAACGAACAATGGCACAAGAAGCACTTCGGCTCGCTGTACTCATCGACGCCGACAACGCCAGCGCGGCGGTCACGAAGGAACTGCTCGAGGAGGTCGCGAAGTACGGTGTCGCCACCGTAAAGCGCGCCTACGGTGACTGGACGACGCAAAACCTGGTGGGTTGGAAGGAGCACCTTCACCGCCACGCGATCCAACCAATGCAGCAGTTTGCCTATACCAAGGGCAAAAACTCGACGGACAGCGCTTGCATCATCGACGCCATGGATTTGCTCTACGGCGGCCACCTCGACGGCTTTTGTCTCGTGTCCAGCGACAGCGATTTCACACGGTTGGCGACGCGCCTCCGAGAAGCTGGCAAGGTGGTCTACGGGTTCGGCGAACGCAAGACACCCGACGCTTTCATCGCTGCCTGCGACAAGTTCATCTTCGTCGAAGTGCTCAGGCCGGACGCAGCCGGAACAACTGCTCAGGCCTCAGTACAGGTCCAGGACGTACCCGCCCTTCAGGGCCTGCTGGCGCACGCCGTCCGGGAGACGCTGCGCGACACAGGGTGGGCATCGTTGTCTGCCGTGGGCGGCTTCATCGGCAAGAGCAACCCCTCGTTCGACGCTCGCAACTACGGCTTCAGAAAGCTAAGTGACCTCGTTCGAAAGCAGCCATACCTCGAGTTCAATGAAACAACAGACGCCTCCGGGTTCGTGCATTTGAACGTCCGGCTGAAGCAGTAAGCCCCCCAGACCTGCGACCACGGCCGACCAGGACGGAGGCGATCCGCGCCCCGAGGACTGCACTTGCTCCTCGCCTCCGTGGCCGCCTCGTTGGGCGGCCCCACACCCCCACAGCCCAACTTGGTCAAGCCGTGGTCGAGGGCCGTAGGCGAGGCCCACTGCACCGCAAAGCGGGGCCAGCCATGGTCGACAGAGAACCGCCTCCCTGTGAGTTGGCATCACAGACCGGCAAGGTGCGGAGGAGCGCACACCAGCTTCGGCCGGGCCGGGCCCGGGGCTCCTCGCGCCAACAGCGCTTGTTTGCGCAGATGAATCCGAACCGTGGGCCCTTCGCGTCGGAGAAATGCGCTGATTTCCCCGGGGTAATTTCAAGGAGCCGGCGCAGAGCCGAGAAGGTGATGGAGTGCCACCGGGTGGCGCTCGAACTGCGCACGCAGGCGACCAGCGGATGGCATTCCTCGCAGGCTACGAGCGGGCGGCCTCGCCCATATCGAGTCGTTTCCAGGTGTAACAGTGGTTGAAAAACACCAATGATGACAGCGACTTATGCGCGGATAGCCAGCGAATAGCATAGTAAATTTCGACGCAATACCATAGTGTTTTCCGGGCTCCAAAGGCATTGGTGCCCCTCGCGCCGGAGAACCTCCCCGATTACCCCAGGACAATTTCGAGGCGCCGGCGCGGGAGCAACGGAAGCAGGAATGCGCCCCGCGGGCGTAGTCCTGCGCGCCGGCTGCGACGAGCGGTTGAGTCTCCTCGCCAGCACCAGGCACAGCGTCACCCCATTGAGCAGCACCTCCCCTGCGCAGCCTAAGGACGGGCTTGCCGAGCTTGCGTGACACCCTCCCCGGGGGGCCACAGTGCTGCGCCTCGCCTGCGGGGTGTGTGGAGCCCCCAGGTGGGCCTGCACTGCGTTGGAGTGGGTGTACTCAGCTTGTCCGGGATCAAGGGGGGTAGAGCCATGCCAGAGGAGCGTGGTGAAGCCTGAGGGAAGGTGGGGCTGAGCGCTGCGCCGGAGGTGGGGCCTGCGTCGGCGGGGAGGTGGAGGCTGAGGTGAGGCGGACGTAGGGTGGTCCAGCTCGCCGACGTTAGAGAAGAGTCATGTGGCCGCATGTCGCTCGCCGACTTCACAGCCTGGCCTTTGCTACACGCCCTGGCCACTACTACAAGCCCGTGGCCTTTGCTACACATGGCGGCTGGCGGTACCACGGGCGCGGGCTTAAGAAACTCACTGGTCGGGCGAACTACGCGGGGTACGCCGAGGCGTCTCGGATGGATGTTGCGCGGTGGCCCGAACTGCTCGTGAAGCCGATCTACGCGGCGGATTCGGCAAGGTGGCTATGAAGCTCTCGAGGCTGCTCGCGGTACCAAGACGACGGTGATGTGCGGGGGCTGACGAAACGGATCAACGGAGGCGAGACCGGCTTGCGCGAGCGAACAGCTCTGACGGCGAAGGCGCTGCAAGCGCTGCTCTGAGTTGGAGCAGGTGGCCTGGATGCAGGCCAACACCTGGTTCGCAGAGGATGACGCGGCCGGCCTGGTCATGCGGGGAGCCGCGCAGGCCGGAGCCGCTGTCGGTGTCGTCGAGGATCACAAAGGGCTCACCGCGGTGGTGTTCGGCGAGCCAGGCGTTGATGGCATCGAGGCGCGTGCCACCGGGCCTTCGAGGGGCGGACCAAGCGGCGTGCAGCCCGGAACTTACGCTGGGGTAATCGCCGGCGGTGAAGAGTCGCTCAAAGCCGGCTCTGTCCAGGAATCTGATCCAGTTGCTCGTGATAACCAGCCGAGCACCGTCGTCGACGAGGGTCGAAAGAACTTGCATGGCAGGCCGATGCAGCAGTCGCCGGCAGATGTCGGGCGTCAGCTCGGGCGAATGCTTGTTGAAGTCCACCGTACGCTGCATGACGAGCACGTCATCGACATCGGTGAAGATGATGATGCTCACGTCATCAGCCGCGCCCTCGCGCGATCCACGACCGTCTCCACGATTCGACCAGGAGCCGGCGGTTGGCCGACCGCCCCCCAGGGTTTGAAGTCCACGCTCAGCCCCAACTCGTCCGCCACCTTCTCTAGGATGCGCAGGCTGATGTCCGTGTCGCCCACCAGCACACGCGCCATTACCGCCCTCGACAGGCCGGTCCGAAATGCGATGACGTCCGCACTCCAGCGGGAGTCGCGCAGGGCTGTCCTGAGCTGCTTTCCGAGATGCTTGTTGCGGGGCGCCATGGCTGCATCCTAGCCATCCTCTGTGGTTTCTGCTGCGAGTTGGCAACGTGCAAGTTCTCGCCTATACGTGCGGTATCTTCACCTGCATGCTCTCCCTCTCGACCTACAACATCCAAGACCTCTTCTTCGCCGCTGGCCTGCAGCCGACCCCGGCGCTGCTCGACCTGGCTCTGCCAGATGTGCTGGTTGGGGCGTGCAAGGTGCACTTCGCGCGGAGTGCTGGGGCGAAGTTCAAAGCGCCTCCACCGGCAGGGGCCGAAGGCGATGCGGTTTGGTACATCGACGAGCGGGCGCTAACGGTCCTGGTGGGTCGGCTAGATCAGCACCTTTCCACGTTCAACTATCAGCAGGCCGAGGACACTCTCGACGAAATCCGTGCGCAGGTGGCCGACCAAGAAGTGCGAGCGCTCATGCTGCGGGCTTTCGTGGAGGCAGTTGCCTTCATCGCAGGGCTCACCGGGCAGGAAGTCGAAGCACTGACGGGCTACGCCAACGCCTGCATGTAGTTCACCGGGCGGCGTCGGCGTACGCCACTACCCTTCGGCAGAGCTCCACGAACTCGGACATGGCCAAGTCGTTCTTCGCGTCGTTCGTCCGCCACGCGCAGATGCGGAAGCTAGCCTCCGTCGCACCCGCATCAACATGGTCCACCGAAGGTAGCAGGGCGAACTGCGCCTTGTAGGCGTGCCGGCCCAGCTTCGACTCGTCGTTGTTGTACTTGCTGATGAGGTGCCAGTGCAGTTTCTCGCCGGTGTACGCATCCACGCCTCCGGACAATGCGACAGCGGCGTGGATGGCTTCTTTGTACAGCGCGCGGGTGGTGCCTTCTTCGTTGTGGCCACGCCCGCGGTCTCGCTTCACGTGTGCCATCGCCTTGCGCCCCAGCCAACGCTCGTAGGCCTCCGGCGTGGTCACCCCTTCCAGGAACGCAGGCATAGTGTGCTTCAACGGCATCGTGTCACTCCTGCGGAGGCGGCTGGCGGCTGGCGGCCATTCCATGGTCAGCCTTGCTCGCCAGCGGCGCGGCAGTCGTCGGCCAGCAACCATTCCGCATCCGTGGGCCGCTTGATCCAGAGGTCACGCCACGCGTTGCGGCTCGTCCCCGTGATGGTGTTCGCCAGGCGTCCCGGGGTAGTCGACTCACATTCGTAGACCAGCTTGTCGCCCTCGACGCGCGCGTAATGCCACTGGCTTTTGTACTGCATGCGCACCTCGGTGGAGTCGGGCAGGAACAGGCCCTTCCACTGATAGCCCAAGGTGGACGACACCTTGAGCAGCTCGGGCTTCCAGTCGGCGTTGGACATCCAGTAGTCAATTGCGTCGCTGACGGCGCGCACAGGGTCGCGCGAGTCGCCCTTCGATTCGAGGAACTCAGCGAGGTCCAGGAAGAGACGCGTATGGACGGGGATCGAGACTTGCGATTCCATGCTTTAAGCTCCGTTTTTTTACGTAAACGCACTTTACGAGGATAAAAAAGCAGAGTCAAGCATGAAAAAGCAGGAAAGAGCAAAGGTAACTTGGTGCAGGTGTGGGACTTGAACCCGAGCCCGCCCGGCTTCCCCTCGCGTACGACGCGCCGCCGCGAACAGCGCGCCGAATTCGCGGGTCGTCCTCAAGGGGTATAGAGGGTGTAGCGGGGTCATCCGGCCCCAAGCCAACGGTCAATGTAGCCCAGGTGAACCTATACCGGATGCAGGCGCTGTGCCCTGCTATCTCAAAAAGGAAACATCATCGAACCCACCACCACGTATGGCTACGCGTGCGGCGCGCGCGAGGCGCTGATGCAGCACGCCGCCCGCAGTGATGCTGCGAAGACGCCGCACGAAGCAGCACAACTCACTCTTGCTGCACGGCGCATCGCGCTCATCGCAGGCAGGCCGGTGGCGCTGCCACAGAAGGCTCAGGACTGACTCTCAGAAGCCCGCCGCACGCGGGCTTTCTTCAGGGGCCTGCACCACTCCCAGGAACATATTGCACTGCCATCTTTGCAAGACCTGTGCCAGCTCCGCAACAGCAGCGTCCAGTGCGCGTGCACTCGTCAGTTCTGCGGATGCGTGGCGCAGGCTCGGTCCATAGACTGCGAGCAGCCCGTGCCCGAAACGATCAAATTGAACGTCATCGAGCGGCACGGCACGGAGAGTTTCTATGCTGAATCGCAAGTACACCGTCGCTGCGCCGTTGGCGGCTGGTGCGATGCTTCTCATCGCCGGCTGCTCAAGTGTCAAGATCCTTAAAGTCGCCGGCGGCGTGCAGCCAGAGGGCATCCCCTTCTACTTGCCTCGCCCCTACGTACAGGTGTTCGAGCCGTTCGTAATCGGCTCCAAGGCGTACCTTGTCTCAGGCCGCGTGTCCGACGACGGGAAGTACCTCCTCATCGACAACGTCAGCGACCGAGACCGGCTCGACGGGCTGTTCCTTTCCGATCTCTCCAAGGATGCGCCGCCGAGGGTACCAGTGAACCGAATCCAACGCGCAGGCAGCGCGCCCCCGGTTACGGGAAGCCCGCAGGGGGCAACCGAGCCCGATCCTGCTGCAAGTGCCCCTGCATCAGCGGCCTCGGCTGCAAGCGCGCCCGCCTCTGCTGCATCCCAGCCGGATGTCAAGGAATCGCAACCCTCTGGCAACTTCAACCTGTCCGTGACGAACACTTCGGCCGTCTTCCCTCCAACCTTGGGGCGACGCTTCTTTGACGTGGTCTGGATGCCCGACTTCGACGAAAAGTACGTCGTCCAGGGTACGCCAGGGCTGGGCAACGCCAACATCGCCGTGACGATGACGCAGGGCTGGGGGCTCTATGGCCTGGACGCGAAGATCGACAACAGCGCAGTCGTCAAGCCGTTGCTCGACTTTTACTCCACCGGGATGGACGCACTCAGCAAACTGGCGAAGAGCAAGATCTTTCCCGCAGGGGCTTTCTCTACAGGCTCGCCCCAAGGGGAGTTAGAGCAGCAGCTTCCTGCAGGAGCCCGCGTGACGATCAAGATCACCAGGGTCCAAGTGGTCGCTCCAGGGCTCTATCCCATCCTGAAGCCCGCGGAAGCCGCCACAGCTGTCGAGGCACCCCCCTCTCCACGGGACCTCGTTGTTCGCCATATCCCCCAGCGACCGTATTCCAACATCGCGTTCAACACATACGAGGTCGCGGTCATCGAAGCCGCAAAACCCAGCGGCGACTCGCCGATGAATCTACAGCGGTATTTCGATCCCGCAGGCGCTGACGGCGCCCCCGCGACGCCTGTAGCGCACCCATTGACCACCGACCCGGGCGCGCCATTCAGTGCCGACGAGTTCACAAAGACGATGAATGCGGTGCTGGCCAGCCGCAAGGGAAGTGCTGGCGAGGTCTGGAAGCTGTCCAACGTCAAGAAGGACGGCACCAAGCTGACTGGCACCGCGACGTTGACCGGGGGAACAAACAAGCCCACCGGACTCACCAACAAGGCCGAGCTTGAGAAGTTCGTGGCCGACAAGTCCGAATCGAAGTTCCTGGCAGGTGACGTCTCTCTCGAGGTGAAGTGATGCCGAGTGGATCACGCCCGCCGAGAGCGCCTGCGTCCGTCAGGCGGTGGGACGCCATGGACGCCAGCGAACAATTGGCGACGGTTCGAGAGGTCTGTGGCGCCAAAGGCAAGAAGCTGCTCAAGAACTTCGACGGAGCACTCGCCGTCGGCGCCGGCTTTAAGAAGTCGGCAAACGAGGTCTCCGAGGAGATCTGCCTTGGCGTGCTGGTCCAGAAGAAGATCGACAGCCCGGATATTCGCCCCATCCCGGCACGAGTGGAAGTCTTCGTGGCGCGGCAGGGCAAACGCACCAAGGTCTCGATCCCTACCGATGTCGAAGAGCTCGGCGACGGGGAGCCCCACGCGGCCTTGAACCTGGCGCAAGGTGTTCGCGCCTTCAACCGCCTGAACAAGGCCCAGGGTGTTCCGGGCGCTGTGTGCTGCATTGTCGCGGACCAGAGTAATCCGAGCAGCCTCTACGTCCTGAGCTGTGGACACGTTCTAGCACTTCAGTTGATCACACAGGGCTGCGCCGTGTTCAACGCTACTGATGTGGCGGATCGCGCCATGACAACCCGAATCGCTGAGCTCCACGCGGTGCTTCCGTTGATCCCGAACGGCAAACCATGCCTGGATGCTGCGATCTCGATGATCATTCCCGGCTCGCAAGTCGGTTGGCTCGGACCAGGCAATGTGCGACCGCTTGCTGTAGAGCCTGGCGTGCAGCAGCCGTCGAACTGCTTCGTTTACACACCGAACGGCCCGCTGCCGGCGATCTTCGTGAAAGAGTGGGCGAACATCCCCTTGCCATATCCCCAGTGCGGGAAGATCGTGATCGCCGCGGCCTATCAGTTCAAGGCCGCGACCATCGGTGGCCACAGCGGATCGCCGGTTATGACGCCTCAGGGCCTCCTCTTTGGCATGCATTTCTGGGGCGACTCAGCCAACCATGTTGCATTTGCCATCCCTGCCTTCGTGTTGTTCCAGCCGGGCCGGTTCGCGTTGAACATCCAGCTGGCATGAACCTTGGTAAGCGTGCTGCGAATCACCAAGCTCGCCATTGGGCATCCTTCAAGAATTCACCGTGGACAGGAAAGTCGCCAAATGAGCACTTTCACAATCCACACAAAGCACTATCACACCCAGTACAAGCACTTTTACAATCCATTTGAGCACTTTCACAATCCATTTTCGGAATATGGTGCTATGGATGCTGGAGTTTTTGAAGAATCGGAGCCCTAAACCCTAAGGGCTATTGCCTTCCCCCCACCTATGGAAGACTCAACGCGAAGAGCCGCCACGAAGCCCACCCTCGGGTGCGGAAGCAAGCTGAAGCGCAGAAGCCCATCGCGAGCCTACGGCTCGCGACCTGGTGGACCACAGGTCTCATACTGCAGCACTCAGGTCTTGCGCTTCTCAGAAGCGCCCCGCGGCTTTGGTCGAGACACTCGCCAGACCCATGCCCCCTTCACGCCCTGGACAGCCTGAACACTCCAGCCCTCCAGGGCACCGACAGCAGCCACTGCTTGCGCGAGCAGCCGGCGCCGATGTTTGCGAATCGCATCTGTATCCGCCTCGTCGGCTCCCCAGATCATGTGCTCCATCTCGGCCTGAGTGAACTCGCGCGAGGTACCTGCATTCACGTTGGCAAGCCGGAAGTGGAGCAGGCGAGCCGCATCTGTCCGCAGGTTCCTCGCCTCCACCATGTCGACCGTCAGGTACTGCTTGCCGTTGGAACCCGCCCCCAGCGCACCCATCAGTTCAGCGCAAAACCTAACTCGAAATCCGTCCCTGGTATCGCAGGATGGGTCAGTGCTCACCAGCGGCTCGCCTCCGTCGGCTCGGTCGCTGGCGGTTACGCGCACGCCGGCCAACCGCTGCAACGACTTCTGCAACTGCTCACTGCGGCGGCCGCTGGTTGACCGCGGTTCAATAGTCTTACCATCCTTTGAATGGACACCACATGCTCGCACCAACTGCTGCCAGCCACCGGCCAGCACTGCCGAGCCTGCAGTTCCAGCAGCAAGGCGCCCCAAGCCGGCGGCCGTAGCCATGGACATCAGCCCCTGCAGAACGCGCAGGTCGCTGACACCGAGCTGTTCAGGACCGTCAAAACTCACGGTTCGCTTCAGCTTCTGGAAAACGAAGGTGACCTGCAGCGCCGAGCCCTCCCCGGGCGCTCGAGGCTTTCGCTTATCAAGACTGACGAACAGCCCGGGAGCAAGCACGGTAGCCCGGTCGAAGCGGGCCACGAAAGGAGTCAGGGTACTGAGCAAAGGGGACGGCATAGTTTCAAGAAACCCAGAGCAACCGCTCATGGGACAGTCTGGGCAAGGACAGTCAGTCAATGTGCCTTGAGTGGTACTGACAGCCTCGCCGGAAATGCACGCCCGCACGGCGTGTTCTCCGCCAGGACCAGATATTGGCGCTCCGCGCTATGCAGAACTGTGAGCGCCCAGTCCTCCTGCTCACACCTGACCTTGCAGCTTGGCGGCGTCCCACTCTCTCGAGACGCCGCCCTTTTACCCACCGACCAGACCAGGGCAGACGGTCAGTTGACCGTCTGCAGCACATCATCGAAGGACCTCGCCACCAAGTAGCGCGCCGGGTTCTCGCCGGTCGCAAGTGCCGCGAAGTGCGCCCGTCCGCATTCGATCTTGCCCCACTCCTTGTCGCGTAGATCGTCAGCAAACAGGCTGCTCTTGGTTTCCACCACGAAGTACAGACGCTGCACGCCATCCTTCTGCAGCAACACCGCCCAGTCTGGGTTGTAGTTGCCAAGGGGCGTCGGCACCTTGAACCAACTGGGCAGCTTCGCGTAGAGGAGCACGTCCTGATTGAACTCCAGCGCCTGGGCGAAGTCGCGCTCGGTGGCGGAGTCGTAGATCACATGCTCGTGGATGGACTTGGCCGTGTCTTGCAGCATGCTCTTCAAGTAACCAGTCAGCTCCTGCTGCTCGAACAGCTCCTGGGCGTAGACCTGCTGGTCACCCAGCTTCTGGTACTTGATGCCGTCGACCAGCGCGAGGCGCTTGCAGCGGTTGATCTGCTCGGCCGTCTGCTCGATGAACTGCTGCGGATTACGGCGGAAGTCATCCAAGCGCCCCGACTCGGTCAGGATGGTGACCAGGCTGCGGCGCGTCAGTTGCGTGCGGTCCTGCAGGTCCGTCAACAGGTCTGGCAGCTCGATGCCGGCCTCGTCCAGCCCGACGGTGTAAGCGCCGTTCTTCTGCTCCTTGGTCTCGACTCCTGCCTTGCCGATGGCGATGTCGGCCTTGCGCCATTGCAGGCGCGCCTTGGGGATCGGCGGCGCATCGCGCAACGCCTTCGTGCAGTCTTGAAGCAGCTTCGCGTTGTCGAACTGAACCCGGTAGGTGGTCTTGTGCTTGATGCGGTCCCACAAGGCCTTGAACTCCTCGCCCAGCGTGATCGCCTTGCCATCTGCGCCCTTGCGCAGCGCCACCGCCTTGCGCTCGTCCGCGTTCTTCACGTCCAGGCGACCGCTCACCTTTCGCAGCAGCTCCAGCACCTGCGTTCGCTGTGCGGCGAATGCATCGGGCAATGCGAGCGTGCCGTCCTTCAGCGCTTGCTTGAGCGAGTCCTGCACCTTGCCCTTGGCGTCGATGTGGCCAGCAGCCTTCAAGTGTTCCCACAACAGCTTGGACTGCTCCACCCCGAGGGCCGTCACCTGCCCGTCAGCGCCGGCCACCGGAATGCCGGCGAACTGATGTGGCTCGACGATGCCGAAGCGGATGCCCGTGTCGGCCTCGATTTCCTTCTGCAGGTTCTCCGCGAAGTCCTCGTACGACTCGGTCGCGACGACGGTCAGGCGGTTGACGTCGAAGCCGCGCACCCGCTCCCCGGCCTGGTTCACGCACAGGCGCAGGCCGCGGCCGATGGTCTGGCGCCGTTCACGCTCGGAGCCCATCTCGCGCAGGGCGCAAATCTGGAACACGTTGGGGTTGTCCCAGCCTTCTTTGAGGGCCGAGTGGGAGAAGATGAACTTCAGCGGCGTTGCGAAGTCCAAAAGCCGCTCCTTCTCCTTCATGATGAGGTTGTAGGCCCGTTCGGCGTTCTCGCGACCAGCGGCGTTGTTGTCCGCCGTCTCCGTCCAGCCGCCCTTCTTGTCGATGGAGAAATAGCCGTCGTGGACTTCCTCGGCCGCCGTGGTGAGGTCCACCTCGGCGAACAGGCTCTGGAAGCTAGGAAGCTTGGCCGCACTGCGGTACTCCTCCTCGAAGATGCGGGCGTAGTCGCCCTTCACAGCCTGGCCCTGAGCATCGAGTTTGCGGTAGCGCTCCACCGAGTCGATGAAGAACAGCGACAGCACCTTGATGCCTTTGGGCCGCAGCAGCTTCTCCTTCTCAAGGTGCTCGCGGATCGTGCGGCGGATCATCTGCCGTTGTACGGCCAGTTCATCCACGGCGCCGTGCGCCTTCCCGATGCTGAGGTAGTCCTCGCCGCCTGGGAACCTCAGCTCGACGAACTCTGCGCCCTTGGCTGTGTTGATTTCGCGCACCGTAATGCCTTCGTAGATGGCGCGCTTGGTCACCTCATCCAAGTTGTTCCCGTCGTACACGTCCTTCACTTCCGGCTTCGGGCCGGTGGCCGTCTGTACATGCAGCTCCAGCTGCGCGCTGATGCGCCCACGCTTGTTGGTGACACCCACCAGCCGCACGTAAGGCCTGTTGAAGGCATCCTCCACGGTGGCTGCGGCCACCTCGATCTGCTTGACCAGCTTACGTTCGTAGGCGTCCACCGCGTCCAGGCGGAACACCATGTGGTGCTTGTCGGCATGGGTGGCCGAGTAGCGCAGGGTGCACAGCGGGTTCATGGCGTCCAGCGCGGTCTTTCCCGCGCCGCTGAGGCCGCCGTCCACGCTCTGCGGTTCGTCGACGATCAGGATGGGATGCGTGGCCCGGATCAGGTCGATGGGCTTCTCGCCACCGGTCTTCTCGCTGTCCTTGTAGAGGTTGTTGACGTCCTTCTTGTTGATGGCGCCCACAGTGACCACCATCACCTGGATGGCCGAGCTGGTGGCGAAGTTGCGCACCTGCCCCAGCTTGGCCGAGTCGTACAGGAAGAAGTCCACCGGCACGCCGGCGTAAAGGGCCTTGAAGTGCTCCTCGGTGATCTGCAGCGACTTGTAGACCCCCTCCTTGATGGCCACCGAGGGCACGACGATGACGAACTTGGTAAAGCCGTAGCGCTTGTTCAGCTCGAAGATCGTGCGGAGGTAGACATAGGTCTTCCCTGTGCCAGTCTCCATCTCAACAGTGAAATCGCCAGAGGCCAGCGTGCCGGCTGGCGCCAGGCCGTTGCGCAGCTGAACGTCCTGCAGATTCTTCAGCAACTGGTCATCGAGCAGGGTCAGGCGGTTGCCCACGCCCAGGTCGGTTTCGGCTACACCCAGTGTGAGCTGTTGCTCAGGCAGGCGCATCGTGACGGTGAACTCCGTCCGGCAGACCTCCTGGCCTCGGAACAAGTCGCAGACCGACTCGATGGCCTGCTGCTGGTAGTCCAGGTCGGGCTCGAAATGCAGCTTCATGCACCCACCTGTTCTGCGGCAGGAAGCCAGCCCTTGGCATCGAGCACGTTCAATGCAATACCGATCTGCCGCGGGGTGAACTGCTTCTTCCGGTCGTTCCAGGCATGCGTCTCCCGGACAACGTCTTCAACGCCCCCACCTGCGACCGTGTGGGAAGCCACCCAGTGCACGGTCGCCAGAAGCTCAAGCCCGAACGGCGTCTCGAAGCCCTCAACCAGATCACCGACGCGGTCGAAACGCGCGCGGGTATCCACATGCTCACCCAGGAAGGCCCCGGCCTCCTCAATGGCTCCGGGCACCACGGTCAATGGCTTGGTGGGGTCGTCGCCACCGTCGGCGTACCCCGCCACCATGTGCCCCTCGATCTTCTGCAGCACATGCCGAAGGTTCTCCGCGTACGGGCCATACGGTGCCTTCACGTAGCTGAGGCGCAGCGGCTCACCCGCCTCCTGCATGAAGTACATCAGCTTGTGCACTTCCAGCAGCGAAATGGCCGGGTCGAGCAGACCTTGCACATAGCGGTTCATCAGCTCGACAAGCGCCGCCCGGCCGGCCGTCATGCGCGGCACCTCGCGGCTGTGCTGCATCTTGTCCGCCTGCGGGGCGCCCTTGGGCTCGTAGAGGCGGACACGCACATCGGGCAGCGCCTGCATGGCGGCCTCGATGCGCGGGCGCACATCGTCCCACTCCAGCCCGCCCAGGCCACTGCCCAGCGGCGGGATGGCTATCGAGCGGATGCCCAGGCGCGCAACGTCGCGCACCAGCGCCTCCAGGCCGGCGTCGATGTCCTGCATGCGGCTCTTGCCCTTCCAGTGGCGCTTGGTCGGGAAGTTGATGATGTAGCGCGGGGCGGCCAGTTGCTCCGTGTCGTAGATGAACATGCGGCCCGGCTGTACCTCCTCGCGGTCGCAGGCCGCCTTGTAGGCCTTGAAGTTCTCCGGCCAGGCGTTCTTGAACTGCAGCGCAATGCCGCGGCCCATGATGCCGACACAGTTCACCGTGTTCACGATGGCATCCGAGTCGTCCTTCAGGATGTCACCACTGGTGAGTTCGATCATGGTTAATCTCCGATTCAGTAGTACCAGGCAGGCATGAACTCCACCGTGGGCCTGTGGCCTCCAACGGGCAGCGCATGCGCAACCTGGTTGGCAATGGGCTGCGACAGCACCCCAATGCGTTCGATCAAATGCCAGGGGAAGCGCCCCTCCAGCAGGAACTCGGCCTGCTTGCCTTCCTTGTGAGCGCTCCAACTGCGAGCGGCGACAGCCTCCCACTTCACCTCGTCCAGCCTGCTCAGATCGGCACGATCTTCGAAGTAGTACGCCCCGGCGTTAGACAAAGTGAAGGCCCACCGCAGCCCCTCGTTGTTGGCCCAAGCCACCGTCGCATTCAAGTCGGCTTCCAGGTGCACGATGGGCCCCTGTCCGCCCTTGTAGGCTAGGTCGGCGTTCCGCATATGGATCAGGTAGAGCATCACCGAGCGCGGGCAGAAGTAAAACGGCACGCACTGGCCGACGAACAAGCCAGGATGGCTGGCCAGTTGCAGTTCCGCCAGTCGGCGCTGCTTGATGTGGTTCATGCCGATGACCGTTCCGGGCGCCTGAATCCGGGCCACCTCGGCGTCAGACAGTAGGCCATCGCTGCCGATGATGGATGGCAGCTTGTCCACATGACAGATGTGGTACAGCTTCGGGTGGTCAGGTACGGCCATGGTCAGAGGCTCCGCACGTTCTGGATGCCGTGCTGCTGCAGGATGGCCGCCATATTGGTCTTGGCCACGTCGTCGGCGAAGGCGCTGTCGCGGAACACGCAGGTGGTCTCGCCGGCCGGCGCGAGTTGCCGGTGCCACTGGACGATGCCCTCGGCCAGCTTTTCCACCTCGGCGGCAGTGATGCTTTCGGCCAGGCAGGCCAGCAGCACGCCGGCGCCCACCGCGTGGACGGACTTGCTGGCGATCACCTGCTGCTGGATAGGGACGCAGAGGTCCAGGCCAAGTTTGAGAAGCAGTTCGTAGAGTAGGTCTTGTTCGGTACGGCCCTGGAGGATATTGTCTTGGTGCTCTAGCAACGCCTGGGCGACTTCTGGAGTCTGCCCATTCCACGCGCGAATGTTCGAATCATCAAGCTTTAACGCGCGAAAACCCACGTCAAGGCCAGCATCGACCGCCGTTTCCATGATTTTTTTGCCGGCACGCCGAAGCCGTTCCTTCGTGAGCTCCGCAATCGTCATTGGTTTGCCGATTTTCTGGCAAAACTCGGCCGCAGTCGACTGCTCTTTGTTCGCGGTAGAAAGAGGCTCCGGGAGTTGCACGAGGATATACCGCCGCCGGCCTCCGTCCTCGGCATTCTGCTGCATCACCGCATGTCCGGTAGTACCCGAACCAGCAAAGAAGTCGACGACGATGTCCGATGGCCGAGTGGCAATATCAACAATTCGCTGCAGCAAGAGAGGTGATTTCGGAAAATCCATAACAGCCGCCCCGAACAGGTCTTTCACTGATTTGCGGCCATAGTCGTTGTTGAATTCCTTGTCCAGCCAGATCGACTTGGCAAGGGTCGTCGCAACTTCTCCGGCTTCGCCGGCCAGATAGTCCTTCCTGAAGACTCTCCAACTGCCATCCGAAACCTTAGCTGCCGTCAGCAAGCTACCGTCAGAGGCAATCTTCTTGGTGCTCCAGGTCCAGCAGGTCTTCACACCGTCTGGCGTATCTGGCCATACCTCCTCCGAATGCTGGGCATCCCTCTCCAGGCTAATTTGACCGGTTTCGGGGTTCACATACAGCGGAAAGTAAAGCGTCGGGCGTGTTACTGGATTGAACGCTTGGTTCCGGTTGCGAAGACCGATTTCCCTGTACTTCCCCCTCGCGTCCTCCTTGTCATACTCTTCCAGCATGGCGCCTTCCTTCGCCATGCCAGTGATGGCACCTTCAACATCAACGTTTTTGGCAAAAACAACAATATTGTCGTGCGTTTGAGCAAAGAACTTGTCCAGGTGCCTTCCCCGCGGATTCACGAGTACCGAGAGGACTGCAACAAAACATTCCTCACCAAATATTTCTAAGCCGAGTTTCTTGACGTTTTCGACTTCGCGGTCATCAATGCTCACGAAAAGAACCCCGTCCTCGCAAAGCAGATTGCGCGCTAGGCGCAGTCGGGGATACATCATGTTCAACCAGTCCGTGTGAAAGCGGCCGCCCGCCTCCGTGTTGGTTGAAATCTTCGCCCCGCCTTCGATCTGGCCCGTCATTTCCAGATAGTTTTTGATACTGTCCTGGAAGTTATCCGGGTACACAAAATCCTTGCCCGTGTTGTACGGCGGGTCGATGTAGATGAGTTTGACCTTACCGGCGTAGCTTTTCTGAAGCAGCTTGAGCACCTCTAGGTTGTCTCCCTCGATCATCAGGTTCTGGGTGGTGTCCCAATTCACGCTCTCCTCGGGGCAAGGGCGCAGCGTGCCGGTGCTGGGCGCCAATGCCAACTGACGCGCACGGCGCTTGCCGTGCCAATTCAGGCCGTACTTCTCCTCAGCGTCCGTCACAGTGGCATCGCCCACCAGCGCCTTGAGCACGTCCAGGTTGACGGATGCGCCCTTCGCACCTTCGGTGACCAGCTCAGGAAACAGCGCCTTGAGCTGCGCGATGTTGCCGGCCACCAGGTCGGCGGACTGCGTCTCAGGCGCGCCGGCGGTTATCTTCTGCATGTTCGAGTTCCTCATGAATTTGTCTGTTCTTGTTGTGTCATTAGAGCCGTGCGCGCACCGCAGCCAGCTCGGCCTGCAGCCGCTGCAAGGCCAGGTTCTGGTCCACGCGCTTGGCGATCTGGCTTTCTTTGCCAGCCAGGGCCCGCAAGCGGGCGGCCTCCGCCTGTAGTCGCTGGTGTTCGGTCAAGGCGATCCGCCGCATGGCGGCCTGGTCGGGTGTGGGGTCCGTACTGAAGTGCCCTGTCACTCGCGCCACCTGGGCGGCCAACAGGGTGTCCATCCAGCCTTGGTAAAGCGCCTTCAGGTCTTGCTGAGGCTGCTGCCCAAGCGCCAAGGCCTCCAACAGCCCGTCCGGCACCTCGTCGCTGAACTCAAAGCTCACGACATCGCCGTCCAAGACCACTCGCCCCGCCTCGTTCTGGGCCGTGCGCTTGTGCGAGAGGCTCATGGCCACCATATCCGGCGTGCTCACGATCAGCAGCACCGGGTAGGGCACGGCCCGATGCACAAGCTCGGCCAGGCGCTGCAACTGAGCCGGTTGCGCGTGGGTGGAACGCACCGCCATGCTCAGCACGGCAAGCTCCAGATACTCTCGCACCTCGTCCCGCCACGTCGGAATGGCAGTCGTCGCAGGCTTGATGGCGGCTAGCCAGTGGGCCTCTTCGATGCCGTCCGTCAGCAGGCGGCGGTCGGCCGCGGTGGCACCTCCGTGCTCCGCCAGCATCTTCTTGGGCACGCGCTGGTCCACCCTGCAGCTCGGCGGCAGGGCCAGGGACGCCACGATGGCATCGTGCAGCGTGCGCACGGCGTCACTCACGCGCCGCTCCCTGCGGGCTGGGTGCTGCCGGGCAGGATGACCATGAAAGCCAGCACCTCGAAGTCGTTGGCCCCCGCGAACTCGCCCTTCATGGCATGCGTGCCGCCCGGCGCGAACAAGCTGGCCACAGCACGCTCTTCAGCCTTGCCAACGACCGAGGCAATGGCCGCCGCCAACAGCTTCTGCCCATGGCGCATGTCCTCGCCTTGGCGGGTCTGCCGGTCGAAGCGGGCACACGCACCCTCGTCCGGCAGCTCACGGCCGAGCGCCACGCGCTTGAGCCGGTCCATGACGCGCTTGGCCTGCGGATAAGGCAGCAGGACGGCACCATCGTCGCCCACGTGCACGAGGTAGATCGGCGCCAGCGGGTAGTCCGACGCCGCACCTTTGGCCGCAGCCGCGCCCTCGGCCCGCAGGCAGAAGACGATGCCGGGCGGGATGTCGGCGTCGATGGTGGAAGTGACGGCATAAGTGCCGAGGGGTGCCTCTTCCAGCACGCCGGGGTGCTCCTTCAGGAACTCGGCCAGGTCGATGCGGAAGTCGGTCAGCGTCAGGTCGGTGATGGAGACACCACTGGACAGGTCTTCGATGTCGATGACCGTGTCCTGCAGCTTCAGCAGCTGCTTCCGCCGGTACTCCAGGTCGTTCATCGGGTTGCCCGACTGCTGCTCGATCAGGTTCTCTTCGCCTGTGGCCGACACGTCCAGCAGGACCATGCGGCCGCTGACACGCTGCTCCAGGCCGATGTACTCCTCCAGCTCCATGTTGGGCCAGAAGTTGACCAGCTGAACGCTCTGGTTCGGCGAGCCAATACGGTCTACGCGCCCGAAGCGCTGAATGATGCGGACCGGGTTCCAGTGGATGTCGTAGTTGACGAGCCAGTCGCAGTCCTGCAGGTTCTGACCTTCGCTGATGCAATCGGTGGCAATCAGCAGGTCGATTTCGCCTTCTTCAGCGAGCTCGGCCGGGCGTTCCTTGGCGCGAGGCGCGAAGGCAGATAGCACGCTGCTCATGCTCTTGCGCAGGCCGGGAAGTGTGGACTGAATGCCCGCAGAGCCGGTTATCAGTCCGGACTCAAGCCCCAGCTTCTCCTTGGCCCACGGTGCCAACTGGGCGTAGAGGTACTGCGCCGTGTCGGAGAACGCGGTGAAGACGATGATCTTGCGGTTAGCCTTGCCCCCCACCACGTTGATGGGCTCGCGGCATTTGCGCTCAATCACTTCGCGCAGCTTGGCCAGCTTGGCGTCGCGGGCCGCGTCCACCTGTTGGGCAGCCTGGAGCAGGTTGTCCAGCCGGTTGCGGTCCTCGATGAGGTCCTGCTTCCAGCGGTGCAGGTCCACGTCGCTGAGCAGCACCTTGACCTTGCGGCCGACCAGCAATTGCTCGAAGGCCGGGTCGTCGATGTCGACATCGGCGATGTCCAACTCTTCAATCTCGTCGGCATCTGCCGCATGCCCGTCGATACGGGCCAGCGTGGTTTCCACGTCCTTGAGCTGGCGCTGGATGGTCAGTGCAAAGGAGGAAACCGCGCTCTCCATGCGCTTCAGCACGTTGACGCGCAGCAGGTGGATCAGGCTCTCTTCACGGTCAGCCTGCCGGAAGATGCTCTCGCCGCCGCGGATTTCGGTGCTGTACTTGGCGTCATAGGCCTGCGCCTTGTGGGGCAGGACATAGCGCATCGGCGCATAGGAGGCCAGGTTGAGTCGTCGAATCTCGAGGTTGATGTCGCGAATGGCCCGGAACTGACCTGCGGTGTCGACGTCAGCCTTGATGTTGATGGGCGCGCGACGCTCCGGGAAGCGACCCGTCTCCTCAGTGCCGTAGTAGCGTTCGATGTGCCGGCGAGACCGCGCAATGGTCAGATGGTCCAGCAGGGTGAAGTAGTCGAAGCCCAGCATCTCGACCAGGCGGCCGGGAACACGCTCTTCCTCGGGCAATTCCAACCAGCGGTTGAACTGAATCTGGGCCTTGCGGGTGGTCTGCTCGATGCTGGCAATGCCGTGGTCTTGCAGGGCGGCGTCGTCACCCTCTGTGGCGAAGGCGATCTGGTTGCGCAGGTCGGACAGACGGTTGTTGACCGGCGTGGCCGAGAGCATCAGCACCCGCGTCTTGACACCCTCGCGGATGATCTTGCGCATCAGCCGGTGGTAGCGGGTTTCCGAACCTTGCTTGGGGGACTTCTTGTTGCGGAAATTGTGCGACTCGTCGATGACAACCAGGTCGTAGTTGCCCCAATTCACGTGAGCCAGGTCGATGTCGCCGGACTGTCCTCCGTCCCGCGATAGGTCCGTGTGGTTCAGGACGTCGTAGTTGAGTCGGTCGGCGGCCAGGATGTTGCGGCGGTCGTTGGCCTTGTAGAGCGTCCAGTTGTCCCGCAGGCGTTTGGGCGCCAGCACCAGAACCCGGTCGTTCCGCAGCTCGTGGTACTTGATGATGGCTAGCGCCTCAAAGGTCTTACCCAAGCCCACGCTGTCAGCAATGATGCAACCACCGAAACGGGCCAACTTGTCGATTGCACCCACGACGCCGTCGCGCTGGAACTTGAAGAGCTTCTTCCAGATGACGGTGTTTCGGATGCCGGTGGCCGCCTTGACGATGCGGTCCTCGTCCAGCGCCTCGTCGCGACTGCCGAGCAGGTGGTGCAGGATCAGCGCGTACACCTCGAAGGGCGCACGATGTGCTGCCATGCCCTTGAGGGCGTCGACAAGGCTCTGCGCACCATCAGGCTGGTGCCGCAGCGCGTTCCATTGCTGGTCGAACCAACGCGCCAGCGTTCGAGCCTCATCTGGCGACTCCGAGGCCTGGATCAGGTTCAGGGGGTTGCCTGGAGCCAGGCCCAGTCCTTCAGAGCTGAGAGCGAACGACCCCAAAACCACTTGAGCAGGTTCATCGCTGGCGCCCGTAAGCACCGCAGCGCCTTGTGGCACTCGACCGTGCGCGCGGCGCACCTCTGCCTTCTGCATCAGCCATTGGGCGCACTGGTTCGCCAGCCATCGAGCTTGCAGGCGATTCCGCTGCGCACGGTCACCATCCCCGCCAAGCAGCTCCAACTGGTCGTTGTCGGCAGGCAGGACGAGTTGCACCTGCCCCAGCCCATTCAAGGCTTCGCGAAGCTCTGCGAAGGCATGCAGCGAAAACGAGGGCGTGACACAGCCCAGCCTGCTGCCTGACACCAAGTGCGGCAGCAGCATGTCGATCACGCGGTCTGAGCCGCTGTTTTGCACCAGCTTCATGAACTCTCCCTCCTGTTGTCAGCCCCCTAGCTGATCCCTGAACCCTGCTCAGGCAGGCTAGAGGCCGCCTGAGCGTCGATCCAACGGTCAATGTCCGCCCGCTTGAAGCGCCAGGTCGTTCCCACCTTGAATCCAGGCAACTTGCGGTCTACGGCCAGCCGGTAGACGGTGCGCTGGTTCACGCGCAGGTAGTCGGCGACTTCCTTCACGGTCATGACGCTGTCGGTCGCGGTGTTCATGGCAAAAAGACGGGAGCAAGGGGGGAGAAGCCAGTGTAAAGGAGTACAAGGCAGGCCAAACCCGCACAACCCGCAGAGGCTGGTTTCAGCCTCTTGGTTTGGGACGGCCGAAGATGCCGCCGCCAGGGACCCAAACCGCGCGACTCGTCGCGCGCCTTCCAGGCGTTTGGGGCCTGGCCATCCATCCAGCGGCAGCCGTCGAGGTTCCTTCAGGGCCGGTTGCCTGCGCCAAGATCGGCGCGCCGGTGAGCGCGCTCAGCCAAGGACGCGGCCGAGGCCGCGTGCTGCAAAAACAGGCAACGCAGAGCTGGCGCAGCCCTGCGTGCGCTCAAGACCCAGTCCCCGCCTCGATTGCCGCAAGTCGTTTGGCGTTCTGGAGACGCAACTGGCCGTGTGCTGCACCAGCTGCGGGTCGCTGCTTGGGCTTGATGTCGACAGGGGGCGCACTGCGCGTGTCAGCCTTCGGGATGCGCAGGCGCCGGTCGAGCCAAGCGTAAAACACATCGGGATGCCAGAAGACCCTGTTGCCGATGCACGCCGGCGCCGGCATGCCTTCGTCCTCAATCCAGTTTTCGATGGTGCGGGTGGTCACGCCGAAGAGGTTGGCGACATCCTCTTTGGCGAGCGGGATGAAAGGAGCGTGGTGGTCCATCTGGGTTTGACAACAGGTTGCTGATCCACCGTATAGGCTCGCTTCGAGCATCATGATTTCGGCAAGGTCCGCAGAAGTTGCGCAATCTCGGCCCGTTCAGTGCTTTTATTCGAGCTTGCCATCTCGCGCCTTGCCGTCCAGGGCGATCCTGCGGCCGCGCCCCACGGAGCTGGCGCCCAGAGTGGAGCGACATGCACTCCTGGCGACGTGCCTGGCTGCCGCTCGAGTTGACCGACGCATGGACGGCTGGCCTCGACCCGTCCTTCAGCGCAGCGATCCGCGATCCGCCGAGAGCGCAACGTCGGCGTGAATTCAGTGGGTAAACAGTCGCCATGGCACCTTCGTGAAGGCACGCGAATCCGGGTGACGACGGCAGGCCAAGAGCGCCAAGTCATTGATTTGCCTAAACACTATACTGTTACGGAAGCACCCAAATCCGCACGACCCGTGCATGTTGGTGGAGTCTTCTGGCTGATGCGCCTGTGAACACCGAATTCCTGAAACCTCGCCTGGTCGGCAAACGATTCGACGCACACTCGATACCCGTGGAGGTCCTGAAGGACTGGGCGGCGTTCGAGGGTCTTATTGCGGAAGTCGCGCGGTGGCTGTATCTGGAGCAGTTTCCCCGCCGCAAGCGGACGCCCAGGGGGTTCACGCAGAATTTCGCCCTCCACCTGACGCAGGTGGAGTCCGGCAGTGCTGTTCCGGTACTGGAGCGACCGCTACCTCAGGGCAGCTTGGTCCATGATGCATTCTCCGAGTGGTTCGACAAGGCCAGAGACCGCGTCCTGGACACCATCGACGCAGCCTCAAAAGGCCAGTCCGTCGATGACCTGCTGCCGAAGCCGCTACTGGCCTACTTTGACCAGTTCGGCCGCTTCCTGCGGGAAGACGAACGGGTCGAGTTCACGCGGGCGACCGCTGCAAACGATGTCGTCGTCTACGACAACCGGGTGCGCAAGACCCTCGTACTGACGTCCGCCGCAGTGTATAGAACAGAAGAATCTGTTCGCGGGTCCATGTCTGAACTGAACCTGGAGAACAAGACCTTTACGCTCAAGCTCATCGGCGGTGAGAAGGTGATTGGCCATTTCAGTGACGAACTGCGGGACGCGGCGCATAGCGCTCTCGGTGCCTACGGCGAGTCCTTGGTGATGGTCGAAGGCGCCATGGTCCGAGACCAGTCTGACAATCGGAAGCGCATCGAGCAGGTGACGCGCATTGAGCCGCTGGACCCCCTCGACGTTCCTGCACGGCTGGAGAGCCTTGCGCTGCTCCGCGATGGCTGGATGGACGGGCAAAGCTTGCGTCCGGTGCCGTCGGGCCTTGTCTGGCTGTCTAAGGCTTGGGCGGAGGCATGGCCTGACGAGGTTGCGCTGCCCTACGCCTACCCCACCCCGGAAGGCGGCGTGCAGTTCGAGTGGAGCACAGCTGAGGCATCGTTGACCGCTGAACTTGACTTGAACACCAACGTGGCCGAAGTGCTGGTGTCACGCACGTCCGATGGGGAGGTCGTCGAAGAGGCCACCTTGCATCTCGAGGCGGCGGACC
Organism: Burkholderiales bacterium C2; assembly: GCA_005503085.1. Classification (GTDB taxonomy): domain Bacteria; phylum Pseudomonadota; class Gammaproteobacteria; order Burkholderiales; family Burkholderiaceae_C; genus Roseateles_E. The sequence goes on along the minus strand of SCOI01000003.1, from coordinate 260,476 downwards.
AATGGGAGGCTCTGGTTAGCCTAGTTCGGCGATACAGCGAAGCGCAAAACGGCACAGCATGACGAACGAACAGCACCTTTTGCACCGACAAGTGAACCCGTCGTGGGTGCAAGAAGGCCGGGTAAGCAGCCAAGCCTTCAATCCAACGCCTAAGGATTCGGGCCTGCTTTCGGTGTACGACGGTGCCCTGATGACGCCGGAAGCCAGCTTTCACCACTACACGACGACCATGGGATTCAAGGCGGTCGGCACCGTGTCGGTAAGCGAGGACGAGGTCGGTGGCGTCGGTCTGAGCTGGCGCCCGGACCCCGAGCCCTTTCCCGCGCACGCTGTCATCGACTACACGGCGCTTGGCTCGGCCAGCAAGGTAAAGGCCAAGGCACAGGCCTTGGCAGAGCGCGCCAGGGCGCGCGGCTGGACTTACGGACAGCCCTGAACGGGGAGCGCTGTGTGCATGTCTGTAGTGGCAGTTAGCACCTCGCCGACCAGGGCGATCCTGCGGCCGCGCCCCACGGAGCCGGCGACCACACAAGCGCGACATGCGCGTCAGGCGACGTGCCTGGTTGTCGTTCGCGATGGCCGCCGCAGCGGCTGCGACTGCTGGCCTCAACCCGTCCTTCAGCGCAGCGATCCGCGACCCGTCAACAGCTCAGCGTCGGTGCAAATCCAGTGGGTAAACAGTGGCTACGGCACCTTCGTGAAGGCGCGCGAAACCGCGCGAAGACTGCAGGCCAACAACGCTAAGTCATTGATTCACTTAGGCGCTATACTTACCGAGGAACACGTAAAAGCCCCATTTTTGGCAGGCAACCCGTTCGGGACGTAGAGGCCGGAGGTTCGAATCCTCTCACCCCGACCAGTTTTTTCGCCGCTGCGCGCATCGCCAGCGCGCCAAGATGTTGAGGGCCATGATGGCCCCTTCCAAATCAAATCTCCTACAGAGTCAATTGCCGCAAGCAGCGCCATGTCACGGTGCGCCTGCGGTGATGCTTGCACGCATCAGATTGCCTGCCTCGCTCCCCGAAGCGTGAGCTTGCACACGACTGACAGGCTTTTCCAGGCTTTCACTCGGTTTACAGTGTGAAATCCTTGCGAGAAGATGAGCTGCTGAGATGGCGGATCTTTCGACCCGCCCTGCTGCCCGTCACTACCAAAGCCCGTGGACACCACTCTGATCGAGCCGCCTCATTCCGCGCTGTCCGGCGTCGCGCGCGTGCTCGTGCACGCCGGCAAGCTGCCCGTCAAGACTGCCGAAGACCTGGCGCGCCAGGCGCGCGAGAAGAAGATCAGCTTTGTCTCGTCGGTGATGGCGGCCAATGCCGTCTCGCCGACGGATCTGGCCCATACGCTGTCGCTCGCCCTGGCCCTGCCGGTGCTGGATCTCAATGCGATGGATCCTCAGCGCATGCCCAGCAATGTGATCGACAACAAGCTGGCGCAGCAATACCAGGTCGTGGTGCTGGGGCGGCGCGGCAACCGGCTCTTCATCGGCGGCGCCGACCCGACCGATCAGGAAGTGGTCGAGAGGATCAAGTTCGCCACCCAGCTGGCGCCCGAGTGGGTGATCGTCGAGTACGACAAGCTCACCAAGATGCTGCAGGGCTCGGCAGCCACGGCGGCCGAGACGCTGGACGCCATTGCCGGCGGCGACTTCGATTTTGATATCGCCGAGGAAGACAGCAGCGCAGCGCAGGAATCGGCCGCCGACATCGCCGATGTGGAAGACGCGCCTGTCGTGCGTTTTCTGCAGAAGATGCTGGTCGACGCGATCAATATGCGGGCCTCGGACCTGCACTTCGAGCCCTATGAATACCACTACCGGGTGCGCTTTCGGGTCGACGGTGAGCTGCGAGAGATCACCCAGCCGCCGATCGCGATCAAGGACAAGCTGTCCTCTCGCATCAAAGTGATTTCTCGACTCGACATTGCGGAACGCCGGGTGCCGCAGGACGGCCGGATGAAGCTCAAGTTCGGCGCCAAGTCGATCGACTTCCGCATCAGCACCCTCCCGACCCTGTTCGGCGAGAAAATCGTGATCCGGATTCTCGACTCGTCTTCGGCCAAGCTGGGCATCGAGGCCCTGGGCTACGAGAAGATCGAGAAGGACCGGCTGATGGCCTGCATCCAGCGCCCCTATGGCATGGTGCTGGTCACCGGCCCGACCGGCTCGGGCAAGACCGTCTCGCTCTACACCTGCCTGAACATTCTGAATCAGCCGGGCGTCAACATCTCGACGGTGGAAGATCCGGCCGAAATCAACCTGCCCGGCATCAACCAGGTCAATGTCAACGACAAGGCCGGCCTGACTTTTGCTGCTGCCTTGAAGTCCTTTTTGCGCCAGGATCCCGACATCATCATGGTCGGGGAGATCCGCGACCTGGAGACGGCCGATATCGCGATCAAGGCCGCGCAGACCGGCCATATGGTGATGTCGACCTTGCACACCAATGACGCGCCGACCACGCTGACCCGGCTGCTGAATATGGGCGTGGCGCCTTTCAATATCGCCTCCAGCGTGCTGCTGATCACCGCACAGCGTCTGGTGCGGCGGCTGTGCGAGCACTGCAAGGCCCCGGCCGAGTACCCGCGTGAAGCCCTGCTACGCGGAGGTTTCGTTGAGGAAGACTTGGACGGCAGCTGGAAGCCCTATCGCGCCGTCGGCTGCTCCAGTTGCAACAACGGGTATCGGGGCCGAGTCGGCCTTTACCAAGTGATGCCCATCACCGAGGCGATTCAACGCATCATCCTGTCCGAGGGAACGTCGATGGACATCGCCGTCCAGGCCCAGGCGGAAGGCGTGCGGGATTTGCGCCAATCGGGACTGGTGAAAGTCCGCGTCGGTGTCACCACCTTGGAAGAGGTGTTAGCCGCCACCAATGAATAAACGCCGTCCGCTCGCAAAGCGGCCGGCCGAACAGCACGAGGAGAAACCATGGCGACCAGCGCAATAGCCAAAAGCGTGAAGGACTTTGTCTTCGAATGGGAGGGCAAGGACCGCAACGGCAAGACCGTGCGCGGTGAACTGCGCGCCGGCGGCGAAGCCATGGTCAGCGCGACTCTGCGCCGCCAGGGCATCCTGGTCAGCAAGGTCAAGAAGCGCCGGGCCAGTGGTGGCAAGTCCATCAAGCAAAAAGACCTCGCCGTCTTCACCCGGCAACTGGCCACGATGATGCGGGCCGGTGTGCCGCTGCTGCAATCTTTCGATATCGTCGCGCGCGGCAGCACCAACCCACGGCTGACCCGCTTGCTCAACGACATCCGCCAGGATGTCGAGACCGGCACCAGCCTGTCCTCGGCCTTCCGCAAGCACCCGATGTACTTCGACGCGCTGTACTGCAATCTGGTCGAGGCCGGTGAATCGGGCGGTATTTTGGAAGCCTTGCTGGACCGGCTGGCGATCTACCAGGAAAAAACCGTTGCGCTGAAGAACAAGATCAAGTCGGCCCTGACTTATCCGATCGCGGTGCTGACCGTGGCCTTCGTCGTCGTGGCCGTCATCATGATCTTCGTCGTGCCGGCCTTCAAAGAGGTGTTCACCTCCTTCGGCGCCGACCTGCCAGCACCGACCCTGATGGTGATCGCGCTGTCGGAGTTCTTTGTCGGCTATTGGTGGGCGATTTTTGGTGGCCTGGGCGGCGGCATCTATTTCTTCCTGCAGTCCTGGAAGCGCTCGGTGAAGATGCAGCACACCATGGACCGTCTGCTGCTGAAGATCCCGGTGTTCGGCGATCTGCTTTACAAGTCGGCGGTGGCGCGCTGGACCCGCACCTTGTCGACAATGTTTGCGGCCGGCGTGCCCCTGGTCGAGGCGCTCGACTCGGTCGGCGGCGCCTCCGGCAATGCAGTGTTCGCCGAGGCCACCGAGAAGATCCAGCGCGATGTCTCCACCGGCGCGGCCCTAACCACCTCGATGCAGGCCACCGGCATCTTCCCGACCATGGTGTTGCAGATGGCATCGATCGGCGAAGAGTCCGGCTCGCTGGACCATATGCTGGCCAAGTCGGCCGAGTTCTACGAGGACGAGGTCGACGAGGCCGTCAAGGCCCTGTCCAGCCTGATGGAGCCCTTCATCATCGTGATCCTCGGCACCATCATCGGCGGCATCGTCGTCGCGATGTATCTGCCCATCTTCAAGCTCGGCCAAATCGTCTAAGCACCAACCTCTTGCATGACACAAGAAATCGAATGGCTGCTGTCCCCCTATGGTCTCGGCATCCTGGGGCTGTGCATAGGCAGCTTTCTCAATGTGGTGGTGCATCGGCTGCCCTTGATGCTGGAGCGGCAATGGCTCGGCGATGCGGCGGCTCAGCTGTCCGACAGCCCAGACTTGCAGCGCTCCGGCCTGCCCAAGGCGCCCGCCGACAAGCTGGCGGCGGCCGCGCAAGACCTGGCCCTGCATCTGGACAAGCAGCCCAGGCTGGGCATTGCCACACCGCGCTCGCGCTGCCCCCAGTGCGGCCATCAACTGGCCTGGCATGAGAACCTGCCGCTGATCGGCTGGCTGCGTCTGGGTGGCCGCTGCTCGGCCTGCAAGACCCGCATCTCGGCCCGCTATCCCATCATCGAGCTGTTGACCGGCCTGCTGTTCGCCGCCATCGGCTGGCGTTTCGGCGCCCAGCCTGTAAGCCTGATGTGGTGCGCTTTCGCGGCCTGCCTGCTGGCCCTGGCGGCGATCGACTGGGACACCACCTTGCTGCCCGATTCACTGAACCAGCCCCTGCTGTGGGCCGGCCTGCTGGCCGCGCTGCTGGGCTGGACGATTGCGCTGGACCAGGCCCTGATCGGTGCCCTGGTCGGCTATCTCTCGCTCTGGTCGGTCTACTGGCTGTTCAAGCTGACCACCGGCAAAGAGGGCATGGGCTATGGCGACTTCAAGCTGCTGGCTGCGCTGGGTGCCTGGCTGGGTTGGCAGATGATTCTGCCCATCGTGCTGGGCGCCTCGGTGATCGGAGCTATCGTCGGCATCGCGATGAAGATGAGCAGCAGCCTGCGCGAAGGCCGCTATGTGCCCTTCGGCCCCTTCCTCGCCGGCGGCGGCCTGGTCGTGCTGTTTGCCGGCTCGGAGCGGGTGCTGGCTTGGCTGGGCTGGGCCTGATGGCCTTGCGGATCGGCCTGACCGGCGGCATCGGCAGCGGCAAGAGCACGGTCGCGGGCTTTTTGCGCGAGGCCGGTGCCGCCCTGATCGACACCGATGCGATCTCACGACAGCTGACGGCCGCCGGCGGGGCCGCGATGCCGGCAATCACCGCCACCTTCGGCCTCCAGGCCCTGACGGCGGAGGGCGCGCTGAACCGGGCCCATATGCGCGAGCTGGCCTTTGCCGACCCTGAGGCGCTGCGCCGCCTTGAGGCCATCATGCACCCGATGATAGGTGCCGAGACCCGGGCTCAGGCGGAGGCGGCGAGCAGCGATCTGCTGGTGTTCGATGTGCCGCTGCTGGTCGAGTCGGGGCGCTGGCGCTCGCAGGTGCTGCGTGTGCTGGTGGTTGACTGTGACGAGGCCAGTCAGGTGGCGCGGGTCACACAGCGTTCGGGGTGGACGCCGGCCGCAGTGGAAGCGGTGCTTCGGCAGCAAACCAGCCGTGCGCAGCGGCGCGCCGCAGCCGATGCGGTGATCCACAACGAAGGTCTGGACCTGGCCGGCTTGCGCGCGCAAGTCCTGACCCTTGCGGCTCATTGGCGCAGCGTCGCCAGCGTATGAAACAATAGCGCTCACCGGCGCGCACTCGGCGCCCGGCTTGCCTCCCACGCTGACAGACGAGGAATGGCCCCCTTGGTTCTCTACGAATACCCGTTCAACGAAAGCATCCGCACGATGCTGCGTCTCGAACACCTGTTCGACCGCCTGGGACAGCTGATCCCGCGCGAGACGCCGCTGGACCATCATTTCGCCCTGGTGACGATTTTCGAGATCATGGATGTCGCCTCGCGCGCCGATCTGAAGTCCGATCTGCTGAAGGAGCTCGAGCGCCACAAGGCCCAGCTCAACAGCTACCGCGGCAATCCGGCCATCGCCGAGGACGCGCTCAACGAGGTGGTGGCACGCATCGACCATGCCTACAGCGGCCTGAACCAGCTGGTCGGCAAGGCGGGCCATGTGCTGACCACCAATGACTGGCTGATGAGCATACGCAGCCGCATCAGCATCCCCGGCGGCACCTGCGAATTCGATCTGCCGGCCTACTACACCTGGCAGCAATTCCTGCCGGCGCGCCGCCGCAACGACTTGATGCAGTGGACCCAGTCGCTGATGCCGCTGGCCGAGGGCCTGCAGGTGCTGCTGGGCCTGCTGCGCGACTCGGGTGCGCCGCACAAGGTCGCGGCACAGGCCGGCCAGTTCCAGCAAAGCCTGGCCGCCGGCCGCGTCTATCAGTTGCTGCGCATGAAGCTGGACCCCAGCCTGGGCCTGATTCCCGAGATCAGCGGCCACCGCCTGATGATCAATATCCGCCTGATGCGGCAGGACGAGGAAGGCCGGCTCAAGCTGGCCCCGCAGGACGCCAGCTTCGAATTGACCTTGTGTGCCTAGATGACGATGGATGAGACCAAGCCGCCGCGCATCGTGCGCTGCCCCACCTGCGGCGGTGATAGCGTGTTCGCGCCCAGCAACAGCTGGCGCCCCTTCTGCAGCCAGCGCTGCCGCCAGATCGATCTGGGCGCCTGGGCCAGCGAGAGTTTCCGCGTCGAGGCGGCGCCGCCGCCGGAAGACCGCGACCTAGAGCAGTAGGCCCAGGGCCTGCAGCTGCGGCCGCATCGCGGCCGCGTCGCTGAACTGCAAGGCCTGCCAGCCGGCCGCCTGGGCCGCCTCGATGTTGGCCGGGTGATCATCGAGGAACAGGCAGCTCGCCGGCGGCACGCCAAAACGCTCGATCGCAAGGCGATAGATTTCGGCGCCCGGCTTTGATTGCTTGACCCGGCCCGAGAACAGGCCCGACTCGAACCATTCATGCAGCGGGTAATGCCGCTCCAGATGATCGGCATAGGGCTCGGGCATATTGGACAGATAGAAGAGCCGATGGCCGGCCTGCTTCAAATCTTTGATCAGCTCCACCGTGTCTGGCAAGAGTTGCAGCTCGTCCGGCACCGCGCGCACCACCTGCTCGACCTCGGCACGGGGCCAGCCGGTACGGGTGGCAACGCGCTCGATAACTGTCGCTGCGTCGATCAGGCCCTGGTCGAAGGCGCCCCAGTCGCCGCTGTAGTTCTGGAAGAATTCCGTCGCCACGGCCCTGCCCGACTCGGCATCGGCCACGCGCTGCGGCCACACCCGTGCCAGAAAACTCGCTGGATGCCAACGAAACAGCACAGCACCGAAATCGAACACCACATTCATGCGCGCAACCTCTGCAGCAGGCCGGCGGTGGAGGCATCCAGGCCGGCGGTATCGCCGCTGCTCAAGCGCGGCAGCAGGCTGTTGCACAAGGCTTTGCCCAGCTCGACGCCCCACTGATCGAAGCTGTTGATGCCCCACAGCGCACCGCTCACGAAGACACGGTGCTCGTAAAGCGCGATCAGCGCACCCAGCGAGCGCGGGCTCAACTCGTCCAGCACCAAGGTCGTGCTGGGCCGGTTGCCGGGGAAGCTGCGGTGCCGCGCCACGGTCAGCGCGCCCAGCGATTTCGAGGCGGTCGGCGCCTTCTCGTGCAGCGCCTCCTCCAGCGTCTTGCCCTGCATCAGCGCCTGCGACTGGGCCAGGCAGTTGGCCAGCAGCTTGCTGTGCTGGTCCTGCAGCAACCCGGCCAGCTCGCCGCCGATATGCGGACCATGATGGGTGTGCTTGACCGCGATGAACTCGACCGGAATCACATCCGTGCCCTGGTGCAGCATCTGGAAATAGGCATGCTGGCCATTGGTGCCGGCCTCGCCCCAGACCACCGGGCTGGTGCCATAGGGCAAGGCCTGACCCTCGCGGTCCACGCCTTTGCCATTGCTCTCCATCTCCAGCTGCTGCAGATAGGCCGGCAGGCGCTTCAGGCCCTGGTGGTAGGGCGCGACGCTGCGGCTGCCAAAGCCATGGAAATTGCGGTACCAGATGTCGATCAGGCCCAGCAGCACCGGCAGATTGCGCGCCAGCGGCGCTTGCCGGAAATGCAGGTCCATCGCATGGGCGCCGGCCAGCAGCGCGCGGAAGTTGTCGGCACCGATCGCGATCGCGATCGGCAGGCCGATCACCGACCACAGCGAATAGCGGCCGCCGACCCAGTCCCAGAAACCGAAGCTGGTGTGGATGCCGAAAGCCGCCGCCGCCTCGGTATTGCTGCTGGTGGCGACGAAGTGGCGCGCCACATCACTGCCGCCATTGCCCAGGAACCAGGCCTTGGCGGCCAAGGCATTGGCCAGGGTCTCCTGGGTCGTGAAGGTCTTGGATGCGATCACGAACAGGGTCTTGGCCGGATCCAGATCGCGCAGCACCGGGGCCAGGTCATGCCCGTCGACGTTCGAGACGAAGTGAAGGCGCTGCCCGGCCTGGGTGTAGGCATTCAGCGCGCCGACCACCATGGCCGGACCCAGATCGCTGCCGCCGATGCCGATATGGACGATGTCGCGAAAGCCGCTGCTGGCCACATCGCGCACGCTCTCGGCAAAGGCCAGCATGCGCGCCAGCGAGGCCTGCACCTCGTCGCTGAACAAGCCCTCGCCGGCCGGCGCGCGCAGGGCCGTGTGCAGCACGGCGCGGCCTTCGGTATGGTTGATCGGTTCGCCCTTGAACAAGGCCTCGCGTTGTGATTCAAGCCCGCAGTCGCGCGCCAGCTGCAAGAGCAGGTCCAGCGTGGCCGCATCGATGCGGTTCTTCGACAGATCGGCGAAGACCTCCGGCGCTTCGAAGGACCAGGCCGCAAAGCGGCCGGCATCGGCGGCAAAGGCACTGCGCAAATCAAAGGCCTGACCGGCCTTTTCATAGTGGCTGCGCAAGGCGGCCCAGGCCGGGCTTTGATCACAACGCGAGAAAGTCATCAGCGGCTCTCTTCAATCATCTGGTCCAGTTTGGCCGAGTCAACGGCAAACAGGCGGATGCCTTCGGCCAGCTTCTCGGTGGCCATGGCGTCCTGGTTGAGGGCAAAGCGGAAGCCCGCTTCGTCGAAGGAAACGGCGGGGATGTCGGCGGCACGCGCCGCCACTGCATCCAGCGCGCGGGCCAGCGGCTCTTCCGAGGCCTGCAACTGCGCCAGCAAATCGGGGCTGATGGTCAGCAGATCGCAGCCGGCCAGCGCGCGGATCTGGCCGATATTGCGGAAGCTCGCACCCATCACCTCGGTGGCGATGCCGTGCTTCTTGTAGTAGTTGAAGATCTGCGTCACCGACTTGACGCCCGGATCGTTGGCGCCGGCCTGGGCGGCCTCGTCCCAGGCGGCGCCGGCGCTCTTCTTGTACCAATCGTAGATGCGGCCGACAAAGGGCGAGATCAGCTTGATGCCGGCCGCACCGCAGGCCACCGCCTGGCAGAACGAGAACAGCAGGGTCAGATTGCAGTGGATGCCTTCGCGCTCCAGCTCGGCGGCGGCCTGGATGCCCTCCCAGGTCGAGGCGATCTTGATCAGCACCCGTTCACGGCCAATGCCCGCAGCCTCGTACAAGGCCATGATGCGGCGGGCTCGCGCCAGAGTGCCCGCCTTGTCGAAGCTCAGACGCGCATCCACCTCGGTCGACACCCGGCCCGGCACCACCTTCAGGATTTCGAGGCCGAAACGCACCAGCACCTGGTCGACGATCTCGTCGAGCGGCTTGCCCTGATGCGCCGCCACCGTGTCCTTGAGCAGCGGGGCATAGTCGGCCGACTGCACGGCCTTCAGGATCAGCGAGGGATTGGTGGTGGCGTCGCGCGGCGCAAACTGCGCCAGCTGCAAAAAGTTGCCGGTATCGGCGACGACGGTGGTGCAGGTCTTCAGTTGTTCGAGCTGATTCATGAGCGAGGTCCGTTGGTGATGCAGATCCCTTATTAGAACCGCGAGGGCGACACGGATTGACCCCCGGAAGAAACTCGTGCATCATAAATCCGGTAACTTCGTTACATCAACAAAACATTCCAACAGCAAGCGCGCATGTCATTCGATCTCGTTTTCTTCGGCGGTACTGGCGATCTCACATGGCGCAAGCTGATGCCGGCGCTGTTCCAGGCCTTCCGCCACGGCAAGCTGCCCGAGGGTGGCCGTATTCTGGCCGTGGCCCGTGACGATATGCCCGACGAGCGCTATCGCGAATGGCTCAAGGAACGCTTCAGAGAGGTCGATGGACCGAAGCGCCCGAGCGACGAGGAGTTCGAGCGCTTCGCCGCGCTGCTTCACTACCGGCGCATGGACCTGTCCCAGCCCGAGCATTACCAGAAGCTCAAGGACTGGCTGGATGAGCGCAATGCCGACACCGTGGTGCTTTATCTGGCCACCAGCCCGCATCTGTTCACCCAGATCTGCGAACAGCTGGGTGTGGCCGGCCTGAACCAGCCCAAGGTGCGCGTCGTGCTGGAGAAGCCGCTGGGGCACGACCTGGCCAGCGCCCAGCAGATCAACAAGGTGGTGCGCTCGGTGTTCGCCGAGGAGCAGGCCTTCCGCATCGACCACTATCTCGGCAAGCCCTCGGTGCAGAACCTGATGGCGCTGCGCTTCGGCAATGCCTTCTTCGAGCCGCTGTGGCGCCGCGAGAGCATTGCCAATATCCAGATCACCCTGGCCGAAAGCCTGGGTGTCGGCACCCGCGGCCCGTTCTATGACGGCACCGGCGCCCTGCGCGACATGATCCAGAACCATGCGCTGCAGCTGCTGACGATGATCGCGATGGAGCCGCCGTCGACCAATGATGCCGACGCGATCCGCGACGAGAAGCTCAAGGTGCTGCGCTCGCTGAAGCCCTTCACCGCCGAGAGCGTGGCGCGTGATGTGGTGCGCGGCCAGTACCGCGCCGGCACGGTGGACGGCAAGGCCGTGGTGTCCTATCTGGACGAGGGCAAGATACCGGCCGACAGCGCCACCGAGACCTTTGTCGCGCTACGCACCGAGGTGCAGAACTGGCGCTGGGCCGGCGTGCCCTTCTATCTGCGCACCGGCAAGCGCCTGGCGGCGCGCGACGCGCAAATCGTCGTCAATTTCCGCCAGGTGCCGCATCCGATCTTCCCGGGGCCGAATCAGCCCAATCGCCTGGTCATCAAGCTGCAGCCCGAGGACGGCCTGGAGCTGCAGCTGCTGGCCACCAAGGGCAGCGGCGAGGCCCTGACCCCGGTGTCGCTGGATCTGGACTTCGACAAGGCCTTCGCGGCCAACCGCGTCGGCGCCTATGAGCGCCTGCTGCTGGATGCGATCGCCGGTCGCCTGAACCTGTTCGTGCGCAGCGACGAGCAGGAGCAGGCCTGGCGCTGGGTCGAACCCATCCTGGACGCCTGGAAGCGCGACAGCGCTGGCCCCCGCACCTACACGGCCGGCTCCTGGGGCCCGCCGGCGGCCAGCGCGCTGGTGGCACGCGATGGTTTCACCTGGGCTGAGGAACAGTGAGCATTCTCGAAAGAATCAAGGCGGCGCTGCCCGCGCTGCCGCCGGCCGAGCAGCGCGTTGCCAAGCTTTTGCTGATCGACGCGCGCGCCTTCGCCAGCCTGCCGGTCAGCGAGCTGGCCGACCGGGCCCATGTCAGCAAGCCGACCGTGGTGCGCTTTTGCCGCAGCGTCGGCTATGACGGACTGGCCGACTTCAAGCTCAAGCTGGCCGGCAGCGTCAACGAGGGCGTGCCCTTTGTGCACCGCGCGGTCGACGAGGACGACAAGCCGGGCGACCTGATCGTCAAGGTGGTCGACAACGCGGTGGCCGCGCTGCTGCATTACCGCAACGACGCCGCCAGCCACGCCTTCGAGCGCGCCATCACCGCGCTGGCAGAGTCGGGCCGCAACGGCCGGCGCATCGAGTTCTACGGCGTCGGCAATTCAGGCATCGTGGCCCAGGACGCCCAGCACAAGTTTTTCCGCCTGGGGGTCAACACCGCCGCTTGCAGCGACGGCCATGTGCAGCTGATGAGCGCAACCATGCTGCAGACCGGCGACTGCGCCGTCATCATCAGCAACTCGGGGCGCAGCCGCGACCTGATGGATGCGGCCGAGATCGCGCGCAAGAAAGGCGCGACCACCATCATCATCACCGCCAGCGGCTCGCCGCTCGCGGCGATGGGCCAGGCACCGGGCCAGATCCTGCTGGCGGTCGATCACCCGGAAGACTTCGACCGCTACAGCCCGATGGTGTCACGGCTGCTGCACCTGATCGCGATCGACATCCTGACCACCGGCGTCGCGCTGCAGCTGGGGCAGAAGCTGCGGCCCATGCTGCAGGAGATCAAGCGCAATCTGCGCAGCAAGCGCTACGCGGCCTAGTCAGGACGCCACCGGCCAGAGCAGCTCGGTCACCCCGTAGACCCGAGCCAGCTCCTGCAGCTTGTCGGGTGCATTGTGGATCTGCAGGCTCAAGCCCTGCTGGGTACAGAGCCGCGCCGCGCCGAGCAGCAGGGTCAGCGCGGCGGAGTCGAAATGGCGCAGCTCGCCGGCATTGAGCTGCACAGCCTTGCCCGCCGCATTGCCCACCTGGGCCGCCTCGGCCTGCAGGCCGGCCTGCAGATGCGCCCAGAGCTGGGGCGCCTCATCAAGCCGCACCGACTCGGGCAGCTTCAGCATCGAGGCCGGCATCGACTCAGGACTTGGCGGCCGGAGCGGCCGCCGCCTTCTGGTTGCGCTCGGCCAGGGTCTTGATCAGGCCATCGATGCCGTTGGCGCCAATCTCCTGCGCAAAGCTGTTGCGATACTGATCGGCCAGCCAGATGCCCAGCACATTGACGTCGTAGATGCGCCAGACATTGCCGGCCTTCTCGAGCCGGTAGTCCAGCTGAATCGGATCGCCGCGGCCACGCACCTCGGTGCGCACCACCACCTCGGTATCGTCAGGGCTGGCACGCAGCGGGCGCAACGCGATGGTCTGGTCCTTGACCTGGGTCAGCGCACCGGCATAGGTGCGCACCAGCAGGATCTTGAACTCGTCCTGCAGGCGCTTTTGCTGCTCGGGCGTCGCCTGGCGCCAGAAGCGGCCCACGGCCGAGGCCGTCATGCGCTGGAAGTTGATATGCGGCATCACCTTGGCGTCGACCAGGGCGATGATCTTCTGCACATCGCCGGCCTGTATCGCCTTGTCGGCCTTGACGGCCTCGATGGTCTCCAGCGAGAGCTGGCGGATCAGCGTGTCGGCGGCGCTGGCGTCGGCCGCTCGCGCCGCCAGCGGCAGCGCGCTCACGGCGGCAAAGCCCAGGGCCAGCAGGGTGCGCATCAGGCCACGTTTGTTTGCATTCATCGATGGGGGTCCTTCTTGATTCAGGGATTCAACGCCCGGCCTGAGGATCGCTCGGCGGCTCCGGGCTGATGACCTCGTACTCGTCGCCGCCATCTTCCTCGAAGCTGCCGCGCCGGGTCAGGTAGGCGTCGCGAATAAAGGTGTACTTGTCCAGTGCGATGCCGTCCAGCATCTCACCGGCGCGCAGGAAATTCGAGCGCGCATTGACGGCTTGCAGAACGGTGATGCCGAACTGCGCATTGCCGGAGTCGAGCAGCAGCGCCGGGCTGGCGCGCCGGTCGAAAGGAAGCGCAAACGAGTCGCGCACCGACGAAGGCCCCAGCAGCGGCCAGACGATATAAGCGCCGGTGCCGGTGCCCCAGCGACCGAAGGTCTTGCCCAGGTCCTCGCTATGGCGCTCCAGTCCGACCTCGGTGCTGATGTCCAGCACGCCGCCAAAGCCCAGCGTCGTGTTGACCGCAAACCGCATGGTCTGCAGCACACCGGTCTTCAGGCGCCCTTGCAGGAACAGGTTCACCGCCGACCAGGCATCGGCGACATTGCCGAAGAAATTGTCCACACCCAAGCGGGCCGGCGCCGGCACCACTTCGCTATAGGCGGTGGCCACGGGCTTGAGGACGTTCTCGTCGATCTTCTCGTTGAAGCCAAAGACCTTGCGGTTCCAGTTCTCCCACGGATCGAGCTTCTGGCCGGGGGAGCCCGGCCCTTTGAGACTGGCGCAGCCGCCCAGGCTCAAGGCCATGATGCTCAGCAGAGCCAGCCGACGCCAGGACGCGCCGGCATGGGATTTGTTCATTGCTTCTCTCCAGCAGCACTGCCCATATCGGCCGCCTTGTTATTGATGAACTGGCCGATCAGGTTCTCAAGCACAACGGCCGACTGCGTCTGCGAGATGCGGTCGCCGGCAACCAGGTTTTTTTCCTCCGCACCCGGCTCCAGGCCGATGTACTGCTCGCCCAGCAGACCCGAGGTCAGGATCTTGGCCGAACTGTCCTTTGGAAAAGCCACATTCTTGTGCAGATTCAGAACAACCCGGGCCTGAAAGGTCTTGTCATCGAACTCGATGGACTCGACCCGGCCGATCACGACACCGGCGCTCTTGACGGCCGCACGCGGCTTCAGGCCACCGATATTGTCAAAGCGAGCCGTCACCTGGTAGGTTTCATCGAAGTTCAGGCTTAGCAGATTGCCGGCCTTCAGCGCCAGGAACAGCAGGGCCGCGGCCCCAAGCAGCACGAAAAAACCCACCCACGCATCGCGACGAGATTGCATGCACATCTCTCCAGAATCAAATCGAAAACATCATGGCCGTCAGCACAAAGTCCAGTGCCAAGACCGCAAGCGACGAGACCACCACGGTACGGGTGGTGGCCTGGGAAACGCCCTCGGGCGTCGGCTTGCAGGTATAGCCCTGCAGCAGCGCGACAAAGCTCACCGTCACGCCGAACACCAGGCTCTTGACCACGCCGTTGCCGACATCGGCCCAGACATCGACCCCGCCCTGCATCTGTGACCAGAAGGAGCCGGCATCGATGCCGATTAGCGGCACCGCTACCAGCCAGCCGCCGATGATGCCCACCGCCGAGAACACCGCCGCCAACAAGGGCATCGCGATCACGCCGCCCCAGAAGCGCGGCGCCAGCACCCGCTTGACAGGGTCCACCGCCATCATCTCCATCGCCGTCAATTGCTCGCCGGCCTTCATCAGGCCGATCTCGGCCGTCAGCGAGGTGCCGGCACGGCCGGCGAACAGCAGCGCCGTCACCACCGGGCCCAGCTCGCGCACCAGGCTCAGCGCCACCAGCAGCCCCACCGCCTCGGCCGAGCCATAACGCTGCAAGGTGTAGTAGCCCTGCAAGGCCAGCACGAAGCCGACGAACAGGCCCGACACGCCGATGATGGACAGCGAGCGGTTGCCCAGGAAGAACACCTGCTCGCGCACCAGCGAAAAGCGCAGCAAGGCCTGCGGGCTGCGCGCCAGCAGCAGGAAGAACAGGCGGGAGCTGGCGCCGATATCGGCCAGCGACAGCCGCACGGCACGCCCGACGGGGGCAAAAATCATCGCCGACCTCCGACACCAAAATCTTCGCCCACCGGCACCGCCGGTTGGTGGAAATGCACCGGGCCATCGGGCTGGGCGCCGACAAACTGCTGCACCAGCGGATCCTCGCTGCGCCGCAGTTCGTCCGGCGTGCCCTGGGCCACGACACGGCCGTTGGCAATCATCGCCACCTGGTCCGCAATCGCAAAAGTCTCATGCAGATCATGCGACACGATGATGCTGGTCAATCCCAGCGCGTCGTTGAGGTCGCGGATCAGCCGCGCCGCCACGCCCAGCGAGATCGGGTCCAGGCCAGCGAAGGGCTCGTCGTAGAGCACCAGATCGGGGTCCAGCGCGATCGCCCGCGCGAGTGCCACCCGCCGGGCCATCCCACCTGACACCTCGGAGGGCATCAGATCGCGCGAGCCGCGCAGGCCCACGGCGTTGAGCTTCATCAGCACCAGATCGCGGATCATCGCCTCGGGCAGCCGGGTGTGCTCGCGCAGCGGGAAAGCGACGTTCTCGAATACCGACAGATCGGTGAACAGCGCGCCGAACTGGAAGAGCATGCCCATGCGCCGGCGCACCGCGTACAGCTGATCCTGATTCAGGTCCGCCAGATCCTGGCCGTCAAACAGCACCTGGCCCGAGATCGGCTTGATCTGCCGACCCAGCAAGCGCAGCACCGTCGTCTTGCCCCCGCCCGAAGTGCCGATCAGCGCCAGCACCTTGCCACGCGGCACCCGCAGATTGACACGCTCCAGGATGATCCGGTCGCCGTAGCCGCAGCTGACGTCGCGGAGTTCGACTAAGGGGGTCTCAGAAACTGCCGATACCGTGTGTTGTGGAGCCATGTGGGCGCAAAAAGAGGGCCCAGGGCCCGGCTTGCAAAGTCGGCATCATAGGGGAAAGCACGAGTTGTCGCCCGCAAAGCACTATCTACCGCGACGTCCGTTGTCCTCGCTTCACTGGTCGCCCCTTACGTCCGCTTGCAATACCCTGCAACAAAAATCGTGCGGCATTTCACGAATCGAAGCCAGCATCCGACCAGTGTTCGCTGAAGTCCGATGAGCGGCAAAACGGGACGCTGTCCTGTACCGACAATACAAACATAGCCGGAGAGCAAAACATGACCCTCAGTTTCCCTGACCGACAAGCCCTGCAAGCACGTGGCTTCACGCTGATTGAAGTGATGGTCGTGGTGGCCATCATCGGCATCCTGTCTGCTGTTGCCTATCCGGCCTACACCGATTACATCACCCGGGGCAGGCTTGCGGACGCCAACACCGGCTTGTCCACCATGCGCGCCCAGATGGAGCGGCACTTCCAGGACAACCGCCGCTATACGACGGTCGGTACTTTCGTCACGCCCTGTGCCACGACCGATCCGAAGTCGCGCACGTTCGGCGATTTCGTCATCACTTGCGCGGTCACTGCCGATACCTACACACTGACCGCCACCGGTTCGGGAAAGGCCTCTGGCTTCGCCTACACCGTCAACCAGCAAGATGTGCGCGCCACGACGAGCACGCCGACCGGCTGGGGTGGCGCGTGCACCAGCAAATGGCGCATGAAAAAGGGGGAGTCATGCTGAAGCGCAGCCAGGGGTTCTCACTGGTGGAGTTGATCATCACTGTCGCCTTGCTTGCCCTGCTGCTCGGCATGGCCGTGCCGTCCTTTTCGGTCTGGATACGCAATGCCAAGGTACGAACCGTGGCCGAATCGCTGCAACTCGGCGCGCGCGTGGCCCAGTCCGAGGCGGTGAGCCGCTATCGACAGGTGGTCTATTTCCGCACCAACCTGAGCAACTGCGGCCCCGCCACCACGGCCGACGCCGAAGGGCGCTTCTGGGTGGTGCGTGCCCTGCCCCAGATCGCGGGCGGTAACCCGGAAACCTTGCAATGTGGCACCGTGTCGGATGTGTCATCCGGCGTCACCGTGACCGGGCCGACCGTGCTGTGCTTCAACTCGGCCGGACGCCTGGTGGCCAATGCCGCCCCCAACGTCGGCGGCGCAACCTGCACACTGGACGCCTCCGGCACCAGCAGCTTCGACATCAGCAGCAACACCAGCACGGCGGACGACCGGCCCATGCGGGTGCTTGTGACCTTGAGCGGCAGCGTGCGGATGTGCGACCCGGCCAAGACCCTGTCTGCAACCCAACCCGACGGGTGCCCGGCATGAAAAAACTTCTCAGAACCCCTCGGCGCCACGCTGTCGGCATGTCGCTGATCGAGGTGCTGGTGGCCGTACTGCTGATCAGTTTTGGCCTGCTGGGTCTGGTGTCGCTGCAAACCCGTTCGGTGCAAATGTCGGTCAGCGCCGAGGACCGCCAGCGCGCGGCCCTGCTGGCCAGCGAGATCGCCACCGAGATGTGGAGCCGCAACAACGTCAATCTGCCGGGCGAAATCACTGAAGCCTGGTCGGCACGTGTTGAAACTGCGACCAGCGGCGGCTTGCCCAATGGCGTTGGCACGGTAGTGATCTCAGGCGTCGCGCCGGCCCAGATGGCTCGCATCACCGTGCAGTGGCGCCCGCCCAATGCGGCCACAAGCGCCACCAATAGTTACACCACCGATGTTCTGATCACCCCCTGAGGCCAGTCATGCACCCATGTTCTGTGCGGCAACGCGGTTTTTCCCTGATCGAGTTGATGGTGGCGGTCGTGATCGGCTTGGCGCTGACCCTGACCTTGGCAACAATCACCATTAACTTCGAATCCAACAAGCGGGCCCTGAACAGCGCCAACAACCTCTCCAT
This sequence comes from Burkholderiales bacterium C2, assembly GCA_005503085.1. GTDB lineage: Bacteria > Pseudomonadota > Gammaproteobacteria > Burkholderiales > Burkholderiaceae_C > Roseateles_E. The sequence goes on along the minus strand of SCOI01000003.1, from coordinate 242,369 downwards.
GTCCGGCGCCTATGTGTCCTATGAGTTGGACCGCCAACTCCGCAGCGCCGGCTCCGGCTTCACCGCGAATTGGGACGACACCTTTGGCTGCCTGCTCAGTGTCGCGCGCAATGGCACCACCCTGCTGCCCAGTCCGGCCGCCTTCCCTGCCCCGTTTGCTGCCATACCGACCCAGGTGCGACTGGCTCCAGTGCTGATACACGCCGGTGCCGGAGCGGGCGGCTCTGATGTGCTCGCCCTCATGATTGGCGCGGCCGGTCTGGGCGAAGTTTCCAATGATGTGCTCCAGGCGACCGCCGCCGCCGACCGGCTGAACGCGACCAACACCCTCGGCCTGAACGGCGGTGATCTGGCGCTGGTGGTCGATGACACCCTGGGCGCATGCATGCTGCAGCAGGTGAGCGCCGGCTTCGTCGGTGGAGCCACCAGTCTGCTGACATTTGGCGGTACCTATGCGGCGGCCAATATCAGCGGCCTGGCCCTGGCAGCCCTGGGCGTCACCACGCCGCCGGCCAAGGTGCTGGCTCTCGGCAATGCGGCCGGCAGCCGCCCGCAGTTTCATCTCCTGGGCGTCGGCAACAACGCCACACTGTTCAGCTACGACCTGCTCCGGCTCGATGGCGGCACGACGCCCATCCCGGTGGCAGATGGTGTTCTCGACATGCGCGCGCTGTATGGCGTGGACACTGACGGCGATCTGGTCATCAATACATGGGTGCCTCCAACCGCAGCGGGCTTTACGGCGGCGGCACTGTCCGGCAACGGTGCAGCGGCCCAGCAAAACCTGCGCTCTATCCTGGCCGTGCGGATCGGGCTGATTTTGCGCGGGGACGGGCTCTCACGCACCGATGTCTCGCCGTCCGAAGTGATCTTGTTCCCGACACTGCCGGCCCTGCAGTACAAGCGAACACTGACTGCGGCCGAGAAGCTCCAGCAGGTGCGCATCATCGAAATGACCGTGCCGCTGCGCAACAACCGCGCGACCCAGTAAGCCCAGCCTCGTGTTTGCTCTGCCCCACGGAAAAGCCATGCCCCAGCCACGCCACACCACCTCGTTCCGTTCGCGCGATGCCCGCAGCCAGCGCGGCGCGGTGCTGATCTTCGCGTTGATTTCTCTGGTGATCCTGCTGATCGGAGCTGTTGCGATGACGCGCTCCATGAATGCCGGCCTCACCAACGCGGGCAATTACGCCTTCAAGCGCGACTTGGGCAACCAGGCCGAACGCGCGGTGGCGCGGGCCATAGCCGATGTACAGACGGGGGCCCTGTCCGTGCCGGCCAACCGACTTGTGGCGGTCCAGGCCTCCAACTACAGCCCCACGATGCTGCCCAACAATGCCCAGGGCTTGCCGCTGGCCTTGTTGACCGACGCTGCATTTGCAGCCGTGGGCAGCAGCGCCAACGACATTACCGTGCCTGATCAGGGCATCGTCGTGCGCTATGTGATTGACCAACTCTGCGCGCCCGTCGCGCCCGGCGTGCCGTTGCTGCCGCCGGCCCCAGACAGTTGCACCCTCGCGAGCCCACCCCAGCCGCCGGGCGGCAGCGAAGGCAAATCAGAAGTGCCGCCTGATCCGCAGGTGGTGCTCCGCGTCAGCATCCGTGTGAATGGCCCACGCGGCACGCAATCTTTTTTCCAGGCCCCACTGCCCCTCTGAGGGACAGGTGCTGAACTTTTCCAGGAGCTACACCATGCCCCACCCCAAGAAGCTGATGTACTCGCGTGTGGTGCTGGGCACCACATTGTCGTCAATGCTGCTGAGCCCGGTCGCAGCGCAGACCAAGCTGGCCGATCAGCCCTCCCTCTCGACACTGAGCGTGCCGGGGAACATGGCCCTGGCGCTGTCGGTCGAGTTTCCCACCGCGATCAGCGTCGCGCACAAAGGCAGCACCTACAGCAGCGACAGCAACTACCTGGGCTATTTCGACCCCAACAAGTGCTACGACTACGTCTACCAGTACAACGCCACCACGAAGGTGGATTCAAGCTACTTTTCTCCGGCCAGCATGGCGACCTCACGGACCTGCAGCGGTAAGTGGAGCGGCAACTACATGAACTGGGCCACGATGCAAACCATCGACCCGTTTCGCTGGGCCCTGACCGGCGGCTACCGCTCCACGGACACAGCGACGGAGACCATTCTCGAGAAAGGCTGGGCCTCGGCCCAGGGCGGCATCGGCAACTTCCCTGATCGCGCGATCAGCCCGGCAGCGAACGTACCCAAGGCCACACCAGTCAACTGGGCCACATTCAACACGAGAACCTATGGCCTGGGCAATGTGATGCGATTCACGGCGAGCGGGAATCTCGCGAACACCGCCACAGCCTACAACCCCAAAGACACGCTCAACCCGGCCACCGTTTACCAGCTCATGGTGCGAGTCAAGGTCTGCGATACGGCGCTAGGCGTCGACAACTTGGAAAAAAACTGCACCCTGTATCCGGCGGGCAACTACAAGCCTACCGGGCTGATCCAGCAATATGCCAACCAGATTCGCTACAGCGCGTTCGGCTATCTCAACGATGGAGATCTCAAGCGCGACGGTGCGGTACTGCGTGCAGCGCAGAAGTTCGTCGGGCCTACCAGGCCGGTGCCGGGCGGCTCGCCGGTTGCCAACGCCGACCCGGAGTGGAATGCGACCGATGGCACTCTCTTCGTGAATCCGAACGCTGGCGACGCGACGGCTACCGAAGGTGAAACAGGGGCCAAGGTAGGCAATAGCGGTGTGATGAACTATCTGAACAAGTTCGGCCAGTTCAACAAGAGCTACAAGACTTATGACCCAGTGAGCGAGTTGCACTATGCGGCCGTGCGCTACTTCAAAAATCTGGGGAATGTAACAGCCTGGTCTTCGATGGGCAGCGCGAGCCAAGCCACCAAGGAAGCGTGGGTAGACGGTTTCCCGGTCATCACGAAGTGGAATGACCCGATGATCTACTCCTGCCAAAAGAACTTCATTCTGGGCATCGGCGACACCAACAGCCATGCCGACCGCAACCTGCCCGGCGCGACCGGCTCCTCAGAGCCCACAAAACCTGCCGAGGTGGACGAAGTCGACTTCAATGCTGTCACGGCCACCAACAAAGTCGGCACTCTGCAGAACTCCAACGCGTCTCTGGGCACACAGCAGAACATCGCCAACAACAATGCCGGCGCGCTGATGGCTGGCACGGCCTACTTCGCCAACACCAAGGACATCCGGGACGATCTTCCCGGCCGCCAATCCGTCCAGACCTATTGGTTGGATGTGCTGGAAACCGGGTTCAAGAATCAGAACACCAATCCTTTCTACCTGGCCACCAAGTTCGGCGGCTTCACCGTGCCCGAGGGCTTTGATCCAGAGACGCGAACCACCGCGCTGCCGGAATCTTGGTGGCGCACCAACACGGACACGGTGGGGTCGAATGTGCCGCGCCCGGACAACTACTTCACGGCTGACCGCCCGGACTTGATGGTGAGCGGCCTGACCAAGTCCTTTGCCAGCATCGCCGCCAAGCTGGGGGGCTTCTCCTCGGCGCTGGGAATGGCATCCAATGTCTTGGCCGCGAATGGCACCGATTCCTTTGCCACCAGCTATGACACCAAGGCCTGGACCGGTGATTTGCGGGCTTACTCCACCAGCTTCGACGCCGAGGGCAACACCATCTCCAGCGAGAACTGGAAATTCAGCGCAAAGCTGGAGACGCAGGCCGCCGGTGGAAAATGGGCCACCCATCGCTTCATCGCCACCTACGATCTCAGCGCCAAGAAGGGTGTTCCCTTCACCAAGGCCGGCGTTCCGGCGGCCCAGCTGAAGCAGCTTGATACCAGCTACCAGGCCGGCGATGATAGCGAGAACTATCTGAACTATCTGCGCGGCGACCGCACGCACGAACGCTCATCCTTGGCTGCCAACTCCATCAAAGCCTATCGTGATCGCAATGTGCTGGTGGGGGATATCGTCGGCGCCAAGGCTGTCGTTGTCGGGCCGCCAAATGGCACCTACGCAGAGGACAGCAACCCTGGTTATGCCGCTTTCAAGGCACTGCACAAGGACCGAAAGCTGATGGTTTACGCAGGCACCAACCACGGCATGCTGCACGCGGTGGAAGGCTCGCCGACCGGCACAGGAGGCCGCGAGGTGTTCGCCTATGTGCCTGGCGCATTGTTTGCGGGGCCTACCGGCACACCAACCGTCAACGGCCTGCAGGCCGTCGGCAAGCCAGACTTCACGCACTACAACTTCGTCGATGCCATGCCCCACACCGCCGATGTCGACTTTGGCCGCACCGGTGGCACAAAATCGACGACAGACTGGCGAACCATTCTGGTGGGTGGCTTGGGCAAGGGCGGCAAGTCGATCTACGCGCTCGACATCACCAACCCTGGCTCCATCACCAGTGATACCGCCGCGGCGGCCAAGGTGCTGTGGGAGTTCAATGACGCCGGCGCGCTGGGCTACACCTTCGGGCAGCCTTCCATCGTGAAGACGAAAAAACATGGCTGGGTAGTCATCATTGGTTCTGGCTACAACAACCAAAACGGCAGCCCCACCGACGACTACAAGGGCTTCTTCTACATCCTGAACGCCAAGACCGGTGCCTTGCTGGAGAAGATCGGCACGGGCGTGGGATCAGCAGCGGAGCCTGCCGGACTCGCCCATGTCCAGCCCTTCCTGGTGGACCGCAAAGACGGCACGGCTGATGCAGTCTATGCCGGTGATCTGCTGGGCAATCTCTGGCGGCTGGATGTCAGCTCCGCGACGGATTCACCACCGGCGCCCACCAAGCTAGCCGAGCTGACCGGTGCCCTGGGCGCCACGCTTCCGGTGACCAGTCGCCCGCTCGTGGTCGTTCAGCCGGGGAGCAACCGGCGATACGTCACCGTCGGCACGGGCCGACTGCTGGACCCCAGTGACATCAGCAGTGCGCAGGCCCAGCGCTACTTCGCAATCATCGATGGCGGCAACGGCAAGTTCGGCTTGTCTGGCGACAAGCCCTCGGAGCTGCCCTTCCCCTACAGGATCGGCAATATGAAGGAGCTGACCGATCTGACCAAAGAGATCAAGCTGGATCTGAAAACCCAGGTCGGCTGGTACATCGATCTCGGCAAGAGTACCGGTGGCACGGGCTGGCGCGTGACCTCGGACTCCACGTCCTTCTACGGCACCGTGCTGTTCACCGCAATGGCACCTACAGTTGCCGATGCCTGCAAACCAGAGGGCTCCAGCCGCGTGTACGCGATCAATCTGGGCACCGGCTCAACCATGCTCAAGAGCAACAATGCCTTCTACTCTGACCCCGAGACCGGCGTATTGCTGCCGCCAATTGTTATCAAAATTCCAGGCAGACCTGCCACGGCCTATGTCCCCCCCCCGGAACCCAAGCCGACACCGAAGCTTGATCTGAAACCGCCGCAGGGCTTGGTGCTGCGACCACTGAACTGGCGCGAGGTACCTCTGACCAACTGAATGCCAGAACAATTGCAAAAAGGGCATACGCTGCGGCGTGTGCCCTTTGTCATTAAAGGTGCTTGACGCTCCGCTGATTTTCAGCGCGGCAACTCGCTCTCCCCCATCAGGAACTCATCCACCGCCCGAGCCGCCTGGCGGCCTTCGCGGATGGCCCAGACGACCAGGCTCTGGCCGCGGCGCATATCGCCGGCGGCAAAGACCTTGGGCACATTGGTCTGGTAGCCGCCGGTGAAATCGACCGTGGCCTTGGCGTTGCCGCGGTTGTCCTTGGACACGCCGAAGGCGTCCAGCACGGTCGCGACCGGGGCGACGAAACCCATCGCCAGGAAAACCAGATCGGCCTTCAGCACCTGCTCGGAGCCGGCCACCTCGACCATCTTGCCGCCCTGCCACTCGACGCGCACCGTTTTGACGCCGGTGACCTTGCCCTTCTCGCCCAGGAACTCCTTGGTGGCGATCGCGAACTCGCGCTCGCAGCCTTCTTCGTGGCTGGACGAGGTGCGCAGCTTGATCGGCCAGTAGGGCCAGGTCAGCGGGCGGTCCTCGACCTCGGGGGGCTGGGGCATCAGTTCGAACTGGGTGACGCTCTTGGCGCCGTGGCGGTTGCTCGTGCCCACGCAATCGCTGCCGGTGTCGCCGCCACCGATCACGATCACATGCTTGCCGTCAGCACGGATCTGGCCCTTGAGCTTGTCGCCGGCATTGACCTTGTTCTGCTGCGGCAGGAATTCCATCGCGTAATGGATGCCCGCCAGCTCGCGGCCCGGCACCGGCAGATCGCGCGAGGTCTCGGCGCCGCCGGCCAGCAGCACCGCGTCGAACTGGCTCTTCAGCTCGTCCGGGCTGATGCTTTCCTTGGCCCAGTTGGTGATCTTGCTGTCGGCCGGCAGCTCGGCCACCAGCACACCGGTGCGGAACACCACGCCCTCGGCCTCCATCTGCTTGACGCGGCGGTCAATGTGGGACTTCTCCATCTTGAAGTCGGGGATGCCGTAGCGCAGCAGGCCGCCGACGCGGTCGTTCTTCTCGAACACCGTCACCGCATGGCCGGCGCGTGCCAGCTGCTGGGCCGCCGCCAGGCCGGCCGGGCCGGAGCCGACCACGGCCACGGTCTTGCCGGTCCGGGTCTTGGGCGGCTGGGGCTTGACCCAGTCCTCTTCCCAGGCGCGGTCGATGATGGCGTGCTCGATGGACTTGATGCCCACCGCATCGTCGTTGACGTTCAATGTGCAGGCCGCCTCGCAGGGCGCGGGGCAGATGCGGCCGGTGAACTCCGGGAAGTTGTTGGTCGAGTGCAGCACGGTGATGGCGTTTTTCCAATCGCCGCGATACACCAGGTCATTGAAGTCCGGAATGATGTTGTTGACCGGGCAGCCGCTATTGCAGAAGGGTGTGCCGCAGTCCATGCAGCGCGCGCTCTGGATCTTGGCCTGGTCGGCATTCAGGCCGATGACGAATTCCTTGTAGCCCTTGACGCGCGTGGCGACGGGCTCATAGCCCTCTTCCAGACGCTCGTACTCCATGAAGCCGGTGACTTTTCCCATGACTTGCTTTCTCTCTTAAACCTTGGCGGCCGAGGCAGGCGCCTTGGCATGAGCAATGGTGTCGGCAGCCTCCTTGGCTGCATGGATCTCGCCCAGCGCACGGCGGTACTCGTGCGGGAAGACCTTGACGAACTTGGCGCGCGATGCGGCCCAGTGGTCCAGGATGTCGCGGGCGCGCTGGCTGCCGGTCCAGCGGTGGTGATCCTCGATCATCTTCTTCAGGATGGCCTCGTCGGTCTGCTGCTCGGCGCCGGCCAGGTGATGCCAGACCGCGCGCTCCAGTGTGGCTTCCTGCTCGGCCGCCGGCAGCACCTTGTCCAGTGCCACCATGGCCGGGTTGCAGCGGCCGGCGAACTGGCCATCCTCGTCATAGACATAGGCGATGCCGCCGCTCATGCCGGCCGCGAAATTGCGGCCGGTCTTGCCGAGCACAACAACGGTGCCGCCCGTCATGTACTCGCAGCCATGGTCGCCCGTGCCCTCGACCACCGCCGAGGCGCCCGACAGCCGCACCGCGAAGCGCTCGCCGGCCACGCCGCGGAAGAAGGCCTCGCCACGGGTCGCGCCATACAGCACGGTGTTGCCGACGATGATGTTCTTGGTGGCGTCGCCGCGGAAGTCGATGCTGGGGCGCACGACGACGCGACCACCGGACAGGCCCTTGCCGGTGTAGTCGTTGGCGTCACCAATCAGATAGAAGGTGATGCCCTGCGCGAGGAAGGCGCCGAAGCTCTGGCCGCCGGTACCCTCCATCTGGATGAAGATGGTCTGGTCCGGCAGGCCCTCGGGCTTGCGGCGGATCAGCTCGCCGGACAGCATCGCGCCCACCGTGCGGCGCACATTGCTGACTTGCTGCATGAACTGCACCTTCTCGCCGCGCTCGAAGGCGGGAAGGCACTTCTCGATCAGCTTGACGTCCAGCGCGCGATCCAGGCCGTGGTCCTGCGTGTCATTGTGGATGCGGGCCACCTCGGGCGGCATGACCGGGCGGTGGAACACGCGGGCGAAGTCCAGGCCCTTGGCCTTCCAGTGCGTGATGCCTTTCTTGGTGTCCAGCAGGTCGCTGCGGCCGATCAGCTCGTCGAACTTGCGCAGACCCAGCTGGGCCATGATCTGGCGGGCTTCCTCGGCGACGAAGAAAAAATAGTTGACGACATGCTCGGGCTTGCCGGTGAACTTGGCGCGCAGCAGCGGGTCCTGCGTGGCCACGCCGACCGGGCAGGTGTTCAGATGGCATTTGCGCATCATGATGCAGCCCTCGGCCACCAACGGCGCGGTCGCGAAGCCGAACTCGTCGGCGCCCAAGAGCGCACCGATCACGACGTCGCGGCCGGTCTTCATCTGGCCATCGGCCTGCACCCGCACACGGCCGCGCAGGCGGTTCAGCACCAGGGTCTGCTGCGCCTCGGCCAGGCCCAGCTCCCAGGGCGTGCCGCAATGCTTGATCGAGCTCCAGGGCGAGGCGCCGGTGCCGCCGTCATGGCCGGCGATCACGATATGGTCGGCCTTGGCCTTGGCCACGCCGGTCGCGATCGTGCCGACGCCGACTTCGGAGACCAGCTTGACCGACACATCGGCGCGCGGGTTGACGTTCTTCAGATCGTGGATCAGCTGGGCCAAATCCTCGATCGAATAGATGTCATGGTGCGGCGGCGGCGAGATCAGGCCGACGCCGGGCACCGAGTAGCGCAGCATGCCGATGTAGTCGGTCACCTTGCCACCAGGCAGCTGGCCGCCCTCGCCAGGCTTGGCGCCCTGGGCCATCTTGATCTGGATCTGGTCGGCGCTGACCAGGTACTCGGTCGTGACACCGAAGCGGCCGGACGCCACCTGCTTGATCTTGGAGCGCAGGCTGTCGCCTTCCTTCAGCTCGTAGTCGACCGCGATGACCTTGTTGCCGATCACATCGCTGACCTTGGTACCGGCTGTGATCTTGATGCCCTTGAGCTCGTTGCGGTAGCGGGCCGGATCTTCGCCGCCTTCACCAGTATTGCTCTTGCCGCCGATGCGGTTCATCGCAACGGCCAGGGTCGCATGGGCCTCGGTGCTGATCGAGCCCAGCGACATCGCGCCCGTCGCGAAGCGCTTGACGATCTCGGCCGCCGGCTCCACCTCGTCCAGCGGGATCGCCTTGCTCGGATCGATCTTGAACTCGAACAGGCCGCGCAGCGTCATGTGGCGCTTGCTCTGGTCGTTGATCAGCTGCGCGTATTCCTTGTAGGTCTCGAACTTGCCGGAGCGCGCGCTGTGCTGCAGCTTGGCGATCGCGTCGGGCGTCCACATATGCTCTTCACCGCGGGCGCGCCAGGCGTACTCGCCGCCGGCGTCCAGCATGGTTTCCAGCACCGGGTCGTCGCCGAAGGCGGCCTTGTGCAGACGGATCGATTCCTCGGCCACCTCGAACACGCCGATGCCGCCGACCTGGGTGGCGGTGCCGCGGAAGTACTTCTCGACGAAGTCCTTCTTCAAGCCTATGGCCTCGAAGATCTGCGCACCGCAGTAGGACATATAGGTCGAGATGCCCATCTTGGACATGATCTTCGACAGGCCCTTGCCGACCGCCTTGATGTAGTTGTAGATGGCCTTGTCGGCGCTCAGATTGCCGGGCAGCTCGGCATGCATGCTGCTGAGCGTTTCCAGCGCCAGATAGGGGTGGACGGCCTCGGCCCCGAAACCGGCCAGCACGGCGAAGTGATGGACCTCGCGCGCCGTGCCGGTTTCGACCACCAGACCGGCGGTCGTGCGCAAGCCCTCGCGCACCAGATGGTGGTGCACGGCGGACAGGGCCAGCAGCGCGGGGATGGCGACACGGCTGGCGCTCAGGTGCCGGTCCGAGATGATCAGGATGTTGTGGCCGCTGCGGATCGCGTCCTGGGCTGAAGCGCACAGCGAGGCCAGCTGGGCCTCGACACCTTCATGACCCCAGGCCAGCGGGTAGGTGATGTCCAGCTCGTAGGACTTGAACTTGCCGTTGGTGTGCGACTCGATGCCGCGCAGGCGCGCCATGTCCTTGAAGTCCAGGATGGGCTGGGTCACTTCCAGCCGCATCGGCGGGTTCACCGCATTGATGTCCAACAGATTGGGCTTGGGGCCGACAAAGCTGTTCAGGCTCATCACGATGTTCTCGCGGATCGGGTCGATCGGCGGGTTCGTGACCTGGGCGAACAGCTGCTTGAAATAGTTGTACAGCGGCTTGTTCTTGCTCGACAGCACGGCCAGCGGCGAGTCATTGCCCATTGAGCCTATGCCTTCCTCGCCGTTGGTGGCCATAGGCGCCATCAGGAACTTGATGTCTTCCTGCGTGAAGCCGAAAGCCTGTTGGCGCTCCAGCAGCGGCGTCTCGAAGACCAGGGGCTTGACCTCGGTCACTTCGATGTCGTCGAGCTTGACGCGGACGTTGTCGATCCACTGGCGGTAGGGCCGCGCGTTGGCGTACTGGTTCTTCAGCTCCTCGTCATCAACGATGCGGCCCTGCTCCAGGTCGATCAGGAACATCTTGCCCGGCTGCAGGCGCCACTTCTTGACCACCTTGCCCTCGGCAATCGGCAGCACGCCGGACTCGGAGGCGAGGATCACCAGATCGTCATCGGTGACCCAGTAGCGGGCGGGGCGCAGGCCATTGCGGTCCAGGGCGGCGCAGACCTGACGGCCATCGGTGAAGACCATCGCGGCCGGGCCATCCCAGGGCTCCATCATCGCGGCGTGGTACTCGTAGAAGGCGCGGCGGCGCGGGTCCATCAGCTCGTGCTGTTCCCAGGCTTCCGGGATCATCATCATCGCCGCATGCGCCAGCGGATAACCGCTCATCGTCAGCAGCTCGATCGCGTTGTCGAAGGTCGCGGTGTCGGACTGGTGCTCGAAGCTGATCGGGTAGAGCTTCTTCAGGTCGTCGCCCAGCACCGGCGACTTCATCACGCCCTCGCGGGCCCGCATCCAGTTGAAGTTGCCCTTGACCGTGTTGATCTCGCCGTTGTGCGCGACCATGCGGTACGGGTGGGCCAGCGGCCACTCGGGGAAGGTGTTGGTCGAGAAGCGCTGGTGCACCAGCGCGATGGCCGAGACCACGCGTGGGTCGGCCAGGTCCTTGTAATAGCTGCCCACCTGGTCGGCCAGCAGCAGGCCCTTGTAGATCACGGTGCGGCAGCTCATGCTGGGCACGTAGTACTCGCGGCTGTGGGTTAGCTTCAGCGCCTGGATCGCGCTCGAGGCGGTCTTGCGGATCACATAGAGCTTGCGCTCCAGCGCGTCGGGCACGATCACATCGGTGCCGCGGCCGATGAAGATCTGCCGGATGATGGGTTCCTTCTCGCGCACCGTCGGCGACATCGGCATCTCGCGGTTCACCGGCACATCGCGCCAGCCCAGCAAGACCTGGCCCTCGGCCTTGATTGCGCGGGCCAACTCCTGCTCGCAGGCCAGGCGCGAGGCATGTTCCTTGGGCAGAAACACCATGCCGACGCCGTACTCGCCCGGGGGCGGCAAGGTGATGCCCTGCTGGGCCATCTCGGCGCGGTAGTAGTCGTCCGGGATCTGGATCAGGATACCGGCGCCATCGCCCATCAGCTTGTCGGCGCCGACGGCACCGCGATGGTCCAGGTTCTCGAGGATCTTCAGACCTTGCTGGACGATGGAGTGGGCCTTCAGCCCCTTGATATGGGCGACGAAACCGAGGCCGCAAGCGTCCTTTTCGTTCGACGGGCGATACAAGCCATGTTCGGCCAGGTCTCGGATCTCGGCTTGTTGCAACTCTGTGGCCTTGGTCATGGCTCTCTCCACGCTATCAGCAATGGCGCGAAGCGTACTGCGCCGCAGCAAAACCATCAAGTCCGATTAAATGGGGTCAGATTCAATTTAAAACCTGTCAGAACAAATCCCGCCAATTAATTAGGGACAGAGTCATCAACAGGCTTGCGCGGGCGCCCCCGGTTTCGGGGCGCCATCGGGCGGTCGACCTGTGCGGCAAGCCCTTGCAAGAAACTTGCCGAACCGAGCGGCCAGCCCTTCAGGGCAGAGGCCGTCAGTGCAGCGACCTCTTCCTCGCTGAGGCCCTGCTCCAGCAGTTCGCGATAGGCCGCCTCACGCTCGAAAGGCGTGTTGCCCAGCGCCCAGTACATCGGATGTTCGGTGACCAGCGGATCGCGGCGGCGCCCCAGGTGGTGGGCACAGCTGGACCAGAGGTAGGCGCCCGCATCCACCGCCATGCCGGCCCGTAGCGGATTGAGCTCGATATAGCGCGCGCAGGCGAGCAGATGGCGCTCGCCCTCGATCAGTGCCGCGCGGAAGCGCCCTTCCCACAGCGTGCCGCTACGACCATGGCGATGGTTGAACCAGCCCACATAGCGGCGCCCCAGCGACTGCATCATGCGGCTCAGGCCATCCAGCTGCTGCGGTGTGGCGAGCAAGTGCACATGGTTGTCCATCAGCACATAGGCATGGATGGCAACCTGATGGGTCAGCGCACACTCCCGCAAGGTGGCAAGGAAGTGCTGCTGGTCCTTGTCATCGACGAAGATGGCCTGGCGGTTGTTGCCGCGCTGAATGATGTGGTGGGGCTGGCCGGGCAGCACCAGGCGGGGAAGTCGGGCCATGGGATCGGGCTTTAATTGAACCTGACCCCATTATGAAGGGGAAGATCAGAACAGCTGCTTGCCGGTCAGGCGCTGGTGCTCGCGCAGTGCAAAGCGGTCGGTCATCCCGGCGATGTAGTCGGCGCAGGCGCGGTGCGCATCCTCGGTCTGCGTGTACTCGGCGGGCAGCTGGCTGCTGTCGTTGATGTAGATCTCGAACAGCTCTCGCAGCACCTGTTCGGCGCGCAGCCGCGTGTCCTGCACCTGGGGGTGGCGGTAGAGCTTGGCGAAGAGAAAGCGCTTGAGCTCGGTGCTGGCAGCGCGCATCTCGGGGCTGAAGCACAGCAGCGGCGGCTGCACGCGCACCGCATCGACGTCGGCTGGCGCCACCGCATCCAAGGCGGCCTGGCTGGCATTGATGATGTCGTAGACCTGCTCCGACAGCATGCGGCGTATGGTTTCGAACAGCAGGCGCTTGCCCTTGAGATGCGGAAACTCGGCCAGCGCCTGGCGCAGATAGCGCTGGATCAGCGAGACCTCTTCGAGTTGCTCCAGCTCGATCAGCCCGGAGCGCACCCCGTCATCGATGTCGTGGGCGTTGTAGGCCACCTCGTCGGCCAGATTGCAGAGCTGGGCTTCGAGGCCGGGCTGCTGGCCGCAGAGAAAGCGCGCCGCCACCCCACCCGGCTCGGCCGCCTCCAGCAACTGCGCATTGCGCTTGCTGCAATGTTTCAGAATGCCCTCGCGGGTCTCGAAGCTCAGGTTGAGCCCGTCGAAGGCCGGGTAGCGCTGCTCCAGCTGGTCGACCACGCGCAAGCTCTGCAGATTGTGTTCAAAGCCGCCGTGCCCGCGCATGCATGCGTCCAGCACGTCCTGGCCCGCATGGCCGAAAGGCGTGTGGCCCAGATCGTGAGCCAGCGCGATCGCCTCGACCAGATCCTCATCCAGCCGCAAGGTGCGGGCGATCGAGCGGCCCAGCTGCGCCACCTCCAGCGAATGCGTCAGCCGGGTACGGAACAGATCGCCCTCGTGGTTCAGGAAGACCTGGGTCTTGTAGACCAGGCGCCGGAACGCAGTGCTGTGCACGATGCGGTCTCGGTCGCGCTGATACTCACTGCGCGTCGGGGCTGGCGGCTCGGCGAAACGCCGACCACGGCTGCTCAGAGGATCACAGGCGTAGCGGGCGAGTGGCATCGTGGCGGGACTGATTGTTCAGTCGGCGGCGTTGGCTTCGAGCACCTCGGCCACCAGCGCATCCGGTGCCCCGCGCATGCCGGCCTTGCCCAGGCCTTCGATCAACACGAAGCGGATCTCACCGCCCTCGCTCTTCTTGTCCACCCGCATTAGCTCGAGATAGCGCTCGACGCCGAGACGCGGCGCCCGCACCGGCAGGCCGGCCGCCTCGATCAGGCGGCGCATGCGAGTCAGAAACTCCGGCGGCATCAGGCCCAAGCGCACCGACAGATCGCTGGCCAGCACCATGCCGCAGCCAACGCCCTCGCCATGCAGCCATTCGCCATAGCCCAGACCGGTCTCGATCGCATGGCCAAAGGTGTGGCCAAAGTTCAAGATGGCGCGCAAGCCCTGCTCGCGCTCGTCCTGGCCGACGACCCAGGCCTTGATCTCGCAGCTCCGCTTGACCGCATAAGCCAGCGCCGCCTTGTCGCGCGCCAGCAGCGCGCCCAGATTGGTCTCGATCCAGTCGAGGAAGTCGGCGTCGGCAATAGGCCCGTATTTGATGACTTCCGCCAGCCCCGCAGCCAGCTCCCGCGGCGGCAGCGTGTCCAGTGTGTCCAAGTCCGCAATCACCCGGGCCGGCTGGTAGAAGGCGCCGAGCATGTTCTTGCCCAGCGGGTGGTTGATCGCGGTCTTGCCGCCGACCGAGGAGTCGACCTGGGCCAGCAAGGTGGTGGGCACCTGCACAAAAGGCACGCCGCGCATATAGATGGCGGCCGCAAAACCGGTCATGTCGCCGACCACGCCACCACCCAGCGCGAACAGCACGGTCTTGCGATCCGAGGCGCTACTCAGCAGGTGGTCGACGATCTGATTCATCGTCGCCCAGTCCTTGTACTGCTCGCCGTCCGGCAGGACCACCGCATCGACCCTTGCGTAGTGGGCCTGCAGCCGGCTGCGCAGGCGCTCCAGATAGAGCGGCGCCACCGTGTCGTTGCTGACGATCAGGGCCGCCGCCGCGCGCGGCAGACCTTGCCAGGTAGCGGGATCATCCAGCAGCTGCGGACCGATCAGGATGTCGTAGCTGCGCTCGGCCAGCGCGATGGAAACCGTGGAGGGGGAACAGCGATCACTACTCATGGGCAGTGAGTGTACGGGTGCATCGCCACGCTGTTTGTTCAGCAACGCTCCGCGCCCACCGTCGCCGCCACCCGAGCCGGATCCACCAGCCCAGCCAGCTCCAGTTGCATCAAGATCATATTGACCAAGGCATGTACCGATGGCCGGCCCGTCTCCAGCACGAAATGGGCCGTGCGCCGGTACAGCGGGTCACGCTGGGCATAGAGCTCGCGCAGCTTCTTCAACGGGTCCTTGACCTGCAGCAGCGGTCGCTGCGTGTCGTGGCGCAGGCGGCGGAAGAGTTCCTCGGGGGAGGAGCGGAGGTAGACCACGGTGGCGCGGCGGTGCAAGACCTCTCGGTTGGCCTCACGCAGCACGGCACCCCCGCCGGTGGCCAGCACCATGTCTTGCGGGCTGCACAGCAAGTCCGCAATCACCTCGGACTCGACATCCCTGAACTTCTCTTCGCCTTGCTGGTCGAAGAAACTACGGATGCTCTGACCCAGGCGAGTCTCGATCTCGGCATCGGAGTCCACACAAGCCACGCCCAATTGCCGTGCCAGTTGGCGGCCGACGGTGGACTTGCCACCGCCGGGCATGCCGACAAGAGCGACGCACAACCTCACACTCGGCTACCTCTAACGTCTGTCGAGACAACTTGCGCCATTGACATCATTCAGAGTTCCGCGCACACCATAGGGGCTGAACACAAAAGCAGGCGCCACCTCCTCTTGCTTCACCTCCGAGCCCAAAAATGGCAGGATGCCTTCATAAACGGCGGGCGGGCTGAGCACACCAAGCGCAGACGCCTGGATCCGGAAAGTCACCCAACTTGCGACGCTCTTGGCGTACTCAATCTTAAGTACCGCGTTTCCATTGCTGTCGGTCTTGCCACCATTGATCATGGCGATGGACACATCAGACTTGCGGGGATCCAACTGCAAATTGCTATTGATGTCCTCTCCCACATCAATCGCACCATTTCGCGCCAGCGGGTTGCCTTTGCCATCCTCATTCTGGCAATAGGGTACATGCTGATTGGCTCCGGCACGCACATGGACACCAGTGTCGAGCCTGTCCACACCAACAAGCCAAGTCGAAGTAGCAGCGTCCCATGTGTATCGCCCCTTCAGGTACCCCAGCAAGTCTATTGATGGCGTGATCTGTACATCGGCCTTGGGATTGCCTGCAGCATCCACTACTTGCAGAACAAAACGTTTGATGTAATTCAGTCCATTGGTATTCCCTCCAGTACTGATTTCTATCACCTCGTTTGTACCAATGGTAATTGCTATAGGACTGGAAACGACTGTCAGTGTGGTTCGAGCTACGTTGGGACATTCATTGACCGCAAAGTCCGTCAGACCCCAGCAAGCGCGTATTGTCAGGCCGTTAGTTGGGCTTGAGCGAGTTCCTGAGATGTAGCTTGTGATCGCCGCACCAACGGAGTCTGAGTACACGATAGATGTACCCGAGGACAAACTACCACCCACGCTATTCAAGTCGCCATCAAGATCAAAGCGCACCCGGACATTCTGGACTGGCGCGTTACCGGTTCCGAAAAAGAGTGCCCGAATTTCGGCCCGGTTGCTCGTTGCTGAACCGGCCTCATTCACCGGCACAACGTCAGGTGAGGCCGCAACAGAGGCCGACGTAACAACCACAGTCACAGGAGGCACGGTTGATGTGCCAGAAGGCACAGTCACGGTCTGGACACTCTCCGCACCACCAGCACGCGCGGTGATATCGATTGGCCCAGGCGTCATCGGCGCAGTGTATGTGTATTCGTAAATGCCATTGGCATTGGTCTTACCGCTCGCGCCGACAAGCCCGGGGGCAGAGACACTAATCGCTACGCCAGGCATAGGCGCTTGGTTAACATCAAACAAGCGGTATTCGACTTTGTTGCCGGCCGAGCCAGGCACAGGTTGCAACGGCAACGCCGTACCGCTGAGTTTAGCCCCACCAACCTGGAAACTCGCGCTGTACTCCAACACGTCGCTCTTGGCGGTCACCGTGATCAGACGATTGGCCTTATCTGCCCCAATCTTTACAGCGGCCGAAACCTCGCCACTGGCATTGGTCAGCGTACCTGCTGGAGCTATCGTTGCACTATTGTCCACAGAAAATGTGACAGGTATCCCTGCAACAACATTGCCTCCAACTCCTACAGCAGTCACTGTGGCGGTCACTGTCTCGCTGCCCGAGTTGCCGACCGAGATTTTGTCCAGCACCATAGTAAGAGTATTCGCCTTCGGCACCACAACCACGGGGTCCACGACAGCAATGGTCTTGGTCATGGTCACTGAGCCCGCAGCAGCAGTCAGTGTGATGGTGCGATTTGTTTTATCGCCACCAATCTCGACAACGGCTTTGATCTCACCTTTGTCGTCGGTCGTTGTGCCCGCAGGTTTGACCACACCTTTCGCATCTGCAGCGAAGCTGACGGCAACGTTCTTGACAGCGACACGGTTCTTATCGAGCGCGGTTACAGTTGCCGTCACGACAGCCGTGCCGTCATTTGGCAAAACATCCTTGTCCAGAGCAATGGATAACTCCGCAACACCTGCGGTCGTACCGCCGCCATCGCCGCCGCCTACGAGCGGGTCACCGGAACTTCCACCTCCACCACCACAGGCACTCAAGGCCAGCGCAATCAAGGCTATCCCGGCCGCGCGCACCGACAGGGCATGGCGGACTCGTGCAAAAAATTGCATGCTCATTCTCAAACTCCTGCTATGGCCGATGCGGCTCAATCAAAGCGCCCGACCTTCTCCCTTTTGATCAGCGAACCGTCACCCGGTCGTTCACGACCTTGGGGGTGAGGAATATCAGCAACTCAGTCTTGCTCGATGTCCGCGACTTGTTGCGGAACAGATGCCCCAGCACCGGCACATCACCCAGCAGCGGCACTTGAGAAATGTCCTCGCGCTCATCCAACGTAAAGATGCCGCCGATCACCACGGTGCCGCCGTTCTCGACCAGCACCTGGGTCTGCACATGCTTGGTGTTGATCGCATAGCCCTGTGGCGTCAAGGTGCCGCGGCTGTCCTTGTTGACGTCCACATTGAGGATCACATTGCCCTCGGGCGTGATCTGCGGCGTCACTTCCAGCTTCAGATTGGCCTTGCGGAACTGGATTGAGGTGGCGCCGCTGGCGGTGGCCACCTGGTAGGGCAGTTCTTCACCTTGCTCGATCAGCGCTCGCACCTGGTCGGCCGTCACGACGCGCGGGCTGGAGACGATCTTGCCCTTGCCATCGGCTTCAAGCGCCGACAGCTCCAGATTCAGGAAGCGGTTGGCCGAGGCACTGAACAGCGACAGCGCAAAGGTCGCCGCCGTAGCGCCGCCGAAACTGTCCGACGAGACATTGGCCGGCAGGTTGACGAAGTTGCTGTTGGCGTAGTTCTGCGCCACGCCCTGGTTGGTCTGCGCGCCGACAGCCAGCGAGTTGCCGCCTATGGTCACATAGTTGCTGCCGCCGACGTTGTAGCCGGGGATGCCGCCCTGCAGGCCGCGCAAGTCCTGCGAGCCCAGCTTGACACCCAGCGAGCGGCCGAACTTGTCGTCGGCCTCGACGATGCGGGCCTCGATCAAGACCTGACGCACCGGGACGTCGATCTTGGCGATCATCGCCAGGATCTCCTCCAGCTTGGAAGGGATGTCGGAGACGAAGAGCTGGTTGGTGCGGGTCTCGTAGATCACACTGCCGCGCGGCGACAGGATGCGGGTGTTGTTGCTGCCACCACTGCCGCCGCCGCCACCGCCCTGACCGGCCGACTGCCCGGTCAAACCCTTGGCGACTTCCTCGGCCTTGGTGTAGTTGAGCTGGATGGCCTGCGTGCGGGTTGGCTCCAGCTGCGCGATCTGGGCCTTGGTTTCCAGATCCAGCTTCTCCTTGGCCGCCAACTCGTCCTTGGGCGCAATCCACAAGACATTGCCGGACTTGCGCAGCCCCAGGCCCTTGGCCTGCATGATGATGTCCAGCGCCTGATCCCAGGGCACATCCTTCAGGCGCAAGGTCACATTGCCGGTCACGGTGTCGCTGGTCACCACATTGAAGTTGGTGAAGTCGGCGATCACCTGCAGCAGGGCCCGGACCTCGATGTTCTGGAAGTTCAGCGACAGCTTGTCGCCCGCATAGCCAGGACCGGTCGTCAGCTTGTTGGGGTCGACCTTGACAGGCCGCACCTCCAGCACGAACTGGTTGTCGCTTTGGTAGGCGCTGTGCTCCCAATTGCCCTTGGGCTCGACCAGCATGCGCACGCGGTCGCCGTTCTGGGTCGTCGAGATGGTTTGCACCGGGCTGCCGAAATCGGCGACATCGAGCTTGCGACGCAGCCGGTCAGGCAGATTCGCGCGCAGGAACTCGACCACCAGGTTCTGACCCTGCTGCTGGATGTCCACACCGACTTGATTGCTCGGCAGGTTGACGATCACGCGGCCAGTACCATCCGCGCTGCGGCGGAAGTCGATGTCCTGCAGGGTCTGCGGCGAGCTGTTGAGGCTTTGCGCAAAGTGCACCGGCTCGGCGCTGCCGCTCGGCGCGGCAGCAACTCCGGGCGCGCTGTCCAGCACGATCACCAGCGCGTTGTCCTGGATCTCGGCGCGGTAGCCGGAGGGCTGCCGCAGATTCAGCACCAGCCGGGTCCGGTCACCGGCCTGGGCCACATTGGCCGAACGCAGATTGCCCTGATTGATCTCGACCAGATTGCGCCCCATCGCATTGCTGATGCCCGGCAGATCGATCGCGATGCGCGGCGGCGTCTGCACCGTGAAGCCCTTGGGCACCTCGGTCAGCGGCTGGGTGAGTTCGATACGCACCACCTCCACGCCCGCTTGCTGCACGCTGTTGATCGAGCGTATCGCGTTCTGGGCCCAGGCCTGCGCCGGCACAAGAACACATGCGCCGAAGGCCAAGGCCAGAGGTCCCGCTATATGGCGCCAGAGGCTCATCCTGATGGTCTCCTGAAAATTCTTCATCGTCCCGTCTCCTGCAGCTGGAGGGTACTGGTGCGTTCAATCCACTCGCCCGCAGCGTCTTGGACGACTTCTCGCAAGGTAATCTCGGTTTCGCTGATCTGCATCACCCGGCCGAAGTTCTGCCCCAGATAGTCGCCGCCCTTGACCTGGTGCAGCAGGTTGTCGACCCGCAGCAAGGCATAGCGGCGGCTCTGCCGGGTCAGGCTGCCGACCATGGACATGCTGTCCAAGGGATAGGCTTCCAGCGGTTCGCGCCGACGATTCATCTCGGCGGCCAGCAGGGAGCTGGGCTGGGCCGCCTCCTGCTTGATCGCCACACTGAGTTTTTGCGTGCTGAAGGGATCAACGCCAGCCTGCGCCTCATAGGGCTGCGGCAGGAATTTCTTCGGCGGCACCAGCGGCGTGATGGTGGCACGGGCGGACTTGCGCTCCTGCTCCATCCACTGTTGCAACTCATCCAGATCGGCCGCGCAGCCACCCAACAGGGCCAGGCTCAGCATTGCCAGAGCGCGCCACCGGCGCTTGCCGCAGTCCATCACTTTTGGGCTCCCGCAGCCTTCTTGCTGGCCGCTGCTTTCTTCTGTTCGGCCACTTCGCCGGCATCCAGATACCGGTAGGTGCGCGCGGTGGCCTCCATGCTCAGCGCCCCACCCAGGTCCTTGCCGGTCGGGGCAACCACGCTGAGGTTGTGCAGGGTGACGATGCGCGACAGATTGGACACATCTGCAGCAAACGAACCCACATCGTGATAACGGCCCGACACGCGCAAGGCAATCGGCAATTCGGCGTAGTAGTCCTTGACCAGGATCTGACCGGGGCGGAACAGCTCGAACTGCAGGCCGCGGCCCAGGCCGGCCTGGTTGATATCGGACAGCAAGGCATCCATCTCGGCCTTGCCGGGCAGCTGCTTCTCGAGCTGGGTCACATACTCCTCGACCTGGCTTTTCTGCTTGCGCAACTCCGGCAGATTGACGGCCTGGGCCAGCTTGCTGCGGTAGTCCTGCTTCAGATTGGGTTCTTTCTCGCGCTCGGCATCGAGCGCGGCCTGCACATCGGCCAGCACCAGAAACCAACCTAGCGCAATCACAGCCAGAACCACGACGAAGAAAGCCGCCAGCTTAGGCAGCAAGGGCCATTGACCGGGCTCGTTTGGATTGAGGCCACGAAACTGCTCGGCCACGCCCTCGAACCAGGCATTGATATCGACGGAAGGTCGCTTGGTCACCATGACTCTGCTCAGCTCCTGTTGGGCGCCACCGCGCTGGCTGCACCTGCCGCCGCCTCGGCCGACGGCGTCTTGATGCTCACGCGCAGCGAAAACTCGAACAGGCGCTTCTGATCACGGGTATTGGCACTCAGATTCGCCAGCTTGATCTCGACGAGTTCCGGCTTGTCCAGCCATTCCGAGCCCCGCGACGCATTGCGCAGAAACTCCGACACTCGCTCATTGGTCTGGGCAATGCCGTTCACGGTCACCACCTTGTCGGTCTGCCGGATGCTGGTCAGGTAAATCCCCTCGGGCGTATGGCGGGCGAGTTCATTGAGCAAATGCACCGGCGTATTGCGGTCGGTCTGCAAGTCCTCGACAGCGCGCTGGCGCGATTTCAAGGCCTCGATCTCGGCACGCAGATTGGCGATGTCCTTGATCTGCGCCTCCAGCAAACTGATTTGCGAGCCCAGATACTGGTTGCGTGATTGCTGCTCGTCGGTCAGATGCAGCAACAAGGCCCAGGTCGCGGCGACCAGACCGGCACCCAGCAAAGCGGAGAAACCAACGCCGACAAAGAAGGCATTCTTGCGACGCTTGCGCTTCTCTTCCCGGTAAGGCAGCAGGTTGATCAGAATCACTGGAAAAACCTCCGCATCGCCAAACCGCAGGCCGTCAGATAGGCGGGAGCCTCGCGGCGCAGCTTGGGCTCGCGTACCGCCGATCCCAAGCCCATGTTCTCAAACGGATTCACCACCATGCAGGCAAAACCGGTCAGCTCGGTGACGCGTTCCTTGAGTCCGGCCAGCGTCGCGGTGCCACCGGCCAGCATCACATAGTGGACCTTGTGGTGCGGCGTGCTGGTGAAGAAATACTGCAGCGCGCGGCCGATTTCCTGCGACAGGCTGTCGACAAAAGGATTCAGCACCACCGTCTCGAAATCCTCCGGCAACTCGTTGGAGAGTTTTTTCTGCTCGGCCTCCTCGAAGGAAAAGCCATACTGGCGAGAAATCAGCTGCGTCAGCTGCGAGCCACCAAAAGCCTGGTCGCGGTCATACAGCATCTCGTCATCGCGCAGCACCTTCAGGCTGGTCGTGTCGGCACCGATCTCGAACAAGGCCACCAGCGCATCTTTGCCGGCATTGGGCAGATTGGTAATCAGCCGCCCCATCGCCATGCGCGAGGCATGCGATTCGATATCCAGAATCACCGGCCGCAAACCCGCCGCCTCGGCCAGGCCCTGTCTATCTTGCACCCGGTCCTTGCGCGAGGCCGCGATCAAGACCTCGACATCCCCGACCGAGGTCGGGCTGGGCCCGATCACGCAGAAATCCAGACTCACTTCATCGAGCGAGAAAGGAATGTATTGATTGGCCTCGGCCTCGACCTGAATTTCAAGCTCTTCGTCGCGCAGGCCGGCGGGCAGCATGATTTTCTTGGTGATGACCGCCGATTGCGGCATCGCCAGCACGGCATCACGGGTGCGGGTGCCGCTGCGAGCCACGACACGGCGGACGGCGTCGGCCACCTCGTCGAATTTCTCGATCTGGCCGTCGGTGATCCAGCCCTTCTCGAAAGATTCGGTGGCAAATCGCTCCAGCACCATTTCGCCGCTGGCGTTCTGACCCAGCTCTACCAGCTTGACACTGGATGAACTGATATCCAGGCCAATCATGGGCGGATGCTTGCGACCCAGCAGTACGTCAAGTAATCCCATGACGCTTATTCCCCCAATTTGAGCCCCAACACGCTTTAGGAGCGCGGCACTATTAATAAGTTACTTGAATGCTAGCAGCAAAGCCTATGACAGCCCATGGTTTTGCCGCCACAGCCCGTAACACCACGTTGCGAAACATACACGCCTCTTGCACCCCCAAAAGCCTCGAATAAGACCCTGTTTCCGGCCGGTAGTGTCTGGATGTGACGACAGGCCAAGCCCGGCAAGCCGGGCAAGCCTCTTCCTATAATCGGCCGACGCCATCCGGAGGCCCATGAGCGACGCCAAGAACAAGACCACGCGGGGTCAGTCACCCGAGTCCGCACCCCTAACACCCAGTCACCCAGTCCTGCTCTTCGCCGGCCGCAGCCTCGCCTGGCTGGCTGGCCTGCTGCTGGCCGGCTGTGCCGGCGTGCTGCTGCTGCTGGCCCTGGGACTGGCCATGGCCTATCCCAACCTGCCCGACATCAGCGGCCTGACCGACTACCGCCCCAAGCTGCCGCTGCGCGTGCTGTCGGCCGAGGGCGCGCTGCTGGGCGAGTTCGGCGAGGAGCGGCGCAACTATCTGCCGGTGGGCCAGATCCCCAAGGTGATGCAGGACGCGGTGCTGGCGATCGAGGACGCGCGCTTCTATCAGCACGGCGGCGTCGACTATCTGGGCGTGCTGCGGGCCGGTCTGGCCAATGTCAGCGAGTCGCGCAGCCAGGGTGCCTCGACGATCACGATGCAGCTGGCGCGCAACTTCTATCTGTCCACCGAGAAGACGCTGACACGCAAGATCTACGAGATCCTGCTGGCGCTGAAGATCGAGAGCGCCCTGCCCAAGGACAAGATCCTGGAGATCTATATGAACCAGATCTTCCTCGGTCATCGCGCCTACGGCTTCGCAGCCGCCAGCGAGGTCTACTTCGGCAAGCCCTTGAAGGACATCACGATCGCCGAGGCGGCCATGCTGGCCGGCCTGCCCAAGGCGCCTTCGGCCTACAACCCGATCAGCAATCCGCGCCGCGCCACCTTGCGCCAGCAATACATCATCGACCGCATGCTGGACAACGGCTTCATCAACGAGGAGCAGCACCACGCCGCCAAGGCCGAGCGCCTGCGCTACCGGCCACAGATGAGCGAGAGCACCACCCACGCCGAGTACGTTGCCGAGGCGGCCCGCCAGCTGATCTTCAGCCAGTACGGCGACGAGGCCTACAGCCGCGGCCTGAACGTGCACCTGACCGTCCGCGCCGACGAGCAGAACGCCGCCTATCGCGCGCTGCGCCGCGGCATCATGGACTACGAGCGCCGCCAGGTCTATCGCGGCCCGGAGGACTATGTGGATCTGCCAGCCGACCCCAAGGACCTGGACACCCGCATTGCCGAGGCGCTGGCCGACCACCCCGCCAACGACGAATTGCTGCCCGCCGTGGTGCTGGAAGCCGGTCCGAAGAAAGTCGTCGCAGCCCTGCAAAGCGGTGACCCGATCACCATCCTCGGCGAAGGCCTGAAGCCCGCCACCTCGGGTCTGGCCGAGCAAGGCAATCCCAAGACCCGCATCCGCCGCGGCGCCATCATCCGGGTGCTGAAGACGGTCAAGACCGGCAAGGATGGCGTCAAGGAGGAATGGACCATCACCCAGTTGCCCGAGGTCGAGGGGGCCTTCATCTCGATGGATCCACGCAGCGGCAATGTGCGCGCGATGGTCGGTGGCTTCGACTACGCCAAGAACAAGTTCAACCACGCGACCCAGGCCTGGCGCCAGCCCGGCTCCAGCTTCAAGCCCTTCATCTATTCGGCCGCGCTCGAGAAAGGTTTGACGCCCAGCACCGTGGTCAATGACGCGCCGCTGTTCTTCAGCGCCGCCAATACCGGCAGCCAGCCCTGGGAGCCGAAGAACTACGACGGCACCTTCGAAGGCCCGATGCCCTTGCGCCGGGCGCTGGCGCGGTCCAAGAACATGGTGTCGATCCGTGTGCTGCAGTCGGTCGGCGTGCACGAGGCCCAAGCCTGGCTGACCCGCTTTGGCTTCGAGGCCGACAAGCATCCCGCCTATCTGACGATGGCGCTGGGCGCCGGCTCGGTAACGCCGATACAGATGGCGCAGGCCTATGGCGTGTTCGCCAACGGTGGCCACCTGCTGACGCCGCGCCTGATCGCCAAGCTGACCGACAGCCAGGGACGCGTGCTTTATGAGGCCCCGACACCCAAGGCCGAGGACAGCCCGCAGGTGATCGAGCCGCGCAATGCCTTCCTGATGAACAGCCTGCTGCAGGAGGTGACGCGCAGCGGCACCGCCGCCAAGGCCCAGGCCCAGCTCAAGCGCCCCGATCTCTATGGCAAGACCGGCACCACCAACGACTCGATGGACGCCTGGTTCGCCGGCTACCAGCGCGAGGTCGTGGCCGTGGTCTGGATAGGCTACGACCAGCCGCGCAAGCTGGGCAGTCGCGAAACCGGCGGCGGCCTGTCACTGCCGGTCTGGATCGAGTACATGCAGTACGCGCTGCGCAATGTCCCGGTGTCCGAGTACAGCGCCCCCGAAGGCGTCGTCAATCTGAACGGCGAGTGGTACTACGACGAGTTCACCGGCGGCAATGCGGTACGTGAACTCAGCAGCGACGAGGGCCACCTGCCTCAGTCGGCCAGCGAGGACGAGAAGAAGAGCATCCTCGATCTGTTCAAGCGCTGAAGCTCAGCGCCTGACCGGCCTGGGCGCTGGCCAGGCGCGACAGCAGGGCATGGAACTCCTGGCCCTCGCGCTCCAGCCAGCGGCCGTCGACATAGCGGAAGTGATAGCCGCCGGCGCGCGCCGCCAGCCACAGCTCCTGCAGCGGCGGCTGGGTGTTCAGCACGATCTTGCTGCCGTTCGGGAAGCTCAGCTCCAGCAAACCACCGGTGCGGTGGCTGTCGATATCGATCACGTCCTGCTCCAGCCAGGCATCGACGGTGGCCTCGACGCCGTCCAGCACGGCCCGAGTCTTGGCGTGGTAGTCGGCATCGTCAAGCGGAGTGGCAACAGGGGCGGTCATGACCGATAAACTCGCAGAATGAAAAAGACAAACGCAAGTGTAGGCCTGCTGCTGATCACCCTGCTGCTGACGGCCTGTGGGCAAAAAGGCCCGCTGACCCTGCCCGCGCCCAAACAGGCGGCATCCGCCCCCGCAAGCCCTTAGCTTGTTGGGGACAGAGCTACTCGCTTCGCTCGAGCGGTCTGTCCCGCAAGGCCATTAGATTCGGCCTTCCTCCACCGCGTGGCAGGCCACCTTGATGCCCTGAAAATCCTGTAGCGGCGGGCGCTCGGCCTTGCAGCGCTCGTTGGCATGCGGGCAGCGCGGATGGAAGCTGCAGCCGCTGGGCGGGCTCAGCGGGTTCGGCACCTCGCCCTGCACCGGCGTGCGGGCGCGCCCGCTCATATGGATGTCGGGAATCGCATCCAGCAGCATGCGGGTGTAGGGATGGCGCGGGCGGCCGAACAGATCGGCCTTGTCCGCCACCTCGACCAGGCGGCCCAGATACATCACGCCGACCTGGTCCGAGACATGGCGCACCACCGCGAGGTTGTGCGAGATGAACAGATAGGTCAGGCCGCGCTCGCGCTGCAAGTCCTTCATGATGTTCAGCACCTGGGCCTGCACCGAGACATCCAGCGCCGAGGTCGGCTCATCACAGACCAGGAACTCGGGCTGGGTGGCCAGCGCGCGGGCGATCGAGATGCGCTGGCGCTGACCGCCGGAGAACTGGTGCGGGAACTTCTCGCGGTCGCTGGGCGTCAGGCCCACCGACTGCAGCAACTCGCCGACGCGCGCCTTCAACTCCTCGGCCTCGCTGATCAGGCCGTGCTCGCGCAGCGGCTCGCCGATGATGTCCTGCACCTTCCAGCGCGGGTTCAGCGAGGCATAGGGATCCTGGAAAATCATCTGCATGCGCCGGCGCAGGGCCTGCGCACCGGAGCCTGCCAGGGTCTGGGCGGTATCGATGCCGTCCACGCTGACCTTGCCGCGGGTCGGCTTGTAGAGACCCACCAGCAAGCGTGCCACCGTGCTCTTGCCGCAGCCGGACTCACCGACCAGGGCCAGGGTCTTGCCCTTCTGGATGCTGAAGCTGACACCGTCAACGGCGTGCACGAATTGCCTGGGCTTGCGTTCGACGACGCGATTCAACCAGGGCTGCGAGACATCGAAGATCTTGGCGAGGTCCTGGACTTCAACCAGCGGGCGGCTCATACAACGGTTTCCTTCTCGGCAGCATGCAGCCAGCACGCGGCGCGGGTCGCGCCTGTGGCCAGCAGTTCGGGGCGCTCGGTACGGCAGCGGCCGAAGACTTTGGGGCAGCGCGGGTTGTAGGCGCAGCCATTGGGGATGGAGTTCAGGCGCGGCATCGCGCCGTCGATCTGCAGCAGGCGCTCGCGGTCCTCGTCCATCGCCGGGATCGAGCCCATCAGGCCGGCCGTGTAGGGATGCGCCGGCTTGTGGATCACATCGTGGACCGGGCCGATCTCGGCGACCCGACCCGCATACATCACAGCGACGCGGTCGCAGGTCTCGGCAATCACGCCCATATCGTGCGTCACCAGCATCACGGCCGCGCCCTGCTCCTTGCAGATGCGCTTGAGCAGCGAAATGATCTGCGCTTGGATCGAGACATCGAGCGCAGTGGTCGGCTCGTCGGCCACGATCAGCTTGGGCTCGGCCGCCAGGGCCAGCGCGATCACGACGCGCTGACGCATGCCGCCGGAGAACTGATGCGGATACTGGTCGATGCGCTGCGCGGCGGCCGGGATGCCAGTCTGCTCCAGCAGCTCGATCGCCCGCTTGCGCGCCTGGCTTTCGCTGAGATTCAGATGCGTCGTGATGGTCTCGATCAGCTGCTGGCCCACCGTGTACAGGGGGTTCAGCGAGGTCAGCGGATCCTGGAAGATCGCGCCGATCTGGCGGCCGCGGATCTTGCGCATCTCGTCATAGGGCAGGTTGTCGATGCGCCGGCCTTCCAGCAGGATCTCGCCCGAGGCGATGCGCCCCGGAGGGTCGAGCAGGCCGATGATGGAGGCGCCGGTCAGCGATTTGCCGGCGCCGGACTCTCCGACCACGCCAAGGATCTCGCCGGGCGCGATGTCGAAATTGATGTCGTCCAGCGCCAGCAGGGTGCCGCGCCGGGTCGGGAACTCGACCCGCAGATGGCGGACTTCAAGAAGAGGTGCGGTCATAGAAAACTCTTAGCGCAGGCGGGGATTGAGGGCGTCGCGCAACCAATCGCCGAGCAGGTTCACGGACAGGGCGATCAGCACCAGCATCACGCCGGGCCAGATCGTGATCCACCATTCACCGGAGAACAGGAAGTCGTTGCCGACCCGGATCAAGGTACCCAGCGACGGGCTGGTCGGCGGCACACCGACCCCCAGAAATGACAGGGTGGCCTCGGTGATGATGGCGGCCGCGACCTGGATCGTCGCCAGCACCAGCACCGGCCCCAGCACATTGGGCAGCACATGCTTACGCATAATGCGCAGCGAGCTGACGCCGATCACGCGGGCCGCCTGCACATACTCCTTGTTGCGCTCCACCATGGTCGAGCCGCGCACCGTGCGGGCGTACTGCACCCAGCCGGTCAGCGCGATCGCGAAGATCAGCACGCCGAAAGCCAGCGCATCGTGCGCATTCGGGAACATGGCACGACCGACGCCGTCGATCAGCAGCGCCACGAGAATAGACGGAAAGGACAGCATCACATCGCAGACCCGCATGATGAAGGCATCGACCTTGCCGCCGACAAAACCCGCCAGCAGACCCAGGCCGACACCAATGATCATCGACAGCACGACCGAGGCCAGGCCGACAAACAGAGAGATGCGCGCGCCATACATCAGCGCCGACAGCAAATCACGGCCCTGGTCGTCGGTACCCAGCAGGTATTTGCTGCTGCCACCCTCCATCCAGGCCGGCGGCAGACGCGCATCCATCAGCTCCAGCGAGGCCAGATCAAACGGGTTATGCGGCGCGACGAACTCAGCGAACAGCGCGCAGAACACGCAGATGAAGGCGATGATGGCCGCGATGATGGCCGTCGGCGAGGCGCGAAAGGAATGCCAGACATCGCCATCGAAAAAGCGCTGCAAGGCATTCGGTGCCGCAGCAACAGGGGAACTCGGGGAACTCATGGCGTGGATACTCCGGACGGTGATAGGGGCAGGCCCTGCTCGACCAGGCCGGCGAACAGCGCCGCACCCAGAGGCAGAACCTCATCATTGAAGTCGTAACGGGGGTTGTGCAGGCCGCAGTTCTCGCCCTCGGTGCGCGCCTGGCCCAAGCGCAGATAGGCGCCCGGCTTGACCTGCAGCATGAAGGAGAAGTCCTCCGAGCCCATGCTGGGAGGCAGCTCGCGGTTCAGGCGGGCCGCGCCGACCAGACGCTCGGCGACATCGGCCGCGAAATCGGCCTCGGCGGCCGAGTTGATGGTGGCCGGGTACAGGCGCTGGTAGCTGACGCTGGCACTGCCACCGAAGCCCTGGGCCAGCGACTGCACCAGCTCGGCCAGACGCTGCTCGATCAGCAGCTGCACCTCGGGCCGGAAGCTGCGCACCGTGCCGGTCAGCCGGGCCTCGCGCGGGATCACGCTGAAGGCGCCCGGTTCGCCGGCACGCAGCGAGCACAGGCTGACCACGGCCTGGTCCAGCGGCGCCACATTGCGCGACACCAGGCTTTGCACAGCCGTGATCACATGGCCGGCCATCAGCACCGGATCGACCGCCAGGTGCGGGTGCGCGCCGTGGCCCCCGCGCCCGGTCAACACGATCTCGACCTGATCGGCCGCCGCCATCATCGCGCCGCGATTGATGCCGATATGGCCAGCCGGCATCTGCGGCCAGTTGTGCATCGCATAGACCGATTCGACCGGGAAGCGCTCGAACAGGCCGTCATTGATCATCTCGCGCGCGCCGGCATAGCCCTCCTCGCCGGGCTGAAAGATCAGCACGGCCGTGCCGGCAAAAGCCCGTGTCTGTGCGAGGTAGCGGGCCGCGCCGATCAGCATGGTCGTGTGGCCATCATGGCCGCAGGCGTGCATCAGGCCCGGGCTGGCCGAGCGCCAGGCGAAGTCGTTGTCTTCCTGCAGCGGCAGCGCATCCATATCGGCGCGCAGCCCCAGCAGGCGGCCTCCCGCGCCGCCCTGGCCATGGATCAGCGCGACCACGCCGGTGCGCCCGATGCCGGTGTGGATCTCGTCGACCCCGCACAGGCGCAAGGCCTCGACCACGCGGGCCGCCGTGCGCGTCTCCTGGAAACCCAGCTCGGGCATGGCGTGCAACTCGCGCCGCAGCGCGGTCAGCTCGCCATGCAGCGCACTGAGTCGCTGGTAGGCGCCGCTCATCAATGGCCTCCGGCCTTGCCTTCGATGCGCAAGCGCGGGTCGACCGCGAAATAAAGCATGTCGACCAGCAGATTGATGGTGACGAAGATGAAGGAGATCAGGCACAGATAGGCGGCCATCACCGGGATGTCGGCGAACTGCACCGCCTGGATGAAGAGCAGACCCATGCCGGGCCACTGGAACACGGTCTCGGTGATGATGGCAAAAGCGATCAGCGAGCCGAGTTGCAGGCCGGTGATCGTGATCACCGGCACCAGGGTGTTCTTCAGCGCATGGCCGAAGTAGACCGCGTTGTTGCTGAGGCCACGGGCACGGGCAAACTTGATGTAGTCGGTGCGCAGCACCTCCAGCATCTCAGAACGCACCAGGCGCATGATCAGGGTCAGCTGGAACACCGACAGCGTGATCGCCGGCAACAGCAGATGCTTAAGCCCGTCGACAGTCAGCAGCCCAGTGGTCCAGCTGCCCAGTGCGACCACATCACCACGGCCGAAGCTGGGCAGCCATTTGAGCGTCACGGCAAAGATCAGGATCAGCAGGATGCCGATCAGAAAGGTCGGCAGCGACACGCCCAGCAGCGACAGCGTCATCAGCATCTGCGAGAGAAAGCGGCCGCGCCGCAGCGCGGCATAGACCCCCAACGGAATCCCCACGCCCAGCGCGATCACACCGGCCGCCATCGACAGCTCCAGCGTGGCCGGGAAGCGCTCGGCAATCAGGGTCGAGACCTTGCGGCCCTGGCGCAGGCTCAGGCCGAACTCGCCCTGCACCGCGTTGCCGATGAATTTGGCGAACTGGACCGGAAAGGGGTCATCCAGGCCCAGGTCCTTGCGCAGTTGCTCGCGCTGCTCAGGGGTCGCGTCCTGGCCCAGCAGATTGGTCACCGGATCGCCGACGTACTGAAACAGCATGAAGGCAATGAAGGCCACCGTCAGCATCACGGCGATGGCCTGGGCAAGGCGTCTCAGAATAAAAACTAGCATGTCTTGTTCGGCGCTTTGTCAGCAGAGAGTGAGGGGTGCATCGGGGCCATTGCTGAGCGCATGGTACGCATGAATCAGGCCAAGCCTTGGCATTGCTTCTTCGAAGCAATGCACCCGCCTGTCACGGCAAGCGATGAGCGAGGCACCAAGTCGGGGCGACGTCATCTGGGCGCCATCATGGAGAAGTCTGCCCGGCGCTACAAACGGGAAAGCCCTGATGGGCCAGCGACGAAAGTAAGTGTCAGAACAGCAGGCTGCCCGGCAGGCTGCGCTGCTCGCCATCGCGGAACACCAGCGGCCCGTAGCAGGCTTCGGCCCGGCCGCGGGTGTTGTCGGCATCGGTCATGAAGGCCGCGCCGATCAAGGGGCCGGGCAACTCGCCAAAAGCAAGGCGGTAGTCGGCGGCGATATCGCGCTTGAAGCGCTGCCAGCGCGGCTTGGCACTGGGACCGGAGCCGACGACGATCTTGCGCACCCGGTCGCTGCGCCGGCTGATCACCACGGTCTCGGGCTCAGCCTGGGCATCCCAGACATACATCAGCGTCGCGAAGGGCGGCGCCTCGCCGCTGAGGGTGTGGGCCAGCTCGAACATCATGCGGTTGCGCGCCGACAAGCGGTTCGCGTCGCCATCGAAAGCCAGCACCAGGCGCGCCGACGCATCGTCGGTCTCGGGATCCGTCACCGTGGCACCACCCGGCTGGCCGGAGATCCACCAATCGAACTCCAGCGGGCCCAGCTGCTGCGGGTCCAGCTGCAAGCGGCGCCGCCATAGGCTGGCGGACTGATCGGCCTGCGCATGAATACAGGCCCGGCCCTCACGCCGGGCCAGGCTGTAGCGGGTGGCCCGTTTGCCTGGCAGCTCGCGCGCCGACCAGCCCTCCAGCACCGGGTCCTGCAGCTCCCGCTCGGGCGTTTGCGCGCAGCCCAGCATCAGCAGAACAGGGGCAAGCAGCAGGCAGGATCTGAATCGGTACGGCATGACGACAAGCTAGAGCAGGACCGCCATCATCGCTCGGTGAAAAGTCACGACGGATGAGCACGCATAAAAAAGGCCGCTTCGCAGCGGCCTTGTATTGACGGCACCACGGTGCCATCACGTCTTGAACATGCACTCAGAAGCGGTGGCGGATGCCCATGGCCACATTGTTGGAGTCCACGCCCGGCGCACTGGTGAAGCCACCCAGGAAACCGGCTTGGCCGGGTGCGGCTTGGCCTCCAGCCTTGTTGTCAAAATGGGTCAGTACAAAGTTCAGATCTGTGCGCTTGGACAGCGAGTAGGTATAGACCACTCCATAAGAATCGGTGTCTGCATTGAAACGGGTCTTGTCATCCAGGCGGTTGAACGCGGTGTAGAAGGTATGCTGACCCATGGTCATGCGATAGCCGATGCTGAAGGCCACAGCATCCTGCACGAAGGCGGACTTGTAGTCGTTGACCAGATTATTCACATTGATCTGACTGGCCATGAAGCCGCCGGCACCAGGCGCCCGCCCATTGATCGCAGCGGTCAAGCCCGGCACGATGGAACCCTGCAGTGCGCCACGCAGGTTGCTCAGCAGTTGCGAAATGCCGGAGGGATTGGGGTTGGAGATGTCGTTGTAGAGGACGCTCACGGTGCCCGGACCAATCTTGGCCGATGCGCCCAGCGTGATCGTACGAAGCGATCGTTCACCCAGTTCGTTTTCCTTGGCATTGATGCCGATACCGACGCCATACGCATCGGTCTTGTACATCGCCATCGCGCCGTAAAAACGCCCCTGAGCGGCCGAACCCTCACCGGCCGCCGCCATCAGGCTCGCGCTAAGCCCGCCCTGCTGGATGCGGTACTGCAGTGCGTTGTCCTGGCGGATATCGATCACCGCCGGCACCGCCGCTACCTGACCAGCAGCCAGGCTGGACTGGGTGCTCAGCGTGTCGAAGGCAGCGTTAAGTTCATACGCCGGGGTGTACTGGCGGCCGGCCAGGATGCCGCCGAAAGGCGTCACCAGACCAACGTAGGCTTGACGATCCCAGAACTTCTCATTGCCAACGTTCACGCCAAACCTGCGGGCGGCCAAGCCAGCACCAAGCTGCCCCGTAACCGACTGCAGTGCATCGCCAAGGCCGGCAGTCGCAGCCGCGACCAATGCGGCCTGAGCCGCAGCCGGCAGACCCGCTGGTGCCGAGAAGACGGTTGGCATGAAGATCGCGGACTGCTTGCCCCAGCGATCCGGCAGGAAGGTAGAACCCGAAACGGGTGCATTGCTGTTACTGCCAGTATCCAGCTCCAGCCGGTTCTCCAGCAGGAACAGTGCACGATAGCCGCCGCCGATGTCCTCGTTGCCACGGAAGCCCAGGCGTGAACCGTCCATGATGCCGCTCACCACCTGCTTGCGGGCACCACCGGCGATACCCGAGGTATAGCTGACGCCGCCATCCAGGATGCCGTACACGGTCACCGAGGACTGTGCCCAGGCGGCGCTGACGCTGCCGGCCAACAGGCCCAGAACCAGGAAGGTCTTTTTCTTGCTCATCAATGTCTCCTGCTTGAAAAATTCTTGTGCTCGTATTCTGAGCCGCAGGCGTTCAGACAGACATCGGTTTGTGGCGACCTACCCACAGGCGATAACCCTGTCGCTTGTGCGACAGGCGTATTCAGCGGAAGTGAAGCAAGCATGAAAAAACCGCCCCGAGGGGGCGGTTTCGCTGAGACCACAAGCTCGCTTGCGCGAGCGCGGAATCAGAAGGTGTGACGCACGCCGACTTCGACGCCGCCGTTGTCCTGGCCAGCCACGAGGCCATCACGCCAAGCGGTCGGGCCAGCGACGCGGATGCGCGAACCTTTCTCGTTGGTCACGCGCGACACGGTGCCATAGACAGCCGTGCGCTTCGACAGGTCATGGATATAGCCGACGGCGAGTTGCTTGGCCAGGCTCGATTCCATGTAAGAGGCACGAACGGTGCCGCTACCCAGCGGTGCGCTGGCGCCAACCAAACCAATGTTCTGCTTGCGCGCACCAAACTTGTTGGTCTGGTAGAAACCCATCAGCTTGACCACGCCCAAGTCATACGAGCCCGACACCGTGGTGCGCTTGTAATCGTTGTTCGAAGTATCAACATCGCTGTTGGCAAAAGCCACGCTGACGTTCATCGGACCAGCGGCGTAGCCAAGGCGGAAACCAAGATACTTGTTGTTCGCCTCAACCGACGTGGTATCCGCAGGATTGGTAGCCAGTTGGGCACGACCCTCGCCAGCAGCGACTTCAGCCGAGCCGTAGAAACCACCCAGATTGGAAGGCAGGTAGTAAGCAATGATGTTGTCAGCACGAGTGGTGCTGCTCATACCGCTGCCCAACACTTCAATAAACTTAGAAGAGTCACCGACACCATTGGTACCGAACGGGTCGAAATCAGCATAGGCCGTGAACTGGTTGGTCAGGAAGCGACCCAGGCGCACTTCACCGAAGTCACCCATCAGGCTGACCGAGGTGCGGCGATGCCAGAAGCGGCGAGCATTGGTCGTGCCGTCATCGGGGTTGATCGCGGCTTCCAGCCAGAAACCGGCCTTCAGGCCACCGCCCAGGTCTTCCACGCCACGCACGCCCCAACGGCTGCTGTAGATGCCGTCGGTGCCCATGGACTTTGCAGTCTTGCCGCCGCCCTTGTTGTAGCGCGCATTCAGGTCAACGCCGCCGAACAGCGTGACGGACGACTGTGCCGACGCAGCACCGACCATAGAGCCGAGCACGGCCAACGCAATCAGGGATTTCTTCATTCGTTTCTCCTAGGTTGAATAAGAGGCCCCGATCCGGGAAGCCCTCTTGCGGGGCTGATCAGGCCAACCTCCTCAGCGGAAGTTGCTGTATTGCACCAGAGCAAACCCTGAATGACCAGCCGACCGAGAGGAAAAACCAAGGCATCGTTGTCATCGCGCAACGAGACACCCGGACTTCAAAATCGTCACAGAACAGCAATACGGCGCTAGTGATTGACAAAGCGCAATTTGAAGCCTCAAAACTTGGCCAAGCCAGGGGTAAACAGCAGGGCCGCCCCTAAACTATTGGCGTATGCACGCCCAACAAAGACTTGACGCCACAGACCGCCTGCTGGCCAGCCTGGACAACGGCCTGCGCGCACTGGTCGGCGCCTACACCGCCGGCCGCAGTGCGCCCGAGGCTGCAGTCGAGCCCATCGCGCTGAACGAGGCCGAGCGGCGGCTGTCGGCCGCGCTGATGCGTGTCAACCATGTCGGCGAGGTGTGCGCACAGGCGCTCTATCAATCTCAGGCCCTGGTTTGCCGTAACGAGCAGCTGCGCGCCCACTTCCATCAGGCCGCCGCCGAGGAGATCGATCACCTGGCCTGGACCCGTGACCGCCTGCAGGACCTGAACAGCCACACCAGCTATCTGAACCCGCTCTGGTATGGCGGCGCGTTCGCGCTGGGCACGCTTGCAGGTCTTGCCGGCGACCGCATCAGCCTGGGCTTCGTCGTCGAGACCGAGCGCCAGGTCGAGCAGCATCTGGCCGGCCATCTGGACCGGCTGCCGGCCAACGATGCCGGCTCACGCGCCATCGTCGAGCAGATGAAGCTCGACGAGGCACGTCATGCCGATGAAGCCCAGGCCGCTGGCGCCGCCGAGCTGCCGGCCCCAGTCAAGGGCTTGATGCGCCTGGCCGCCAAGGTGATGACGGTGACGGCTCACCGCATCTGATCAGACCTCGACCAGCTCGATCGATGTGCTGATCTCGGCCGTCTTGGCCAGCATGATGCTGGCCGAGCAGTACTTCTCATGCGACAGCGCCACCGCCCGCTCGACCGCGCCCGGATTCAGGCCCCGGCCGCTGACGATGAAGTGCATATGGATCCGCGTGAAGACCTTGGGATCGGTTTCGGCCCGCTCTGCCTTGACCTTGACCTGGCAGCCCCGCACGTCCTGGCGGCCGCGCTTAAGTATCAGTACCACGTCATAGGCCGTGCAGCCGCCGGTGCCGGCCAGCACCGTCTCCATCGGCCGCGGCGCCAGATTGCGACCGCCGCCCGCAGGGGCTCCATCCATATTCAGCAGATGGCCGCTGCCGGTTTCGGCGACAAAAGCCATGCCATCGGCCCCCATCCAGTTGATCGTGCATTCCATCTTGCTTTGCCCTGTGACTTTCCACCGCCGCTTGGTGAAAAAATATTGCGGCGCAACATAAGCTGCGATTAGAATTCTAAGCAAGCAAACGAAAACAAACGAACAAGTTCGCGCCTTTGCGCCTGTGCGTTTTCTTCATTGCACCGATTGTCTCCTCCACCGCCTCCATGGTGGATTCAGCCCGAGCCCGCAAGGACTCGGGCTTTTTTTCGTGCCCACGCAGGCGGCGAAGCGCCGGCAGGCCCTGGCTTATGATGCTGCGCCGCAACACCCAGCATTGGAGAGCATTCATGGCCGGCCCTGCACGGAAGCCCCGCACCACCCGATCCACCAGCATCGGCAAGCCCGCCCTGATGCCCAGCGGTGACAGCTATCTGCAGCGAATTCTGAATGCCAAGGTCTACGAGGTCGCCGACGAGACCGCCCTGGATGCCGCCAAGAACCTCTCCAAACGCTTGGCCAACAAGGTGCTGCTCAAGCGCGAGGACACCCAGCCGGTGTTCAGCTTCAAGCTGCG
Organism: Burkholderiales bacterium C2; assembly: GCA_005503085.1. Lineage (GTDB taxonomy): Bacteria > Pseudomonadota > Gammaproteobacteria > Burkholderiales > Burkholderiaceae_C > Roseateles_E. The sequence continues at coordinate 205,638 of SCOI01000003.1, read as the reverse complement.
CGGCGCCTACAACAAGATGGCGCATCTGAGCCCCGAGGCCCGTGCCCAGGGCGTGATCTGCGCCTCGGCCGGCAACCATGCCCAGGGCGTGGCGCTGTCGGCCAAGAAGCTGGGCTGCCGCGCCGTCATCGTGATGCCCGTCACCACACCCAAGGTCAAGATCGATGCGGTGCAGGCGATGGGCGGCGAGGTCGTGCTGCACGGCGACAGCTTCACAGACGCCTATGGCCGCGCGCTGGAGCTGGAACGCGAACAGAAGCTGACCTTCGTCCATCCCTTCGACGATCCCGATGTGATCGCCGGCCAGGGCACGATCGCGATGGAAATCCTGCGCCAGCACCCCGGCCCCATTGATGCCATCTTTGTCGCCATCGGCGGCGGCGGCATGATCTCCGGCATCGCCGCCTATATCAAGGCGGTGCGCCCCGAGATCAAGGTGATCGGCGTGCAGACCAAGGACTCCGACGCGATGCTGCGCTCGATCAAGGCCGGCAAGCGGGTGCAGCTGCAGGACGTCGGCCTGTTCGCCGACGGCACGGCCGTCAAGCTGGTTGGCGAGGAGACCTTCCGCATCACCCAAGCCCTGGTCGATGACTACATCGTCGTCGACACCGACGCGGTCTGCGCCGCGATCAAGGACGTGTTCGAAGACACCCGCAGCATCCTGGAACCCTCAGGAGCAATGGGCGTGGCAGCACTCAAGCAGTACGTGGCCAAGAACGGCGCCAAGGGTCAGACCTTGATCGCGATCACCTGCGGCGCCAATATGAACTTCGACCGCCTGCGCTTCGTCGCCGAGCGTGCCGAGGTCGGTGAGCAGCGCGAAGCCCTGTTCGCGGTCACCATCCCGGAGGAGCGCGGCAGCTTCAAGCGCTTTTGTGAGCTGCTCGGGCCGCGCAGCGTGACCGAGTTCAATTACCGCATCTCGGACCAGAACGAGGCCCATGTCTTTGTCGGCGTCGCCATCACCAAGCGCGAAGAGGCCGACAAGCTGGCCCGCCAGTTTGCCAAGCATGGCTTCCCGGCGGTCGATCTGAGCGACAACGAGCTGGCCAAGCAGCATGTGCGCCATATGGTGGGCGGTCGCAGCGAGCTGGCCAAGAACGAGCGGCTGTACCGCTTCATCTTCCCGGAGCGGCCCGGCGCGCTGATGCGCTTCCTGTCCAGCATGCACCCGGAATGGAACATCAGCCTGTTCCATTACCGCAATCAGGGCGCCGACTACGGCCGCATCCTGGTCGGCATCCAGGTGCCGCGGGGTGACAGCGCGGCGCTGCGCGACTTCCTCGACTCGCTCAACTACCCCTACGAGGACGAGAGCAGCAACCCGGTCTACAAGCTCTTCCTGCGCTGAGCGCTGCCGGGCAAGTGCGGATGACGGCGGCCGGCGCATAGCCCAGAATCCAGCCAGCCATGCCCATCCACCAATCGCTGATCTCGCCGACCGCCAATCCCGAGCTCGAGCGCGCCTTGCGCGAGCGCGTTGACCGGCGCGCCGCGATCGCCGGCGGCCTGGGCGAGTTGGAGCCGCTGGCGGTGCGCCTGGGCCTGGTGCAGAACACCCTGACCCCGCGCTTTCGCGACCCCGCCTTGCTGCTGTTCGCCGCCGACCACGGCATCGCGGTGGAGGGCATCGCCCTGCTGCATGGCCGCACCACCCGCGAGCAAGCCCTGCTGGCCCTGCAGCACCGGCTGCCGGTGGCGGTGTTCGCGCGTCAGCAAGGCCTGCAGCTGACCGTGGTCGACTGCGGCATCGCCGAGCCGCTGCTGCCCCATGCCCGGCTGCTGTCGCGCAAGATCGCCCATGGCACACGCAACTCGCGGGGCGGCCCGGCGATGAGCATGGAACAAGCCCATGCCGGTGTACGCGTCGGCATGGAGATCGCCGACAGCCTGAGCGGCAATGTGCTGGCCTGCGCCGGCCTCGGCCAGGGCTCGGAGGAAAGCGCGGCGCTGCTGCTGTCCCGCCTGGCCGACAGCCCGCTGCGCGACTTCATCGTGTCAGGCCCCGATATGCGCCAGGACGATCTGGCCCGGCTGCTGCATATCCTGCAAGGCGCCCAGGCGCGGCACCGCGAACTGCAGGAGCCGATGGAAGTGCTGGCGGGGCTGGGTGGCTACGAGATCGCGGTGATGGTCGGTGCCATGCTGGTGGCGGCCAGCAAACGCCAGCTGATCATCGTCGACGGCATGTCCGCCTGCGCGGCGCTGAAGATCGCCGCGTTGATCGCCGCACCGGTGACCGACTATGCGGTGTTCTGCCGTAGCCACGCGCACCGTGGCCTGGACGAAGCGCTGGCCCTGTTCCATGCCTCGGCCCTGCTGGAACTGGGCATGCAGAGCGCGGACGGCACTGGCGCCGCGCTCGCCTGGCCGCTGATACGCAGCGCCGGCGCGCTGCTGACCGATCTGCATGAGCTGGCCGACCGGCCCGGCGCAACCGACTCGGCGCCGCTGCCCATGCTGACCCAGCCGCTCAGCACCGCCGGGGGCCCACTCAGCACCGTCGGCGGCCCGCTCAGCAAACGCTGAGGATCAGCGGGTATTGCCGGCGTTGCCGTCCTGCCCGGTCTGGCCGGGCGGGAGCTCCGGCGGCAGTGGCTGTGCGGGCGGCATCACGGGCAAGGCCTGCGGCGGCGGGTTGCTGTTGATCTGCGGCGGCGGCAGCGCAACGGCGGCCGGCAGGCTGCCGGTTGCGGCCGGTACCGGCGGCGCCAAGCTCAGGCGCAGGCTGACCACACCCTGGCGGCCCAGCGCCGCCGAATTGCCGTCCAGCGCCAGCAGCTGCAATTCGCCGTCGACCGCCGCACCGACCCGCACCGTGCGTGCCGGCGCGTTGTCCACCGTGATCACCGCGACGCCCTCGCCGGCATGGCGGCCGCCGCCCTGCTTGGGCGCCACCAGGCCGACCAGCTTGTAGCGTCCATCGACCGGTGCCGCGACCTCGGCCACCGGTGCGGCCTGCGGCGCGCCGAACAAGCGGCTCAGGTCAGCGCGCGGCCCCGTGCCGTCGGCGGCCGGCAGCGCCTGGGGCGGCACAGGCAACGGCGCCGGCAAGAGCTTCAGCAACCAGAAGGCGCTGCACAGGGCCAGCAGGGCCCAGACGGCAAAGGTCAACAATCGTGCGAGCATGCGCCGATTATGATTCATGCCAATGCGACAACCGGGCGCCTCCATGCCAAGCCTCAGCGTTAAGAAAACGTCACGCCGCCCGCGCGGCTTTACATTGATCGAATTGCTGGTGGTGCTGGTCATCATCGGCGTGCTGGCCGCCCTGGTCGTGCCCAATGTGCTGGACCGGGCCGATGATGCCCGCGTCACCGCCGCGCGCACCGACGTCAACAATCTGATGCAGGCGCTGAAGCTCTACAAGCTCGACAACCAGAGATTCCCCACCGGTGAGCAGGGCCTGGAGGCCCTGGTGCGCAAGCCCAGCAGCGGCCCGGCCCCGGCCAACTGGAAGCCCTATGTCGAGAAGCTGCCCAACGACCCCTGGGGCCGGCCCTACCAGTTCGCCAACCCGGGCGTGAAGGGCGAGATCGATGTCTACAGCTATGGCGCCGATGGCCAGGCCGGCGGCGAGGGCAAGGACGCCGACATCGGCTCCTGGCAGTAGGGTGGCGCCCCTCGCCTGTGGGTACACAGTCGGTCCCCCGAGGGGACGCCGAACCTGGCTGGGTTTGCCCATCCGGGTTCGGAAGAGGCCGTCCTTGGGGCGGCCCGGCGGACGGCCAAAGCGTTACGTCCGTGGATTTACATTGATCGAACTGCTGGTCGTCGTGGCCTTGATTGCGATCGCGACGGCGACCCTGAGCCTGGCGTTGCGCGACCCGGCGGGTGCGCAATTGGAGCGCGAGGCCGAGCGGCTGGCGGCACTGTTCGAGACGGCGCGTGCCGAAGCGCGTGCGGCCGGGCTGACGGTGCAATGGGCGCCGGTCAACGACGACTCCGGTGATCAGTTCCGCTTTCGCGGCCTGCCCGAGCGCATGCAGCTGCCGCGACGCTGGCTGGGCGAGGCGGTGGCGGTGGAGATCGTCGGCGCACGCTCGGTTCAACTCGGGCCCGAGCCCATGGTTGGCGCGCAGCGCCTGCGCCTGAGCCTGGGCGCACAGCGCATCGCGCTGGTGACCGACGGCCTGGGGCCGTTCGAGCCGCAGCACGAACCCGAGACATCCCGGTGAAGAGAGCTTTGCAAGGCTTTACCTTGATCGAGGTGCTGGTGGCACTGGCCATCGTCGCGATCACGCTAGCGGCCGGCCTGAAGGCGGCCGGCGCGCTGACCGGCAATGCCGAGCGACTGGCCCAGGTCAGCGCCGCCCAGTGGTGCGCGGAGAATCAGCTGACCGAGCTGCGCCTGGCGCGGCAGTTCCCCGGCGTCGGTGATATCGAGTTCGCCTGCAGCCAGCTGGGCCGCGACTATGCCGGGCGCCTGGTCGTGCGGCCGACGCCGAACCCGAATTTCCGCCGCGTCGATGCGCTGATCGCCAATGATCAGGGCGTGCCGCTTTTGAGCCTCTCCACCATCGTCGGAAGGTACTGAAGGTGCACAGAAGCGAGCGCGGCTTTACCCTGGTCGAGGTGCTGGTGGCTCTGCTCATCATGGCAGCCATCGCGGTGATGTCCTGGCGCGGCATCGACGGCATGCTGCGCAGCCGCGACATCAGCCAGGGCAGCCTGGCGCAGACCGAGCGGCTGCAGACCGTGCTGGCGCAATGGGAACAGGATCTGCGCTCGCTGCAGGACGGCGGCGGCGACGTCAGCCCATTGAGCTTCGACGGTGCCAGCCTGCGCATCACCCGCCAACAGCCCGGCGGCCTGCAACTGGTGGCCTGGACCGTGCGCGAGGGCCGGCTCTACCGCTGGGAGAGCGCGACGCTCAGCACCGTCGCGGCACTGAACGACGCCTTGCAGCGCAGCCAGCAAGGCCTGGCCGACCAGGACCGGCAGCTGATGGCGCTGGACGGCGTCAGCGGCTGGCAGATGTTCTTCTATCGCGGCAATGCCTGGAGCAATGCCATGTCCAGCGACGACGTCAAGCAGGCGCCACCCGCGGCCTCGGGCCCGGCCGGCCCCGGCCGGGTGCTGCCCGGTGGCGTGCGGATGATTCTGCAGTTCGCGCCCGGCAGCGGCCATGGCGGACCACTGACCCGGCAAATTGTGCTGGGGCCGCAATCATGAGGGCCGGCATCACGCGGCCGAGCGACGGGCCGCCCCGAGCCGGCCGCCATCCCCTCGGGGGATCGGACGCTGTACCCGGCGGCCGAGGGGCTCAATCAGGTGCCGCGCTGCTGACGGCGCTGCTGATCGTCGCGCTGGTCGCCAGCCTGGCCTCGGCCATGGTGTGGCGTCAGTACCGGGCGGTGCAGATCGAGGCCGCCGACCGTGCTCGCGCGCAGTCCGCCTGGATTCTGCAGGGCGCGCTGGACTGGGCCCGGCTGATACTGCGTGAGGACGCGCGCGCCAACCGCAACGATCCCGTCGACCATCTCGGCGAGGTCTGGGCCGTGCCGCTGGCCGAAGCCAGGCTCTCGACCTTTCTGGCCGCCGACCGCACGAACGCCAGTGAAGACACCGGCAAGGACGAGGGGCCCGAGGCCTTTCTGTCCGGCACGCTGCTGGATGCCCAGGCCCAGTACAACCTGCGCAATCTGGTCGGCGGCGACGAGGCCGCCCAGGCCCTGGAGTTGCGCACCCTGACCCGCCTGTGCGAGAGCGCCGGTGTGCCGGCCGATACCGCCGCCAAGATCGCCGGCCAGCTGCGCGCCGCCTTTGCTGACAAGCCCGAGGCCCAGGCGCCGCTGCGCCCGCAGACCCTCGAGCAGCTGCAATGGCTGGGCATCCCGGCCGAGATCGTGGTCCGGCTGCGGCCGCTGCTGACCCTGCTGCCGGCGCGCACACCGGTCAATCTGAACACCGCGCCGCGCGAGGTGATCGCGGCGCTGTTCGACGGCATGGACCTGGCGTCGGCCGAGCGCGTCGTGCAGCAGCGCCAGAACGCACCGATGCGCAATCTGGAAGACGCCAAGGCCCTGCTGCCCGAGGGTGTTGTGCTCAGCGGCGAGCGCGCCGCCTTCGTCTCCTCCTACTTCATCGTCAACGGCCGGCTGCGGCTCGAGGCACGGGTGCTGGAGGAGCGCTCGCTGGTACAACGCCGCGACCTGGACATGCTGGTGCTGAACCGCCAGCGCGTCAACCTGGTGCTCGAAGCCGGACGATGAGCGTCGGGCCGACACAAGCTGCTCCTAGAATGCCCCACCCATAAGCCATGACCACCCTGATCCTGCTCCTGCCCCAGCGTGGCCGACTGCGCGCCCAAGGCCAAGCCACGCCCGACGGCCTGAGCCGCGGCGAGCATGGCCGTGAGTACGACTATGTGCTGAGCCACGACGGCGTCCAGGCGACGGCCCAGGGTCGCAGCGTCGCCGCGCTGCTGCCGCGCGCCGACACCGTGATCGCGGTGCCCGCCGAGGCCGACCTGAGCTGGCACCGGCTGGCGCTGCCGCGTGCCGCGCGTGCCCACCTGCGCGCCGCGCTGGCCGGCACGATGGAAGAAGCCTTGCTCGACGACACCGAAAGCCTGCATTTCGCGATCGAGCCCGGGGTGCAGGCCGGCGAGCAGGCCTGGGTCGTCGTGACGCACAAGGCCTGGCTGGTCGAGCAGCTGGCGCATCTGGAACAGGCCCAGGTCTTTGTCGACCGGCTGGCGCCGCTGTCCTGGCCCGAGGCCCAGGCGCGCGGCCATTTCTTCGCCAGCGGGCTCGAGTCCGCCCAGCCCGCCCAACCCGATCAATGCGGGCTCCGCTGGAGCCATGCCGACGGCGTCAGCACGCTATGCCTGCAGGGCAGCCTGGCCCGCGACCTGTTCCCGGCTGCAGTGGTGCAAGCCGCACGCTGGACCGGCTCGCCCGGCGTGATCGGTGCCGCCGAGCACTGGCTGGGCACGGCCGTGGCGCCGCTGTCCGACGCCGAGCGCGCTCTGCATGTCATCAACAGCCCCTGGAATCTGCGCCAGTTCGAGCTGGCGCCGCGCACCCGCGGCATCCGCGCGCTGCGCGAGGTCTGGCGCAGCCTGATGAGCAGCCGCTGGCGCCCGGTGCGCTGGGGCCTGGCCGGCCTGGTGGCGGTGCAGCTGCTGGGCCTGAATCTGTGGGCCTGGCAGCTCAGGAGCGAGCTCGGCGAACGACGCGCCGCGCTAAACCAGACGCTCAGCAGCACCCACCCGCAGGTGCGCGCCATCCTTGATGCGCCGCTGCAGATGCAGCGCGAGACCGAGCTGCTGCGCGCCAGCGCCGGCCGGGCCGGCGAGCAGGACCTGGAAACCCTGCTGGCCGCCGCCGCCACCGCCTGGCCGGCCGAACGCGGCCCGGCCGATGCGCTGTCCTTCGAGACCGGCCGGCTGCTGATCCCCGCCGCCGGCTGGAGCGAAGCCCAGATCCAGCAGTTCCGTCGCCAGCTGCACAGCGAAGGCTGGCAGCTCGAGATCAATGATGGCCGCATGGCCCTGAGCCGCGCACGCGCCCTATGAGCAGCAGACGAAAGACCCTCGGATTCGCCCTCAGCCCCGAGCAGGCGGCCCAATGGCAGCAGCTGAAGTCGCGCTGGCAGGCGCTCGGTGAGCGCGAGCGGACCGTCGCCCAGCTGGGCGCGGCCGCGCTGGGCCTGCTGCTGCTGTGGAGCGTCGCGGTGCAACCGGCGCTGCGTACCGTGCGCGCCGCGCCAGGCCAGCTGAGCCAGGTCGATGCCCAGCTGCAGCAGATGCAGCGCCTGGCGCAGGAGGCGCGCGAGCTGCGCGAGCAGCCGGCGGTGCCGGCGGCGCAGTCGCTGCAGGCGCTGAAGTCCGCCAGCGAGCATCTGGGGCCGGCCGCGCGCCTGTCGATCAGCGGCGAGCGAGCGGTGCTGAGCCTCAACGGCGTCGGCAGCGAGGCCTTGCAGGAATGGCTGGCCGTGGTGCGCAGCGCCGCCCGCGCCCGACCGGTCGAGGCCACCCTGCAGCGCGGCCCGCAGGGCTTCAGCGGCAGCATCGTGCTTGCGCTTGGAGCACCGGCATGATCAAGCCACCGAGTCTGCGCTGGAGTCTCGGCGGCGCCCTGGTTGGCGCCCTGATTGGCCTGATCCTGTTCGCGCCGGCCAGCTGGCTGGCACGCGGCCTGGCCCAGGCCAGCAATGGCCATCTGCTGCTGGCCGAAACCCGCGGCAGCCTCTGGAGCGGCAGCGGCGTGCTGGTGCTGACCGGCGGCACCGGCAGCCGCGACGCCAGCCTGCTGCCCGGCCGCATCGAATGGACGCTGGCGCCCAAGGGCCTGGGGCTGCTGCTGAGCGCGCGCCAGGCCTGCTGCATCAACGGCGAGCTGCAGATCCTGCTGCAGCCGGGCCTGGGCAGCCTGGGCTTTAGCCTGCCGCAGCAGCAAGGCGCCGACTGGCTGACGCGCTTCCCGGCCGCCTGGCTGGGCGGGCTGGGCACGCCCTGGAACACCTTGCAGCTGGGCGGTGGCATGCGCTTGAGCGCGCGCGAGTTCCGGCTCGAATGGGCGCAGGGGCGCTGGCGCCAGCTGGGCCAGCTGGACCTGGACTTCGTCAACCTGTCCTCGCGCGTCTCGCCCCTGGCGCCGCTGGGCAGCTATCGCTTCAGCATTGCGGCCGATCCAGCGGCGGCCGGCGTCTCGACGCTGCGACTGAGCACGCTGGAAGGCGCGCTGCTGCTGAGCGGCCAGGGCGTGCTGAGCGGCGGCAAGGCCCGTTTCCAGGGCGAGGCCCAGGCCGCGCCCGAGCGCGAAGCCGCGCTGAACAATCTTCTGAACATCATCGGCCGGCGCCAAGGCGCCCGCTCGGTGATCTCGATTGGATGAACGAGATGATCAAGACACACCGGCTCCTCCCGCTGCTGGCCCTGCTGGCCCTGGCCGCTGCCGCGCCGGCGCAGGCCCAGGCGCCCACCGCAGCCGCGCGCGGCCCGGCGCTGAAGGCCCAGACCCCGGTGACGCTGAATTTCGTCAACGCCGATATCGAGGCGGTGACGCGCGCCATTGGCGTGATGATGGATCGCCAGTTCGTCATCGACCCGCGGGTCAAGGGCGTGATCACGCTCTACAGCGAGCAGCCGCTGAGCGTGCGCGAGGCCTATCTGAGCTATCTGGCCGGGCTGCGCGGCCTGGGCTTCACGGTGGTCGAGGCCGGTGGCCTCTACAAGGTCGTGCCCGAGGCCGACGCCAAGCTGCAGACCGGCGCGGTCGCGGTGGGCAGCAGCAGCCAGCGCGGCGACCAGGTGATGACCCAGATCTACAAGCTCAACCACGAGAACGCCAACAATCTGGTGGCCGTGCTGCGCCCGCTGATCAGCCCCAACAACACCATCAATGCCAACCCGGGCAATAACAGCCTGGTGATCACCGACTACGCCGAAAACCTGCAGCGGCTCACGCGCATCATCGCGGCGATGGACACGCCGTCCAGCACCGATATCGAGGTCGTGCCGCTCAAGCATGCCTTGGCTGCCGACATCGCGGCCCTGGTGCAAAAACTCGGCGAGGGTGGCAGCAGCGCCGTCGCGGGAACGCCCGGCCAGGCCGGTGGATCGCTGAGTGTGCTGGTCGACCCGCGCAGCAATGCGCTGATACTGCGCGCGGCCAATCCGGCCCGGCTGGCCAGCGCACGCGCCACCATAGCCAAGCTCGACCAGCCGCTGCCCGATGGCGACGCGCCGGGCATCCGCGTCGTGCACCTGAAGAACGCCGAGGCCGCCAAGCTGGCCGTGGTGCTGCGCGCCGCCTTCGGTGGCGCGGGCGGCGGCAGCGGCAGCAGCACCGGTAGTTCCAGCAACAACGCCCAGCTGACGCCAGCCGCCCAGGGCACGATCAGCGCGACCGGCAGCGGCGGCAGCAACAGCAGTACCGGCAGCGGCAGCTCATCGGCCTCGAGCTCGCCAGTCAGCGCCTCGGCAGGGCCGTCGACCGGCGGCTTCATTCAGGCCGATCCGTCGACCAACTCGCTGATCATCACCGCCGCCGAGCCGCTGTACCGCCAGGTGCGCGCGGTGATCGACCAGCTCGACGGCAGGCGCGCCCAGATCTATGTGGAGTCGATGATCGTCAAGGTCGATGCCAACAAGACCGGGCAATTCGGCGTGCAGTGGCAAAGCCTGTTCGGCAAGGACGGCGACAAAACCATCTCCGGCCTGGGCACCAACTTCGGCAGCGGCAACTCCAATATCGTCAACCTGTCGGCCGCGACGGCCGGCGGGCGCACGACGATAGGCACGGCGGTCGCCAGCGGCGTCAACCAGGGCCTGAACATCGGCGTGCTGAAGAGGGTCAGCGATTTCTACACGCTGGGCGCGATCGCCAACTTCCTGGAAACCCAGACCGGCGCCAACATCCTCTCCACGCCCAATCTGGTGGCGCTGGACAACGAGGAAGCCAAGATCGTGATCGGCCAGAACGTGCCCTTCATCACCGGCTCCTTTACCAACACCGGGGCCGGCACCGGTGGCACGGTCAACCCCTTCCAGACCATCGAGCGCAAGGACGTCGGCCTGACCCTGCGCATCAAGAGCCAGGTCGGCGAGGGCGGCACGGTGCGCATGGTGATCTACCAGGAGAACTCCTCGGTCGTGCAGGGCGTCACCAACAGCGCCGGCCCGACCACCGACAAAAGCTCGATCGAGACCACGGTGCTGGCCGACGACGGCCAGATCATCGTGCTGGGCGGGCTGATGAAGGACGAGTACAGCGACGGCGAGGACAAGGTGCCGGGTCTGGGCAATATTCCGCTGCTGGGCAATCTGTTCAAGGGCGAAAACCGCAAGCGCATCAAGACCAATCTGCTGGTCTTCCTGCGCCCGGTGGTGCTGCGCAACCAGCTCGGCGCCGATCAGGTGACCCTGGACCGCTACGAGTCAATACGTGCGCTGCAGCAGAACGCCCAGCCCGCCCCGAACCCGGTATTGCCCGATACCGGCGCGCCGATCCTGCCAGTCCTGCCGGGTGCGCAGCCGGCGGTGCCCCAGCAAGGCAAGACAAACTAAAGCCATGGCGATCCGCCACCCACTCCCCTATGCCTTCGCACGCACCCACACGGTGCTGCTGGAGGACGATGGCGCCCAGCTGGTGCTGTGGGCGCCGCCGCAGGTGACACTGGCCGCGCTGTCCGAGGTGCAGCGCCTCTACAGCATCGACCGCATGGAGCATGAGGCCCAGGCCAGCCTGGCCGAGCGCATCAACCGCGCCTATGCAGGCAGCGAATCGAGCGCGGCCGTCGTGGTCGGCGAGGTCGAAAGCGCAGTCGATCTGAGCCGCATGATGCAGGATCTGCCGGCCGTCGAGGACCTGCTGGAAGCGGCCAACGACGCGCCCATCATCCGCATGCTCAATGCGCTGCTGACCCAGGCCGCCAAGGACGGCGCCAGCGACATCCATATCGAGCCCTACGAGCGCGCCAGCTCGGTGCGCTTCCGGGTCGACGGCACCTTGCGCGAGGTGGTGCAGCCCAACCGCGGCCTGCATGCCGCGCTGATCTCGCGGCTGAAGATCATGGCCGAGCTCGACATCGCCGAGAAGCGCCTGCCGCAGGATGGGCGCATCTCGCTGCGCATCGGCGGCCGCGCCATCGATGTGCGCGTCTCCACCCTGCCCTCGGCCCATGGCGAGCGCGCGGTGCTGCGCCTGCTGGACAAGAGCGAATCGAAGTTCACGCTCGAAGGCCTGGGCATGAGCGGCGATGTGCTGAGCGCCTTCCAGCATCTGGTGCAGCAGCCGCACGGCATCGTGCTGGTGACCGGCCCGACCGGCTCGGGCAAGACCACCAGCCTCTATGCCTCGCTGCAGACGGTGGACACCAGCACGACCAATGTGCTGACGGTCGAGGACCCGATCGAGTACGAGCTCGGCGGCATCGGCCAGACCCAGGTCAACACCAAGATCGACCTGACTTTCGCGAAGGCCCTGCGCGCCATCCTGCGTCAGGATCCTGACGTCATCATGATCGGCGAGATCCGCGACTACGAGACCGCCCAGATCGCGATCCAGGCCTCGCTGACCGGCCACCTGGTGCTGGCCACGCTGCACACCAATGACGCGCCCAGCGCGGTGACCCGGCTGATGGACATGGGGGTCGAGCCCTTCTTGCTGAGCTCCAGCCTGCTGGGCGTGCAAGCCCAGCGTCTGGTGCGCAAGCTCTGCGGCAGCTGCAAGCGCCAGGGCCCCGACGGGCGCTGGCATCCAGTCGGCTGCCCGGCCTGCGGGCAGACCGGCTACAAGGGCCGCACCGGCGTCTACGAGCTGATGGTGGTGGATGACGAGTTGCGCGCGCTGATCCATCAGCGCACGTCCGAGGGCGAGTTGCAGGCGGCGGCACGGACCAAGGGCCTGCGTTCGATGCGCGAGGATGGCGAGCGTTTGATCACGGCCGGCATCACCTCGGCCGAAGAAGTGCTTCGAGTCACCCGCGACTGATACAGCCGCCATGCCCGCCTTCAAATACGAAGCCCTGAACGCCGCCGGCCGCAGCAGTACCGGTCTGCTGGAGGCCGACAGTGCGCGCGCCGCGCGGGCCCAGCTGCGCGCTCAGGCGCTGGTGCCGCTGAGCGTGCAGCCGGTCGAACAGCAGGGCCAGGAGGGCCATGGCAGCCGCTGGAGCCGGCGCGTGCTGAGCGCCACCGCGCTGTCGGTCTGGACCCGCCAGCTGGCCGGCCTGGTCGGCTCCGGCCTGCCGATCGAGCGGGCGCTGACCGCGCTGGCCGACGAGAGCGAGGACCAGCGCATCGCCGAACTGCTGGCCCAGCTGAAGGCCGAGGTCAACGGCGGCGCCACCTTTGCGCGCGCGCTGGCCACCGCGCCGCGCGAGTTCGACGAGGTCTACCGCGCGGTGGTCGCGGCCGGCGAACAAAGCGGCGCACTGGGCCTGGTGCTGGAGCGCCTGGCCGACGATCTGGAGGAACGCCAGAACCTGCGCGCCAAGCTGATCGGCGCGATGGCCTACCCAGCCATCGTCTCGCTGATCGCCGTTGTCATCGTGATTTTTCTGGTCACCTATGTGGTGCCGCAGATCGCCACCGTCTTCACCGGCTCCAAGCGCGCCCTGCCCTTTCTGACCGTCGCGATGCTGGCGATCAGCGACTTCGCGCGCCAATGGGGCTGGGCCGTGCTGGCGGCCCTGGTGGCCGGTTTCAGCGGGCTGTCGTGGATGCTGCGCAACAACGCCTTTCGCGAGCGCTTCGATGCCGCGATGCTGGGCGTGCCGCTGATCGGCCGGCTGGCGCGCGGCTACAACGCGGCGCGCTTCGCCAGCACGCTGGCGATGCTGGCCGGCGCCGGCGTGCCGATTCTGAAAGCCCTGCAGGCGGCGGCCGAGACCCTGGGCAACCGCGCGATGCGGGCCGACGCGCTGGACGCGCTGGTGCAGGTGCGCGAGGGCGCGCCGCTGGGCTCGGCCCTGGCCGGCAAGAAGCGCTTCCCGGGCATTCTGGCGATGTTCGCCCGCCTGGGCGAGCAGACCGGCTCGCTGCCGCAGATGCTGGAACGCGCCGCCCGCCAACTCGGCACCGAGGTGCAGCGCCGCGCGATGGCCGCCGCAACGATTCTGGAGCCGCTCTTGATCGTCGCGATGGGCGCCATCGTGATGCTGATTGTGCTGGCCGTGCTGCTGCCCATCATCCAGCTCAATACCTGGGTGAAGTAGACGCGCGTCGGTGGGGCCATGAGCCCCCCAAAGAGGGATTTCCTGAGATTGGGATGCTCGGCGACTATCGCCCGTAGTCTTCAAGTTGCGTGAAATAGCCGCTGATAGCGGCCCAGGGAGTCCCATGAATATCACGGCAGATGCATCCAACGCCATGCTGGAGGGCGGGTCAAGCGCGCCGTTTGATGCCGGCGCCGCAACCGCAGTACGGCCACAGCCGGACTCGACCCTGGCCGCCCTGGCCATCATCGCCCGCCCGCACCATGTGGCCGCCGACTCCTCGGCCTTGCGGCATGAACTGGACCTCGGTGAAGCTCAGTTGCAGTTGCAATCTGGCCTGACGACGTTTCACCGTGCTGAAGTCCGGCACCGACCAATCAAGCCCCGCGAGTTTGAGCAGGCTCTGCACCGAGCCCAGCATTTGCCGTTGGGCTTGGTATGCCAAGCAGTCTCCTTGTCAAGCCACACCGACAGTGCGCCGCGTGCCTTCAGCGCCGCGTTGTACTACGCCGAGTTCATCGTGCGGCATCGGCTGCGCCCCTTCTTCTCCTGCTTTATGCCGTCAGCGTAGCAGCGCGGGCGGGGCTGTTTGTGCAACAAGGCCTGTGTGCTGCAACTCTTGGGGTAGAGATGAGAAAACTGCTGGTTTTCGCGAGATTGGCTCATATTGGTATCTTTCTCGGCGGGTCGGCAGTCAGTGTCTGCGCGCAAGCCGGCCTGGCCAAGGAGACGGTGCTTGCTCCAAGTTCATCGATCAGCGTGTCGATGGCCAACCAGCGTATTTCGGTGCAAGCGGAGACCGATACCGTGCGCGTGTTCAAGTTCAATGAGTGCGAGTTACGGATCTCTGCAGCAACACAGAGTGAACGAAACCAAGGTAGTCATGGGATTTATCGCGCCGGTTACGAAGAGGGTCGAGACGTCAAAAAGCGTTTGTTACTCACTGGCTGCCAGCAATTAAAAAAACCGCTGTTTCGCGAAGCGCAGGTGCATCTGCCCAGCGACGCTTTTGCGCTTGAATGGTGGCGCCGTCAGCTTAGGTCGTACGATGGCCGTGCCGTCGTCGACCCAGGCCTTGTGATGACTTGGCAGTACAGCCCGGCACTGGACGGCGTCAGCGTCAACATTTACAGGGCGTGCGTGAACGGCAAGCCGGTGGAGTTCAGCAAGTTGCTCCCGCAGGGGGAGCCAGACCCGGTGCGCGTCGCTATGGAAGGCTCTATCCTCCCCTGCGCAACAGTCCCCCAGAAGGTCGCTACGGACACAGCCGTGTGGTTGCAGCGGATGTGGCACGAAGGTGATCGCATGCAACTGGATGCGGCTGCCCACCAGGTGAAGAGAAACGAAACAGCGAAGCCAAGCCCACCTTAAAGAGAGGGTCGAGGGCATCTGCAGACGCAGCGCCCCGCACTGCCGTCTCCAGCGATAGCCCCGATTCGAATTCGGCAATGGCGTGATCCGCGATCGGCAGCCCGCCCTTTCTTTCTGGCCAGCAGCGCCAACGAACGGAACTATTGGGCAATCGGGGCTTTTCTCGATGCGCACGGTGGCCCACTGTTTGCTTGAATAGACACGAGCCCTGTGGTTCAGGGCCTGGAGTCGGTTCATGAGCAGCTCTCACGCCATCGCCTTGGCCCCGCGCATCCCGATTGCGCAGATGCGCAGTGTGTTCAGCGTCCACGAGGTCGAGCAAAAGCTCGCCAAGCTGCCCGAGCGCGACCACGAGCCCTTGCGCAACACCTACCAGCGCATGCTGGACAAGGGCCCGCAGCGTTTCCAGGTCAAGCCCTCGGGCCTGCCGGCGATGGCCTCGCTCTACGAGGAGCTGCCCAACTTCCACGAGGTGCTCGACGATGTGCGACGCCAGATCGCGCTGTGCGAGGACAGCGGTGACCCGCTGGAGATCACCCCGCTGCTGCTCTTGGGCCCGCCGGGCATAGGCAAGACCCATTTCGCGCGCCAGATCGCCCAGCTGCTGGGCACCGGCATGGGCTTCATCTCGATGAGCTCGCTGACCGCCGGCTGGGTCTTGTCGGGCGCCTCCAGCCAGTGGAAGGGCGCGCGGCCCGGCAAGGTCTTCGAGGCCCTGATCGACGGCGACTATGCGAATCCGGTGATGGTGGTCGACGAGATCGACAAGGCCGGCGGCGAAGTCAGCTACGACCCGCTGGGCTCGCTCTACAGCCTGCTCGAGCACGACACGGCCGGCAGTTTCACCGACGAGTTCGCCGAGATCGCGGTCGACGCCAGCCAGGTGATCTGGGTCGCCACCGCCAACGACGCCCGCTCCATCCCTGACCCCATCCTGAACCGCGTCAATGTCTACGAGGTGCAGGCGCCCGATTTCGCGGCGGCTCGCGCCATCGCGGCCCGGCTCTACAGCGCGATCCGTGAACAGCACGACTGGGGCCGGCGCTTCGACGAGACGCCCAGCGCCGCGCTGCTGGACCGCATGGCCGAACTGGCGCCGCGCGAGATGCGGCGCGCCTGGATGACGGCCTTCGGCAACGCCAAGCTGGTCAAGCGCGCCACCGTGCTGTGCGAGGACCTGCCGGAGCCCGGACTCAAACGCGCGCCTATCGGCTTCACCCACTGATCCTGAATCAGCCCGCATGGCCCCTCTATGATGGGCCATGCCTGCAAATCTGGACGGCCAGCTGGTCGTCGCCATCTCATCGCGCGCGCTGTTTGATTTCGAGGAAGAGAACCAGTTCTTCGAAGACGGCGATGACCGCGCCTATATGCAGCTGCAGCAGCAGCGCCTGGACCTGCCGGCCAAGCCGGGCGTGGCCTTTTCGCTGGTGCGCAAGCTGCTCGGCTTCAACACCGCAGCGGGTCCGCGGGTCGAGGTCGTCGTGCTGTCGCGCAATGACCCGATCTCGGGCATGCGGGTGTTCCGCTCGGCCCAGCATTACGGCCTGAAGATCGAGCGCGGCGTGTTCACCCGCGGTGAGTCGCCCTGGCGCTATCTGCGCCCGCTGAAGGCCCAGCTCTTTCTGTCCGCCAACGAGGCCGATGTGCGCTCGGCGCTGGCGGCCGGTGTCGCCGCCGCGCGGGTGCTGCCGCTGTCGGCCCATGCCTCGGACGCCCATCCCCACGAGCTGCGCATCGCCTTCGACGGCGATGCCGTGCTGTTCTCCGACGAGGCCGAGCGGGTCTTTCAGGCCGGCGGTCTGGATGCCTTCCAGGCGCATGAGCGCGAGCGCGTGCTGACGCCGCTGGCCGCCGGCCCCTTCAAGCCGGTGCTGGCCGCCCTGCACGGCCTGCAGCAGGACAAGACCGATGCAATGGCGGTGCGCACCGCCCTGGTCACCGCGCGCAGCGCCCCAGCCCATGAGCGTGCGCTGCGCACCCTGATGGACTGGCGCATTGAGGTCGACGAGGCGATGTTTCTCGGCGGCCTGCCCAAGGGCGAGTTCCTGCGCGAGTTCGAGCCCGATTTCTTCTTCGACGACCAGATCGGCCATGTCCAGAATGCCACCGCCCATGTGCCCTCCGGCCATGTGGCGACGGGCATCAAGAACCACTGACTTTTCGCCCGACTCACGACACAAAACCGGGTTTCCCCTAGGATTCAGGTTTTTTCTTCGACCTGAAAACAATATGCAAGCCCCAGCCGATATCGCAGTGATCGGCCTGGCCGTGATGGGCCAGAACCTGATCCTGAACATGAACGACCACGGCTTCACCGTCGTCGCCCACAACCGCAGCACCGCGAAGGTCGACGAGTTCCTGGCCCACGAAGCCAAGGGCACGAAGGTGATCGGCGCGCATTCGATCGAGGAGATGGTGTCGCTGCTCAAGCGCCCGCGCCGCGTGATGCTGATGGTCAAGGCCGGCAGCCCGGTGGACGAGTTCATCGAGCAGTTGCTGCCCCATCTGGAGCCGGGCGACATCATCATCGACGGCGGCAATTCGCTGTTCGACGACACCGCACGGCGCGTCAAGTACGTCGAGTCCAAGGGACTGCTCTATATCGGCGGCGGCGTTTCCGGTGGCGAGGAAGGGGCGCGCTTCGGCCCCAGCATCATGCCCGGCGGCTCGGCGGCGGCCTGGCCGCATGTGAAGCCCATCTTCCAGGCCATCGCGGCCAAGGTGGCTGGCCCCGATGGCCAAGAGATGCCCTGCTGCGACTGGGTCGGCGAAGGCGGTGCCGGCCACTACGTCAAGATGGTGCACAACGGCATCGAGTACGGCGATATGCAGCTGATCTGCGAGGCCTACCAGCTGATGCACGAGGGCCTGGGCATGACGCCGGCCGAGATGAGTGCGGTGTTCGCCGAGTGGAACCGGGGCGAGCTCGACTCCTATCTGATCGAAATCACCCGCGACATCCTGGCCAAGACCGACGAAGACGGCGCGCCTCTGGTCGACAAGATCCTCGACACCGCCGGCCAGAAAGGCACCGGCAAATGGACCGTGATCTCCTCGGCCGATCTGGGCATCCCGATCACCTTGATGGCCGAGGCGGTCTATGGCCGCTGCGTCTCGGCGATGAAGAGCCTGCGCATTGAGGCGGCCCGGATCTTCGGTGGCGACAAGCGCCGGATCACCGATGCCAACAGCGAAGGCGCTGCCTTCATAGAGGCGATCCGCCAGGCGCTCTACGCCTCCAAGATCATCAGCTATGCCCAGGGCTATATGCTGATGGCGGCCGCCGCCGAGCAGAACGGCTGGCGGCTGAACTACGGCGGCATCGCGCTGATGTGGCGCGGCGGCTGCATCATCCGCAGCGCCTTCCTGGGCGATATCAAGGCCGCCTTCGAGCAGGACCCGCAGCTGCAGAACCTGCTGATGGCGCCCTTCTTCGAGCAGGCGATCAAGAAGAGCGAGGCCGGCTGGCGCCAGGTGGTGGCCACGGCCGTGGCCAAGGGCATCCCGGTGCCGGCCTTCAGCAGCGCGCTGGCCTTCTTCGACAGTCTGCGCAGCGCGCGCCTGCCGGCCAATCTGCTGCAGGCCCAGCGCGACTACTTCGGCGCCCACACCTATGAGCGGGTGGACCGGCCGCGCGGCCAGTTCTTCCACACCAACTGGACCGGCAGCGGCGGCCGCACCGCCTCCAGCACCTACTCGGTGTGATCAGGTCAGGGTAACGCGCGCGAACTTGCGCTTGCCCACCTGCAGCACAAAGGTGCCGGCCGCCACCTTCAGGCCTTTGTCGCTGACGGTGGCGCCATCGATGCGCACACCGCCCTGCTCCACCATGCGCAGGCCCTCGCTGCCGGAGCTGACCAGGCCGGCGGCCTTCAGCAGGCCGCCGATGCCCAGCGGCGCGCCGCCGAGGCTCAGCTCGGGGATGTCGTCGGGAATGCCGCCCTGGGCCCGCTTGTTGAAGTCGGCCTCGGCCTCGTCGGCCGCCGCCGCGCCGTGGAAGCGCGCTGTGATCTCCTTGGCCAACAGCACCTTGGCTTCCTTGGGGTTGCGCCCCGCCTCGGTCTCGGCGCGCAGCGCGGCGATCTGATCCAGGCTCTTGAAGCTCAGCAGCTGGAACCACTTCCACATCTGCACATCGCTGATCGACAGGATCTTGGCGAACATCTGCGTGGCCGGCTCGGTCAGGCCCACATAGTTGTTCTTGGACTTGGACATCTTCTCGACGCCGTCCAGCCCCTCCAGCAGCGGCATCGTCAGGATGCATTGCGGCTCCTGGCCATACTCCTGCTGCAGATGGCGGCCCATCAGCAGATTGAACTTCTGGTCGGTGCCGCCCAGCTCCAGATCGCTCTTCAGCGCCACCGAGTCATAGCCCTGCATCAGCGGGTAGAGGAACTCGTGCACCGAGATCGGCGTCTGCGCGGCATAGCGCTTGGCAAAGTCGTCGCGCTCCATCATCCGCGCCATCGTGTATTTGGCAGCCAATTGGATCATGCCGCGCGCACCCAACGGATCGCTCCACTCGCTGTTGTAGCGGATCTCGGTCCTGGCCGGGTCCAGCACCAGACTGGCCTGCTTGTAATAGGTATCGGCGTTGTGCTTGATCTGCTCAGCCGTCAGCGGGGGCCGAGTCGCGTTGCGGCCCGAAGGGTCGCCGATCATCGAGGTGAAGTCGCCGATCAGGAAAATCACCGTGTGCCCGAGGTCCTGCAGCTGGCGCATCTTGTTGAGCACCACGGTGTGGCCCAGATGGATGTCGGGCGCGGTCGGATCCAGGCCCAGCTTGATGCGCAGCGGCTGGCCGGTGGCCTCCGAGCGGGCCAGCTTCTGCAGCCAGTCGGCCTCGGGCAGCAGTTCCTCGACCCCACGCAGCGAGACCGCCATCGCCTCGCGCACCTTGTCGGTGACCGGATAACGCGTCGCACCGGCGGCTGCTGCGGAGGTCGGGGCGGCGGTCTCGGGTGTTCGCGATTCGGACATGTTTGGAAAGTTGTGTGCGCAGGCCAGGGTAAAGCCTTGATTTATCGGGTTTTCTTGGCGTTGACGCGGCTTTCGCCTCGTTATACTCGCCGCTGTTTTTGCCAAATCCCCCCCAAATGGGGTGGTCCGGCAATCCCCAGATTCTAGTGGACACCCCCGGTGACCACGCCGGGTGGCCCGCATGCGGCCCGGTACAACAACAGGGCTTGGGCATCTTGAGCGTGACTGACTGGAAAACGGAACTGAAGCGGGCGCTGACAGGCGCCGAAGCTTTCGCGGCCCGGCACCCACGGGCACTGACCGGCACCGTGGTCGGCCTGCTGGGCGGCTTCGCCATCACCGCTTTCGGTATCGCGCCGCTTGCGCCCAATGCCGCCGACCTGCCCCGACAGCTGATCAGCGAGCCTGTCCAGACCCTGGACCTGGAAGAGCAGCTGAGCGCCCTGGCCAGCCACCAGCTTTCGCTGGTGCGCAACGATGTGACCCGCGCCAGCGACACCGCAGATTCGCTGCTGCGCCGCATGGGCGCCTTCGATCCGGCCGCCGCCGAGTTCCTGCGCAATGATCCGCTGGCCCGCCGCGTGCTGCAGGGCCGTGTCGGCAAGATGGTGCAGCTGAGCGCCGATGACGCCGGCACCGTGCAGTCGATGATCGTGCGCTTCCCGGCCGAGCTGGCCGAGCAGCAGACCACCCATTTCAGCCGGCTGAGCATCCAGCGCCATGGCGCCGGCTTCAGCGCCAAGCTGGAGACCGCCCCGCTGCAAAGCCAGGTCCGCCTGGGCAGTGGTGTGGTGCGTTCCTCACTGTTTGTCGCCACCGACGAGGCCGGCATTCCCGATGCGATCGCCTCGCAGATGGCCGATATGTTCTCCGGCGACATCGACTTCCACCGCGAGCTGCGCAAGGGCGATCGCTTCTCGGTGGTGTTCGAAAGCATGACCGCCGATGGCGAGCCGATCAACTGGGGCCAGGCCGCCGGCCGCGTGATCGCGGGCGAGTTCGTCAACAACGGCAAGAGCTATTCGGCCGTCTGGTACAAGGATTCGACCAGCGGCAAGGGTAATTTTTACGGCTTCGACGGCCAGAGCAAGCGCCGTGCCTTCCTGGCCAGCCCGATGGAGTTCTCGCGCGTGACCTCCGGTTTTGCGATGCGCTTCCATCCGATTCTGCAGAAGTGGCGCGCCCATCTAGGCACGGACTTCGGTGCGCCGACCGGCACGCCGGTGCGCACCGTCGGCGATGGCCTGGTCGAATTCGCAGGCTGGCAAAACGGTTTCGGCAACGTCATCTATGTGCGTCATGCCGGCGAGCGCCAGACGGTGTACGCGCATCTGAGCCGCATGGATGTCAAGAAGGGCCAGCGCGTCGAGCAGGGCCAGCGCATCGGTGCGGTCGGCGCCACCGGCTGGGCCACCGGCCCGCATCTGCACTTCGAGTTCCGGGTCAAGGGTCAGCATCAGGATCCGCGCGTGATCGCTCGCGCCTCGGAGGCCATCACCTTGCCGGCCAGTGCCAAGGCGCAGTTCCAGCAGACCTTGGCCAGCGTCAAGAGCCAGCTCTCGGCGGCCGAATCGATGGGCGTGGGCGTCAGCGGCGCCGATTGAGGCCCCCGACCGGACGATGAGCGATCTGTTCATCGGGCTGATGTCCGGCACCTCGCTGGACGGTGTCGATGCGGTGCTGGCGCACCTGGATGCCGGCATCTCCGTGCTGGCCCACAGCCACCACCCCTTCGATGCGGCCTTGCGAGCCGAGCTGCTGGCACTCAACACGCCGGGAGACAACGAGGCCCACCGCTGCGCACTGGCGGCCAATGGCATGGCCCGCGCCTATGCGCAGCTGGTCGATGCGCTGCTGAGCCAGAGCGGCCACCGGCGCAGCGAGATCCGCGCCCTCGGCGCCCATGGCCAGACCATCCGGCATCGGCCCGGCGAGTTCGATGGCTGTGGCTACACCCTACAGCTCCTCAACGGCGCCCTGCTGGCCGAGCTGAGCGGCATCGCCGTGATCAGCGATCTGCGCAGCCGTGATCTGGCCGCAGGCGGCCAGGGCGCGCCACTGGTGCCGGCCTTCCACCGGGCGCTGTTTGCCCAGGATGGGCGCGATATCGCGGTACTGAACATCGGCGGTATCAGCAATATCAGTCTGCTGGCCGGTAACGGCAGCACGCGAGGCTTCGACTGCGGACCGGGCAACTGCCTGATGGATCACTGGTCCGATCGCCATCTGGGCCAGCCCTATGACGCCGATGGCGCCTGGGCCGCAACAGGCCGGGTGCTGCCCGAGCTCTTGCAGGCTATGCGGGCCGAGCCCTACTTCCAGCTCGCGCCGCCGCGCAGCACCGGGCGCGATCTGTTCAACCCCGACTGGCTGGATCGCCTCTTGATGCGTCACGCGCCGCAGGCGGCCACCCAGGATGTGCAAGCCACCCTGCTGGAACTGACCGCCGCCAGTATCGCCGGCGACCTGCGCCGGCACGGGCCGGCATCGAGCGAGCTGCTGGTCTGCGGCGGCGGCGCGCTGAACGGCCAGCTGATGCAGCGCCTGCAGGCCTTGCTGCCGGGCGTGGCCGTGCTGAGGACCGACGCCCGGGGCCTTCCGGCCATGCAGGTCGAAGCAGCCGCATTCGCCTGGCTGGCCCAGCGTTTTGTTCAGGGCCTGCCGGGCAATCTGCCAAGCGTGACCGGCGCTGCGGGCCCGCGCCTGCTGGGTGCGCTTCATCCCGCCTGAGCGGGCCCCATGCAGCAATGAAAAAGCCGCCCGAAGGCGGCTTTGCTTTTTTGAGGCCCAGGCCTCAGACCGAGAAGCTGGAACCGCAACCGCAGGTGGTGGTCGCGTTCGGATTCTTGATCACGAACTGCGCGCCCTGCAGGTCTTCCTTGTAGTCGATCTCGGCACCGGCCAGATACTGCAAGCTCATTGCGTCGATCAGCAGGGTGACGCCGTTCTTGTTCATCTGGGTATCGTCCTCGTTGACGGCCTCATCGAAGGTGAACCCGTACTGGAAGCCCGAGCAGCCACCGCCCTGCACGAAGACACGCAGCTTCAGTTCCGGATTGCCTTCCTCGGCAACCAGATCGCGCACCTTGTCGGCCGCGCTGTCGGTGAAGATCAGCGGCACCGGCATCTCGTCGGCACCGGCCAGGGGAGTTTCGAGAACAGCGCTCATAGGATTTCCTGAATGTTTAGTTCTAGCCTGTATTGTCTACGCAAACAGCGCAGCCATGGCCGTCAAGGGTATTTGTGGGCGATCAGAAATGAAACAAGGCCGCTGCGAAAACACAGCGGCCTTGTTGCCGGAATGCCACCGAAGCGGCAAACCAGAGAATCAGCGCTTGCTGAACTGCTTCCGACGACGCGCGCCGTGCAGACCGACCTTCTTACGCTCGACTTCACGCGCATCGCGCGTGACGAAGCCGGCGCGGCTCAGTTCGGGCTTCAGTGCTGCGTCATAGTCGATCAGCGCACGGGTGATGCCGTGGCGCGCAGCACCGGCTTGACCCGACTCACCGCCACCGTGGACGTTGATCTTGATGTCGAAGGCTTCGCCGTTGTTGGTCAACATCAGCGGCTGCTTGACGACCATGATCGAGGTCTGACGGCCGAAATACTCATCAACGGTCTTGCCGTTGACGATGATTTGGCCAGTGCCCTTCTTCATGAAGACGCGAGCGACCGACGACTTGCGGCGGCCGGTACCATAGTTCCAGTTTCCGATCATCAACCGCTCCTTAGATTTCCAGAGCCTTGGGCTGCTGAGCGGCGTGCGGGTGCGAACCACCTGCATAGACCTTCAGCTTCTTCACCATGGCGTAACCCAACGGACCCTTGGGCAGCATGCCCTTGACAGCCTTTTCCAGGGCGCGGCCCGGGTGCTTGGCTTGCATGTCCTTGAACTTGGTGGCGTAGATGCCGCCCGGGAAGCCCGAATGACGGTAGTACACCTTGTCATTGGCCTTGTTGCCCGTAACGCGCAGCTTGTCCGCGTTGATGATGACGATGAAATCGCCGGTGTCCACGTGAGGCGTGTAAATGGCCTTGTGCTTGCCGCGCAAACGGAGTGCCACTTCGCTGGCAACACGTCCGAGCACCTTGTCGGTGGCGTCAATCACAAACCACTCGTGCGTCACTTCGGCCGGCTTGGCGCTGAAGGTCTTCATGAGATTACTTTCGAGTGCCTGCAAACCTGTATAAAGAGGCCAGCAGGCGGTCGGATGGCTGATTCCTATCCTTGCCAGCCATTCGGTGCCGCTTATCAAAGGCGACCTCTCATGCACTGCGCTCGGACTTCTTTCCCGCAGCCAAAGTCGGGAAAGCCCGCGAGTGTATCAGATCTGACCCCGCAATCAAACAGGCAACACAGCAATCACGCACAGACGCCGACGTCGGCCATGTAAAATCAGGGTTTTCACCAATCTCTTCACCAGACCAATGCCATGACCGCGCCAGAGACACCCAGCCCGACAGCCGCCGAGCCAGCCCCAGCCTGGGGACCGGCGGCGGCCCTGCAGCGCTGGGCGTCCTGGGTGCCGATCCGCTCGCTGGCCCGCCGGCATCGGCGCCGCATCAAGGAGCATCTGCTGTCGCTGGACGCGCGCGACCGCTATCTGCGCTTCGGCTACCCCGCCTCGGACGAGCAGATTGCCAAGTACGCGATGGGTCTGAACTTCGACCGCGATGAGGTGCTGGGCATCTTCAACCGCCGGCTGGAGCTGGTGGCGATGGCACATCTGGCGTATGAGCCATCACCGCAACTGCCGGGCAAGCCGGCCATGGCAGAGTTCGGCGTCTCGGTGCTGGGCAAGGCGCGAGGTCGCGGCTTCGGCGCCCGGCTGTTCGAGCATGCAGCCCTGCACGCCCGCAACCGCGGCATCGACACCTTGTTCATCCATGCGCTGAGCGAGAACGTGCCGATGCTGCGCATCGCCCGCAATGCCGGCGCCAAGGTGGAGCGGGACGGCTCGGAGTCCGAAGCCTGGCTGCGCCTGCCGCCGGACACCGTGGCCTCCCATGTCGGCGAAGCCATCGAGCGCCATATGGCGGAGCTGGACTTCCAGTTCAAGCGCCATGCCCGGGTCTTCGGCAACTTCATCGACGGCGTGGCCGAGATCAAGTCGCAGTTTGACGACGCCGGCAAGGCCGCCAAACAGTAACCCCCTCAATCACGGGACATCACCCGCGCCTACCCCGTTTCCGGGGGTAGGCCCGGGGTTGCTTGTCACAATATTCAGTTACATTCAGCTGAATAAGCGCTTGTTTAGAGGCGCATCCCCACTCATCGAGATCACGAGGGACATGCAAACCACCGTTCCGTGGATCATCGCGCTGGTCTTTGCCTGCGGCTTTGTCGCGCTGGCCCTGCTGTGGGTCTGGCGCCGACCCAGCCAGGGCGCCAAGCCGCTGCCCAGCGAATGGGCCTTGAGCGCTCGCCCGGTCTTCAGCACCGATGAGCGGCGCGTCTATCGCCTGCTCAAGGAAGCCCTGCCTCACCACGTCATTTTGTCCAAGCTGCCGCTGGTGCGCTTTTGTCAGCCGACCGAGGCCAAGCAGGTGCGCTACTGGTTTGATCTGCTGGGTGCCACCCATGTGACGTTTGCGATCTGCAGCCCCAATGGCCGCGTGCTCGCGGCCGTGGACCTGGATGCCGAGCGCCATGCCTCCAGCCGCAGCCTGCAGATCAAGCAGTCGGTGCTGGGCGCCTGCCGGGTGCGCTATCTGCGCTGCCCGATCGACAACCTGCCCAGCGCGGCCGAATTGCAGCTGCTGGTGCCCTTCAGCAGCAGCGCCTCGCGGGGTCCGCAGCCCGCACCGACGCCGAACCTGGCGCCGGCACGCCCCAGCATCAGCAGCAAGACGCCGCGCCGCAGCAGCCGTGAGAACCTCTGGCAGGACTCGGCCGTGTTCCACGACTCCTTCTTTGCGCCCGACAGCCGCTACGACAGCGTCGCCGTGACCCGCAGCGAAACCCGGCCCGGCTTTCGCAACAGCCGCCCCTTCGGCGAGCCGCTGAGCGCCGACTCCCAGTATCCGGACGAGGCCCCGAATGACATCGTCGGCGTGGTGGTCGACACGCCCCGCTACGGTCACCGTTAAGCTCCGGCACCGGCCACTTCGCTGCGGCGCCTGCCTCCGGCTCGGCGCCGCAGCCGTTTTTAATGAGCACTGATCACGATTTCGGCTTTGGCGACCTGACGCCCGAGTTCATGCTGGATGCCCTCGACGCCGTCGGCCTCCATGGCGACGGCCGCATGCTGCAGCTGAACTCCTATGAGAACCGGGTACTGCAGCTGCATCTTGAGGACGGCCGTATTGCGGTTGCCAAGTTCTACCGACCCGGACGCTGGAGCGACGAACAGATCCTGGAGGAACATGGCTTCGCGCAGGAGCTGGTCGACGCTGAAGTGCCGGTGGCCGCGCCCTGGATGCTGGGCCAGGACGACGCGGCCAGCACGCTGAGCCACTACCGTGGCCAGCGCTTCGCGGTCACCGCACGCCAGGGCGGGCGCGGCCCGGAGCTGGAGGACCCCGAGGTGCTGACCTGGATAGGCCGGCTGCTCGGGCGCATCCATGGGGTCGGTCGGCGGCAGCCGTTCGCACACCGGCTGCGCTGGGACAGTGCTCAACCCGGCCTGATCGCGCGCGACTGGCTGTTGGCACATGACAGCGTGCCGGTGGAAATCCAGCCGGCCTGGAGCGCCGTCGTGCAGCAATGCCTGGACGCGATCCAGCAGGCCTTTGACGCGATTCCTGGTCTGCAGACGCTGCGCCTGCATGGCGACTGCCATCCCGGCAACATCCTGTGGACGCCCGACAAGGGGCCGCACTTCGTCGACCTCGACGATGCGGTGACCGGCCCGGCCATTCAAGACCTGTGGATGCTGCTGTCCGGCGATGCCCTGAGCATGCGCCAGCAGCTGGCCTGCGTGCTCGAGGGCTATGAGACGGTGGCCGAATTCGACCGCCGCGAGCTGGCCCTGATAGAGCCGCTGCGCACCCTGCGGATGATCCACCACAGCGCCTGGCTGGCCCGGCGCTGGGGCGACCCGGCCTTCCCGCAGGCCTTCCCCTGGTTCGGCACACCGAACTACTGGAACGACCAGGTGGCCAAGCTGCGTGAGCAACTGGAGGCGATGGACACAGCGCCGCCTGTACCCAACGTGCCCCCAGAAGACGAGTACGTCTTCTGGGATGCATGAAGGCTGATCAGCCGAGCAGCATCGCGTTGACCCGCTTCACATAGGCGGCCGGATCTTCCAGATGGCCGCCCTCGGCCAGCACCGCCTGATCGAAGATGACGTTGGCCAGGTCGTCGAAATGCGCGCTGCTGTCGAGCTTCCTGACCAACGCGTGATCGGCGTTGATCTCCAAGGTCGGCAGCGAGCTCGGCGCGGCCTGGCCGGCCTGCTTCAGCAGGCGCGCCAGATGGCCGCTCATATCGCCTTCCTCGACGACGATGCAGGCCGGCGAGTCGACCAGGCGGGTGCTGATGCGCACATCCTTGGCACGGTCCTTCAGCGAGGCCTTCAGTCGATCCAGCAACGGCTTGTTGGCTTCGGCGGCTTCTTCAGCCTTCTTCTTCTCGTCCTCGTCCTGCAGCTTGCCCAGATCGATCGCGCCCTTGGCCACCGACTGCAGCGGCTTGCCCTCGAACTCATACAGATGCGAGAGCATCCACTCGTCGACGCGGTCGACCAGCAGCAGCACCTCGATGCCCTTCTTGCGGAAGATCTCCAGCTGCGGGCTGTTCTTGGCGGCCTGCAGTGAATCGGCGGTGATGTAGTAGATCGCGTCCTGGCCTTCCTTGGCGCGGCTCAGGTAGTCAGCCAGCGACACGCCCTCGTCGGCATGGGTGGACGCAAAGCGCAAGAGCTTGGCCAGGCGCTCCTGGTTCTGATGGTCCTCGCCGACGCCTTCCTTCAGCACCGAGCCGAAGTCCTTCCAGAAGTCCGCGTACTTGGCCTTCTCGGTCGCGTCCTCGCTGTCGGCCAGCGCCTCCAGCATCGAGAGCACGCGCTTGGTCGAGCCTTCGCGGATCGCCTTCACGTCACGGCTCTCCTGCAGCAGCTCGCGCGAGACGTTCAGCGGCAGATCGGCCGAGTCGATCACGCCCTTGACGAAGCGCAGATAGACCGGCATCAGCGCCTCGGCATCGTCCATGATGAAGACGCGCTTGACATAGAGCTTGACGCCGCCGCGCTTGTCGCGGTTCCACAGATCGAAGGGTGCCTTCTTCGGGATGTAGAGCAGCTGGGTGTACTCGCTGCGGCCCTCGACGCGGTTGTGCGTGTAGGCCAGCGGCGCTTCCTGGTCGTAGCTGATCTGCTTGTAGAACTCCTCGTACTGCTCTTGGGTGACCTCGCTCTTGCTGCGCGCCCACAGCGCCGAAGCCTTGTTGACCGGCTCCCAGGCCTCGGTCAGGACCTGCTCGCTCTTCTCGGCGTCCCACTCCTCCTTGCGCATCAGGATGGGCAGCGAGATATGGTCGCTGTACTTGCTGATGATGGACTTCAGGCGCCAGGTCTTCAGGAACTCTTCCTCGCCCTCACGCAGATGCAGGATCACATCGGTGCCGCGACCGGTCTTGCTGATGGTCTCGACCTCATAGTCACCGGTGCCTTCCGAGCTCCAGCGCACGCCCTCTTCCGGCTTCAGGCCGGCGCGGCGAGTCTCGACCGTGATGCGGTCGGCGACGATGAAGCCGGAGTAGAAGCCGACACCGAACTGGCCGATCAGGTTGGCGTCCTTCTTTTGGTCGCCTTCCAGCTTGGCCATGAACTCGCGCGTGCCGCTCTTCGCGATGGTGCCCAGGTGCGCAATCGCTTCGTCGGCACTCATGCCGATGCCGTTATCGCTGATGGTGACGGTCTTGGCCGCCTCGTCGAAGCTGACGCGCACTTCCAGATTGGGCGTGTCCTCGAACAGCTCGGCCTTGTCCAGGGCCTCGAAGCGCAGCTTGTCGCAGGCATCCGAGGCGTTGGACACCAGCTCGCGCAGGAAGATTTCCTTGTTGGAGTACAGCGAATGGGTGACGAGGTGCAGGATCTGCTTGACCTCGGCCTGGAAGGAATGGGTTTGCTTTTCCATCATGGCTTGTCGATATCGGTAAGAGAAAACGGCAAGAGCGCCGACAGCGCCCCGCATCTGGGGGCGCCGTGGCGCTCTTTCAAGAGGGACTCAGTAAGACAGGCTCAGCTTCGGGATGTCGACCCGCAGCAGCGCCTTGCTCAGCGCGCCGCTGGCCGCGCGGGCATAGTCCAGCGCAAACGCGGCATCCTCGAAGGCCTCCGGGCCGACGGCGGCGGCCACGCCGAGGATCTTGTCGGCGATCAAGACCTTGCCGGCGCCCCGCATCGGCTCGCAGCCGTTCTTGACGAACTGCTCATCCAGCCAGAGGCGGGCGGCCTCGAAGGACAGGACCTCGCTGGCGTCGACCACCAGATTGATTTCCTGGTCCGGGCCGAACACGATCTTGACTTCGCTGCGCATCGCTTGCTCCTTGTGACTGAGCCGATTTTCGCTCAGCCGCATGAACTACTTGCGACTGGCCTTGACCGCAGCGCTCAGGACCTCCAGCACCTCCAGCGAATCGTCCCAGCCCAGGCAGGCATCGGTGATGCTCTTGCCGTACTCCAGCTTGGACGGATCGTCCTTGCCGGGGCTGAACTTCTGGGCACCGTCGTGCAGATGGCTCTCGACCATCACCCCGAAGATCTGCTGGCTGCCCGCACCCATCTGCGCCGCGATATCGCGCGCCACATCGAGCTGGCGCTTGTGCTGCTTGCTGCTGTTGGCATGCGAACAGTCGATCATCAAGGTGTCGTCCAGCTTGGCGGCCAGCAGGTCCTTGGCGGCGGCGGCCACGTGCTCGGCGTCGTAATTGGGCGTCTTGCCGCCGCGCAGGATCACATGGCAGTCTTTGTTGCCCTTGGTCTCGACGATGGCCACCTGACCGTTCTTGTGCACCGACAGGAAATGGTGCGGCCGGGCCGCCGCCTGGATCGCATCGGTGGCGATCTTGATATTGCCGTCGGTGCCGTTCTTGAAGCCGATCGGCGCGGACAGGCCCGAGGCCAGCTCGCGGTGCACCTGGCTCTCGGTGGTGCGCGCGCCGATCGCACCCCAGGAGATCAGGTCGCCGATGTACTGCGGCGAGATCACGTCGAGGAACTCGCTGCCGGCCGGCATGCCCAGGCGGTTGATCTCCAGCAGCAGCTGGCGGGCGATGCGCAGGCCCTCGTCGATGCGGTAGCTCTCGTCCAGATAGGGGTCGTTGATCAGGCCCTTCCAGCCCACCGTGGTGCGCGGCTTCTCGAAGTAGACCCGCATCACGATCTCCAGCGTGTCGGCGTACTTCTCGCGCTGCGTCAGCAGCCGGCGCGCGTACTCGACCGCAGCGGCCGGATCATGGATGGAGCAGGGGCCGATGATGACCAGCAGGCGCTCATCCTTGCGCTGCATGATCTTGCGGATATTGGCGCGGGTGCCGCTGATCAGCTGCTCCATCGGCGTGCCCGAGATCGGGAAGAAACGGATCAGATGCTCGGGCGGCGGCAGCGGCGTGACATCGCGGATGCGCTGGTCATCGGTCTCGCTGGTCTTGTCCTGGGGCGAGTACCAGCGCTCGGCCTGATGCTGGGAGGTCGTCTTGGCGTTCATTGGGCTTGGCTCTTTCCGTTGCTGATCCGTGGGACGAAAAAAAACCGCCTGGGCTGAGCCCGGCGGTTTTTAGAGATTCGTTGCGTTTGACTTGCTTGCTTACGCGTTCGCCTCTCCGCCGCCGGTGCGGTGCGAGAACCAAAAGAAAGCAAAGAAATAGGACTTCGGCGAATACATGGGGACCGAATGTAGCACGGCTTAGGCCGTGCCGCCGACGGTCAGCCCGTCGATGCGCAGCGTTGGCTGGCCCACACCCACCGGCACGCTCTGGCCTTCCTTGCCGCAGACGCCGACGCCGGTGTCCAGCTTCATGTCATTGCCTATCATCGTCACCCGGGTCAGGGCATCGGGGCCGTTGCCGATGATGGTCGCGCCCTTGACCGGGTACTGGATCTTGCCGTTCTCGACCCAGAAGGCTTCGCTGGCCGAGAAGACAAACTTGCCGGATGTGATATCCACCTGGCCACCACCGAAGTTGGTCGCGTACAAGCCCTTCTTGATGCTGGCGATGATCTCCTGCGGGTCCTTGTCGCCGCCCAGCATATAAGTGTTGGTCATGCGCGGCATCGGCACATGGGCATAGCTCTCGCGCCGGCCGTTGCCGGTCGGCGCGACCTTCATCAGGCGGGCATTCATCGCGTCCTGGATATAGCCCTTCAGGATGCCGTCCTCGATCAGCACATTGCGCTGCGAGGCGCAGCCCTCGTCGTCGACATTCAGCGAGCCGCGGCGATCCGGGATGGTGCCGTCGTCCAGCACCGTCACGCCCTTGGCGGCGACGCGCTGGCCGATGCGGCCGGCAAAGACGCTGGAGCCCTTGCGGTTGAAGTCGCCTTCCAGCCCATGGCCGACGGCCTCGTGCAAGAGCACGCCGGGCCAGCCCGAGCCCAGCACCACGGTCATCTCGCCGGCCGGTGCCGGGCGCGACTCCAGATTGGTCAGCGCCGCGGTGACGGCCTGATCCACATAGCTGGCGATCATCGCGTCACTGAAATAGGCCAGGCCGAAACGCCCGCCGCCACCGCCCGAGCCGACCTCGCGCCGGCCATTGCTCTCGGCGATCACCGTGATCGACAGCCGCACCAGCGGCCGCACATCGGCCGCCAGCGTGCCATCGGCCCGCGCGATCAGCACCACCTCATGCTCGGCCGCCAGGCCGGCCATCACCTGGGCCACGCGCGGATCCTTGGCGCGCGCCATCTTCTCGGCGCGCTCCAGCAAGGCCACCTTTTCGGTGCTGTCCAGGCTGGCGATCGGGTCGGCATCGCCGTAGAGCGAGCGGCTGCCCGACACCAGCGGCGAGGACGGCACCTTGACCTTCTTGCTCTGCCCGGCCGCAGCAATCGTGCGCACCGTGCGGGCCGCGTCCATCAGCGCCGCTTCGGAAATATCGTCGGAGTAGGCAAACGCCGTTTTCTCGCCGGCCACCGCCCGCACGCCCACGCCCTGATCGATGCTGAAGGAGCCGCTCTTGACGATGCCCTCCTCCAGGCTCCAGCCCTCGGCGCGGGTGGTCTGGAAATAGAGATCGGCGTCATCGACGCGATGCTCGGTGATCAGACGCAAGGCCTTGGCCAGATCCAGCTCGCTGAGGCCGTAGGGCTCCAGCAACTGGCTGCGGGCCGCCACCAGGCGGGCAAGAGTGGGTTCGCGGGAGATCATGAGCGGCATTGTAGGAGCGAGCGGCCGAGCGCCACCGCCCTCAGCGGCGCAGACCCTTGCGCACCAGATGGATATGGTTGCGCAGCGCGTAGAGCTCGTCGGTGTAGGACAGCGGCACAACGATCTTGCCGACCTTCTCCTCCAGGCTGTCGAGCTCCTGCAGCAGCGTGGGCGCGGCGGCCGGGTCGGCCTCCGCACGCGCCTCGATCTCGCGCAGCTCGCCATACCAGCGGAACACCCGCGAACGGATGCGGAAGGCATACAACGGCGGCACCACGCGCGACAGCGGCAGCAACAGCGCGATCAGGACACCCATCACCAGCCACATGCGCTCCACCAGATTGGCGAGCCAGAACGGCAGATAGCGCTGCAGCAGCGGCGCCGGCTCGTTGATCGCGCGCTCGCCCTCCTTGGCGATCGGCAGCTCGCTGTGGCGGGTGTTCGGATACTCGCGCGCCCGGTTGAACCAGCCGGCCCCGCCGTGGATGGTCTGGGCGTTCTGCGCGAACAGCTGCAGCAGCGCCGGGTGCGTGCCCTCGCGCGCCAGCAGCGAGGTGGTCGAGGCCACCAGACGCACATCGTCGGACGGGATGTCGGCGGCCAGATCGACCACGCCACGCGGCAGGATCTCGGGCGTCAGAAAGGGAAAGCGGCGCGCATAGGCCTCGCTCTGCGCGAAATCCATCAACCGCACGCCAGGCGTCTGCAGCAGCATCTGCACCATCAGCGACTCGGGCGCCGAGGCGAACACCAGCGCATCGAGCTCGCCGTTGAGAAAGGCCACGGTGGCCGGGGTCTGCGCCAGATGGGAGAGTCGCACCGTGGACGGCTCGACCTTGTTCAAGGCCAGCAGCTTGTTCACCAGACTGGGCACACCACTGCCCTCGGTGCCCACATTGACGCGCAGGCCCTGCAGCTGCGCCAGGCTGCTGAGCCGCGCCTCGCTGGCGATGGCGGCTTTGGCCGCCTTGCCGCCGCCCGCGCCGGCCGCCACCTTGCGGGCGGTGTCAGCGCGATAGAACAGCCAGACCGGCTCGACGAACAGGCTGCCCAGCGAGAGCAGTTCCTCGCCCTGCTGCTGCATCACGCCCGGCTCGGCCGTGCCGCCCTGCACAAAGCCCAGATCGGCCCGGCCCTCGCGCAGCAGTTGCAAATTGGCCGCCGAGCCCTCGCTGGGCAGCAGCACGACCGTGATGCCATCGGCCGCCAGCGCCTTGGCGTAGCGCTTGCCAAACTCCTCGTAAGCGCTCTGTGCCGGGCCGGTGGCCAAGGTGACGCGCTTGGGCGGGTTGGGATTCAGCCACCCATAGGCCAGCACCAGCAGGGCCGCGGCGAGGAGGGCGAAAGGCCCCGCCGACAGCAGCAGCACGCGCAGCGACAGCAGCGCTCCGCGCAACGCCTGAGGCATCTGGCGAACCGGCGTCATCACTCAGTCCTCGCGGGCCTTCTTGATCGCCAGCGCCGCCTCATAGAGCCGGTTGCGCGAGGCGCCGCTCAGGTCCGAGGCCAGCGCCACCGCCTGCTTCAAGGGCAGCTCGGCCAGCAGCAGGCTCAGCGCACGCAGGGCTTCCGCAGGGATGTCGCCCTCAGCCGCGGCCTTTGCCGGCAGCGCATGCAGCACCAGCACGAACTCGCCGCGCTCGCGCTGCGCGTCGGCCGCCAGCCAGGCCGGCAGCGCGGCGGCGGCGTCGGTGTGCACGGTCTCGAACTGCTTGGTCAGCTCGCGGCAGACGGTGACCTGCTGCTCGGGGCAGAGTTCGGCCAACAGCTCGATCAGCGCCTTGATGCGATGCGGCGCCTCGAACAGCACCTGGCTGCGTGGGCTGCCGGTCAGCGCCTGCAGCGCCGTGCGGCGCTCCATCGCCTTGGTCGGCAGGAAGCCGGCGAACTCGAAGCCCTGCGCCGCCGCATCACCGGCCACGCTCAGCGCCGTCACGGTGCTGCTGGCACCGGGCACCGGAAAGACGCGCAGCCCCGCAGCGGCTACGGCCGCGACCAGCACCGCGCCGGGGTCGGAGATGGCCGGCGTGCCGGCGTCGGAGATGTAGGCGATGCGCTCGCCGGCCTGCAGCCGGGCGATCAGCGCCGCGCTGCCCTGATGCTCGTTGTGCTGGTGCAGCGCGATCAGCGGCTTGTGCAGGCCCAGATGGCGCAAGAGGCCGGCGCTGACCCGCGTATCCTCGCAGGCCACCGCGTCGACCAGGCTCAGCACATGGGCGGCGCGGAATGTCAGGTCCGCCAGATTGCCGATCGGCGTGGCCACCACATAGAGCGTGGCTGCGGGATACTGCTGGCCACCGGCCGCTGCGGCGGCCGCCTGCAGCAGCAGGGAGGCATCGATGTTCGACAAAAAGGGCTCTCCCAAGAAAAGCGGGGACGCTGCCGAAGACCGGGCGCTGCAGCATCTGCAGCAGCAGGGCCTGCGGCTGCTGGAACGCAATTATCGGGTCGCCGGCGGACCCAGCGCCCGGGCCGGCGAGGTGGACCTGATTCTGCGTGATCGCGACGGCACCCTGGTCTTTGTCGAGGTGCGTGCCCGGGCCGGCTTCTCGCATGGCGGCGCGGCCGCCAGCGTCACCCCCACCAAGCAGCGCCGCCTGATCTATGCGGCGCGCCGCTATCTGATGCGCTATGCCTCGCCACCGCCCTGCCGCTTCGATGTCGTGGCGCTGGACGGCGAGGCCATCGAATGGCTCCAGGCCGCCTTCGATGCGGGCTAGCTTCGGGCTTAGCGTTTTCCCTGGCTTATGATCCGCGCCAATGCTTGAACAACGGATCCAACAACAATTCTTCGAGAGCGCCGACCTGCAGTACCAGGTGGCCGAGAGCCTGTCGCGGCCGCTGGCCGCCGCAGCGCAGATGCTGGTGGACGGCATCACCGCCGGCGGCCGGGTGCTGTGCTGCGGGCTCGGGCTCTCGGATCTGGACGCCCGCTATATGGCCGCGCTGCTGGTCGGCCGCTTCGAGCAGGAGCGCCCCGGCCTCGCGGCCTGGAGCCTGGACGCATTGAGTCGCCAGGTCGATGCCACGGCCGCACTGACCCGCCAGATCCAGGCCCTGGGCCATCCCGGTGACCTGCTGCTGATGTTCGAGGCGCAGAGCGCCACCCGCGCCACCCATGGCGCCTTGCTGGACGCCGCCCATGCGCAGGAGATGAGCGTGATCGCGCTGACCAGCAATCTGGACGAAGACCTGCGCGGCGCCCTGCTCGACACCGATGTGCAGATCCGCGTGCCGCACAGCCGCGCCGCGCGCGTCGCCGAGGCGCATCGTCTGCTGTCGCATTGCCTGTGCGATGCGGTGGACCTGCAATTGCTGGGTGCCGGCGAGTGAGCCGCGCCCGAACCCTAGCCACTGGAAAGCCATGATGCCGTTCTTGCCGAAATCTCTATCGCTGGCGCGCCGCGCCGTCCTGCTCAGCACCCTGGGCGCGGCCCTGCTCAGCAGTGCCTGCGCGCCGCTGATACTGGGCGGCGCGATGGTGGGCGGCGTGATGATGAGCACCGACCGCCGCACCTCGGGCACGCAGATCGAAGACCAGGGCATCGAGCTGAAGGCCGGCGCCCGGCTGCGCGAGCAGTTTGGCGAGCGCGCGCACATCAATGTCAACAGCTACAACCGCATCGCGCTGCTGACCGGCGAGGCGCCGACCGAGGCCGACCGCGAGGCGGCCGAGCGCCTGGTGGCCCAGGTCGAGAACGTCAGCCGCGTGCTCAACGAGATCGGCGTCGCCGGCAAGAGCTCGTTGACCAGCCGTTCCAACGATGTGCTGATCGCGAGCAAGGTCAAGGCCAGCCTGGTCGATGCCCGCGACCTGATCTCCAACGCCTTCTACGTCGTGGTCGAGCGCGGCACCGTCTACATCATGGGCCGTGTCACCGAGCGCGAAGCCACCCGCGCCGCCGAGATCGCACGGGGCGTCAGCGGCGTGCAGAAGGTGGTGAGGGCGGTCGAGCTGATCAGCGAAGAGGAGCTGGCCCGCATCACCCCGAAGCCGGCGCCGACGAAGTAGGCGCCGAGCCTGCCTTACTTCAGCCGCTTGATCAGGCTGGAGGTGTCCCAGCGATTCCCGCCCAGGGTTTGGACGTCGGCATAGAACTGGTCGACCAAGGCCGTCACCGGCAGCTTGGCGCCATTGCGGCGGGCCTCGTCGAGCACCAGGCCCAGGTCCTTGCGCATCCAGTCGACCGCAAAACCGAAGTCGAACTTGTCGTCCACCATGGTCT
Source organism: Burkholderiales bacterium C2 (assembly GCA_005503085.1). Lineage (GTDB taxonomy): Bacteria > Pseudomonadota > Gammaproteobacteria > Burkholderiales > Burkholderiaceae_C > Roseateles_E. The sequence continues at coordinate 169,069 of SCOI01000003.1, read as the reverse complement.
TGCCGCGGTTGTCCATCTGCCAGCTCTGGGCAGCGCCCTTGCCGATCACGTCCAGCACCTGCTTCATGTCCAGGCCGGCCTTTTGGCCGAAGGCAATCGCTTCCGACAGGCCCTGCACCAGGCCGGCGATGCAGATCTGGTTGACCATCTTGGCCAGCTGACCGGCACCCGAGGCGCCGACCAGGGTCACGGCCTTCGCAAAAGCCAGGGCCACAGGCTGGATGCTCGCAAACGGCGCGGCATCGCCGCCGCACATCACCGTCAGCGCGCCGTTGACGGCGCCGGCCTGGCCGCCCGAAACCGGCGCGTCGACGAACTGCAGGCCGGCGGCCAGCGCTGCGGCATAGAGCTCGCGCGCCACCTCGGCCGAGGCCGTCGTGTGGTCGACAACGATGGCACCAGGCTTCATGCCCGCCAATGCGCCAGCCTCGCCCAGCACGACCGAGCGCAAATCGTCGTCATTGCCGACACAGGCGAACACGATATCGGCACCGGCCGCAGCGGCCGCCGGGGTTGCAGCGGCCTTGCCGCCGTATTCCTGGGCCCAGGCCTGGGCCTTGGCGGCCGTGCGGTTGTAGACCGTCACGGCATGGCCGGCGCGGGCCAGATGGCCGGCCATGGGATAGCCCATGACGCCAAGGCCGAGAAACGCCACTTGGCGCGGCGGGATGGGTTCGTAGGTACGGGTGGGTGCGTTCATGCACCCGACTCTAAACGATGGTCAGATGCTCGGTGCCGGACGACAGATCGCCGGAGCGGGCCCGTTCGCTATTGAGCTTGATCTGCAGGCGCAGATCGTTGACCGAGTCGGCATTGCGCAGCGCGTCTTCGTAGGTGACCTTGTTGGCCTCGTAGAGATCGAACAGCGCCTGGTCGAAGGTCTGCATGCCCTGTTCGCGCGAGCGCTTCATGATTTCCTTGATCTCGCCGACCTCGCCCTTGAAGATCAGGTCCGACACCAGCGGCGTGTTCAAGAGGATCTCGACCGCCGCGATCCGGCCCTTGCCCTCCTGGCGCGGCAGCAGGCGCTGCGAGACCAGCGCGCGCAGATTCAGCGACAGGTCCATCAGCAGCTGGCTGCGCCGCTCCTCGGGGAAGAAGTTGATGATGCGGTCCAGCGCCTGGTTGGCGCTGTTGGCATGCAGGGTGGCCATGCACAGATGGCCGGTCTCGGCGAAGGCCACCGCGTGTTCCATGGTCTCGCGGTCGCGCAGCTCGCCCATCAGGATCACATCGGGCGCCTGGCGCAGCGAGTTCTTCAGCGCCGATTCCCAGCTGTCGGTGTCGATGCCGACCTCGCGCTGGGTCACGATGCAGTTCTTGTGCGGGTGGACGAACTCGACCGGATCCTCGATCGTGATGATGTGGCCGAAGGTGCTCTCGTTGCGGTGGTCGACCATGGCCGCCAGCGAGGTGCTCTTGCCCGAGCCGGTGGCGCCGACCACGATGACCAGGCCGCGCTTGGCCAGCACCACATCATTGAGGATGGCGGGCAGCTCCAGCGAGGCAATCGTCGGCAGCGTGGCCGGAATCGTCCGCAGGACCAGGCCCACATGGCCCTGCTGCAAAAAGGCGTTGGCGCGGAAGCGGCCAACGCCCGCCGGCGAGATCGCGAAATTGCATTCCTTGTTGCGCTCGAACTCGGCCGCCTGCTTGTCGTTCATGATGGAACGGGCCAGCTGCAAGGTGTGCTGGCCGGTCAGCGGCTGCGGCGAGACCTTGGTGACCTTGCCGTCGACCTTGATGGCCGGCGGGAAGTCTGCGGTCAGGAACAGATCGGAGCCCTTGCGCGAGATCATCAGGCGCAAGAGGTCGTTGATGAATTTCGAGGCCTGGTCGCGTTCCATGACGGGGATCCTTGATCAACCAGGGAAATTTTCGGGGAACTTGGCCTTTGATCGGGCTTCCATCGGCGAGATGATATTGCGCCGGACCAGATCGGTCAGGTTCTGGTCCAGGGTCTGCATGCCCTGCTGGTTGCCGGTCTGGATCGCCGAGTACATCTGCGCGACCTTGTTCTCGCGGATCAGATTACGGATCGCCGAGGTGCCCAGCATGATCTCGTGCGCCGCCACACGGCCGGTGCCGTCCTTGAGCTTGCACAGGCTTTGCGAGATCACCGCGACCAGCGATTCCGACACCATGGCCCGCACCATCTCCTTTTCGGCCGCCGGGAACACATCGACGATACGGTCGACAGTCTTGGCCGCCGACGAGGTGTGCAGAGTGCCGAACACCAGGTGGCCGGTCTCGGCGGCGGTCAGCGCCAGCCTGATGGTCTCCAGATCGCGCATTTCGCCGACCAGCACGCAGTCCGGATCCTCGCGCAGCGCCGAGCGCAGCGCGTTCGCGAAGCTCAGTGTGTGCGGGCCGACCTCGCGCTGGTTGACCAGGCTCTTCTTCGACTCGTGGACGAACTCTATCGGGTCCTCGATGGTCAGGATGTGGCCGTATTCGTTTTCGTTCAGGTGGTTGACCATGGCGGCCAGGGTGGTCGACTTGCCCGAGCCGGTCGGGCCTGTCACCAGCACCAGGCCGCGCGGCTTCAGCGCCAGCTCGGCAAAGACCTTGGGCGCGTTGAGCTGCTCCAGCGACAGGATCTTGGACGGAATGGTCCGGAACACAGCGCCGGCGCCGCGGTTCTGGTTGAAGGCATTGACGCGAAAGCGCGCCAGGCCCTGGATCTCGAAGGAGAAGTCGACCTCCAGCGTTTCCTCATAGGCCTTGCGCTGCGAGTCGTTCATGATGTCGTACACCATGTCGTGCACCTGGCGGTGCTCAAGTGCCTCGACATTGATGCGGCGCACATCGCCGTGGACCCGGATCATCGGCGGCAAACCGGCCGAGAGATGCAAGTCGGAGGCCTTGTTCTTGACCGAGAATGCCAGCAGTTGGGTGATGTCCATAAACGAGCGAATTAGCGTGGGCCATTATGGCGACGATCTCCGAGAACTTACAACAGCTGCAAGAGCGCATTGAAACGGCCTGTGAGGCCGCCGGTCGGCCCGTGCAAAGTGTCACGCTGCTGACGGTCAGCAAGACGTTTTCTGGCGACGCGGTGCGCGAGGCCTTCGCGGCCGGCGCGCGCCGCTTCGGCGAGAACTATGTGCAGGAGGGGCTGGACAAGATCGCCGAGCTGAGCGATCTGCGCGCGCAGATCGAGTGGCATCTGATCGGCCCCTTGCAAAGCAACAAGACCCGGCCGGTGGCCGAGGCCTTCGACTGGGTGCACAGCGTCGACCGGCTCAAGACCGCGCAGCGCCTGTCGGACCAGCGCCCCGCCGAGATGGCGCCGCTGCAGATCTGCCTGCAGGTCAATATCAGCGGCGAGGCCAGCAAGAGCGGCGTGGCGCCGGACGAGTTGCCGACCCTGGCTCATGCCGTGGCGGCGCTGCCACGCTTGCGCCTGCGGGGCCTGATGGCCATTCCCGAGCCCGCCGCCGACCAGCAGGCCCAGCGCGCGCCGCACCGCGCGCTGGCGGGCCTGCTGGCCGAGCTCAACCGGCAAGGCCTGGCCCTGGACACCTTGTCGATGGGCATGAGCGCCGACCTGGAGGCCGCGATTGCCGAGGGCGCCAGCATCGTGCGCGTGGGCACGGCCATCTTCGGCGGCCGCACCGCCGCCATCTGATCGGGTGGTTTGTCCCGCATCTGATCCTTCTCAAGGCGGCCGCCAGCCGGCAGCATCAGGCCCATGTTTGCCCTGCCCTCAAGACTCCTCCTGACCCTGATGCTGGTCGCCGGCGCGGCTGTCGCGGCGCCGGCCGTCGAAGACAGCATCGCCCAGCGCGCCCAGGCCTGCACCCTGTGCCACGGCAAGCAGGGCCGCGCCGCCGCCGACGGCTACCACCCGCGCCTGGCCGGCAAGCCACAGGGCTATCTCTACAAGCAGCTGCTCAATTTCCGCGATGGTCGGCGCGACTACGGCCTGATGAGCGATCTGATCGCCCCGCTGTCGGACGCCTATCTGCTGGAGCTGGCCGGCCATTTCGCCCAGCTCGAGCTGCCCTATCCGGCGCCGCAGGCCCCAAGCGTGGACGCGGCCACGCTGGCACGCGGCCGTGCGCTGGTGCTGCAGGGCGATCCGCTGCGCAAGCTGCCGGCCTGCGTGCAATGCCATGGCGAGAAGCTGAGCGGCGTCCAGCCCTTCATCCCCGGCCTGCTGGGCCTGCCGCGCGACTACCTGAACGGCCAGCTGGGCGCCTGGCGCAGCGGCCAGCGCCGCGCGGTCGCACCCGACTGCATGGGCCATATCGCCAAGCAGCTCAAGGTCGAGGAGATCAATGCCGTCTCGCAATGGCTGGCGGCCCAGCCCATGCCGCCCGGCAGCAAGCCCGCGGCTGCCCTGCCCGCGCCGCTGCAGATGGCCTGCGGAGGCCTGCAATGAGGCGCCGCGCCATCGTCGGCGTGCTGGCCTTCGCATTGACCGCCCTGCTCGCGGCCGCCCTGGTCTACGGGCTGAACCGTCTGGACGAGGGCGAGCCCGCCGCCGGCCCGCTCGCGATCACGCCGGCCCTGGTCGAGCGCGGCGCCTATCTGGCCCGTGCCGGCAACTGCATGGGCTGCCATACCGCGCGTGGCGGCCAGCCCTATGCCGGCGGCCGCGCGATACCGACCCCGTTCGGCGCGGTCTTCTCATCGAACCTGACCCCCGATGCCGCCACCGGCCTCGGCTCCTGGAGCGCCGAGCAGTTCTGGGCGGCGCTCCATAACGGCCGCGGCCGCGATGGCCGCCTGCTGACGCCCGCCTTCCCCTACACCAACTACGCGCTGGTGACCCGCGCCGACAGCGACGCGCTCTACGCCTATCTGCAAAGCCTGAGCCCGGTCGTTCAGCCCCCTCGGGCTCACGAGCTGCGCTTCCCCTACAACACCCAGGCAGCGCTGGCGGTCTGGCGCGCGCTGTACTTCCGCCCGGCCGTGTTCACGCCCGAGCCCACGCGCAGCGCCGAATGGAACCGCGGCGCCTATCTGGTCGAGGGCCTGGGCCACTGCAATGCCTGCCACGCGCCGCGCAACAGCCTGGGTGCACTCACCGACGCCCGGGACCTGAGCGGCGGGGCGCTGCGCGAGCTGGGCTGGTACGCGCCCTCGCTGCAGGACCCGGCCGAGGCCGGGGTGGCCGGCTGGAACAGCGCCGAGCTGCGCGACTGGCTCAAGCACGGCCGCAACGAGCGTGCCAGCGCGCTGGGCCCGATGAGCGAGGTGATACTGGGCAGCACCCAGCATCTGGATGAGGCCGATCTGCGTGCGATGGGCGCTTATCTGCAAGCCCTGCCGCCCCAGGGCAAGACCCGACCCCGGCCACCCAAGCCCGATCCGGCCCTGCGTGAGCTGGGCGCCAAGCTCTACGAACAGCACTGCGCCAGCTGCCATGGCGAGCAGGGCCGCGGCGTGGCCGGCATCTATCCGGCCCTGGCCGGCAACCGCACGGTGACGATGGGGACTAGCGACAACCTGCTGCGCGTGATGCTGCGCGGCGGCTATGCGCCGGCCACCGCCGGCAACCCGCGCCCCTTCGGCATGCCGCCCTTTGCCGGCGTGCTGAGCGATCGCGAACTGGCGGCCATCGCCAGTCATCTGCGCAGCAGCTGGGGCCATCAGGCCGGCGATGTAACCGCGCTGGACGTGCTGCGCGTCAAATGAGCCACAAGACCTGACCCCATGAAAACCCTTGGTTTCGAGGTGTAACTGCGGCCTTTGTCACGACCTTGCACGGAGCTGACAAGACACCCCCTCAATTGAGGGTCATTGGCACCGATAGTCCGGCCACGCCACGTACCGCGCGGCGTCCAAACCAATGACCTAATCGAGGGATCTTCCGATGAAGTTTCTGTCACAGCTGCGCATCAGCCAGCGCCTGGCGGTGAGCTATGCCCTGCTGGTGCTGCTCATGATCGCCATCGGCAGCTTCGGCGCCGGCAACGCCAACCGCCTGGCCCAGGACCTGGACAGCACGGCCAACACCAGCCTGGTCAAGATCGCCAGCGCCAACGCGCTGGAGAGCAATGTCAACATCATTGCCCGCGCCGCCCGCGACCTGATCCTGCTGGACGAGGCGCGCCAGATCAAGCGCCAGAACGCCGCCATCGACGCTGCCGTGCTCGACACCGAAAAGCAGCTCGGCAGCCTGGGCCAAGGTGACGATGCCAAGGAGAAGGAGCTGATCGCCCAGGTGCGCGAGCGCGAGGCCAAGTTCATGGCCTCGGTGGCCAAGTTCCGCAAGGTGGCCGAGGCCGGCAATCCGGATGAATCGCGCGAGAGCCTGATCACCGATGTGCGCCCGACCCAGCAGGCCTACCAGGACGGGCTCAAGAGCCTGATCGACCTGCAGTTCGAGAACGCCCGCAACCTGGCCGTGTCCGGCGGCGAGCTGGCACGTTCCTCGATCCTGATCACCGCGCTGCTGGTCGCGGTGGCGGCCGCGATCGGCCTGGGTGGCGGCTGGGCGATCGCCCGCTCCATCGTGCTGCCGGCCCGCAAGGCCCAGCAGGCCGCCCAGGCGATCAGCGCCGGTGACCTGACGCAGACCATTGTGGTCGACAGCAAGGACGAGCTCGGCGAGATGCTGCTGGCGATGCGCGAGATGCAGTCGGCCTTGTCGGGCGTGGTGCAGAGCGTCAGTTCGGCCGCCGGCGAGGTGGCGCACAGCTCGGGCGTGATCGCCGGCAGCAATATCGACCTGTCCGACCGCACCGCGCGCTCGGCCGCCAGCCTGCAGAACACCGCCGCCTCGGTCGAGCAGATCGCGTCCAACCTGAACGGTGCCAGCGAGCTGACCCGCAAGGCCTCCGGCATCGCCGCCAAGGCGCGCCAGTCGGCCTCGGCCGGCGGCAGCGTGGTGGCCAAGGTGGTGTCGACGATGGAAGAGATCAGCGCCAGCTCGAAGAAGATCGGCGACATCATCGGCGTGATCGACGGCATCGCCTTCCAGACCAATATCCTGGCGCTGAACGCGGCCGTCGAAGCGGCCCGCGCCGGCGAGCACGGCCGCGGCTTCGCGGTGGTGGCCAGCGAGGTGCGCTCGCTGGCCCAGCGCAGCGCTACCGCCGCCAAGGAGATCAAGGTGCTGATCCAGGAATCGTCCGTCAAGGTCGAGAACGGCACCAAGTTGGTCGACAACGCCGGCGTGACGATCCGCTCGGTGGTCGACGAGGTCAACAATATGGGCCAGCTGATCGAGGAGATCTCGCACTCGGCCCAGGAGCAGGCCGCCGGCGTCGGCGTCGTCAACAACGCGATGAGCGAGCTGGATCGCACGACGCAGCAGAACACCACCCTGGTCGACGAGCTCAGCCGCTCCACCGACGAACTCAAGCAGAGCTCCACCCGGCTGCTCGACGCGGTCGGCTTCTTCCGCGCCGAGCCGGTCGCCGCCTGATTTCTTTCCCCCTTTCCTCTCCCCTTTGTTTCAAGAGGTTCCCATGAGCAAACTCTCCACCCTCGCCCAAGTCCTCGCCGCCAGCGCCCTGCTGATCGGCATCGCCGCCCAGGCCGCCGCGCCGAAGATCATCAAGAAGGTACCGCCCGAGTTCCCGCGCGAAGCGGCCCAGCAATCGATCACCAGCGGCGTGATCAAGGCCAAGATGTCGATCGACGGTGAGGGCAAGGTCACCGAGGTGGCCATCGTCGAGGCCGAGCCGCGCCGCGTGTTTGATCGCGCCGTGACCCGCGCACTGATGGACTGGCGCTTCGAGGCCAGCGGCGAAAAGCAGACCCACGAGGTCAAGCTGGTGTTCCGCAACGAAGAGTGAGGAAGACCGGGCGCTGACGGGCCCTGGCCCTCAGCGCTCGCCGGCCAGCTCGCGCATCTTCTTGCGCCAGGCGCGCTCGCGCCTTTGATCGTCCAGCCAGTCCTCGCGCAGACCGCGCCACAGCGAGGCCGCCATCAGCACGATGACAATGGTGAAGGGCAGCGCAAACACGATGGTGGCCGTCTGCACCGCCTTGACGCCACCGGCCAGCAGCAGACTGATCGCGATGCCCGACACCAGCAGGCCCCAGATCACCTTGACGCGCCGGCTCGGGTTGGCATTGCCGCCGCTGCTCATGATGCCAAGCACCAGCACCGCCGAGTCACCCGAGGTGACGAAGAACACCAGCACCAGCAGGGTCGCCACGCCCGACATCAGCCCGCCCAGCGGCAGCGCATCGAACATCGCGAACAAGGCGGTCGACACGTCGGCCTTGACCGCCTCCGACAGCGGTACGCCCTGCCAGACCTCCAGATGCAGCGCCGTGCCACCGAAGACCGAGAACCAGATGAAGGCGGCCAGGCTCGGCGCCAGCACGGTGCCGACGATGAACTCGCGCACCGTGCGGCCCTTGGAAACCCTCGCGATGAAAAGGCCGACAAAGGGCGACCAGGAGATCCACCAGGCCCAGTAGAAGATGGTCCAGCCGCCGACCCATTCGCTGGCGCGGAACGGCGTCATGCGCAGACTCATGCGCACGAACTCGCTGAGATAACTGCCCAGCGTGTTGGTGAAGGTGTCGATGATGGTGACGGTCGGACCCAGCACGAAGATGGCCAGGGCCAGCAGGGCGGCGACGATCAGGTTCAGCGAGGACAGCCATTTGATGCCGCGCGCGACGCCGGTCACCGCCGAGGCTATGAAGAGCGCGGTGGTCACGACGATGATGCCCACCTGCGAGGCTGTGCCGATCGGCAGACCGAACACCGCCTGCAGTCCGCTATTGATCTGCAGCGCGCCTATGCCCAGCGAGGCCGCGACGCCAAAGGCGGTGGCGATCACCGCCAGCACGTTGAAGACGCCGGCCAGACGCTGCACCGGCCGCCACGGCAGGGCCTGCAGCGAGGTGCTGATCAAGGCCGCGCCGCCCCGGCGGAACTGAAAGAAGGCGATCGCCAGCGCCACGATGCTGTAGACAGCCCAGGGGTGCAGACCCCAGTGGAAGAAGCTGTAGCGCATCGCCGCATTGGCGGCCTCCGGCGTGCCGGCGGCGATACCCGGCGGCGGCGCGCCGAAATGCGAGATCGGCTCGGCCACGCCCCAGAACACCAGGCCGATGCCCATGCCGGCAGCGAAGAGCATCGCAAACCAGGCCCCCAGCGAAAACTCGGGCTCCTCATCTTCGGCACCCAGCTTGAGGCTGCCATAGCGGCTGAAAGCCAGCAGCCCCGCCAGCAGCACCAGACCCAGCACCACCCACAGATAGAGCCAGCCGAAGTTGCGGGTGATCAGGGTCAGGACTTGCTCGAACACCGCGCCCAGTTGCCCCGGTGCCAGCAGGCCCCAGACCACGATGACCAGGATGACCCCGGCCGAGACAATCAACTGCATCTTGCCCTCCCATTCTTTGGCGCAGGCGCAGCACCATAGCAGGCCGGGCCATGCCGCAAGGTCGCCTGAAATGAGTTTGCCAATTCGCGCCGACAGCCGCTATGCTCGACCCGCCCGACCTAGCGGACTTCAGAGCTGCGGCGGGCCGCCATCAAGCCATCGCCACTTCCGAGTGGCGCGAGCCATCAGGGGGTGTCATGCGAAACAACGGGCCTGTGACCCAGCGCGAGTATCCGTTCCCACGCGGTGAGACGCTGGTTTCCACGACGGACTTGCAGGGGCGCATCGTCTACTGCAACGCCGCCTTTGTGACGGTCAGCGGCTATGAGCACCAGGAGATCCTGGGCCAGCCGCACAATATGATCCGCCATCCGGACATGCCGCCCGAGGCCTTCCGGGATCTGTGGGAGACCATACAGAGCGGCCAGCCCTGGTCGGCCATGGTGAAGAACCGGCGCAAGGACGGCGACCACTACTGGGTGCAGGCCAATGTCACCCCCATCATGGACGAGCGCGGCCAGCCCAGCGGCTTCATGTCGGTGCGCACCGAGCCGGATCGCCAGGCCATCGAGGCCGCCGAGGCGCTGTATGCCCGCATGCGCGAACAGGGCGAGAACGGGCCTTTGCGTCTGCGCCAGGGCCAGTTGATCAATCTCTCGCTGGGCGGGCGGCTGCGCGAGGCGCTGCGCCTGAGCCTGGGCACCCGCATGAGCCTGACGGTGCTGCTGGTCGGGCTGGCGGGCCTGGGCCTGGGCCTGTGGCTCAGCGGCTCCGGCATGGCCTGGGCCGGCGCGCTGGCCATCGCGGTGCTGGCCCTGCTGGGCGGCTGGTATCTGCGCGGCGCGGCGCTGGCGCCTATCGAGGCCCTGGTCGGCTTCGCCAACCGCATCGCCGCCGGCGACCTGACCCAGCAGATCAAGAGCGGCCGACGCGACGAGATCGGCCGCGTCACCGCCGCGCTGGCCCAGCTCAACGTCAACCTGATGTCCATCGTGCGCGACGCCCGCGTCGGCGTGATGCAGATGCGCCAGAGCACGCAGGCGATCTCGGCCGGCAATCAGGACCTGTCGGGCCGCACCGAGTCGCAGGCCAGCAATCTGCAGCAGACCGCCTCGTCGATGGAGCAGATCACCGCCACCGTCCATGCCAGCACCGAGATGGCGGCCACCGCCGCGACCCGCGCCGACGCGGCCCGCCAGGTCAGCCAGCGCAGCGCGGCGGCGGTGCAGGCGGTCTCGACGACGATGGACAGCATCGCCCAGTCGTCGGCCCGCATCGCCGACATCATCCAGGTGGTCGACAGCATCGCCTTCCAGACCAATATCCTGGCGCTCAATGCCGCGGTCGAAGCGGCCCGTGCCGGCGAGCAGGGGCGCGGCTTCGCAGTGGTCGCCGCCGAGGTGCGCACCTTGTCGCAACGCACCACCGAGGCCGCCAAGGAAGTGCGCGGTCTGATCCAGGCCTCCAGCGAGCGGGTCGCCGAGGGCGGCACCCAGGTGCTGAACGCCGGCCGCGCGATGGGCGAGGTGCAGCAATCGGTCGAGGAAGTGCACGGTCTGATCACCCGCATCAGCCAGGGCATGAACGAGCAGCGTCAGGGCATGGACCAGATCAATGCGGCCGTGGCCCAGCTCGACAGCCTGACCCAGCAGAACGCTGCGCTGGTCGAGCAGGTCTCTGCCTCGGCCCTGGGCCTGAATGACAAGGCCCAGGAAGTCGCAAACTCCGTCAGCGTGTTCCGCCTGCAAGGCCAGGCGGGGCAGGCCTTGCCGGATGCGGTGGCGCTGCGCAAGGCTGCCAAGGCCGCAAAGGCCTGAGCGGCGGCGTCGTCGCGGGCTGCACTACACTGGCGCCCATGCGCCGCCTGCTGCCCATCCACTGGCTCAGGGCCCTGATCTGGGTCCTGGCCCTGGCTCTGCCCCTGCAGGCCATGGCGGCAACCTTGATGCTGGGTTGCGGCGATCACGGTGGGCGTCAGTCCACACATGGCTCCGCACATCAGCCCACCCAGCCGCATGAGCACGGTACCGACCTCGAGCATGTCCATCACACGGATGAGATGCCGGCCGGCCACCAGTGCAGCGCCTGCGCGGCCTGCTGCGTCGGCGCCGCGTTGCCCAGCGCCATGCCTGTCCTGCCCAGTCCTTCTGGCCATGGCGTGCACATCGCCCGGCCCGAAGCAGCCCGCCTGAGCATCACCATGGCCGGGCTCGAACGCCCACCCAGACCCGTCCTCGCGTAAGCAGTCCGGCGGGCTCGGCTTGATGCCGGCTCGCCCCTTCTCTTCCGACTTTTCCTCACGCGAGGATGCAATGACATCTGCACTGCCCTATCTGGCGGCCTGCCTGCTCGCCGGCGCCGCCCTGAGCGCGCTGGCGCAAGCCAGGCCCGACCCGACGGACCCCAAGGCCGAGGTGCCTCCGGCACGCCCCCCCTCCGCGCTGCAACACTACAAGCCCCTCAGCGAGGCCGAGCTGGCCGACTGGCGCGCCGCGAATCGCCGCGTCCAGCAAGCCGGCGGCTGGCGCGCCTACGCGCGGGAAGCCGCCGCCTCGGCGCCGGTCCACAAGCACTGAGGGCCGCCACATGAACCCTCTGTTGATGAGACCGGCGCTCGTGTGCGCCGGCCTGGCCCTGGCAGGCTGCGCCAGCCTGCAGCCGCAAGAACGTTTCGCGCCGCTGCAGGCGCAAACCCAGGCCCTGCTGAAACAGGATCTGCAGTGGCCGCGCGATGCCGAGCAAACTGAGGCCCTGGCCACCCGTGTCGCCGAGCTGCTGGCCGTGCCGCTGACGGCCGATAGCGCGGTGCAGATCGCGCTCCTGAACCACCGCGGCCTGCGCGCCGAGCTGCATCAGCTGGGTGTAGCCGACGCGGATCTGGTGCAGCTGAGCCGGCCGCTGAACCCCGGGCTGAGCCTGGGCCGCATGCGCCAGGGCAGCGAGACCGAGATCGAGCGCGGCCTGCACCTGAATCTGGGCAGCTGGCTGAGCCTGGACCGAAGCCGGCGCGTTGGCGCGCTGCGCCTGCGGCAGACTCAGCAAGACCTGGCCCTGCAAGTGCTGGCGATTGCCGCCCAGGCCCGCAAGGCCTACTACCAGGCGCTGGCCGCCGAGCAGCTGCGGCAGTACAGCCGTCAGGTGATGGAGGCCGCCGAGGCCGGTGCGGAGCTGGCGCGGCGCATGGCCGCGGCCGGCAATGTCAACAAGCTGCGCCAGGCCCGCGAGCATGGTTTCTATGCCGAGGCCGCCTTGTCCGTGGCGCGTGCCGAGACCCAGGCGCGCAGCCAGCGCGAGACGCTGATACGGGCGCTGGGCCTGTGGGGCGAGCAAACGCAATTCCGCCTGCCCGAGCGTCTGCCCGAGCTGCCCGGCGCAGCGCGCGAGCTGCCCGAGGTCGAGCGCCAGGCGATCGCCCAGCGCCTCGATGTGCAGGCCGCCAAGCGCGCTGCCGAGCTGCGCGCCAGCGAACTGGGCCTGAGCCAGCGCACCCGTTTCATCAACGTGCTGGAGCTGGGCATCGTCCGCAACAGCAGCAAGGAGGAGCCGACCCAGCGCGGCTTCGAGCTGAGCCTGGAGCTGCCCTTGTTCGACTGGGGCCAGGCCCGGGTCGCGCGCGCCGAGAGCCTCTATATGCAGGCGCTCGAACGCACCGCCCACACCGCGATCCAGGCCCGCTCGGAAGCCCGCGAAGCCTACGGGCGCTACCGCTCGGCCTTCGATATCGCGCGCCACTACGCCACCGAGATCGTGCCGACCCGGCAGCGCATCGCCGACGAGAACCTGCTGCGCTACAACGGCATGCTGATCGGCGTGTTCGAGCTGCTGGCCGACGCGCGCGCGCAGATCGTCGCGGTGTCGGCGGCGATCGAGGCCCAGCGCGATTTCTTCCTCGCCGAGGCCGAGCTCGACCAGGCCCTGATCGGGCCGGTGGGCGCAAGCGCCGTCTCCTCCTCTTCCGCCGCCCCCGCTGAATACAGCGCCGGCGGCCATTGAAAGCAAGACCATCATGGTTTCCCGACGCAATCTCTTCCTCGGCGCTGGCGCGGTCGCTGCGAGTGCTGTCTCGCGCGTGGCCCTGGCTGCCATTCCCGAGGCGGTGCAGCAGACCAGCGCCGCCACCGCCCCGCCCCTCGTGCCCGCCAACGGTCGGCCCTACAACCCCGTCGTCACCTTGAACGGCTGGACTTGCCCATGGCGCATGCGCGACGGTGTCAAGGAGTTCCACCTGGTCGCCGAGCCGGTGGTGCGTGAAATGTGCGAGGGCTTCAAAGCCCATCTGTGGGGCTATAACGGCCAGTCGCCCGGCCCCACCATCGAGGTCGTCGAGGGGGACCGGGTGCGCATCTACGTGAGCAACCGCCTGCCCGAGCACACCAGCGTGCACTGGCACGGCCAGCGCCTGCCCAATGGCATGGACGGAGTCTCGGGCCTGACACAGCCCTCGATCAAGCCGGGACAGACCTTTGTCTACGAGTTCGTCGCGCGCCGGCCCGGCACCTTTATGTACCACCCCCATGCCGACGAGATGACGCAGATGGCGATGGGCATGATGGGCTTCTGGGTCACGCACCCGAAGGCCAGGCATCCGCAGATCGCCGAGGTGCAGCGCGACTTCTGCTTCCTGCTGTCCAGCTACGACATCGATCCCGGCAGCTACACGCCCAAGATCATGACGATGACGGACTTCAATCTGTGGAGCTGGAACAGCCGCATCTTCCCCGGCATCGACACGCTGAATGTGCGCCTGGGCGACCGGGTGCGCGTGCGCGTCGGCAATCTGACGATGACCAATCACCCCATCCATCTGCACGGCCACGAGTTCGAGGTCACCGGCACCGATGGCGGTCCGGTGCCCAGGAGCGCGCGCTGGCCCGAGGTGACCACCGATGTCGCGGTCGGCCAGATGCGGCAGATCGAGTTCCTGGCCGACGAGCCGGGCGACTGGGCTTTTCATTGCCACAAGAGCCATCACACGATGAATGCGATGGGCCATGACGTCGACACGCTGATCGGTGTCGACCACAGCGGCCTGGCCGGCAAGATCACCCAGCTGATCCCCGACTACATGGTGATGGGCGAGCGCGGCATGGCCGATATGGGCGAGATGACCATGCCGCTGCCCGACAACACCGCGCCGATGATGGCCGGCCATGGCCCCTATGGCGGGCTGGAGATGGGCGGCATGTTCAGCGTGCTGAAGGTGCGCCGCGACCAGAAGGCCGGCGACTACAGCGATCCCGGCTGGTACGCCAAGCACGCCGCGCCGGGCACGGTGGCGCACGAAGTGCCCGCCGCCGTGACCGAGCCGCCGCGCGCGCCCGCGGCATCAGCCAAGCCCGCCACCGAGGTCAAGGTGCGCAAGCTCGGCCATCATCACTCTCATTGAAAAAGCCCTACAGATGAAAAACATCCGGATCCGTTTTCTGCTGTCCGCCCTGATGCTCAGCGCCAGCCTGGCCCATGCCCACGGCCCGCAGCATGGCACCACGGTCAAGAAGGAACAGCAAGCCTTCGGCATTGCCGGCGACGCCACCAAGGTCGCCCGCACGATCGCCATCACGATGGGCGACGATATGCGCTTCAGCCCCGATCGCATCGAGGTGCGCGAGGGCGAGACGCTGCGGCTGCGCATCCACAACAAGGGCCAGCTGCTGCACGAGCTGGTGATAGGCACGCCCAAGCAGCTCGACGAGCATGCCGCGCTGATGCAGAAATTCCCCGGCATGGAACATGACGAGGCCCATATGGCCCATGTCGACCCGGGCCAGCGCGGCGAGATCGTCTGGCGCTTCAACCGTGCCGGCGAGTTCGACTTCGCCTGCCTGATCAACGGCCACTACCAGGCCGGCATGCGCGGCAAGATCATCGTCAGGCCGGCCGGCTCCAAGGAGGGCAAGCGATGAAGACAGCACCGACACGCCGCCGCCTGCTGCTGGCGCTGGGCCTGGCCGCGACCGGGCTCACACAGGCCCAGGGCCCCGCGCGCGGCCAGGCCATCACGGTCTGGAAGGATGCCGCCTGCGGCTGCTGCCAGGTCTGGGTCAAGCATCTCGAAGCGCATGGCTTCGTCGTCGAGCTGCACGACATCGGCAACAGCGAGGCCCGCGCCCGGCTGGGCATGCCTCAGGCCCTGGGCAGCTGCCATACGGCCCTGGTGTCCGGCTATGTGATCGAGGGCCATGTACCGGCCGGCGATATCCAGCGGCTGCTGCGCCAGCGTCCCGTCGCGCTGGGTCTGGCCGTGCCCGGGATGCCGATCGGCTCGCCGGGCATGGACGGCCCCGAGTACGGTGGCCGGCGCGATGCCTACGAGGTGCTGCTGGTACAGCGCAACGGCAAGACCCGGACCTTCTCCCGCCACGTTTAAACCCCAAGCCCATCATGAAACTGAAGCACAAAATCCTCATCGCCCTGCTGGCCGCGGCCAGCCTGCAGCTCTGCCAGGCCCAGACGGACCCCACGCATGACACGACCGCCGCTGCGCCCGCCTGGGCCGACGGCGAGGTGCGCCGCATCGATCTGGCCAACAAGAAGATCACCCTCAAGCATGGCGAGATCAGGAACCTGGACATGCCGCCGATGACCATGGTGTTCAGCTGGCAGGACGGCGAGCTGCCGGCCGAGCAACTGGCCGGGCTCAAGCCCGGCGACAAGCTGCGCTTCCAGGCCCGCATGGTGGACGGCAAGACCCTGCTGGTGGCCTTGCAGCGCTGAGGCGGCTGTGAATGGACGGTGGCAGATGCAACAAAATGCACGGCAGGACCGGCCTCGGGGGCGGTCCGCCAAAAACCGCACGCTTTTGCTGGCATGCTGCTGCCCGTGCTGAAAACCATTCCGACATCACAGCTGCGCCTGGGCATGTTTCTCCACCAGCTGAGCGGCTCGTGGATGAGCCACCCGTTCTGGCGCTCACGCTTCCTGCTGCGCGACGCGCGCGATATCCACAAGCTGCTGGAGGCCGGCATCGCCGAGGTCGTGATCGACACCGATCAGGGCCTCGATGTCGCGCCCGAGCCCGAAGCCCCCAGCCCGGAGCCCGCCGCAGCGCCGTCGGCGTCGCCCGAACCCGAGGTCACTGCACTGCCGCCGGCGCATCCCGCCGTGGCCGATGCCGGGCCCAGCTATACCGAGGCGCTGAACCTGAGCCGCAGGTCGCTGGGCGCCGTCGTCGACCTGTTCGCCCAGGCCCGCATGGGCCAGGCGCTGGATGCCCAGACCTGTCTGCCGGTGGTCGAGGACGTGATGAGCTCGGTCAGCGACAGCCCCAGCGCGTTGATCAGCATCAGCCGGCTGAAGACGGTGGACGACTACACCTATATGCATGCGGTGGCCGTCTGCGCACTGATGGTGGGGCTGGCGCGGCAGATGGGGCTGGCCGACCACCTGGTGCGCGAGGCCGGTCTGGCCGGCCTGCTGCTGGACACCGGCAAGGCGGCGATGCCGCCGGAGCTGCTGGGCAAGCCCGGCCGTCTGAGCGACGAGGAGCTGGCACTGCTGAAGACCCATGCGCGCAAAGGCCACGAGATGCTGGGCAAGGAAGGCGGCTTCAGCGCGGCGGTGCTGGATGCGGTCTTGCACCACCATGAGCGCAGCGACGGCAGCGGCTACCCCGATGGCCTGGCCGGCGACAAGATCGCGCCGCTGGCCCGCATGGCGGCGATCTGCGATGTCTATGACGCCGTGACCTCACGCCGACCCTACCGGGCGCCCTGGGACCCGGGCGAGGCGATGCGCCATATGGCCCAGGCCAAGGGCCAGTTCGATGCGCAGATCTTCCAGCACTTCGTCAAGGCGGTGGGCATCTACCCGGTGGGCTCGCTGGTGCGGCTGCAATCGGACCGGCTGGCGGTCATCGTCGCCCAGGGCAAGGACTCGCTGCTCAAACCCAGGGTCAAGGTCTTCTACACGGCCCAGGAACAGCACCGACTGAGCCCCGCCTTCGAGCTGGACCTGGCCGACCCGGCAGCGGCCGACAAGATTGTCGGCGTCGAGCCGCCCGCGTCCTGGCGGTTCCAGGACCTCGAGCAGCTCTGGCTGGACCAGTAAGGCTTATTGCTCGGCGAACGCGCGCTCAATCACGAAGTGGCCCAGCTTGCTGGTCGAGCCTTCCTCGAAGTTGCGCGCTTCCAGCATCGCCTTCAGATCCTTCAGCATGCCGGGGCTGCCGCAGATCATCACGCGGTCGTTCTCGACGTTCAGCTTGGGCAGGCCCAGATCGGCCTCGATCTTGCCGGTGGCCAGCAGATCGGTGATGCGGCCCTGGTTGCGGAAGGGCTCGCGCGTCACGGTCGGGTAGTACAGCAGCTGCTCGCTGGCGAACTCGCCGAGGAACTCGTGCTGGTGCAGTTCCTTGGTGATCAGATCCTGGTAGGCCAGCTCGTTCACATGGCGGCAGCCGTGCACCAGGATGACCTTCTCGAAGCGCTCGTAGGTGGCCGGATCGCGGATCACGCTGAGGAAGGGCGCCAGCCCCGTGCCGGTGGACAGCAGGTAGAGGTTCTTGCCGGGGTGCAGATAGTCGGTCAACAGGGTGCCGGTGGGCTTGCGGCCGATCAGCAGCTTGTCGCCCGGCTTCAGATGCTGCAGGCGCGAGGTCAGCGGACCGTCCGGCACCTTGATGCTGAAGAACTCCAGATGCTCTTCATGATTCGCGCTGGCGACGCTGTAGGCCCGCAGCAGCGGCTTGCCCTCGACCCGCAGGCCCAGCATCGTGAAGTGCCCGTTCTGGAAGCGGAACGCGGTATCGCGGGTGGTGGTGAAGCTGAAAAGCCGGTCGGTCCAGTGATGGACGCTCAGCACCTGTTCTTCGTTAAAAGCACTCATGAATGACGCGGGCTCTGGTAATAACCCGGAATTCTAACGAGCGCTGATGCGCCGCAGCAAATACCGCTTGCTTATAACCTTAAGCCTTGATGTCCAGCAAAGCGCCCTCGGCGCGCAGCTGGGTTTGCAGCACCCGCAGATTGGCTACAAAGCTGTAGGTGGCGCTGCGCTGCTCGACCAGTTCGCGCTCGGCCGAGACCTGGATCTGCTGGCTGCGCTCGGCACCGGCCACCACGCCGCCCTCGGGCAGGCTGGTCTGCACCACCCGCTCGGGCCGGAAGCCCGGGGTCTGCAGATTGGCGGTGTTGTGGGCCGACGCGCGCAGGCGCTCGTTCGCGGCCGAGATGCCGGACAGGGCGGTGGACAGGCTGACGGACGACATGGCGAGCACTCCAAGGACAACAGGCGTGATGCCGGGATTCTTGTCTCTTCATCGGCAGCGCGCCGCCAAACTTGAGAACAAAAGGGAATTTCCCCGTCATTTCCTCACACCCTGTGCGGTGGCGCGGCCCGCTGCGAGGACAATCCCGCCCTTGCGCCACGCTCCGGTGGCGCACCAATACCGAGGTAAAGATGGCGATTCAATGGTTCCCGGGTCATATGAATTCGACCCGGAACGCGATCCGGGAGCGCATGAAGGCGGGGCTCGATGTGGTCATCGAGCTGCTCGATGCGCGCCTGCCCGGCTCCAGCGCCAACCCCCTGCTGGCCCAGCTGACCGAAGGCAAGCCCAATCTGAAACTGCTGAACAAGCAGGATCTGGCCGACCCGGCCCGCACCGCGCAATGGCTGGCGCACTACAACGCCCTGCCCGAGACCCGCGCGATCGGCCTGGACGCCAGCGTGCCGGCCCCGGCGCGCGCGCTGATGAGCGCCTGCCGCGAGCTGGCGCCGCTGCGCGGCGGCATGGCCAAGCCGCTGCGGGTGCTGATCTGCGGCATCCCGAATGTCGGCAAATCGACGCTGATCAACACCTTGATGGGCAAGCGCGCCACCAAGACCGGCGATGAGCCGGGCATCACCAAGGTCGAGCAGAAGCTGGTGCTGGAGAACGACTTCTACCTGTTCGACACGCCCGGCATGCTGTGGCCGCGCATCACCGTGCCCGAGAGCGGCTACAAGCTGGCCGCCAGCGGCGCCATCGGCCGCAACGCCTTCAACGAGGAAGAGGTGGCGCTGGAGCTGCTGGACTATCTGCGCCAGCACTACGCCGGCCAGGTCGAGGCGCGCTACAAGCTCGACGATGTGGCCGGGCTCGGCGACGAGGAGCTGCTGGAGGCCATAGGCCGCAAGCGCGGTGCCATGCTGGGTGGCGGCCGCGTCAATCTGCAGAAGGCGGCCGAGATCGTGGTCTATGAATACCGCCAGTCGCTGCTGGGCCGCATCACGCTGGAAACCCCCGAGGAATTCGCCCGCTGGCAGGCCGCCGGCGCGGCCATCGAGGCCCAGCGCAAAGACAAACGCAAAAAAAGCCGAGTCGAGCCCGACGCCGAGCCTGACTGAGACACCTTCCCTTAACGTCAGCCATCTGCCATATCGGTAGATACCATCACCGGCAAGCTCGGTGAGGGGCTTAGCATCCAGGCCATCGCCAGCCCGGAGCCCTCATGACGACGCAAGCCAGCAGCACAGCCGTGCTGGACCAGCAACACAGCGATGCGCAGGAATTGCTGGCGCACAGCGCCAGCGCGCCCAGCGAGCAGATCTACGGCATCACCGAGCTGTGCGCCGAGTTCGGCATCTCGCAGCGCGCGATCCGCTTTTATGAGGACAAGGGCCTGCTGGCGCCGCGCCGTGTCAATGGCGCACGGATCTATGGCCAGCGCGAACGCGCGCGGCTCAAGCTGATCCTGCGCGCCAAGGCCATCGGCTCCAAGCTGGTCGACATCAAGCAGTTCCTCGATCTCTATGGCCACCACGGCGAAGGCCGCGCCAGGCAGCTGCAATGGACGCTGGAGCGCACCGATGCGGCCATCGTCGAGCTGGAACAAAAGCGCGCTCATATCGACGTGACGCTGACCGAGCTGCGCCTGATCAACGAAGCGGTGCGCCAGCAACTGGCGGCCCAGGAGGACTAGCGATGTCCCTGCCCCTGTTCCCCTCCGCCTGGATGACGGACGAGCACCGCATGCTGCAGGACTCGGTGGCGCGTTTCTTCAGACAGCGCTGGGTGCCGCGCGCGGCCGAGTGGCGCGAGGCCGGCATGATGGGCCGCGACACCTGGGCCGAGGCCGGCGCCAACGGCCTGCTGTGCACCGCGATGCCCGAGGCCTATGGCGGCGGCGGCGGCGACTTCGGCCATGAGGCGGTGCTGCTGCTGGAGCAGGCCAAGGCCAACCTGAGCGGCTTCGGCGGCGGCCTGCATTCGGCCATCGTCGCGCCCTACATCCTGCATCACGGCAGCGAAGCGCAGAAAGCCCGCTGGCTGCCGCGCATGGCCACCGGCGAGCTGATCGGCGCGATCGCGATGACCGAGCCCGGCACCGGCAGCGATCTGCAAAGCGTGCGCACCAGCGCCAGGCGCGACGGCGATCACTACCTGCTGTCCGGTCAGAAGGTCTTCATCACCAACGGCCAGAACGCCAATCTCGTCATCGTGGTCTGCAGGACCCGCAGCGAGGACAAGGGTGCCAAGGGCATCTCGCTGCTGGTGGTCGAGGTCGAGAACGCCGATGGCAGCCTGGTCGAGGGCTATCGGCGCGGCCGCAATCTGGACAAGATCGGCATGAAGGCGCAGGACACTTCCGAGCTGTTCTTCGACGAAGTGCGCGTGCCATTGGACAACCTGCTGGGCGGCGAGCAGGGCATCGAGGGCCAGGGCTTTGTGCAGCTGATGCAGGAGCTGCCGCAGGAGCGGCTGATCATCGCCGTCAGCGCGGTCGGCGCGATCGAGAGGGCACTCGCCGAGACCCTGGCCTATACCAAGCAGCGCAAGGCCTTCGGCCAGCCGGTTTGGGAGTTCCAGAACACCCGCTTCACGCTGGCCGAGGTGCAGAGCCAGCTGCTGGCCGCACGCGCCTTGGTCGACGCCTGCGTGGAGGCGCACCTGAAGGGTGAGCTGGACGCCGCCCGCGCCGCGCTGGCCAAGGCCTGGACCACCGATCTGGCAAGCACAGTGATGGACGAGTGCCTGCAGCTCTTCGGCGGCTACGGCTACATGATGGAGTACCCGATCGCCGAGCTCTATGCCGACGCCCGCGTGGCGCGCATCTATGGCGGCACCAACGAGATCATGAAAGAGCTGGCCAGCCGGTTCATGTAGGAGACAGCCCATGTTCGATGCCTATCTCTACGACCATGTCCGCACGCCACGCGGCAAGGGCAAGAAGGACGGCGGCCTGCACCAGGCCAGCCCGGTCTGGCTGTTGCGCACGCTGCTGCAGTCGTTGCAGCAGCGCCTGCGGCTGGACACAGCTCGGGTCGATGATGTGGTGCTGGGCTGCGTGACCCCGCTGGGCGAGCAAGGCGCCGACATCGCCAGCACCGCCGTGCTCGACGCCGGCTGGGCCCAGACCGTGGCCGGCCTCACGCAGTCGCGCTTTTGCGCCTCGGGCTTGGAGTCGGTCAACCTGGCTGCGGCCAAGGTGGCCAGCGGCTTTGAACAACTGGTGGTGGCCGGCGGCGTGGAAGCCATGAGCCGCTGGCCCATGGGCAGCGACGGCGGTGCCTGGTTCATGGATCCGCGCGTCAACCAGGCCCTGGGTTTCATCCCGCAAGGCATCAGCGCCGACCTGATCGCGACGCTGGAAGGCTTCAGTCGCGCCGATGTCGATGCCTATGCCAGCGAGTCACACCGCCGCGCGGCGGCGGCGCGCGAGGCGGGCTTGTTCACGCGCTCCGTGGTGCCGGTGCACGACATCGCCGGCCTGCTGCTGCTGGCCCAGGACGAGACCATCCGCCCCGCCACCACACCCGAAACGCTGGCCAGGCTGGAGCCTTCGTTCGCCATGATGGGCGGCATGGGTTTTGATGCCACGGCGCTGCGCAAGTACACGACGCTGGAGCGTATCGACCATGTCCACCATGCCGGCAACTCCTCGGGCATCGTCGATGGCGCGGCGCTGCTGCTGGTCGGCTCCAAAGCCGGCGGCGCGGCGGCCGGCCTCAGGCCGCGCGCCCGCATCCGCGCTGCCGCGGTGATCGGCTCCGAGCCCACCATCATGCTGACCGGCCCGACCCCGGCCTGCCAGAAAGCGTTGAAGCAGGCCGGCATGGCCGCTTCCGACATCGATCTGTGGGAGATCAACGAAGCCTTTGCCGTGGTACCGATGAAGACGGCGCGCGATCTGGGCCTGAGTCTGGACAAGGTCAACGTCAACGGCGGCGCGATCGCGCTGGGCCACCCGCTGGGCGCCACCGGCGCCATCATCCTGGGCACCCTGCTCGACGAGCTGGAGCGCCGCGATCTCAGCACCGGCTGCGCCACCTTGTGCGTCGGCGGCGGCATGGGCATTGCGACGATCATCGAAAGGGTCTGATATGAGCACCGCGCTGCATCTCGAGAGGGGCGAGGATGGCATCGTCGTCGCGACGATGGACTTGCCCGGCCAATCGATGAACATCCTCAACGAGCAACTCGCCGCGCCGCTGCGCGGACTGGCCGACCTGCTGGAAGACCAGCAAGCCGGTGTCACCGGCCTGATCCTGCGCTCCAGCAAGAAGGATTTTTTGGCCGGCGCCGACATCGACCGCCTGCGCGCGCTGAACACGGCACAAGAAGCCTTCGAGGCCTCGATGGCGCTGAAGCGCTTCATCCGCCGCTTCGAGCAATGCGGCAAGCCGGTGGTCGCGATCCTGAACGGCCAGTGCAAGGGCGGCGGCCTGGAGATCGCGATGGGCTGCCACTGGCGCATCGTCGTGGACGATGGTCGCGCGCGCCTGGGCCTGCCCGAGGTCAAGCTGGGCCTATTGCCCGGCGGCGGCGGCACCCAGCGCCTGCCGCGCCTGGTGGGCATGCAGCAGGCGTTGCAATGGATGGGTGAGGGCTCGGACATCAAGGCCGCGCAGGCGCTCGCCAGCGGCCTGGTCAACGAACTGGCCCCCGATGTCGACGAGGCGCTGAGGAAGGCGCGCGCCTGGATCGTCGCCAACCCAAAGCCGGTCCAGCCCTGGGATGCGCCCAGGTTCCGTTACCCCGGCGGCGATTCGCGCGCACCGGCCATCGCGCAGATGTTCTCGGTCGCGCCCTCGATGGCCGCGGCCAAGAGCTTCGGCAACTACCCGGCCCTGACCCACATCATGTCCAGCGTCTTCGAGGGCGGGCTCACCGACATCGACCGGGCGCTGGAGATCGAATCGCGCTACTTCGCGGCCTGCGTCGTCAGCCCGGCCTCGCGCCACCTGATCGGCACGCTGTGGTACCAGCTCAACGCGATCAAGAAGGGCGCCTCGCGGCCCGCCGGCCTGCCGCGCTCCCAGGTGCAGCGCCTGGGCATCCTGGGCGCCGGCATGATGGGCGCCGGCATCGCCCACGTCTCGGCCCAGGCTGGCATGCAGGTGGTGCTGCTGGACGTTTCCCAAGAAGCGGCCGAGCGCGGCAAGCGCCATTCGCAGGACCTGCTGGACAAGGCGGTCAAGAAGGGCCGCAGCACGCCTGAGCAGCGCGAGGCCGTGCTGGCGCGTATCCACCCGACGACCGATTACGCAGCCCTGGCCGGCTGCGAACTGGTGATCGAGGCGGTGTTCGAGGACCGCGCCGTCAAGGCCGAGGTGACCAAGCGCGCCGAGACCCAGCTGGCCGCCAGGGCCGTGTTCGCCTCCAATACCTCCACGCTGCCGATCACCGGCCTGGCCGAGGCCAGCGAGCGGCCGGCCCATTTCATCGGCCTGCATTTCTTCTCGCCGGTGGAGAAGATGCCGCTGGTGGAGATCATCGTCGGCAAGGCCACCTCGCCCGAGACCCTGGCGCTGGGCTTCGACTATGTGCAGCAGATCGGCAAGACGCCCATCGTCGTCAATGACTCGCGCGGCTTCTACACCAGCCGCGTGTTCGCGACCTATGTGATGGAAGGCATCGCGATGCTCAAGGAAGGCGTGCACCCGCGCGCCATCGAGGCCGCAGGTCTGCAGGCCGGCATGCCGATGCCGCCGCTGGCGCTGCAGGATGAGGTCAGCCTGAGCCTGGGCGTGCATGTGGCGGACCAGACGCGCAAAGACCTCGCGGCCGAGGGCAAGACCTATCGCGAACACCCGGGCGAGGCGGTGCTGCGCCAGCTCTGCGAGATCGGCCGCGTCGGCAAGAAGGCGGGAAAAGGCTTCTACGATTGGGCGGACGGCGACAAGACGCTGTGGCCCGAACTGAGCCGCCACTACCCGGT
Organism: Burkholderiales bacterium C2; assembly: GCA_005503085.1. Taxonomy (GTDB): domain Bacteria; phylum Pseudomonadota; class Gammaproteobacteria; order Burkholderiales; family Burkholderiaceae_C; genus Roseateles_E. The sequence continues at coordinate 144,624 of SCOI01000003.1, read as the reverse complement.
GGCGGTCGAGCAGCCCGCGCAGCAGGAGATCATCGACCGCCTGATGTTCATCCAGGCCAATGAGGCGGCGCGCTGCCTGGAGGAAGGCGTGCTGCGCTCGGTGGCCGATGCCAATATCGGCTCGATCTTCGGCTGGGGCTTCGCGCCCTTCGAAGGCGGGGCGCTGCAGTTCATCAATGCCCGCGGCCTGCCGGCCTTTGTGGCGCGCGCCCGTGAGCTGGCGGCGGCCCATGGCGAGCGCTTCGCGCCGGCCGCGCTGCTGCTGCGCATGGCTGAGCGCGGCGAGCGCTTCGAGGCCGGCTGCTAGCCGCCGCCGCGCTTCTTCTTGCGCGCGGCCTGGTAGGCCTCGATCTCCTCTTTCGAGAGGCGATCATCTTTGTCCGTGTCGGCCTTGTCGAAGGCGGCCATGCGGACCTCGACCACCTCCTTGAAGGACAGGCGCTTGTCCTTGTCGGCATCGGCCCGTCTCAAGGAACCCAGCATGCCGCGCGCGCCGCGCGGCATGCGCTTGAGCTCAGCCTCGGTGATATGACCATCGCCGTCCAGGTCCAGCGCATGCCAGGAGCGCGTCACATCCTTGTGAAACTCGTCGAGGCTGATGTAGCCGTCGCCATTGCTGTCCGCCGCCTGGGCCAGGCCGGCAGCGGCCAGCAGCAGCGCCAAAAGAATTCGCTTCATCGCTTCATCCCCCCTCACCACCACCAGCGTTGATTGTCACCACCGTTGCAGTCCCACAGCTGGACCGCCTGACCGGGACGCAGGCGACCGTCGCGCACATCCAGGCATTTGCCGCTCATGCGGCTGCGGATCTGGTTGCCGCGCGCCTGCCAGCGCTGGTTGTCGCCGCCGGTGCAGCGGTAGGCGATCACCTCGGCACCGTTGCGGTCGCTGCCTTTGGCCACATCCAGGCACAGGCCGGAGACCCTCAGCTCGCCGCCGCGACCCCAGTCAAAGCGCTGGTTGCTGCCGTTGTGGCAGCCAAAGACGATGGCCGGCGCGCCCTCGACGGCACGGCCACTGATGTCCAGGCACAGACCGCCGCTCGAGTTGATCTGGCGCCCATAGCCGCCATCGTTGTTATCGGGCCTGTCATCGTCGCGATCACGGTTCTTGTGATGGCTGGCCAGCAAGGCCAGCCCGGCAATTGCCGCGACGGCCGCGATCGCGGCGCCCGTGTTGGACGAGCGGTGCTCGTTGTCGGAGAAGTCGCCGCTGAGAGTGAAGCGTGCACTGCAGCCCTTGTCGACCCAGATTTCCATATTGCTGAGGTCATAGCCCCAGGAGCGGTTGAAGCGGCAATTGCCGGACAACTGCCGATCCAGGTCCACATCGCGGGTGCCGGCCGGCAGGCGCTGGGAGGTGTAGCCGCCGTCGGAGCGCAGCTCCAGGCTTTGCTCGGCGGCCCAGGCGGGTGTCGCCGGCGTGGCCAGCAACGCCGCGCTCAGCGCCGTCGCCATCAGCCGTTGATGGGTCTTCATATGCGTCATCGTCGATCTCCCTTCTTGCCTTCTTGCTGGGCACCGACTCTAGCCGCGATCGGCGGCCTCGCCCATAGCGCCTTGCCCCCAATCGCCAGGACGCACGATGCAAAACCAGACCCCGCAACCCGACCCACGGCGTGAATTTTTCACGCGACCAGGGCCTGGCGCTTAAGTTCCTGTCTGCGGCGGTCGCCTCCCTTCATCACCATGCCCGCCAGCAATAACAGCCCCCGATCCGGCATCAACCGCGCCAATCTCAGAAGCGCGCCGCCGCGCGCCGCGCCCAAGCCCGTGGCCGAGCCCCTCGCGCCGGCCGCGCTGCCACGGCCGGTGGCCGCCGCACCGACCTCGGCCTTCGGGGAGTTTCTGCAGATCGTCGGCGCCGCCGCCCTGCTGCTGGGCGGGCTGGCGCTGCTGCTGATGGGCGTGCAGATGATGAGCGACAGCGTCACGGTCGGCAAACACCTGGCCGAGGCCAAGGCCCAGCGCGGCGTGCTGGTCTGCCAGGACGGCCGCATGGTGCGTGGCGATGGCTCGCTGCGCGACCTGATCCTGGCCGACGCCTACTTCAGCTGCACCGACTGGCGCACCTTGCAGAGCATCGAGCTCGAAGAGAAGAACAAGTAGCCCCGGTCGCTACTCGACGCCCTCGCGCCGCAGCTGCGCGAGTATCCCCATGCCCAGCAGCAGCACCGCTGCGGTCAGCCACAGCGCGCCCCGGTAGCTGCCGCTGGCCTGGGCCATGGCGCCGGCCAGCGCTGGCGCGCTGACCTGGGCCACGCCGTAGCTGAGCGTCAGCCGCGCCATCGCCTTGCCGGGGTTGCCTGGCGAGCGCCGCCCCACCAGGGCCAGGGTCAGGCTGACGATGCCGATAAAGGTCGCGCCATACAGCAGGGCACCGGCCAGCGCCGCCGGCAGGCCGTCCGACAAGGCCGGCAGCAGCACCGAGACCACCTGCAGGCCGAAGGCCAACAGCAGGGCCGGCAGCTCGCCCAGGCGCCGTGCCACCCTATCCCATAGAAACACCGCCGGGGTTGAGGCCAGGCCGACCAACAGCCAGGCCCAGGGCCCCTGCCCGGCCAGCAGCGGCTGGCGTTCGACGATGGCGACCGTGAAGGTCGCGCTGATCACAAAGCCCCAGCCGGCGCAGAAATAGGCCGCCACCATCCAGCCCATCCAGCGTCGCCCCGGCCCGCTGCCGGTCGCCTGGGCGGCAGTGGCGGCGGGCGGCACCGGTGGCCGCCAGACCCAGGCCGGCAGCAAAAACACCAGGCCGATCAGCGCAAAGCCCTGCCACTGCGCGGCCCAGTCCAGCGCCAGCGCCGACATCGCCATCGCGCCCAGCGCCGACACCACGATGCCCAGGCCCAGGCCGGTGAAGTGCAGGCCCAACTCGGGGCGCCGGCCGGCGCGCATCAGCCAGTTCAGCACCAGACCCGAGCCCAGGAGCATGCCGGCCGCGCCGCACAGCCCGCCCAGATAGCGCGACAGCGCCCACAGCCAGACATTGCCGGCCAGGCCCATCAGCACGGCGCTGAGCAGGGACAGCGGCAGGCCCCAGCTGTAGAGGCGTTGGCGCCAGCGCGCGTCCTCCAGGGTCGCGGCCAGCAGCGCGCCACTCATATAGCCCAGGTAGTTGATCGCGGCCAGCCAGCCGGCGGCCGCGTCGCTGAGCCCGGCCTGGGCCTGCATCAAGGGCAGCAGCGGCGTGTAGGCAAAGCGGGCGATGCCTATGGTCAGCACCAGGCCGGCAATGCCGCCGACGATCACTTGCCAAGCCTGCAGGCCGCGATGATTGTTCATGGCCGGCAAGCCTAGCCGCAGCGCCGCCGCTCGGCTGTCGCTTTGGCGCGCCAGACTTGAAATCGCGCCCGCGTGGCCCATCTTCGAGTCAAGCAAACTCCGAGACGCGCGCCATGGCCCTGCTCATCGTCTGTGGTCTGGCCTTGGCGCTGATCGCCTGGCTGGCCGCCCATCCCCTGCTGCAGGCCTGGCGGCGCGAGCGCCTGCAGCGCCAGCCCTTCCCGCAGGCCTGGCGCCGCATCCTGCGTCGGCGCGTGCCGCAGATCGCACAGCTGCCCGCCGACCAGCAGCTGCGGCTGAAGAAACTGATCCAGGTCTTCGTCGCCGAGAAGAGCTTCATCGGCTGTGCCGGCCTGCGCATCAGCGACGAGATCCGCATCACCATCGCCGCCCAGGCCTGCCTGCCCTTGCTGGGCGCGGCGCGTGGCTTCTACCCGCAGCTGCGCCAGATCCTGGTCTACCCGGGCGCCTTCGTCGTCGACCGCGTCGCCGGCGGGCCGGCCGGCGTGCAGATGGAGCAGCGCCGCGCGCTGGCCGGCGAGTCCTGGAGCCAGGGCCAGGTGATCCTGTCCTGGCAGGATGTGGTCGAGGGCGCGGCCAACCCGGCGGATGGCCGCAATGTCGTGATCCATGAGTTCGCCCACCAACTGGACCAGGCCAAAGGCCATGCCAATGGCGCGCCGCCGCTGCGCGACCGGGCCGCCTATGCACGCTGGTCGGCCGTGATGCAGGCCGAGTACGACGCGCTGTGTGCGCGCGCCGCACGCGGCGAGCCCAGCCTGATGAGCGACTACGGCGCCACCGATCCGGCCGAGTTCTTTGCGGTCGCCAGCGAGGTGTTCTTCGAGCAGCCGCTGCTGCTGGCCCAGGCCCATCCGGCGCTGTACCGCGAACTGGCCGGCTATTACCGCTTCCATCCCGCCGGCGCCCCGAACGAGAACTATTCCTCGTCGAGCGCCGCTTAGCTCGGGCTGCCCGGCCCTGCACCGGCGGGGGGCGCCGCTAAGATTCCCCGACGTGTCCGCGCTTGCGCGCATCGAGGCACCAGACAGGGGAACCCACGCCATGCCAGCCACCACCGACGATCACGCCCTTGACCCTCAGGCGGCCCAGGCCCTGACGCAATTCGCCCATGAGCTGCCCGACGCCTGCGAGCGCCTGGCCTATGTGCGGCAGATGACCGAGCAGGCCGCCAACAAGGTGCTGAATCTGGTGGATGCGGCGCAGGACGATGCCGAGCAGGTGCGCCGCCAGGGCAGCGATCTGTCCGAGACCCTGGTGCGCATGGCCACCGCGCCCGAGCTGACGGTGGAGCGTGCCCGCGCGATGATGAAGCTGTGCGCCGCCTATGCGGCCACGGCCGCCAGCTTTGCCGGGCGCGAGAAGGCACTGCACACCGAAATCATGATGGCGCAGGACTTCCAGGACCTGTCGGGCCAGGTCATCAACAAGGTGATGCGCATGCTGGAGCGCGCCGAGCGGCCGCTGGAGCAGATGCTGTCCGGCAATGCGGTGGTGGCGACAGCGGCGCCCGAGCAGGCGGCGCTGGAGGGTGTTCAGACACCCGACAAGGCGCTCAAGCAGGACGATGTGGACGACCTGCTGGCCTCGTTGGGTTTCTGAAGAAGCCGTCCCGGCTTCTTGATCGGCAGGTCAGTAGCGACGCTGCGGCGTCGTCGGCATCGGGCCGCGGCGCTCGATGTGACGGAAGGTGATGCGGCCCTTGGACAGATCGTAGGGCGACAGTTCCAACGAAACCTTGTCGCCGGCCAGGATGCGGATATGGTTCTTGCGCATCTTGCCCGATGTGTAGGCGACCAGCTGGTGGCCATTCTCAAGCGTCACGCGAAAACGGGTATCCGGCAAGACTTCGTCCACCTGGCCTTGCATTTCGATCAGTTCTTCCTTGGCCATGTGGGCGTTTCTCCAATTCAGTAAGGGCCAGCATACGCCGACCCGAGGCGATGTGCAGAAGATCTGCATTGTCGCGGGGCAAAACAAAACCGCCACAGCGCAAGCACTGCAGCGGCGAAGCCGTAGCATAAACGAGACAGATGCGTTTGGCAAGCCGTGGTTTAGAGGCCCCAGCTAACTCCACAGATCCAAGGGCGGCTCGCGGGTCAACGCCCGCAGGAGATCGCTGCGCGACAGAAAGCCCTGCAGCGCACCTTGCTCGTCCAGCACCGGCAGGCCCGGCAGGTGCAGGTCCAACAGCAGCTGGGCCACCTCGCGCACCGGGCTGTCGGGCTGGGCGGTCGGCACCGGGGTCCACATCGCGCTGGACACCGGCTGGGCCAGGCGCTCGGTCCAGGCCTGGGCATCGGCCGGATCCAGCGGCAAGGTGTCGGGACGCAGCAGGTCGGCACGCATGATCAGACCCACCAGCTGCCCCTTGGCATTGAGCACCGGCGCCTGACCCACGCCAGCCCGCGCTAGCAGACTCCAGGCCTCGCGCACGGTGGCCGCCAGCGGTACGGTGATCATCCGGCGGCTCATCAGCTGCTGCACCAGGCTCAGCGGCTGGCGCGGCGGCGCGGCGGTCTGCGCATAGGCATTGAGTGCCTGGCGCGGCAGGGTTTCGGCAGCCAGCCCACCGAAACCACCCTCCTCGGCCAGGCGGCCGGCGATCACCGCAGCGGGCGGCGCCTGTTCCTCGCGCTGCACCCCGGCGAGCGCCCGCAGCCGGGCCACCGCCTGCACCGGGCCGAGCTCGCGCACCCGGTCCAGCGGCCCGCTGAACATACGCCCCTGCAATCCATAGACGGCAAACATGCACGCAAGCATGGCACAGTCGGCGCTTTGGGCACAATGCGGCCCAGTCCCTAGCGCCCATGCCCATGAAGCCTCTCAAGCCCTCCTTCCGATTGCGCCTGCTGCTCGCCGCCATGCCGCTGCTGATGCTGAGCGGCTGTGCTGTCGTCAGCGTGGCCGGGGCCGTGGCCGGCGCGACCATCTCGGTGGCCGGTGCGGTGGTCAGCACCGGGGTCAAGGTCGGCGGCAAGGTGATCGAGAAGACCATCGACGCCGTGGGTCCCGACGACAAGACCGACGCGGTCACCACCGAGTAGCCGCCCCGGGAGCCGCGATGCGATTTCTCGGCAAACCCCAGAACCCGACCCTCAATCTCGCCCTGCAGGGTGGCGGCGCCCATGGCGCGTTCACCTGGGGCGTGCTGGACGCCTTGCTGGAGGACGGCCGGCTGCGCTTCGAGGGCGTCAGCGGCACCAGTGCCGGCGCGATGAATGCGGTCGTGATGGTCCAGGGCCTGATGAGCGGCGGCGCCGACGGCGCGCGCACCGCGCTGCAGGCCTTCTGGACCGCGGTGGCGGCCACCGTGCCCGAGCATTTCACGCAGAGCTCGGCCGATGGCCAGAACATCAGCCTGGCGCCCATGTTCAAGCTGATGCTGCGGTGGACCTATTACATGGCGCCCGAGCAGCTCAACCCCTTCGACCTGAATCCGCTGCGCGACATCATCAGCGGGCAGGTCGACTTCGAGCGTCTGCGTCGGCACAGCCCGGTCAAGCTCTTCATCGCCACCACCCAGGCCAATAGCGGCAAGCTGCGCCTGTTCCGCAACGCCGAACTGAGCGCCGAGGTGCTGCTGGCCTCGGCCTGCCTGCCGACCGTGCACCGCGCCATTGAGATCGACGGCGAGCCCTACTGGGACGGCGGCTATGCGGCCAATCCGGCGGTGTTCCCGCTGTTCTTCGAATGCCGCTGCAGCGACGTGCTGCTGGTGCTGCTGACCCCGCTGAAGCACAAGTCGACCCCGGTCAGCGCCGCCGACATCCACAGCCGCGCGCTGGAGATCGCCTTCAACGCCACCTTTTTGCGCGAGATGCGCATGTTCGCCCATCTGCGCGAGCACCTGCCCAGGCGCTGGCTGAACCTGCAGGTCGGCAGCCTGGAGCGGCGCGCCCAGCAACTGCGCTTTCATCTGATCGAGGCGGCCGATGTGCTGGGCGAGCTGCATGCCGACAGCAAGCTGGCGGCCAATCTGAAATTCTTCGACATGCTCAAGAAGCTGGGCCGCGAACGCGCCCGGCAATGGCTGGACCAGCATCGCGAGCAGCTCGGCCGGCGCTCCACGCTGGATCTCGGCACCCTGTTCTATTAGCTGGGGATGGGCAGGCGCCGCGCCGCGTGGCAGCCTGCGGCCCTCGACATCCTGAGGAGACCCTGATGGCCACCAAGAAGAAGGCCCCCGCCACCAAACGCACGCTGGACGCGCGCCGCGACACGCTGGATTTCCGCGACCGCATGTATGTCTCGACCCTGGTCGAAGTGCCGTCGCGCATCGCGCTGGAAGACTACCAGGCCTTGGAGGTGCCCATCCTCGACCAGGGCCAGGAAGGTGCCTGCACCGGCTTCGGCCTGGCCACCGTCGCGAACTTCCTGCTGCGCCGTCGCAAGGTGGTGCCCGACCCGACGCCGGTCAGCCCACGCATGCTCTACGACATGGCGCGGCGCTACGACGAATGGCCCGGCGAAAGCTACTCGGGCTCGAGCGCGCGCGGCGCGATGAAGGGCTGGCACAAGCACGGCGTCTGCGCCGAGAGCGTCTGGCCCTACCGCCCCAAGCGCGGTGGCGAGAAGGGCCTGTCGCAGAGCCGGGTCGAGAACGCGCAGGGCCGGCCACTGGGCGCTTACTTCCGCGTCAACCACAAGGACCTGGTCGCGATGCATGCGGCGCTCGCCGAGGTCGGCATCCTCTTCGCCACCGCCTCGGTGCACGCGGGCTGGGACGCGGTCGGTGCCGACGGCATCATCACGCCCTCCGACCAGGAGCTCGGTGGCCATGCCTTCGCCATCGTCGCCTATGACGAGCAGGGTTTCTGGCTGCAGAACTCCTGGGGCCCTGACTGGGGCCGCCAGGGCTTTGCGCGCATCTTCTATGACGACTGGCTGCGCAACGCGACCGATGTCTGGGTCGCCCGCCTGGGCGCGCCGATCCGGCTGGCGACGCCGGCCGGCGAGCCGGCCGCCCAGCTCAGCGGGCCCTCGGGCGCGACCAAGGTCAGCCATATGGCCTTGCGTCCCCATGTGGTCAGCGTCGGCAACGAGGGCCGGCTGCGGCCCGGCGGCGAATACGGCATGAACGAGGACGAGCTGGCCCAGCTCTTCGCCACCGATGTGCGCCAGGCCTTGGCGCCCTGGCCCAAGAAGCGCCTGCTGCTGTACGCCCACGGCGGTCTGGTCAGCGAGCAGGCCGCGCTGCAGCGGCTGGCCGAGTACCGACCGGCGCTGCTGGAGGCCGGCGTCTACCCGCTGGCCTTCATCTGGCGCAGCGACTACTGGAGCACCGTCAGCAACATCCTGCAGGACGCCGTGCGCCGGCGTCGTCCCGAGGGCGCCTTCGATGCCGCCAAGGACTTCCTGCTCGACCGCCTGGACGATTTGCTGGAGCCGGTGGCGCGCAATCTGACCGGCAAGGCGGCCTGGGACGAGATGAAGGAGAACGCGCTGGCCGCCAGTCGCAAGGGCGGCGCGGCCCACAAGGTGGCCGAGCATCTGCTGGCCCTGCTGAAGGACGAGCCGGGGCTGGAGATCCATCTGGTCGCCCACAGTGCCGGGGCCATCCTGCTGGCGCCACTGGTCGGCCTGCTGACGGCCAAGGCCAAGATCGTCAGCTGCACCTTGTGGGCGCCGGCCTGCACGACCGCGCTGTTCAAGAGCGACTATCTGCCGGCCATCAAGAGCGGCCGCATCCAGGACTTCGCGCTCTATGCCTTGGACGACAAGACCGAGAAGGACGACAACTGCGCCAAGCTCTACAACAAGTCCCTGCTCTATCTAGTCTCCAATGCCTTCGAGGCGCGCCAGCGCGTGCCCATGGTGCAGGACGGCACGCCCATACTGGGCCTGCAGCGCTGCATCGAAGCCGACCCCGAGCTCGGCAAGCTGTTCGCCTCGGCCAAGGCCGAGCTGGTGCTCTCACCCGACAAGGCCGGTGCAAACCCGCGCAGCCGCGCCCAGCACCATGGCGATTTCGATGACGATCCGGCCACCGTGCAATCGACCTTCGGCCGCATCCTGCGCTCCGGCGGCAGGAGCACCGACAAGCTGGCGCCCATCGAATTCGGCCGCTCGGCCTCGACCTTGCGCGATCTGCGACTGCGGCTGGAGGACAAGGCGCGCTGAGCGCGTCCAGCGTCAGGGCGGCGGCGCCGCTATCAGTTGGGCGAGACGCTGCAGCTGCTGCTCGTCGAGTCGCCCGGCCGCGCGTGCCAATGCCAGCTGGCGGCGCGACAACTGGCGGTAGAACTCGCCGTGCTCGCCGCCCAGCGCGTCGAAGGCACGCAGGTGGGCGGCGAGCACCCCCGTGTCAGCACGCGAAATCGGCCCGGCCAGCGCGCCGGCCAGGCCGCGTGCCTCGGCCGCCGCCAGGGTGCCACGCGCCAGCGGCAGCAGGGCCGGCAGGGTCAGGTCTTGCGGCAGACCAGCGGCAGCCCAGACCTGGGCGGCCTCGTCCAGCATCGACAGCAAAAAGCTGGCCGCGAAGCTGGCAGCGCCGTGATAGGCGGCGCGGCTGCCCGGCGGCAAGCTCAGCGGCCGCATCCGCAGCAGACTCGCCAGTCGCTGCAGCTCGCCCAGCAGCGGCGACGCAGCCTCGATCGCGACGCAGGAGCCGGCCAGCAGGGCGGCGGACTGCTGCGTGTCGGCCGTGAAGATCTGCAGCGGATGGAAGCCGCCGACCGCGGCGCCCGCCGCCGCAGCGGCTTCCAGTGCGGCCAGCTCGGTGGCGCCGCTGCAATGCACGACCGCCTGGCCATGTCGCCACGGCAGGCTGCACGCCAGCGCTGCGATCGCGTCATCGGGCACGGTCAGGAACACCAGATCGGCAGCCAGCGCGGCGGCCGTGTCATCCCTGCGGCCCAGCGGCGCCAGCACGGTCTCGCCGGCGGCTGCCAAGGCCTGGGCCAGGCAGCGGCCGAGACGGCCGGCGCCGATAAAGGCGATGGTGGGAGTAGCGGTCTTGTCGTCTTGCATCGGCCAAGTATGGCCCGAGCCCGGTGCTGGACTCAGCGCAGCAAGAAGTGATCGGCCAGCAGCAGTCCGAACAGGCCGAACAGATAGACGATGGAATAGCGGAAGCTGGGCATGGCCAGGCGCTCGTCACGCCGCAGCCGCCAGGACAGCTCGGCATAGCGCGCGCCCAGCAGCAAGGCACCGAGCAGATAGAGTGCGCCGCTCATGCCTATCGCCACCGGCAGCAGGCTGACCGCCAGCAGGGCCAGGGTGTAGGCCCAGATACGCCGCGTCGTGTAGGCCACGCCATGCAGCACCGGCAGCATGGGCACGGCGGCGCGCGCATAGTCCTCGCGGCGATGGATGGCCAGGGCCCAGAAATGCGGCGGGGTCCAGATGAAGATGATCAGAAACAGGGTCAGCGCGCCGGGATCGAGCGCCCCGCTGACGGCGACCCAGCCCAGCAGCGGCGGGGCCGCGCCGGCCGCGCCGCCGATGACGATGTTCTGCGGCGTCGCATGCTTCAGATAGAGGCTGTAGACCACCGCATAGCCCAGCAGCGAGGCCAGGGTCAGCAGCGCGCACAGCAGGTTGGTGGTGAGCAGCAGCAGGGCCATGCCGGCCATGCCCAGGGCCGAGGCGAACAGCAGGACCTGGCCGCCGCTGAGCTTGCCGCGCGGCAGCGGACGGGCGCGGGTGCGGGCCATCAGCGCGTCGATGCGGCGGTCCACCAGATGGTTGATCGCGGCCGCTGCGCCGGCCACCAGGGCGATGCCCAGCGGTGCGCCCAGCCACAAGGTCCAGGGCAGCGGCGTGCGCGCGGCCAGCAGCATGCCCACCAGCACGGTGAACAGCATCAGCGCGACGACGCGCGGCTTGGTCAGCACCAGGTACTCGCGCCACAGGGGCCGGCTGCTCGGCCCGGCCGCCAGCAGCGCGATGTCATGTGAAGGTACCGACATATCAGCGGAAGAACAGCAGCCGGGTCAGCCAGGTGTACTGGGCCTCGGCATACATCAGCCCGACCAGCACCAGCAGCAGCAAGGGCGGCAAGAGGATGGCGTAGATCAGCGCCAGGCGCTCCCAGGCCATGTGCATGAAGACGGCGATGATGAGCCCGGCCTTCAGCGTCATGAAAAGCAGGATCAGGCTCCAGCGCAGCAGCCCTTGCAGATGCATATAGTCCACCGCGTAAGACATGGCGCTGAGCACAAAAAGCAGCAGCCAGATCTTCAGGTACAGGCCTATCGGGTGTTGTTGCGTACTCATCGCGTCACCTCGCTCACCAGAGGTAGAAAAAGGCAAAGATGAAGACCCAGACCAGATCAACGAAGTGCCAGTACAGGCCGGCGATCTCGACGATCTGGTAGTTGCCGCTTTTCTCGTAGTCGCCGCGCCGCACCTTGATGCCGACGATGATCAGATAGATCACGCCGATCGACACATGCAGGCCGTGGAAGCCGGTGATCATGAAGAAGGTGGCGCCGAACTGGGCCGCCCCCATCGGGTTGCCCCAGGGCCGCACGCCCTCCTCGATCAGCTTGCTCCATTCAAACGCCTGCATGCCAACGAAGCAGGCGCCCAGCAGCGCGGTCGCGAAGATCAGCAGCGCGGCATTCTTGCGGTCGCGCGCATAGCCTCGCATCACCGCCATCGCCATCGTGCCGCTGCTGGTGATCAGCACGAAAGTCATGATGGCGATCAGCAGCAGGGGCACGTTCGTGCCGCCGACATGCAGGGCGAAGACCTCGCTGGGATTGGGCCAGGGCACGGTGGTGGAGGCCCGCACCGTCATATAGCCGGTCAGGAAACAGCCGAACACAAAGGTGTCGCTGAGCAGGAAGATCCACATCATCGCCTTGCCCCAGGAGACGGCAAAGGCTTCGCGGTCGCCCGAGAAATCGGCCACCAGGCCGCGCCAGCCCTGGGCCTGGCCGCCGGGAACGCTGTGATTGCTCATCGGAACCTCCTTCTCGTCAGCCGCCGCAGATGGCGCGCACCAGGTCCGGGGTCATCAGGCCCAGGGTCGCGAACAGGCCCACCCAGAGCAGCAGCAGGAAATGCCAGAAGCGCGCACACAGCGCGATGCGCCAGCGTGCGCCCGGATCGCGCCAGGCCAGCCACCAGCCGCCCAGACCGCCCAGCACATGCAGGCCGTGCATCGCAGTCAGCAGATACAGAAAGCTCGCCGCCGGGTTGCCGGCCGGCACCACCCGCTCGGCCAGCAACGCCGACCAGGCCCACAGCTGCACCAGCACAAAGCCCAGCGCCAGCAGGCCACCGGCCAGCAGCCAGGGCCGGCTGCCACGGGTACGCAAGGCCAACTCCAGTGCGACGCTGCCGGCCAGCAGCAGGCTCGTGCTAAGCCAGAACTGCCAGGGCAGCGCCAGCGGATAGCCTTCGGCGCTCTCCAGCCGCATCACATAGGCGGCGAAGAACAGGCCGAACAAGGCGCAGGCCACGCCGATGAAGACCCACAGCGCGATGCTGGCGGCCTGCGGCCGGTCGACGGCGAACTCTTCGACTGGAAAGACTGCGCTCATGCCCGTGCTCCCTTGGCGCCATGCGCCCTGCCCTCATCCTCCTCGACACCGCCCTCGGACAGCGGCGCGTTCTGCGCGATGAAGTCCTGCTTGGCGCCGGGCACGCTATAGGCATAAGCCCAGCGATGCACGACCGGCAGGGCCGGGCCCCAGTTGCCGTGGCGCGGCGGCGTGTCGGGGGTTTGCCATTCCAGCGAGGCCGCGCGCCAGGGGTTGGGCTCGGCCTTGCGGCCCTTGAAGGCGCTCCAGATCAGGTTCCAGACATAGACCAGCTGCACCACGCCGACAATGATGGCCACCACGGTGATGAAGACATTGAGCTGGTGGGCCGACTCGGGAAAGGAGTCATAGGGCTTGTAGTCGTAGTAGCGCCGCGGCATGCCCAGCAGCCCCAGATAGTGCATAGGGAAATAGATCAGATAGGTGCCGATGAAGGTGACCCAGAAATGGAAGTGGCCCAGGCGGTCGTCCAGCATGCGGCCGGTGATCTTCGGATACCAGTGGTAGATCGCGCCGAACACCACCAGCAGCGGGGCCACACCCATCACCATATGGAAATGGGCGACGACGAAGTAGCTGCCCGACAGCGGGATGTCGACCGAGACATTGCCCAGGAACAGGCCGGTCAGCCCGCCGACGATGAAGGTCGAAATGAAGGCCAGCGCGAACAGCATGGGCACCGACAGATGTATATCGCCACGCCACAGGGTCAGCAGCCAGTTGTAGACCTTGATCGCGGTGGGCACCGCGATGATCAGCGTGCTGGTGGCGAAGAAGAAGCCGAAGTAGGGATTCATGCCGCTGACGAACATATGGTGGGCCCAGACGATGAAGCTGAGCACGGCGATCGCCAGGATGGCCCAGACCATGGTCCGGTAGCCGAAGATGCATTTGCGCGCATGCACGCTGATCAGGTCGGAGACGATGCCGAAGGCTGGCAGCGCGACGATATAGACCTCCGGGTGGCCGAAGAACCAGAACAGATGCTGGAACAGCAGCGGCGTGCCGCCCTTGTAGTCGCTGACCTGGCCCAGCGAGACCAGGGCCGGCATGAAGAAGCTCGTGCCTATGGTCTTGTCCAGCAGCATCATCAGGCCGCTGACGAACAGGGCCGGAAAAGCCAGCAGGGCCAGAATCGTCGCGGTGAAGATGCCCCAGACGGTCAACGGCATGCGCAGGAGCGTCATGCCACGGCAGCGCGCCTGCAGCACCGTGCTCACATAGTTGAGACCGCCCATGGTCGCGGCGACGATGAAGATCACCAGCGAAACCAGCATCAGGATGATGCCCCAGTCATGGCCCGGCGTGCCGGGCAGGATGGCCTGCGGCGGGTAGAGGGTCCAGCCGGCGCCGGTCGGACCGCCGGGCACGAAGAAGCTGGCCATCAGCACGATGACCGACAGCAGATAGACCCAGAAGCTGAGCATGTTCAGATAGGGGAACACCATGTCCCGCGCGCCCACCATCAGCGGGATCAGGTAGTTGCCGAAGCCGCCCAGGAACAGCGCGGTCAGCAGATAGACCACCATGATCATGCCGTGCATCGTGACGAACTGGTAATAGCGCTCGGCATTGATGAAGTCGAAGTAGCCGGGGAAGCCGATCTGCAGGCGCATCAGGTTCGACAGCAGCAGGCCCACCAGACCGACGACGATGGCGGTACCGCCGTACTGGATCGCGATGACCTTGTGGTCCTGGCTCCAGACGTATTTGGTGAAGAAGCTCTGCGGCTCGTGATGCTGTTCGTGCTCGTCGTGCTGTTCGTCGTGCATGGGCGCCTCCCTCAGTTCTTGACCGGATCCAGCGAGCGGATGTAAGCCACCAGGGCCGTCACCTCCGCCTCGCTGAGTTCCGACTTGGGCATGATGGGCGCAAAGCCCTGCACCACCTTGGCCGCCGGCTCGCGGATCTCGCGTGCCAGCACCGCGTCGTCGATCTTCTCCTTGGAGCCGTCGGCAAAGGCCTCGGTCTTGCCATACAGGCCCTTCCAGCTCGGCCCCACACCGGCACTGCCATCCGCCGAATGGCAGGCCACGCAGGCCTTGGCCTTCGCCACGGCCAGGCCCATGGCCAGCGGATCGCTGCTACCGCCATCGGCCGTCGCGACCGGGGCCGGCTTGGAGGCGGCGGCAAAGCTGGGCTTGCCCGCCAGCCAGGCCTGGAAGGCCGGCGCCTCCTCGACCACCACCAGGCCGCGCATCGCGGCATGGCCGACCCCGCAGAGCTGGGCGCACATGGCCTCGAAGCGGCCGGCCTGGGTCGGTGTGAACCAGAAGGTCGTGACCAGACCCGGCACCATATTCATGCGCGCGCGAAACGGCGGCACATAGAAGTCATGCAGCACATCGTGGGCGCGCAGCAGGATCTTGACCGGCTGGTTCAGCGGCAGATGCAACTCGCTGGCGTCGACCAGCGCATCGTCCTGACCCTTGGCATCGTCGGGGTCGAGACCGAAGGGATTGCTGGCCGTGACAAAGCGCGCATCGGTGGCGCCGAGCTGGCCGTCGGCGCCCGGAAAGCGGTAGCGCCATTGCCATTGCGAGCCCAGCACCTCGACCTCCAGCGCATCCTTGGGCGGCGTCACATAGTCAGCATAGACCTTCAGTCCGGGCGCCAGCAGCGCGACGATGCCCACCGTCGTGATCACCGTCAGCCAGCGCTCCAGCTTGTGATTGACCGGCTGATAGGCGACGGTCTCGGTGGCCTTGCTGCCGCGCCGCCTGAAGCGCCAGATCACATAGACCAGGAACAGATTCAGGATCACGAAGAAGATGCCGGTGATCACGAAGGTGATCGTCAGCGTGTCGTCCATCTGCTTCCAGTTGGAAGCCAGCGCCGGCGGGTGCCAGGGATTGATGTAGTGAAACAGCAGCGACGCCAGGACGATGACGGCCAGGGTGATGGCGATGAGCATGCCAGCCTCCTCCTGTTCTTGTCTTCATACGTGGAAGCGGCGCCCGAAAGCGCCGCCGCCAGCCGGGTCAGTCTGCGGCCGAGCCGCGCCGCGACAGCTTCCAGTAGACGCTGGCGGCCACCATGCCGAACACCAGATGCTCGACCAGATAGGCACCGCTGCGCATCTCGGCGACCCAGGGGAAAAGCCGCACCATGCCGTAGAAATTGATGAAGTACAGCGCGATGCCGAACAGGCCGCCGACGATCTCCAGCATCGGCAGGCTGCCTTCGTAATGAAAGCCGGTGACGATGAAGGCGACGATGCAGCCGAACACGATGCCCAGGCCGTAGTGGATCGCCATCGCCGTCGCGACCACGCCGAGATTGAAGGCCTGGGTGGGGCCTTGCAGAAGCTCCGGGCCCAACAGCATCGCGGCCACCTGGTGCGAGGTATGCCAGGGATTGCCGCCCTGCATCAGCGTGGTCCAGAGCAGGTCCATCACCATCGCCACCGCGCCCGCGACCAGACCCGCGACCACGGCCGCCGGCCAGTCCGGCATGCGGCTCTCCCATCGATGCGACTGCGCTTCAAGTTCCATGACCGCCTCCTCAAGGAGTGACAGAAACGAATTGCCTTCAGATCTTTGGGGGCCAGGTGTTGCTATCACAGCTGCATCACTGCGGGGTTTGCTGCGTAGGCGCCATGCCGGATTGCTTTCGTTTATATACCTGTGCGTGCGGCCTCGCAAGCGGGGACAAACCAGCCCGCAGGCAACACCCGGCCCCAGGGCGGCCGGCGGCTCAGGGCTTGACGAACTTGAGCGTCATGCGGTCGCTCTCACCGATCGCCTCGTAGCGCGCCCGGTCCTTGTCCTTGAGCCCATAGCTCGGCGGCAGCGACCAGACCCCACCCTCGTGGTCGGCCGTGTCCCTGGGGTTGGCGTTGATCTCGCTGCTGGCCGCCAGCTTGAAGCCGACGCGCTCGGCCATCCGCACGACATAGGCCTGCTGCACATAGCCGCTGGCGGCCTTCTCGTCCTGCACCCGGTCGGCCGGCAAGCGATGCTCGACCACGCCGAACACGCCGCCGGGCTTCAGGCTGTCAAACGCGCTCTGGAACACCGCCTGGGTCCTGGCCTCGCCATGGCTCATCCAGTTGTGCACATTGCGGAAGGTCAGCACCAGATCGGCCGCACCCGCCGGCGCATAGGCGAGCTTGCCGGCACCGGCGTCGAACACGGTCAGCTGCACCTTGTCATAGACCGCCGGCTGCGCCTCCAGCTTCTGTTTCAGCCGCGCCGCGCTGCGCTGGTAATAGGCCTGCGGCGACGCCGGATCGTCCCCGGCCAGGATCAAGCGGCCGCGCTCGCGCAGATAGGGGGCCAGGATTTCGGTGTACCAGCCGCCGCCGGGACTCAGCTCGACCACGGTGTCGCTCGCTCGTAGGCCGAAGAAGCTCAGCGTTTCATACGGGTGGCGCCAGACATCGCGCGCCACAAAGGCCGGCGTGCGCTGCGCACCGGCAATGGCGGCCTTCAGCACGTCATCGGCCTGCGCCGGCACGGTGCTGATCAGCGCGGCGGCGGCCAGCCCTATCGAGATCCAAGTCTTCATCGGTATTGTCCTGTGCAACAGTCAAGCAGGTGGCCAGTATGACCGGCCCAGCCCCAGCTGCCGGAAGACACCTCAGGCGCCCAGATAGGCTTTTCGCAGCGCCGGATCGGCCGCCACCTCGGCCGCCGTGCCGGCCAGCACCACCTGCCCGTCCTCGATCACGCAGGCCCGATCGGCCAGTGACAGCGCCAGCGCCGCCATCTGGTCGACCAGCACAATCGTCAGCCCCTCCGCGCGCAGCCGCGCCAGCACCGCGAACAGGTCGGCGATGACCTTGGGCGCCAGGCCCAGCGAGGGCTCGTCCAGCAGCAGCACGCGCGGCTTGGCCATCAGACCGCGCGCCACCGCCAGCATCTGCTGCTCGCCGCCCGACAGCAGGCCGGCGCGCTGATGCAGGCGCTCTCTCAAGCGCGGGAAGCGTTCCAGCATCGCTTCGGCGCGCGCCTCCAGCCCCTCGGGATGCAGGAAGCCGCCCAGGCGCAGATTGTCCCGAACGCTCAGCTCGGGGAAGACTTGGCGGCCCTCGGGCACCAGCACCAGGCCGCGCCGGGCGATCGCCTCGGCGCCCAGATCGGTCAAGTCCTCGCCGGCCAGATGGATGCCGCCCTGCACCGGCCGCTGCAGCCCGGCCAGCGCGCGCATCAAGGTCGACTTGCCGGCCCCGTTGGCGCCCAGCACGGCCAGCAGCTCGCCCTCGCGCAGCTGCAGCTCGATGCCCTTGAGCACCGGCGCGGCGCCATAGCCGGTGTGCAGCGCGCCGACATGCAGCAGCTCGATGCCGAGCTGGCCTTGATTCGAGGAAACCGGTGCTTCCAGCAGGCTGTCCTCACCGAGATAGGCCCGGCGCACCAGCGGATCGGCCTGGATCTCGGCCGGCGTGCCCATCGCCAGGCGCTGGCCGGCATCCAGCACGACCACATGGTGGGACACGCCCATCACCAGGCCCATATCGTGCTCGACCAGCAGCACGCCGACACCGGCCTCGTCGGCGATACGGCGCAGCAGCACAGCCAGACGCTGCTTGTCCTCGGCCGAGAGGCCGGCGGCAGGCTCGTCGAGCAGGAGCATGTCGGGATCGGTGGCCAGCGCGCGCGCGATCTCGACGACGCGGCGGTCCACATGGGGAAGATCGGCGGCCGGCAGGTTCGCGTCGCCGACGTAGCCGCAGGCGCCCAGCAAGGCCAGGCTGCGCGCCTGCACCGCCGCCGAGCGCAGGCCAGCCGCGCCGAACAGCCCGCCGAGCCGGCCCCGCAGACAGGCCAAGGCGACGTTATCCAGCACGCTCAGCGAACCGAACAGCTGGGAGGTCTGGTAGCTGCGTGCCAGGCCGGCGCGCGCCACCGCATGGGCCGGCTGGCCCGCCAGCGCCTTGTCGCCCAGGGCGAAACCGCCGCTGCTGGGCGTGTAGAAGCCGCTCAGCAGATTCAGCGCCGTGGTCTTGCCGGCGCCGTTCGGGCCGATCAAGGCCGTCACCGCGCCGGGCTGGGCCACAAAGCTCAGCTCATGCACCGCACGCACGCCGCCAAACATCCGGCCCAGGCCTTCTGCGCTCAGGCCTAGGCGCACCCGCGAGACGAGCGGCAAGCTCACGCCGCCGGCCATCAGCGGCGTCTCCCGTCGTTGCCATAGGTGTTGCGACAGGCGCTGCAGCAAACCGGCCACGCCATCCGGCGCCACCCACAGCACGACCAGCAGCAAGGCGCCGAAGAACAGCAGCCGGTACTCCTCCATGCCGCTCAGGACCTCGGGCAACAGGCCCACGATCAGCGCACCGATCAGCGGGCCGATGGCCGAACCGGCGCCGCCCAGCACGACCACCAGCACGAAGAGGATGGACTGCACAAAGGCAAAGCTGCCCGGCGTCACCATGCCCGCCAGCGGCGCGAACAGGCCACCGGCCAAGCCGGCCAGACCGGCCGAAACCGCAAAGGCCACGACCTTGATCGGCAGCGGCTTCAGGCCGATAGCCTCGGCCGCGGTCTCGCTGTCGCGCACCGCGCGCAGGCCCGCGCCCCAGCGGCCGCGCGCCAGCAGGCAGTAGCCGACGAAGGCCAGGGCCGCCGCGATCAGCGCCAGCATCGCGACCGCGCGCTCGCCCGAGGCCAGCCCGCCCAGGCTGGGGCCGCCATAGCCCATCAGCCCGTTCTGCCCGCCCGTCAGGCCGCGCCATTCGGCGGCCCCATGCTCGACGATGAAGCCGAAGGCGATGGTGATCATCGCCAGGTAAGGCTCCTTGACGCGCAGCGCCGGCAAAGCCAGCAGCGCGCCGGCGGCCGCCGCGACCAGCAGGGCCACCGGCCAGGCAGCCCAGAAGCTCCAGCCGGCCGCGCCGCTCAGGATGGCCACCGCATAGGCGCCGATCGCATAGAAGCCGACGTGCCCGAAGGACACCTGGCCGGACAGGCCGATCAGCACGTTCAGGCCGATGCCCACCAGGGCCAGCAGGGCCACCTGGGCCAGCACGAAGACGTAATAGCCGTTCAGTGTTGTCGCCAGCACCAGTCCGGCGCCCAGCACCGCAAGGCCTGCAATCCAGGGCCAGGTCTTGCCTCCCGTCATACCTTCTTCACTTCCATGCGGCCGAACAGGCCATTGGGTTTGCACGCCAGCAAAAGGATGACGAGGGAAAAGCTGATGATCTGCGTGTAGCTGGAGCCCAGGGTGCTGGTGATCAGCGCCTCGCTGATACCGAACAGCAGGCCCGCCGCCATCACACCCCAGGCGCTGGCTATGCCGCCCAGCATCGCCACCGCGAAGGCCTTCAGCCCGAACAGCGTGCCCATATCGGCATGCACATTGAACAGCGGCGCGATCAGCACGCCGGCCACGCCGGCGAACAGCGTCGACAGCGCGAAAGCCACCGCGATCACGCGTTGAATCGGGATGCCCATCAGCCGCGCCGCGGCCGGGTTCTGCACGACGGCCAGCATCGCGACGCCCCAGCGCGTGTGCCGCGCCACCCAGTGCAGCGCGCCGGCCAGCGCCAGGCCCACCAGCGGGATCAGCAGCTGCAGCGGATAGACGCCCAGACCCACCGCGCCCATCTCGATCGGCGTCGTCGCCAGCGGCGAGGGCAGGCTGCGCGGCTCCTTGCCGAAGGCGAACATCACCAGGTTGTCCAACACGATGCCTAAAGCGACGGTGGACATCAGCCAGGCGTTCGAGCCGCGGCTCGCAAAAGGCCGCACCGCCAGCCGCTCGACCAGCAGGCCATAGGCCGCGCAGCCCGCCAGCGCCAGCAGCGCCGCCAGCGGCAGGGGCCAGCCGGCACCCTGCGCCAGCGCATAGCAGAGCACGGCCCCCAGCATCATCGAGCTGCCCTGGGCAAAGTTGACCGTGCCCGAGACCGCATGGGTGACGTGAAAGCCCAGGGCCATCAAGCCATACATGCTGCCCAGGCCCAGGCCGCTGATCAGCGCGGATAAATAAAGCATCTCTTCCTCATTGCGGGATTTACCCAGTGGAGCCCGACGATCCGGCTTTGCCGGGCGTACGGGCTCGCCCTCTTGAGGGGGCCGGCGAAGCCGGTAGGGGGTGGGTCAATTCGCGACCGGCAGAATGCGGTTGTCGATGAACTGGGCCCAGACGTAGTCGTTCTCGGTCACGGCGTCATGCACCTGGGCCGTGAAGGGCTTGTCATAGGTTTTGATCAGGCCTTCGTAGCGGCCGATCTTGTAGAAGCCCTGGCGTACCGCGTCGCCGTCGGTCGAGCCGGCCGCCGTGATGGCCAGCGCCGCCAGTTGCATCGCGTCATAGGCATTGGCAACGCCAACCGCCGGGGTCACATCGTCCGGGCCCTTGATGTCGGAATACTTGGCCATCAGCGCCTTCATGACCTTCTCGCCCACCGGAGTCTGCTTGCCGAAGAAGCTGTAGGTCTGCACGAAGTGAACGCTCTTCGCGTTCGGGCCGGCCAGCTCGGTGAAGCGGCCGCCGGCGGGCCCCCAGTGCGAAACGATAGGCACCTTCCAGCCCATGCGGTCCAGTGACTTGACGACCTGGGCCGAGGGGCCGACGTTGCCGACCATGAAGAGGCTGTCCGCGCCGGCGGCCTTCAGTCGGCTCAGCTGCGGCACCACGTCCACATCATTGGCCTCGAACTTCTCGACGCCCACCGCCTTCATGCCCTTGGCCGCCAGCGCCGCGACCAGGCCCTTCTCGTTGCTCTCGCCCCAGGGGTTGTTGACCAGAATCATGCCGGGCTTGCTGGCCTTGAAGGTGGCCTGCGCGTACTGCAACATCGCCTTGTTGACGATCTCGTCGACGGCCGAGACGCGGAAGGCGAAGTTCGGGTTGGCGCCGTTTTTGGTGATCGGCGTGCCGGCCGCCCAGGGGCCCATGAAAGGCACCTTCTCCTGATTGGCCAGCGGCACCAGGGCCATCGAGACCGGCGTGTCCAGACCGCCGAACAGCACCGCAACTTTCTCCTTGAAGATCAGCTCCCGCGCCGCCACCACACCCTTGGCCGGCGCGCCCTCGTCGTCGCGCCGCACCAGTTCCAGCTTGCGCCCGCCCAGCAGGCCGCCCTTGGCATTGATCTCGTCGATCGCCACCACCAGCCCGCGCGTGATCGCCTCACCGGCACGCGCCGACTGGCCGGACAGGGCGGTCACCAGGCCGATCTTGATGGGCTCCTGGGCCTGCGCCGGGCTCAGGCCCAGGGCCGCAAGCGCGGCGGCGCAGATCAACAAGGGGCGACGGGATAGCTTGAGGGACATCGGAGGCTCCAGGGGTTGAAGGATGACCGGCGACAACTCGCAAACTCCATGCCATGTCAACATATGGCCTGTTTATTGCAAACAAATAACTTATTAGATTGTCGACAATTTCGAAATCACCCCAGATGCCCCAAACCCGCAACCCCCTCGCGCCACGCCGGTGCATCGCCGCACCATGCTGAACCCCCTGCCCGCCCACGGCCGCTTCGACTACCGGCCCATCACGCGGCGCCCGCGCTGGACCTGGCCCGAGGGCCGGCGCCTGGCGGTCTACCTCGGTTTCAATGTCGAGCACTTCGCCTTCGGCGAGGGCCTGGGCGCGGCGCTGGGGCCCGTCAGCCCCGAGCCCGATGTGCTGAACCACAGCTGGCGCGAGTACGGCAACCGGGTCGGCGCCTGGCGCTGCCTGGAGCTGTTCGACGACCTGCAACTGCCCACCGGCGCGCTGATCAACACCGCGCTGTACCAGCACTGCCCCGAGCTGGTGGCGGCCCTGCTGGCGCGCGGCGACGAGCTGATCGGCCATGGCCACACGAACGCCGAGCGCCAGGGCGGCTGGGATGAGGCCCGCGAGGCCGCGCTGCTGGCGGCCTGCCGTGACGAGATCCAGGCCCGCTCGGGACAGGCAGCCACCGGCTGGCTGTCGCCCTGGATCTCGGAGAGCCGGCTGACGCCCGATCTGCTGGCCGAGGCCGGCTATCGCTACACGCTGAACTGGTGCCACGACGACCAGCCAACCCGGATGCGCACCCGTGGCGGCCGCCCGCTTTGGTCGATTCCCTATCCGCAGGAAGTCAACGACATCCCGATGCTGGTGGCGCGGCAGATGGACGCCAGGGACTTCGCGCAGATGATCGTCGACAACGTCGACGAGATGCTGGCGCAGACCGAACGCCATGGCCAGGCCCTGGTGATGGGGATCGCGCTGCACCCCTATCTGGTCGGCCAGCCCTACCGGCTGCGCCATCTGAGGCGGGCACTGGCGCACATTGCCCAGCGGCGCGGCGAGATCTGGCTGTGCACGCCCGGGCAAATCGCCGCGCACATGGAGGCGCTGCAGATTGTCGACATTTAATGGCGACAATCCTGGCATTGCATTGACCAACAAAGCCATGAGCACCAACCGCATAGCCAAGCCCGAAGCCCCGGTCGACGTCGAGGAGCGCATCTACCGCTCGGTGTTCGAGGGCGTGATGGAGCAACGCCTGACCCCCGGCACCAAGCTGCCGGAGGCGGCGCTGTGCGAGCTGTTCGACGTCAAGCGCGCGACGGTGCGCAAGGTGTTGCAGCGCCTGGCCCACGACCACATCGTCGAGTTGCGCCTGAACCGCGGTGCCGTGGTCGCCGCGCCGACGCCGGAGGAAACGCGCCAGATCTTCGAGGCGCGCCGCGCGCTGGAGGGCGCGCTGCTGGAGCTGGCCGTCGCGCACGCCAGCAAGGCCGACATCGCCGCGCTGCGCAAGCAGCTGGCCCAGGAGCACGAGGCCATGCATCGTTTCGACCAGCCGGCCTGGGCGCGGCTGGCCAGCAGCTTCCATCTGCAGGTTGCGGCCCTGGGCCGCAACCCGGTGCTGCTGCGCTATCTGACCGAGCTGATCTCGCGCTGCTCGCTGATCGTTGCGCTGTACGAGCCGCCCGGCAATGCGGCCTGCGAGCACGAGGAACACGAACGCATCGTCGACTGCATCGCCAACGGCAATGCCAAGGGCGCGCTGAAGCTGATGGAAGCGCATCTGCGCGAACTGGAGCAGCGCATCGTGCTGCACAGCGCCCAACCCGAACCCAGCCTGGCCCAGAAGCTGGGCCTCAGTTAGCACCTCACGGACATCGCATGGACATCGACTTCGCCGCCCTCACCGAGTACCAGCGCTACAAGCTGATGGCCAGCCTGATCGTGCCGCGGCCGATCGCGCTGGTCACGACGGTCAACGAGGCCGGCGTCGTCAATGCCGCCCCCTTCAGCATGTTCAATATGCTGGGCGAGGAGCCGCCGATCGTGATGATCAGCGTCAACCGGCTCAAGGACGGCGCGCTGAAGGACACCGCCGTCAACATCCAGCGCAGCGGCGAGTTCGTCGTGCACCTGCCGGACGAGGCCATGGCCGAGGCCATGCACCGCTGCGGCGAGCGCCTGCCGCCGGATGTCAGCGAGCTGGCCCATGTGGGCCTGCACGCGGCGCCCTGCCGGCTCGTCAAGCCGGCGCGCATCGCCGAGGCGCCGGTGGCCTTCGAATGCACCCTGTGGGAAAAACTGGAAACCGCCAGCCGCCAGATCTTCATCGGCCAGGTGCGCTGGCTGCATGCCCGCGAGGGCCTGATCGACACCGAGACCTGGCGCGTGCGCCTGCAGGACTATCACCCGGTGGGCCGCTTCGGCGCCAGCTTCTATGTGCGCACGCGCGACCGCTTCTCGCTGGAGAGCGGGCAGGCCAAGCAGACCGTGATCGACGAGATCTGAGCGGGCGGCCTGGCATCCCGGTGCGGCAGCGGGCAGCTCGGTTCAGTGCTGGGCCGCGCGCTGCTCGGCCAGCGCGCGGCGTTCGCTCAGCAGCGCCCGGGCCAGCGTGGCGTCTCCGCCCGCGCTGGCCGCCCGGATCAGGGTCTGGTCCAGCAGATCGCGCTGCGCATGGCTGCCACCGAAACGGTGGGCATGGCTGCGCAGCGGCCGCAGCAGCTCGCCGGCGCGGCGGTACTGGCCGGCGGTAAAAGCCAGCACGGCCTCGGTCGCGGGCTGGCCGACCTCACGCAGGAACACGGCGTTGTCGTCCGCGCTGCGCAAGGCCAGGGCTTGCGCAGCGCGCAACTCGCCGACCAGATCCTCGCGGCCGGCGCAGGCGAATGCCATCGCCGCATGCATATCGTTGAACGCATAGTTGGCACTGGCCGCATGGGGTGCCCAGCGCTCGGCCAGCGTCGCCCAACGGGCGCCGACATCGACTCCCGCCAGCTGCAGCCGCCAGAGCAAGGCGCTGGCATCGACCAGCTCGAGCACGATGGTGCTGTGCGGACCGTTGATCGGGCCGTCGTACAACGCCAGCACCTCCTCATGCTCGCCCTCGGCCAAGTGGTACAGGGCCAGGTGCCACCAGTTGTGCACGCCCAGAAAGCTGCCCTGCTGCCAGCCAGCGTTGTCGCGCATCCACGCCATCCCCTCGCGACGCCGGCCCTGCATTTCCATCACATGAGCCACCGCATGCTGAGCCCAGGCGTCCTGAGGCTGCAGCGCCACGGCCTCGCGGCCCAGCTGCTCGGCATGGCGATAGTCGCCGTTCTCCTCCAGCCCGAACGCATACATGCCCAGCACCGCGTGCCAGCCCGGCAATGCCGCCGACCAGTCCGGCAGCACACGCGCCATGCGGTCACGCAGCATGCGTGCATCGCCGGTGAAGAAATCGATCTGCTGGCCGGCCTGCAAGGCCAGCGCGTCCAGCGGATAGTCGCAGCTGAGGTCTTCCAGCACCCGGCCGGCTTCATGCCAGCGGCCCTTGCAGAGCGCCTCGATGGCGCGCAGATGCAGGGCTTCGCGCGCGTTGTGCGGCAGGGCCTGCGCGGCAGCCAAGGCCGCGCGGGCCGGTGCCAGGGCCGGGGCCTCGGTGCTCAGCAGCAGCAGCCAGGCCTTCAGCACCTGGCCCATCACCAGCTCGGGTGCGGCCGCCAGCGCGGCCTCGGCGCTGGCCAGCGGATCTCCGCTGAGGCAGCGAAACTGATGCAGCCCCTGTTCCAGCAGATCCAGGGCCTGCGCATTGACGCCCGTCAGGGCCTGTCCCACAGCGTCTTTCATCCATCTCTCCAGGCATCGGTCGACACGCCGAGCACCGGCATGATGCCGGCAAAACAAACCCGACAACAAGGCCCCAAGCCACGGCAGGCAGGCCCCGCGCCTGCCTCTTACGAGGGAGCCGGAGCCCGGCCGACGAAGGCAGGACAAGAGCAGGCCTAGGCACGACGATGGACCGGCATCCGCCACTCTTGCCGACGAGGTCCATCCCATGTTCAAACAACTGATCATTCAGGGCGGCGAGCCGCCCTCCTCGCGCCGCGACTTCCTCGAGGCCGCTGCCGCCCTGGGTCTGGGCGTGCTGGCCGGGCCAACGCTGGCCCAGGGTGGCGATGGTCGCGCCGCGCCCGATCTGATCCTGCGCAACGGCCGCATCACAACGTTGGACCCGGCCAAGCCCGAGGCCACGGCCATCGCGCTGAAGGCCGGGCTGGTGATGGCGGTCGGCAGCGACGCCGAGATCAGCAAGTTGGCCGACAGCCGGACCCGCATCGTCGACCTGGCCAAGCGCCGCGTGATCCCGGGCCTGATCGACTCGCACATGCACATCATCCGCGGCGGCCTGAACTACAACCTGGAGTTGCGCTGGGACGGCGTGCGCAGCCTCGGTGCGGCGCTGGAGATGCTGCGCGAGCAGGCGGCGCGCACGCCCTCGCCGCAATGGCTGCGGGTGGTCGGCGGCTGGAACGAGTTCCAGTTCGACGAGAAGCGCATGCCCACGCTGGCCGAGCTGAATGCGGCCGCGCCGGACACGCCGGTGTTCGTGCTGAACCTCTACAACATGGCCTTCCTGAACCGCGCGGCGCTGCGCGCCGTCGGCTACACCAAGGACACGCCGCAGCCGCCCGGCGCCATCATCGAGCGCGATGCCAAGACCGGCGAGCCGACCGGATTGCTGCTGGCCGAACCGAATGCCTTCGTGCTCTACAACACGCTGAACTTCGGCCCCAAGCTCGACCCCGAGCAACAGCTGAACTCGACCCTGCACTTCATGCGCGAGGAGAACCGCCTGGGCGTGACCTCGGTCGGCGACGCCGGCGGCGGCTTCCAGAACTACCCGGACGACTACACCATCATCGACAAGCTGGCCAAGGAAGGCCGGTTGACGCTGCGCATCGCCTACAACCTGTTCCCGCAGAAGGCCAAGAGCGAGCTGGCCGACTTCCAGCGCTGGGCCAAGATGGGCCGCCCCGGCGACGGCAGCGATTTCTACAGGCTCAACGGTGCCGGCGAGATGCTGGCCTTCTCGGCAGCGGATTTCGAGGACTTCCTGATGCCCAGACCCGAGATGCCGCAGGCGATGGAGGGCGATCTGGAAGGGGTGGTGCGCTTCCTGGCCGGCAATGGCTGGCCCTGGCGCATGCATGCCACCTATGACCAGACGATCTCGCGCGCGCTCGATGTGTTCGAGAAGGTGCATCGCGAGCTGCCGATCGACAAGCTCGGCTGGTTCTTCGACCATTGCGAGACCGTCTCGCCGCCCAATCTGGAACGCATCAAGAAGCTGGGCGGCGGCGTCGCCATCCAGAACCGCATGTCGATGCAGGGCGAGTACTTCATCCGCCGCTACGGCCTGAAGGCCACGGCCGAGACCCCGCCGGTCACGCGCATGCTGGCGCAAGGCCTGCCGGTGACCCTGGGCACCGACGCCACCCGCGTCAACAGCTACAACCCCTGGCAGGCGCTGTACTGGCTGGTGTCGGGCCGCACCATTGGTGGCACCCTGCTCTACCCCGAGGAGCGGCGCCTGGACCGCATCGCCGCGCTGCGCCTGATGACGGCCGATGGCGCCTGGTTCTCGCGCGAGAGCGGCAAGAAGGGCGTGCTGAAAGCCGGCGCCTTCGGCGACCTGGCGGTGCTGGACCGAGACTACCTGAGCGTGCCCGAGGACCAAATCCAGGACATCACCTCGGTGCTGACCGTCGTCGCCGGCCAGCCGGTGCACGGCAGCGGCACTTATGAATCGCTGGCCCCGCCGCTGCCGCCGGCCTCACCCGACTGGTCGCCAGTGCGCCGCTACGGCGGCTATCAGGCGCGCAAGAGCGCTGCCGTCGGCGCCTCCGAGCAGGAGAAGCGCTACCACTACGCCGCGATGTGCGCCTGTGCCAGCGCCTGCGGCCTGCATGGGCATGACCACACAGCCGTCGCCAGTGCGGCTCGCAGCAGCGGGCCGGAGACCGGGGCATTCTGGGGCGCCTTGGGCTGCAGCTGCTACGTCTGAAACGGCCAATCGCCAAAATTTATGTAGATATTACTACCTTGTGTATTAATATCTACAAATGAAATGGTTGCTACTGATACTCTCGCTGCCGACCGAGAACGCCACCGCCCGCATGCGCAGCTGGCGCGCGCTGAAGGCTTGCGGCGCGGCGGTTTTGCGAGATGGTGTCTACCTGCTTCCTGAGCAAGAGTCTCATGCCCGGACCTTGGCCTCCGTGGCCGAGGATGTGCGCGCCCACGCCGGTCAGGCCCATCTGCTGGCTACCATCAGCGACACGGCGGAGTTCCCGCCGCTGTTCGCACGCGATGCAGAGTTCGCCGAACTGATGGGCCAGATCAGCGCCTGCCGTGCGGACAGCGCGGTCGAGTTGCTGAAGCAGAGCCGCAAGCTGCGCAAGAGCTTTGAGCAGCTGGTGTCCATCGACTTCTTTGCCGGCGAGGCACAGCGCCAGGCCGAGGCCGCGCTGCAGGCGCTGGAACAGCGCGCCCACCAGGCCATGTCGCCCGACGAACCCCGGTCAGCCGCCCACGCCATCGCCCGGCTGGATCCGGCGCGCTACCGTGGCCGGCTCTGGGCCACACGCCAGCGCCCCTGGGTGGACCGACTGGCCAGCGCCTGGCTGATACGCCGACACATCGATCCCGAGGCGCGCTTTCTGTGGCTGAAGTCGCCGGCCGACTGCCCGAAGAAGGCGCTGGGCTTTGATTTCGATGGTGCCACCTTCAGCCATGTCGGCGCGCGCGTGACCTTCGAGACCCTGCTGGCCAGTTTCGGCCTGGAAACACCCACCCTGCTGCGCCTGGGCCTGCTGGTGCACAGCCTCGATGTGGGCGGCATCCAGCCCCCGGAGGCGCTCGGCGTCGAGAAGGTGCTGGCCGGTATGCGCGAGGCGATTGCCGACGATGACCAGCTGCTGCTGGCGGCGGCCGGCGTTTTCGAAGGTCTGCAGACCGCCTTCAACAAGGACCAGGCCGAATGAGCAGCGCCCCCTTCCGCCCCGAACCGGTCAGCTTCTGGCAGGCCCTGCGCTTCTGGCTCAAGCTGGGCTTCATCAGCTTTGGCGGCCCGGCGGGGCAGATCGCCATCATGCACACCGAGCTGGTCGAGCGGCGCCGCTGGATCAGCGAGAAGCGCTTTCTGCACGCGCTGAACTACTGCATGCTGCTGCCCGGCCCCGAGGCGCAGCAGCTGGCCACCTATATCGGCTGGCTGATGCACAGGACCCGGGGCGGCCTCGTCGCCGGCGCCCTGTTCGTGCTGCCCTCGCTCTTCATCCTGATCGTGCTGTCCTGGATCTATATCGCCTTCGGCGAGATGCCCTTGGTGGCCGGCCTGTTCTATGGGATCAAGCCGGCGGTGACGGCCCTGGTCCTGCATGCCGCCCACCGCATCGGCAGCCGCGCTTTGAAGAATGGCTGGCTGTGGGGTATCGCTGCGGCGGCCTTTGTTGCGATCTTCGCGCTCGATGCGCCCTTCCCCCTGATCGTGTTGCTGGCGGCCGTCATCGGCCACTTCGGCGGGCGCCATGCGCCACAGGTCTTTGCCATCGGCGGCGGCCACGGGGTGGCCAAGCAAAGCTACGGGCCGGCACTGATCGACGACGACACGCCCACACCCGGCCACGCGCGCTTCAAGCGCAGCCGCCTGGTCCAGGTCCTGGGGATGGGGCTGGGCCTCTGGCTGACTGCGATGGCGCTGCTGGTCGCGGTCTACGGCTTCGAGGGAACCTTGACCCGGATGGGCTGGTTCTTCACCAAGGCCGCGCTGCTGACCTTCGGCGGCGCCTATGCGGTGCTGCCCTATGTCTACCAGGGCGCGGTCGAGCAGCACCAGTGGCTCAGCGCCGCGCAGATGATCGATGGTCTGGCGCTGGGAGAAACCACACCAGGGCCGCTGATCATGGTGGTGGCCTTCGTCGGCTTTGTCGGTGGCTGGACCCAGCAGGTGTTCGGGCCCGATGCGCTGCTGCTGGCCGGTGCGACGGCAGCCAGCGTGGTGACCTTCTTCACCTTCCTGCCGTCTTTCATCTTCATCTTCGCTGGCGGCCCGCTGATCGAGAGCACCCACGGCAATCTGAAATTCACCGCGCCGTTGACGGCCATCACCGCCGCCGTGGTCGGCGTGATCCTGAATCTGGCGATGTTCTTCGCCTATCACGTGCTGTGGCCCCAGGGCTTCGCCGGCCGCTTCGACGGGGCCTCGGCCCTGATCGCGCTGGGCGCAGCGCTGGCCCTGTTCCGCTTCAAGCTGGGCGTGATGCCGCTGCTGGGGATCTGCGCCTTGATCGGCCTGGGCATCACCCTGTTGCCCGGCCTGGCGCTTCGCTGAGGAGTATTGATGGACACACCGATTCAAGACCCCGGCCGTGCCGGGCAAGACATGGCCCCGGCGATGGCGCTGGCCCTGAGCGCCAGCTTCGGCAGCGTGGAGGGCTGGCGCGAGGAGTTCGTCGCCATGGGCAAGGCCCTGGGCGGCGGTTCGGGTTGGGTGCTGCTGAGCTTGCATCCGCGCGAGGGCCGGCTGCTCAACCAGTGGGTGGCAAACCCCGAGGAGGCGATGGCCGGCGGTACCCCGATCCTGGCGATGGACGCGCGCGAGCTTGCCAAGCCTCTCGATCATGGCGCCCAGGCTGGCGCTGATGTCGATGATTTCATGGCCACCATCGCCTGGGACGAGGTCTACCAGCGCTACCAGCAGGCCGTGCAGGCGGCCAGCGAGGAACTGGCAGTCGATCCGGACACGGTCGATCCCAGGCGGGTCAGCCTGCTCGATGTGCGCCGTGAGGCGATCTACGAACAGGCCGCGACGATGTTGCCCGGCGCCTGCTGGCGCAATCCGGCCCGCGTCGCAGAATGGTCCGCAACACTGGCCACGGGGAGCGAGGTGCTGGTCTACTGTGTCTATGGCCATGAAGTCGGTCGTGCGACCGCGCTGCGACTGCGCGCTCAAGGCATCCGGGCGCGCTTTCTGGTCGGTGGCATCGACCGCTGGTCCCGTGAGGGGCGCGAGCTGCAGCCCAGCGGCAAGACCGACTGACGGCGCCCGGCGATCCCGCCCGCGTTGAAGGACTGAGCAATGGCTGCCGAGCACCCACCGACCCTGGCCCTGCTCTATCCCGGCGACCACGGGGCACGCCAACGCTGCGACCCGGGCGAGAGCCGCTTCGCGATGCTGTTCGAAGCCTTCGCTGCTGCGGGCGTCTTGGCAGAACCGGCCATCTATCACGATGATTTTGCCGACGAGGTCGCCGAGCAGTTGCGCCGCGTCGACGGCGTGCTGATCTGGAGCAATCCGATCGAATCCGGCCGCCGTCGGGATCGGCTCGACACGCTGCTGCGCGAGCTCGCGCAGGCTGGCGCCTTCGTCAGCACGCATCCGGACGTCATCCTGCGCCTGGGCACCAAGGACGTGCTGCTGGATGTGTGCGGGCTGCCCTTCGGCAGCGATGCAGTCCGTGTCGACAGCCTCGCGCAACTGGCCGAAGAACTGCCTCAGCGCTTGCAGATCGGCGCGCGCGTGCTCAAGCAGCACCGCGGCCACAGCGGCATCGGGGTGTGGCGGGTCGAGCAGCTCGCTGGCTCGGCGCTGCTGGCGGTGCGCCATGCCCAGCGCGGCTGCGAGGAGCAGCGCATCGATATGAGCACATTGCTGTCGCATCTCGCGACTTATTTCGAGCCGGAGCATGGTGGCCATATGGTCGACCAAGCCTGGCAGCCCCGCTTGGTCGATGGCATGGTGCGCGCCTATCTCGTCGAGGATAGGGTCGTGGGTTTCGGTCATCAAGCGCTCAATGCGCTTCACCCGGGCAGACCGGGCGAGGCGGCACCGATGCCGGGGCCACGCCATTACCACCCGGCCGACCGGCCGCAGTTCCAGTCACTCAGACGGCTGCTGGAGACCGGCTGGATCGAGCTCCTGCGGCAGCGGGTCGGCCTCGCACGGGAGCAACTGCCGATGCTGTGGGATTGCGACTTCATGTTCGGCGAGCCCACGGCCGAGCAGGCCGAACGTTTCGTGCTCTGCGAGATCAACGTCAGCAGCGTGTCGCCGTTCCCGCCGTCGGCCATCGACCCCCTGGTGGCGGCGGTGAAGGCACGCTTGACCGCATGGTGAAATGAGCTCCTGATGGCAAGCACCGCGTCTGATCTTCCCGCACTCAAAGGCGGCTTGCTGGCGCTGCTGGCGGCAGCGCTGTTCGGCCTCAGCACGCCGCTGGTTCAGCAACTGGGCCTGGGTCTGGGCCCGTTCACCACCGCCGCCTTCTTGTATGCCGGCGCGGCCCTGGTCGGTGGCCTGCTGCGCCAACCGGTCGAGAAGGAAGCGCGTCTGCTGCGCTCGGACCTGCCTCGGCTGCTGGCCGTCGCCTGCTTCGGAGCCGTCATCGGCCCGGTCGCGATGGCCTGGGGCCTGCAGCGCAGCAGTGGCACCGGCGCCTCGCTGATGCTGACCCTGGAGGCGCTGTTCACCGCCATGCTGGCCTGGCGTCTCTATGGCGAGACCATGGAACGCCGGGTCTGGGCGGCGATGTTGCTGTTGCTGGCCGGCGGACTGCTGCTGGTGCTCGAACAGGGGCTCAGCGGTGGCAGTCAGTGGCTGGGTCTGCTGGCCGTGCTGCTGGCCACGGCGGCCTGGGGCATGGACAACACCTTGTCGCGCGCGCTGGCCGAGCGCGATCCGGGCCAGGTGGTGCTGGTCAAGGCGGCGCTGGGCGCGTCGGCCACCGCCTCCCTGGCCTGGCTGTCTGGCGAACCCACGCCCGGCGTGCTCGCCGCCTTGGGCCTGCTGGCCGTCGGCGCCACCGGCTACGGTCTGAGCCTGCGCTTCTATCTGCTGGCCCAGCGCGCTTTTGGCGCCGCCCGCACCGGCTCGGTGTTTGCCTTCGCGCCCTTCATCGGAGCCTTTGCCGCCTTTGCCCTGGGCGACCGCTCGGCAGGCTGGGGCATGGCGCTGGGCGGCGGGCTGATGCTGCTGGGCGTGCTCGTGCATCTGTCCGAAACCCATGGACACGAGCATCAGCATGAAGCGCTGACGCACGAGCATGCCCATAGGCATGACGACGGGCATCATGACCATGCCCACGACCCCATGCCCGGCGTCGCCCACAGCCATCGGCATTACCATCCCCCGCTGAGCCACAGCCATGCCCATGTGCCTGATGTGCACCACGTCCACAAGCATTGACACCCCGATGAAAACCCATTTGCCGTTGATCGCCCTGTCCGCCCTGCTGAGCCTGGCATCGTTCGCCGCCCGGGCCGAGCTGGTCGAGATTCGCTGGAGCGAATCCGGCCGCTTCGAGCACAAGGCCAGCATCGCGCCGGCCCAGTTCGCCGAGGTCTGCGGCAAGCTGGCCAAGGGCCAGACGGTGACCTGGAGCTTCAAGGCCGAAGGGCCGACGAACTTCAACATCCACTATCACGAAGGCAAGAAGGTCAGCTACCCGGCCAAAATCGATGGCGCCGGCACCGCCGAAGGCCAGCTGCTGGCTGCCGTCGACCAGGACTACTGCTGGATGTGGTCCAACAAGTCCGAGCGCGCGCTGACGCTCGAACTCGCTTTGCAACGATAGGAAAGAAAGCCGCACGATGCACTACCGCTCCCTTGGCAAGTCCCCACTCCAGGTCTCCACGCTGTGCCTGGGCACGATGATGTTCGGCGACCAGACCGATATCACCGAGGCGCGCAGCATCGTCGCCCATGCCCGCGAGCAGGGCGTCAATTTCATCGACACCGCCGATGTCTACAGCACCGGCGCCTCCGAGACCATGGTCGGCGCGCTGCTCAAGAACGGCGCCCGCCACGACTGGGTGCTGGCCACCAAGCTGGGCAACAGGATGTCGGGCCGGCCCAACGAGTCGCAGTATTCGCGCGCCTGGATGTTGCGCGAATGCGAGGCCAGCCTGCAGCGCCTGGGCACCGACCATATCGATATCTACTACCTGCACCGCGACTACCTGGGCATGGACCTGGAGGAACCGCTGCGCGCGATCGATGCGCTGCTGCGCGCCGGCAAGATCCGCTACTGGGGACTGTCGAACTTCCGCGGCTGGCGCATCGCCGAGATCGTTCATCAGGCGCGCTCGCTGAACATGCCGGGCCCGGTGGTCTGCCAGCCCTATTACAACCTGCTGAACCGCCAGCCCGAGGTCGAGGTGCTGCCGGTCTGCGCTCACCACGGCATCGGCGTCGTGCCCTACAGCCCGATCGCGCGCGGCGTGCTGTCGGGCAAGTACGCGCCGGGTGCCGCGCCGGCCGAGGGCACGCGCGCCGGTCGTGGCGACAAACGCATGCTGGAGACGGAGTTCCGCGAGGAGTCGCTGCAGATCGCGCAGACGCTGAAGGCGCATTGCGAGGGCAGCGGCCGTTCCCTGAGCCATTTCGCCACCGCCTGGGTGCTGGCCCACCGCGCCGTCAGCGCGGTGATCGCCGGCCCGCGCACCCTGGCCCAGTGGCAGGACTATCTGGGCGCGCTGGACTGCAGCATCGGAGCCGAGGACGAGGCTCTGGTCGATTCGCTGGTGGTGCCAGGTCATGCCTCGACGCCGGGCTATAACGACCCGGCCTATCCCTTCTCGACCCGGCGCTGAGCCGGATCAGGCCAGCCAGCGCCGCAGCCGGGCATAGACCGCCGGGCTGCTCAGCAGGTCCAGGTGGTGGGTGCCGCGCGCGACCCAGTGGTTCGAGGCCGGCAGGCGCAGCCGGCGCTGGGGATGGGCATGGCGGCCCAGCGCGCTGTCCAGCGGCACCAGCCCGTCCCCCAGCCCATCTGCGAGCCGGCCGCCGTCGCTGCGCCCCAGCGTGCCGGCCACCGCATAGCAGCTCACGCCCTGCGGCAGCGGCACGACCACGCGCCGGTCGCGGCCGGCAAAACGGCTTTCACCGACCCAGTCGGCCTCCAGCAGATTGCCATGGCGCAGGTCGGTGATGCCGGCGCTGCGCAGGCCCGACAGGCGCGTGAACGGCGCCAGATAGGGGCTCAGCCCCAGGCCCTGGTGCAGCCAGTTGCCGGCCCGCTCCAGCGGCGCGCCGTGGTGCGGGCTGCCCAGAAAGACCAGGCGGCGCAGCAGCAGCGGCCAGGCCATATCGCGCTGCAAGGCCTGCTGGACAGCGCTGCGTGCGAGCAGGCCGCCCATGCTGTGGCCAATGATGGCCAGTTCCTCGACCGGCTCGGGCCAGCGCTGCAGCAGGCGCTCGAGTTCCTCGGCCAGGGCCAGACCGTTGGCCGAGATATGCAGGCCGCTGTTGTAGCGCGCATAGACGGGCGTGAAGCCCAGCTCGGCGGCCAGCGCCTGGCCATGGTCATGGCCGTCGCGCAGCCATTGCTGGTCGTTCATGCACAGGCCATGGATCAACAGCAGCGGCTTCGGGCCACTGCCCTGAAAGCGCAGCACCAGCGGCTGCGCCAGCGGGTTGCCGCTGCGCAGCAGATGGTCGCCCAGCACGCCATTGAGCGCGGCCACCACGGCCTCGCGGCGCCGACCAGATTGGGCGTCGGGCTCATCCTGTAACTGCGCCTGCAACTGCTCCTGCAGGCGGGCCAGCGCCGCGTCCAGGCCCGCGCCCACCAGACCGGTGGTGCCGCGGATGCTGCGATAGACCAGACCGGTGATGCCGCGCGTCGGCGCATCCGCCACCCGGCCCAGCGGCGGCGCGACACGGGCGATGCGGCCGTGCAGGCTCTCGACCAGGCCGGTCACGCCGCCGACCCCGTCGGTGATCAGGCGCAGGCCGCCGCGCAGATCGCGGATCAGCGCGGCCGGTCGTTGGGATGGTTTCTTCACAGCGCTCTCCGGGTCGGCGTCCAGGCCCCATCATGCCCCTAGCCACGGTCTGCGCCGGGCTGTCACGGTCGGCCGGTTACATTTGCAGCTCATCGGTGACAGACAGAGAAAAGCGGTTTCAGATGCTTCGTCAGGCACAGGGGGACCTTGGTTGGGGTCTCGGTGACAGTGTGAATGGGTGGCAGATCACCGAACAACTGCCCGGCAGCCGGCGCAACGGCGTGCTGCGCGCGGTCGATGCCCGGGGCCAGCGGGCGGTGCTGGTCTATCTGCGAGCGGCCATGCCCAGCGCCGCCGAGCTGGCGCGCTTTCGCTACGAGTTCGAGATCGCGCGGCGTTTCGATCACCCGCATATCCTGCGCCCCGAGGCCCTGGCCAGCCATGCGGGCCGGCCCTATATGCGCCTGCCCGACCTGGGCCTGCAGACCCTGCGGCAGCGACTGCGCAGCGGCGCCGCGCCGCTGAGCCAGCCGGCCGTGCTGCGCCTGGGACTGGCCCTGGTCGATGCCTTGGAAGTCATCCATGAGCAAGGCGTCGTGCACCGCGACCTGCATCCGGGCAATGTGCTGCTGGCCCAGCATGACGATCCGCTGGCGCGCATACTGCTGTGCGACTTCGGCATCGCCGCCGAGATCGCCCAGGAGCGTGCGCTGCTGCTGCGCGCCGACGCGCTGGACGGCAGCCTGGCCACGCTGGCCCCCGAGCAGACCGGCCGGATGAGCCGCGATGTCGACTACCGGGCGGATTTCTACAGCCTCGGCGCCACGCTGTACGAGGCCCTGACCGGCGCACCGCTGTTCGAATGCCAGGACGCCGCCCAGGCCGTCCATGCCCATCTGGCCGTGCCGGCGCCGCTGGCCACCGCCCGGCGCGCCGATGCCTCGCCGGCGCTGGCGGCCGTGCTGGAACGCTGCCTGCAGAAGGAACCCGAGGCCCGCTACCAGAGCCACCCGGCCCTCAGGCAAGACCTGGCCCTGTGCCTGACGGCGCTGACCGAGGGCCGCGAACCGCCCCATTTCATGCCGGGCCGGGGCGACCGCAGCGGCCGCTTCCAGCTCAGCGGCCGGCTCTATGGCCGCGAGACCGAGCTGCGCCAGCTCGGCGCGGCCTTCGAGGCCGCCGCCGCCGGCGCGAGCCAGCTGGTCGGCATCGCCGGCTTCTCGGGCATAGGCAAGACTGCACTCGTCAACGCCGCGCAGCGCAGCCTGCTGGCCCAGCGCGGCAGCTTTGTCGCGGCCAAGTTCAACCAGTTCGGCCAGCACCAGCCCTATGGCGCGCTGCTGAGCCTGCTGGCCCAGCGCGCCGAGCAGATCCTGGCCCAGGCGCCGGCGCGCCAGCAGTTCTGGCGCGAACGCCTGTGCGAGCGGCTGGGCAGCGCGGCGGCCGTCGTGGCCGAGGCCATCGCCGAGTTCAGGCCGCTGCTGGGCGAGCCGGCAGCGCCGGTGGCGCTGGCGCCGGCCGAGGCCGAAAGCCGCTTCATGCGCAGCCTGCGCCTGTGCCTGGCGGCGCTGGCCAGCGAGGACGAGCCTCAGACCCTGTTCCTGGACGATCTGCAATGGGCCGACCGCAGCTCGCGCCGCCTGCTGCGCGAATGGGCCAGCGATACCGAGCTGCGCCACACCCTGATCGTGCTGGCCTGGCGCGACAACGAGCTGCCCCCCGAACACCCGCTGAGTCAGGACCTGGCCGAGCTGCGCGCACTGGGGCCGCGCTTTCTGGCACTGGCCATCGCGCCGCTGGGCGCCGGCGAGATCGGCCAGCTGCTGGCCGACAGTCTGCACAGACCGGCCGCCGAGGTCGCCGAGCTGGCCGCGCTATGCCAGGCCAAGACCGCCGGCAACCCCTTCTTCCTGCGCCGCTTCGTCGAGGAACTGGCGCAGCGCCGCTTGATCCATTTCGACCTCGCGCGCCAGCGCTGGGATTGGTCGGCCGCACAGATCGCCCAGACGCAGATGGCGGACAACGTCGTCGAGCTGATGCTGGCGCAGCTTCAGCCCCTGCCCGAGGACTGCCGCCGGATGCTCTCGGTCGGTGCCTTCCTGGGCGGGAGTTTCGACCTCGGCACGCTGGCCACCGCACTCGACCGCCCCGGCGCCGAGGTCGCCGCCGGCCTGCTGCCGGCGCTGCAGGCCCAGCTGCTGGTGCCCGGCAACAAGCTCTACCGCTACGCCGCCCATCTGGCGCCGAGCGAGGCCGCGGTGCGCTATGCCTTCGCCCATGACCGCGTGCAGGAGGCGGCCTGGCGCCTGGTGCCCGAGCAATCGCGCGCGCGCCTGCATCTGCAGATCGGCCGCCTGCTGCGCTCGCGCCACCAGCAACCGGCGGCCCTGCCCTTCCATGTGTTGAACCATCTGAATGCCGCCCAGGCCCTGATCAGCGAGGCCGACGAACGCGCCGCGCTGGCCCTGGCCAACGAGCAGGCCTCGCAGCAGGCGATGCACGCGGCCGCCTTCGATCTGGCCGCCGACTATGCCGAGATGGCGCTGCGCCTTCAGGGCCCGGCGGCCTGGGCCGAGCGGCCCGAGGCGCTGCTGGAACTGCATCTGCAGGCGGCCCGCATGGCTTATCTGAGCGGCCGGCATAGCCGCATGGACGAACTGCTCGCTGCCGCGCTGGCCAGGCTCAGCGAGCCGGCCCAGCGCGCCCGGCTGCTGGAGGTGCGCATCGAGGCCAGCTATGCCCAGGGCCAGCTCAGCGAGACCCTGGACCTGGGCCTGCAGGTGCTGGCCATGCTGGGCGCCGAGCTGCCGCAGGCCGACTCGCCGGCCCAGGTGGTGGCCCTGGTCGCGGCGGTCCGTGACGAGATCAACGCGCTGGGCCTGCCGGCACTGGCCGCGCTGGCGCCGATGAGCGATGCGCGCATGCTGCAGCTGATCTCGATCAGCGCCAAGATGACGGCCGCCGCCTATATCGCGCGGCCGGCCCTGCTGCCGCTGCTGACGGTGTTCCAGGTGCGGCTGATGATGGCCCATGGCCATGTGCCGGGGGCGCTGTCGGCCTATTCGGTGCTGGGCCTGATGTGGGCCGAGTTCCTTGGCGACTATCGCCAGGCCTATGCGCTGGGCCGGCTGTCGATGCAGCTGGTGCGCGAGCACGGCTGGCTGCAGGTCTATGCCCATGCCGGCTTCTCCTTCAACGCCTTTCTGCAGCACTGGATCGAGCCGCTGAGCCAGGGACTGCCGGGCCTGATGGAGACCCATCGCAACGGCCTGGAGGGCGGCAATCTGCGCCATGCCGGCCTGGGTCTCTATGTGCATGACTGCCACGCCTTCCTGGCCGGCCAGCCGCTGCCGGCGCTGGCGCAAAGCCTGGCCGTGCACCGCGATGCGCTGCAGCGCATGCGCCAGCCGGTGGCCGCCGATTATCAGGACGCGCTGCTGGCCCTGGTGCAGGAGCTGCTGCTGCCGACACTGCCGGCCCAGGCGCTGGAGAGCGGATCCTGCTCCGGCCAGGCGCTGGCGGCGGTCTACCAGCAGCGCAAAGACCAGACCGGGCTGATGTTTCTGCATGCCTGGCGCGCGCTGCTGCATTTCCTGGCCGAGCGTCCGGCCGAGGCCTTGCTGGAGGCGCGCGCCGCCAGCGCCTTGTTCGCCGCCGCGCGCGGCATGCATGCGGTGCCGCTGGTGGTCTTCATCGCGGCGCTGGCCGGGCTGCGCTGTGCCAGCGACGCGGCCGCACGCGAGGCCGCGCTGGCCGAGGCCGAGACGGCGCTGCACAAGCTGGGCCGCTGGAACGAGGCCGGCCCCGGCACCTTCAGCGCCAAATACCATCTGCTCGCGGCCGAGCTGGCCTGGGCGCGCGGCGCGGACGCGCTGCCGGCCTTCGATGCCGCCGTGGCCAGCGCCGAGCTGCCGCTGACCGGCACCCCGCTGGACGCGGGTCTGGCGCACGCCGCGCGCGGTCGCTACCTGGCCGCCACCTTGCCGCAGGAGCCGGCCGCCGCGCAGGCGGCGCTGGCCCAGGCCCGGCTGCACTGGCTGCAATGGGGCGCGCCGGGCGTGGCCCAGCGGACCCTGCCGATGCCGACACCCGAGGCACCGCGCCGCAGCGATGCGGTCGATATCAGCAGCCTGATGAAGGCCATGCAGGCCATCAATGCCGAGGCCGAGCTGCCGCGCCTGCTGCGACGCCTGCTGCGGGTGGTCGGCGAGAACGCCGGTGCGCAGCGCGCCGCCATCGTGCTGGCCAGCGGACACGAGCGGGCCGGCGCCGCAGCCGCGCTGCGCTGGACGCTCAGGGCGGATGTCGGGCTCGGCGACACCGAGAGCGAGATGGCACCGCTGGCGCTCGAACAGGCCGGCGAGCGGCTGCCGCTGAGCCTGCTGCGTCGCGTGCTGGCCGGCGGCAAGACCGTGCTGATCGACGATGCGCGCAGCGCCACTGACGCGCAGCGCGAACCCTATTTCGCGGCGCGCGAGGCCCGCTCGGTGCTGTCCACGCCGCTGCTCAAGCAGGGCCGGACGGTCGGCGCGCTCTACCTGGAGAACGCCTCGGCGGCCGGCGTCTTCACCGCCGGCCGGGTCGAGTTTCTGGAGCTGCTGTGCGCCAATGTCGTCAATGCGGTTGACAACGCCCGCCTGGTGGCCGAACTGCAGGAGCTGACGGCCGGGCTGGAGCAGCGCGTCGAGCAGCGCACGCAGGAGCTGCGCGACAGCGAGCAGCGTCTGCGCACCATCCTGGACAACGCGCCGGTGCCGATGACCTTGACGCGGCGCAGCGATGCGCTGCTGATCTATGCCAATGAGGCGGCGGCCCGCCTGGCCGACCGGCCGCTGGGCGAGATCGTCGGCCGGCCGGCCGAGTCCTTCTACCGCGACCCGCAGGAGCGCACGCGGCTGCAGGCCAAGTTCCTGCGCGAGGGCCGGCTGGTCGATGAGGAGGTCAGCCTGCTGGGCTCGGGCGGCAGCGTGCTGTGGGTGATGGTGTCCATGGTGCCGGTCAGCTACAACGGCGAGCTCGCCGACCTGGCCACCATCGTCGACATCACCGAGCGCAAGCAGTTGGAACTGGAGCTGCAGCGCCTGGCCACCACCGATGCGCTGACCGGCGTCGCGAACCGGCGCAGCTTCATCGAGCAGGCCGAGCGCGAGCTGGAGCGGGCGCGCCGCCACAGCCTGCCGCTGGCGCTGGTGATGATGGACATCGACCATTTCAAGCGCATCAACGACAGCCTGGGTCATGCCGGCGGTGATGCCGCGATCCGTCAGGTGGTACAGGCCTGCGCGCAGCTGGTACGCCGGCTCGATGTGATCGGCCGGCTCGGCGGCGAGGAGTTCGCGCTGCTGCTGCCGCAGACCGAGCTGGCGGCAGCCCAGCCGCTGGTCGAGCGGCTGCGCGCCCAGATCGCCGCGCTGATGCCCGACCAGGCGGGCGGCGCGCTGACCGCCAGCTTCGGCATCACCGCGCTGCGCGCCGGTGACTGCCGGGTCGACGAGCTGCTGCTGCGCGCCGACGAAGCGCTGTACGCCGCCAAGCACCAGGGCCGCAACTGCGTGGTCAGCCGCTGATCTCGGCCGGCTGGCGGGCGCAGGCGCTTTGCATCGTGCCGCTGACCAGGGCATAGACGGCCAGCCAGGCGGCGCGGGTCTCGGCGTTGAAGGCCGGACCCAGGCCCTGGGCCAGGGTCTTGATCAGCGCGGCGCCGACCGTCTCGTAGTGGGCGGCCTGCACGCCATAGCCGCCATGGCGCGTGCCCAGCTGGCGCAGCACCGGCAGCAGGCGCTCGGGCTGGTCCAGCAGGGCCACGGCCGCGCCTATCATCTGCATCAGCTTGTGGCCCTGGGCCTGCATATCGCCGCGAAACAGGTGGCGTAGCCCGGGATCCGCGTCAAACAAGTGGCCATAGAACAGCGCGGCGGCCTGGCCGGAAATCGGCTCGACCAGCGCGAAGCTGCGGCGCACCAGCGTGATCTGGGTAGAACTGAGGGACATGGAGGGCTCCTGTGATTGCACAGCCCCGAGCTTGCGCGGCGGCCGTATCAGCACGGTTGCGAGGCCGCCGCCGCTTTGTTGCCTTTGTTGCGGCTTTCACTAGATGAAATCGGGGCCGATTCGCGCTATCCTCAGACTGTTGTTACAGACACGTCACAGGTTTCACATGCACGCGCTCAAGCCCGTCCGCTCAGAAGCGAGCACTGACATGGACAGCGCCCCCGATGCGGAAGTCCAGGCCGCCGAACACGCTCTTGCCGAGGGCCAGGCGCAGCGCTGCCGCAGCCTGGTCGAGCCGCTGCTGGCGAAAAATGCGCTGGACTGGCGCGCTCGCGCGCTGCTGGCGCAGGCGCTGGAAGCCTTGAGCGAGCAGCACACAGCGGCCGGCGAGCATGCGCAGGCCTTGGCGCTGTACCAGCAATTCCACAAGGTCGTGGTCGAGGGCCTGCAGCTGCGCCTGACGCGCAGCGACAGCCAGCCCGATGCCAGCCAGCAGGACGCGCTGACCGGACTGGCCCGCCGCGAGGCGCTGGAGCTGCGCCTGCCGCCGATGATGCAGCAGGCGCTGGCCGGCAATCGCGGCCTGTGCCTGGTGCGCATGGAACTCGATCCGCTGCAGCCTTCGCGCGTCGCGCTGACGCCGGGTCTGGGCGATGCGGTGCTGCGCGAGGTCGGCGCCATCGTGCGCGCCCATTGCCGCGCCAAGGATCTGGCGCTGCGCTACAGCGGCGAGTCGCTGGTGCTGGTGCTCAGCGAGGTCGAGCTGTCGACCGCGCGCACGGTCTGCGAGCGCATCCGCCGCGCGGTCCAGGCCCATCACTGGGCGCCGCTGCACGAGGAGCTGCGCGTCGGCGTCAGCCTGGGCATGACGGCGCTGCGCAGCGGTGACAGCATCAGCCAGCTGATGGCCCGCGCCGAGGCGGGTCTGATCAGCGCCCGGCGCGACGGACGCAATTGCGTGCGCACCGGGGTGCTGAGCTGAGCGCTGCTCAGCTCTTGCGGCGACGCGCCACCCAGCCGACGGCGGCCAGACCGACCAGCATCAGCGCATAGCTTTCCGGCTCCGGCACGGCCACGGTGATGTTGAAGACATCGCCGACCTGGCGGCCGCTCAGGTCCAGGGTCCAGTCGGTACCGGCCATCTCCGCCAGCGGCTTGCCCAGGTAGAAATCGGTCGTGACGCCGGGGCCGCCGAACTTGGCCCACAGCGCGCCGCTGTTGCTGCCCAAGCTCTGCACCGGCTGGAAGCCGTCGGTCGCAACCGTACCCTGCGGCAGCGCGAAGCTGGCGCCGTCGAGCTTGACGCTGACGCCTTCAAAGCCCAGTCCCGACAGATTGCGCACGACAGCGTTGAAGCTCAGCAAGGGGCTGACCAGGTCCTGGGCCTCGACCGCAAAGCTCAGCGTGACGCTGCCGCGGCTGGCGAAGTCCAGGTCGAAGAACAGCTCGCTGGCCGTGACATAGTCGGTGCCGACAACGGCGGCGCCCTGGGCACCGGTGTACTGGGCGGCTTGGGCCTGGGCGGCCAGGGCCAGCAGGGCGGCGGCGATGAGGGTGGTTTTCATATGCGATTCCTTGGATGTGTTGGCTTGCAGCGGGCTCACAGCGAACCGTTGCCCCAGGGGCCGGTGATCGCCAGCGTGATGCCGGGGGTCTGGATGTTGACGAAGAGGTAGCGGCCGGTCGGGTCGAAGCAGGCGCCGCAGAACTCGGAGCCGCGGCGGTCGCCGGCCAGCGAGCTGCGCTTGCCGGCAGCGCTGAGTTGGGCGGCCGTCACGTTGACGTTGTTCTTGCAGAAGATGAAGGTGTCGCCCTCGGCGGTCAGGCCCATCAGGCGGGCGCCGAAGCCGAAGCTGTCGGTGACGCCGCCGCCGTCCTCGCAGATCACGATGCCGCCGCGCGGGCTCACCGTCAGGTTGTCGCCGGCATCGCCGACCACTTCGGAGGCGCTGGCGTAGATGCAGGTGATCAGCTGGCTGGCCAGGTCCAGCTCCCAGATCGCGCCACGGCCGACATTGCCGCCCGAGGTGTCCATCACATACATCTTGCCGGCGTAGTACCAGATGCCTTCGCCGCGGTTCATGCGCAGCGCGCCCTGGGCCCAGCCCTGGACGAAGGGGCCGGCGCAGCTGCTGATCGTCGTGCCATTGACGGCGGTGGCGGTGCCGCGGTTCTGGTCGGGGTTGGCGATGTCCACCCACTCCAGCTCATAGGCCTGTTCCAGCTCGGCCGGTGCGATATTGACGTTGTTCTGGCCCTTGACCTTGGCCATCTGCAGCTTGCCGCCCTGGGCCAGGCTACCGAGCTTGCCGGGGTGGACATCGGGGATGTAGCGGTAGAAGCCCGATTTGCCCGAGCTGTCCTCGGTCAGGTAGGCATAGCCATTGCTCGGGTCGATCGCGACTGCCTCATGGGCAAAGCGGCCCATGCCGATGATGGGTTCGGCGCTGGTCTGGGCCGGATCGGCCGCGCACTCGAACACATAGCCGTGCTTGCGGCCGGCGCTGCTGATGCTGTCGGAGCCGACTTCCTCGCAGGTCAGCCAGGTACCCCAGGGCGTGATGCCGCCGGCGCAGTTGGTGCGGGTGCCGCCGAGGTTGGCGTCGATGCGCACAAAGGCGCCGTCGCGGAACACCAGATTGGTGGTGCCGCCGTTCGAGAAGCCGGTGCCGGTGTCATAGACGGCCGGCGCGCCGAAGAAGCTGGCATCGCTGCCGGTGCTGACCTCGTGGTTGCGCACCAGCACCAGCTCGGTGCTGCGGCCGACCTTGCGGCTTTGCACCACGCCCATGCCGTCGTGGGCGGCCGGGCAGGCCTTGCCATTGCTCATCGCATCGCCGGTCCAGCCATAGCTCTTGTAGCTGAAGCCGGGCGGCAGCTGCAGCAGCGGCAGACCGGTCGTCAGGTCGTTGACCGGCGCGATCGGGCCATAGGCGCTGTCCACGAGCACCGTATTGCCGGCTGCGGCGGCCTCGCGGGCATGCAGGGCACCCAGGGTGGCGATGAAAGGCAGGGCGGCCGAGGCCGAGGCGCTTTTCAGCAGGCCACGGCGCGACGGGGAAAAATTGGACGCTAGGGTCAGGTCTTGCTGGCTCATCAGAAATCTCCAGAGATGGCGTTGGCTGTCGGACTTGCTGCCCGGAGGGGGCAGGCAGCGGACGCGATTCTCTGGAGCGCTGATGTCAGCAGTGCGG
The DNA here is from genome assembly GCA_005503085.1 of Burkholderiales bacterium C2. Taxonomy (GTDB): domain Bacteria; phylum Pseudomonadota; class Gammaproteobacteria; order Burkholderiales; family Burkholderiaceae_C; genus Roseateles_E. The sequence continues at coordinate 99,693 of SCOI01000003.1, read as the reverse complement.
ACGCAACAGGGCCGATCGGACTAGGCCGATACCCTGCTCTTGCGCTGAAGGGTCAGAAGGGGTTGAGCGACTTCTCGCGCCGGTAATGCAGATAGCCGACGCTGGCGCCGCTGCGCAGGCCCACGCCCAGGCGGATGGGCGCCAAGGTGATGCCTTTGTTGCGCTGGTAATTGATGCCGGCGCCGCCGATGTAGTAGAGGCTGCCCTCGACACCGGGGAAGCGCTGGTAGATGGCCGCCGCATTGGGCAGCTTGTAGACCAGGGTGAAGACCTTGGAGGCGTTGGCACCGGCGTCCAGCCCGATCGACGGGCCGGCCCAGAAGACCCGCGCCGTGGCGCCGCTCTTCATCTGCAGCTGGCCATCGCCATAGCGCAGGCCCACGGTCAGCGCGGCCGAGGCCTCCTCGCCTTTGATATAGGCGTTCGGCCGGCCCTGCTCCTTGAAGGCCTTCTCGATCACCTTGGCCAGGCCCTCGGTGGTGCTGCCGAAGAACTCGGTGGCGGCCTTCAGGATCGAGTCCTCGTCATAGGTCTTGGCCTCGTCTTCGGCGGCCAGCAGGGCGGCCGGGCTCAGTGCCAGGCAGCCGGCGCCGAGACGGCCCAGCGCGCTGCGGCGATCGATATCGAATGTCATCGGGCGTTCTCCTTGAGGGGCTCAACACTAGCGTAAAAACCCAGGAACATCTCGACGCTGTCCCGCAAAACCTGCTGCTGCACAGCCTCGGGCAAGGGCGGCTGGCCCAGCGCCAGCTGGGGCCAGAAGGCGAAGGCCTTCAGCAAGCCCTGCAGCTGCTGGGCGGCGTACTGCGGGTCGGCCGGGCGCAGCCGGCCATCGGCCTGGGCGGCGGCGATCCATTGCGGCAGCCCCTGCTCCTTTTCGCCGAGCCGCGCCACCATGGCCTGGGCGCGCTCCGGCGTGTGCATCATCTCGGCCATCACGACCCGCGCCAGATCCATGAAGCTGGCGTCATTGAGCAGGCGCAGCTTCAGGCCCAGCAGCTCCAGCAGTTGCTCGCGCAGCGGCCGCTCGGCCTGGTAGACCGGCTCGCCCAGCGCCTGGCTGCGTGCCCACAGCTGCTGCAGGATGGCCGCGAACAGCTCGTCCTTGCTGGCGAAGTGGTTGTAGACCGTGCGCTTGGAGACCTCGGCGACGGCCGCGATGCGGTCCATGCTGGTGCCGCCAAAGCCATGCTGGCGGAACTCGGCCAGCGCCGCCTGCACGATGGCCTCGCGCTTGCGGTCGGTCAGTCGGCTCGGCAGCGGCAGTTCGGTCATCGGCATCAATCCTTGGAAACCGCAGGATTTTACACCTTGCAGTTTACTTTTCAGATTTAGGTACTACACTGTGCAGTGTAATTTTCATGGCCTACCGAATGCCGCGTACCCTCCTCCGTCTGACCCTTCTCAGCCTCATCCTCCTCATGACCTACAGCCTTCTGAAAGCCTGCTCCGCGCCCGCCACCAGCCCCTATGCCGGCTCGGCCCAGTTCGTCGACAGCAAGTTCCGCAATCCGGTACGTCTGCAGGACATGGGCCTGGGCAAGACGCTGGCCGTGATGTGGCGCTTCATGTTCGACAAGCCGGCCGACGCCAGCCCGTCCCGGCCCATCCCGGTGCTGGCGCTGAGCCGGGCCGAGTTGCTGGCCGCGCCCGAGGGCAGCCTGTACCGGCTCGGCCACTCGACGCTGCTGCTGAAGCTGGGCGGCGAGTTCTGGCTGACCGATCCGGTGTTCGCCGAGCGCGCCTCGCCGCTGAGCTTTCTCGGCCCGAAGCGCTTTCATGCACCGCCGATCAGCCTGGACGAGCTGCCGCCGATCAAGGCGGTGATCCTGTCGCATGACCATTACGACCATCTGGACCACGACGCCGTGCTGGCGCTGGCGGCCAAGACCGAGCTGTTCCTGACACCGCTGGGTGTCGGCGACACGCTGATCGGCTGGGGCATCCCGGCGGCCCAGGTGCGCCAGCTTGACTGGTGGCAAGAGACCCGGGTCGGCGCGCTGCGCTTCGTCGCGACGCCGGCCCAGCATTTCTCGGGCCGCGGCCTGCGCGACGGCAACCGCAATCTGTGGGCCTCCTGGGTCATCATCGGCGAGCAGCAGCGTGTCTTCTTCAGCGGCGACAGCGGCTATTTCGCCGGTTTCAAGACCATCGGCGAGCGCTTCGGCCCCTTCGACCTGACCCTGATCGAGACCGGCGCCTACAACCAGGACTGGGCCGATGTCCATATGCAGCCCGAGCAAAGCCTGCAAGCCCATCTGGACCTGCGCGGCCGCCATCTGCTGCCGGTGCACAACGGCACTTTCGATCTGGCCCTGCACCCCTGGCAGGAACCGTTCGAGCGCATCGTCGCGCTGGCGGCCGCGCAGGGCGTGGCACTGACCACGCCGCGCATGGGTGAGCGCATCGCCATCGGATCGCCGCCGCCGCCGCAGCCCTGGTGGCGCGACTGAACGGGCAAGCAGGTCGCCGGCGTGAACAAAGCCTCACTCCGGCGCTGCGGCTGGCGCCTAAACTGGCGGCCTTGGCATATCGACCCACAAATCAAGCGCCCGGGAGGCTTCGCATGTCCGATCAACCCCAAGCCCGAGTCCGGCCCTCATGAGCGGCAGCGATCTGCCCAAGCTGGCCCGGGCCCTGGAATATGTGGACCTGGCCGCCGCTCTCTATCTGGCCGGCGGCAGCGACCACGCGGCCCGGCTGCTGGCGGCGGCGGCCGAACAGCTGCTCGGCGATCTGTGTCGTCTGCTCAACGAACAGGAGCAAAACGAGGAGCTGCAAGCCCTGCTGCGCCGCGTCGCCGAGCGCTATGCCGCACCGCGCTTCGACGCCCGCGGCCATGCCCAGGCGCGCGGCAACCAGCAGGCACTGGCGCGCGCCGGCGAGATGGGCGGGCTGGCCGCCGACGAAGCGCGCCAGGAGACCGCCGCGCTGCTGCGCGCCGCCTGGTATCTGCTCGAATCGATGGGGTTGGAAGCGGTGGCGCCGCAGCGCCTGGAGCAGGCCATCGACCGCAGCACGATTCACGGTCAGGACGACATCTGATCTGCTAGCATCAATTGCACCCTTCGTCAGCTTCGGGAGCCCATCATCACCACCGAACGCCGCCACTTCGCCCGCGTCGCCTTCGATACCGATGCGCAGCTGACCACCACCACCGAGCGCCTGGACATCAAGGTACAGGATCTGTCGCTGAAGGGCGCGCTGCTGCGCCTGCCGCGCGCCGGCGCGGTCGCGGTGGGAGACCCCTGCCTGCTGAACATCAGCCTGGCGCAGATGGAGGTGGGCATCGCGATGGCCGGCGAGGTGGCCCATGTGGAGGGTGAGCATGTCGGATTGCTGTGCCGCAGCATCGACATCGAGAGCATCACCCATCTGCGCCGCCTGCTGGAGATCAATCTGGGTGACGCCGCGCTGCTGGAGCGCGAGCTCAAGGCCCTGATCTCGAGCTGAGCGCTTCAAACTAGGGGCAGGTCTTGCCCCATAGTCCGTTCGGACTAACGCTTCTACGCTGCGCCGCGTCGAGGTGTCATATCGCGCCGCGACGATAGGACAACTTCAGAGGAGCAAAAGACCATGCAAGCCAAACTGACCCTGGCCGCGCTCGCGGCCACCCTGCTACTGGGCGCCGTGCCGGCCCAGGCCTGGAACACGCTGAACGGCCAGGCCCCCATCATCATCGCCCACCGCGGCGCCTCCGGCTATCTGCCCGAGCACACGCTGGAGGCCTATGCCAAGGCCATCGAGCTGGGCGCCAACTACATCGAGCCCGATCTGGTGATGACCAAGGACGGCATCCTGGTGGCGCGCCACGAGCCCACCATAGGCGCGACCACCAATGTCGCCAGCATCGCCGGCTTTGCCGGGCGCAAGACCACCAAGACGGTGGACGGCGTCGCGACCACCGACTGGTTCGTCGAAGACTTCACGCTGGCCGAGCTCAAAACCCTGCGCGCTGTGCAGCCGCGTGCCAACCGGCCGCAGGAGTTCAACGGCCAGTTCCAGATTCCGACGCTGGACGAGGTGATCGCGCTGGCCAAGGCCAAGAGCCTGGAAACCGGCCGCACCATCGGCATCTATCCGGAGCTCAAGCACTCGACCTATATGCAGGGTGTGTCGCAAGGCCTGGGTCTGGACAAGCGCTATTTCGAGGACAAGCTGGTCAGCACCCTGCACGCCGCCTACGGCAACAACGCCGCAGCGCCGGTCTTCATCCAGAGCTTCGAGGTCGGCAATCTGCAGTATCTGAACACCCGTACCGACATCAAGCTGGTGCAGCTGGTCGACGCCGACGACGTCAAGCCCGATGGTTCGATGTCCCTGGTCGCGCCCTATGACCAGCCCTTCGATGTCAAGGCCGCCGGCGGCCTGCTGAGCTTCGCCGATCTGGTCAGCAATGTCGGCCTGTCCTTTGTCGCCACCTATGCCGACGGCATCGGCCCCTGGAAACCCTATCTGCTGAAGACCGTGGCCGACGGCGTGGACCGCAACGGCGACGGCGTCGTCAACGGCCTGGACCGCCTGGTGGTCGGCAGCACCGGCGTGATCGAGCAAGCCCACAAGAACGGCCTGTTCGTCCACACCTGGACCATGCGCGACGACGCCGGCATCCTCGGCTTCGAGTCCGGCCAGGCCGAGATCGAGGCCTATCTGCGCCTGGGCGTCGACGGCGTGTTCACCGACTTCACCGATACCGGTGTGGCCGCGCTGGCCGCCGTGCCGGAGCCGCAGACCTATGCCTTGATGACGGCCGGCCTGGCCCTGCTGTGGACGGCCAAGCGCCGTCGCGATCAGCAGAAGAAGTAAAGCTCAGGCCTCGATGAAGCGCCGCAGGATGGCATAGGCCTCCTGCGGCTTGTCGCGCCAGGTGCCGTGACCGGCGCCCGGCACGCTGATGAAGCTCGTCAGCGCTTCCGGCAGCGCCGCGGCGATCTCGCGCGCATCCTCGAGCGGGCAGACCGGATCCTCGTCGCCGGCCAGCACCAGCACCGGGCATTGCGCGCCCGCCAGGCCGGGCCGCAGATCCAGCCCCTGCTTCTCGCCGGCGACGAAGTGCAAGAGGATGTCGATATTGGCCAGCACCCGTTCGCCGGCCTGGGGGTCCAGCGGTTCGCGGGTGTTGTAGAGCTTGCGGCAGGCGGCCCAGTAGGCTTCCCAGCTGGCGGGGTCGGGTCGGGTCCAGAAGGCCTCGGCACAGGCCCGCGCCTGCGGCCCGCCCAGACGCTCGAACATCGCCAGCTTGCGATCCATCCCCATGTGATGGGAGGTGCTGGACAGGATGACCTTGGCCGCATGGCCCGGATGGCGCGCGATATAGCGCTGCGCGACGAAGCCGCCAAAGCTCTGGCCCAGCACGATGGGCTTGACGATGCCCAGGGCGTCCGAGAGCCTCACGATATCGTCGGCCCAGGTATCCAGCGTCCATTCCTCGCGGGGCCGCGCATCGCTGCGCCCATGGCCGCGATGGTCGTAATAGACGATCTGCGCCAGGTCGGCCAGGGCCGAGAAGCCGGGCTTGAAGGCGCTGTGATCAAAGCCCGGGCCGCCGTGCATGCAGATCAGCGTCGGTTTTTCCCGCATCGCCGGCCCGTCGGGCACCAGGCCCGGCCCCTCCACATCCACGAACAAACGCACGCCGCCGCCGATATCAATCCTCATTCCCGACTCCTGGTTGAAGGCCCGCAGTATGCAGGGCAAACCGCAGTGGGCCCCATACCGGCCGCCGCCTAGACTGGGGCCGTTGTGCTCCGACGGAGATGCTGCGATGCGCCTGCTCTGCCATATGCTTTCGCTGCTGTGCCTGGCCGGCACGGCAATGGCCCAGCCCCCCAGCACGGAGCTGCTGTTCGCGGTCGAGATTCGCACCGGTGCGGCCTGGGACGCGGCCAAGCCACCCGGCGAGCAGGCCAATTTCCGCGCCCACTCCCAGCACCTGGCCCGGCTGCGCAGCGAGGGCTGGCTGGCCATGGGCGCCCGCTATGGCGACAAGGGCCTGCTGGTGCTGAAGGCGGCCTCGGCGCAGGAGGCCCGGGCCCTGATGGACGCCGACCCTTCGATGCAAAGCCGCACCTTCAGCTACGAGCTGCACGAGATGCGGGTCTTCCAGCCAGGCTGGGTCGGCCCGGCACCGACGCCTTCCTGAGCCCGTGCTGGGCGATTCCATCCCCGCCGGCCCGATTTCGTCGCATCGTCTGGCGCAGCCTCCGAGCCAGCGCGAGAATCCGCCCATGCCCACCCCGCCCACCCAAGCCACGCTGACCGCCCGGCAGGCCTTTGTGCAGATCTTCAATCTGCGCGTGATTGCCCTGGTGTTCTATTTCTGCTTGCTGATCGCGCTCTCGCGGGCCCTGTCCTGGTACACCAGCAGCGACATGCTGGCCGAGTGGCTTCATTCGCTGGTGCGCTTCACGCGCCAGAACCTGATCACCGGCCTGATGCTGCTGCTGGCGATCGCGCTGGTCGAGGCCTGGCTGGCGCGGCCGCGCCGGCTGCCCATGCTGTGGCGCGGCCTCGCGGTGGCCGGCGCCGCGTTCAGCAGCGCCCTGGTGCGGCATTGGGTGGCCAATCTGGGCGATGCCAGCGCGCAGTTCAAATGGAGCTGGGCCATCTCGACCACCTTGCTGTGGATACTGCTGGGCGGCGTCGCCTATGCCCTGCTGGTGGCGGCGCGCGGCGAGCGCCAGACCCGGCAGCAGCTGCTCGCCACCGCCCGCCAGCACGAGACCCTGCATGCCCAGCAGCTCGAGGCCCAACTCTCGGCGCTGAATGCGCAGATCGAGCCGCACTTCCTGTTCAACACCCTGGCCAATGTCAAGCGCCTGTACGAGACCGCGCCGGACCGCGGCCGCGACATGCTGGTCAGCCTGATCGCCTATCTGCGCGCCGCCCTGCCCAGCATGCGGCAAAGCGAGTCGACCTTGGGCCAGGAGCTGGAGCTGGTGCGCAGCTATCTGACGATTCTGCAGATGCGCATGGGCGAGCGCCTGAGCTTCGAGATCGAGGCCGAGCCCGGGCTGCTGGCCGCCAGCCTGCCGCCTATGGTGCTGCCGACCCTGGTCGAGAACGCGATCAAGCACGGCTTGTCGCCGCTGCCCGAGGGCGGTCACATCCTGATCAGCGCCCATGCCCAGGCCGGCGAGCTGGCCGTCGAGGTGCGCGACGACGGTCAGGGCTTTGCCGCCAGCGGCGGCTCCGGCGTCGGCCTGGCCAATACCCGGGCGCGGCTGGCCGCCCTGTTCGGCGGCCGTGCCGCGCTGGAGCTGGAGGCGCTGGTGCCGCGTGGCGTCGTCGCGCGGGTGCGGCTGCCGGTCCGGCTGCTGCCGGGGCTGCCTGCCGGAGCGGCCGCATGAGCGCGGTCCTGACGGCCGCGCCCTCCCCGCCCTCGGGGCTGGCCCATGTGCTGGCCTCCTGGCGCTCGATGACCTTGGCCGAGCTGGGCTGGTTCAGCCTGATGGGCCTGCTTTATGGCCTGATCGACCTGAGCAGCCTGGCCTATATCGACGACCATCCGCAATGGTGGCTGGCGCTGACGCGGCAGTTGTTCTCGCCGGCCATCGTGACCCTGCTGCTGATGCTGTTCTGGCTGCCTGCCGCACGCAGCGATCCGGATCATCCGCAGCGCGCCTGGCGCCTGGGCCTGGCCACCCTGGTCGGCTCGATGCTGGCCCTGCTGGTGTTGTGGGGCCTGGTGCGGGTGCTGGACTGGCCCTCGGTCAACGAGCTGATGCGGCAGCGCAAGGGCGAGACCAAGCAAATGCCTGTGCTCTGGAGCCGCTTTGTCGGCGACGGGCTCTCGGCCTTCATTCCCTGCGGCCTGACCGTCGCCCTGTTCGAGATGCAGTCACGCCGCCAGCGCGCCCAGACCCGGCTGCAGCGCCTGCTGCATGAGCAGAGCGTGATGGCACGCCAGGCCATGGCGGCACGGCTGGCCGCGATGCAGGCCCAGGTCGAACCGCAGTTCTTGTTCGAGACCCTGGTCGATATCGAACAAGCCTATGACCGCGCCGACCCCGAGGCGGCGGCTCAGATGGAGCGGCTGATCCGCCATCTGCGCGTGGCGCTGCCGCGGCTGCGCGAGGCCGGCGGCAGCCTGGAATCGGAGGCCGAGCTGCTGGACAGCTATCTGGCCGTGGTGGCCGGTCGCAGCAAGGCGGCAGTGAGCTTCAACGCCCAGTGGCCCGAGTCCCTGAACGGCTGCGCGCTGCCACCGATGCTGCTGCTGCCGCTGCTGCAGCGCGCGCTGCGCCTGGCCGATGGCCTGCCCGGCCGTTGCACCCTGGCTGCCGAGGCCCTGCCTCGCGGCGGCTTGCGCCTGTTGCTGGCCTTTGACAAGCCCGGTCTGTGCGGCGACGACGAGGAGTTGCGCGCGCTGGCCGAGCGCGTGCGCGCCCTCAGCGGCGGCCCGGCCCGGCTGCTCTGCCGCAGCAGCGAAGACGCCACCCTGTTCACGCTGGAGTTGAACCCATGAGGTCTTTGAGCGCACCGACGGCCGTGGTGGCCGAGGATGAGGAAACACTGCGCCACGAGCTGATCGAACGCCTGGGCCAGCTCTGGCCCGAGCTGGCCATCGTCGGCGAGGCGGCCGATGGCGTCGAGGCGCTGCGGCTGCTGGACCGGCACAAGCCGGATGTGCTCTTTCTCGACATCCAGATGCCCGGCGCCACCGGCCTGGACGTGGCCCGCCAGGTGGCCGGGCGCAGCCATGTGGTCTTCGTCACCGCCTACGACCAGTACGCGGTGGCGGCCTTCGATCAGGGCGCGGTCGACTATGTGCTCAAGCCGCTGGTCGCCGCCAGGCTGTTCACCGCGATCGGCCGGGTCAAGCAGCGCCTGGCCGGCCCGCCGGCCGATCTCGGCGGCGTGCTGAACCAGCTGGCGGCCAGACCCGAGCCCGCGCAGCGCACGCCGCTGCGTTGGATCAATGCCTCGGTCGGCCAGACCCTGAAGCTGATCACGGTCGACGAGGTGCTGTACTTCCAGTCCGACAGCAAATACACCCGGGTCGCGACGCGCGACAGCGAAGCGCTGATCCGCAAGCCGCTGAAGGAGCTGGTCGACGAACTCGACCCGCAGCAGTTCTGGCAGATTCACCGCTCCACCCTGGTCAACGCCGCCGCCGTGGCCGGCGTCACCCGCGACTTCCGTGGCCGCCTGCAGGTCAAGCTGAAGGAAAGCGCCGACACCTTGCTGGTGGCGGAGAGCTACGCGCATCTGTTCAAGCAGATGTAGATCGCTCGGCTATTTGCGACGAAGTGCAGCTTCGCTGGGACGGTCCGCTGTCGCGCGGGCCGCCGCTGCTCATACAGTGGCCAATGCCGTCGAAAGCCTCGCCATGACAGAACGCCGCCCCCTGCTGATTGCCGGCCTGCTGGCCGCCTGCCTGCCCCATCCGAGCCGGGCCGATGCCCCTGCCAAACCACCTCCCAACCTGATACGCCTCGATGAACGCTGGCTCACCGCCGGCCAGCCCTCGGCCGCATGGCTTGCCACGTTGAAGGCGCAGGGCATAGACGCCGTGCTCTATCTGGCCCCACCGACGGTCAGCGACGCCTTGGCGGCCGAGCCCGACATCGTTCGCGACCAGGGCCTGCTCTTCGTCAATGTGCCCGTGGTCTGGGGCCGCCCCAGCGCGGCCGACTATCGAGCCTTCGAACGCCAGATGCGCGGCTGGCGAGCCCAGCAGCGGTCGGTGTTCGTGCACTGCCAGGTCAATATGCGGGCGTCCGTCTTCAGCTTTCTATACCGGGTGATCAACGAGGGTGCAGTGCCCGAAGAAGCCTGGGCCGCAGTCAGCCGGGTCTGGACGCCCTCCGGGCCTTGGAAGCGCCTGGTGCAGGAACTGCTGGCGGAGCACGGGATCATCTTTGACCCGTTCTGAACAGGGCTATGCATCCATCCGGCCCGGCCTCAGCGCTCCACCACCGTGTTATCGGAGCCGGTATTGACGACCCTGGTCTTGAAGCCCTTGGGCACATAGACGGTGTTGCCGCCGCCGGTGAAGTCGATCACCTCGATCTGCGTGCCGGCCTCCACCATGACCTTGTTGCTCAGGCCGGTGATCAGCAGGCGCTTGACCGTGTTGTTGGCCGCCACGGTGAGCTCGCAGTCACCGCCGTTGATCTCGATGTCGTAGGCCTCGCTCTTGTTGACCGTGGCCTTGACTCGGATGCCGTCGACGACATAGCGCGATCCTTCATCGCTGCCACCGCCGCAGCCGGCCAGTGCCAGCACTCCCAGCAGCAGCACGCCCCGCCGCCACAGCCCTGGCTTGATTGTTGAACCCATGCGAACTCCTCTGACATCGAATGACGATGAAGGGAGTCTGTAGCGCACTCGATGAAGAGGGCATGAAGCATCGGTGGCCGCCGGCACCGGCCGGCTTGCAAAGTCCCTAAGGCAGCAAGGCCGGCAGCACGTTCTGCACCAACAAACCCATGCTGCGGCTCTCCTGCTGCGGCGCCTGGGCGACGTTGTGCTGGTTCAGCATCACCACGCTGAAGTCCCGGCCCGGCAGGGTCAGCACGAACTGACCCCCATAGCCCCAGGCCAGTTGGAAGGCCTGCCCGCCCTGCTGGCCCAGCCACCACAGATAGCCATAGTCCGTGATCGCCAGACCACCGAGCGGATTGCTGCGCGAGATCTGCGACCGGCCCGCCGCGGCCATCCAATCGGCGGGCACCAGCTGCTGCTGTTGCCAGCGGCCGCCCTGCTGCCACAGCAGGGCCAGCTTCGCCAGGTCACGAGCGCGCAGCTGCAGATCGGCGGCACCGTTGTGGTACCCATCGCCCAGCCTGGCCCAGCCCCAGCGCGTGATGCCCAATGGCGCGAACAGCTTTTGCGCCGCGTACTGCTCGGTGCTGAGGCCGGCGGCCTTGCTGAGGATCACCGACAGCAGATGGCTGGTGCCTGAGTTGTAGGCAAAGCGCTGGCCGGGTGGGTCGACCGCTTCGCGCTGCAGTACATAGCGGGTCGGGTCGGGCGACAACACCCAGTCGTTGTAGCCGGCTGCGGTGCTTTCGTCCCAGCGCAGCCCGGCAGTCATGGTCAGCAGATCGCGGATGCGCAGGCCCGGCTTGTTTGTCAGCAGGACGCCGTAGTCGGCAGCCAGATAGTCGGCAATGGGCTGATCGATGCTGGCAATCGTTCCCTCGGCAATCGCCATGCCGATCAAGGTGGCCATCACGGTCTTGGTGACGGAGCGCAGCTGCAGCAGGTCGTCGGCACCCTTGCCGTTGTAGTAGGCCTCGCCCACCAGGGCGCCGCGCCGAAGCAGCAGCATTCCGTAGAGCCCGGGCAGCTCGCGCCCGGCCTGGAAGGCCTGATCCAGCTGGGCCTCGGACAGCCCCGCCGCAGCGGCGCTGCTGTGAGGCCATTCACTCGACGCGGTGGCCCGCCATTCAAGCGGCGCGGTAGTGACCGGCGGGGCGGCACCGCCCTCGCCGCTGCCACCACCACAGGCGCCGAGCAGCGCCAGGGATATCAGCCATGCATAGCGTTTCATAGGGACCGCCGCTCCACTTGCCTGGCCCGATTCTCCGCGTCGCCCCGGCTTGCGCACAAGACCGGCCGAGGCCGCACTTACCCTGACCACGGACTGTCACCAAGATGACCGCCCCCCTCAATGCCGGCCGCGCACAATCGACCCGCCAGCCCAGCAGGAGACAAAACATGAGCGAGCCGCAGCAAAGCCACTACCGCATCTGCCCCTTGTGCGAAGCCTGCTGCGGGCTGGAGATCATGACCGAGGGGACCCAGGTCATCAGCATTCGCGGCGCCGCGCAGGATGTCTTCAGCCACGGCTATATCTGTCCCAAGGGCGTGTCGCTGAAAGACCTGCACGAAGACCCCGACCGGCTGCGCGCACCGCTGATCAAGAACAGCGCCGGTGAGTTCGTCGAGGCCAGCTGGGACGAGGCGTTTGCCGAGATCGAGCGGCGCCTCCTGCCGATACTCGACAGGCACGGCCGCGATGCGGTGGCCGCCGTGATCGGCAACCCCAGCGCCCACAAGATCAGCCTGCTCAGCTACTTCCCGCGCCTGGTCAAAGCCCTGGGCTCGCGCAATGTGTTCTCGGCCTCGACCCTGGACCAGATGCCCAAGCAGCTGTCCAGCGGACTGATGTTCGGCCACTGGCTGTCGGTTCCCGTGCCCGATATCGAGCGCTGCGACTACCTGCTGATGCTGGGCGCCAATCCGATGGTCAGCAACGGCAGCCTGTGGACCGTGCCCGACTACCGCGGCAAGGCGAAGGCCATGCGCGCGCGGGGCGGCCGCATCGTCGTGGTCGATCCGCGCCGCAGCGAGACCGCGGCCCAGGCCGATGAGCATCTGGCGATTCTTCCCGGCGGCGATGTCTTCTTGCTGCTGGGCCTGGCCCACACGATGTTCGATGAGGGTCTGCTGCGGCTCGGCCGGCTCTCGCCCTATGTCCAGGGCCTGGCCGCGCTGCGCCAGGTCTTGCTGGACTATCCGCCCGAACGCATGGCCGCCGGCTGCGGCATTGACGCCGCCACCCAGCGCCGCCTGGCCCGCGAGCTGGCGCTGGCGCCACGCGCCGCCGTTTACGGCCGCATCGGCACCTGCACGCAGCGCTTCGGCACGCTCAACAGCTGGCTGGTCGATGTGCTGAATGTGCTGACCGGCCAGCTCGACGCGCCCGGCGGCGCGATGTTCCCGAAGGCGGCCGCCTTTGCCGCCAACACCCTGGGCCAGCCCGGCAGCGGCAAGGGCATCAGCACCGGCCGGCGCCGCAGCCGGGTCTCGGACGCGCCCGAGGTCTTCGGCGAACTGCCAATCACCGTGCTGGCCGAGGAAATCGAAACCGCCGGCGAGGGTCAGGTGCGCGCCGTCATTGCGATCGCGGCCAATCCCGTGTTGTCGGCGCCGAACGGCCCGCGGCTGGCCGCCGCGCTCGACGGCCTGGACTTCATGCTGAGCCTGGACATCTATCTGAACGAGACCAGTCGCCATGCCGATGTGATCTTGCCCGGGCTGTCGCCGCTCGAGGACCTGCATTACGACCTGGCCTTCCCGCAGTTCTCCTATCGCAACCATGCGCGCTTTTCCGGCCCGGTGTTCGACAAGCCGGCCGGCCAGCCCGAGGAATGGGAGACCTTGCTGCGTCTCACGGCGATGATCGAAGGCCGCGACTGGCGCGGCGATTTGCAGGCGCTCGACGATGCCGCGATTGCGGCCGATGTGCAGCGCCTGGCCGGCGCCCATGCGGCAGCCGTGCTGCAAGCGCTGACGCCCTGGCGCGGCCCGGAGCGCCTGGTCGATCTGGCGCTGCGCAGCGGGCCCTATGGCGACGGCTTCGGCAAGAACCCGCAAGGCCTGACCCTGGCCAAGGTGCGCGCCGCGCCGGGCGGCATCGATCTGGGCGAGCTGCAGCCGCGCATCCCCGAGCTGCTGCGCACACCCTCGGGTTGCATCGAGCTCGCGCCGCCTTTGCTGCTGGACGATCTGGGCGCTGTCGATGCGGCGCTCGAGGCCCCCGTGCCGGAGCTGCTGCTGATCGGGCGACGCGATGTGCGCTCGGGCAATAGCTGGATGCACAACCTGCCGACCCTGGCCAAGGGGCCGGAGCGCTGCACCTTGCTGGTCCATCCCGACGATGCCAAACGCTACGGCCTCAGCGAGGCGGGCATGGCCCGGCTCAGCAGCGCGGCGGGCGAGCTGCAGGTGCGGGTGGCACTGAGCGCGGAGATGCGGCCCGGCGTCGTCAGCCTGCCGCACGGCTGGGGCCATGACCTGGCCGGCAGCCGGCTCTCGCTGGCAGCGCAGCGGCCGGGCGTCAATATGAACGCGCTGCTGGACGAGGGGCTGCGCGATCCGCTGTCGGGCAATGCCGTGCTCAGCGGTGTGGCGGTGCGCTTGGCGCCGGTCTCAATCAGTTGAGGGCGATGGGGCACTACTGTGGTATGCTCGGCGCATAGATACGCACAAGACCGTTTCTTCAAGGTCTTCAATCTGCAGCCCCGCATGATCGTTCGCGAGCGGCTCGCTTCAGTTTCAACTCCCGTTTGACTGTTCTTGAGTGTTTCTGTCCTCGCCGGCCATGTGGCTGCGAGGTGGTTTTTTAATTTGTTTCCAAAGGAACACATCATGACGACTATGCAAACTGGCACCGTGAAATGGTTTGACGACGGCAAGGGCTTCGGCTTCATCACGCCGGAAGACGGCTCCAAGGACCTGTTCGCCCACCACAGCGAAATCAAGAACAACGGCGGCTTCCGCACTCTGGCTGAAAACCAGAAGGTGGAATTCGAAGTCAAGCAAGGCCCCAAGGGTCTGCAAGCTTCGAACATCCGCGGCCTGTAATTGGCTGTCGATGGTGACGCGTGAGCGTCACCTGCTTTGATCGCATCAAAGCCAAACGGTGGGTCGGCTCAACCCGACCCACCGTGCTTCAAATACCTGCCAAGACCATAAAAAGAAACCGGCAAGTACGCAGCGGGCGGCCTCCCAAGCCAATGCCCTGACCTCTCGAGGTCACAAACCACCGAACACCGTCGATGTACACCCATGCGCCAGCCTTGCTGATGCGGCAGGTCTTCATTCGAGCGTTCAATCCCTTATCGCGCCGAGACACAGCGTCCTGGCGCACACCTCCATGAAAAATATGCACAAGAACAGCATAGAGGTGGGCAAATACCTTGTCTCACCGATGATCAAACCCCAAGCCGATGGCAGCTTTGCCGCCTCGGTCTCGATACGCTCGGGCCGCGGCATGGCCAGCCATGACCGCGTGATGCGCTTCACGCCACGCTTCATCAGCGAACGTGCCGCGCTGCGCTACGCCACCAACGAAGGTCTGGCCTGGGTGCGCACGCACTGAGGCCCAGGTCCTGGCGTCAAGCCGGCAAACGAAATGCCGGCAGCTGCCAGCCCCAGGCCAGCGCGCCGAGCCGGATGCCGGCCACGGCGGCCAGCCCGATGCCGAAGGCCCAGGGGCGCGGCAGGCCCAGGCGCTGCAGCAGCAGATAGGCGACGATGCCGGCGATCGCTGCCGAGGCATAGATGTCCTTGCGCAGCAGCAGCGGCACCTGGCCGCTGAGCACATCGCGCAGCACCCCGCCACCGACACCGGTCATCGTGCCCAGCAGCACGATGACGATGCCGCGCAGGCGCTGGGCCTCGGCCAGTTGCGCACCGCAGAGCGCGAACAGCGCCAGCCCCAGCGCATCGGCCACCAGCAGCGACTGCATCGGCACGACAAACCAGCGCACCCATAAAGTGGTCGCCAGCGCCGCCGCCGCAATCACATAGAGATAGCGGACGTCACTCATCCAGAAAATCGGATGGCGGCCCAGCAGCAGGTCACGCAAGGTGCCGCCACCGACGGCGGTCAGCGCCGCAAAGACGATGACGCCGACCGGGTCCAGGCCCAGATGGCCGGCCGCCAGCGCCCCACTGACCGCGAACACCGCGACACCGAGCAGATCCAGCAGATAGAGCACCGACATCGCCGCACCATGGCTTCAAGAGCAATGGGCGGCAATGTATCAGCCCAGGCCGCCCCCCAGCACCTTGTAGAGCTGCACACCGTTGAGCAGCTTGGCCAGGCGCACCTGCAGCACCGCCTGCTGGGCGGCGAAGCTGGCGCGCTGGGCGTCGAGCAGCTCCAGATTGTTGGAGGCGCCGTTGGCATAGCGCAGCTCGACCAGCTTCAGGCGCTGGCCCTCGGCCTCGGCCTGGGCCTGCTGCGCCTGCAGCTGCTCATCCAAGGTGGCGCGGCCGGCCAGTGCGTCGGCGACCTCGCGGAAGGCGGTCTGCACCGCCTTCTCGTACTGCGCCACCGCAATGCCCTGGGCGGCCTTGGCGGCCTCCAGATTGGCGCGGTTGCGGCCGGCATCAAACAGCGGCATCAGCGCCTGCGAGGTGAAGGTCCAGGCAGTGTTGCTGAACAGCTCGGACAGCTGGCTGCTGGCCGTGCCCAGGCTGGTGGTCAGCGTGATGCTGGGAAAGAAGGCAGCGCGCGCGGCACCGATATTGGCGCTGGCCGCGATCAGCTGCTGCTCGGCCTGCAAGACATCGGGGCGCGTCACCAAGACCTCAGACGGCAGACCGGCCGGCACATCGGCCAGCTGCAGCGCGGCCAGCGCCTGTCCCTGCGGCAGCGCAGCCGGCAGCGGCTGGCCCAGCAGCAGCACCAGCGCGTTCTGGTCCTGATCGCGCTGGCGCTGGGTTTGGGCGACAGCGGCGCGGGCGGCGGCCGCGGCCGACTCGGCGCTACTGAGATCCAGCGCCGAGGCCGCGCCGACGTCGTAGCGCAGCCGGGTCAGGCGCAGGCTGTCCTCGCGGGTGGCCAGGGTCTGGCGTGCCAGCGCCAGCAGCTCCTCATCGGCCTGCAGGGCCAGATAGCTGGAGGCCACACCGGAGACCAGGGCGATCTGCGCGGCGCGGCCGCCTTCGACCGTGGCCAGATAGCGGGCCATCGCCGCGTCGCTCTGGTTCTTGATCTTGCCGAACAGGTCCAGCTCGAAGGCGGTGATCTGCAGGCCGGCCTGGTAGTTGCGCGTGCTGCCGCCGTCGGCGGTCGGCTGGCGGCTGCCGGACAGGCCGACACCGACGGTCGGCAGGCGGTTGGCATCGGCCACACGGGCCAGCGCCCGCGCCTGCTCGACATTGAGCAGGGCCACGCGCAGATCGCGATTGTTCTGCAGCGCCAGCTTGATCAGCTCGGCCAGCCGCGCATCGCCGGCATAGAACTGCGGCCAGGCCAGCTCGGCCGCAGCCTGGCCGGTAGCGGCCGCCGGCGCCGGCCAGCTCTGCGCCACCGGGGCGGCCGGGCGCTGGTGCGCGGGCGCCAGATTGGCGCAGCCGGCCAGCAGCAGCGCGGCGACGGCGGTGCTCACAAAGGTCAGGGGATTGTTCTTATGCATCTCAGATTCCTTCGGCGTCGCGCACCGGATTGGCTTCCAGCTCGTGGGCGTACATCTTGCGCTGCCGCTCGCTGCCCTTGAACACACGCCGCACCACCAGGAAGAACACCGGCACGAAGAGCACGGCCAGGAAGGTCGCGGTCAGCATGCCCGAGAGCACGCCGGTGCCGATCGCGCGCTGGCTGGCCGAGCCGGCACCGCTGGCGAAGAACAGCGGGGTCACGCCCAGGATGAAGGCCATCGAGGTCATGATGATGGGGCGGAAGCGCAGATGGGCGGCTTCGAGAATGGCCTCGATCAGGCCCTTGCCCTGGGCCTGCAGGTCCTTGGCGAACTCGATGATCAGGATCGCGTTCTTGGCCGACAGACCGATGATGGTGATCAGGCCGACCTTGAAGTACACATCGTTAGGCATGCCGCGCAGCGTCGCTCCCAGCACCGCGCCCAGAATGCCCAGCGGCACGACCAGCAGCACCGAGAACGGGATGGACCAGCTCTCATACAGCGCGGCCAGGCAGAGAAACACCGCCAGCAGCGAGAAGGCCAGCAGCACGGTGGCCTGGGCGCCAGAAAGCTTTTCCTCGCGGGACAGGCCGGTCCACTCATAGCCGATGCCGGCCGGCAGCTTGGCGACCATCGCTTCCAGCTCCTTCATCGCGTCGCCGGTCGAGGCGCCGGGGGCGGCATCGCCGGCCAGGCGCATCGCCGGATAACCGTTGTAGCGGGTGGCCTGCATCTGGCCGCTGATCCAGCGGGTCGAGGCAAAGGCCGACAGCGGCACCGACTTGCCCTGGGCGTTGTTGACGTTCAGGCGCAGCAGGTCCTCGGGCTGCATGCGGGCCTGGGCATCGGCCTGCACGACCACGCGCTGCAGACGCCCCTGGTTCGGGAAGTCGTTGACATAGGACGAGCCCAGCTGGGTGCCGAGCACGGCGGCGATGGCGTCATAGCCGATGCCCAGGGCATTGGCCTTGTCGCGGTCGATGTCGATCTGCAGCTGGGGCGCGTCTTCCAGACCATCGGGGCGCATGCCGGTGATGATCTTGCTCTGGGCCGCCATGCCCATCAGCTGGTTGCGCGCGGCCAGCAAGGCCTCGTGACCCAGGCCGGCGCGGTCCTGCAGGCGCAGTGCGAAACCGGTGGCCGTGCCCAGCTCGGGGATGGGCGGCGGCGACAGCGGGTAGATGAAGGCGTCGCGCACCCCCATCATCATCGCGCCGAAGGCACGGCCAGCCAGCGCGCTGGCGCTGTTCTCCGGCTTGGTCCGTTCCTCCCAGGGCTTCAGCGGCACGAACACCAGGGCGGCATTCTGGCCTTGGCCGGAGAACGAGAAACCGATCACACCGATGGTGGACTGCACCTCGGGCTGCTTGAGCATGAAGTCCTCGACCGACTTGACCGCTGCCTCGGTACGAGCCGCCGTTGCGCCCGGGGGCAGTTGCACATTGACGATCAGATAGCCCTGGTCCTCATTGGGCAGGAAGGAGGTCGGCAGGCGCAGATAGAGCCAGCCCACCACGGTGACGATGGCCAGAAAGGCCACCATCATGCTGGGGGCGCGCTTGAGCAGCTTGGCGACCCAGCCCTCATAGCCCTTGGCGGTGCGCGAGAAGCCGCGGTTGAACCAGCCGAAGAAGCCGCGCTTGTCATGGTGGTGGCCGGCCTCGACCGGCTTCAGCAGGGTCGCGCACAGCGCCGGGGTCAGGGTCAGCGCCATCAGCGCCGACAGCGAGATCGAGGCCACCATGGCCAGCGAGAACTGGCGGTAGATATTGCCGACCGAGCCACTGAAGAAGGCCATCGGCACGAACACCGCCACCAGCACCACGGTGATGCCGATGATGGCGCCCGAGATCTGGCCCATCGCCTTCTTCGTGGCCTCACGGGGCGACAGCCCCTCCTCGCTCATGATGCGCTCGACGTTCTCGACCACGACGATGGCGTCGTCGACCAGGATGCCGATCGCCAGCACCATGCCGAACAGGGTCAGCACGTTGATCGAGTAGCCCATGCCCAGCATCACCGCGAAGGTGCCCAGCAGGGCCACCGGCACGACCAGGGTGGGAATCAGCGTGTAGCGCCAGTTCTGCAGGAACAGATACATCACCAGGAAGACCAGCACGATGGCCTCGACCAGGGTGTGCACCACCTGGGTGATGGAGATGTCGACGAACTTCGACGAATCGTAGGGCGTCTCATAGATCACGCCCGCCGGGAAGAAGCGTTCCAGCTCGGCCATGCGCTGCTTGACGGCGGTGGCCGCCGCCAGCGCATTGCCGCTGGGCGAGAGCTGCACGCCGATGCCGGTGGAGGGCTTGCCGTTCAGGCGCGCATAGGTGCTGTAGCCCTGCCCGCCGAGCTCGATGCGGGCGACATCCTTGAGCCGCACGCTGGAGCCATCGGCATTGGCGCGCAGCACGATATTGCCGAACTGCTCGACGTTCTCCAGCTGACCCTTGACCACCACGGTGGCCGACATGGTCTGGCTGGACAGATTGGGCAGATCGCCCATCGTGCCGGCCGGCACCAGCGCGTTCTGCGCACGGATAGCCGCATTGACCTCGGCCGGGCTGATGTTGAAGGACAACATCTTGGCCGGCTCCAGCCAGATGCGCATTGCGCGCTCGGTGCCGAAGAGCTGGGCCTGGCCGATGCCGGGAATGCGCTGGATCTCGGGCACGATATTGCGCGCCGCGTAGTCACCCAGGGCCACCGGATCCATCGAGCCATCCTTGCTGGACAGCGTGACGAAGAGCAGGAAGTTGCTGCGCGCCTTGTCGACGCGCACACCCTGCTGTGTCACCGCCGCCGGCAGGCGCGGGTTGGCGCGCGACAGGCGGTTCTGGATCTCGACCTGGGCCAGGTCGATATTGGTGCCGGGCTCGAAGGTCACGGTGATCGCACCCGTGCCATTGGCCTGGCTGACCGATTCCATATAGGCCAGGCCGGGCGCGCCATTGAGCTCCTGCTCGATGACCGAGACCACGCTCTCGTCCAGCGTCTTGGCCGAGGCCCCGGGATAAGCCACATTGATGGCCAGCGAAGGCGGCGCGACAGTCGGGTACTGCGCCACCGGCAATTGCGTGATCGCGACCCCGCCGAAAACCAGGATGAAGAGCGCGATCACCCAGGCGAAGATCGGGCGGTCGATGAAAAAACGTGCCATAGCTGAGTCCTGCCTGTCTTAACGGCTGGCGGCCGAGGCCGGTGCGGCTGCTGCGGGCGCCGAGCCAGCCGGCGACCAGGGCACGGGGTTGACCGGTGCGCCGGGCACGAACATCTTCTGGAAGCCGTCGGCAATCACCTTCTCGCCGGGCTTCAGGCCGTCCAGCACCACCCACTGGTTGCCCTGGGCGCCGCCAATCTTGACCGGGCGCTGCTGGGGCTTGTTGTCGGCGCCGACCACCAGCACCGTGTCGCCGGTGTTGCTGCGCGTCACCGCCTGTTGCGGCAGCAGCATGGCCGCCGGCCGCTCGGCCTGGGCCAGGCGCACCCGGACATATTGGCCGGGCAGCAGCGCGCTGTCGGCATTGGGCACCTCGGCGCGCAGCGAGACCTGGCCCGAGCTCGTGTCCACCGTCAGATCGGTGAACAGCAGCTTGCCGGTCTTCGTGCTGCCGTCGTCCAGCAGCACCTGCACCTGGGCGGCCTGTTTTCCATCTGCCCCGCCGGCCGAGCGCAGCTGGCCGGCCGCCAGCGCACGCCGCAACTGCTGCACCTCATTGGCGCTTTGCGTGAAGTTGACATAGACCGACGAGGTCTGCTGGATCAGCGCCAGCTGGGTGGCTTCGGCGGCGCTGACCAGCGCGCCCTCGGTCACCAGCGCACGGCCGATGCGGCCAGCGATCGGTGCGCTGACGGCCGCATAGTCCAGATTGAGCTTGGCCGTCGTGATCGCGGCCTTGGCGGCGGCCACATCAGCCTCGGCCTGCTTGGCAGCAGCCACCGCCACCAGGTATTCCTGCTGGCTGATCGCCCGAGCCTCGACCAGGGGCTTGTTGCGCTCCGCCTGGGCGGCGGCCTGGCTCAGATTGGCCTGGGCCTTGGCCAGCTGGGCCTGGGCACTGTCATAGGCCGCCTGATACGGCGCGGGATCGATCTGGAACAGGGCCTGGCCGGCCTTGACCTCGGCGCCTTCGGTGAACAGGCGCTTGAGCACGACGCCGTTGACACGGGCTCGCACCTGGGCAACGCGCTGGGCCTCGACCCGGCCCGGCAGCTCGGTCTGCACGGCCACCGGCTGCAAGGCCGCCGTGACCACGCCCACCGCCGGCGGCGGCATGCCGCCGCCCTTGGCCGGGGCTGCGCCTTCCTTGGAACAGCCCAGCAGCACGGCGGCGATCGCCACCGTCAGCGGGACCAGATAGAGCACACGGCTGCCCAGGCTGAGGGGAGCGGGCTGCTGTTGGGATGATGCTGAACAGATCACGGGTGGGGCCTCTCTTGAAATTGGTGCGCCTCGCGGCCGACAGGGGTACGACGGATGACGCCAGCGGCTTGAACTCGGGGTTGACCCGGAGTATATACACATACATTCATGGATGTATGTAAACCCGTATAAAATCCTGGGGTCATGGCACGCAAAACCAAACAAGAGGCGCAGGAGACGCGCCACCACCTGCTCGATGCAGCGGAACACCTGTTTCTGCGGCAAGGGGTGTCACGCACCTCGCTGCAGCAGATCGCCGAGGCCGCCGGCCTGACCCGTGGCGCGGTCTACTGGCACTTCAAGGACAAGGCCGAGCTGTTCCAGGCCATGATGGACCGCGCCACGATGCCGCTGGAAGAAGGCATGAGCCTGCAGTCCGAGGGCGAGGCGCCGCCGCTGACCTTGACCGAGCTGCGCTGGGGCCTGGTCAACATCTTCCATTGCGCGGTCCACAACGAGCGCACCCGCCGGGTCTTCGAGATCGCGATGAAGAAGGTCGAGTACACCGGCGAACTGCAGGCCCTGCAGGAGCGCAAGCTGCAGGCGATGCAGGGCTGGCGCGCCCAGAACCGCGCGGCCTTCGAGCGCGCCATCGCCGAAGGCCTGCTGCCGGCCGGGCTGAATGTGTCGCTGGCTGCCGTGGCCCTGGTGGCCCTGGTCGACGGGCTGCTGCATCAGTGGGTGATCGATCAGGACGGCTTCGACCTGATCGAGGTCGGCCAGACCGCCATCGAGGGCTTTCTCGGCAGCCTGGCCCGCGGCAACGATGCGGGGCTGCTGCCGCCGCTCAGCGAGGCCGAGCACGCCCGGCTGGGACTGGCCGGCGCCTGCAGCAACGCCCGGCAGGCGGAATAAATACACCGGCAATCCCCTTGAATTGCATTGGCAATGACCGGGTTTGCCCCAGGTCAAGGACAATAGCGGGTTGCCCGCCAGCCCCACCGCCATGTCCGCCCACACCACCATCGCCCCGCCCAAGCCCAACAAGGCCCTGACGGCCTACCGCCCGTTCTGGGCCAAGCGCTTCGGGCCGGCACCGTTCCTGCCGATGAGCCGGGCCGAGATGGACCAACTGGGCTGGGACAGCTGCGACATCATCATCGTCACCGGCGACGCCTATGTGGACCACGCCAGCTTCGGCATGGCGGTGATCGGCCGCACGCTGGAGGCGCAGGGCTTTCGGGTCGGCATCATCGCCCAGCCCGACTGGCAGAGCGTCGACCCCTTCAAGGCGCTGGGCAAACCGAATCTGTTCTTTGGCGTGGCGGCCGGCAATATGGATTCGATGATCAACCGCTACACGGCCGATCGCAAGATCCGCTCCGACGACGCCTACACGCCCGGCGGCCAGGGCGGCAAGCGGCCCGACCGCGCCACGCTGGTCTACACCCAGCGCTGCAAGGAAGCCTGGAACGAGGTGCCCATCGTGATCGGCGGCATCGAGGCCTCGCTGCGCCGCATCGCGCATTACGACTACTGGAGCGACAAGGTGCGCCGCTCCATCCTGGTCGATGCCAAGGCCGATCTGCTGGTCTATGGCAATGCCGAGCGCGCCATCGTCGAGATTGCCCACCGGCTGGCGCGGCGCGAGCCGATCGAGAGCCTGACCGATGTGCGCGGCACCGCCTTCATGCGCCGCACCGACGATCCGACATCGCACGAATGGTTCCAGCTCGACTCGACCTCGGTCGACACGCCCGGCCGCATCGATGAGCTGATCAGCCCCTACCAGACCATCGAGGAGACCGCCGCTGATCAAGGCGCATCCTGTGCCAGCAATGGCGCCGCAGCCGACCCGGCGGCACCCAAGCCGATCACGATCCATCGGACCGGCAAGCTCGCGCTGCCGCCGCGCGACAAGACCGTGATCCGCCTGCCGGCCTATGAGCAGGTCAAGAGCGACCCGGTGCTCTATGCCCATGCCAACCGCGTGCTGCATCTGGAGACCAATCCGGGCAATGCCCGCGCGCTGGTGCAGCGCCATGGTGAACGCGATCTGTGGATCAATCCGCCGCCGATCCCGCTGAGCACGGCCGAGATGGACCATGTCTTCGACCTGCCCTATGCCCGCGCGCCGCATCCCAGCTATGCCGACGCAAGCGGCAGCCATGAGGGCGAGACCAAGATCCCGGCCTGGGAGATGATCCGCTTCTCGGTCAACATCATGCGCGGCTGCTTCGGCGGCTGCACCTTCTGCTCGATCACCGAGCACGAGGGCCGCATCATCCAGAGCCGTTCGGAAGACTCGGTGATCCGCGAGATCGAGGAGATGCGCGACAAGGTCAAGGGCTTCACCGGCGTGGTCTCCGACCTCGGCGGGCCCACGGCGAATATGTACCGCATCGGCTGCAAGTCGCCCGAGATCGAGGCCGCCTGCCGCAAGCCCAGCTGCGTCTATCCCGGCATCTGCCCCAACCTGAACACCAATCACGACCCGCTGATCAAGATGTACCGCCGCGCGCGGGCCTTGAGAGGCGTCAAGAAGATCCTGATCGGCTCGGGCCTGCGCTACGACCTGGCGATCCAGTCACCCGAGTACGTCAAGGAGCTTGTGACCCACCATGTTGGCGGCTATCTGAAGATCGCGCCCGAGCACACCGAGGGTGGGCCGCTGTCCAAGATGATGAAGCCGGGCATCGGTACCTACGACAAGTTCAAGAAGATGTTCGAGCAGGCCAGCGAGGAGGCCGGCAAGAAGCAGTACCTGATCCCCTATTTCATCGCCGCCCACCCGGGCACCTCGGACGAGGACATGATGAATCTGGCGGTCTGGCTGAAGAAGAACGGTTTCCGCGCCGACCAGGTGCAGACCTTCTACCCCAGCCCGATGGCGACGGCCACGGCCATGTACCACTCGAACAAGAACCCGCTGAAGAAGGTCACCCACGACAGCGAGACGGTGGACATCGTGCGCGGCGACCGCCGCCGCCGCCTGCACAAGGCCTTTCTGCGCTATCACGATGCCAACAACTGGCCGCTACTGCGCGAGGCGCTGAAGACCATGGGTCGGGCCGACCTGATCGGCAATGGCAAGCACCACCTGATCCCGACCTTCCAGCCGGTCACCGATGGCAGCTACGAGAGCGCGCGGCGCAAGAACTCGACGCCGACCGGTGTCAAGACCTCGGTCGCCAAGCCGCTGGCCAAGCAGGCCGCGCGCACCCCGCCGCTCAAGGGTCAGATCTTGACCCAGCACACCGGCCTGCCGCCGCGTGACACCGGCAGCCGCCCGCCTCGGCCCGCCGTCAGGAAGGCCAAGCCGGGGCGTTGAGTTCAGGTCGGCGGTGGGGGCCGCCGGCGCCACAGCGCCAGCAGCCGCTGCCCGAGCCGCCACCAGCCAAAGCCCCGGGCCGCCAGGCCCAGCAGCCGGCTCGGCCGACGCAACAGCAGCAGCGCCGCCCCGCTGGCGAGCAGCCGGCCCGTCCAGGGCACGCCGCGCAGCCAGACCCAGGCCTGCAGGCCGCGGTCGGCCCAGAGCAGCGGCGTCTGCAGCGCCCGCCCGTCCTGCTGCAGGGCGGCGCGCAGCTCGGCGCTGCGCAGCCGCAGCTCGAGCTGGCGCTGGCGGATCCGCGCCTCGGCCAGGCTGAACATCAGGAGCCCCTCAGCGCGTCGCGATCGCGCGCCAGCTCGGCCACGCTGGCCGCGAACAAGCCGCCCGGCGTGCTCATCTGCTCCCGCGCCTTCTGCCACAGGCCGTAGGCCCCGCCGACATAAACCAGGCCCAGCAGCAAGGCCGCCAGCCAGCGCCAGGGATCGGGGCATAGCAGCACCAGCGCGACACTCAGCAGGCCCAGGGCCAAGGCCACCAGCACCAGGGCCAGCAAGGCCCGCAGCAAGGCGGTCAGCAGGCGCAGCTTCTCGGCCTCCAGCTCGGTGCCCAGCAGGGACAGCCGCACCTGCAGCAGCTCCAGGCCGTGTTCGCCCAGGCGCTGCAAGGCCCCGATCAGCCCACCGCTCGGCGCTGCGTCCGCCTCGTTCTTGTTGTCCATGCCATCTCCTTGGTCTTCACTTGCCGGCCAGCTTAGCGGCAATATCACGGCGCCGCGCCCCGGTTGTTGCTAGATCGTCGCAGGGTGCGGCGGCAAATCGTCTATAACGGGCACAAACGGTCAAGAGCGATAGCGCCGATGTGCGGCCTGCCATTCTTCCCCTAATCTAGGAGATTGCCGCCACAGAGCGGCAGCACAGGATCCAACCCATGCCCGACAACATGCATCCAGCCAGCGCTCCAGAGGACGATCTGCTGGAGTTTCTGGACCATCCGGAAGGTGCAGACCAGGCCGGCCAAGAGCCGCTCAGCCCCTGGCGGGTACTGATCGTCGACGACGATGCCGATGTTCACAAGGCCACCGAGCTGGCCATGCAGGGCCTGAAGATCGAAGGCCGACCGCTGATCTTCCTGCACGCCAGCTCGGCCTCGCAGGCGCGCGCCTTGATGAGTCAGGAGCATGAGCTGGCGGTGGTGCTGCTCGATGTGGTGATGGAGTCCGAGAATGCCGGTCTGCAGCTGGTGCGCCAGATCCGCGAGGAGTTGAACCAGCATGCGGTGCGCATCGTGCTGCGCACCGGCCAGCCCGGCTATGCACCCGAGATCGAGACGGTGCAGGCCTATGACATCAACGACTACAAGACCAAGTCCGAGCTGACCCGCACCCGGCTCTACACGGTGCTGACCGCCGCGATCCGCTCCTACAAGCAGATCTGCGCGCTGGAGGCGAATCGCCAGGGCCTGGAGATGATTGTCGAGGCCAGCACCGAGCTGAGCCGGCTGCGCGGCCTGCACCGCTTCGCCGAGGGCGTGGTGACCCAGCTCTGTGCCTTGCTGGGCATCCTGCCCGAAGGCCTGGTCTGCGCCCAGGCCGGCACCGATGCCGGCGGCAAGCTCGGCGATGTGCGTATCGTCGCGGCGGCCGGTCAGTACAGCGGCCTGATCAATGCGCCGCTGGCCTCGGTCCAGGTGGTCACGGTGCGCGAGCGCCTGCAGCGCTGCCTGCAGCAGCGCCGCCATCTGTTCGAGAACGGCACCTGCCTGTACTTCGGGCTGGCCAGCGGCCGCTCGATGGCGGCCCTGGTCGATGTGGGCCGCGAGCTCGATGCCATGGAGCTGCAGCTGCTGCGCGCCTTCTGCTCCAACATCGTCGTCGGCTTCGAGAACGTGATGCTCTACAGCCAGCTGCTGGACCACGCCTACAGCGACCAGCTGCTGCGCCTGCCCAACCGGGTGCGCTTCATCGAGCTGCTGGACCAGAACCTGAAGGACCCGGCCGGCATCACCTTGGCGCTGATCGATCTGGACGATTTCTCCGACGTCAACGACGCCTTCGGCCACGGCTTTGGCGACCAGGTGCTGCAGTCGGTGGCGCTGCGCCTGGGCGAGACCCTGGGCCTGAACACCTCGATGGCCCGCGTCGCCGCCGATGTGTTCGGCCTGATGGGGCCCGAGGCGGTGGTCAACAGCGACAGCATCCGCGCGGTCTTTGCCGAGCCCTTCGATGTGGCCGGCGAGCGCCTGCAGATCTCGGCCACCACCGGCCTGGTGCGGCTGGCCGAGTCCTCCTCGGTGGGCTCCGAGCTGCTTCTGGACGCGCAGATCGCGCTCAAGCGTGCCAAGCAGCAGCACCGTGGCGCCTCGCAGTATTTCTCGCCGGCCATGGGCACCGATGCGCGCGAGCGCTTCAAGCTGCTCAAGGGTCTGCGCGCCGGCTTCGAGGAGAACCGGCTGTTCGTCGTCTACCAGCCCCAGGTCGATCTGGCCAGCGCGCTGCCGCTCGGTGCCGAGGCCTTGCTGCGCTGGCGCACCGAGGACGGCAAGTTCGTGCCGCCCGACCAGTTCATCCCGCTGGCCGAGCAGAGCGGGCTGATCATCAGCATCGGTGAGTTTGTGCTGCGCACCGCCTGCCATCAGCTCAAGCGCATGGAAGACCAGGGCTATAGCGATTTCCGCATGTGCGTGAATATCTCGCTGGCCCAGTTCCGCCATCCCGGCTTTGTCGCCAGCCTCAACAGCGCGCTGCAGGACAGCGGCGTCAATGCGATGAATCTGGAGCTGGAGATCACCGAGTCGATGGCGATGGAGGACACCGAGCTGGTGCTGCATCTGCTGGCCGACATCAAGCGCAGCGGCGCGACGGTGGCGATCGACGACTTCGGCACCGGCTTCTCCAGCCTTAGCCACCTGCGCCAGCTCGATGTCGAGCGGCTCAAGATCGACCGCGCCTTCGTGCGCGAGGCGCAGAACTCCAGCGCCGGCCTGACGATCGCGCAAATGGTCATCAACCTGGGCCGCGGCCTCGGGCTGACCGTGATCGCCGAGGGCGTGGAGACCGAGCAGCAGCGCCAGCAGTTGCTGGCGCTGGGCTGCCACGAGGGTCAGGGTTGGTTGTTTGCCCGGCCGATGCCGGCCGAGCAGCTGGAGTCCTGGATGCAGCAGACCCGGGCACCGGGCCTGCCCTTGCAGGTCAGCGCCGGCTGATCAGCAGGCCCAGCAAGAGGCCCACGCCGGCGGCCACGCCCATGGCCTGCCAGGGGTTGTCGTGCACATAGGCATCGGTGGCACGGCCGGCAGCGCGCGCCTTCTCGACCGCAGCGTCCTGCAAGTCATGCAGATTGCGCTTGGCGCGGTCCAGGCTGGCCTGCACCTTGGCGCGCATCTCGCTGGCGCCTTCACCGGCCTGGCCGGCCGTGGCCCGCAGCAGACTCTCGGCCTCGGCCACGACGGCATGCAGATCGCTCATCAGACGGTCTTTCTGGCTTTGCTGGGTTTCGATCATGAACCTCTCCTGGTGGGTTGAACACTGCCCCAACCTTACCGCGTTTTCCCTCACTGGGCGACCAGCAGGCGCTCGGCCGCCACATGCTCACGGCCCAGTGCCGCAGCCACCGCCGCATGGGTGATGTGGCCGGCCGCCACATTCAGGCCGGCCAGCAGATGGGGGTTGTCCGCCATCGCGCGGCGCCAGCCCTTGTCGGCCAGCGCGAGGGCATGGGCGATGGTGGCGTTGTTCAGCGCCAGCGTCGAGCTGCGGGCCACCGCGCCGGGCATATTGGCGACGCAGTAGTGCACCACGCCATCGACGACAAAGGTCGGCTCGGCATGGGTCGTGGCATGCGAGGTCTCGAAGCAGCCGCCCTGGTCGATCGCCACATCCACCAGCACCGCGCCCTGGCGCATCTGCGCCACCATGGCCCGCGTCACCAGCTTGGGCGCGGCCGCGCCCGGGATCAGCACCCCGCCTATCACCAGATCGGCCGCCAGCACCGCGTCCTCCAGGGCTTGTGCGCTGGAGAACAGGGTCGTGATGCGGTTGCCATAGACCAGGTCGAGCCGGCGCAGCGCGTCGACATTGCGGTCCAGCACCGTGACGCGCGCGCCCAGGCCCACCGCCATCTGCAGCGCATGGCTGCCGACCACGCCGGCGCCGATGATGACCACATGGCCGGGGGCCACACCCGGCACCCCGCCCAGCAGCACGCCCATGCCGCCCTTGCTCTTCTCCAGATGCGCAGCGCCGGCCTGGATGGCCATGCGCCCCGCCACCTCGCTCATCGGCGCCAGCAGCGGCAGGCCGCCGCCGGGCCCGGTGATGGTCTCGTAGGCGATGCAGACCGCGCCGGAGCGCTGCAGCGCCGTCGCCTGCTCGGGATCGGGTGCCAGATGCAGATAGGTGTAGAGGATCTGGCCCTCGCGCAGCAGCGCGCATTCCTGCGGCTGCGGCTCCTTGACCTTGACAATCATCTCGGCCCAGGCGAACACCTCGGCCGCGTCCGGCGCCAGCCGCGCGCCGGCGGCCAGATACTGCGCGTCGCTCAGCCCGATCGCCGCGCCGGCGCCGGCCTGTACCAGCACCTGGTGGCCGCGTGCGCTGAGCTCGCGCACGCTGGCCGGCGTCAGGCCGACACGGTACTCATGGTTCTTGATCTCGCTGGGGCAGCCGATGCGCATGAGGGTCTCCGGATCTTGTGTTGGGAGCCCGTCTTGTACGACCGCCCGGCCCTGCTGTGAAGCGGCATTCGCGCCGCTTCATAGGCATTAGCTCGGCTTATCTCAGCGCAGCCGGAATACCGCGACCGCCTGCACCAGCTGCTGGGCCTGCTGCTTCAGGCTCTCGGCCGCGGCGGCCGATTCCTCGACCAGCGCGGCATTCTCCTGCGTGGCACGGTCCATCTGGGTGACGGCCTCGCCGACCTGGGCCACGCCCGAACTCTGCTCGCTGCTGGCAGCGCTGATCTCGCCCATGATGTCGGTGACGCGGCGGATCGAGGCCACCACCTCCTCGATGGTGCTGCCGGCGCGGTCCACCTGGCTGCTGCCCAGCTCGACCCGCTCGACGCTGGCGCTAATCAGCGACTTGATCTCCTTGGCCGCCTCGGCCGAGCGCCCGGCCAGCGAGCGCACCTCGCTGGCGACGACCGCGAAGCCGCGGCCCTGCTCGCCGGCGCGGGCCGCCTCGACCGCCGCATTCAAGGCCAGGATATTGGTCTGGAAGGCGATGCCGTCGATCACGCCGATGATGTCGGCGATCTTCTTCGAGCTGTCGCTGATCTCGCGCATCGTGCCCACCACCTGGCTGACCGCGTCGCCGCCCTGGCCCGCCACCTGGGAGGCGGCCAGCGCCAGCTGATTGGCCTGCTGGGCATTGTCGGCATTGCCCTTGACCGTGCTGCCCAGCTGCTCCATCGACGCGGCGGTCTCCTCCAGCGCCGAGGCCTGCTGCTCGGTGCGGGCCGACAGATCGTGGTTGCCCGAGGAGATCTGGGCCGAGGCGGTGGCGACGCTCTCGGCGCCATCGCGCACCTCGCGCACGATGGCCGACAAGCGGGCCTGCATCTCGCGCAACGCGTTCAGCAGGCGGCCGGTCTCGTTGCTGCCGCCGGCCGAGATCGGCAGCGACAGATCGCCGGCGGCCACGCCGCTGGCCACCTGCACGGCCTCGTTGAGCGGGCCGGTGATCGAACGGATCAGCCACCAACTCAGGCCCAGCGCCAGGCCCAGCGCCGCGCCGATGAGCAGCCCCATCTGCAGCTTGGCGCTGCGCGCCTCCTGCTCGGCCT
The DNA here is from genome assembly GCA_005503085.1 of Burkholderiales bacterium C2. Taxonomy (GTDB): domain Bacteria; phylum Pseudomonadota; class Gammaproteobacteria; order Burkholderiales; family Burkholderiaceae_C; genus Roseateles_E. Next base: position 69,330 of record SCOI01000003.1, on the reverse strand, counting down.
GCTGGCTGGACAGGTCCATCAGCTTGTTGCCCAGCGTGATCAGCTCATCGGCCGCCGCCATATAGGCCTGCTGCTTGGGCTTCATGTCCTTCAGCAGCACGGCCTTGGCGGTCTCGACATCGCCGGCGCGCAAGGCCTTGGTGACCTTCTCGCGCTCGACCCGGTAGGCGGCCCGGGCCTCGTTGAGCTTGGCGATGCCGGCCTTGCCGCCCGGCGTCGTCATGATCTTGGCCATCGCGTCGATGGTGGCGCCGGTCGACTTGGAGGCAGCGTCGATCAGGGCGAACTCGGCCTCAATGTCGGCCGGCTCGGTCATGAGGGCCAGATTGCGCAGCGACAGCGCCACCTGGCTGTTGGTGGCCTTGATCGAGTTGAAGGCCTTGACCTTGGGATAGCGGTCTTCCATCGCCAGCTTGAAGTGGCTGTCCATCGCGTCCAGCTTGGCCCAGGCCAGCAGGCCCAGCAGCAGGATCAGCGCAGCCATCGCGCCAAATCCGAGACCCAGTCGGGTCGATATCTTCATCTGGTCTAAGTTCATCAGGGGCTTTCTGCGTTGGGGTTCCTGCAGCCAGTAGGCGACCATTGCGGGCCTGCGGCTCGCATGAAAAAACCCCTTGTTACCCTTCATACGGCGCCCCGCTACGCAGAGCGCCCAAAGCGCTCGCTGAGCGCACCGCGGCCGGGCTTTGGGCCACAATCGGCGCCACGGCAAATCAGTCAGGGAGTGATGGATGTCAGCCTGCAAAATCCTCGTCGCCCAGGGCGGCGGCCCGACTGCGGTGATCAACCAGTCGATGGTGGGCGTGGTACTGGAGGCGCGGCGCAGCCGTGCGGTGGACCTGGTCTATGGCGCACGGCACGGCGTGCGCGGCATCGTCAGCGAGGACTTTGTCGACCTGACCCAGGAGACCAGCCACAACCTGGAGCTGGTCGCAAGCACGCCCTCGTCGGCGCTGGGCTCGACCCGCGACAAGCCCGACGCTGCCTACTGCCACAAGATCTTCAAGGTGCTGCAGGCCCACGGCATCAGCCACTTCTTCTATATCGGCGGCAACGACTCCTCGGACACGGTGCGCATCGTCGCCGAGGAAGCCGCGGCCGCCGGCTATCCGCTGCGCTGCATCCACATCCCCAAGACCATAGACAACGACCTGGTCGGCAACGACCACACGCCCGGCTTTCCCTCGGCCGCGCGCTTCGTGGCCCAGGCTTTTGCCGGCGCCAATCTGGACAATGCCGCGCTGCCTGGCGTCTATCTGGGCGTGGTGATGGGTCGCCATGCCGGCTTCCTGACCGCCGCCTCGGCGCTGGGCAAGAAGTTCGCCGACGACGGCCCGCATCTGATCTACCTGCCCGAGCGGGTGTTCGAGACCGAGCGCTTCCTGGCCGACGTAAAAGCGATGTACGAGCGCCATGGCCGCTGCGTGGTGGCGGTCTCGGAAGGCATCCACGACGCCTCCGGCGCCCCGATGCTGGCCCAGCTGGCCCGCGACCTGGAGCGCGACGACCATGGCAATGTGCAGCTCTCCGGCACCGGCGCGCTGGCCGATCTGCTGTGCGAGGAGATCAAGAGCAAGCTGGGCATCAAGCGCGTGCGCGGCGACACCTTCGGCTATCTGCAGCGCAGCTTCATTGGCTGTGTGTCGGACGTCGACCAGCGCGAGGCCCGCGAGGTCGGCGAGAAGGCGGTGCAGTTCGCCTTCCACGGCGACCGCGACGGTTCGGTCGCGATCAAGCGCACCGGCTTCTACTCGGTCGACTACGAGCTGCTGCCGCTGGCCGCCGTGGCCGGCAAGACCCGGGTGATGGAGGACGAGTTCATCGCTGCCTGCGGCACCGACGTCACCGATGCCTTCCGCCTCTATCTGCGCCCGCTGCTGGGCTCGGGCATGCCCGATGCGTTCCGGCTGCGGCCCAATCCCGTCGCCAAGGTGCTCAACCCGGGCTGATCAGCAGCCCAGCATGTCGGCCAGTTCGGTCAGGCTCTGCGCCTCGTAGTCGACCGGCCCGACGGCCCGGCTCTCGCCGCGCCCCGGGCCTTGCTCATCGGGCCGCGCGATGAAGGCCGTGGCCAGGCCGGCGGCCCGGGCAGCGGCCAGGTCCGAGCTGTGGGCGGCCACCATCAGTGCGTCCTCGGGCGCGGCGTCGAAGGCCAGCGCGGCCGTCAGGTAGACGCTGGCCTTGGGCTTGTAATCGCGTGCCAGCTCGGCGCCGGTGATCGCGTCCCAATGCCAGCCGTTCAGGCGGGCGAGATCGGCCATCAGCGAGATATTGCCGTTCGAGCAGGGCGCGAGGTGAAAGCGCCGGCGCAGCCGCTGCAGCGCCGCGCCGACATCGGGCCAAGCCGCCAGCCGGTGCCAGGCCAGGTTCAGCTCGCGCCGCGCCGCCTCGTCCAGATGATCGAGGCCGAAGTCCTTCAGCACCAGGTCCAGATTGCGGCGGTGCAGCACATCGAGCTTGCAGAAGGGCAGCCGGCCGGCCCTGACCTCCTCCATCGCCGGCTGGTACTGGGCCCGCCAGGCCTCGGCAAAGGCCTCGGCACGCGCGCGACCCAGCAGCGGCAGCAGCTCGGCCGCGATCGAGCCGCGCCAGTCGACCAGGGTGCCGAAGACATCGAAGAGCAGGACTTTGGGCATGAGCCATTGTGCATGGCCCGGCCTCGCCTCAGAAGCTGCGGCTGGCTGCGACGGCCAAGGTCGGCTGGTTCTTCCGCTGCACCAGCGGGCTGCCGGCCGCATCGCCGCGCAGGCTGGCGACACCCAGCTTGGCGAACAGCTGCCAGTCGGCGCCCAGCTGGTAGCTGGCCTGGCCGAACACCCCCAGGCTGTGCAGGCCGGCGCCGACCTGGTGCGGCCGCAGCCCCGAGGCAGCGGCCTGGGCGCTGTTAATGCCCAGCAGGGCCTGGCCCAGCTTGGCATCCATCAGCTTGGCCGAGACGCCGAAGGCCAGCGCCAGGCCGGGAGCGGGCAGCAGGCCGTAGCCGGCTTCGAGCTCCACGCTGCTGCCGCGCCCGCCAGGCTTGCTGTCCTTGCCCAGCCGCGTGCTGCTGACCGCATTGACGAACAGCGGCCCCAGCGCCAGCTCGGCACCCAGGCGCAGCGCCGGCGCCAGCTTGATCTCGTCGAGCGCCTGCACGCGCAGGCCGTCCTTGCGGCGGCGCTGATGGGTGTCGACGGCCAGCGCGGCGCTGACGCTGGCGCCCTCGCCCAGCTCGGCCTCGTAGCCGAGGCCGCGCAGGCTGCCAAGGAAGACCTGCTTGCGCCAGCGCGCCTCGATCAACGGCGCGGCCAGCAGGCGCTGCTTGTCGGCGCCGACGTATTTGGGCTGGGCCAGCGCAGCGACGCCGCCGCGCAAGCGCCAGTCGCTGTCGGCAGCGGTGGCCGGGCCGCAGGCGGCCAGCAGGACCAGGGGCAGAACAAGGCTAACTCTCATGAGGGTTTCGGTCTCGCAGTTGATGACACCGGTCAGTGTGCAAAGCCGGCAATGAAGCGGCGATGAAGCGCCGCGGCCCGGTATGAAGCCTTGATGAAGGCCTGCGGTGGCGCCGCCACGGCGATGCGCGGGCGGCGCTTCTAGAATCCGCTGCCGTTGCCGGCGCGGCCCACCAAGGAGGGGGCAGACCCACCATGTCCAGCATTCTTCTGATCGAGGACGACCTGCCTCTGGGGCATTCACTGCAACGCGTGCTGAGCATGGCCGGCCACCGGGTCGTGTGGCTGCGCAGCGCCGGCGACGCGCGGCGCTTTCTCGCCGAGCTGCCCTTCGATCTGCTGCTGCTGGACATCGGCCTGCCCGACGAGAGCGGGCTGGCGCTGCTGGCCTGGTGGCGCGCGCTGGGCCGGGCCACGCCGGTGATGCTGATCACCGCGCGCGACAGCGTCGAGGAGCGGGTCGAGGGGCTGGACGCCGGCGCCGACGACTATCTGGGCAAGCCCTTCGCGATGGAGGAGCTGCTGTCGCGGGTGCGTGCGCTGCTGCGCCGCCACAGCGGCCAGTCCAGCAACACCTGGCAGCTCGGCGAGCTGGTGATAGACACCGCGCGCCGGCGCGTGCTGCTGGCCGAGGTCGAGGTGGCCCTGTCGGCGCGCGAGTACGACATCCTGCTGACCCTGGCGGCCGAGCCCGGCCGGGTGCTGACGCGCGAGCAGATCGAGCGCGGCCTCGGTGGCGGCGAGCTGCTGGACAGCAATGCCATCGATGTCCATGTCTACAAGCTGCGCAAGAAGCTGGGCAATGACTGGATCGCCACGGTGCGCGGCGTCGGCTATGTGCTGGAGGCGCCGGCCTGCGCCGCCTCCTCGTGAACCCGGCGGCACGCTGGGCGCCGGCCTCGCTGAGCGGTCGCCTGATCGCCTGGCAGGCGTTTGCCCTTTTTGTGGCCTGGCTGGTGCTGGCCGGGCTGCTGACCTGGCGCGGCGTGGCCTGGGGCGAGACCGAGGTGCAGGAGCGGCTGCAGCAGATGGCCACGGTGCTCGTGTCCGCCGCGGCCAGCCCCGAGGCCGAGCTGGCGCAGCGCCTGAAGGCCACCGACGACGCGGTGCTGGCCCTGCTGGGTCTGGGCGACGACGTGGGCGCGGGCCTGCATCCGGCCTACCAGGTCTGGGACGCTCAGGGCCGGCTGCTCTATCGCAGCGCCAACGCCCCGGCCACCCGGCTGGACGCGGAACCTGCGGCGGGCGAGGCCGCGCGCTGGCTGATGCAGCGCGCGGACCCGGGCCAGGGGCGCGTGCTGCTGATCGCCGAGCCTCGCGAAGCCGACCTCGGCGCGGTGCTGCCGGTGCTCTGGCTGGTCCTGCAGTCCCAGCTGGGCGTCTTCCTCTGGCACGGCCTGGTGATCTGGTTCAGCGTGCGCGCCGGCCTGCGCCCGCTGGCCCTGCTGGCCCAGCGCATCGCGAAGCGCGGCGCCGGCGATCTGGCGCCGGTGCAGGTGGACAAGCTCTACACCGAGACCGCCCCGCTGGTCAGCGCGCTCAACGGCCTGCTGCTGCGCGAAGGCCAGCGCCTGGAGGCGGAGCGGCGCTTTCTGGCCGATGCGGCGCACGAGCTGCGCACGCCGCTGGCGGCCGCCAACGCGCAAGCCCATCTGCTGCTCAGCGAGCAGGAGCCGCAGGCCCGCGCCGAGGCGGCCGGCGCGCTGCGCGCCGGCATCGCGCGGGTCTCGCATCTGCTGGCCCAGCTGCTGACCCTGGCCCGCGCCGAGACCACGGTGCAGACGCTCAAGCCCGAGCGCCTGGACGCGGCCGCGCTGCTGCGCGAGCGCATCGCGCTGCTGGCCCCGCTGGCCCGCCAGCGCGGCACCCAGCTGGAGCTGCTGGCACCCGATCATCACGAGGCGCTGCTGGAGCGCAGCGGCTTCTGCTCGGTGGTCGACAACCTGGTAGACAACGCGATCCGCTACAGCTCGGGTGGCGCGCGGGTCGAGGTGCACCTTGACAAGCTGGCCGCTGGCATCGCGCTGACGGTACGCGATAACGGACCCGGCCTGGAGCCGACCCAGCGCGAGCGGGTGTTCGAACGCTTCTACCGCGTGCCCGGCAGCACCGAGCAAGGCACCGGCCTGGGCCTGGCCATCGTCAAGCGCATCGCCGAACGCGAGGGCGCGACGCTGGATTTTGTCGATGGGCTGGACGGGCGCGGACTGGGGCTGAGGATCAGCTACCCGGCGGCCTGAAGATTCGCGGCGCGGCGCTCCGGCACCGCAAGATACGCCGACGAAAGTTGACGGCCATCGCGCCTGTCCAGGCCGGCTTGAGGTCTACTCAGCGCCTGGCCCACCGGTGGCTCACCCAAGCGACAAGGAGAGATGCATGGCACAGATGATCGATTTCCAGCGCCCCGACGGCGGCACGAGCAGCGCCTGGCTGGCCGAGGCCGGCGCGGGCCGGCCCGGGCTGATACTGATCCAGGAATGGTGGGGGCTGAACCCGCATATCCGTGAGCTGGCCCAGCGCTTTGCCGCCGCCGGGTTCACGACGCTGGCGCCCGATCTGTATCGCGGCCGCATTGCCGGCAGCGCCGACGAAGCCAATCACCTGATGACGGGGCTGGACTTCGGCGACGCTACTCACCAGGACCTGGCCGGCGCGCTCGGCTATTTGCGGGCGCGCTGCCCCAAGGTCGGCGCAAAAGTGGGCGTCGTGGGCTTCTGCATGGGCGGCGCGCTGAGCATCGCGGCCGCCGTGCATCTGCCGGGCCTGGCCGCTGCGTGCTGCTTCTACGGCATCCCGCCGGCCGGGTTCGCCGACCCGGCCAGGATCGCCATCCCGCTGCAAGGCCATTTCGCCGAGCGCGACGACTGGTGCACGCCGGCGACGGTGGATGGCCTGGTCGCCGCGCTGAAGGTGCCGACCGAGATCCACCGCTACCCGGCCGACCATGCCTTCTTCAACGACACGCGGCCCGAGGTGTTCGATGCGGCCAGCGCGCAGCTGGCCTGGCAGCGGACACTGGATTTCCTGGGCCGGACCTTGGCTCAGTAACCCGGCAGGTCCTTGAACTCCAGTGTCTTGTCGCTGAACTGCACCCGCTCGATGCTGCGCACGATGATGACGGCCCCGTCGGGGCTACCGCTCAGTGCATGGGCGTCGGGCAGGCTGCCGTTCGGCGCCAGATGGCGGTAAGGCCCGTAGGCATTGAGGCGGCCGAGCTGCGCGGCGGTGCTAGGGAAGCCGACGATCAAGGTGTCGCGCGCCAGCCCGCCGTCGACGCGCGAGAGCGTCTTGGCCTGGGTCTTGAGCTCGATCACATCGTCGCCGCTGCCGGCAAAGATGGTGTTGGGCGCGCGCGGCTTGCCGGTGATGCGATCGGCGCCAGCCCCGCCGAAGAAAGCCGCATGGGCGAGCGCCGCGCCGGCCCCCTGGCCCAGGGTGGCCAGGTCGATCTGCCGGGGCGCATCGCCGCCGACGCTGGCGCCGGTGGTTTCGATCAGCAGGTCCACCAGGCTTGAGATCGCGCCGCCGCTGGCCTCCACCTTCACGAACACCGCACCGTCGCGCAAGGCCAGCAGCTCGTAGGCCAGCGGATCGTCAAGCGGATGCACCCGGTCCAGCTCGCCCAGGCCGGCATAGAGCTGGTAGCCCGCCGCGTCATAGACCGTCAGATTGCCAGACCACTCATTGCTGCTGGAGAAGCGATAGAAGTGGCCCTGGCTGATCTCGATGCGGTACAGCCCCGAGCCCAGCAGCTTGGCCTGATGGGTCCAGCCATGGGCATTGCCGGCCGGCGCCGCCGCGTAGGCCTTGTCGTCCATGGACCTGGCCTTGGCGGCGTCCGCCTCCTGCAGACGCCACTCGATGTCATAGCCATTGGGCTTGGCGATATAGGGGGAGTGGACAGCCAGGGCCGGCGTTGGCGTTGGCGTTGGCGTTGGCGTGGGCGTGGGCGTGGGCGTGGGTGTTGGTGTTGGTGTTGGTGTTGGTGTTGGTGTTGGTGTTGGTGTCGGTGTCGGTGTCGGAGTTGGAGTTGGGGTGTCTCCTCCGCCGCCACCGCCGCCACCGCCGCCACCGCCGCCACAGGCGGTCAGCAAAAGCACCAGCGCCACCGTTGGCCAGGCACCCGCGCGTGCAGCAGTGCCTGATGTCTGTTTTCTATTGCTCTTCATTGATCGAGTTCTCCCTGATGTTCTTGCTTGTCACTCAGTCGACCTGAGTGCTCGGGCAACGCGGGCGGGCCTGAGAGGGGCGACCGCGATTACCGACGCTTACAAAATACCCGGCCCGCAGTCCTGGTCCTGTCTGGACGCAAGACCTGACCCCCGTCGCCGTTCGGTCCCTACTCCCAGCGCCAGTCCGCCGGCAGCCAACCCTGGCGGAACAGCTCCTGCTGGCGGTGCCAGGCGGGGTCCTGCAGCTTGCAGCGGGCGCCATCGTCGGGGCGAGCTGCTGCTTCAGGTGGATCAAGCGGTTCAGGGCCTGGGGCGCCGACCAGGAGGTGGTGGCGTGGGGCACGGGACCGAGGTCCAGGCCGTAGACCGAATCGGTGATCAGCGGCAGCGTCGCGGTACTGAAAGCCGTCGATGGCACGCAGCAGCTCGGCGCCCCAGCGCGGCGTGCTCGCAATCACCGGGTCATGGGGCTCCACCAGGCCGCTGCTCTCGATGAGCCGGTAGTAGCCCAGCATGCGCGAGCGGTAGCGCAGCGTGGCGGCATGGCCGATGCCATCATCGATCAGCAGGATGGTCTGGTCGGCACGCAGCTTGGTGGGCAAGGCCTGACCCTGGGAAAAGCGGATGTCCGTGAGCGGCTCGCAGGGACCGGTCTGGCTCTGGCGGCAATCGGTCGCATCTATCCTGGCCTTCTGCTCGGCCAAGAAGACCTCGACCTGCTGGCGCAGCAAGGCCTTGTCGATGCCCACGGGCTCGGTCACGGGTGGCGGGGGCGGCGTATCGCTGCCACCGCCGCCGCCGCAGGCGGCCAGCAAAAGCGCCGCAGCGAGCGCGCTCGGTCCTGCCCCGCCGCAAGGGCTAAGAGCCTTGTTGTGCTTCATCGAAGCATCTCCCCCTGATGTTCTGTTCGGCGTCCTGTCGGCTTCGTCCGGTCTGTGCCGGGACTGAGCCGCAGCCGGATGGGCCAGCTGGCGTGGCGCCGATTCTGGGGGGCGAATGATGAAGGCGGTCTTAAGCCGAGTTGCCGGCGTGCGCGCGACGCACAGCCCTGGCCGGCGCAGGCGCCGCTCAGATTTCCAGTACCACCCGGCCGTCGATGCGGCCCTGCTTCATCGCGGCGAAGATGTGGTTGATGTTCTCGATCTTGTCGCTCGAGTAGTGCGCGCTGACCTTGCCTTCACCGGCGAACTGCAGCGCCTCCTGCAGGTCCAGCCGGGTGCCGACGATGGAGCCGCGCACGGTCTTGGCATTGAGCACCATATCGAAGATGGGCAGCTCGAAGCTGCCCGGCGGCAGGCCGACGAGGGACATGGTGCCGCGCTTGTGCAGCATCGCGAGCCCCTGGGCGAAGGCGCTGCGCGACACCGCGGTGACCAGCACGCCATGGGCGCCGCGCAGCTGCTTCTGCACCTCGGCCACCGGGTCGCCCGTGGCCGCGTTGAGGCACAGCTCGGCACCGAGCTCGCGGGCCAGCTGCAGCTTGTCCTCGGCCACATCGACGGCGATCACATGAAAGCCCATCGCTTTCGCATACTGCACCGCCATATGGCCCAGGCCGCCGATGCCCGAGATCGCGATCCAGTCACCGGGCTTGCAGTCCAGCACCTTCAGGCCCTTGTAGACGGTGACGCCGGCGCACAACACCGGCGCGGCCGGCGCGAAGTCCAGCCCTGCCGGCAGATGGCCGACATAGCCGGGGTCGGCCAGCACGTACTCGGCAAAGCCGCCGTTGACCGTGTAGCCGGTCATCTGCTGGCCGTCGCACAAGGTTTCCCAGCCGCCCAGACAATGCTCGCAATGGCCGCAGCTGGTGTGCAGCCAGGGCACACCGACCCGGTCGCCCTCCTTCAGGAACTTGACGCCGGCCCCGACCCGCGCCACATAGCCAGCGCCCTCATGGCCCGGGATGAAGGGCAGGCTGGGCCGGACCGGCCAGTCGCCCTCGGCCGCGTGCAGATCGGTGTGGCAGACCCCGCTGGCCACCACCTTGACCAGCACCTGGCCCGGCGGCACCTCGGGCACATCCACCTCGTCGATGTCCAGCGGACGGCCGAACTCACGGACCACCGCAGCCTTCATCTTCTCCGTCATGGCAACACTCCTGAGCAAGAGGATCCTGCTCGGCAGTGTCCCTGGCCGTGGTACCGGCCGTCTTGATCTGGATCAGCCCGCCCGCTTGGCCAGCAAGGCCCGCGCGACGCGGGCCACCGGCGGGCGGCCCAGCGCGCTGGAGATGTAGGCGCTGGCATCGACCAGCTTGTCGATGTCGATGCCGGTCTCTATGCCCAGACCGTTGAGCATGAAGAGCACGTCCTCGGTCGCGACATTGCCGGTCGCGCCCTTGGCATAGGGGCAGCCGCCCAGGCCCGCGACGCTGGCATCGAATGTATGCACGCCCAGCTCCAGGCAGGCGTAGATATTGCTCAGCGCCTGGCCATAGGTGTCATGGAAATGTCCGCTGACCTCGACCAGCGGGTAATGCTTGAGCGCCCGCTCCATCGCGGCCTGCACCTTGCGCGGCGTGCCGACGCCGATCGTGTCGGCCACGCCTATATGGTCGACGCCGATGCTCTTCATCAGCTGCACCACGCGCTCCACCTGGTCGGCGCTGATCTCACCCTCGTACGGGCAGCCCAGCGCGCAGGACAGCGCGCCGCGCACCTTGATGCCGGCCTCGTGCGCGGCGGCCACCACGGGCGCGAAGCGGGCTATGCTCTCGGCGATCGAGCAGTTGATGTTCTTCTGCGAGAAGGCTTCGCTGGCGGCGGCGAACACGACGATCTCGTCGGGTTTCGTCGGCAGCGCGGCTTCCAGGCCCTTCATATTCGGCGTCAAGACGCTGTAGCGCACGCCGGGCCTGCGCGTGATCGCCGCCATCACCTCGGCGTTGTCGGCCATCTGCGGCACCCACTTCGGCGAGACGAAGCTGGTGACCTCGATTTCCTTCAGACCGGCGTCCTGCAGCATGTGCACGAGCGTGGCCTTGTGCTCGGTGGACACCGGCTGCTTCTCGTTCTGCAGGCCGTCGCGCGGGCCGACATCGACGAGGGTGACTCGATTGGGCAGGCTCATTGTGATTACTCCAGTCGCAAGAGTTCGGCACCATCACCGACCTGGTCACCGACGGCAAACAGCAACTCGGCCACCACGCCGTCACGCGGCGCATTGATCGTGTGTTCCATCTTCATCGCCTCCATCACCGCCAACGCCTGGCCCTTGGTGACGGTGTCGCCGGGCTGGGCCAGGAAGGACACCATCTTGCCCGGCATCGGCGCCGTCAGTCGGCCGGCCTCGGCGGCCCCTTCGCCGGCATGGGCAATCGGGTCGATCTCGGTCAGCAGCGCCGAGCCCTGGGGCGCGAACACCGCCACCTGCTCGCCCAGCGCGTAGGTCTTGACCATCACGCGCTGCTGGTCCAAGCCTTCGCCGAGCAGCAGTTCGTGGCTTTCCAGGCTGGCGGAGTTGACGGCAAAAGCGTGCGCCTGACCTTCCACGGTCAGCTGCATGCCGCCATGGTGATGGCGCGACAGCAGCACCTCGTGATGAGTCCCCCCAGTCTCCAGATCGAAGCGGCGCGCCGAGGCGCCATACATGCGCCAGCCGTCGCGGCGGCTCCAGGGGTCGCTGGTCTGCAGGCTCGCCTCATGGGCCAAGGTATGGGCGACGACGGCCGCCGCAGCGATGGTCAGCGGCAGGCCCGCTTGCTCGAACAGTGCGGCGCGCTCGCGCTCGATCAGGCCGGTGTCCAGATCGGCCTGGGTGAACGAGTCCGTCGAGGCGCAGCGGCGCAGAAAGGCCACATTGGTCTGCAGGCCGACGATGTGCGTGTCGCGCAGCGCCGCATCGAGACGGGCCAGCGCCTGGGCCCGATCCTCGCCCCAGACAATCAGCTTGGCCACCATCGAGTCGTAGAAGGGGCTGATCGCATCGCCCTCGCCGACGCCCGAGTCGATCCGCACATCGCCGCGCTGGAAGCTGACATGGGCCGGCCAGCGCGCCACGCTCAAGCTGCCGGTGGCCGGCAGGAAACCGGCCTCGGGGTTCTCGGCGCAGATGCGGGCTTCGATCGCATGGCCGTGCATGCGCAGCTGATCCTGCTTCAGCGGCAGTGGCTCGCCCGAGGCCACGCGCAGCTGCCACTCGACCAGATCCTGGCCGGTGATCGCTTCGGTCACCGGATGCTCGACCTGCAGCCGGGTGTTCATCTCCATGAAATAGAAACGCCCGTCCTGCTCACAGATGAACTCCACCGTGCCAGCGCCGACATAGCCCACCGCTTTCGCCGCAGCCACGGCGGCATGGCCCATCTCGGCGCGGCGCTCGGCCGTCATGCCGGGCGCGGGCGCCTCTTCCAGCACCTTCTGGTGGCGGCGCTGCACCGAGCAGTCGCGCTCGAACAGATAGACGCAGTCGCCCTGGGTGTCGCCGAAGACCTGGATCTCGATATGGCGGGGCTTTTGCACATAGCGCTCGATCAGCACCGCATCGTCACCGAAGCTGTTGATCGCCTCGCGCTTGCAGGAGGCCAGCGCCGCATCGAATTCCTCGGCCTTCAGCACCGCCCGCATGCCCTTACCGCCGCCGCCGGCGCTGGCCTTGATCAGCACAGGAAAACCGATGCGCTCGGCCTCGCGCTTGAGCAGCGCGGGGTCCTGGTCGGCGCCGTGATAGCCCGGCACCAGCGGCACGCCGGCCGCCTCCATCAAGCGCTTGGACTCCGCCTTCAGACCCATGGCCTGGATGGCCGAGGCCGGCGGGCCGATGAAGACCAGACCTGAGTTCTTGCACGCGGTCGCGAACTCCTCGTTCTCGCTCAGAAAACCATAGCCCGGGTGGACCGCTTCGGCGCCGGTCGCCTTGGCAGCATCGAGGATGCGCTGCCATTGCAGATAGGAGTCGCGCGGCGCCGGGCCGCCGATCAGCACCGCCTCGTCGCAGGCCTGCACATGCTTGGCGCGGGCGTCGGCCTCGGAGTACACCGCCACGGTCTTTAGCCCCAAGCGCCGGGCGGTAGCCGCGACACGGCAGGCGATTTCGCCGCGATTCGCGATCAGGATTTTCTTGAACATGGCAGGTCTCCAGTCATTGCTTGCTTGTTGGCTTGTCGGTCCATGGTCATGAGTCCAGACCATCGGGATTCTTCAGGGACTTCTTGTCCTCGGACGCTAGGCGGCGCTCCACCTTCTTCACATCCTCTGCGGCCGGCAGGCTCTCGGGTCGAATGCCCCGGTCGAGCAGGGTCTTGCGCACGGCTTCGTTATTGGTGACGTGTTCTTGGGAGATGGCGCCCTCACTCGCCATCCGATGCTCACGGGCATTGAAGATCGTGATCTCGGCGGCGAAGTCCTTCGCCTTGAGGACGATGGTGGGCGCGAAGTCGGCCAGCGGCCGGCTCTCGGGGACTTTCCACTGCGCCTTCATCGCCTGCGTGGATTTTCCGAACAGGGCCTGATCGCCCTTGCTACGGATCAGGGCGAAGTCCTGATTGCCGCCCGATTGCTCGTAGATCACATCCGAGAGTTCCTTTTCGGTGGCGCTGAGCTTTCGGCGTGCCGAGATGCGCTCTGCATCAAGCAGGCGCTGCTCGATGAGCTCCGCCCGCCGAGTCTGGATGGCAAAGTAGGTTTGCGCGAAAGCGATTTCCTGCTTCTTCGAGTCCCCGTTCTGAGCGATCAGGTAACAGGCGTAACGCGTGAGCATGATGTCGTCCACCTCACGCTGGCTGCCCGAGCCCAGCTCGACCATTTTGTTGACGGCAACAAAATGGTCGGACACCGGGTGCCCGGACACTTCGCAAGCGATCCTGGCCTTGGCAATGACGGCACCGAAATTCCGCCATTCCGCATAGCCAAGCAAAAACTGCAGATCGCGAGCAAGCCAGTACTCGACCCCGCCGTCGGTCTGCTGCGCGTGGCCTTCAAAGGTACTGGTCAAGGAATGAACGATTTCAGTTTTCATCTTTGACTCCCTGAAGTGTTTCATCACTCAACAGACCAGCCGTTCGCTCGCCTCAATGCGCCGTGCAAGCCTTGCTTTCACATGCCTCAGCCGACGGCGATGACAACTCCGCCTCGGTCGCGCAGCGCATGCCCAAGCGATCCAGCAGCGCCCTGTCCTTCTCCGCCTGCGGATTGCTGGTCGTCAGCAGCTTGTCGCCATAGAACATCGAATTCGCCCCTGCCAGGAAACACATCGCCTGCAGCGATTCCGGCATTTCCTCGCGACCGGCCGACAGCCGCACCATCGCCCTCGGCATCGTGATCCGCGCCACCGCGATCGTCCGCACGAACTCGAAGGGGTCCAGCGCGGCGGTGCCGGCCAGCGGCGTGCCTTCGACCTGGACCAGGTTGTTGATCGGCACCGACTCGGGATAGGGGTCCAGATTGGCCAGCTGCACGATCAGGCCGGCGCGCTGGCGGCGGGTCTCGCCCATGCCGACGATGCCGCCGCTGCAGACCTTCAGGCCGACGCCGCGCACGCGGTCCAGCGTGTCGAGCCGGTCCTGGTAGGTGCGGGTCGTGATGATCTGGCCGTAGAACTCGGGGGCGGTGTCGAGGTTGTGGTTGTAATAGTCCAGGCCGGCCTCGCGCAGTTGCTCGGCCTGGCCATCGGCCAGCATGCCGGCGGTCAAGCAGGTCTCCAGACCCATGGCTTTGACCTCGCGCACCATGTCGCCGATCTGCTCCAGATGGCGCTCCTTGGGCGCGCGCCAGGCCGCGCCCATGCAAAAGCGCGTCGCGCCATTGGCCTTGGCGGCACGAGCGGCTTCAAGCACCTCGTCCAAGGGCAGCAGCTTCTCGGCCTTCAGCCCGGTGTCGAAATGGGCCGATTGCGGGCAGTACTTGCAGTCCTCCTCGCAGCCACCGGTCTTGATCGACAAGAGCGTGGACAGCTGCACCGCATTGGCATCGAAATGCTCGCGGTGCACGGTCTGGGCGCGGAACAGCAGGTCGTTGAAGGGCAGCTCGAACAGGGCCGCGACCTCGTTGACGGTCCAGGGCTTGGCGTTGCGGCGGTCGGCGTCGGTGGTCGGCGTCAGGGTTTGGATCTGGTTCATAGGGGAAAGTCTTTGAGGTGCGCGGCCACGGCCGCGGGAGTCGGATCGGGAAGCCGAGGCACATGGCCCCAGCAAGGCACTTGCAGGCCGGCCGCCAGCGCCGCGAGATTGTCGGCCACATGACCAAAAGCAGGGTCCACCGTGTTGGCCACCCAGCCGGCCAGCACGAGGCCACGGGCGCGGATGGCTTCGGCCGTCAACAAGGCATGGTTGATGCAGCCCAGCCGCAGGCCGACGACCAGCACGACGGGCAGGGCCAGGTCAACCGCGAGGTCGGCGGTGTCCCAGGCCTCGGTGAGCGGTACGCGAAAGCCGCCGACGCCCTCCACCAAGACCAGATCGGCCTTGGTGGCGGTGCTGCGGATCGCGGCCAGCAGGGCGCCCCGCTCGATGCTGCGGCCCTCCAGCCGCGCAGCGATATGCGGGGCACAGGCGGTGCGCAGCTGCAGCGGGCCCACCTCGTCAAGACTCAGGCCCAGGGTCTGCGCAGCGTGCAGCTGGCTGACATCCTCGTTGACCCAGCGCCCCTGGTCATCCTGAGCCTGCCCTGCGGCCAGCGACTTGATAGGCGCGACGCGCTGTCCGGCCTGCTGCCAGACATGGGTCAGGCCGGCCGTGATCGCGGTCTTGCCGATCTCGGTGTCGGTGCCGGTGATGAAGAAGCCCTTCATTGGATCGCCTCCGCCTCCAGCGCGGTCAGCAGGCGGTCGACATCGGCCGCCGTGTGCGTGGCGCACAAGGTGATGCGCAGCCGCGCCTCGCCTTTGGGCACGGTCGGCGGACGGATGCCGGGCACGCGCAGGCCCTGGGCCTCCAGCGCCGCCGCCAGCCGCATCACCTCGGCATTGCCGCCGATGATCAGCGGCTGCACGGGGGTGTCGGATTCGGCCAGGCGCCAGTTCAGGCGTGGATGGCTCGCCAGCAAACGGGCCACGCCGCTGCGCAGCCGCGCCTGCAGATCGATCAGGGCCGCGCGGCGCTGCGCGCCGGTCTCGCCTTCGATCAGGTCCATGCTGGTTTGCAGCGCATGGGCGATGGCCGGCGGCGAGGCGGTCGTGAAGATATAGGTGCGCGCGGCCTGCAGCAGGTACTGGATCACCGTCTCGTGAGCCGCGACGAAGGCGCCGGCCAGGCCGGCGGCCTTGCCCAGGGTGCCGACCACGATCAGCCGCTCGCTGCGCAGCTGAAAATGCTCCAGCGCGCCGCGCCCCCGCTCGCCCAGCACGCCGAAACCATGGGCATCGTCGACGATCAGCCAGGCATCGAACTGCTCGGCCAGGGCCAGCAGATCCGGCAGCGGCGCGATATCGCCGTCCATGCTGAACACCGCATCGCTGACGATCAGCTTGAGCTTGGCCGTGCTGGCCTGCAGCTGCGCGCGCAGCTCGGCCAGATCGGCGTGGGCATAGCGCCGGGCCTGGGCCTTGGCGAGGCGGCAGCCGTCGATCAAGGAAGCATGGTTCAGCGCGTCCGAGAAGATCTCGGCCTCGCCGTCGCCCAGCGCGGTGATCACCGCCAGATTGGCCATATAGCCGGTGCAGAAGCCCAGCACCTGGGCCTGCGGGATGTGCGGCGCAAACCAGCCAGCCAGCCGCTCTTCGAGCTGCTCGTGCGCGATCGAGTGGCCGCTGATCAGATGCGAGGCGCCGGAGCCGCCGCCATAGATCTGCGCGCCCTCGGCCAGCGCCGCCGCCAGCCGGGGCTCGGCCGCCAGGCCCAGATAGTCATTGCTGCAGAACATCAGCAGCTCGCGCGTGAGGCCGTCGGCGCCGCGCACCAGCTGCTTGGCGGCCGTGGGGCTTTGCGCGGCACGCAGGAAGCGGGTCAGGTCTTGTGCGGCGATTGCGGCCAGCTTGGTCTGCAGATGCTCAAGAAGCATGGCTGAGCACCTCACTCAAGGTGGCGCGCACGGCCTCGACAAGAAACTGCGCGGTGGGCGCATCGATCAGATAAGGCGGCATCAGGTAGACGGTGTGGCCGATCGGGCGTATCAGCAGCTCATGGGCGCGCGCTGCCAGATGGAAACGTTCGGCGAAACCGGCGCCGGCGTCGAGCACATCAAAGGCCAGCACCATGCCGCGTTGGCGCAGGTTGGCGATGCGGGCATCGCCGGCCAGCGGGGATAAGAAAGCCTCGGCCAGCAGGGCCGACTGCTCGCGGTTGAGCGCCAGCTGGCCGGCATCGAAGCGGTCCAGCACCGCATTGGCCGCCGCGCAAGCCAGCGCATTGCCGGTATAGGAATGCGAGTGCAGGAATCCGCGCGAGACGTCCTCGCTCCAGAAGGCCTGGTAGACCTCGTCCGTCGTCAGCACCAGGGACAGCGGCAGCGTGCCACCGGTGATGCCTTTGGAGAGCAAGAGGAAGTCGGGCCAGGAGGACTGTTGGCCCCCAGGCGCGCGAGCACGCGCGCCGCCCCCCGAGGGGGTGCGGTCATCTTGGGACGGCCCAGCGATGACCGCGTCCGCCTGCTCCCAGGCAAAGAAGCTGCCGGTGCGCCCGCAGCCGACCGCGATCTCGTCGGCGATCAGGTGCACCTCGAACTCGCTGCACAGCGCGCGCAGGCCGCGCAGATAGGACGGCTCGTGCATCACCATGCCGGCTGCGCCCTGGATCAGCGGCTCGACGATGACGGCGGCGATATGGTCGTGGCGCGCTTCGAGCAGGGCCTGCATCGCGGCCAGCGCCTGGGCCTCGTTGTTCAATCGGCTGTCGGGCGATTCGACGATGTGGGCGCGCATCAGCAGCGGGTCGTAGGCGTCGCGGAAGATCGCCACATCGGTGACGGCCAGCGCGCCGATGGTCTCGCCGTGATAGCCATTCTTCAGGCAGACGAACTCGTGTTTCTCGGTGCGACCGCGGTTGCGCCAGCTGTGAAAACTCTGCTTCAGCGCGATCTCGACCGCCGACGCCCCGTCGCTGCCGAAGCACACATGGCCAAGCGCTCCGCCGGTGCGCGCGCTCAGGCGCTCGGCCAGGCGCACCGCCGGCTCGTGGGTGCAGCCGGCCAGCATCACATGGGGCAAGGTGTCGAGCTGGGATTTGATCGCGGTGCTCAGCCCTGCATCGGAGTGGCCGAAGAGATTGACCCACCAGGAGGAGCAGGCATCGAAGTAGCGCCGGCCCTGGTGATCAAACAGCCAAGCGCCCTCGCCGCGCGCCATCGGCAGCGGCGGCAGCCTGGCGGCGCGCGCCATCTGCGTGCAGGGGTGCCAGATGCTGCCGAGGCTGCGGCGCTGCCAGTCTTCTTGTACTGCCAAAGACATCGGAGTCAGTTCAGCCACGAGGGCTTGCTCTTGTTCAGAAAGCTCTGCACGCCCTCACGCCCCTCGGCGCTGGCGCGAATGTCGGCGATGCGGCGTGCGGTGTCGTCGCGCAGCGCCGGCGTGATCGGCTCATGGGCCAGGTCTTGCACCAGCTTCTTGCAGGCGCGCACGGCGGCCGGGCCGTTGGCGATCAAGGCCACCGACAAGGCATCGACCTTCTCGTCCAGCGTGTCGGCCGTCGCCAGCTCATGGACCAGGCCCAGGCGCTGCGCCTCGGTGGCCGAGAAGCGCTCGGCGGTGAGGAAATAGCGCCGCGAGGCCTGTTCGCCCAGGGCCCGCACGACGTAGGGGCCGATGGTGGCCGGCAGCAGGCCGAGCTTGGCCTCGGACAGGCAGAAGCCCGCCGTGTCGGCCGCGACGACGATGTCGCAGACCGACACCAGGCCGACGCCGCCGGCATAAACATCGCCCTGCACCCGCGCGATCACCGGCACCGGGCAGCTGTAGATGGTCCACAGCATCTCGGCCAGCAGGCGGGCGTCGGCATGGTTTTCGTCCCAGCTGAAGCCGGCCATGGACTTCATCCAGTTCAGGTCGGCGCCGGCGCAGAAGGCCTTGCCCTCGGCAGCCAGCACGATGGCGCGCAGCGTCGTGTCCTGCCCCAGGGCCGCAAAGGCCGCCGTCAGCTCGGCGATCAGGAGCTCGTTGAAAGCGTTCCGCACCTCGGGGCGGTTCAAGGTCACGCGCGCGACATGGCCTTCGCGGCGGATATGCAGGGTGTTCGTCATCATGGCTCTCCGAGTGTCTTGACCATCAGCACGCTGGCGTAGGTCTTGCCGTCCCACTGCACCTCGCCGACCTGGGCGTAGCCGCGCTTGGCATAGCGGCGCTGCAGATGCACGGCCGGCTTGGCGGTGTCCAGCGCCACATGGGCAAAACCACGCTCGACGGCCCAGGCCTCGGCGGCATCCATCAGGCGCTCGCCCAGGCCCTGCCCTTGCAAGTCCGGGTCGACCGCGAACTGCGACAGGATGGCCGTGTCCTCGCGCAGATACCAGGGCGTATCCAGGCTCCAGGCGTCCTGCTCCGGGCGGTAGGGGCCGCGCATATTGACCGTGCCCACCAGTTGCCCACCGGCCTCGGCCACCAGGCAGCCGCCGCCGGCCACCCGCTTGGCGGTCAGCTCGACACTCTGGTCCACCGCAGTGAAGTTCCAGCCCTGCGCACCCAGCGCGGCATAGGCCTTGTGCAGCAAGGCGGTCAGGCGCTCGATCGAGTCGCTGGCGGCCAGCGGCCTGATTGTGATGTGCGTCGTCGTGTTCATCAATGGGTCCATACCTTGAGCCCGCGCCGCGCCTCCAGCGCGTCGAAGTCGCGGTCCTTGTGCAGCAGCGCGTAGTCGTTTTCGATGCAGAAGGCGGCCACCAGCACATCGATGCCGCTGCGCGCCGTGTAGCCGGCGGCGCGCAGATCGCGGTAATGCTGGACGGCGGCCAGGGCCGTGTCTTCACCGCCGCAGATCTCGATGCTCAGCCCCTGCATCAGCAGGCTGGCCTGGCGCAGGTCGCGCTCATGCCGGAAGCCGCGCAAGACCTCGAACAGCACCAGATCGGGCACGACGATGCGCACCTCGCCGTGGTCCAGCAACTGGGCCAGCTGATCGACGGCCGGATGCTCGGCCCCGGCGAAGAAATCGATCCAGACACTGGAGTCAACGACCAGCACGGTTCTTCTTCCTGGGCACCGGCTCGCGCGCCACCAGCGCCCGAGCGGACTCGGCAGCGGGCGCGCTCGTCCAGTCCACGCTGTCGTCGCCTTCCCACTGGAGCTTGCCGCGCCATTTGAGGATCTCGCGATAGGCCGACTGACGCGCCAACAAGCGCAAGCCCGCCTCCACCGCCTCTTTCTTGGTCTTGAAGGGGCCGGCCTGCAAGGCCTTGGCCATCAAGTCGTCATCAATCTCGATATTGGTGCGCATGATGTGTACCATCAGTAGATTTCACACACATCCTACACCTCACATCCGGAACACACCAAACTTCGTCTCGGCAATCGGCGCATTCAGCGCCGCCGACAACCCCAGGGCCAGCACGCGACGGGTGTCGGCCGGGTCGATCACGCCGTCGTCCCAGAGCCGCGCCGAGGCGTAATAAGGATGGCCCTGGTCCTCGTACTGCTGGCGGATCGGCGCCTTGAACGCCTCTTCTTCGTCGGACGACCAACTGCCGCCCTTGGCCTCGATGCCGTCGCGCTTGACCGTGGCCAGCACGCTGGCGGCCTGGTCGCCGCCCATCACCGAGATGCGCGCGTTGGGCCACATCCACAGGAAGCGCGGGCTGTAGGCGCGGCCGCACATGCCGTAATTGCCGGCGCCGAACGAGCCGCCGATGATGATGGTGAACTTGGGCACCGCGGCGCAGGCCACCGCCGTCACCATCTTGGCGCCGGCGCGGGCAATGCCCTCGTTCTCGTACTTGCGACCCACCATGAAGCCGGTAATGTTCTGCAGAAAGACCAGCGGGATCTTGCGCTGGCAGCACAGCTCGATGAAGTGCGCGCCCTTGTTGGCGCTCTCGGCGAACAAGATGCCGTTGTTGGCGACGATGCCCACCGGCATGCCCTCGATATGGGCGAAGCCGCAGACCAGGGTGGCGCCATAACGGGCCTTGAATTCATCGAACTCCGAGCCGTCAACGACGCGGGCAATCACCTCGCGCACATCGAAGGGCTTGCGCGTGTCGGTCGGGATCACGCCATGCAGCTCGGCCGCGTCGAACAGCGGCGCGCGCGGCGCCTGAGTCAGGAGCTGACCCTCCTTGCGCCAGTTCAGCGCCGCCACCGACTGGCGCGCCAGCGCCAGCGCATGGGTATCGTCATTGGCCAGATGGTCGGCCACGCCGGACAGCCGCGTGTGCACATCGCCGCCGCCCAGGTCTTCGGCCGTCACGACCTCACCGGTGGCAGCCTTCACCAGCGGCGGGCCGCCCAGGAAGATGGTGCCCTGGTTCTTGACGATGATGGTCTCATCGCTCATCGCCGGCACATAGGCGCCGCCGGCTGTGCAGGAGCCCATCACGACGGCGATCTGCGGCACGCCCTGGGCGCTCAGATTGGCCTGGTTGAAAAAGATCCGCCCGAAATGGTCGCGGTCCGGGAACACCTCGTCCTGGTTCGGCAGATTGGCGCCGCCGGAGTCGACCAGATAGATGCAGGGCAGGCGGTTCTGCTGCGCGATCTCCTGCGCCCGCAGATGCTTCTTGACCGTGATCGGGTAATAAGTGCCGCCCTTGACGGTGGCGTCGTTGCAGACGATCAGGCATTCGACGCCCGAGACCCGGCCGATGCCGGCAATCATGCCGCCGCCCGGTGCCGCGTTGTCGTACATGTTCAGGCCCGCCAGCGGCGCGATCTCCAGAAAGGGCGTGCCGGGGTCCAGCAGCATCTCGACCCGCTGGCGCGGCAGCAACTTGCCCCGAGCGGTGTGCTTGGCTCGGGCCGCCTCGCCGCCGCCCTGGGCGATCTGCTCCAGCCGCGCGCTGAGATCGGCGATGACGCCGCGCATCGCCTCGGCATTGGCCTTGAAATCCGCCGAACGGGCGTTGAGCTTGGTGGTGAGGACGGCCATCTTGTCTCCAGAGCGGCCCGCCTCAGCACAAATTCTGAGTCAGGCTCAATTCATGTTTTTGCAGCTTCTTAAGAAGCTGCGAGAGCGCGAGAATAGTTCAGAGCGGGCACTCGCGCAAGCAGGCTTGAGCTTTACTCAAGAATTGCGCACAATCGTGCCACGATGAACACTGCCACCCTGCCCGCCCAACGCCGCGCCCCCGCCAGCGCCAAGGCCGAGCAGCGCGTGCGCGACATTCTGCGCGTCGGTCGCGCAGTGTTCGCTGAGGCAGGCTACGAGCGCACGACCACCACCGAGATCGCCCAGCGCCTGGGCATCTCCGAAGCCACCGTCTTCACCTATTTCCGCAGCAAGCGTGATCTGTGCATGCGGGTCATCGGCGACTGGTACGACGAGATCATCGGCGCGATCGAGACCGGCCTGCCGCGCGAGCAGCCGGTGCGCCAGCAGCTGGAGTTCGTCGTCCACACCCATCTGCGCCTGTTCCTGATCCAGGGCACGGGCCTGTGCGCGCTGGTGCTGTCGGAAGGCCGCACCAAGAGCGTCGCCGGCCAGGAACTGGGCGAGGCCTTTGTCGCGCTGCAGCGCCGCTACACCGCGCCGCTGATGGATCTGCTGGCGCGCGGCCAGGCCAGCGGCGAGGTGCGCCGCGACATCTCCTTGCGCATGCTCCGCTCGCTGGTCTTCGGGCCGATGGAGCACATCCTCTGGGAAGCCATCACGGTGCAGCGCCCCATCGACATCGAGGCCAGCGCCCGCGATCTGGTGGCCCTGCTGTGGCCGGCGCTGCAGGCACCGGAGCAGGAATTGCTGGCGCTGCGGCGGCTGCGGCAGGATTTGCAGGACGCGCTGGCACGCGCCTGAGCACGGTCTGTGCCAAGATCAGCCCCGGCGCCAACGCCGCGCTGACGAGGTGGCAGATGAAGCTGGCCGACGGCATACGCAAGCACGGATTCAAGCGCTGGTACGAGCGCGAGCTGCTGAGCGGCCATGCCCATCTGGTGCTGGCTTTTTTGAGCGCGATCGGCTTGATGGCAGCCTTCGAGGGCTTCTTCACCTTCCACAGCCTGGCCGACAAGCTGATGGATGTGGCCAGCATCGCGCTGTGCGGCCTGGCCGGTGTCTGGGCCTTGCGCCGCTACCTCTATTTGCTGGCTCATGCGGAGCACATCGCCCATCAGGCCGAATGCCCCGGCTGCGGCAGCTATGCGCGCTTCGTGCTGGTCGGCGCCGACAGCCACGGGCTGAAGGTTCGCTGCCGCCAGTGCGAGCGCGTCTGGCTGATCAGCGAGTAAGCCGCCTTCCGATAACATCAGCCGCCAAGAGCGCCGTCCGCGCGCTCAGGGGGCGCCAGATGACATCGCGAAGCGACACATGGCTATGGCCGGCGGCGGCCGTGCTGGCCGCGGCGGCCTTGCCGCTGCAGGCACAGACGGCCCAGGCCCACTGGAACTACCGCATCCAGCCGGGCGACACCTTGATCGGCCTGACCGAGACCTATCTCGACGGCAAGCACAGTTGGCGCGATCTGCAGCGCCTGAACAAGGTGGCCGATCCGCTGAAGCTGCCGCCCGGCGGCACGCTGCGCCTGCCGATCACCTGGCTGCAGCGCGAGGCCAGCGTGGCCCGTGTGCTGTTCACCCAGGGCGACGCCAGCCTGCTGCGCCCACCCAGCCCGGCCGCAGCGCTGAGCGCCGGCACCGAGCTGCGCGCCGGCGACCAGCTGCGCACCGGCGCTCAATCGTCGATCAGCCTGCGCTTTGTCGATGGCTCGCGCCTGCTGATCGCGCCGGACAGCCGCCTGACGCTGGAGCAGCTGCTGGTCTATGGCCGCAGCGCGCTGCCGGCCATGCAGCTGCGCCTCGATCAGGGCGGTGCCGACAGCCGCGTCCAGCCCGATGCCGCGCAGCCGCCGCGCTACGAGATGCGCACGCCCAGCGTCAATCTGGGTGTGCGCGGCACCGAGTTCCGCGTGCAGCTGGGCACGGCCGGCCAGACCCGGGTTCAGGTGCTCAGCGGCGCGGTGGCCGCCGACCGGCAGACGCTGAAGGCCGGCCAGGGCGCGCTCGCCCAGCCCGGCCAGCCGACTGCCGTCCGGGCGCTGCTGGCCGCGCCGGCGCTGCAGGGCCCGCCGATCACGCTGAGCCGCCTGCCGCCCACACTGGCCTGGCAGCCGCTGGACGGCGCCAGCGCCTACCGCGCCCAGGTCTATGCCGAGGGCGACTTCGACCGCCTGCTGCTCGACGGCGTCTTCCCGACCCCGCAGGCCCGCTGGGCCGATCTGCCGGACGGCCGCTACACGCTGCGCGTGCGTGCGATCGACGCGCTGGGCCTTGAGGGCCAGGCCGCCGATGCCTTGTTCACGCTGAAGGCCCGTCCCGAGCCGCCGTTCAGCCGCGCCCCGGTCGCCGAGGCGGTGGTCTACGGCGACAAGCTGACGCTGAGCTGGACGCGCGCGCTGGCCGCCCAGCGCTACCGCCTGCAGGTCGCGGCCGGCGCCGACTTTGCCGCGCCGCTGCACGAGCGCAGCGATATCACCGGCACCGAGCAAGACCTGACCCTGCCACCCGGCCGCTATTACTGGCGCCTGGCCAGCATCGCCGAGCCGGCCGACGCCGGGCCGTTCGGGCCGGTGCAGAGCTTCACGCTGCGCCCGCTGCCGCCCAGCCCGGCCGTAGAGCCGCCCGAAGTTGGCGAGAAGGAACTGCAGTTCCGCTGGCAGGCCGGCGAACCCGGGCAGCGCTACCAGCTGCAATGGGCACGCGACCCCGAGTTCAAGCAAGAGCTTCAGGAGCTGGTTGTCGACCAGCCCCAGGCCGCGCTGCCGCGCCCCGAGCCGGGCAGCTACTACCTGCGGGTGCGCACGCTGACGGCCGAGGGCGCCGCCGGCCCCTATGGCGGCACGCAGCAGTTCGATGTCCCGCGCTCGCGCTGGCTCTGGCTGCTGCCGCTGAGTCTGCTGCTGCTGGCGCTTTGAGCCACCGGGCATCGCGGGCCGCCTGACCATGACCGGCCCACCTACACGCCTGTTCCGACCGCGCCTGGCCGCCTGGCCGCTGCTAGGCCTGCCGCTGGCGGCCCTGCTGTGCCTGGGCACCGGCTACCGCCAGCTGGACTATCCGCTGGACGATCTGCAGCTGCGCCTGAGCGCGCCCGAGCCGAGCAACGAACAGGTGCTGCTGGTCGATATCGACGACGCCTCGCTGCGGGTGCTGCAGCCGCGCCTGGGCAGCTGGCCCTACTCGCGCGAGGTCTATGCGCTGGCGCTGGACTGGCTGCGCGAGGCCGGCGCCAAGCTCATCGTGTTCGACATCGTGTTCGGCGGCAGCCGGCCCGGCGACGCCGAGTTTGCGCGCGCGCTGAGCGAGCGGCCCGACACCGTGCTCGCGGCCGCCGGGCTGCAGCAGGCCATCGGTATCGACCGGTCGGAGAGCTCGCTGCTGGCGCGGCTGTCGGTGCCGCTGGAACCGGCCACACCGGCCATCGCCTGGCCGGCCCTGACCCTGCCCAGCGACAGCCTGCAGCCCCGCCATGTCGGCGTGATCACAGCGCCGCTGGACCCCGACGGCCGCCTGCGCCGCCTGCCGCTGCTGCACACGGCCCAGGGCCGGCTGCTGCCCTCGCTGCCGCTGGCCGCCCATCTGCGCCAGCAGGGCAGCGAGCACTGGCAGCTGGACGCGGCGCAGCGGCGCCTGAGCGTCGGCGCGCTGAGCTGGACCCTGGACGAGCAGGGCCGCCTGCGCCTGCGCCTGCCGGCGCGGCCCGACGCCCTGCCCCGGCTCGGCTGGACCGAGCTGATGCAGGCGGCGCTGGGCGAGCGCGACGATGCCGCGCTGCGCCAGCGCCTGCGGGGGCGCAGCGTCTTCATCGGCAGCAGTGCCTTCTTCGCCGACGCGGTGCTGACACCGCAGGGCCAGCTCTCGGGCACCCAGCTGCTGGCCGCCAGCTATGCGGCGATGGCGCGGCCCGAGGCCTGGCTGCGGCCCGCGCCGCTGCCCTGGCAGGGCCTGCTCTGGCTGCTGGCCACGCTGCCGGCCTTGTGGACCGCCTGGCGCGGCCGGCCGCTGCTGGGCCGCCATGCGCTGGCGGCGGCCGGCGTGCTGGTGCTGCTGGCAGCTGCGGCGGCCTTGTCGCTGGAGCGGCAAGTCCTGACCCCCCTGCTGGGGCCGCTGACCGTGCTTGGCCTGGGCCTGGCGCTGACCGGCCTGGCCCAGCTGCGCTGGGAGCAGGTGCTGAACCGGCGCCTGCAATACGAGCGCCAGGTCGCCGAGGCGGCCAACCAGGCCAAGAGCCAGTTCCTGGCCAATGTCAGCCACGAGATCCGCACCCCGATGAATGCGGTGCTGGGCATGGCCGAGCTGCTGGCCAAGACCGAACTCAACCCCGAGCAGCGCCGCTATGTCGACGTGTTCCGCTCCTCGGGCCAGGCCTTGTTCGAGCTGATCAACGACCTGCTGGACATCTCCAAGATCGAGGCCGGCCGCCTGACCCTGGAGGCCGGTCGCTTCAGCCTGCGCGAGCTGGTCGAGCAGACGCTGGCCATGGTGCAGCACCGCGCCGCCGCCCAGGGCCTGACGCTGGAGCTGGACTTCGATGCCAGCGCCGAGGGCTGGGTGCAGGGCGATGCCAAGCGCCTGGCCCAGGTGCTGCTGAACCTGATCGGCAATGCAATCAAGTTCACCCGCGAGGGTGGCATCAAGCTCAGCGCGCGGCGCGAGCCCGACGGCCAGCTGGTGATCGCGGTGCGCGACACCGGCATCGGCATCGCGCCGAGCAAGCACGAGCTGATCTTCCAGCCCTTCTCGCAGGCCGATGGCAGCGTCACGCGATTTTTCGGCGGCACCGGCCTGGGGCTGTCGATCAGTCGCAGCCTGGTGCAGATGATGGGCGGGCGCATCTGGCTGGACAGCGAGCCCGGCCGAGGCTCGACCTTCTTCATCGCGCTGCCGCTGCCGGCCGCTGCCGCCCCCGAGCCGGGCGCGGCCCCGACCACCAGCGCGCCGCTGGCCGAGGCGCCGCCGCAGCACATCCTGCTGTGCGAGGACAACGAGGTCAATGTGATGGTCATCGAGGCCATGCTGCAGCCCCACGGCCACCACATCACGCTGGCCGAGAACGGCGCGCTGGGCCTGCAGCGCCTGCGCGAGCAGGCCTTCGATCTGGTGCTGATGGATGTGCAGATGCCCGGCATGGACGGCCACAGCGCGACCCGCGAGCTGCGCCGCCTGGAGGCCGAGCAGGGCTGGCCGCGCACGCCGGTGATCGCGCTGACGGCCCATGCCTTCGGCAGCGATGCGCTGCGCAGCCTGGAGGCCGGCTGCGATGACCACCTGACCAAGCCGATCAGCCAGGCCGAGCTGCTGCAAGCCCTGGCGCGCCATGGCCGGCCGGCCGCGCGGCCGCCGCCCGGGCCGCGCCGCGCGATGGCGGTCGAGTCGCCCCAGCTCGGATCGCTGGACGAGCGGCGCCTGAGCCATGCGCGCGTCTTCCTCGGCGCCTGGCGCAGCAGCTGGGCCCTGGCCCGGGCCGGCGGCGATCTGCAGCAGTGCCTGCGTCTGGTGGCCGATCTGGCCGAGCTGGCCCAGGCGCTGAATGCCGACGAGCTGACCCGCGCCGCCCGGGCCCTGGGTCAGGTCTTGCCTGGCGACGAGGCGGCCCTGCTGGACGCTGCCCAGGCGCGCGTCGAGGCGGCGCTGACGCCGGTGCTGACCGCGCTGGGGCCGGGCTGAGGCGCGCGCGTGCAAGCGCGCCGCAAACGGTGTAGGCTCGCCGCCACCTCCAGCCCTTCCTTCCCGCAAGAGGAGCACCCGATGATCAAGTTCACCGTCAACGGCAAGCCCGTTTCGCTCGACGCCGACCCCAACGAGCCCCTGCTGTGGGCGCTGCGCGAAGACCTGCAGCTGACCGGCACCAAGTTCGGCTGCGGCATGGCGCTGTGCGGCGCCTGCACCGTGCATCTGGACGGCCAGCCGATCCGCTCCTGCTCGACCCCGGTCTCGGCCGCCGCCGGCAAGAAGGTCACCACGATCGAGGGCATCGCCGCCAGCAAGACCGGCAAGGCCGTGCAGGCCGCCTGGGTCAAGATCGATGTGCCGCAGTGCGGCTACTGCCAGAGCGGCCAGATCATGAGCGCCTGCGCCTTGCTGTCCGCCAAGAGAAAGCCCAGCGATGCCGACATCGACGGCGCGATGAGTGGCAACCTCTGCCGCTGCGGCACCTACAACCAGATCCGCGCCGCCATCCATGACGCCGCTGCTTCGCTGGCCAAGGGAGGCTGATCATGACGAGCACCAACCGCCGCGAATTCCTCCAGTCGGGTGCCGCGCTGAGCCTGGGCTTTGCCTTGCCCTTGCAGGGCGCCCGCGCCCAGGCCAGCAATACCTTCGCGCCCAATGCCTGGCTGCGCATCACGCCCGACAACCGCATCACCGTGATCTGTGGCTCGGCCGAGATGGGCCAGGGCGTGCTGACCGCGATCCCGATGCTGGTGGCCGAGGAACTGGACGCCGACTGGAGACTGGTCGGCGTCGAGCAGGCCCCGGTCGACCAGGCCTACAACAACCCGATGTTCGGCATGCAGGCCACCGGCGGCAGCACCACGGTGCGCGCCCACTGGCTGCCGGTGCGCCAGGCCGGTGCGGCCGCGCGCGAGATGCTGGTGGCCGCCGCCGCCGCGCAATGGAAGGTCGAGCCGGCCAGCCTGCGCACCGAGGCCGGCCATGTGATCGGCCCCGGTGGCAAGAAGCTGGCCTATGGCGCGCTGGTGGCAGCCGCCGCGCAGCAGCCGGTGCCGGCCAAGCCCGCCCTGAAGGCCAGCAAGGACTTCAAGATCCTGGGCAAGCCGACGCGCCGCCTGGACACGCCGGCCAAGGTCAATGGCACGGCCAAGTTCGGCATCGACGCCCAGGTCGAGGGCATGCTGGTTGCGGTGATGGCGCGTGCGCCGATCGCCGGTGCCAAGCCCAGGAGCATGGACGAGGCCAAGGCCCGCGCGATCAAGGGCGTGCAGCAGCTCATCACGATACCCGGCGGCGTCGCGGTGCTGGCCGATGGCTACTGGGCCGCCAAGCAGGGCCGCGATGCGCTCGCCGTGCAATGGGATCTGGGCCCGCATGCCGATCTGTCCAGCGCCAAGGTCAGCGCGATGCTGGCCAGCGCGGCCGACAATGCCGAGGCGGTGGCGGTCGATCAGGGCAATCTGAAGGATGCGATCGCCACCTCCGACAAGACGCTGAGTGCCAGCTACGAGGTGCCTTATCTGGCCCATGCCTGCATGGAACCGCTGAACTGCCTGGCCTGGGTCAAGGGGGACGAGGTCACGATCTGGGCCGGCACGCAGAGCCAGGGCCCGGCGCAGGGCATTCTTGGCCAGGTGGCCCAGGCCACACCGGCCAAGGTCAAGGTCAACACCCTGCTGCTGGGCGGGGGTTTCGGCCGCCGCTTCGCGCCCGACTTCGCGATCGATGCGGTGCTGCTGTCCAAGGCCAGCGGCCGGCCGGTCAAGCTGATCTACACCCGCGAGGACGATATGGCGGCCGGCTACTACCGCCCGGCCTCGCTGGTGCGCTTCGAAGCCGCGCTGGACGACAAGGGCCGGGCCACCGCGCTGCGCGCCGACATCGGCAGCCCCTCCATCATGGCGGCCTCGGGCTTCATGAAGATCCCAGAGAACGGCGTCGACGCGATGGCGGTCGAGGGCCTGGCCGACCAGCCCTACGACATCCCGAACCAGCGCATCGCCTACGGCCGCGCCGAACCCGGCCCGCAGGTCTGGTTCTGGCGCTCGGTGGGCCATTCGCAGAACGCCTTCTTCATCGAGAGCTTTGTCGACGAGATGGCCGCTGCCGCCAAGGCCGACCCGCTGCAGTTCCGCCTGGCCCTGCTGGCCAAGAAGCCGCGCCACAAGGCCGTGCTGGAGGCGGCGGCCGCCAAGGCCGGCTGGGGCAAACCGCTGGCCAAAGGGCGCTTTCGCGGCATCGCGGTGGCCGAGAGCTTCGGCAGCTATGTCGCCGAGGTTGCCGAGATCTCGGTGGCCGACGATGGCACGCCCAAGGTGCACCGCGTCGTCGCGGCCGTCGATTGCGGCCAGACCGTCAATCCGCTGACCATCGCGCGCCAGATCGAGGGCGGCATCGTCTATGGCCTGTCCGCCGCGCTGTACGGCAAGATCACGTACAAGGACGGCCGGGTCGAGCAGGGCAATTTCCATGACTATCCGGTGCTGCGCCTGAGCGAGATGCCGAAGGTGGAAGTGCATATCCTGCCCAGCCAGGAAGCGCCCGGCGGCATCGGCGAACCCGGCACGCCGCCGATCGCGCCGGCCCTGGTCAACGCGATCTTCGCGGCCACCGGCAAGCGCATCCGCAGCCTGCCGATCGACACCGCGCTGCTGAAGAAGGCCTGAGGTAGCGCGGCGCTTGCCTTCTTCATCGATGCTTCATCGCGGTGGCGGCACAGTGGCCGCCATCATGAAGCGAGGAGTGTCGATGAAGCCCACCACCCGCCGGACCGCCCTGGTGGCAGGTCTTGCCCTGCTGGCGGCCTGCGCCCAGGTCAGCCTGCAGGACGAGGCCGTCACCGCACTGCGCATCGAGGGCCCGGTAGACCTGGTGCTGGACACAGGGGCTGCCGAATCCGCGCAGCGCGAGCAGCTCAAGGGCTTGCGCCGCGCGCGCGAGGGCAACACCCTGGTGCTGAGCGCAGACCCCGGCCAGCGCGGCCGGCTCTCGGCGCGGCTGCCGCTGCCGGCGCGGCTGAGCCGGCTCAGCATTGCCGGTGGCGCCGATGTCACGCTGCCTGAGCTGCAGGCCGAGCTGATCAGCCTGGAGCTCAGCGGCAGCGGCCGGCTCAGCCTGGACCGGCTGCGGGCCCGCCAGCTGCTGATCGACATCAGCGGCTCGGGTGATCTGCGCCTGGGCCGGGTCGAGGTCGGCGAACGCGCCGAGGCCAAGCTCGGCGGCTCCGGCGATCTGCATATCGAGCGCCTGCGCGCGCCGCACTGGCAGGCCAGCCTGCACGGCTCGGGCAGGGTGCATGCGGCCGGCTGGGCTGCTCAGCAGCAGTGGCGCATCAGTGGCTCCGGCGGCGTCCATGCCGGCGCACTGGACGGCCAGCATCTCGAACTGGCCTGCTGGGGCAGCGGCGACAGCCAGCTGGGCCGCAGCGAGCGGCTGCTGCTGCGGCTGTATGGCTCGGGCGATGTGGCCTATGCCGGCGAGCCCGTGCTGCAGCTGCGCCAGCTGGGCTCGGGTGGCGCGCGCTCGCGCGGGTCCTGAGCCGGGGCTTTCAGGCCTCGGCGGGCTGCAGCGCCGCGCCACGCACCGCCTCGATCAAGGTCTGCACCAGGGCCAGATCCTCGGGGCCCATCAGCCCGGCCCGCATCAGCGAGGCACGCTCCAGCTCGCGCAAACGCCAGGCGAACTCGCGCACCAGGGCCAGCACCTCCTGCTGCACCTCGGGATCGCGGCGCGCCAGCAGGCGCAGCACATGCTCGGGCCCGTGCAGGTCCAGGCCCGCGCTGCTGAAGGACTGCTGCAGCTGGTCGATGCGCTGCCCGCACAGCGCCAGCATGCTGCGCAGCTCGGGCGAGCCCTCGCTCAGCCGCTCGCGCAGCTGCGGCCGGATCTCGCGAAAGCGCTGCAGCAGCTCCGACACCCGCAGTGCCTGCGGCAAGGCCGCCTCCAGGCTGCGGTGTTCATCGGCCAGATGGCCGCCGGCATCGCTGGCTCGACCGGCGGCGCGCAAGGCCTCCAGCAGGGCCGGGCCGAACTCGCCCGGGATCAGGCGCGTCGCCACGCTGGCATGGGCCACCAGGCTGGACCCGCTCTCCAGCAGGCCCATCAGCCACTCGGCCGCCGCCAGGGCCTGGGCCTCGATGCCGAACTGCTCGCCGGCCAGCCCGCGCGGGTAGCCGAAGCCATCGAGCCGCTCGTGATGGCTGAGCACCAGCTCGGCCAGCGCCGGCCCTGCGCCGTCCATGCCTTGCAAGACCCGCTGGCCGACCAGCGGATGGGTGACGATGTGCTTCCACTGCTCGGCCTGCAGCGGCGTGTCGCGGCGCAGATAGGCGGGGTCGATATAGAGCTCGCCCACATCGTGCACCAGGCCGGCCAGCGCGAGCCGGCGCTGGGCCTCGATGTCGCCACCGAGCAGGCGCCGCGCCAGCGCCCGCGCCATCAGGGCCACACCCACCGCATGGCGCAGCCGATCAGCGCCACCATCGGCATAGACGCTCAGCAACGATTGCAGCGGGGCGCTCAGGCGCAGTCGGGTCAGCGCCAGCGGCACCGCCGGTTCGGCGCCGCACAAGGCACGCAGCAGCGGGTAGTCGTCCAGCAGGGCCGCCGCCACCGGGCCGAAGCGCTCCGGCGTCAGGCCGCCCTCGACCCGCAGGCAGTCCTCCAGCGGCTTCGCCAGCTTGTGCTGCAGCAGGCGCTCACGCGTCGCCTCGTCCAGCTTCGCGCCCTTGGCCAGCAGCTTCTGGCCGCTGCCGCTGACGATATCCTCGCTGGCCTCGACGCTGCTGCGCCCGGCGCTGACCATCACATGGTCGAGGTAGTGCGGGTTGACCGTCGCGCTGTCCATGAGCCGCTCCCTGAGGGTCCTGGCCCATTGTGGCGGCGCCCGGCCGCCAAAGTCCAGGGCCTCAGAGGACTTCGGTGGCCGGCGTGTAGCCCGCCTCGCTGAGCGCCCGGGCCAGCACCTCGCGGCCCAGCTCGCTGCCGATGCGCACGCGCCGGGCCTCGCGCTCGAACTCCAGCGTCGCCGCGGCGTCCAGGGCCTTGACGGTCTCGGTGACGGTGGCAACGCAATGGCCGCAAGTCATATCGGGCAGATGGAATTGATGCATGGTGCTGGTACTCCTGTGGATGGGGAATGTCGGCAGCTTAAAGTCTGCCATCGTGGCAAGGTCAAGCGCAATTTGAGGCTTGACCTTCCCATAATGGCAAGCTCCAGACTGCCCTCATGAACACCATCACCACCCTGCCCATCAGCGGCATGACTTGCGCGTCCTGCGTCGGCCGTGTCGAAAAGGCCCTGCGAGCGGTTGCCGGCGTCAGCCGGGCCGAGGTCAACCTGGCCAGCGAGGCCGCGACCGTCGCCGGCCCGGCCGGGCTGGACACGCTGCGCGCGGCCATCGAGAAGGCCGGTTACGGGCTGCGAACACAAGACCTGACCCTGGCAATCAGCGGCATGACCTGCGCCTCCTGCGTCGGCCGGGTCGAGAAGGCCTTGCGCAAGCAGCCAGGTGTGCTGAGCGCCGAGGTCAATCTGGCCACCGAAACCGCCAGCGTGCGCCTGCTGGCCGGCCAGTCGACCGAAGCGCTGCTGCAGGCCGTCGCCCAAGCGGGCTACAGCGCGACATTGAAAGCGGATGCCGCGGGCGAGGCCAAGCCGGCCTGGGCACAAAGCGGCTGGCCGGTGCTGATCGCGGCGCTGCTCTCGGCCCCGCTGGTCGTGCCGATGCTGGGCATGCTGGCGGGCCGGCACTGGATGATTGATGGCTGGCTGCAGCTGCTGCTGAGCGCACCGGTGCAGTTCTGGCTTGGCGCGCGCTTCTACAAGGCCGGCTGGGCCGCCGCCCGGGCCGGCAGCGGCAATATGGACCTGCTGGTCGCGCTGGGTACCAGCGCAGCCTTCGGCCTGAGCCTCTACCACCTGCTGGGAGGCGCCTCGGCCCATGCGCTGTACTTCGAGTCCTCGGCCGTCGTGATCACCTTGGTGCTCTTGGGCAAATGGCTGGAAGCGCGCGCCAAGCGCCAGACCACGGCGGCGATCCGTGCGCTGCAGGCGCTGCAGCCGCAGACCGCCCGCGTCGTCCGGGACGGCCGCGAGCAGGAGCTGCCGATCGCCGCGCTGCGCCTGGGCGACGAGCTGATCGTGCGGCCGGGTGAGCGCATCCCGGTCGACGGCGAGCTGCTGGAGGGCCACAGCCAGGTCGACGAGTCCTTGATCACCGGCGAGAGCCTGCCGGTGGCCAAGCAGCCCGGTGCGCGCCTGACCGGCGGCAGCGTCAACGGCGAGGGCCTGCTGCGCCTGCGCTGCAGCGCGCTGGGCGCCGAGTCGACGCTGGCCCGCATCGCCCGCATGGTCGAAGATGCGCAAGGCCACAAGGCACCGATCCAGCGCCTGGTCGACCAGGTCAGCGCGATCTTCGTGCCGGTGGTGCTGGTGATCGCGCTGATCACGCTGCTGGGCTGGGGGCTCGGTATCGGTGACTGGGAACAGGCCTGGCTCAACGCGGTCGCGGTGCTGGTGATCGCCTGCCCCTGCGCGCTGGGTCTGGCCACACCGGCCGCCATCATGGCCGGCACCGGTGTCGCCGCCAGCCACGGCATCCTGATCAAGGACGCGCAGGCGCTGGAACAGGCGCACCGGCTGCAGCTGGTGGCGCTGGACAAGACCGGTACGCTGACCGAGGGTCGGCCGCAGCTCATCGCGGCCGAAGGAGCGCCGGAGCTGCTGCGCTGGGCCGCGGCGCTGCAGGCGGGCAGCGAGCATCCGCTGGCGCATGCGGTCAGGGTCGCGGCGCAAGACCTGGCCCTGCCCGCCAGCGAGAATCTGCGCGCGGTCGCCGGGCGCGGCGTGCAGGCCCGCGTCGATCAGCAAGACCTGGCCCTCGGCAGCGGCCGCTGGATGCAGGAACTGGGTGTCGACCTGGGCCCGCAGCAGGACCGGGCCACTGCGCTGCAGGCCGAGGGCCGCACCGTGTCCTGGCTGGCGGTGACCGGCGATCAGCCGCGACTGATCGGCCTGCTGGCCTTCGGCGATGCCTTGAAGCCTCAGGCCGCCATTGCCGTGCAGCGCCTGCAGGCACTGGGCATACGCACCCTGCTGCTCAGCGGCGACAACGCCGGCAGCGCCCAGGCGGTGGCCAAGACACTGGGCATCGACGAGCTGCGCGCCGAGCTGCTGCCCGAGGACAAGGCCCGCATCATCGCGGAACTGAAGGCCCAGGGCCGGCATGTCGCGATGATCGGTGACGGCATCAACGACGCCCCGGCGCTGGCGGCCGCCGATGTCGGCATGGCGATGGCCACCGGCACCGAGGTCGCGATGGCGGCGGCCGGCATCACGCTGATGCGCGGCAACCCGGCCCTGGTCGCCGATGCGATCGATATCTCCAAGCGCACCTACGCCAAGATCCGGCAGAACCTGTTCTGGGCCTTTGCCTACAACGTCGTCGGCATCCCGCTGGCGGCCCTGGGCTATCTGAACCCGGTGATCGCTGGCGCGGCGATGGCGCTGTCCAGCGTCTCGGTGCTGGGCAATGCATTGCTGCTGAAACGCTGGAAGGGAGTAGCGAGATGAGCACGCTGTTCAATATCGGCGAGGCGGCCGCGCGCTCGGGCGTCTCGGCCAAGATGCTGCGGCACTACGAGTCGCTGGGCCTGCTGCCTCAGGTCGCGCGCACCGAGGCCGGCTACCGGCTCTATTCGGACAAGGAAGTGCACACGCTGCGCTTCATACGCCGCGCCCGCGATCTGGGCTTCTCGATCGCCGAGATCACCGAGCTGCTCAAGCTCTGGCAGAACCGCCGGCGCGCCAGCAGCGAGGTCAAGCGCATCGCGCTGGCCCATGTGGCCGACCTGGACCGCCGCCTGGCCGAGATGACGGCGATGAAGCGCAGCCTGGAGGCCTTGGCCAGCTGCTGCCATGGCGACGAGCGGCCCGACTGCCCCATCCTCGACGGCCTGTCTGAGGCATGATCGCCGCTCTGACGAAAGGAGCCCTCGATGGCCCGGATTGAACGTTTCACCGCCAAGCAAGGCGAGGTCGGCGGCCTGCCGATCAGCCGCGCGCTGCCGGTCGTTGGCCGCCGCACCGTCGGCGCCTGGTGCTTCATGGACCATGCCGGCCCGGCCACGCTGGCGCCGGGCCAGGGCATGCGGGTCGGCCCGCATCCGCACACCGGGCTGCAGACCTTCAGCTGGATGATAGAAGGCGAGATCCTGCACCGCGACTCGCTGGGCAGCGAGCAGGTCTTGCGCGCCGGCCAAGTCAATCTGATGACGGCCGGGCGCGGCATCTGCCACTCGGAGGAGTCGCTGACCGACAGGCTACAGCTGGCCCAGCTGTGGATCGCCTTGCCGGAGCACAGCCGCTTCGGCCCGCCGCGCTTCGAGCATTTCGCCGAGCTGCCGCAGCTGAGCCTGGGCGGCTTCGCGGGCACGCTGCTGGTCGGCAGCCACGGCGGCGCGCGCTCGCCGGTGCCCAGCGATACCGAGCTGCTGGGCATGGACCTGGCCAGCGCCGCTGCGGCCGAGGCCGAGCTGGCGCTGCAAGCTCATTTCGAACACGGGCTGATGGCGCTGGAGGGCGAGCTGACGCTGCAGCTGGACGATGGCGAGACCGCCTCGCTGCGGCCCGGCGAGCTGCTGTATCTCGCGCCCGGCCAGACCCGGCTGCAGCTGCGCAGCGCGGTGGCCGCGCGGCTGCTACTGCTGGGCGGCCCGCCCTTCCCGGAGCCGCTGCTGCTGTGGTGGAACTTTGTCGGCCGCAGCCCCGACGAGATCCGCCGCTTCGCGGCCGACTGGAACGCCGGCCAGGGCTTCGGCGAGGTCAGGGGCTATGACGGCGAGCGCCTGCTGGCGCCCGAGGTGCCGGCGCTGCGCGCGCCCTGATCCTCAGGGATCGAGATCGATCTGCGCACTCGGCTCGGCACTGATGCGCGGGCCGAAGCTGCTGATCTCGGACAGCGTGGCATTGTGGTGCTCGCGGATGAAGGCCGCACTGGCATGCGGCTTGTCGTGCGTGGTGTGCGCATCGGCCGCCAGCACGACCTCGAAACCCAGTGCGGCGGCGCGGCGCGCAGTCGTGTCGACGCAGAACTCGCTGGCATAGCCGCACAGCACGACGCGCCGGCTGCCATGCTTGGCCAGCCAGTCCGCCAAACCGGTGCGCAAAAAGGAATCCGGCGTGGTCTTGCGCAAGAGCGCATCGCCGACGCCGATACTTAGCTTTGACTCCAGCAGCCAGCTGTCCGAATGAAAGGCCAGCAAACCCTCGGCGGTCTCATGCTGGATGAAGGCCACCGGCACACCCTGCTGATGCGCCCGGGCGGTCAGTGCGTTGATGCGCGCCACCACTGCATCGGCCTCGAAGGGCCGCGGCTCGGGTTCGAACAAGCCGCGCTGTACATCGATCACCAGAACCGCCGTTTCACTCATGGCTGCCTTGTACTCCAAAACACGGCAGCCCGGTCTCCGCCCCCGGCGCAAACCCGGCCTCGGCGTCAGCTTTTCACAGGCGGCGGGTCCGCTCATCGCACCGATCCCGCCCCCATAGCAGCCCTGCCACCCGCAAGCAATCCCCATGGACACAGGCCCACCGGCCTCCGCAATCTGGGCCCGAACCACCACGTTTGAAGTCCCCAGAGTGGGTACAGGCGCAGGTAGATTCCGCGCTGGACACGCAGCTTGGCAAAACCTGACCCCGGTCGCAGCGCCCCTCCGGCTCGCAACCGGTCTACCTTTGGGAGTCTCTGAATGAGCAGATACGAACGCTTGTGCGCCTCGATCGGCGCGGCGCTGATGAGTGCGGCCTTGATGGCGATGCCGGGCGCCGCA
The DNA here is from genome assembly GCA_005503085.1 of Burkholderiales bacterium C2. Taxonomy (GTDB): domain Bacteria; phylum Pseudomonadota; class Gammaproteobacteria; order Burkholderiales; family Burkholderiaceae_C; genus Roseateles_E. The sequence goes on along the minus strand of SCOI01000003.1, from coordinate 32,213 downwards.
GGCGCCGGCACGGTATCGCTGTCGACCGGTGCGGGGGCGATCAATGTCGGCGACAGCTTCAGCCTGCGGCTGAAGATCTCCGGCCTCAGCGCGGCACCGGGCGACTCGCTCAGCGGCTTCGACCTGAAGCTGAAGTTCGACAACACGGTCAGCGCCTTTCTCGGGGCCGACTTCGTCGACGCCGCCTCGGGCGTCAACCAGCTCGACCATCCGGAGATGGCGGCCTTCCCCTTCCTCGGCGATGCCGGCCTGGTGGGCGCCGACACCGTCAGCGCCTTCGGCCTGTCGGGCAACAGCCCCGGTCTGCTGGACGCCCAGCAGCTGGACGCGTTCGTGTTCCTGACCCTGCGCTTCAGCGCGCTGGCCGAGAGCTCGTCAGCGCTGTTCAGCCTGGAACTCAGCGACCCCGGCCTGCTGTTCGCAGATGCCGACAGCGGAGTCCTGGCCGTCGACTTTGACATCAGCCGTCTTTCCCTGAGCATCGGGCCGGGCTCGAACCCGGTCTCCGAGCCGCCGGCGCTGGCCTTGGCGCTGAGCGCCTTGCTGTTGATGGGCCGCAGCGTGCGGCGCGCCCGATCACCTGAGCGCCGGGTCGGTGCGCGCACAGCGGCGCTGCTGGCAGGCAGCGGCCTGTTGCTCGCAGCCGGGCTCGCATCGGCAGCGCCGGAGCCGGTGGCGAAGCAGGGCGGCGCGACAGCAACCGCCGGCCAGGGCGCCGTGGCGGGCCGGGTGATCGAAGTCCAGGGCCAGCGCATCAAGCTGCGCAGCGCCTCGGGCAGCGAGGTCTGGTACACCGTCAGCGCCCCCATCACCAGCAGCATCATCAACAAGCAGGCGCGCGGCCAGGCCCGGCCACTTGGCGATACCTTGCTGCTGGACACGCCGGTCTTCGACTGAAGCCGCGCCCACCGCTCCACCCACCCTTCAAGGGAGATTTCCATGCATGCTCCGTTTCAAGCACGGCGGCTGGCGCTCGCCTGCGCAGTTCTGCTCGGCGGCCCGGTCTGGGCTCAGACCTCTTCGCCCTTCACGCCGCCCGAGCCCAAGCTCGGTGTCTACGTCGTCAACAGCGGCTCCGGGCTGGACACCGGCTGCACCTACCGCAGCGGCGGCCCGCTGCGCATCCGGCTGCCGATTCCCAAGGTGGTCAACGACAACCAACTCAACGCCGATGGCAGCCTGATCAACCCCTCCGAGCTGGTTGCCAACGGCGTCCTTGCGGCGCAGGCTGTGCTGCGTTTTCCGGTCTTTGACATCGACGACAAGGCCGTGGTCCAGGGGGCCGCCCCCGAGGTCGACCGCCTGAGCTTCAACGGGCAGTTCAAGCGCACGCTGGCCGGCTTCAACAACACCTGGACCGACGACTCGCTGATCGTGCCCATCGAGGAGTTGCGCTTTGGCAAGGACAACATCCTGCAGATCGACATCGATACCGCCAATGCCGGCTCCGGCGAGTACTGGTGCATGTCGGTGGACTGGCTGTCGGCCGAGTTCGAGGTGGCCGCGCCCTATGTGCTGGCCCACGGGATCTCGGCCAATGAAAGCACCTGGGACGAGGGTAGCGCCCCCGGTGTGCTGGGGGCGCTGGAGCAGCGCGGCGTGCGCTTCACCCGCTTCTCGCTCGGCACCGATGTGGACGGCAATGGCCGGGTGGCCACCAACGCCCGCGAGTTGCGCACCCAGATCCAGGCCTGGCTGGACGAGCAGAAGGCTGATCGCGTGCATGTGATCGCCCACAGCAAGGGCGGTCTCGATACCCAGGGTCTGCAAGCCCTGGCGCCCAAGTTCAAGCTGCTGAGCCTGTCGACCTTGTCGACCCCGCACCGCGGCAGCGTCGCCGCCGATCTCTCGCTGATCCAGAAGAGCGACTACGACGACCTCGTCGCTGCCGGGGCCGATCCCAACGGCTTTGCCCAGACCTATCTGGACACCTGGACCTTCGGCCAGGGCCCGCAACTGCCCGGCCTGCGCGACCTGGCCACCTATGCCAGCTCGCCGCGCGGCAATATCGCCAACACATTCACGATCGGCGCCAGTGCCGACGCCGATGGCAACAACGAGCTCAGCACGGCCGAGATCGCGCCGCTGTTCCCGTCGGTAGCGGCCTATGCGGCCCGCCGCGCCTGGCTGGTGCTGCGCGACTTCAGCTCGGCGACGATGAGTTTCTCGACCGTCCCCGGTCTGCTCTGGGGCACCCGCACCGTGTTGACCTACACCACCACGCTGGCGGGCGCGCCGCAGCCCAATGACATCGTGGTCAGCCATGCCTCGGCCAATCCGGGCTACGGCAGCCCCGTCGGCAACGTGCTGGCCAACCACAGCTCGGTGAAGAGCGCAGCCAATGTGAACCTGCTGCTGGATCGCACCATCCCCATCAAGGACTGACGGCCATGAACAACTTCTTCGCACACAAGTTCGGCCGCCCGACGGCCTGGCGCTGGCTGCTCAGCCTCGCCACGGTGATGGCCGCGATGCTGTTCATCACCGCCGCCCACGCCCAGGTGGCCCAGGTCGCGATGAACACGCCGACCACGCTGAGCGCTCAGATCAACCCTGGCATGAGCCGCCTGACCCTGCCCTTCGACCTCAGTGGCGCGAGCCGCCTGAGCCTGGACATCATCGTGCCGGTCGATGGCGCCTCGCTGACCCTGCTGGCGCCCGACGGCGCTGTGGCCGCTGCCTCCGGCCAAGCCGGTGTCAACTTCCATCCCGGCGCCAGCCTGCCCCGCCCGGCACCGGGCGGCGTGTTCGAGGTCGCCGCGATCAGCGCGCCGCCCAATGGCCGCTGGACCCTGGTACTGGAGTTCCCGGCGGCCGGCTATTCCACGGTGGTGATCGCGACCTTGCGGGCGATCTCGCCGATCCAGGCCGGCATCGCGGTCGAGCGCAGCACCGTGCTGGTGGGCGAGGACGTGTCAATCGGCATGCTGCTCACCAACAACGGCCAGCCCATCCTGGGCCAGGCGCCGCAGATCTCGGTCAGCCCGGTCAATGCTCCGGAGAGCGCGGCGCAGACCGCCATCGACACCGGCACCGGACCTGATGGCCTGGCCAACGACGGGCTCTACAGCATCGACCATCTGTTCACCCAGGCCGGCAGCTACCAGATCCGGGGCCGCGCGAGCATCGCGACGCCGACCGGACCGGTGGTCCGACAGGCCATGCACAGAATCACCGTGCTCCAACCGACGCTGACCCAGGCCAGCGTGCAGCTGAACAATCTCGCGGGTGCGGGCGGCTGCGTCAGCGGCCTACAGGTCTCGCTGCGTTTCGATGCCAGCGGGGACGGCAGCTACGCGGCCCAGATCCAGCTGGCCGGCAGCAACGGCCGGGTGATCGAAAGCCGGGCCGCCTTCGAGGCGGTGGGCGGGCGGGCCAGCAGCTCGGCCACGTTCAGCGCCAAGGACATCAAGGACCGCATCGGCATCGACGGGCCCTACAGCGTGCGCCTGATCGAGGTGCTGGATGTGGGCGGCGACGATTTCGTGCTGGCCTTCCGGCGTCACAATGCGGGCAGCTTCAATGTGCCGCTGTCCGGGCTGTGCGCCCAGCCTGTCGAGCTGCCCGGCCCGCTGAGCGTCACGCCGGTGCTGAAGTCGGGCTTCATCGGCGCGCTGGACATCAACATCCCGGTCAAGGTCACCGTGTCGGGCTTCTACCAGATCTCCTACAAGGTCTTCGGTGCCGGTGGCAAAGACCTGGGCCTGATCAACGCCTCGCGCCAGCTGAGCGCCGGGGTCAACAATGTGACCAGCCGCCTCGCCTCCGAAGCGCTGGCCAATTCGGACGGCCCTTACCGGATCGTGTCCCTGCTGGTGCTCGGAGGGGGAGCGGCCGAGCGGCTGTCCCAGGTCGGCGCTTCGGCGGCCATCTCGCGCTGGCAGCACTTCCCCAGGATCACCGGCGATCTGAACGGCGATGGCTCGGTCGACGCGGCCGACAACGCCCTGATCACGCAGTTCCGCAATGTGCCGGCCCTGGTGCCCGGTGACAGGCGTGACCTCAACAAGGACGGCGTCGTCAACCTGCTGGACGCACGCGCCCTGCAGCGCCTGGCCTGCCGCGCCCCCAACTGCCCGGTCAATCCATGAGCGTGTCGGCGGCCTGGATCGCAAGCGGGGCGACGGCCGCCTACTTCGCCCTGGTGCCGCTGCTGTTCGCCGCCGTCAACAGCGGACTGCCAATGTGGCTGGAGCGGCTGCTGCTGGGCCTGGCCACACCAGGCGTGCTGCTGGTGCTGGTCTGGATGCCGCTGCTCAAGAGCCTGGGACTGGGCCAGGGGGAATGGATCGTCGGTCCCAGCCTGGCCGCCTACGTGCTGCTGGCGCTGAGCTACAGCGCCGCGGCCGGCACCCTGGCCTGGCTGATCGGCCGGCTGCTGCGATAGCAGGCGGCCGGGGTTTGCGCGCATTCGCTCAGGCCAGCTTCCCCGTCTGGAAGTCACGCACCGCCTGCATCAGCTCGGCCTGGGTGTTCATCACAAAGGGGCCGTACTGCGCGATCGGCTCGTTCAGCGGCTTGCCGGCGATCAGGATCGCGCGGGTCGGCTCATCGCCAGCCACCAGCCGCACACCGTCGCTGCCCGGTGTGTTGGCCAGTATCGCCATGCGTTGCGGCGGCACCGTGCAGCCGGTCTCGAAGCGCAGCGCGCCGCGATAGACGTAGACAAAGGCGTTGTGCGTCTCGGGCAGCAGCTGCTCGAAGCTCGCACCGGGCGCCAGATGCAGGTCCAGGTACAGCGGCTCGGTGTGCTCGCGCTGCACCGCGCCCTTGACGCCATGGCTCTCGCCGGCGATCACGCGCACCTTGACGCCATCCTGCTCGAACTCCGGGATCTCGGCGCTGGCGATGTCGCGATACCAAGGGTCACGCAGCTTGTCCTTGGCCGGCAGGTTGAGCCACAGCTGGAAGCCTTCCATCCGGCCCTGCTGCTGCTCGGGCAGCTCGCTATGGATCACGCCACGGCCGGCGGTCATCCATTGCACGCCACCGCCCTCGATCAAGCCCTCGTTGCCGGCCGAGTCGCGATGCCGCATCCGGCCTTCGAGCATATAGCTGATGGTCTCGAAGCCGCGGTGCGGATGGTCGGGAAAGCCGGCGATGTAGTCATCGGCCTGGTCCGAGCCAAAGGCGTCCAGCATCAAAAAGGGGTCCAGGCGGCGCTGCAAGGTGTTGGTCAGCACGCGGGTCAGCTTGACCCCGGCGCCGTCGCTGGTCGCCTGGCCGGCGACCAGGCGCTCCACCGCGCGCGGCTGGGTCAGCTGCGAAGTCAAGGTGGTGGTGCTCATGGTCGGTGCTCCTTGTCGATAGGGAATGAGAGTGAATTAGACCGTAGCCGGGCTGAACAGCTCGGCGATCTGCGCACGGGCGCCGGCCACTGCGGCAGCTTCGGCATCCGGGCCCATCGCCAGGCCTTCGGCATAGATGAAGCTGACATCGGTCATGCCCAGGAAGCCCAGCACGGTCTTCAGATAGGGCACCATGGTGTCGCTGGGCTGGTCGCGGTAGACGCCGCCGCGAGCCAGCACCACATAGACCTTCTTGCCCTTGACCAGGCCTTCGGGGCCGTTGGCCGTGTAGCGGAAGGTCGTGCCGGCGCGGGCCACCGCGTCGATCCAGTTCTTCAGCTGGGTCGGGATGCCGAAGTTGATCATCGGCGCGCCGATCACGATCGCATCATGGGCTTGCAGCTCATTGATCAGCGCATCGTTCTCGGCCACGCGGGCATTCTGCTCGGCGCTGCGCGCATCGGCCGGGGTGAACAGCGCGCCCAGTGCCGCTTCGTCCATCACCGGGGTCGGGTTCAGGCCCAGGTCGCGCACGGTGACGCTGGCGCCGGCATGCTGGGCCTTCAAGGCCTCGACCAGTTCGCTGGCCAGACGAGTGGAGAAAGAGCCTTGGCCGTCCTGGACACGACGGGCGCTGGAATTGATTTGCAGAACGTTCATGGTGGTGCTCCGGTAGTGGGTTGGGTCGTCGTCTTGACGATGACTCCAATGTATTGGGCAGAACCACGAGACAGAAGACGGCAGTCTGGATAAGATCGTTCCACCAACGAGACAATCACGCCGATATGAGCCTGGACGCCGACGATCTACTGCTGTTTGCCCGCGTGGCCGAGGCCGGCTCCTTCAGCCGCGCCGCCGAGCGGGTCAAGCTGCCCAAATCCACCGTCTCGCGCCGCCTGGCGGCACTCGAAGAACGGCTGGGCGAGAAGCTATTGCAGCGCAGCACCCGCCGCCTGACCCTGACCGAGTTCGGCCAGGGGGTGCTGGAACATGCGCGGGCGGTGGCCGCCGAGGTGGACGGCGCGCTGTCGCTGGCCCTGCACCGCCAGCAGCGCCCGACCGGGCGGCTGCGGGTCTCGATGCCGGCCGACTTCGCCCACCAGGCACTGGCGCCGATGTTGTGCGCCTTCGCCCTGGAGTATCCGGAGGTGTCGCTGGAGCTGGACCTGTCGCCGCGCCGGGTCGATCTGATCGCCGAGGGCTTCGATCTGGCGGTGCGCATGGGAGATCTGCCCGAGGACAGCCAGCTCGCCGCGCGCCGTCTGGCCCTGTTCACGAACAGCCTGTATGCCGCCCCCAGCTATCTGCGCCTGCATGGAGAACCGCAACTGCCCGAGGCCCTGGGCAGCATGCATGGGCTGATGATTCTGTCGCGCTCCGGCGAGCCCATGCCCTGGAGCCTGCGGCGCGGCAGCGAGGGCCTGGCGTGGCAAGGCGTGCCCGACAAGCGCAGCCTGGTCAATGCGCCCGATATGCTGCTGCGCCTGGCCTGCGCCGGCGTCGGCATCACGGCCGTGGGCGACCACTTCGCCCAGCCCTATGTCAGCCGCGGCGAACTGGTGCGGGTGCTGCCCGACTGGGAGCTGGAGCCGGCCGCCTGCTGGGCGGTATTCCCCGGACGTCGGCTGATGCCGCTGCGCACCCGGGTCTTTATCGAAGCGATGGCCACGGCGCTGTCGGCCTGCCCGGGCCAGTGATGTTGCATCACTCCGGAGGCCGGAAGCCGACCTCCACCGTGGCCACCCGGGTCTTGCTGATCGGCGCGAAACGCCAGCGCGCCACCGCCGCCAGCACGCTGGCGACCAGGCGCTGATTGCTGGACTTCAGAGCCTCGGGCGCCTGCACCGTGCCATCGGGCTTGACCTCGAACTGCACCAGCACCGAGCCGCTGCCGCGGCCACGCAGCAGCACCGCCGGGTATTCGGGCTCGACCCGCTCGATCAGCCGCAGCGGCTCTTCCGGCGGCTCGGGGGCGGGCGGCACTGCCGCCACCGCCGCGACCGCCGGGCTGGGCATGGCCGGGCTGGCGGCCTGCGGAGCGAGTGCCACCGCCTGAGTGATGGGCTCGGCTGGGGCTGCGGGCGAGGTGGCCACCAGCGACTGCTCGGGCCCGGGCCTGGGCTCGGCTTGAGTCTGCGCCAGCACCGGCCGCTCCGGCGGCGCTGGCCTGGGGGCGGCGGGCGCCGCTGCCGGCCGGACCGGCGCCGCGGCCTCGGGCGCCGCCCTGGGCTTGGCCGGCGCCTTGTCGGCATGGAAGCGTATCCACTGGTAGACCTTGTCGGCATCGCGCTTGGCCCGCTCGGCCGCGCTGAGCTTGGCCTTGGCCTCGAGATCGCCGAGATCCTGCGCCCGGCCTGGGCCGCCGCTCAGTGTCAATGCCATGGCGAGCCCGGCGAACACGCCGGCCCTGTGATGCCGCAAGCTGATCTTCATCCATCCCTCCCTGGTCTGGTGTGGACACTGCGGCTGGTCTTCTGGATCGCCGCCTGTGCGTCAAGCGCCCGAAGTGTAGGCAGCAAGCCCCCCCGAACAGGCTCCGGGTTTGCACCGACTCTTGCCAAACTGTTCACACCTGACCCTATACTGCTCGCCTGCTCCGGGGTGCCCTGCTGCGCTTGATTAAGAAGTCTTAATGAAGCGTCGGGCTGAGATGTGGTGGAAGCCATGGTCCCGCTGAACTTGATCCGGTTTGTACCGGCGTAAGAAGAGCCTGCTCGCCTCCCCATGCCCTGGGCGCGAGCCCTGCCCGCTTCGCGCGCCCGTCCCCAGCCGTTCCAAGACCAGTCTCCGGGGTTCACCTGGAGACCGTCATGAACAGCATCACCGAACCGACCGCGCTGGATCAGAGCATCGCGCTGAGCCGCGAACCCCTGCCCGCGTCGACCAAGATCTATCTGGCCGGCGAGCGCCATCCGGAGCTGCGCGTGCCGATGCGCGCGATCGCGCTGACGAACGGCGAAACCGTCACCGTCTACGACCCCTCCGGCCCCTACACCGACCCGGCCGCCGCCATCGATGTGCGGCGCGGCCTGCCCACGCCACGCGCCGCCTGGGTCGGGGCCAGACAGGACACCGAGGCCTACGAGGGCCGCCGCATCCAGCTGATCGACGACGGCCTGCGCGACCAGGCCCAGCAACTCAAGCTGCACGAGATCAGCGCCGGCCTGCAGCGCACGCCGCGTCGCGCCAAGGCTGGTCACAACGTTACCCAGCTGCACTACGCGCGCCGCGGCATCGTCACGCCGGAGATGGAGTTCGTCGCGATCCGCGAGAACCAGCGCCATGAATGGATGCGCGAGTACGAGGCGGACGCCGAGCGCGAGGCCCGGCTGAAGGGCCAGTCCTTCGGTGCCAGCATTCCCGAGCTGATCACGCCCGAGTTCGTGCGCGACGAGATCGCCCGTGGCCGCGCCATCATCCCGGCCAATATCAACCACACCGAGCTGGAGCCGATGGCCATCGGCCGCAACTTCCTGGTCAAGGTCAACGCCAATATCGGCAACTCGGCCGTCACCTCGTCCATCGAGGAAGAGGTCGAGAAAATGGTCTGGGCCACGCGCTGGGGCGCCGACACGGTGATGGACCTCTCGACCGGCCGCAACATCCACACGACGCGCGACTGGATCGTGCGCAACAGCGCCGTGCCCATCGGCACGGTGCCCATCTACCAGGCGCTGGAGAAGGTCGGCGGCGTGGCCGAAGACCTGACCTGGGCGCTGTTCCGCGACACCTTGATCGAACAGGCCGAGCAGGGCGTCGACTACTTCACCATCCATGCCGGCGTGCGCCTGCCCTTCATCCCGATGACGGTCAAGCGCCGCACCGGCATCGTCTCGCGCGGTGGCTCCATCCTGGCCAAGTGGTGCATCGCCCACCATCAGGAGAATTTCCTCTACACGCATTTCGAGGAGATCTGCGAGATCATGAAGGCCTACGACGTCAGCTTCTCGCTCGGCGACGGCCTGCGGCCCGGCTCGCTGTCGGACGCCAACGACGAGGCCCAGTTCGCCGAGCTGCGCACCCTCGGCGAGCTGACCAAGATCGCCTGGAAGCACGATGTGCAGACCATGATCGAGGGCCCGGGCCATGTGCCTATGCACCTGATCCAGGCGAACATGACCGAGCAACTCAAGCACTGCGACGAGGCACCGTTCTACACGCTGGGACCGCTGACCACCGATATCGCCCCCGGCTACGACCACATCACCAGCGGCATCGGCGCCGCGATGATCGGCTGGTTCGGCTGCGCGATGCTCTGCTATGTCACGCCCAAGGAACACCTGGGCCTGCCCGATCGCGACGACGTCAAGGCCGGCCTGATGGCCTACAAGATCGCGGCCCACGCCGCCGATATCGCCAAGGGCCACCCGGGCGCCCGGGCGCGCGACGACGCGCTGTCCAAGGCCCGTTTCGAGTTCCGCTGGACCGACCAGTTCAACCTCGGCCTGGACCCCGACACCGCGCGCGAGTTCCATGACGAGACCCTGCCCAAGGACAGTGCCAAGGTCGCGCATTTCTGCTCGATGTGCGGGCCGAAGTTCTGCTCGATGAAGATCACGCAGGAGGTGCGCGATTACGCCGCCGCTCAGCAGGGCATGGCCGACAAGAGCGCCGAGTTCAAGGCACAAGGCGGCGAGCTCTACATCCCCATCAAAACCCAATCCTGAACCGATGGCACGCATCGCCATCGCCGGCGCCGGCCTGGCCGGCCGGCTGTTCGCCTGGGCGCTGACACGGGCGGGGCACAGCGTCGAGGTTTTCGACCCCGCGCTCGGCCCCGGACCCAGCTTCGACGGCCAGGGCGCGGCCGCCTTCACCGCCGCCGGCATGCTGAGCCCGCTGGCCGAGCAGGAGTGCGGCGGGGAGGCGATCGCCGCCCTCGGCTGGCAAAGCCTGGCCCTGTGGCCCGGCATCGTGGGCCGGCTCAAGGCTCCGGTACGCCTCAGGGTGCAGGGCAGCCTGCTGCTGGCCCACCGCGGCGACCAGGGCGCGGCGGCACGGGCGCTGGCCCGCATGCCCGGTGCTCAGGACCTGAGCCCGGACCAGCTGCGCGCGCTGGAGCCGGCGCTCGCGCCGGGGCCGTGCGCCTGGCTGCTGCCTGGCGAGGGCCTGATCCACCCGGTCGAGGCGATGGCGGCCCTGCATGCCGAGGCGATCGGCGTGGCCTGGCATTGGCAGCAGGCCGTGAGCGCGGTCGAACCTGGCCGCCTGCAACTGACCGACGGCCGATGTGTCCACGCCGACTGGGCCCTAGACACGCGCGGCCTGGGTGGCCGGCCCGAGCTGCCGAGCCTGCGCGGCGTGCGCGGCGAGGTGGTGGTGCTGGCGCTGCCGGGCCACGGCCTCCTCAGGCCGCTGCGCCTGCTGCACCCGCGCCACCGCGTCTATCTGGTGCCACGCAGCGAGCACGAACTGATCGTCGGCGCCAGCGAGATCGAGAGCGAGGACCGCAGCCCGGTCAGCCTGCGCAGCGCGGTGGAGCTGATGGCGGCGGCGCACAGCGTGCTGCCGGCGCTGGCCGAGGCTCGCATCAGCCGGCTGGACCGCCACCTGCGCCCCGCCCTGCCCGACAACCTGCCGCACAGTCATCACGAGCCCGGCCTGCTGCGACTGAACGGCCTGTACCGCCACGGCTGGCTGCTGGCCCCGGCCCTGATGCAGCGCCTGCTGGGCCAAAGCGGCCTCGCTTCCCTGGAAACCATCCCATGATCACCATCCATCTGGACGAACAAGCGCTGCAGCTGCCGCCAGGCAGCACGCTGGCCGAGCTGCTGGTCCGGCAGCAGCGCGCGCCCGAGAGCGTGGCCACCGCCCGCAATGGCGAGTTCGTTGCCCGCGAGGCAAGACCTGGCACCGTGTTGAGCGACGGCGACCGGATTCTTCTTTTCAAACCGATTGTCGGAGGCTGATATGGATGATGTCCTGACCATCGACGGCGTCGAACTGCACAGCCGCCTCTTCCTCGGCACCGCCGGCTACCCCAGCCCGCAGATCCTGCAGCACGCGATCCGCGCCAGCGGCAGCATGCTGCTGACCGTGGGCCTGAAGCGCACGCTGCAGGCGGGCGAAAACGGCGCGCTCGCGCAGGCCTTGGCGAGCGCCCGGGCCCAGGGCGCACGGCTGCTGCCGAACACCGCCGGCTGCCGCACCGCGCGCGAGGCGGTGCAGCTGGCGCAGATGGCGCGCGAGCTCTACGGCACGCACTGGATCAAGCTGGAGGTGGTCGGTGACGAGCTGAGCCTGCAGCCCGACCCCTTCGAGCTGCTCGCGGCCGCCACCGAGCTGGTGCGCGCGGGCTTCACCGTCTTCCCCTACTGCACCGAGGACCTGATCCTGGGCCGGCGCCTGCTGGACGCCGGCTGCGCCGTGCTGATGCCCTGGGGCGCGCCTATCGGTTCGGGCCAGGGACTGATGAATCTGCAGGGCCTGCGCACGCTGCGCGAGCGCCTGCCCGAGGCGCTGCTGATCATCGACGCCGGCCTCGGCGCACCCTCGCAGGCCGCGCAGGCGCTGGAGCTGGGCTTCGACGCCGTGCTGCTGAACAGCGCGGTGGCCCAGGCGCGCGACCCGGTGGCGATGGCCGAGGCCTTTCGCGATGCGGTGCGCGCGGGCCGCCAGGCCCGCCTCGCCGGGCTGATGGCGCCGCAGGATTTCGCGGTGGCCAGCACGCCGGTCAGCGGCCATGCCTTCCTGCTGGGCTGAGAGCCATGAACAAGCCTATCTATCCCCACCCCAGCCTGCCCTCGCCCTGGATCCAGGCCATCAACCCCGACAGCGACCACATGCCGCCCTGGACGCAAGACCCGACCCCGCCGGTGATCTGGAGCGTGGCCGGCACCGACAGCGGCGGCGGCGCCGGCTTGTCGGCCGACACGCGCGCAGCGGCGGCAATGGGTGTGCATCTGTGCCCGGTGGTGGCGGCCGTCACCGCACAGAACTCGCTGGGGGTACGGGCCGTGTTCCCGCTGCCCGGCGAGCAGCTGCAGGCCCAGCTGGAGGCGCTGGCCTCCGACATGCCGCCGCGCGTCATCAAGACCGGCCTGCTGGCCAGCGTCGCGGCGGTGCGCTCGGTGGCCGAGACGATCGACGTGCTGCGGCGTGAGCACGGCTTTGTCGGTCTGGTGGTCGACCCGGTGCTGGGCGCCAGCGCCGGCGGCGCCAGCTTCGCCGACGAGGCGCTGATCACCGCCTACCGGGAATGGCTGCTGCCCCGCGCGAGCCTGATCACGCCGAACCGCCGCGAGGCCGCTCGCCTGACCGGGCTGGCGGGTAGCGTGCCGGCCCTGGCCGCCGCGCTGCGGCAGCTGGGGGCACTGGCCGTCTGCATCACCGGCGGGGACGACGCGACCGAGCTGGCACTGGACTGGTGGGACGGCCCGCTCAGCCCCTGGCAGCCCGAGCTCGGCGGCACGCGCGGCTGGCTGGCACTGCCCCGTCTGGCGACGCGCCACCACCATGGCAGCGGCTGCAGCTTCGCCACGGCCGCCGCCGCCGCGCTGGCCCGCGGCTTCCCGCTGCCCGACGCCGCGGTGCTGGCCAAGATGCTGAGCTGGACCGCGCTGCGCGACGGCCACGCCGCCGGCGCCGGCGCCGGCCCGCTGCGGCCGGGGTCGGCCTTCATCGCCGAGCCGCAGGCGATGCCGGTGATGAGCTTTGGCGATGAGGCGCTGGATGCGGCAACACAGGCCCGCTGGGGCCGGGTCTTGCGGGGCGAGGTCACCGCAGACCATCGCTGCGGGCTCTACGCGATCACCGACGACGCCGCTCGCGTGGCCGAGCTCGCCGCTGCGGGGCTGTTCCTGCAGATTCAGTTGCGGATCAAGACCGAGCCTGGCGAGGATCTGCGCACAGCGGTACGCCGGGCCTTGCAAGGCCTGGGGCAAGGCAGCCAGCTGTGGATCAACGACCACTGGCGCCTGGCCCTGGAGGAAGGGGCGACGGCCCTGCATCTGGGGCAGCAGGACTGGGCGGCGCTGAGCGATGAGGAACGCAGCCTGCTGCTGCGCGAGCGCGAGGTCTGCGGCCTGAAGCTGGGCATCTCCAGCCACAGCCTGTGGGAGCTGGCGCGCGCACGCGGCCTGGCGCCCAGCTATATCGCCTGCGGCCCGGTCTGGCCCACCACGACCAAGGACATGCCCTGGCTGCCGCAAGGTCTGAGCCATCTGCGCTGGTGGGCCCGGATGGCCGGCACACCGGTGCTGGGCATCGGCGGCATCGTCTCGCCCGCGCAGGCCGAGCGCGTGGCGCGCACCGGTGTGGCCGGTGTCTGCCTGGTCAGAGCGCTGGATCAGGGGCCTGCGGTCTGGGCGTCCTATGGAGAAGCCTGGATGAGGGGGCAGTGGGCCGAGTAACGGCCGGGGCCGCTGCGCAGGCTACAGTCCCCGGCATGGCATATGAACTCCACTACTGGCCGACCATCCAAGGTCGCGGCGAATTCGTGCGGCTGGCGCTGGAGGCGACCGGCGCGCCCTATCTCGATGTGGCCCGCGGGCCGGAGGAGGCCGGCCAGGGTCTGCCGGCGATGCTGCAGCATCTGCGGGACGGCCGCCAGCCGCACCCGCCTTTTGCGCCGCCCTTTCTGAAGGACGGCCACTTCGTGATCGGCCAGACCTCGGCCATCCTGCACTACCTCGGCGCCGAGCTGAAGCTCCTGCCGCGCAGCGAGCAGCTGCGCGCGTGGACTCAGCAGATCCAGCTGACCATCGCCGATATCGTGACCGAGGCGCACGACACCCACCATCCGCTGGGCCCCGACCTGTATTACGAGGACCAGAAGCCCGAGGCGCTGCGCCGCGCCCAGGCCTTCTGCAGCAACCGCCTGCCCAAGTTCCTGTCCTGGTTCGAGGCCATCGTGCAGCGCAACCCGGCCGGCACCCGCCATCTGGTCGGCGGCAAGCTGAGCTATGCGGACCTGTCGCTGTTCCAGCTGATCGAAGGCCTGCGCTACGCCTACCCCAAGGCCACGGCTCGTGTGCTGGCCTCCACACCCGGTGTCGTCGCCCTGCATGATCGCGTCGCCGCGCTGCCCAAGGTCGCGGCCTATCTGCGCAGCGAGCGCCGCATCCCGTTCAGCGAGCAGGGCATCTTTCGCTGCTATCCGGAGCTCGACGCCGGCTAGGCCGGTGGCCCGTCATACGGCGCCCTCGGCCCGGCGGTAGTCGCCCAGTTCAGCCCTGACCCCAAGTTCCTGCATGAAGGCCGCCGGCTCGAAGCCCTCGTGCCGGTAGCGCTGCCGCATATGGGTCTTGGCGGCGCTCATATGCGCGGCGCTGGCCCATTCGACCAGGGTCAGCACATGCAAGGCATCGCCGGCGCTGTCAGGCTCCTGGATCAGCACCAGATGCTGTTCGCAGCCGGGCAAGGTGCTCAGCTCGGCATCGATACGCTCGATCTGCTTCAGGAAGCTGCTCAGCGCAGACGAGGGCACGATGAACTTGTCGATGCGATAGCGCGAGTCGGCGGACGGAATGGCGTGGGACATGGCAGACCTCGGTAGTGATCCGGCACCAGCCCGCGCGGACATCGCGCGGCACTGAACAGGAACAGCGCGAAGTCTCAGACCTCAAGTAATGTTAAGGTCAAGCAAAATCCACGAATAATGAAAGGACAAGCAATGACAACAGGCTTGGAGGCTGCCGGTATCGCGCCGACGCTGTCGGTCGGCGAGGTGGCGCGGCGCAGCGGCGTGGCGGTCTCGACGCTGCATTTCTACGAGACCAAGGGCCTGATCAGCAGCAGCCGCAGCGAGGGCAATCAGCGCCGCTATGCGCGCGAGGTGCTGCGCCGCGTCGCCTTCATCCGCGTGGCCCAGCGGGTCGGCATCGGCCTGGCCGAGATCGCTACCGCGCTGGCCGCGCTGCCGCCCAAGGCGGCGCCCAGCCGCGCCGACTGGACACGGCTGTCGGCCGACTGGCGCGGTGAGCTGGACGAGCGCATCGCCCAGCTCAAGAAGCTGCGCGACACGCTGGACGACTGCATAGGCTGCGGCTGCCTGTCGATCGACCGCTGCCGGCTGCGCAATCCGTACGACCGGCTCGGCGACGAAGGGCCGGGGCCGCAGCGGCTGCTGGTCAAGCCGCGTTGAGACGGCCGCGCAGGGCGCGCATATCTGTTTCCCGCATGTCCTGCTGCGCCAGCCTTCGTTGGCGGCACAAGGGCGGCGTCCTAAGCTGGCGCGTCATCATCGTCAAGGATCCGCCATGAGCATCAGCGCCATCAATGTCCGCAACCAGTTTCGCGGCACGATCAAGGAAGTCATCGAGGGGCCGGTGGTCTCGGAAGTCGATGTGCTCACGCCCTCGGGCCTGATCGTCACCTCGGTCATCACGACCCGCTCGGTCAAGGAGCTGGGTCTGGTGCCGGGCAAGGACGTGGTGGCCCTGGTCAAGTCGACCGAGGTCTCGATCGCGACGCTGTGAGTCGGCTGTCATGGTCGCGCCCTACCGCCCGCCGCGCCTGCTGATCATTCCGGGCCTGCATGACAGCGGGCCGGCGCACTGGCAGACCTGGCTGCAGCAGCAGTACCGCGATGCGCGCCGCGTCGTGCAGCGCGACTTCAGCCACCCTGATCTGCAGCGCTGGGCCGAGCGCATCGGCGCCAGCCTGGACAGCGCCGGCCCCGGCGAGTGGATCGCGGTGGCCCACAGCTTCGGCACGCTGGCGCTGGCCCGGCACCTGGCCGATCACCCCGACTCGCCGATCCGCCAGGCCCTGCTGGTGGCACCGGCCGAGCCGGACAAGTTCGGCCTGGCCGAGTCGCTGCCGCAGCGCCGCCTGGGCCGCCCGCTGACCCTGATTGCCAGCCAGAACGACCCCTGGATGAGCGCGGCCAGCGCCCAGCGCTGGGCCGAGCGCTGGGGCGCGAGCTTCAGCAATCTGGGCCCGGTCGGCCATATCAACACCGAGTCCGGCTTCGGCCCCTTCCCGCTGGCCCGGCGCTGGGTCGAGGCGGCACGCGCCCGCGCCGCGCGCGAACAGCGGCCCGCACATGCGGCGTTCGACGAGTGGTCGTTCGCGGTGTGAGCCCCGAACCTTCATATCCTTATCGGAATAAGTTGGAGGACAGGCAGCGGGCGACTCTCAATAATGAAAAACAAATAACGAGAGCCCCTTGCCGTGAATTTCCAACAACTCCGATCCGTCCGCGAGGCCCAGCGCCGCAGCTTCAACCTGACCGAGGTGGCGCAGGCGCTGCACACCTCGCAGCCCGGCGTCAGCCGCCAGATCCGCGAGCTCGAGGACGAGCTGGGCATCGACCTCTTCGTGCGTGCCGGCAAGCGCCTGACCGGTCTGACCGAGCCGGGCCGCCAGGTCATGCCCATCGTCGAGCGCCTGCTGCACGAGGCCGAGAATCTGCGCCGTGCCGGCGACGATTTCGCCCGCGCCGGCAGCGGTGCGCTGCGCATCGCCGCCACCCACAGCCAGGCCCGCTATGCGCTGCCGCCGGTGGTGCGCGACTTCCGTGCCGCCCACCCCGATGTGATGCTGCATATGCAGCAGGGCTCGCCGCAGCAGGTGGCCAAGCTGCTGCTGGACGGCGAGGCCGATGTCGGCATCGCCACCGAGGCGCTGGCCCA
Source organism: Burkholderiales bacterium C2 (assembly GCA_005503085.1). Lineage (GTDB taxonomy): Bacteria > Pseudomonadota > Gammaproteobacteria > Burkholderiales > Burkholderiaceae_C > Roseateles_E. Next base: position 15,349 of record SCOI01000003.1, on the reverse strand, counting down.
GTTCGACGAGCTGGTGGCCCTGCCCTGCTACCGCTGGACCCACACCATCGTGACGCCGCCGGACCACCCGCTGGCCCGCGAAGCCTCTGAGGGTCAGGTCTTGACACTGCAGCGTCTGGCCCAGTTCCCCATCATCACCTACGAGACCGGCTACACCGGCCGCTCGCACATCGATGACGCCTTCCGCGCCGCCGGCCTGGGCATCGATGTGGTGCTGGTGGCGATGGATGCCGACGTGATCAAGACCTATGTGGACCTGGGCCTGGGTGTGGGCATCGTCGCGGCGATCGCCTACGACGAGGAGCGCGACCGCCATCTCGCCGCGATCGACGGCCGCCATCTGTTCGCCGACAACATGACCCGGCTGGCGGTGCGCCGCGATGCCTATCTGCGCGACTATGTCTACGCCTTCATCTCGACCTTCGCCGCGCCGCTGACGCGCGCCGCCGTCGAGGAAGCGCGCCAGGGCCTGCTGGCGGCCTGAGCACCCACGCTGCAAAGCAAAGCAACTCTTCTTCGTTCACAAGCGCGCAGGCGCTCCCTACAGTCAAGTCTCCCCGCCACACCTCAAATCAAGAAGGCCCATGCCGTGAACGCCATCCGACGCACCCTGTCCCTGCTGACCGTCAGCACCCTGCTGGGCCTGGCCTCCACGGCCCAGGCCCAGACCACCCTGCTCAACGTCTCCTACGACCCGACCCGCGAGCTCTACCAGGACTTCAACGCCGCCTTCATCAAGCAGTGGAAGGCCAAGAGTGGCGAGACCGTGACGGTCAAGCAGTCGCATGGCGGCTCGGGCAAGCAGGCCCGCTCGGTGATCGATGGCCTGGAGGCCGATGTCGTGACCCTGGCCCTGGCCTATGACGTCGATGCGCTGCACGACAACGCCAAGCTGATCCCGGCCGACTGGCAAAAGCGTCTGCCGCAGAACGCCAGCCCCTACACCTCGACCATCGTGTTCCTGGTGCGCAAGGGCAATCCGAAGGCGATCAAGGACTGGAACGATCTGGCCCGTCCCGGCGTCGAGGTCGTGACCCCGAACCCCAAGACCTCGGGCGGCGCCCGCTGGAACTATCTGGCCGCCTGGGGTTATGCGCTGGCCCAGCCGGGCGGCAATGCCGACAAGGCCAAGGACCTGGTCAAGCGCATCTACACCAACACCAAGGTGCTGGACTCCGGCGCGCGCGGCTCGCTGACCAGCTTCACCGAACGCGGCATCGGCGATGTGCTGATCTCGTGGGAGAACGAGGCCTTCCTGGCGGTCAAGGAACTCGGCCCGGACAAGTTCCAGATCGTCACGCCCAGCCTGTCCATCCTGGCCGAGCCGCCGGTGGCAGTGGTCGACAAGGTGGTCGACAAGCGCGGCACCCGCAAGCAGGCCCAGGCCTATCTGGAGTATCTGTACAGCCCCGAAGGCCAGGAGATTGCCGGCAAGCACTACTACCGCCCACGCGACGCCAAGATCGCCGCCAAGTTCAGCGAGCAGTTCGCCCAGGTCAAGCTGATCACCGTCGACGAGGTCTTCGGCGGCTGGCGCACGGCCCAGAAGACCCACTTCGCCGACGGCGGAGTGTTCGACCAGATCTACACGCCCGGCGGTCGCTGACAAGACCCGGCCCCTGCATTGTTTGTCTCCTCGATAGGCTGAGTCTTATCGACCTCAACCCCGGCGCGTCTTGGCGTGCCGGGGTCTTTTTTTGCAAGCGATGCTGCGCCGCTCGCCTAACGGAGGCGGTCCTGCAGCCATCGCAGCAGCACCTGTTCCGGCATCGGGCGCGCACCGAACCAACCCTGCGCCATGCCGCAGCCGAGCGTCCGCAGCAGATCCCATTCCTCGGCGGTCTCCGCCCCCTCGCCAACGGTAGAGAGGCCAAGGTTGCGGCCCAGGTCGATCGCGGCTTTGAGCAGGGTCAGCGTCGTGCTGGAGTTCGCTGCCCCGCGCACGAAGCTCCGGTCTATCTTCAGCTCCGATACGGGCAGCATGTGCAGATAGGCGAGCGACGATTGCCCCGTGCCGAAGTCGTCGATCGACCATTCGAAGCCCAGCGCGTTGATCTCACGCATCCGGTCGATCACGGTAGCCGGGTCCTTCATGACGGCGCCTTCTGTCAGCTCCAGGCGTATGTCTTCGGCGCGTGCGCGCGTCGCCTGGAGAAGGCCAGACAGGATGCCGGGGAAGCCGCTGGCGCCGACATCATGCACCGACACATTGATGGCGATCTGGCAGACAAGCCCCGCGTCACGCAGCTGCGCGGAAAGTCGCATCGCCCGCCGCAACACCCACTCGGTGATCCCTTTGATGTTGCCGGTGCTCTCGGCGAAAGGAATGAACTCTGCCGGCGGCACCAGGCCTCGGGTGGGATGGTTCCAGCGTAGCAATGACTCGAAGCTGGTGACTGCGTTGTCGGCCAATCGGAACTTGGGTTGCAACAGCAGCGAGAACTCATCCTCCTGAGCGGCGCGCTTGAGCTCAGAGATCAGTGACAGCTGCCGGAGATCAGCCCTGATGAGGCAGGGTTCATAGACCGTCCATCCGGCATCGGTGCGCCGGCCCTCGTGCAGGGCGATCTCGGCATGGCTCATGAGCTTGTGCATCGAGAGCCCGTGCGCCGGGCAGTGGGCGACGCCCCACGCCGCGCTGATGTCCACCCACTGCCCGGCAACCTCCAGCGGCGTGGAGAACATGTCCGCGGCAAGCCCTCCGAGCAGACCGATATCGCCACGCTCGCCGGCCAGCACGAGCGCGTACTGATCCGCGTACACACGCCCGGCGATCGCATGGTCGAAGCGGATGCAGGCCTCACCCAGACGGTCGGCGACCGCCTGCAGCACAGCGTCGCCGATTTCCCGACCCAGGGCCTCATTGATCGCGTTGAATCGTCTGACATTCAGCATCGCGACCATGGGTTCGAGCCCGCGTGCCATCCAGGTGTCGCCTACGGCGATCAGCCGCTCACGATTACCCAGTCCCGTCAGCCGGTCGCGTTGTGCGGCTTCGACAGCCCGTGCACTGTCGTCGGTCTGGAATTGCGCGGCGACCCGCCGCACTGCGGCAATGTCTTGCTTCTTCTCCTGTTCCAGCCGTCGATAGCGATCCATCAACCGATAGGCTTGTTCCCATTGGCCTTGTGCGCCGGCCAGCTCGGCGGCCAACCACCAGAAGCGGGGCGCCAGTGTCCGGTCGCTGCGGGGCATGGCTTGCGCCATGGCAATGGCCTCGTTCATCATGGCCGCCGCCTGCGCGCCTCGGCCTTCGGCCTGGTGGTGCATGGCTTGCGCCATGGCCAGCTGGCAGCGGAGATCATGGCTGTGCTGCTCGGGCGGCGTGAGCTCAATAAACTCGAGATAGGAACGGGCTTGCTGCGCCTGCCCCAGGCGGGCAAAGGTCTCCGCGCCGAGCACATGGAAGTGCGCGAGGGTCGGTCCGTCCAGCTCGGCGAGCTGGTCGGGAAAGGACCAGACGCGCAGCAGCGGCAGGGCCTTGTCAACATCGCCGGCCGAGGCATAGATCTCGGCCAGGATGGCAACGGCACTGAAGCGCACCCAGCCGCCCAGATCGTTGCTTGCCAGCGACTGCTCAAGATAATGGCGCGCCTGCAGCTCATCGCCCGCCAGGAAGAAGGCAATGCCGAGATTGCTGATGGCCGCCGACCGAATGGCGCCGTGGTCGATCTCGTTGGCAAGCTGCAGCATGCGGCAGGCTTGCTGCATATAAGCCGCCGGCTTGCCGTCGGCCTGGTAGAGCAGCAGCGACGGACCCATCGCCGCATGCTGTTCCAGCGGGTCTTCCAGACGATTGATTTCGGCGCTCAGCTGCTCATAGGCAGCGAGGGCCGCCGCCGTGTCGCCGCCGAAATTGGCAACCCCGAGCGCGAAGCTCTTGGCGATCAGGTAGCCGGAGCGGTCGCCCAGGACCAGCATGCCGTCCGCAAGCTCCGTGTAGCGCTGGGCGGCGCGCGGAGACAGTGGCTCCTGGCGCAGCAGCAGCAGCCGCATCCTCAGTGCCAGACGTTCATCACCAGCCGACTCCGCGAGATAGCGCTCCGCCAACTCGGCTGCGGCGCTCCGCGAACAATAGCGGGTCAGCCAGACGTCCCTGAATGCTTCCGTATATGTGCTGGAGCCGGCCGGCAGAGAAGACTGTGACACTGCTTGCCTCGGGATCGGTGCTGAGACCCCGCATTCTATGAGCCGCCCTTACTCCACCGTCACGCTCTTGGCCAGATTGCGTGGCTTGTCGACATCGGTGCCGCGCGCGCAGGCGGTGTGATAGGCCAGCAGCTGCAGCGGGATCACATGCAGGATGGGGCTCAAGCTGCCGTAATGCTCGGGCATGCGGATCACGTGCAGGCCGGGCTCGCTTTCGATCTGGGTGTCGCCGTCGGCGAACACATAGAGCTGGCCACCGCGGGCGCGGACTTCCTGCATATTGCTCTTGAGCTTTTCCAGCAGCGCGTCGTTGGGCGCCACCGTGACGACCGGCATCTCGGCCGTCACCAGCGCCAGCGGGCCATGCTTGAGCTCGCCGGCCGGGTAGGCCTCGGCGTGGATATAGCTGATCTCCTTGAGCTTGAGCGCGCCTTCCAGCGCGATCGGATAGTGCAGGCCGCGGCCGAGGAAGAGCGCGTTTTCCTTGCGCGCGAACTCCTCGCTCCAGGCGATCACCTGCGGCTCCAGCGCCAGCACCGCCTGCACGGCCACCGGCAGATGGCGCAAGGCCTTCAGGTGCTCGGCCTCCTGCGCCTCGCTCAGATGGCCGCGGGTCTGCGCCAGCGCCAGGGTCAGCATGAACAGGCCCACCAGCTGGGTCGTGAAGGCCTTGGTGGAGGCCACGCCGATCTCGGCGCCGGCACGGGTGATGTAGGACAGCTCGCATTCGCGCACCATCGCGCTGGTGGCCACATTGCAGATCGTCAGCGTGTGCGTCATGCCTTGAGCGCGGGCATGCTTGAGCGCGGCCAGCGTGTCGGCGGTCTCGCCGCTCTGGCTGATCGTGACGACCAGGGTGCGCGGGTTCGGCACGCTGTCGCGGTAGCGGTACTCGCTGGCGATCTCGACGCTGGTCGGGATCTTGGCGATGCTCTCCAGCCAGTACTTGGCGGTCGAGCCCGAGTAGTAGCTGGTGCCGCAGGCCAGGATCAGCACCGAGTCGATCTCCTTGAAGATGCGGTAGGCACCGTCGCCGAACAGCTCCGGGCTGATGCCGGTGACGGCATCGAGCGTGTTGGCGATCGCCACCGGCTGCTCGAAGATTTCCTTCTGCATATAGTGGCGGTAAGGGCCCAGCTCGGCCGCGCCGCTGTGCGCATGCACGGTGCGCACCTCGCGGGTCTGGGCCTCGTAGCGGCCGGTCTCGGTGTTGCGCTTGCTGATCCAGTAGCGGCCCAGCTGCAGGTCCACCACATCGCCCTCTTCCAGATAGACGATCTGGTCGGTGACGCCGGCCAGGGCCATCGCGTCCGAGGCGACGAAATGCTCGCCCTGCCCCGCCTCGGTGCCAACCCCCAGCACCAGCGGCGAGCCCTCGCGCGCGGCGATCACGCGGTGCGGCTCGTCGCGCGCGAACACCGCGATCGCGTAAGCACCCTTGAGCCGGGTCAGCGCCTGCTGCACCGCCTCCAGCAGATCGCCGTTGTAGAGCTGGTCGACCAGGTGGCAGATCACCTCGGTGTCGGTCTGGCTGGTGAAGACATAGCCGCGTGCCTTCAGCTCGGCGCGCAGCTCGTCGTGGTTCTCGATGATGCCGTTGTGGACTAGCGCGATGCGGCCGGCGGTCGCGGTATTGGCATCGGCACCCGGGCCGTGCGAGAAGTGCGGGTGGGCGTTGTGCACCGCCGGCGCACCGTGGGTGGCCCAGCGGGTGTGGGCAATGCCGGTGCCGGAGCCGATGCTGTCCTCGGCCGCCAGCGCATGCAACTCGGCCACGCGCGAGGTGCTGCGGGCGCGCTTGAGCTCGCCGCCCTGGTGCACGGCCACGCCGCAGGAGTCATAGCCGCGATATTCCAGGCGCTTCAGGCCCTCGATCAGGATGGGGACGATATTGCGCTGACTGACGGCGCCGACGATGCCACACATGAGGTTCTCCTGCCTGAGGCTTTGAGTAGATGCCGGATATTAGGCAGGCAGAGAAAACCAATGTTTTCAAATTTTCGTATCAAATGAAATAATCAACCACACCAATCATTTCAAGACTGAATATTTCAAATATCAAATCTCTATGAATAATTCGGTCAATTCCATGGCGCTGGACACCACCGATTTGCGGGTGTTGGACTTGCTGCAGCAGGACGCCTCGCTGTCCAACCAGGCACTGGCCGAGCTGGCCCATGTCTCGCCGGCCACCTGTCTGCGGCGCGTCAAGCGCCTGGTCGAGACCGGCGTCATCGAGCGGCGCGTGGCCCTCCTGTCGCCCGACAAGCTGGGCGCCGGCCTCAGCGCCATCGTCGAGATCACGCTGGACCGCCAGGGGGCCGAGCATCTGGCGGCCTTCGAGCAGAAGCTGCTGGCCGAGGTGGCGGTGCAGCAGTGCTACCGCGTCTCACCGGGACCAGACTTCGTGCTGATCCTGCAGGTGCCCGATATGCCGGCCTATCACGCGCTGGTGCTGCGTCTGTTCACGCAGGACGCCAATGTGCGCAACGTCAAGACCTTTTTCAGCGTGCTGCGCAGCAAGTTCGAGCCGCGCATCGCGCTACCCGCAGCCCAGGGCGGTCTCAGCCGCGCTTGAGCACCAGCAGGCCCTTCAGGTACTCGCCCTCGGGAAAGCAGATGGTCTGCGGATGGTCGGGCGCAGCGGCCACGCGCTCGAGGATGTAGCCATCGGCCGGTGCGTCCAGGCCGGCGCCGGCCACGATCTTGTGGAACAGGTCCGGCGCGATGCCGCCCGAGCAGGAGAAGGTGAACAGCAGGCCGCCGGGCGCCAGCAGCTTGAAGGCCAGGCGGTTGATGTCCTTGTAGGCGCGGGCGGCGCGCTCGGCGTGAGCCACCGTCGGCGCGAACTTGGGCGGGTCCAGCACGATGGCATCGAAGCGCTCGCCGGCCTCCAGCAGGCCGCGCAGGGTCTGGTTGACATCGGCGTCGCGCGCCTCGTGGCGGCCGGGCTCGAAGCCGTTCAGCGCCACATGGGCACTGGCCCGGGCCAGCGCCGGCCCCGAGGAATCGACGCTGATGACACGCTCGGCACCGCCGGCCAGCGCCGCCACCGAGAAGCCGCCGGTGTAGCTGTAGCAGTTCAGCACTCGCTTGCAGCCGTAGTGGCGCACCGCGTCGGCAAAGCGCTTGCGGTTGTCGCGCTGGTCCAGGTAGTAGCCGGTCTTGTGGCCGGTGGCGATGTCCAGGGTCAGCCGCCACTGGTGCTCGGCGATCGTCAGCTCGGTTGCGCCCTCGCCCTGCAGCCAGCCACAGGCCTCGGCCAAGCCCTCGAGACCGCGCGAGGCGGCATCCGAGCGCTCGTAGAAGCGGCTCAGCCCGGTCTGCCGGAGCAGGCTGTCGACAATGGTTTTCTTCCAGCGCTCGACCCCGACCGCACCGAACTGCGCCACCAGGGTGTCGCCATAGCGGTCGACGATCAGGCCCGGCAGGCCATCGGCCTCGCCATGGATCAGGCGCAGCGCGTCGGAGGCCACGGCCAGGCGGGCCCGCATCGCCAGCGCCTGGGCAATGCGGCGCTCGAAGAAGGCGGCGTCGATGCGCTCGGCCTCGTCAAAGCTCCAGGCCCGCAGTCGGATTTGCGAGCTGGGGCTGAACGCCGCCCAGCACAGGAACTGGCCCTCGTGCGACTCGACCCGCACGGTCTCGCCCGGATCGCCCCCGCCCTTGTGCAGCGAGCTTTCAAACACCCAGGGGTGGCGGCGTTGCAGCGAGCGTTCCTTGCCCGCGCGAAGACGTATGGATTTCATGCGGCGGATTGTCGCCGTACACAGCCCTCCCCCGAGGCGCTGCGCGCTTCCCCCTCAAGGGGGCAGAGCCCGAAGGACCGGCGGAGCCGGATCCTAGGGCTCAGCTGGGCTCGACCGGTTTGATGCGCCGAGATGCCGGTTCAGCGGCTCGCAGCGCGTCGACAACGGCCTTAGCGGCTCAGCGCGCCGAAGGCATAGCCCAGCGACACATTGACCACGGGCGAGGACTGGGTCTGCCCGCGCAAGGTCCGCCATTGGCCGACACCGGTGCGCAGGCGCAGCCGCTCGCTCTCGCCGAAGCGCCATTCGGCCCAGGCCTCGGCCTGGGCCACCGCACCGCCGGTCACCGCGACGCCGCCGCCGCCGGCCGCGCCGACCAGCAGCTCGGCGCCGACACGGGGCCCGCCGGCCAACGGCCGGCCCTGCAAGCCCAGCCCGAACAGGCCGAAGGAATAGGCACCGGCGCGCCCAAAGGCCGCGCTGCCGGCCTGGGCCGTGCCATAGAGATGGGTGCCGAGATCGCGGCTCATCACCATCGCCAGATGACCGACGCTGGTCTCGTGCCCATCCTTGAACCTGACCTTGGGCAGGTGCATCAGGCTGGCATAGACGGTTTGCGTGCGCACCACGCCGCCCGCCTCATTGGGCTGACCGAACAGGCCGGTGGCCTGGTCCAGCGGCAGGCCCAGTGAGGCGCGCACATAGGTGGACTTGAAGCTGCCGGTCAACGAGCCCATTAGCCCGGCGTCCAGATGCAGCGACGGCCCCCAGGGAGACTTCCATCGCAGCGTCGGCCCGCCCTTGACCAGCCATCCATTGCCGGTGTCGACATCGCCACCGCCGCCCAGGCCGGTCGCCACATGCCAGCCGGCACGCAGATTGGGACCACCCAGGCCGTAGTCCTGACCCATGATCGCCAGCACTTCCATATAGCCATCGGCGCCGCCGGACGCAGCACCAGCCGCCTCCAAGCCCCACCAGGCGCCCTCGCTCACATACTGGCGCAGCACCGCGCCGGCCTTGCCCATGCGCTGGGCCGGCGCACCGCTGCGGGTGCGCGCGCCGGAGCGCGGCTTGTAGGAGCCCACGCTCAAGGACACCTCGTCAACGCCCAGGCCGCTGCGGCGCGTGTTCTGCACACGCCGGCCGGCATCACCCGGCGCATAGCTGAAGAAACCATCGGAATAGCCCAGCACCAGGCCCAGCGAGGTGCCGCGCACATTGCCCCGGCCGTTCGGAAACGCGGTATGGGCCAGCGACACGCCGCTATACCAGCTGCCGAACTCGGTGCGCAGCGACAGCTCGGGCCGCAGCATCAGGCCGCCGCCGAAGCGCACCTTGTCCGTACTCAGGCCACCGCCAGCTCCGGCGTAGAGGCCGGCCGCCGCATGGGTGCTGGAGCCCAGGCGCCAGCGGCGTTGGGCCGTGAAACCCACGGTGAAGATGCCGCCGAAATTGCCCTTGGCCGCGCCATAGAAACTCGGACCCACGCCCCAGTCCTCGTTCATCGCGACCAGATAGCTGGCGCCCAGCAGCGCGATGCGTTCGCCGGTGGGCATCTTCAGCGGCGTCCAGTTGGCCTCGAAGGCGGCCGGCTGGGCCTGCAGAAAGCCCGGCCGCGGCAGCGGCGACTGGGCTTGCACGGCGCCGCTGAGCACCAGCAGCGGGAACAAGGGCATCAGGTAACGAGGTTTCATTGCTTTTTCTTCGCACGCGGATGCGCGGCGTCGTAGACCTTGGCCAGGTGCTGGTAGTCCAGCTTGGTATAGACCTGGGTGGTGGTGATATGGGCGTGACCCAGCAGCTCCTGCACCGCGCGCAGATCGCCGCTGGACTGCAGCAGATGCGAGGCGAATGAGTGGCGCAGCATATGCGGGTGCACATGGGCCGGCATGCCGGCGGCCAGCGCGCGCGCCTTCAGCAGCGCGCGCACCTGGGCCTCGTGGATACGGCCGCCGCGCGCGCCCACCAGGAGCGCCGGTTCGCCGGCGCGCGCGCGCTGCGGGCGCAGCGCCAGCCAGGCCTGCAAGGCGCCGATCGCCGCGCGGCCCAGCGGCACGCTGCGGCGCTTGCTGCCCTTGCCCAGTACCTGGGCCTCGGCGCTGACCAGATCGACCCAGCCCCGCGCCACACCGCTGGCCTGGGCATCCAGGCCCACCAGCTCGGCCACGCGCAGGCCGCAGCCGTAGAGCAGCTCGACGATGCAGCGGTCACGTGCCTCCAGCGCCGGGTCGGCCCGGCTGTCGGCATGGTCGGCCAGCTGCACCGCATCGTCGGCCGACAAGGCCTTGGGCAGGGGCTTGGCCGCCTTGGGCGCACGCAGGCCCTCGATCGGATTCAGCGCCACCAGCCGCTCGCCGCCCAGCCAGCGATACAGCCCGCGCCAGGCCGACAGCAGCAAAGCCAGGCTGCGCGGCCCCAGGCCCTCGCGATGCAGCTGCGCCACCCAGCGCCGCGCCTGCGCGGTCTGCAAGCGCAGCAGCTCGACGCCGTCGCGCAAGGCCAGCGCCTGCAGGCGCTGCAGCGCGTCCGCGTAAAGACTCAGCGTGCGCGGCGCCAGCCGGCGCTGCACGCGGGCATGCGCCAGATAGCGCTGCAGCACATCCTCAGTCTGCGGCGCCGACATCGGGAGCGGCCGGCGCCGGCAGCAGCCGCGCCAGGCCAGCACTGGCGATCTCGCCGATGCGGGCCAGGAATTCGGTGCCCATCTCGGCCGTGTAGCGGGTCGGGTCGGGCGAGCCCAGCACCAGCATGCCAAACGCCTGGCCCCCCTGCGACAGCGGGATCAGGGCCAGCGAGGTCACGCCGTGGCTTTGGTCCAGCCAGCGCGCCGCCTCGAAGCCCGAGTTGACGCCGCAGTAGGGCTGATTCAGGCTGGCCGCGAAGCTCTTCACATCCTGGCTGACCGCCTGGGCAAACTCGGCCCCGGCATGCGCGGCATCGACGCCCCACAGCCGCAGCCCCGCCTGCGGAATCATGAACTGGTGGCGCAGCTCCTGCAGCAGCACGGCCGGCAGCGCCGCCGCATCCCGGGTCTGCATCAGCGACAGGGTCCAGCGGTGCAGGCGGTCGGCGATCGAGACATTCTCCTGGCCGTTGCGGATCATCTCGATGATCTTGTGCTCCAGGCCCTTGATCTTCTCGCGCAGCATCTCGGCCTGGCGCTCCTGCAGCGAGACCGCGCGCTGGCCGAGCGGATGGCTCAGCTGCACGCTGGCCAGCAGCTCGGCATGGCGCTCGAAAAAGCCGGGCGTGTTGGCCAGGAAGTCGGCGATGTCCTGCTCGGTGATGCCTTGGGTACCTTGATTGCTGCTCACAGCGTGATCTCTCCATCAAAAACAGTTTGGGCCGGTCCCGTCATCAGCACCGGCGCGGCCAGGCCCTGGCTCAGGCCGGCCCATTCAATCGTCAGCAGGCCGCCCAGCGCCTGCACATCGACCTTCTCGTCCAGCCAGCCGAGCCGGATGCCGGCCACCACGGCCGCGCAGGCCCCGGTGCCGCAGGCCAGGGTCTCGCCGGCGCCGCGCTCGAACACGCGCAGCTTGATGCGGCCCCGGTCCAGCACCTGCATGAAGCCGGCATTGACCCGGCGCACAAAGCGCGCGTGCCGCTCGACCTGCGGGCCCAGACTCAGCACCGGCGCGGACTCGATATCGGCAACGCGCTGCACCGCATGCGGGTTGCCCATCGACAGCACCGCCACCTCGCAAGCCAGCCCCTCGAGAGGCCAGAGCTCGAAGCCGCCTTCGCCGCGCGGGGTCAGGCCTTGCGCATCGAAGGGCACGCGCTCGAGCGCGAACACCGGCGCGCCCATGTCCACCGTGACCCGGCCGTCCTCGCGCAGCCGCAGCTCCAGCACCGCGTTGACGGTCTCGACCTTGATGCTGCGCTTGTCGCTCAGCCCCTTGTCTGACACATAGCGAACAAAGCAGCGCGCGCCATTGCCGCAATGCTCGACCTCGTCGCCGTCGTTGTTGAAGATGCGGTAGCGAAAGTCGATGCCCGGCGTGTCGGAGCGTTCGATCACCAGGATCTGGTCGCAGCCGATGCCGAAGCGGCGGTCGCCCAGCGCGCGCAGCTGCGCCTCGCTCAGCGCCAGCGGCGCCTGGGTGGCGTCGATGACGACAAAGTCGTTGCCGGCACCCTGCATCTTGGTGAAGCGAAGTTTCATGGCGCGATTATCACCGTCAGTACAGGGCGGGCTGGCCCTCGGGCCGGGTCTTGAAGCGCTTGTGCACCCACAGATACTGGGCCGGCCGCTCGCGGATGCGGGCCTCCAGCCACTGGTTGAGCCTGAGCGCGTCGGCCTCGGGGTCATCGCTGGGGTAGCCGGCCAGCGGCTCGCCGGCCTCGACCTCATAGCCCTGGCCGCCCGGCAGCATGGTCACGACGATGGGCTGGACCCGCATCTGCATGCTGCGCGCCAGCCGCGAGGGTGCCAGCAGGGTCGAGGCCGGCACGCCGAAAAAGGGCACGAAGGCCGACTCGCGCTCGCCGAAGTCCATGTCCGGTGCGTTCAGATAGGCATAGCCCTGGCGGATCAGGCGCAGCACCGGGCGTATGCCCTCGCTGCGCTGCACGAAGGCGGTGGTGCCGAAGCGCGAGCGCCCGGCCAGCATGCGGGCATCGAAGACCGGATTGCTCTGCGCCTGGTACATATCGACGCCGGGGCTCGCCTGGTTCAGCATCAGCGCCGGGCCCGACCATTCGAGGCCGACGAAATGCGGCAACAGCCACATCACCGGTGCCCCACCCTGCTCGGCCAGCTTGATATTGCCCTTGACGCGCACCAACCTCTGCAAACGCTCGGCCGGGGCAAACCACAGCAGGCCGCGCTCCAGAAAGCTGCGACCCAGCCAGCCGAAATGCTCGCGCGCCAGGCGCTCGCGCTGCGCCGGTGTCTGCTCGGGAAAACACAGCTCCAGATTGCGCAGCGCCACCTTGCGCCGCGAGCCGGCCGCGTGCCAGAGCAGCCAGCCCAGGCCCCGGCCCAGCGCCGCCAGCAGGCCCAGCGGCAGGAAATGCAAGAGCCACAAGAGCCCGATGAAGAGATGGGCGGACAGGCGGCCCAGCATCAAGCGCCCCGCCCCAGGTCCAGGCCGCGCGGATTCTTGTAGCGGTGATAGCCCCACAGGTATTGCTGGGGCGCGAGCAGGATCAGGTCTTCCATGGACTTGTTGATGATGGCGGCAGCGGATTCTGGCGTGGAATCGGCCGGCAGGCTCGGACCCGGACTGATGCGCACCACATAGCCGCTCCCGCCGCTCAGGCGCTCACCCCAGATCAGCAGGATGGGCGCGCCGCTTTGCAGGCTCAGCTTGGCAGCCAGTGTCATCGTGTAGGCCGGGCGGCCGAAGAACGGGGCCCATACGCCCAGCCCCTCGGGCGGCACCTGGTCGGGCAGCAGGCCCACCGTCTGCCCCTGGCGCAGCGCCCGCAGCATCTGGCGCACGCCGGCCAGGCTGGCCGGTGCGGTGGCCAGACCCGGGCGCTCGCGCGTACCGTCCAGCAGCTCGCGCATCCAGGCCTTGCGCGCCGGGCGGAACAGCACCGTGATCGGCGCACGTGCGCCGTAGGCCTCGGCATAGGCCTGGGCCGTGACCTCGAAACAACCCATATGCGGGGTCAGCAGGATCAGGCCATGACCCTGGGCCAGCGCCGCCTCGACATGCTCGCGGCCCTCCAGCCGCACCCGCGCACCCAGGGCCTGGTCGTGCGGCCGCAGCCACAGCCAGGGCAGCTCGCCGATCATGCGGCCGGCGTGCGCGACAGCCGGCCGCGCCTGGGCCCAGCGCAGACCGGCGGTCTGCACATTGGCCTTGAAGCGGGCGCGGTAGCTGGGTGACAGCGCCCAGCTCAGCCAACCAACAATGGCGCCCAGGCCATGCAGCAGCCACAAAGGGCAGCGGGAGAGCAAGCGCAGCAACAAGGACATTTGTGTTTCTATAATCGGCTCATCGCCGAGTTAATTTGGACAACTTGCGGGGCGATGCGGGTGTTTATCAAGCCATTGAAAACCCCGCCGGGCTGTCAAGCTCAACAAATGCCGCTAAAGCGTTCGCCGCGTCTCCCGACAGCACGGCAACGCCGACCGACTGACGACTAGGAGCATACAAGTGGCGAACAGCGATTTTCTCTTTACTTCGGAATCCGTCTCCGAAGGACATCCCGACAAGGTGGCCGACCAGATCTCGGACGCGATTCTTGACGCCATCTTCGAGCAGGATCCGCGTTCGCGCGTGGCCGCCGAGACCCTGTGCAACACCGGCCTGGTGGTGCTGGCCGGCGAGATCACGACCAATGCCCATGTGGACTACATCCAGGTGGCGCGCGACACGATCAAGCGCATCGGCTACGACAACACCGAGTACGGCATCGACTACAAGGGCTGTGCGGTGCTGGTGGCCTATGACAAGCAGAGCAATGACATCGCCCAGGGCGTCGACCACGCCTCCGACGACCATCTGAACATCGGCGCCGGCGACCAGGGCCTGATGTTCGGCTATGCCTGCGACGAGACGCCGGAGCTGATGCCCGCGCCGATCTACTACGCCCACCGTCTGGTCGAACGCCAGGCCCAGCTGCGCAAGGACGGCCGCCTGCCCTATCTGCGCCCGGACGCGAAGAGCCAGGTCACGATGCGCTATGTGGACGGCAAGCCGCACAGCATCGACACCGTCGTGCTGTCGACCCAGCACGCGCCCGAGTGGAGCCTGGGCGACAAGATGAAGCCCGAGTTCTACGAGGCGGTGCGCGAGGAGATCATCAAGCCGGTGCTGCCCAAGGAATGGATCACGGCCGACACCAAGTACCTGATCAACCCGACCGGGCGCTTCGTCATCGGCGGCCCGCAGGGCGATTGCGGCCTGACCGGCCGCAAGATCATCGTCGACACCTATGGCGGCGCCTGCCCGCACGGTGGCGGCGCGTTCTCCGGCAAGGACCCGAGCAAGGTCGACCGCTCGGCCGCCTACGCGGCCCGCTATGTGGCCAAGAACATCGTCGCCGCCGGCCTGGCACGCCAGTGCCAGATCCAGGTCGCCTACGCGATCGGCGTGGCCCGGCCGATGAATGTCACGGTCTACACCGAAGGCACCGGCGTAATCTCGGACGACAAGATCGCCGCGCTGGTGCAGGAGCACTTCGACCTGCGGCCCAAGGGCATCATCCAGATGCTGGACCTGCTGCGCCCGATCTACTCGAAGACCGCCGCCTACGGCCACTTCGGCCGCGAGGAGCCCGAGTTCACCTGGGAGCGCACCGACAAGGCCCAGGCGCTGCGTGCAGCGGCCGGGCTGTAAGCCCCCTTCCCACAGAAGCCACCGCAAGGTGGCTTTTTTACGACCGTCGCCACAGCTCGCAACAACTGCGTACAAGCTCGGCCCCGGCTCTCGCTAAGCTGTGCCAGCCCCACACCGCCCGCCCGCGCATGACTTCGCCCGCCCCACAGC
>SCOI01000039.1 GCA_005503085.1 Burkholderiales bacterium C2 | reverse complement strand
AGGTCAAGGATGTAGCCGTAGCTGCCATCCGTGATGTCCGGGTGAACACCGCCGCCGCCCCGACATCTGATCTTGAACGTCCGAATCCCCAGCGACTGCGAGGTCACATTGCTATTCAGCCACCCCGCCGCAGGGTTGACCATGCTGCTGGGGATGGGAACGCTGGCGCCGGCGTCGAGGATGATTGCGTTGTCGCTCTGGCGGCGGATGGTCAGGCCTCGGCCGTTGATCTGAGAGGCGGTCAGCTGGCCGATGATGAATGCCGCCGGGAACTGGCAGGTGCCGCCGCTGACAAGTTGCCAGCCTTGCACGCCTGAAATGAAGTCCGAAGAGCGGATGTACTCGCCGACCGACAGGGTCCCGGCCAGCAGCTTGGCAACGCTCAGATTGACGATTTGCGCGTTGTCAACCAGCAGGTTCGCCATCAGGCCGCTGGTAGCCACGAGGTACTGCGTGACGGTGTAACCGACTGCCAGCGCTCCGAAGCGCGCCGGGTCGGTGATGGTGCCCGTCACCTTGTCGGAGCCCAGGTCCACGGCGTCATCGGCCAGGTTTGCGGCCTCGATAATCAGCGGCCTGAGGTCGGCATTACCAATCCGGCCAGTGGCCCCGACAAAGCCATTGACGCCGCCAGCTGGTATCGACGACTCCACACCGTCTCGGCTGATCCAAGTCAGCCACAGATGCCAGGTCGTGCCCAGGCTGGTCGGGTGGGCGAAGATGTTGCCAACGAACTGGGTAATCTCGACGGCATCGCCGAAGACAGGTTCCGGCGCTCCGGTAGCCCGGATGGCCCCGTACACCTTGGTCCGCCCGTGGCCGTGACCCTGGCTGTAGAGCGGCGCGGCGTGCTGGATGATCAGCGCATTGAACGTGGCGCCCACGATCACGCCTGACGGCGTCGGCGGCGGAGTCAGGTCCGGCTCGACGTCGCCACCGGTCCCACCGCTACCAATGTCAGGCCCTGGCCCGGCCACAGGCGGCCGCCCGGGCCGCGAGCCATAGCCCGGCGTCAGCTCGATGAGCCCAGCGTCCGCGAGGTCGCGCACCGTGATGCCGCGGTCCATCGGGTCGCCGCGTTTGCCGAGGTAGGTCGACATCGCCTCGCGCACAGCCGCGAGGAAGCCTGCACTGGTCGGCGGCGGTAGGTCCTTGCGGCCGTCGCTCATGTCGCCGGCCCTGTCAGTTCAGCCACGCTGTGGGCCAGCACAACACCCTGCACCGGCTCCTCGGTGACGACCTCGACTTGCACGGTGCGGCTTTGGTAGCCAGCCTTGATCCGGAACGGATCTGGCCCGGACACGCTGAGGTCGGCGCGCAGAGTGCCGTCGGCGTACAGCTTGACCGCCACTGGGTAGGCGTCGGCGATCACCTGGCCCACGGCATAGCCCGGCGTGAGCCGCTGCTGCTCAAAAATCTTGCTGCGGAACGTCGCCGACAGGCCAGCCCCGGCCTCCCAGCGCTGCACGTTGGTCCCGTTGAGGATGTACATCGCATCCTGGCTGTCATCGACATAGACGGCGTCGGCACCGAGGTCGCTGAAGAAGATGCCGTCCGGGTAGGACGGGTCCACCATGAAGGACCGCTTCACACCCTCGGAGGGCCGATAGAAGCCGTAGTAACGGCCCTCGAAGCAGGCGCCGATGATGGTTTCCGGCTTCAGGGCCCGCCAGTCCTCGCTCTGCATCGACTTGTCGGTGAGCACGCGCGGGCCGGCGGCGCCGACATAGGCCAGGCCGTCGGGTGAAGCCCAGGCCACACCATGGCCCATGCTGACGGCGGACTGCACCGAGACGCAGGCCTGCAGCAGCTCCACCGACGAATCCAGCATCGCATCGGGCGTGCCGCCCTGAATGGCGATCGGCTTGCCATTGGTGAGCACGACCAGCGTCTGAGCAAAGGCCACCAGCGTGATCGGCGTGACATCCACCGGCACGACCTCATACGCGATGGGCCAGGCCGAAGCGATGTAGGGCTCGCAGAAGCGGATGCCCCGGCCCGAGATGCCGGCCAGCATGCCGTTCCACAGCGGCACCAGCGAGTGCAGCGCCGGCTCGGTGAGGTTCAGAAACCCACCCTGCGGAACACCAGGCGCCGGCAGCCATCCGACGGTCGGCAGCACCTCGCCGAGGTCGCGGTTGTCGTCTGTCGTGCTGGTCGCGCTGGAGGCGATCTCGCGCAGGAAGAAGTAGTTCGTGGCTCCGCTGGTCCCGGTCTCCGTGCGGTAGACGCGGATCCTGTCGATGCCATAGCTGCCGCTCGGCGCCGCCGAGAGGCTGGCGACCGTGACTGTGTCATCGGGCTTGCAGGTGATCGTGCTGGCGGCCGACGGCGCCGACTCCTCGCCGATGTCGTTGACGTAGGTGTAGACGTAGGCCCGTGTCTCCGCCTCCGTGCTGACGCCGCCTGCAGCCGACAGCGTCGGGGCCGAGGCCGGCGCGGGCAGGCCCAGCGCGCGCCAGGCCACAGGCGGGGCACCGCCGGGCGCCTTGATGTTGTCGGTCCACTTCGGGAAACCGTCGCCGGTGTAGTAGGTGCGCTCGCCGGTCTCGGCAGTGTTGAAGCCTCGGACCACGCTGACAATGGAGGTCCACGACAGCCAGAGCGTGGTGTCGCTCGGCGTGTCGCGCCCCATGCGGTAGATCGTCTTGCGGGCAGCGCCGACGACGGCAACATTGGCAGGCGCCGAAATCGGGCGCAGATCGCCGCGGCCGATCTTCTGGTTCAGCGACACGACGCCGATCGCAGCCGCGAGCAGCTTCGGATGCGGGCCCAGGGCCGCGCCGGCGAAAGTGTCGAGACGCAGCACGCCCATTACTGCACCGCCAGGGCCTTGCAGGTGGCGTGACGCTCAAGCTGGCGCGTCCACACCCCCATGCATACCCGGTTGCCCGGCGTCGAGCAGTCGAAGCCGTTGACCTTCCGGAACTCCAGCAGCTTGTCGCAGGCCTCCAGATAGCGGCCGGCGTTGAGTGGCGGGGCGAAGCTCTTGCAGATCCAGCCCATGCCGTACTGGTAGCCGAAGTCCATGTAGAGGTCGTACTCGCCCTGGTGCAGCGGGGCCGTGACGCACGCCTTGAAACGCTTCTCGGCGTTCTGCGTGTAGGCCAGCGTGCGCTGCAAGGCCTGCACAGGCGTCGTGCTGTCGCCCATCTTCACCGGCGTGCCGTCGGCGCGTGTCGTCGATCCGAAGCCAACCGTGGGCACATCCCCCTTCACCGGGATCACGGCCTTGTCGGTGTAGCCCTCATGGACGGCGAGGCCGACCAGCGCGGCCGCGCTCAGCGACAGCGAGCTGATGACGATGCGAGCCTTACTCATCGTCAGTCAGCCCGACACGCTCGCGCTCGCGCCGGATGTCGCGGCGCCATTTCCAGATCACATAGCCGAGCTGGACCAGGATGAAGGCCAGGCCGATAACGGCCGCCCACCAGTTGACGTCCTTGCCGGATACCCAGATCAGAATGGCGCCGAGGCTGGGCACCGATTGAATGGACTGCGGAATCTCCGCCCGGTGATCGCTCATCTTCGCTACTCCCTCTTTGAAAATCCTGTTCATGTCGTGGCCACCCCGCCAGCTGTTCGGACGCCGGGCTGCACCGTGACGCCGGCCGAGACATCGATACCCAGAGCCGCAGCGAACGCGCCGTAATGGGCCTGGGCCCGCGCCAAGTTCGCGGCGACCTCCGAATCCTTGCCGAAGGCCCGGTAGAGCACGTAGTCGGCGAGGACGCTGCCGTAGATGTCGGGGACGCCGATCGAGCCAACGACGTCGTTCCAAGTGCCGGATGCCGGCTCTGCGATGTCGGTGAGGTACTTCGAAAAGCTGGCCGTGACGGCTTGGCCGGCGCTGGCCGGCGGGTAGACCTCGAAGGTGCGCGGCACCCTGGGGTCGTACATGAAATGCTTGATCTGCGCCTCGGCCTCGACCTTGCGCCAGCCGGGGACGACCTCATCGAGATCGGCGCGTGCTATTTGGCGCACCGGCAGCATGTCGCCGCCGGCGTTGTTCGGGATGTCGATGAGCTTGATCGCGGTGGCCGGTAGCGACTGGCGCGCACCAGCGACGAGTGCGAGGTCCTCGGTGACGGCGAAGGCGTCGGGCCGATGGATGGCAAGCTCGCGGCGCGCATCGTTGAACCAGCGCACGAGCTCATCGATCTGCCAGTGCACGGACTCTTCGTCCGACAGCGTCTGGGCGACTCGGTGGAGTACTTCCTTGACCAGCATCGCCATGTCAGCACATCCTCAGGCTGCGGCGCGGCACCTGGCCGGTGTCGCCGGTGTGGGTGGAATAGGCCTGCGCGCCGATGGCGGCCTCAAACTCGGCCAGCGCCGCGGCGGCCAGCTCAAGATTCGTGTAGGCCTTGCCCGCCTTCTTCATCAGCCGGCCACGGGCCCCGGCGACCAGCGCATCGATGTGCTGCTCCATGAGGTCATCGGGGATGCCCGTGGCGGCCCTGCTGCAGGTCAGGGAGGCCTGCAGCTGCAGATCAGCGCCGACGGCAAGCTGGGTCAGGGTCGTGACCGTGACTCGGTCCGGCGAGGCAACGCCGGCGCTGACGAGATCAGGCGCCAGCGCAGGGTCGGCATCGAAGGCGTTGAAGAGGTGGATGCCGGTCGGCTGGCCATCGACGGTCGCCTGCTCGAGGCGGACCACCAGCGCGCCGGCCGGGCGCGGGATGGTGTAGCTGCGCTCGGCGGCCAGGATCTCGATGGGAGTCAGCCAGACACGCCAGGCCCGGGTGCGCCGGAAAAACTCAGTGGCGGCCTGCCGCAGCGCCTGGTCCATGCTGGGTTCAGAACAGCCAGGCACATCGGGCCGGAGTTCACTGTAGGCGGCGCTCCACAGGGCCATGGCGGTCTGCCCCTGGCTTAGGCGCGGCGACGACGCGAGGTCGGGGCCACAGCTTCGGACGCGCCGGTCTCGACAACCGGGTCTTCGTCTTCCTGCGGGCCGTTGTTCTCGACCTCGCCGGCAACAGCAGCAGGCGCCGGGCTGCTCTCAACCGGCAGCGCGTTCATGTCGACGGGTTCGTCGTCTTCATCGGGATCGAGGTCCGGATCGAGATCCTCATCCAGTTCGACCTGGGCGGCGCGGACCAGCGCAGCAGCTGCGGCGTGATCGGCTTCGTCGGCGGGGAAGAAGTTGCCCGTGCTCAGCAACTTCTTCATGAGGTCGACGTCCTCGATGTCGCAGACGAGGTCACCGTACTCGTCGGACTTGAAGGTGTGTTCCTGATTCTTCGCGCCGCGAACGATCACGGTGCCGTCACGGCGCGGGGCGATGGTGGTCTGGAGCTTCATGGTTCGATCCATTCAAAAGAAAGGGGGAAGCACGGCCTCCCCCTTTGGTTGCGATACGCCGAGGCAGGCGCCCGTGCTGTGCTGTCGCGCTTAGACCGCGCGGTAGAGCAGCGTCACGCCCAACTTGCCGGCAGCCGGCGTGGTCGGAGCCGTGGTCACCTTGACGCCGAGGCGGCGATCGGCCTGGGCCGGCAGGACGCGAGACATCGCGTTACCGTTGGGCGTGATCCGCTGCAGGAAGTCGGTGTTCACGGCCGTCGAGGTACCCCAGTGCTTGCCACCGTCGGCAGCCAGCACCGACAGGTTGGCGCCAGCGCCGTCCCAGATGCCGAACTGCATGACCAGTGCGGCGGCGCCGGTGTCGAGGTCATCGCCATCGATCAGCAGATCCACCGGCACGCAGCCGGCCGGCAGCAAGCCGATCTGGCCAATCGTGTTCAGCGCCAGGTCGCCCGTCGTGAGATCCAGTTCGTAGCGGACGGCCACCACCTCCGTGCCCGCCGGGGTAACCGGGGGCTTGCGGCCGGTGATGTAGTCGTTGCTGTTGGTGAAAGGCATGTCGTTCTCCAGTAGGTCAGGTCATCGAACAGCCGGCCGCGCGAGGCGGCCAGCGTCGCTTAGCGGTTGGCCGCGGCGGTGTCCAGCGCGTAGACGCCGAAGTCCTGCGGGCCGCTGTCGGTTTCGAAGCGGACCTTCTTGACACCGAAGATCGAGCTGGTCGTGATGACCACCTTGTCGCCGTTGTCGCGGGTCTCTTCGTTCCAGCTGAAGCGCATGTTGGTGCCCGGCGAACCGAACGCCACCACGGCAGCCTGCGAGCCCAGGAACAGCGCGCGCGCAGCCTCGACGTTGCCGCCCGCACCCGCGTTGTTGAAGCGGATGACGTTGCGGTGCGAGTGCAGGATCACGCCGCGGTACATGCCCAGCGAGCCCTTGAACAGCGGGTTGTTGCGGCCCTCGGATGCGGCGGCGGCCTTCTGGATGTCCATCCATTGACCGGTCGAGGTGTTCGAACGCAGGTCATCTTCCTGGAAGGTGTGCATCACGCACACGAAGGTCTCGTTGCCGTCGATCTTGCAAGGCTGCAGGACCGGAATGCCGGTCGCGCCGCCGCCCTGGCTGTCGGCACGGGTCTTTGCCCGGTCCACCATGCGCAGGTCGAACTTGTCGTTAACGTCAAGGTTGTTGAACGCCGTGGCATCGTTGCCATACAGAACGTGGTTGCTGTCCGGCGCGAACAGCGCGTTGTTGGCGCGACCCGTGTAGCCGATCGGCAGCAGGAAGTTGGGGTTGATGCCGCGCGCGCCCGAGGTGTAGATGAACAGCAGCTCATCCTGCAGGCGAGCCCACCAGCTGGACTGCTGGCGCTTGGCCTTCTCGCGCAGGTTGTGCAGGGTGCGCTTGCGCGTCATCCGGCCGCCGGTGTTCACACCGCAGCGCGCCTGATCGATGTAGATCGCGTCGGTGTAGAACTTCTGGGCTTCTTCCTTGCCCTCCAGCGTGTCTTCGCCCTCGACGGGCGCCATCTTCAGCTCAGCCAGCAGGTCATAGGTGATCTGCTCGCCGGCGTCCGACTCGAGGTCGGTCAGGATCTGGATGGGGACTTCGGCTTCGGCACCGCGCGCCATGAAGCGCGAGTTCCAGTAGGACTTCTGCGAGGTGTCGAGAGCCAGCATGCCGCCAAAACGCTTGACGGCCTTGGGGTCATTGACGCCGACGATGGTACGGGCCATGGAAATACTCCTTCAGTTTTGAACTTGAAAGAGCACTTCCTGCGCTCGCATTCGCAGTCGCCTATTCAGCGACCGTGGCTGGATTCAAGCAGCCTTGGCACGAACCTCTTGCGGAGGCTCGTCGTTTTTCTTGTCGATCTTCACGTTACGCGGCGCGGTGACGCGCACGCGCGCCACACGGCCGGTCTTGTGCACCAGCTGCACGCTGACGTCGCCACCCACAACCAGGGTCTGCCCTGGCTGCAGGTCCATGAACAGCGTCGATGCGGTGCCGTCGCTCATCAGGCACCCGCCAGGTAGCGTTCGCGCTTCTCCGGCGACAGGCTGGCGAGCGCACGCTCCAACTTGTCGCCGTCCAGCGCGTCGAGGTCTGCGAACTCGCTGCCGACATCGCCAGGCCCATCGCCACCAGGGACATCGGCCAGGGTCGCGGGCACAGCCTCCAAGGGCGGCTTGCGCTTGTCGATGGCTGCCTGCGTCGCAGCCTTGGCAGCAGCGGCCGCCGTCGGTGCAGCAGCAGCAGCAGGCGCGGGCGTCGGCGCCGCAGCGGCATCACCGTGCAGGGCCTGCACACGCTTGTGCGCCTCGGTCAGGAACCATGACATCGGCTTGTCTTCGTTGGCCGGGTTGTTGGCCAGCACGCGGACGAAGCCGTCGAGGTCGTGATTGCGGGCCTCATCCTTGCGGTAGTCAATGCCGCCGGCCTTCACGACCTGGTCGAAGAAGCTGGCGACCGTGCCGCGCCACTGCTGCTCGGTGCTCTGGGTCTGCATCTCCTGAGAGATCTCGGCCTTCACACGCAACGAGGTCAGTTCATCGCGCTCGGCCTGCAGCTTGGCTTGCTCGGCCTGGAACTCTTCGAGCTCTATCTCGCCGGCTTTGAAGCGTGTCGCGAGGTCCTTGCTGTCGGTGTCCAGCTTGGCGGTCCGGTCCTTGAAGTCGGTGTCCAGCTTGGCGGTCCGGTCCTTGAAGTCGGCGGGGAGCTCGGCGCGGTACGCGGTGGCGCGCGGCGCCGGGTCCAGCACGATCTCGGCCGGGGGCGTTGCCGGCGCCGCCGCAGCAGCAGCAGCAGGTGCGGCAGCGGCCTCGGCGGCCGGGGCTTCGGCGGGTGCAGCGGCAGTAGCCGGCGCGGGGGCAGCAGCGGGAGCAGCAGCACCAGGGGCGCCCTCTTCACCTTCGTCGTCATCGTCCTCTTTGCCTTCGGCGGCCAGCGCCTTCAGCGCAGCGACCTCGGCTTCCGAGGGATCGTCGGCCATCGCGGCGCGCTCCTCCTCGGTCAGCGTGTCCAGCAGGTGCCGGTTGTCGGCGTCGGTGGTGTTGGTCGGGTCCATGGTCTACGTCCTTGATGGATCGGGTTGATGGGTAGGCCCTTAGGCCTTCTTCGCAGGGGCCGCGTCGCCGGCAACGGCGGCGATCTCGACCAGCTTCTCTTTTGCCTTGGCGGTGGCCTTGGCCAGGCGCTTCGGGTCGCGGCGGATCTCCTCGGCCTCCATGAGGGTCCGCATGTCGGACTCCACGCGCCACTCGTCCTCTTCCTTGCGCGATGCGATGCTCATGCCCATGGTTCACTCCGGCTGGTCTTGTTCAGGTGCGGGCGAATCTGCCAGCCTTGGCACGGACCTGGGCCAGGCCTCGGTCAGGGTTTGGACGTCGGAGGCGTGTCGGTCAGCTTTTGCCGCCAGTGCGCCATATCGCGCCGTGCACTGATCGAATACGGCTCCGAGGGCAGCGGCTCGGTCAGGGCAGGAGGCGGCGGAATCTCGGGCATCTCGGACGGCCTGGCCTGACGCGTCCCGCACGCGGTCAAGCTCATCGCGAGCAGCATCAGCAGCAGCGCGCAGGGTGACCTCTCGGCCGCGCGCGACGCGCTCGGCGGTGGCGATGCGGGCATGGTTCGACCTTTCAGCTTTGAGAACGTGGCGGATGTGCTCGGTGCGGTCCTCGGCGGCCTGCTGGGCAGACTCGGCGATCTGCTCGCCGTAGCGCCAGTCCTGCACGAACCAAGCAGCCAGAGCGGCGAGAGCGGCGGCGATGAGGTGGGTCCACATGGGCGGGACCTTGACAGCCTTGGGACGACTCAGGCTCGCAGCGTTGGCATGGTGATGAGGCGATTGCCGCGGTGGAACATCAGCGTCTCGATGCCGTGCTGATCGCGCAGCAGGCGGGCAACGTCGCGCCAGTCACCGGGCGTCAGATCGCGGCCGTCTTTGCGGCTGGCCAGTTGGACGTAGGCCAGCTTGTCGCCCAGCAGCTCGGCCTTTGCGGACGCGAGAAACGGCAGCTTGCGCCCGTAGAAGTCGGGCTCAAGGTGGGCCCGGAGAGACAGGCTGGTGACTTGGGCATGCCAGTACATGGCGCGACCCTTACACCCTTGGCACGAAGCTGGGCGGTTGTTTCTAGGGGGCCTGGGCGTCGACCGTCTTCCACTCCGCGTCTGTCAGCCCTCGGTCATTGAGGTAGATCGCGGTCATCTCGGCGTGCTTGTGTCCCAGAAGGGTCTGCACGGTGGCCGGGGCCATGCCCTCGGCGATGTAGGTCCGGGCCGACAGGCTGCGCACTTCGTGCAGGCTGGGCCATTCGAATTGCTTGTGCGCGTCGGCACCAAGCACGGCCAGGATGTGCTCGCGAAACCTGGCCGAGAGCGAGGACATCTCAATCGGCTTGCCGCCCTTGCTGCGCAGCAAGTACTCGCCTGGCGCTCCGATCCCGCGGCAAAGCTCGATCACATCGCCCAAGGTCATTCCGGTGGCAGCCAGGCGCAGCGTCAGCGGGATCGCGACGCGGGCACCGATCGGTTTGCGGGCTTTCTTCTGCTGCTCGATGCGAAGGTGCCCATCGACGATGTCCGAGAACTTCATCTTCGCGAGGTCAGCGCGGCGCTGGCCGGTGGCCAGGGCCAGCAGCAGCATGGCGGAGACCCAGCGCTGCGGCCCAGCTTTCGACAGCTCGAGCATCGCCTGCCATGTCTCCAGCGTCAGGCGCTTGCGCAGGCCCGGCGCGCGCGGCGGCTTGACGTGCGCTGCCGGGCTGGTCTCTGCCTCGCCGTTGTTGATCGCCTCGGTGTAGATGTCACGCAGCTCGCCGAGCACGCGGCCTGCCTTGTGAGGCGTGCAGGTCTTGAGCAGGCTGGCGATCTCGTGAGGCTTGATCGCACGCAGAGGCCGCGCGCCGAGGTGCGTCTCGATGTAGCGCAGCGAGGTCGTGCGGTTCTTGACCGTCTGCTGGTCATATCCACGATCCGCAATGATCGTGCGGTACGTCTTCAGCCAGTCGGCCACGGTGCCGCACGGTGCTGCCTCCTCGGCCTGCGCCGGCTGATCTGGCACCGGTGGCGGTGGCGCTGGTGGCGGCGCGGGGACCGGCGACATCGCCGGCATGACGAACGCGGCCTGATCGCCGGATGGCAGCGCGCGGAGCGCTTGCGCGATGGCCTCCAGCACGCCTGCCAGGTGCGCCGCCGTCATGATGTTGTGCGCTCAGTCATGTGATTATTGAATCACATTAATCTAGGGATGGCACCCCCGATTCGCGTGATGCAACAATTAGCGCATGACTACCGACGCCAAGCCCAAGCGAGGGCCACCATTCAAGCCCGAGGACGAGCGCCGCATTCAGCGGTCTATCCGCCTGCTGCCCCGTCACTGGGACAAGATCGATGCAGCCGGCAAGGCCGAGTTTGAGGCGCTGCTGGAGCGCTGGAAGCCGAAGCCGCAGAAGCCTGCCGAGTGAGTCAGCGCATCGGCAAAAGGCTTAGGCAGTCAGGACGCGCTCCCAGCGCACCGTCGGGTATTTCTGCCGGAGATCCTCGACCAGGCCGCAGTTGGAGCACTTGTGGCGCCACCACGGCGGGTCGGAGGGCAGCATGATTCCGGTCTGCTGCATCGTCCCGGCATGGCAGGCGTCGCATTCGTAATCGACGCCGACCGTTTTCACTTCGTAGGTACGTTCAGGCATGGAAGTGAGCACCGGCAAAGGTATTGGAAAGTCAGGCGAAGCGCGGGCTGCACTCTTGCTTCCACTGGGCCACGCGCTTGCCCTTAAAGGTCGCGGCGACTGGCGCAGGAGACACCACCGAAAGGCGTTCGGTGAACATCGGCTGCCGGTTCGTAAACATGGCGACCGAATCTCCGAGCCACGTTTTCTCTTCACCACCCGCTGCGCAGGTCTGGCCGTCCCAGACCACGACGTTGTCCGGGAGCGTGCCATCGGCGCGGCGGAAGGCGTCGGCCATGCTGGGTTGAATGACGAACTTCATGGTTCGGTCCTCGCGGAGGGGATGGGAATCAGAAGTAACTTGCCCGCCGCACCGGCTCAAAAGGCCCGGCGCTCGGCGGCGAGTAAAAGTGCCGGCCGGTCCTGTCAACGTTGACCCGCGCC
>SCOI01000038.1:0-10000 GCA_005503085.1 Burkholderiales bacterium C2 | reverse complement strand
CGTGAAGTCGGAATCGCTAGTAATCGCGGATCAGCTTGCCGCGGTGAATACGTTCCCGGGTCTTGTACACACCGCCCGTCACACCATGGGAGCGGGTTCTGCCAGAAGTAGTTAGCCTAACCGCAAGGAGGGCGATTACCACGGCAGGGTTCGTGACTGGGGTGAAGTCGTAACAAGGTAGCCGTATCGGAAGGTGCGGCTGGATCACCTCCTTTCTAGAAGAGATCGAGCCACGGTTGAGTCACTAGTGACTGAGCATGAGCGAGATCCACATGACTCATTTTTAAGCGCCCACACTTATCGGCTGTAATTCAACTGCAAGAGTGAATAAAGCGTGAGCCTGCCGAGCTGGCCTGGTCAGTGAGAGACGGGGCAAGCGAGACTGAGACGGGCCATGCGAAATAACGCGTGGGTCTGTAGCTCAGTCGGTTAGAGCACCGTCTTGATAAGGCGGGGGTCGCTGGTTCGAATCCAGCCAGACCCACCACGGATTTGAAAAGATCCCGGGGGATTAGCTCAGCTGGGAGAGCACCTGCTTTGCAAGCAGGGGGTCGTCGGTTCGATCCCGTCATCCTCCACCATTCACTCTGAACGATCTGGTTGACAAACCAAAGCATCCAAGTTGCCGCAAGGTGATGGGGTTGTTGTGGTTTGTCAGTCAATATTGGCTGTTGTTCTTTAACAATTTGTAGAGTCGAATCAGCGCTGCTAGCGGAAAGCGAGATCTCGTAAAGGGGATTGAGCACCGTGCCGCTAGTAGCATTTTGATTGCGTCAACATAGACTTCAACTGAGCAAGAAATTGTTTAGGTATGAAGAACGGCGTAACGCGTGAATACTCAATAACGTATGGACCGATGAAACGGGTCTGTACGAGTTCTTGACCGACAGTGCAGTCAGCGCTGTCAAAGTTATAGGGTCAAGTGACTAAGTGCATGTGGTGGATGCCTAGGCGATTACAGGCGACGAAGGACGTGATAGCCTGCGATAAGCTTCGGGGAGCTGGCAAATTAGCTTTGATCCGGAGATTTCCGAATGGGGAAACCCACCCCGCGAGGGGTAACGCATACTGAATACATAGGTATGCGTGGCGAACCGGGTGAACTGAAACATCTCAGTAGCTCGAGGAAAAGACATCAACCGAGATTCCGAAAGTAGTGGCGAGCGAAATCGGAGTAGCCCTTGCGTTTTAGCAGTTGGCATATCAGAACGGAATGGAAAGTCCGGCCATAGCGGGTGATAGCCCCGTATGAAAAATGTTGATTGTGGAACTAAGCGCAAATAGAGTAGGGCGGGACACGTGAAATCCTGTCTGAATATGGGGGGACCATCCTCCAAGGCTAAATACTCGTAATCGACCGATAGTGAACTAGTACCGTGAGGGAAAGGCGAAAAGAACCCCGGGAGGGGAGTGAAATAGATCCTGAAACCGCATGCATACAAAAAGTAGGAGCCCGCAAGGGTGACTGCGTACCTTTTGTATAATGGGTCAGCGACTTACATTCAGTGGCGAGGTTAACCGAATAGGGAAGCCGTAGAGAAATCGAGTCCGAATAGGGCGAATTAGTCGCTGGGTGTAGACCCGAAACCAAGTGATCTATCCATGGCCAGGATGAAGGTACCGTAACAGGTGCTGGAGGTCCGAACCGACTAATGTTGCAAAATTAGCGGATGAGCTGTGGATAGGGGTGAAAGGCTAAACAAACTTGGAAATAGCTGGTTCTCTCCGAAAACTATTTAGGTAGTGCCTCAAGTATTACCATCGGGGGTAGAGCACTGTTATGGCTAGGGGGTCATGGCGACTTACCAAACCATTGCAAACTCCGAATACCGATGAGTACAGCTTGGGAGACAGAGCACCGGGTGCTAACGTCCGGACTCAAGAGGGAAACAACCCAGACCGCCAGCTAAGGTCCCCAAAATTGGCTAAGTGGGAAACGAAGTGGGAAGGCTAAAACAGTCAGGATGTTGGCTTAGAAGCAGCCATCATTTAAAGAAAGCGTAATAGCTCACTGATCGAGTCGTCCTGCGCGGAAGATGTAACGGGGCTAAGCCAGTTACCGAAGCTGCGGATGTGCAATTTATTGCACGTGGTAGGAGAGCGTTCTGTAAGCCTGTGAAGGTGGGTTGTGAAGCCTGCTGGAGGTATCAGAAGTGCGAATGCTGACATGAGTAGCGTTAAAGGGGGTGAAAAGCCCCCTCGCCGAAAGCGCAAGGTTTCCTACGCAACGTTCATCGGCGTAGGGTGAGTCGGCCCCTAAGGCGAGGCAGAGATGCGTAGCTGATGGGAAACAGGTAAATATTCCTGTACCGATCTGTAATGCGATGTGGGGACGGAGAAGGTTAGCTCAGCCGGGTGTTGGATGTCCCGGTTCAAGCGTGTAGTCGTGCTCTTTAGGCAAATCCGGAGAGCTTAGATGAGGCGTGATAACGAGTCTGCTTGCAGACGAAGTGAGTGATACCCTGCTTCCAGGAAAAGCCACTAAGCTTCAGTTACAGATTGACCGTACCGCAAACCGACACTGGTGCGCGAGATGAGTATTCTAAGGCGCTTGAGAGAACTCTGGAGAAGGAACTCGGCAAATTGACACCGTAACTTCGGAAGAAGGTGTGCCTCTAGTCAGTGAACCATTTACTTGGGGAGCTAAATGAGGCCGCAGAGAATCGGTGGCTGCGACTGTTTATTAAAAACACAGCACTCTGCAAAGACGAAAGTCGACGTATAGGGTGTGACGCCTGCCCGGTGCTGGAAGATTAAATGATGGGGTGCAAGCTCTTGACTGAAGTCCCAGTAAACGGCGGCCGTAACTATAACGGTCCTAAGGTAGCGAAATTCCTTGTCGGGTAAGTTCCGACCTGCACGAATGGCGTAACGATGGCCACACTGTCTCCTCCAGAGACTCAGCGAAGTTGAAATGTTTGTGATGATGCAATCTCCCCGCGGAAAGACGGAAAGACCCCATGAACCTTTACTGTAGCTTTACATTGGACTTTGAACAGATCTGTGTAGGATAGGTGGGAGGCTTTGAAGTAGGGACGCTAGTTTCTATGGAGCCAACGTTGAAATACCACCCTGGTGTGTTTGAGGTTCTAACCTTGTCCCGTTATCCGGGATGGGGACAGTGTATGGTGGGCAGTTTGACTGGGGCGGTCTCCTCCCAAAGTGTAACGGAGGAGTTCGAAGGTACGCTAAATACGGTCGGAAATCGTGTTGATAGTGCATTGGCATAAGCGTGCTTGACTGCGAGACTGACAAGTCGAGCAGGTACGAAAGTAGGACAAAGTGATCCGGTGGTTCTGTATGGAAGGGCCATCGCTCAACGGATAAAAGGTACTCTGGGGATAACAGGCTGATACCGCCCAAGAGTTCATATCGACGGCGGTGTTTGGCACCTCGATGTCGGCTCATCTCATCCTGGGGCTGTAGCCGGTCCCAAGGGTATGGCTGTTCGCCATTTAAAGAGGTACGTGAGCTGGGTTTAAAACGTCGTGAGACAGTTTGGTCCCTATCTTCCGTGGGCGCTGCAAGATTGAGAGAGCCTGCTCCTAGTACGAGAGGACCGGAGTGGACGCACCTCTGGTGTATCGGTTGTCACGCCAGTGGCATCGCCGAGTAGCTAAGTGCGGAAGAGATAACCGCTGAAAGCATCTAAGCGGGAAACTCGTCTCAAGATGAGTCTTGCCGGGGCCTTGAGCCCCCTGAAGGGTCGTTCGAGACCAGGACGTTGATAGGCTGGGTGTGGAAGCGCAGTAATGCGTTAAGCTAACCAGTACTAATTGCCCGTGAGGCTTGACCCTATAACTTTGATTGTGCTTGAGCTTTTAAAAGCTTGGCTGTCAAAGAGAACAGGTTGAGTAAACACAAGTTATGCTGTTCTTCAGAAGTCTGAATTGAACGCAATCAAAATCAAAGCTGATTCGACGCGCAGTACACCAAATCTTGGTATACTGCGCAGCTCTACAAATTGGGCCTGTTGTTCACCTCAGAACAGCAAGCCAACCAGTTAAGCCTGATGACCATAGCGAGTTGGTCCCACTCCTTCCCATCCCGAACAGGACAGTGAAATGACTCAGCGCCGATGATAGTGCGGATTCCCGTGTGAAAGTAGGTCATCGTCAGGCTAATATTCGAGGCGCCCAGTCACCCGACTGGGCGTTTCTATCTGCGTCAGCAGATACAAGCATTGAGTGCAGTGCTTGTATTTGCGGATGCCGCCGGCAAAGTCGGCGCGCTGCGAAGCGAAGCAAATAGGTGTTGACACTAGTAAGAAAAGCGTCAATAATCTCGCTTCTGTGCTGATCACTGATCGGTGCCAGACAAGGGAAAGAAGCCCGATGGGTTTTGAGTAGGTTGTTTGAAGTTCTTTAATAATTCACAGCCGATAAGCGTGGGCGTTTGAAGGTGAGTTTTGATGCTCGGTGACGAGTATCAAGTCTCTTAGACTTTAAACGCTCACGGAAAATAGATTTGAACTATGCAAATGGTTTAAGTCGATTCCGTTGAGTAAATCAAGATCGAACTGTAGAGTTTGATCCTGGCTCAGATTGAACGCTGGCGGCATGCCTTACACATGCAAGTCGAACGGTAACAGGTTAAGCTGACGAGTGGCGAACGGGTGAGTAATATATCGGAACGTGCCCAGTTGTGGGGGATAACTGCTCGAAAGAGCAGCTAATACCGCATACGACCTGAGGGTGAAAGCGGGGGATCGCAAGACCTCGCGCAATTGGAGCGGCCGATATCAGATTAGCTAGTTGGCGGGGTAAAAGCCCACCAAGGCGACGATCTGTAGCTGGTCTGAGAGGACGACCAGCCACACTGGGACTGAGACACGGCCCAGACTCCTACGGGAGGCAGCAGTGGGGAATTTTGGACAATGGACGCAAGTCTGATCCAGCCATGCCGCGTGCGGGAAGAAGGCCTTCGGGTTGTAAACCGCTTTTGTCAGGGAAGAAACGCTCTGGGCTAATACCCTGGGGTAATGACGGTACCTGAAGAATAAGCACCGGCTAACTACGTGCCAGCAGCCGCGGTAATACGTAGGGTGCAAGCGTTAATCGGAATTACTGGGCGTAAAGCGTGCGCAGGCGGTTATGCAAGACAGATGTGAAATCCCCGGGCTCAACCTGGGAACTGCATTTGTGACTGCATGGCTAGAGTACGGTAGAGGGGGATGGAATTCCGCGTGTAGCAGTGAAATGCGTAGATATGCGGAGGAACACCGATGGCGAAGGCAATCCCCTGGACCTGTACTGACGCTCATGCACGAAAGCGTGGGGAGCAAACAGGATTAGATACCCTGGTAGTCCACGCCCTAAACGATGTCAACTGGTTGTTGGGAGGGTTTCTTCTCAGTAACGTAGCTAACGCGTGAAGTTGACCGCCTGGGGAGTACGGCCGCAAGGTTGAAACTCAAAGGAATTGACGGGGACCCGCACAAGCGGTGGATGATGTGGTTTAATTCGATGCAACGCGAAAAACCTTACCTACCCTTGACATGTCAGAGATCCCGAAGAGATTTGGGAGTGCTCGAAAGAGAATCTGAACACAGGTGCTGCATGGCCGTCGTCAGCTCGTGTCGTGAGATGTTGGGTTAAGTCCCGCAACGAGCGCAACCCTTGTCATTAGTTGCTACGAAAGGGCACTCTAATGAGACTGCCGGTGACAAACCGGAGGAAGGTGGGGATGACGTCAGGTCATCATGGCCCTTATGGGTAGGGCTACACACGTCATACAATGGCCGGTACAGAGGGCTGCCAACCCGCGAGGGGGAGCTAATCCCAGAAAACCGGTCGTAGTCCGGATCGTAGTCTGCAACTCGACTGCGTGAAGTCGGAATCGCTAGTAATCGCGGATCAGCTTGCCGCGGTGAATACGTTCCCGGGTCTTGTACACACCGCCCGTCACACCATGGGAGCGGGTTCTGCCAGAAGTAGTTAGCCTAACCGCAAGGAGGGCGATTACCACGGCAGGGTTCGTGACTGGGGTGAAGTCGTAACAAGGTAGCCGTATCGGAAGGTGCGGCTGGATCACCTCCTTTCTAGAAGAGATCGAGCCACGGTTGAGTCACTAGTGACTGAGCATGAGCGAGATCCACATGACTCATTTTTAAGCGCCCACACTTATCGGCTGTAATTCAACTGCAAGAGTGAATAAAGCGTGAGCCTGCCGAGCTGGCCTGGTCAGTGAGAGACGGGGCAAGCGAGACTGAGACGGGCCATGCGAAATAACGCGTGGGTCTGTAGCTCAGTCGGTTAGAGCACCGTCTTGATAAGGCGGGGGTCGCTGGTTCGAATCCAGCCAGACCCACCACGGATTTGAAAAGATCCCGGGGGATTAGCTCAGCTGGGAGAGCACCTGCTTTGCAAGCAGGGGGTCGTCGGTTCGATCCCGTCATCCTCCACCATTCACTCTGAACGATCTGGTTGACAAACCAAAGCATCCAAGTTGCCGCAAGGTGATGGGGTTGTTGTGGTTTGTCAGTCAATATTGGCTGTTGTTCTTTAACAATTTGTAGAGTCGAATCAGCGCTGCTAGCGGAAAGCGAGATCTCGTAAAGGGGATTGAGCACCGTGCCGCTAGTAGCATTTTGATTGCGTCAACATAGACTTCAACTGAGCAAGAAATTGTTTAGGTATGAAGAACGGCGTAACGCGTGAATACTCAATAACGTATGGACCGATGAAACGGGTCTGTACGAGTTCTTGACCGACAGTGCAGTCAGCGCTGTCAAAGTTATAGGGTCAAGTGACTAAGTGCATGTGGTGGATGCCTAGGCGATTACAGGCGACGAAGGACGTGATAGCCTGCGATAAGCTTCGGGGAGCTGGCAAATTAGCTTTGATCCGGAGATTTCCGAATGGGGAAACCCACCCCGCGAGGGGTAACGCATACTGAATACATAGGTATGCGTGGCGAACCGGGTGAACTGAAACATCTCAGTAGCTCGAGGAAAAGACATCAACCGAGATTCCGAAAGTAGTGGCGAGCGAAATCGGAGTAGCCCTTGCGTTTTAGCAGTTGGCATATCAGAACGGAATGGAAAGTCCGGCCATAGCGGGTGATAGCCCCGTATGAAAAATGTTGATTGTGGAACTAAGCGCAAATAGAGTAGGGCGGGACACGTGAAATCCTGTCTGAATATGGGGGGACCATCCTCCAAGGCTAAATACTCGTAATCGACCGATAGTGAACTAGTACCGTGAGGGAAAGGCGAAAAGAACCCCGGGAGGGGAGTGAAATAGATCCTGAAACCGCATGCATACAAAAAGTAGGAGCCCGCAAGGGTGACTGCGTACCTTTTGTATAATGGGTCAGCGACTTACATTCAGTGGCGAGGTTAACCGAATAGGGAAGCCGTAGAGAAATCGAGTCCGAATAGGGCGAATTAGTCGCTGGGTGTAGACCCGAAACCAAGTGATCTATCCATGGCCAGGATGAAGGTACCGTAACAGGTGCTGGAGGTCCGAACCGACTAATGTTGCAAAATTAGCGGATGAGCTGTGGATAGGGGTGAAAGGCTAAACAAACTTGGAAATAGCTGGTTCTCTCCGAAAACTATTTAGGTAGTGCCTCAAGTATTACCATCGGGGGTAGAGCACTGTTATGGCTAGGGGGTCATGGCGACTTACCAAACCATTGCAAACTCCGAATACCGATGAGTACAGCTTGGGAGACAGAGCACCGGGTGCTAACGTCCGGACTCAAGAGGGAAACAACCCAGACCGCCAGCTAAGGTCCCCAAAATTGGCTAAGTGGGAAACGAAGTGGGAAGGCTAAAACAGTCAGGATGTTGGCTTAGAAGCAGCCATCATTTAAAGAAAGCGTAATAGCTCACTGATCGAGTCGTCCTGCGCGGAAGATGTAACGGGGCTAAGCCAGTTACCGAAGCTGCGGATGTGCAATTTATTGCACGTGGTAGGAGAGCGTTCTGTAAGCCTGTGAAGGTGGGTTGTGAAGCCTGCTGGAGGTATCAGAAGTGCGAATGCTGACATGAGTAGCGTTAAAGGGGGTGAAAAGCCCCCTCGCCGAAAGCGCAAGGTTTCCTACGCAACGTTCATCGGCGTAGGGTGAGTCGGCCCCTAAGGCGAGGCAGAGATGCGTAGCTGATGGGAAACAGGTAAATATTCCTGTACCGATCTGTAATGCGATGTGGGGACGGAGAAGGT
Organism: Burkholderiales bacterium C2; assembly: GCA_005503085.1. Classification (GTDB taxonomy): domain Bacteria; phylum Pseudomonadota; class Gammaproteobacteria; order Burkholderiales; family Burkholderiaceae_C; genus Roseateles_E. The sequence goes on along the minus strand of SCOI01000038.1, from coordinate 1,832 downwards.
TAGCTCAGCCGGGTGTTGGATGTCCCGGTTCAAGCGTGTAGTCGTGCTCTTTAGGCAAATCCGGAGAGCTTAGATGAGGCGTGATAACGAGTCTGCTTGCAGACGAAGTGAGTGATACCCTGCTTCCAGGAAAAGCCACTAAGCTTCAGTTACAGATTGACCGTACCGCAAACCGACACTGGTGCGCGAGATGAGTATTCTAAGGCGCTTGAGAGAACTCTGGAGAAGGAACTCGGCAAATTGACACCGTAACTTCGGAAGAAGGTGTGCCTCTAGTCAGTGAACCATTTACTTGGGGAGCTAAATGAGGCCGCAGAGAATCGGTGGCTGCGACTGTTTATTAAAAACACAGCACTCTGCAAAGACGAAAGTCGACGTATAGGGTGTGACGCCTGCCCGGTGCTGGAAGATTAAATGATGGGGTGCAAGCTCTTGACTGAAGTCCCAGTAAACGGCGGCCGTAACTATAACGGTCCTAAGGTAGCGAAATTCCTTGTCGGGTAAGTTCCGACCTGCACGAATGGCGTAACGATGGCCACACTGTCTCCTCCAGAGACTCAGCGAAGTTGAAATGTTTGTGATGATGCAATCTCCCCGCGGAAAGACGGAAAGACCCCATGAACCTTTACTGTAGCTTTACATTGGACTTTGAACAGATCTGTGTAGGATAGGTGGGAGGCTTTGAAGTAGGGACGCTAGTTTCTATGGAGCCAACGTTGAAATACCACCCTGGTGTGTTTGAGGTTCTAACCTTGTCCCGTTATCCGGGATGGGGACAGTGTATGGTGGGCAGTTTGACTGGGGCGGTCTCCTCCCAAAGTGTAACGGAGGAGTTCGAAGGTACGCTAAATACGGTCGGAAATCGTGTTGATAGTGCATTGGCATAAGCGTGCTTGACTGCGAGACTGACAAGTCGAGCAGGTACGAAAGTATGACAAAGTGATCCGGTGGTTCTGTATGGAAGGGCCATCGCTCAACGGATAAAGGGAACTCTGGGGATAACAGGCTGATACCGCCCAAGAGTTCATATCGACGGCTGTGTTTGGCACCTAGATGTCGGCTCATCTCATCCTGGGGCTGTAGCCGGTCCCAAGGGTATGGCTGTTCGCCATTTAAAGAGGTACGTGAGCTGGGTTTAAAACGTCGTGAGACAGTTTGGTCCCTATCTTCCGTGGGCGCTGCAAGATTGAGAGAGCCTGCTCCTAGTACGAGAGGACCGGAGTGGACGCACCTCTGGTGTATCGGTTGTCACGCCAGTGGCATCGCCGAGTAGCTAAGTGCGGAAGAGATAACCGCTGAAAGCATCTAAGCGGGAAACTCGTCTCAAGATGAGTCTTGCCGGGGCCTTGAGCCCCCTGAAGGGTCGTTCGAGACCAGGACGTTGATAGGCTGGGTGTGGAAGCGCAGTAATGCGTTAAGCTAACCAGTACTAATTGCCCGTGAGGCTTGACCCTATAACTTTGATTGTGCTTGAGCTTTTAAAAGCTTGGCTGTCAAAGAGAACAGGTTGAGTAAACACAAGTTATGCTGTTCTTCAGAAGTCTGAATTGAACGCAATCAAAATCAAAGCTGATTCGACGCGCAGTACACCAAATCTTGGTATACTGCGCAGCTCTACAAATTGGGCCTGTTGTTCACCTCAGAACAGCAAGCCAACCAGTTAAGCCTGATGACCATAGCGAGTTGGTCCCACTCCTTCCCATCCCGAACAGGACAGTGAAATGACTCAGCGCCGATGATAGTGCGGATTCCCGTGTGAAAGTAGGTCATCGTCAGGCTAATATCCCCAGAAACCCCCGCCTCGCAAGAGGCGGGGGTTTTTGCTTTGGGGG
>SCOI01000037.1 GCA_005503085.1 Burkholderiales bacterium C2 | reverse complement strand
AGCTCTGCCTCGCGGTCGATGGTGAATCCCTCGGGCGCCTGGCCATCCATCAGCCAGGCGGCCATGCAGGCGGCCGGCGTCTCGGCGCTCTGCACCAGGTGCAGGGTCAGGCCATCGAGCGTCTTGATCAGCAGGCTGACGACTTCCTCGGCGCGCGCCGGGCTGGATGCGTCGATCATCAGCAGGCGCTGCTCGTGGGCGATCCAGATGCGCACGCTGCTGCGCTTCTTGAAGCACAGCGGCAGCAGTTCATGGGTGGCCTGTTCCTTCAGGTCCTTCAGCGCCTTCTTGCCGGGCTTGCGGCCGGTCTGTTCCTCGATCTGGGCGGCGATCTCGTCGACCCGCTCCTTGACCACCGAGCCGGGCAGCACGCGCGATTCGATCTGCAGCTTCAGGTGCAGATGGCCGTCGACCACCTCGACCAGGGGCGCATGCTCGATGCCGCGCGGCGGCACCCAGCCGGCCGACTGCTTCTCGGTCGGGCCGCAGGGCAGGAACACCGCCTTTGCAAGCGCGTCTTCGATCAGGGATGCGATGGCCAGCCAGTCGGCGCCCAGGCGGTACATCAGAAGGTTCTTGAACACGTCGGTCCTTTCGGTTGTGGGGCGAGTTGCTCGCCTTGGCATGCAGGGCAGGGCAGCAGGTAGTCGTTCCAGGGGTCCATGCCATCGCCGCTGCAACGCGGGCAGGGTTCGTCGTCGGTGTCGTCGTCGATCTCAGCGACCTCGCCGGCCAGCCAGGGGCGGCTGTTCGCCCGGGCTCGCGCGCGACGGCTCATGCTTCGCCACCATTGGCTTCAGGCAAGCGAAGACTCTCGGAGCTGAGCGACTGCTCGGCGTTCATGATCGACTCGGTCGCAGCTTGCACGGCTAGTCGAAACTCAGGGCGTTGGTCCAGCGATTCGGCCGCCACGGCCTCAAGTGCGCGCAGCCGATCCAGCAGCTCGTGCTTGATCGCGATGTGATACGCCATACGGCGCTGCAGCTTCTCGTGCGTGTTCGGCCCAGCGCTCTTCGGCAGGTCGAAAGCCGTGTCGCTGTAGTCCTCGCCCTTCAGGGCGATCAGGGCACGGCGCTCGATCCAGCGCAGCCGACGGGTGGACGTGCGGCTGGCTGCCGCGCTCTTGGCGATGTGGTCCAGCGCGTTGGCCAGGATCATCGGATCCACTTCGCGGGCCGCCTTGTCGGCCAGAGGGTAGATATGCTCTGCGCTCATGTGCCGCTCCGATCAGCTGCGGAGATAGCTTCCTTGGCGCAGTCGATTGCAGCGCGCAGCGTGTCGATGTCGCAGCTGGTCGCGATTCGATCCAGCGCCTTGAACAGAACATCGCGCTGATGTGCAAGGTGGTTGCGTTCGTAAACGGTGGCCTCCCACATTGGGATCTTCTCGTTGGCCACACGCATCCTGGCTACGGCATTTTCTGGATCAGCGATGCCTTCGCAGGCGTTCCAGCAGGCCACAAGGCGTTTTGCAGTTGCCTCGCACCCGGGGGAGCGCTCGTCGTCTTCCATCTTCCAGACGACTTGGGCAAATGCATCGTGTTTGCCGGCCTCGTCGCTTATTGGCACATGGCCGCGAAGGTCGTCACCAAGCCAGTCGATACACAACTTGATGCGTCCCTGAAGATGTTGGCTGTCGCTGATGATGGCGGTGCTGTTCATCGAAATCTCCGATTGGTGGGGCGGTGCAGGGTTCTGCCCTGCGTGGCCGCTGGTCGCCGCTGGTGCTACCGTTACGCGGGTCCCATGGAACCCGTACCGCATAGACGCCGGCCGCCCCGTGACTGGTTAGGCCGCGACCGCCTTGCGGACAGCCAGCGACTCGGTGAACTCGGGCTTGGTGCCGGGCAGCTTCAGCGCCTGCTTCTGCATGTCGGCCAGCTTGTTCAGGTTCGACTCGTTCACGTCCAGCAGGTTCAGCAGGCTCTCGTCGCCGGCGGCCAGACGCTCGGCGATGTGCTGGACCAGCGCTGCCTTGTTGAGCACGACGGCCTTCCACTTGCCGCGGACGCCCTTGGCTTGGACTGCAGGTGCAGACACGGTGCGGGTGTGCAGCGCGGTGACCGCGACGTCGGCATGCTGGCGGCTCTCGTCGACCTTGACGGCGGCCTGCTGGATCAGGGCCTGGGCGGTGATCTCGCTGCCGGCGGCCTGGGCTTCTTGCGCCTTGATCAGCAATTCGTTCGCTGCGGCGTTGGCCTCGGCCTCGGCCTTTGCGGCATCCTCGGCAGCCTTTTGGCGCTTGGCGGCTTCCTCTGCGTCCTTGATCGCCTGCAGGCGCTGCTGCTCGCGGTTGTAGGCGAGGATCTTGGTCTTGAGGCCGTTCAACACGGTGGTGACGTGGTTGCGCGGCGCGTTGTAGCCCTCGTTCACCTTCTTGACAAGGTCGTTGAAAGGCGAGGTCAGCGCCTTGCGCTCCTCTTCGATCAGGCCGGAGTCGGCGCAGGCGCTGGCCAGGCGGCCGGCGATGTCCTGCGCTTCCTCCAGCATCTCGGCGCTGTCGATGGTGATGGTGCTGGCGATCTCCAGATCGGGCGCGATCTTGTCCAGCTGCGCCTGCACCTGCAGGCCCTTCTCGGACAGCGCCAGGGTGCCGGGCCGCAGCTCGACGATGGTGCCGATGCCGGCGATCGCGGCTTTCAGCGTGGCCTCGTTGGACATGATCGACGTCGCGCTGACGGCGACCAGGGCATTCACTTCAGACATTTGTTGCTCCAGTTGCTCAGGGTGATCAGGCTTTGGAACGCCGGCAGGTCGCTCGGCTCGTCCCAGGTCAGAAACTTGAAAGTGCCGTCCGGGCGCAGCTGGACGGTGCCGCGGCGGGCCAGCGCGTAGAGCTGTTCCTCCTCGGCCAGGATCTGGCGGTAGGCGGCGGTCTGCATGCCCCAGACCGGGTGCGGCTGGGCGCTGGTCTTGATGTCCACCACCCAGCGCTGAAACTGCGGATAGCGGCCGGGCAGCGTGCCCTTGCGGTCCATGGTCCCGGCGTACCCAAAGACCTTGGAGTGGCCGCGATGCTCGATGCCAGACCAGACCGGCGCGTACTCAGCGCAGAAGGCTTGCCAGCCCTTCAGGTAGCCCTGGTACTGCTCGGGCACTGCAGGAATGTCGAGCTCGTCCTGGTCGTAGAACTCGGTCATTCGATGAACATAGGTGCCGCGCTCTTTCGCCGCCTCCAGGACCTCCTCGGGCACGCCGGCGAAGCTGTGCAGCTTGTCCAGCAGTTGCGTCACGCTCGGGATCACCCGGCCGCCGAGGCGGTAGGTGTGCGACGGCTCGTCGAAGGTCAGGATCTCGCTCACGACAGGGCCGCCCGCAGTGCCTTGAACTGCTCTTTGGTCAGGCCTTCGAGCGTTTCGGCGTTGATGGCCTTGCCTGCGTCGCCGAGCACCGTGGCCAGGACTTCGGCCAAGTCGCGCTTGGCGTGGCCGCAGCGGACCTTGATGTGCTGCTTCTCGCCGCCGGTGGCCATGAAGACACCAGAGGGGGCTGCAGTGCTTTGCGCGGCCTCAGAAGCCGGAGCAGGGGCAGGGGCAGGGGCAGGGGCCTGGCACTGCTGCTGGTCAACCGGCGCCGGGGCGGTGGTGGCTTCGGTCTTGGGCTTGCGCGGCGGCTCGGCCGGTGCTGGCGTCGGTGTGGGCGTGGCGTTGCCGGCCTCATCCAGATCCATGTCGAAGTGCTTGCCCTCCATCTCGTCGGCGGTGGGTCCGCTGCTCACGGCGTCGGGGAACCCCTTGCGCAGGGCCTGCGCTTCTGCGCAATTGCCGCAGAGCATGGAGAATCCCTTGCGTCGCACAACAATCACGCCACTTGGCACGGTGACACACCACACACTTCCTGCCACGTTGCGACGCTTGACCAGCGAGGCTGAGTTCTTGTCGACGCCACGCACGACTGGAAAGTGACCTGCTTCGCTAATAGTGATGCTGGCCGACTCACCAATATCGCTAGTGCGCTCGGCCCGTGCGCTGACCGAGTAGCCGGCATGCACCGCAATCACTTCAAAGCCGCGAAGCACATTCCCGTTCTTCTGCGTCAGTCTTCGCACGCCGCCGCCGTTGTCAGAGCCATCGAACTCGACTATCGCGTCAGCGATGACCCTAGCTTGGCGCTGCGACAGCGCCAGTATGGTTTCGACATTGATCTGCTTGTCGGCGGAAACCATCGACTCGATCAGCCCGAAGTCGTAGACAAACTGAGCCTTGTCCGAGACCGTAGCGATCGCGCGCGACCCAACCACAGCGACGCGACCAGCATCGCGCTTGATCCCTTCGGACTGATGCAGCGATAGCTCGCGCAGGGCTTCAATCTTCCAAGGCCGCGAAACGGCAATGCGCATCTGGCGATGACCAGTGTGCGATCCGTCAGCCATGAAGTAGCCAACGAGCCTCAGAACGGCATCCGACACAGGGAGATCCGGCTTGATCACGACGGGGGCTCTGGGAATCTGGAACTTGTCGCCCGACTTCGTGGCCTGTTCATACAGGTCGCCGGCTTCGATCTTCCCGTTCGACGTCAGCATGTCGTGATTCGGCGTCACACTGAAGTTGAGGCGAGTGCCGTCGGCGACGATCATCTCGCCGTCGTATGGCTGAACGAACGGAACTGCGTCGCAAGGCTGCAGCCCCTGATCCGTGACCTGCAGCACTTGCCCGGTCAAAGTGGCGAATTTCTCGAAGCCGTTGGTGGTCAACACCTCGGTTTCGCTATCGAAGCACTTGGCGAGCTGGGCCAGGGTGCGGCGCTCCCACATCTTGTTGGGCGCTTCCGTCCAGGCGCTGGCCGTGCCGTAGTTTTCGAGCCAGAACTCTTTGGCCGTGAAGGGGACGCGGTGACCCTGCACCAAACGATAGACGGTGACCTTGCACCATTGCGGGAACAGCAACTCGGTGTCTTCCCACCGTTCCTTGCGCACGCGGCGGCCGTTCTGGCCGTTCTCCCAGCTGATGATCTTCTTCTTGTAGGTCAGCGGCACCATGGGCCCGAACTCGGGCTCATCCTGGCCGGCGTAGGCGCCGGTGCGTGTTGCCTGGATGCGGTAGAGGCCGATGCCAGGCATCACGACATCGCGCATCTCGTAAACGTCGTTGCCGTCGGCGTCGATCTGCCCGGTCTTCACCGACATCGGCACGATGTGTACCGGCTTTTGCATCGGGTCCAGGCCTGCGGCTTCGCAGTAGGCCAGCACCATCTCGGCGCTCTCGCGCTTGGCGCCCGGGTAGAGGCTGGACACCAGGGTGTCGATTGCCTTGCTTCGGTCCATCGTGAGGATGACCGGCAGCGCGGGCTGGTTCATCTGCAGCGGCTCGTACATCTGCTGCAGGCGTTCGGCGGTAGTGGGTGCGTTCATGACGTGCCTTTTCGATGGATGGGATGCGTCACTCGTCGTCAGGATCGGGCTTTCGGCCCTTGACCTGATTGGCAAACGCCCGCCACTTGGCCTTGTCCGCGTCGGACATGTCGCACCAGCTAGGCGCCTCATCGGACGCCACCATCTCGCCGGCCAGCAGGGAGAACGTGCCGCAGTTGCTGCCGATGTCCTCGTCGGCGTAGATGACGGTGATGCCATCGGCGGGGAAGCGCTTTGACAACTCAACGAGGACGCCCACAGGGCAGTTCCAGGCCGTCTCGAAAGACGCGGTGCCGGCCTCCGGGTCAGCCTCGGGCTCGCAGGCGTTCCACTTCGTGCCCCACACCTTGCGGTTGAAGTCCATGCTGTGCAGGTAGCCGCAGGCCCGGTAGTTTTCCACCATGCCGACGAACTGCTTGAACGACTCTTCGCTCAGCTTTCTGATGTCGAAGCGGGATCGGTTGCCGGCCTCCAGCGAAGCGATGAGCGGGTGATCGCTCATCGGGATGCGGCAGATGATCTGGGCCGCCTCTTCCGCATCCATGGCGATGCCGCTCCAGCCGTCGTTCGGCCCGGGGAAAGGCGCCATCGTCGAGAAGTCAATGCGGCCATCGGCGTTCAGCATGGCCTGGATCACGTGCTTCGGCGCCGTGATCTTGTTGGTGACCCAGTTGGGCATGGTTAGGTCCTCGTGGAAGTTGTGGTGTCAGACCGTCGCGGCGCGCTTGGCCAGGATCTCGACGAAGCCGGCGGGCGTGTTGATGCCCTCGGCTTCCTGGTCGGTGATCTCGACCTTGAACTCGTCTTCAACGGCCATCACCAGCTCGACCTGATCGAGCGAGTCGGCGCCGAGGTCGGCGAACTTGGTGTCGGGCAGCACGTCGGTTTCAGACACGGCGAGCTGGTGCGCGATCAGCTTTGCCAAGCGCTCTTGGATCGTGGGCATGGAATCTCCAGTCAGGGCAGGGGGACGTTCACTGCCAGCACGACGGCCGACAGCAGGGCGAGGATTGCCAGCGCAATGCAGGCAGTCAGTTCGTTGCGGCCGACGTCGGCCTCGGTATCGAGCTTCATGGCGCGGTCAGGCGCAGCAGGAAGTGCAGGGCCAGCAGGCAGCCGAGACCGATGCACGTCAGCATCACCAGCACCGAGATCAGGCTCGGGCCAGGAGGTTCGCCCTTGGCTTCGCGCTCGTCGGCCGGCTGCATCAGCCACTGCGCCAGGACCAGCACCGCGAAGATCAGCCAGCCAGCGAGGAATTTCAGCCAGCCCGAGCGGCTGGTGTCGCGGCTCCACTCGCCGTCATGCTCATAGCCGGCGGCTTCGGCCGGCGCCGGGGCGTCGGTCTGGACGATGTAGGAGGGCCGGCGATTGCGGCGAGACAGCGCGGTGATCACAGCGCGGCCTCCATGGCGAGGTCCATGCCTGCGGCCTCGCGCGCCCACGCGCTCGGTGCCGGAATGGCTTCGTCGCGATTCAGGCGCTCGATGTCGGCGCCGATGCGGGCGATCTCCAGGCTCAGGCCATCGGCCACCGCCTTGTGAGCGACCGAGCGGCGGACGTAGCTCGCGCTCAGCATCGGGAACTCGGCGGCCACCTCGGCGGCGGCTGCCCTCAGCTCGGTAGCCCTGTCGCGCTCGCCGGCTTCCAGCACCAGGCGGTTCTGCAGCTTCACGCGCAGCGCGTGCAACTGCGTCAGCTTGTCTTGTCCTGTTCCCATCTCGTACCCCTTGGGTGTGTCGATGGGTGAAGATTAGTCCGACTGCTTTTGATTGTCAACAGTCGGACTAATTTGCTTTGAATATTTTTTGCATCAGACTGGAGCAAAAGGGGGAAGAGCGATGGGCTTGCAAGTTCTGGAATCGGCGAGGCAACTGATAGTTGCCGGGTTCTGCATGGTGGTCGCGACCGCTGCCCTGGCCGATAGGTACGGAATCGACGAGGCGATGCAGGATAGGGGCGGCTCTATGCCAGACTGGGGGTGGTTCGTAATCGCCGCCATAGCCATTGGCGTACTGCTCAAGAGGGAAGCAGAAGCGGCAAAAGCACGGGCAAGGTCTGAAGAGGCCCATCTAGAGGCGATGGGCCGGCTGAATGATCAACTCGCCCGTGAGAGGGCGTTCAGCCGAATCGTTCGGATGTGGTCGGAGGGTGACCTAACCGACGACGAGCTGTTTGCCGAAATCGCTGACCACTTCGGATCAAGCGGGCGCCCGCCGGCAGCCACGGCTGAGCCTCGCCAACCTATCGAGTCGGCCTCGTTGGCGCCTTCCTCCATCTCTCCACAGCCGCCCGAACAAGATGGGCGGCTGGACCAGTTTGAAGAGATGCTGATTCAACGAGGGCCGCCAAACGTGGTAGCCGAAGATCCTGTCGATAGGAAAGATGGAGTGGTTGCATGTCCGTCATGCGCACAGAGGATCAAGGGGCAGTTGCCGGCAAAAGGTCTTGCAGAGGTGCGATGCCCGACGTGCCGGAAGTTCTTCCGGGTGACAGCAAAGGGCGTTGCCGTCTAGTCTGCGGAGGCCTGAAGCAACTGCAGACTTGATCACGGGACTTTCTTGCCCTGAAGAATCATTTCCAAGGCCTTCTCGTTCAGCTCTCCGATCAGGATGATGTTGCCGGTTAGGTGGCCCACGAGTTGATGGATGTGTGTGGTCGTTTCTGCTGGCGGCGGCTCAGGTGCTGCTGCTTCCATCAGTCGCAGCATTGCAGCTGATGTGTCTGTCGGCTTCATGGAGCTCTCCCTTCTTTGGCCCAAGCGTCGCACCTAGTCGCTTGGGCCCCATCTAACAACACCAAGCCGAGGGGGCGAGGGCGGACTCGCAGTTGCGAGTTTTCAAGTAGTCTCGCCCCCCATGTCTGACATCACAACTGTAAGAACACCCCACCGCGCAACATTCAATGCGGCCGTGGCCATGGATGCCCTGGCTCAGCTGGCGGCGGCCGAATCGATCTCAGCGATTGGCGCGGGTGTGGGGGAGTTGAGCGCCGCCCTCGGGATGCCGCACTTCGTCATGCTGCACCTGGATAGGGGTGGTCAATGGGTGCGCAACGTCGTGCACAACCTCGGGCATGAGCCCGACGTCGATGCGATGGTCGGGAGTGACCTGATCGGGGCACTGGTCGCCCGGCCATTGCCGCTGCTGCTGAATGGACAGCTTGCAGATCAGCACTTCGGCCATGGGGTGGCAGTGTCTGCGCCACACGGCAGCACGGTCGCGGTTCTTTTGCTGGGCTGTGGCGCCGGCGATGTTGATCCCGATTCGCTATCAACCGTCATGGGTTTGAGCTGCATGGCAGCGAGCCATCTTGCCGACGTGCTGCGTCGGTTGGCGCCGTCCGGCTGCCCGCTCACGGAACGCGAGCTGCAGAGCCTGGCATACGTGGCTGCGGGGGCCAACTACAAGGAAGCGGCCCTGGGGCTGAACATCAGCCCCAGGACCGTTGAAAAGTACGTCGAGCGAAGTCGCCGACGCCTCGGCGTTGAAACATCCATGGCAGCCGCAGTGCTGGCACTGCGGCGCGGATGGATCAGTGGTGCCGACCTGGACGAACTGAAACTTACCAGCCGCCGCCGGTACGGGGCAGGGCCAGGGCGATGAACGACAGGATGCTGATGAAGGACATAGTGGCTCTCGTTTGAGGTTGTTCTGGTCAAAGCGACCAGAACCCACTATGCGCGCTAGATCAGCGCATTGGAACTGTCAATCCTGTCAGATTCACGTACAGCTTCTACGGGTGTAGAAGTCCTCCATCGATGCTGCGGAGAACGACGTCCGTGATGGATCGGGCGCCAAGCTTCCTTGCAGCGCTCCGCATCGCGGGGTCTGTTCTGATCTCGCTCATGCCGACCAGGTGGCCGCGCTGGGCGAAGATCCGTGCGCCCGCCGTTTTGATGGCGGCCTGCTCATGCCGGTCTAGCTCGACCTGCTGAACGCCGGATCGCGCTGCGACGATTCTGGCAATGGCAGACTGCGCATGCATCGCCAGCATCTGCAGGTTCGCCTGCAGCAGCAGTAGCGTCGGGCCGGCCGGCGCTTTGCCGAGGCCGTCTAGGCCCAACATGAATGCCTCGGCGTGCGACGGCTCGTGGATCGAGACGGCCACGCCAGACTGAAATCCAAACGGTGCCTGTGCGTCCCATAGGTCACCAGCTCCGGCCTCGGTGTACAGCTGCTGGTCGTAGGTGACGTGCCCCGGCCGCGCGAGGAGTCGCGCCAGAAGAGGATCGCGCAAACCTTCGGGCAGGGAGTCGACCGTCTCCATGTAGCCATCGGGCGGGTTGCCGAAGGCTTGAAGCATCGCATTCTCGGAGCCAAGGCGCCCACGCACCAGTACAGCTGAAGTGAGCCCGTAGCCCATGCAGCTGGCCAGATCCACCATGCGCTTCGTCAGGGTCGGGATGTCGGCGGAGACGCCCAACTGGAGCAAGTCATGGTAGTTCAGCATGGGTTGATTCTGTAGCGAGGTCCAGCTGGCGTCTAGGCGGATACGCCGGCCTGCCCCTTGGTCCGGGTGGCTACTCTGCCCTGAGCGCCAGCATTCTCGGCGAGCGCCGCCTGAACCTTGACCAGGAACCGGACGATCTTCTCCCGGTCGCTCCCGGGCTCGTGTTCCGCCATTGAAAAGATGGCGTTGTGCCAGGCGCGCAGTCGCTCGAGCTCTTCCTTCTCGCCACTTGTCATGCTCGGCATACGGACGCCGAATCCAGAAGCAAGAGTATCGATGGCAGCTGCCCGCCGCACATCGGGTCCAACCGAAACCATGGTTCTAAGCATTGCGCCGATCTCGTCTCGGTCATGCTGCGGTGCGTCCGAAAGCACTTCCGCCAATTGCTGAGCCACCTGACCGACCGACATGACTGTCACCGAATCGCTGGCTACCGCTGCGGTATCGGCGGCCGGGTTCGCTCTCCGCTCATTTGACGCGACGAACTGAGCCGTGATCTCCGCCGCCAAAGTTGGACTGAAGTCAACCACGGCGCATCCGAACAGTGCCGCCAACTTTGACGCGCGATCAGCATTCAGGGCTAGCTTTCCATTCAGCGTCTGGGTGACGGTACTCTGCCCGCGTTCGATCGCTTCCGCGACGTCATCTTGTGTGCGCTTTGGCAAGCCAGCCGGCGAAGCCTCGACCCACTTTTCATAGATCGCTTTGAGGCGGCGCGCATCCTCCTGTTGCTCGGGTGTCGTTGGTCTTGTTGGCATCGCGCAAGTATTAGCCCGACTGTTTGCATAGAAAAGTAGTCCGACTGTTGACCAATGAAAGCAGTCCGACTAATATGCTGGCATGAACGGTATCAAAGCGATCCGCGCCCAACTTGGGCTGACCCAACAAGCATTCGCTGAAGGGATCGGCGTCAGCCAGGGAAACGTCTCGTTCTATGAACGAGGCCAGACCGTAATGCCCGACGTCGCGAGACGGGTGATCGAACTGGCAGCGAGGCGCGGCTTTGCTTGCACCTTCGACGATGTCTACAGCGATGCGCCAACGCTGAAGCGCAGCAAGGCCCCGAAGCTCCCAGCAGAGCAGGGCGCCTAACCCATGCCCGCAACCCAGCAGCCCTGCGTCATCTGCCAGCGAAAGCCGGCCGATGTGCTCAACGACTTTGCCGAGTGCTCGCATGTCGACTGCCCGCATCGCCGGTGCTGCTGGAGCAATGGCACGGGCCTGGCCGAGCGTCGCGCGCCTGTCGACACCGAGGCCTTCGCGCACCTTTTCGAGACGGTCGAGGACTGAGCCATGCGCCACATCAGCCCGCGCATCGCGCGCCGTCATCCACCAGCAGAGCAAGGCCAGCACGAGCAGCCATCTGGCGCGGCTGGCTCTCAAGTTGTCTCCCTCGTCGCGCACCGCGTGCCGCTTTCCTCCCTGGCGTCCGGGGCGACGAGTTTCACCCCTGGTCCATTCGGGCCGGGGGCCTTTCTCCCAGGTTCTCCGGCACCAAAGCGCGCAGTTCCGAGGCGTCTGCAGATCGCTGCAGGGCTTGCTGCACGAGGCCTTTGGCCGCGTTTTGAATCATCCGCTTGATCCACCAGTCGCAGAGCTGCTGATCCCGATCGTTTCCCATTCAACCCCCTGATAAAACCATGATCAACGACGACGAAACCACTCTTTCGCGCAATGGCGAGAAGCACGTCGAGCTGCGCGGCCCCTGCCCGCGATCGACCGTCGATGTGCTTGACGCGATCAGCATGGCCAACGGCCAAACCCGGACGGACCTGGTGAACCAGGTGCTCGGTGATTGGGCGAAGAAAGAAGCTCACAAGGCGACTTTGGTCGCGCGGGTCTTGCAAGGCAATCCGCTGGTGCTGGACACCGCCGGAATGGCTTCCAGCTGAGCGTCAGCGATGAGCAGTCGCGAAAGGCTTGTCGAGCAGTTGGCACCGGTGGCGCCGCCGTGCTTCGAGTCGAGGTCCATCTGGATCTCGTACCTCAAGAGTGCCGCCGAGGCCCAGAAGACCGATGGCGTCGAGAACTCCACGACGGTGGTCCTGATCTTCCGCCAGGGCGAGCGCCCTCAGTTCAACAACCGATTCGCGTTCTGCCGCGACTGCGCTGCCAAGCACGCACACGCCATGCACATCGCCGGCCTCTGCAAGCCCAAGTACCTGCTCGAGATGCCGCTGAAGCAAGCGGTGCGCGAGCAGCAGCCCATCACCTGAAGCGAGACGTCATGCCAGTCGCCGACACATCCATCGACGCATACCGCAGCTTGACGGTCGGCGATCTGTCCAAAGGTCAAGCCGCTGTCATGCGGGTGATCAGCCAGCACATGGACCACACGCGCGCCGAGATTGCGGCGCTGGCTGGTCTGCCCATCAACGTGGTGTGCCCGCGAGTCCGTGAGCTGCTGGATGGCGGACTGCTGGAGGAGGGCCCGCGCCGCACATGTTCGAGAACTGGCCACGCCGCGAATCCCCTGCGCCTGCCGCGCAAGCAGCTTGAGCTGATTTAACCCCACCAATCCCGAGAGAGTCATGCACATCGTTCCCATCAAGACCATCCGCGAGGCATTCGCCGCGGCTTGCAAGACCCGAGACGAGTTTGAAGCCGTTGAGCTCGTTGCCCGCCAGTTCGGCCTGGCTCCTGAGGCGGTGGCTCAGGCTGTGGGTGAGGTGGCGGAGGCATGAGCAACCTTCATCTCTTCTCAGTAGCCGCGACGGAGGGGTCCATCTGATGAAGCGCGACAACTTCACCATGGCTCTGGACCTGGGCGCCGAGCCCGCAGTCATCCTTGAGGCGGACCAACTGTTCGCCAACTGGGGCTTCGGCGATGGCGACATGCTCGCTGAGCATCCGGCCTACTTGAGCGCCCTTGA
>SCOI01000036.1 GCA_005503085.1 Burkholderiales bacterium C2 | reverse complement strand
AGCTCTGCCTCGCGGTCGATGGTGAATCCCTCGGGCGCCTGGCCATCCATCAGCCAGGCGGCCATGCAGGCGGCCGGCGTCTCGGCGCTCTGCACCAGGTGCAGGGTCAGGCCGTCCAGTGTCTTTATCAACAGGCTGACGACTTCCTCGGCGCGCGCCGGGCTGGATGTGTCGATCATCAGCAGGCGCTGCTCGGGCGCGATCCAGATGCGCACGCTGCTGCGCTTCTTGAAGCACAGCGGCAGCAGCTCATGGGTGGCCTGTTCCTTCAGGTCCTTCAGCGCCTTCTTGCCGGGCTTGCGGCCGGTCTGTTGCTCGATCTGGGCGGCGATCTCGTCGACCCGATCCTTGACCACCGAGCCGGGCAGCACGCGCGATTCGATCTGGAGCTTCAGGTGCAGATGGCCGTCGATCACCTCGACCAGGGGCGCATGCTCGATGCCGCGCGGCGGCACCCACCCGGCCGATAGTGGCTCGGTGGCGCCGCAGGGCACGAACTCACCCTTTGCGAGTGCATCCTCAATCTCGGTGGAGGTAGGCGACCAGTTGGCGCCCACGCGGTAGATCGTCAGGTTCTTAAACATTGATGCTCCGTGTCAGACGTCCAGCGGGCCTATCGGAATGCGCTTGTCTTCAGCGTGTTCCTCGTCTTGGCGCGGCTCGGTGGGCTTGTTGGGATCAGTCATGGCAGTGGTGGCAGGAAGAAAAGAGGGCGTCTCTTTCGAGAGCACGCTGGGCAAGTTCAGGGAGGAGACTTGCGATGCGGTGGCCCAGCGCGGCGCGCCCTTGAAACTGGTGATCAGGCCGGGACGTACTCCGCGTCTACAACCTGGCCGGCGTTGGCGCTGGCGGTGGCGGGGTTGATCCCGAAGTACACGCGCTTGCACGCCTCGGTGTCGGGCCCGGCGCGGTGTGCGTCCAACAGTTCCAGGCC
Organism: Burkholderiales bacterium C2; assembly: GCA_005503085.1. GTDB lineage: Bacteria > Pseudomonadota > Gammaproteobacteria > Burkholderiales > Burkholderiaceae_C > Roseateles_E. Next base: position 15,729 of record SCOI01000036.1, on the reverse strand, counting down.
GGTGAAGTGGCGGTAGGCCTCGCTCAGCTTCGGCAGCTTGAAGCCGCGGCCACTGGCGTTCGGCGCCTGCACGAGATCGCGCGAACCCTTTGCTGTGCAGTACGCAGGCGCTGCCTTCCATTCGTCGGCCAGCGCGTCGTCCTGCAGCAGGCGCTTGATGGCGATCCGAGCGATGCGGGCATCGAAGCTTTCCACGTGGGCGACGCGCTCATTGGCCGCGCGCCACAGCGACAGCAAGGACTGCAGGGCGACGACTTCCGGCACGCCGACCTGCAAGGCGTATTCCGTCGTGATGCCGTGCAGTGCGGCGACGTCGTCCGGGATGAACCAGCCTTCGGGCTTGACGATCAGGTTGATGCTGGCGAGGCAAGCCTTTGTCTCGACATCGACAAGCTGCGCCGAAACCTCCACGATGTGGGGCTGTCGCGGGTCGCCGCTGGGCTCGCTGTACAGGGGCAGTCCGGTGGTTTCGAAATCGAAGAAGAGCTTGAGGTTCATGGTGTGGTCTCGGGAGTTGCGGGTTTCGGGTGCCGTGGCTTAGCGCTCGGCGCGGTACTGCTCTGCGGTGATCAGCTCGACCTTGGCCAGGCGCGGCGCGTCGTCTTTGGCCTTCGCGTTGGCGTTCGCCGCCTCGGCTTGCCGTGCAGCAAGGAAGCGGTCTGCGTCCCAGACGCGGTGCTGCTGTGCGAACGACTTGCCGTCGGTGCTGGTGTGGCGCAGGTGAAGATCTCGGCAGATCATGGTTTCGGTGGTGCTCATGTGTGGTCTCTGTGAGGGTGATGGGTGGGGCGCCTACCGGGTTCTGCCCGGCGTGGCCGCTGGCCGCCGCTGTCGCTACCGTTACGCGCGACCCCGGGGCCGCGTGCCGCATAGGCGCCGGGCGCCCCGTTGATTGATCAGGTGGCTACTCGTCGAGCATGTCGGTCCCTGCAGCCTTCATTGCAGCGATGGCGCGATCCATCAGGCCAAGGCGAGCGAGCTTGTGGCCCAGGGCTGCCATGCACCCGATGAAAGCCTGCTGCTGCTGGTGGGCCACGCTGTGGCGCCACAGGTTCGGCATACGCTGGCGGGTCTGATCCATGCGGACCAGCTGGGCGATCTTTCGCTTTGCGCGGCGCTTCTTGCTGCTCATGCCGCAGCCTTCATCTGCTGCAGCTCGCCGTCCTGCACCCAGTGCGCACTGACGCTGGGCTTCAGGCCTGCGGGGATGCTCTTCAGCGTTCCGAAGACCAACGCGGTGTCGAGCTCGCCTTCCTCGGCCAGGATGTGCAGCCACTCCAGCAGATCGACGCGGCCCTGGTTGTCCAGCACATCGAAGCGATCCAGCAGCAGCAACTTCAAGCCGGAGACATGGCTGATGGCCTCGGCCAACATCGCATCGGCGCGCCACTTCTCGGACTCGCTGAGCAGCCGGTAGGGGCGGCCGTCTGCGGTGACGACGGCCATCTCTGGGTCGATCACGATCTGCAGCCATTGCGCATCGGTCGCCGATTGCGCGAGGCGTTCGTTGAACGGGCCCAGCGCGCTAGTCAGCAGTTCACCCGGGATGCCATCGGGCGCTAGGGCCTGGGAGATCAGGTCCCAGGCCACGATATCGGCGTGGTGGCCGGCCGCGGATTCGGTCTTCTGTTTCGCGCCCTCGGCCGCAGCCTTCTGGGTGCGCAGGACTTCCAGCTTCTTGACCGCGTCGGCGCGGGTCGACTTGATCTTGTCGGCCTCGGCGCGCGCCTGGGCCAGGGCGCCGGCATCGAACTCTGCTTTCAGCTGCTCGCGGATCTCGGCAGCGTCATCGCGAGCCTTCAGCGCCTGCGCGAGATCTCGTTGGGTGTTCGCGACAGTGCGGTCGCAGCGTTCGCGGCTGGCCTTGACCTCCGGCAGCCGGGCAGCAGCCGCAGGATCACCGGCGGCACCGATGCGGCCGTGCTCGCGCTCGTAGGCATTCAGAGCGGCCTCGGCGTCGCACTCCTGCTGCGTCGGCTGCCTGTCAGTCGGCGTCTGGGCTAGAGGCAGCAGGTAGGCCACGGCCTCGGCGAGGTCATGGATCAACCCCTCGCGCGGGCCCTGGCCAGCCGCTGCCGTCAGCGCTGTGAGGGTCTGTTCGACCTCCGCCAGCATCTGGCGATCAGCGGCCAGCTTCTTCTCGATGCGATCAACCTTGCCAGCGGCGTCATCCAGCGCCGTCAGCTTGTTCGCGATCTCATTGCGGCGCTGCTCTTCGCCAGCGAGCTTGCCAATGGTCTGCTGCCAGGATTCGAGCGCGACGTCGGCGTGCTGCACCTCGGTGTTGAGCTTCTTGAAGGCCTCGGCGTCATAGGCCGGCGCTGTCGCGGTCCAGGTCTTGCCATTCTCGGAGCCGTAGGTCTCGCCGGTGACGGCGCGCCACGCGCCTTTGGCCTCCGTGCCCTTGCGCTTGGCTTCAGCGCATGCAGCCTCGAAACCGGCCTTCAGCAGCGGGCCAACGCGCACGGCCTTGGCCTGATCGACGCCGCGCTTGGCCAGGCGCTCGATGACCTCTTCGGCCTTGAGTTGGATGCCCATCAGGCCGTAGAGCACTTTGCGGCGGTCGTTGCCATCCAGCGCGGCGAAACGCTGCGGCTCCAGCACGTAGGTCAGCGCCCGATGGGGGACATAGACGTCCTGGGCAAGGACCTTGCCGCTGGGCACCAGGGCAAAGGGCGTCAGGCCATCACCGAGCTGCACCTCGACGGAGCCGCTCTTCTGGCCCTCATGGACCAGGGCCTCCAGCTCTTTCTTGAGATGGGTGCCGCGGGCTTCGACGTTGGCGCCCAGCGCCATGCGGACAGCCTCGGCCAGGCTGGTCTTGCCCTGGCGGTTCGCACCGCAAAACAAGCTGATGGCGGAGGTCAGCGCGACCGAGGCGCTGCGGATGCCCAGGATGTTCTGGGCCTCGATGTGAGTGATCTTCATGGCCTTCCTTTGCCTGTGGTTGGTCAGCGATCAGCTGCGGTGCGCGCGGCGGTTCTTGGCCTGATTGCGGCGCTTGCGCGCCATGCGGCGGTCGTGGGCGATGGGCCAGCCTTTTCCTTGGTGGCGGCGCGAGCTGGACGATCCATAGCCGCCATAGATGGCGCGCTCGACGGCATTGCTGGTCGCGAGCTTTGAGGGAGATCCTTTGTCGGCCTGGTGGCCGCCGCTGCTGTTCGCGCTGACGCCGCTTCCAACGAACGCGCCGCTAGTGGGCAGACCAAAGGCGAGGGCGGCCAGGGCGGCGGCGCCAAGAATGGATGAACGAGAGTTGCGCATTTGCGTTCCTATTGCTGTGGTGAATGGTGGGCGGCGCACTTCGTCGGTGCTGCCAACGCCGGGCCGAAACCGGCGCCCGTTACGCGCTACGGCGCGCCGCCCGTTGATCAGTCGATCTGCGCGTTGCTGGCACCGCGGCTGCGGCGGCTCGTGGCCTGGGCCGGCTGGGCCAGCTCTGCCTTGCGCTTCTCGTATGCGTCCTGGATGACGCCGGCCACCTCTTGGCTGATGTTTGCCGGCACCTCGTCGGCCAGCATGTCCAGGCCGTCCTGGCTGGAGCAGGTCGCGAACTGGGCCAGCAGGGCTTCGGCATCAAAGGCGGCGTCATCGCCCGCGTCTTGGCCGGCCTGTTGAATCTCGCCCGTGCCCTGGTCGATGGTTTCAGCTGCGGGCGCGGTGGTCTCCGGCTCGCTCTTCTCCACGACCTCGGCCATCGGAGTGGGACCGGCCGGGCCCTTGCGCAGCTCGGCGGCTGGTACCGGCGTCGCGGTGCCGTCGGCGGAGATGTCGAAGGTCTGCTGCGGCGCGTCTTGCAGCTCCTCGGTCGTGCGGCCCATGCCCATCACGATGTCCGGGGCGTGGATGCGGCCGAAGAAGGCGCCACTGCGGTACTGCAGCATCTGGTGCTTCATCTCGGTCTGCCACTTGCTGCCCGGCTTGCTGTACCAGCCTTCCTCAACCGCCAGCTTCATCGACACCGGCGAGGATTCGATGATCGGCAGATCGGCGTCGCGCGCCTGCTTAAGCGTGTAGATGCCCTTGGGCGTCGGGAAGCCGGCCGGCAGGGTCCAGGCGATGCATACCAGGTCCTCCAGCTCGACATGCTTGTCCTCGAAATCGAAACCTTTCTTGGCGTTGTTCCAGCCCAGCTTCTCGCGGTACTTGGCTTTGATCACGCCGCGCGACTTGATGTCGAAGCGCAGCGGCTGGAAGCGGCCGCTGGCGTTCACCGCAGCTATGACGAACTGAGCGGACCAGGACAGCTTGCCATCGATGATGTTGGCCTGCTGCATCACGGCCGTGATGCTCATGCCGACGGCGCGGGCCGTCTCGATGGCGACCAGGCAGTTGCCCATCGCTGCCGGGTTGTCGATCCACTGATCACCGTCGCGGCTCTTCTTCAGGACCTGCATGCGGAACTGCGACGGCACAGCATCGCTGGTGGCAAAGGCCTTGGCGATGCGCTGGGCCAGTTCGAAGCCGCGCAGGCTGAACATGTCGATCTTGAGGTCGCCTTGCTGGGCCAGGGCGCCGCCCGACTGCTGGACGGCGGCGAGGGTCATGGGTGCATTCATTTGGGTAGGTCCTTCACTCGTGGAAATGGCAACGGCTCCAGCGGCTGCAGTAGCGCTCCGAGCACAGGGTCGATTGCGGGTTGGGCGGGAAGAGCCCGCTGCGGAACATCGAGGCCGCGATCTCGATGAGGCCGGGCGCCTCTTCGGTACCGACCATCACGCGCTTGGCGTCGAACACCGGCGAGACCGCGGCGGCTGGCTTGCCCTTGGTCTGCAGGGCCAGGATCTGGCCGCCGACGGTGGGCACGCCCTCGGTGTGCTCGTACATCAGTTGGTAGGTGCCCAGCTGCGCGCTGCGCCCCTTGATAGCCGCCTGGCCCTCGCGGATGACGGCCGAGCCGGTCTTGACGTCCGGGATCACGATGCCGTCGGCCTGCTTGGCGACGCGCGCGCGGTCCATGCTGCCGGTCAGGCGGACGATCTGGCCGCCCCCGCAATCGATCTCCAGCGGGGTCAGGGCCTGCTCCACACTGAGGAAGGTGAACTGCGGGCTGATGTCGTGGCAGTAGAGAGAGTGCAGGGCCAAGCCGATGCGCTCGGCCTGATCGATGGTCAGGTCATCGCGGCTGTAGTCGACGTCACGGTCGGGCTCGCGCAAGGTGGACACGAAGATGTCGGCCGTGTCCATTGCGCTGACGGCCTCGGCGCCGGGCATGCGGCCAAGGTCGAAGGCGGCGGTGCTGGCGTGCACGGCGGTGCCGAGCTGGGCGCGCAGGCCGGACGGTCCCGACATGCCGAGGAGGTGCGTGCCTTCCCAGCGGTAGGCGCAATCGAACAGGCCGCCCCAGCTGCTGGCTCGCACGGTGATCGTGCTGCTGTAGGCCTTGCGCACTGCGCCGGCGACGATGGTTTCGTGGCCGGTCATGCTGCCACCTCGATCCGCACGATTTGAGCGCCGGGATAGCCGCGCTTTGCGAGGCGCTCCACATAGTCAGCGGCGCGCTCGGGGCTGACGCACAGCAGCGCCTCGGCCAGCGTCATGCGCAACTTCACGATGTACGGGCCAGGCGGGCGGCCGCCGAAGCCGGCAAACCACTGGTCGCCAACCTTCAGGCCCCAGGCGTTGGTCTTGGCCGGCATGCGCGCTTGATTGCGGTCGAAGCTCATGCTGCGCTCCCGGTGGCCTTTGCCACAGCCGCCCGCGCACGCGCCACATCCTCAGTGCGGACCCCCAAGCTGATGTACTCGTCGCTGGAGTTCTTGGTGATGAAGGGCTGCAGCGCCTGCAGCAACTCCGGTGCGGCAGCGACCAGGCGCGCATCTGCCTCACGCTCCTGATCGAAGCTGTGAATGTGCTTGCCGATGTAGACCAGCCACTTGCCGGCCATTGACCAGCTGCAAGCCCATGGGCCCGGGGTGTGCTTGGCCGCGCTCATGGCTTCGTCGCCCACAACACAACGGCCATGAAACCCAGGCCCAGCACAGACCAGCACAGCGACTTGGCGTGCAGCATCCGGCGCTCCCAGGACTTCAGCTCACCCATGCGGCGGCGGCGGCGCGGCTCGTCGGCGCCCAGCTCCGTGCAGGCCTCGGCCGGCGCGAGCGCGGCGTGCACGACATTCAGCGCTGCGGCGTCAAGTTCGCCGACAGTGATGCGGCGCGAGAACAGCGCCTCGCTGGCCTCGCCCATATCGTCCATGCCGTCATGAGCGGTGGCGGTGTCCCAGGCGCGCGGCGCCGGGATTTTGAAGTCACGCGGTGCCATGGCTCAGACCTCCGCAGCTTCAGCGGCGTACTGCTGCAGCAGCGCGTCGTTGTCGGTCAGGTAACGCGCGGCGATCAGGCGCATCGCGTCGAGGCAGCCTTCCTGGTCGCCGCGATCGGCTGCCACCAGGGCGGCGTGCACCAGCACGGCCGTGTCGGCCTCAGTCATGCGATGCGGCATGCGGGTTGCGCGGTCGCTGTCAACTTGCTTGCGGCCGAAGCACTCGCCGCCTAGGAAGTCTGAGAACAGCTCGGTGTTGCTGAGCACGCGCTCGACGGCCATTTCGACATGCACAGGGCGGATGTCGCGGGCCTCAAGGCGGGCGGCGTGCCGCGCTTCAGCGCGGGACACCAGGCAGGGCACGAAGCCCTGGCGGGTGAAGAGGGGGGTGACGACGGCGCTCATGCTGCCACCGCCGACAGAGACTCATGGTGCAGAGCGACGCAGCGCGGCTTGCGCTTGCCCGCCAACATGAAGTTCACGTAGACCAGGCCGCGGGCACCCGACACCGGGCACGGCAAGCACTCGAAATCCACGGTGCCGGTCAGGCCCGCGAACACCTTGTCGTTGATGATGTTGGTGCGGCCGTCGAAGACCACCTTCGCGCCGGGCTGGAATTCTGCGGCTTGAGCCGTCTGAGTCGCTGTCTGCATCGCCATCTCCTAACCGTTTATGCATAGCCATTATTGGCTTGCAGAAAAGATTGTCAAGCCATAAATGGCTATCAAATGACGGTATAGGGAAAATACCTAGGCGGTTGAGGTGTCGCAGGGAGGGGACTGAGCTTGTTCCGGCAGGGCGGCGCTGGGAACATGGCAGCAGGGAGAACGACCATGAGAAAGCTCATCGCCATTGCGGCCGCCGTCGTGTTGACGGGCTGCGCAACCAGCTACAAGCCGCTGTCCGGCAACTTCGGATACACGCATACCCGCCTGGCCCCGAACATCTTCGAGGTGACCTTCAGGGGGAACGCGGCGATGAAGCCAGAACAGGCCTCGGATTACGCACTGCTGCGCAGTGCGGAGTTGTCGCTGGTCTACGGCTACCGCTACTTCGTGATCGTCTCGGGAAAGTCGGCGGTGGCGACAAGCTCCTACGTGATGCCGGGCCAGGCGAACACGACGACGACAGCCAATGCCTATGGCAACACCGTGCGGGCCCAGTCACAAACCAACTACACGCCCGGACAGACCCTGGTCTTTGAGATGCCCAGGACGACGAACACGGTGATTGCGAGCAAGGAGAAGCCTGACGTCAACGGCATCGTCTATGACGCCGAGTTCATCTGGCAAGAGCTGGCGACCAAGCACAAGGTGGAGCGCGCACCGGCGCTCTGACCTCCTGTCGCTCTAGCTCGGGGCGCCGTTTGTGGGCCGCCGGCGGCTCAGCAACAGTTCCATCGCATTGGGCGGTACATCGCCCATGATGATGACGTCGCCGCCCACCGATCCGACGAGCATGCTCACGTTCTGAGCCACGGCCGGTTTGCGGTCTGGCTTTGACACACCTTCCATCGCGATCTGCTCCAGCAACCGCGCCACATCTGGCTTTGTTGTCATTTGTCACATCCCTGTTTTGTCTCGATGGTGAAGCACCAATCCGCAGAATCAACAAGGGTAAACGCCATGCCTTCAAGGCAGGCGTGCAAGGTGGATCCGGGCATTCGTTATGGCCTAAAAGCCACGATCAGGGCCAAGATGATGTTGACGCACAGGGATAGTAGGAGTGCGACGCACACCAGCTTCATCGGGTGCACCCGCCTCATGCGGGCCCTGTCGAAGTCATAGCCACAGGCCCAGCACCATCGGCTTTCCTGCCCGGCGATGGACTTGCATTGCGGGCAGTCGCGCCGCAAATCTGGTGCGATCTCTGGTGCCTCGCGTTGATAAAACACATAGAGGTCACCGGGGACATGCGGGAACGGTGGCTGGCGCTGGGCTGGCTCTTCGGGGTCTGACACGGGCTGAAAAACTGCTGCCCTGCGCCCGGTCTGTGCCGAAGTGGTGCAGGGATGATCACCCTGCGACGATTATCCCGTGCGGTTAGCGTTCGGTTTCCACCCGAGCTGGGGTGCTGGCCATCTTCGCGAGTTGGAATTTGTCAACTTGTGCGCGCTCCACGCGCTCAATGAACTCGAGCAGGAACGGCTTGACCTCTTCCTCGGGCCAATTGGCGGCCATGCTCCGGGCGGTCTCCCAGATCTCCGGGCCCGCCACCGGCACATGCACTGGGACCGTGGCCCCGCCGGCCAGGTCGTCAATAAATGCAGCGTCGCTGTCGGCCAGCTCCGCAGTCGGAGAGTCGACCAGCGCGTCGATCGCCTTCTTCCGCTGCGCAGGCAGGTCGCGCGTCATGCGGCCGATTGCCTGCAGCATCGTCCCCACCGTCAGCGGCTTCGTGATGATCAGGGCATGCGGCTCTTTGCCAGGGATCGGAATCTCGCTCAACGGTTTGACGAGGCCACGCTCAAACTCGGCCTTGAATCGCTCAGGCGGTAGGTACAGAGCCTGCAGCGGCACCAGCATGGCGTTCGCGATGCTCTGAAGGTTCTCAGAGCCAGGCTGAACTTCGCTGCGCAAGATGCGGCCGACAGTCGTCTGACCAACACCCGTCGCCTTCGCAATTGCCTGCTGCGAGGCCATGCCGTTGTGCTTCTGTTCCATCAGGAACAGCAGGTTCTTCCCTACGTTCGGATTCGGTGCGACGCGCTGTTTAGCCATTGTTGGATAGTGCGATAAATGGCTAGCCATGAGTGGCTTGCATAACAAGCCATAAATGGCTAAAGTGCATCACGTTAAAGCGGAGATGCACATGACGAGGCCTGCCACACCCGAACCCATTCTGACCTTTGTCCGGCGCCGACTCGCTGAGACGCGAGGCCAATGGGCGGACGTCTCGCGCGACAGCGGCGTCCCTTATCACACGCTGACCAAGATCGCGCAGGGCGTTTCGCCGAACCCGCGTATCGACACTGTTCAGCGCCTGGTCGACTACTACAAGGCGGCGGCCTGACATGCCCGGCTTCAACCGCCGGTCCCACCGAGCGCGCCGCGTGCATGCCCGCACAGGTCGGCGATGTGTTGCTGGTAGAGCTCAGCTGCGCGCAGTCCATGCGGTGCACCTGACCCTAACCCCGGCGGCTGAATTGCGAATCGCTGCAGCGCTGCAAGCTGATCCGTTCGGCCACCTGTTGCGTGTTGTGCAAGCAGAGAGAGCAGCAGCTCCCCGAAGTGGGAGCTCGCAGTGAACAGCGCGGCAGCCGCCACATCTCCGGCGTCGGGCTCAAGCCTCGCCGCCCAGCGCGCGCGCACCTCGCGCGCTTCATCTTCCAGCGCTATTGCGGCCATCTCCGACGAGACCCGCAGCGCCTCCTGCAGCGCGGTGTCGCCGCGTGCCAGCTCTAGGTTTTTCAAGAGGTGCCCCCAATGATGTTTGAAGACGATCTGATGTTCTCAAGGTCCGGGCGCTCCGACGCCGGCGGCAAGTGCACGACACGCATCGACATCCCCTGCAGCATCGAGCTCGAAGAGGCTGTGATCGCGATGGCGACGATGCGCGGCGTCCCGAAGGCGGAGTTCGTGCGCGGCCTTCTGGAACGCGCGGTGTGGGGTGACTTGGCCATGCTCCGCAGGGTATCGAAGCAGGCCGGTCTCGGTCCATGGGATCAACTTCCCGAAGGGGGCCGCTGACCATGCCGGGCACGACACCGGACGCCAGCCGTCCCCTCAATCGCCGGGGCCCACCTGCGGGCAGTCGCATCGGCCGCCTCGGGCTTGTCCAGTACGGCCGCATCCTGGCCGTGATCAGCCGCAAGCCCTGCACCCATCGAGACGTCGCCAAGGCCATCGGCCGAGGCGAGCAGACCATGCGCGAGATCCTCTGGCGCATGGTCCACCTGGGCGAGGCCCATGTCGTCGGGTGGGCTCCATCGGACTCGCTGCGCGGCCAGCAGCAGGCGGTCTTCGCTGGTGGGCCCGGTGAGAGCCTGCCGTATCCGCGCCAGCTCTGCCGCGCTGCGCCGGGATCGACACTCGCGCGCAGCAACCCCAAGCCCGAACTGATCGCGTTTTGCTCGCTGATCCGAGAGCTGCGCCAAGGCGTCACGCGCCAGGAACTGCACGAAGACACCGGCGTGGCCATGATGCGCATCGGCATCCTGCTGAAGTCCCTGCGTGTCGCCGGCATGGTGCATCGCTGCGGCTGGCACCGCGAGAGCCAGATCGGCGGCAAGCCGGCTGAGGTCCTGAAGTTCGGGCCCGGCCGTGACGCACCGAGGCCGCCGGCGATGACGGTCGCGGAGAAGAACCGGCGCCACCGCGACCGCCGCAGCCAGCGCATCGCGGGCGAGCGCATCGTCGCTGCCCTGCAGGGTCGGGGGCGGATTACCGCCAACGGCATCCAGCGCTATGACCAGCTGGGAGCCACCGCATGAACGGCATCGACTGGCTCGCGGCCCGAATCATCGACGCCGCCAACCGCGACATGGCCGCTGGGCCGACACCCCAGCGCTTCAACCCTCGGCCGGCCGGTGTCATCCGCGACGGCTCTGCGACGCAGGCGGTGCTCGACTTCCTGCGCCTGCACCCCGGTCGCTACTTCACACACCCGCAGATCGTCGCCGCGACAGGCCGCACCGAGAAGGCGTGCGACTGGGCGCTGCTGTTCCTGCGGGCCAAGAACAAGGTCAGGGCTGAGTCCGCCGATGCGGCACGAAGCCATGGCTATCTCCGTTACTCAATCGCTCAGGAGGGCGAGGATGCAAGCACGAAGTAAAGAGGGGCTGACCCTGCCCACCGAGGCGCAATACCTCGAGTTCCTTCGCAACAAGATCAAGCTGGCCAGCTTCGACGGCTTCGAGGTTCCGCTGGAGCAGATCAACCCAGCGCTGAAGCCGCACACCCGCGACATCGTGCGCTGGATGGTGAAGGGCGGCAACCGCGCTTGCTTCGCGAGCTTCGGCCTGCACAAGACGGCGACGCACCTGGAGTTCCATCGCCAGATCGGAATTCGCCACCCTGACGCGCTGCGCCTGGCCGTCATGCCCCTCGGCGTCCGGCAAGAGTTCTTCGACGAGGCGCGCGAGCGCTTCACCGGCGACTGCGCCATCGACCTGCGCTTCATTCGACGGGACAGCGAGATCGACGATCCCCGCACCATCTACATGACGAACTACGAGGCGGTTCGCGAGGGCAATGTCGATCCGCGCCTATTCCGGGCCGCAGGCCTGGACGAAGCCAGCGTTTTGCGCAGCTACGGCAGCAAGACCTTCCAGGAGTTCATGCCCGCGTTTGCTGGCGTGGAGTTCAAGTCGGTCTACACCGCCACGCCTGACCCCAATCGCTACAAGGAACTGATCCACTACGCCGGCTTCCTTGGCGTGATGGACACGGGCCAGGCCCTCACGCGCTTCTTTCAGCGCGACTCGGAGAAGGCGGGCAACCTGACCCTCTACCCGCATAAAGAAGCCGAGTTCTGGATGTGGGTGGCGAGCTGGGCCGTGATCATCCAGAAGCCGAGCGACCTAGGCCACGATGACACTGGCTATATCCTCCCCGAGCTCGATGTGCGCTGGCACGAGATTCCGAGCGACTACGAAGCCGCCGGTGCCGACAAGTACGGCCAAGGCCTGCTGATCCAGAACACCGCAACCAGCCTGCCGGCCGCCGCGCGGGAGAAGCGCGAAAGCCTGGATGCACGGGTGGCGAAGGTGCGCCAGCTGGTGGAGGCTGACCCGGCTGACCACTTCGTGATCTGGCACGACCTTGAGGCCGAGCGCGAAGCCATTCAGGCCGCGATACCGAACGCTGTGAGCGTCTACGGCAGCCAGGACCTGGAAGAGCGCGAGGAGCTGATGGCCGACTTCAAGCACGGCCGCACGCCGATCATGAGCACGAAGCCGGTGATGGCGGGCAGCGGCACGAACTGGCAGCGCCACTGCCACCGCGAGATCTTCGCGGGTATCACGGACAAGTTCAACGACTTCATCCAGGCCGTCCACCGTGTTCACCGCTTCGGCCAGGGCGAACCGGTCCGCATCGACATCATCCACACCGAGGCTGAGCGTGAGCGTGTGGTCAATCTGAAGGCGAAGTGGCGTCGTCACGATGAGCAGCAGGCCAGGGTTGCGGCGCTGGTCCGTGAATACGGGCTTGATCACCTTTCCATGCAGAAGGCCCTGGCCAGGACCATCGGCGTGGAGCGTCGCGTCGTCAAGGGTGAGCGCTTCGAGGTCGCACACAACGATGCGGTTCTGGAGGCGATGGCGCAGCCGGACGACTCGGTCGACCTGATCGTGACTTCGATCCCTTTCGCCAACCATTACGAATACACGCCCAGCTATAACGATTTCGGCCATACCGAAGACAACGCGCACTTCTGGGAGCAGATGGACTTCCTGACGCCTCAGTTGGCCAGGATCCTGAAGCCGGGCCGCATTGCAGCCGTCCATGTCAAGGACCGCGTGCTTTTCCAAAGCATGTCGGGGCTCGGTGCGCCCACCATGGATTACTTCCATGAGGAGGCCAGTGCCCACCTGCGAAAGCACGGTCTGGTGAAGATGGCGATCGTCACGGTGACCACCGACGTCGTGCGCGAGAACAACCAGACCTATCGGCTCAGCTACAGCGAGATGCTGAAGGACGGCACAAAAATGGGCACCGGCTGCTCGGAATACGTGCTGCTGTTCCGCAAGCCGCAGACTGACCTGACGCGCGGCTACGCAGACGAGCCGGTGACGAAGGATCGGCCGGTCCCGCGCTGGCGTTGCAAGGCCTGCGAGTACGTGGGCGATGAAGTTGGTGCCTTCCTGGTCGACCCGGATGACGAAGACTGCGACCTGGGTCTGCAGTGCCCGCATTGCGGCGCGGCGGAAGAGCAGATCGAGGTGACCAAGACCGAGGGCTACTCGCTGGCGCGGTGGCAAGTCGACGCGCACAACTACTGGCGCTCCGGCGGCAACACGCTGATGACGGCAACCGAACTTGCTGCGCTCGGCCCAAGCAAGCTGGCCAAGTTCTTCACCGACGACAGCCTGCGGGCCGTCTATGACTACGCACGCCATGTCGCCATCGGCGAGCAGCTGGAGGATCGCAACGCTCTGCCGAAGCTGTTCGCCTGCTTGCAGCCCGGCAGCCCTGATCCGTACGTTTGGACGGATGTGACTCGCATGCTGACTCTCAATGGCGAGCAGGCGCGGCGGGCCGTTGAAAAGCATGTCTGCCCGTTCCAGTTCGATATCGTGGACAGGCTCATTGAGCGCTACAGCAACAAGGGCGAGACGGTCTATGACCCATTCCACGGTCTTGGCACCGTCGGCGTCCGCGCAATCAAGCTCGGCCGCAAGTCGCGTGGCAGCGAGCTCTCCGAGGCCTACTTCAAGGACCAGGTGCACTACCTGCAAGCGGCCGAGCGCGAGGGGCCACGATGCCGTCGCTGTTTGACTTCATGGACGCCGAGACGGAGGAGACCGTCTGATGAAGCGCGACAACTTCACCATGCCGCTTGACCTGGGCGCCGAGCCCGCAGTCATCCTTGAGGCGGACCAACTGTTCGCCAACTGGGGCTTCGGCGATGGCGACATGCTCGCTGAGCATCCGGCCTACTTGAGCGCCCTTGAGCTGACCGGAGCGACCGGGGTAGACGATCGCCTCGTCCTGGCTGACCTGATCGAGCGGCACCTGCTTCCGGCCTTGCCGGCGCCATTGAAGACTGGCCGCTTCGAATTCACGATGCACAACTACGTGCGCGCAGACGAGGCAGAGCTGCCGCGTCGGGCAGAGTTCGCCGGTTTCAGCGTTGCAGTGAGCGTGGCGCAGATTGCCGAGCTGCTTCGTGAGCGCCAGGCGCCGGCGCGGCGCCAGACCAAGGTCAAAGCCGTTCGCCCGAGTCGGCCGGCGCAGCGCCCGGATGTGGGCACCAGGTCACTGGACCTCGGCCGCGAGCTGATCATCGACAACTTCGCCGGCGGCGGCGGCACGAGCGAAGGGCTGGAGCAAGCCTTCGGCCGGCCGGTCGACATCGCGATCAACCACGATCCCGAGGCCATCGCCATGCACGCGATGAACCACCCGCACACGCACCATCTGTGCGAGTCGGTGTGGGACGTCGATCCGATCAAGGTGACGAAGAACCAGCCGGTGGCGCTGGTCTGGCTCAGCCCCGATTGCAAGCACTTCAGCAAGGCCAAGGGAGGCACGCCAGTAGCCAAGCACATCCGAGGCCTGGCTTGGGTCGGTATGCGCTGGATCGCCCTGACCAAGCCGCGCGTGCTGATGCTGGAGAACGTCGAGGAGTTCCAGGAGTGGGGCCCGCTGCTGATCGACGCCGAAGGCAATGCCCGGCCCGACCCTGCAAAGAAGGGCAAGACATTCGAGAGCTTCGTGCGGCAGCTGCGCGGCCACGGCTACACGGTGGACTGGCGCGAGTTGCGCGCCTGCGATGCCGGTGCGCCAACGATCCGCAAGCGCCTGTTCCTGATCGCCCGGCGCGACCGGCTGCCGATCGTGTGGCCGGAAGCGACACACGGTGACCCGACCAACAAAGAAGTGATCGCCGGCAATCTCAAGCCCTACCTGACCGCCGCCGCTTGCATCAACTTTGACCTGCCCGCGCAGAGCGTGTTCGGGCGCCCCAAGCCACTGGCTGACAACACGCAGCGGCGCGTTGCGAAAGGGCTCTGGCGCCATGTGCTGACCAGCGCGCGGCCGTTCATTGTTGGCGTTGGTGGTCGCATGGGTCAGTCCCCGGCGCGCAGCGTGGACTCGCCGGCGCAGACGATCACGGCCAAGGCTGATTCGGGTGTCGCACAGCCGGTGCTGGCGCCATTCCTCAATGAGCACGCCAACAGCAGCAATCAGCGCACGATGCCGGCGGATGAGCCGCTGCGCACGGTGTGTGCCCAGGTGAAGGGCGGGCATTTCTCGGTCGTGTCACCGGAGCTGGTGCCCGCTGAGTCGCCTACTTTCACAGATGAAGACCGCCGCTTCTTTCAAGCGGCGCATCAATTGGACGAACAAGTCTCACGGGACCGGGCGGACGGCTCCGCCATCATCCCCCTTCGTGGCACAAGCCCGGGCCACATGGGCGGGCACAGCATCGAAGCACCGCTGTCGACCGTTTCGGCTGGCGGCACGCACCACGCGCTGGCCGGCGCTCACCTCGTGACGGTCGGCTATGGCGAGCGGCCTGGCCAGGAGCCGCGCACGCAGGACATCGAGAAGCCGCTCAGCACCGTCGTGGCCGGCGGGGTGAAGCAGTACGTCAGCATGGCCCACCTGACCAAGTTCCGCACCGGCAGCTCGGGCGCCAGCCTGGACGAGCCGATGCCCACGGTCACCGCGAACAGCTTCATCAAGCGCCCGGGCGGCGCAGCACCGCTCGGCGTGGTGGCCGCGCACCTGGTGGACATGGGCCACGGCGAGGGGAAAGACGGGACGAAGCGGTTCAGCCATGGCGTGCGGTCGCTCG
>SCOI01000035.1 GCA_005503085.1 Burkholderiales bacterium C2 | reverse complement strand
GCCTTGGCCTCGCCGCCGAACTTCTTCGACAGCACGGTTGCAATAGCAGCCGTCAGCGTGGTCTTGCCATGGTCAACGTGACCGATGGTGCCCACATTGACGTGCGGCTTGGTCCGTTCGAATTTACCTTTTGCCATTTCAAATCTCCAGAAAAGAGCATGCGCCAGTCTGTTGGTTTAGCGTTTCCATCGAACCCTTGATTCCCGCCGACTGGCAAACGGGAGAGCTTCGACGAAGACGAATAGGGAAAGCCGAGGCCACCGGGCCTCGGCTCAGCGCTTACTTGCCGCGTGCGGTGATGATGGCGTCAGCCACATTCTTCGGAGCTTCCGAATAGTGCTTGAACTCCATCGTGTACGTGGCACGGCCTTGCGACATCGAGCGCAGGGTCGTCGAGTAGCCGAACATTTCCGACAGCGGCACCTCGGCCTTGATGGACTTGCCACCGCCGACCATATCGTCCATGCCCTGCACCATGCCGCGACGCGAGGACAGGTCGCCCATCACGTTACCAGCATAGTCTTCCGGCGTTTCGACTTCCACGGCCATCATCGGCTCCAGGATCACCGGCGAAGCCTTGCGGCAGCCTTCCTTGAAGCCCATGGACGCGGCCATCTTGAAGGCGTTTTCGTTCGAGTCGACTTCGTGGTAGGAACCGAAGGTCAGCGTGACCTTGACGTCCACCACCGGGAAGCCGGCCAGCACGCCGTTGGGCAGCGAGTCAATGATGCCCTTCTCGACCGCCGGGATGTATTCGCGAGGAACCACACCGCCCTTGATCGCATCGACGAACTCGAAGCCCTTGCCCGGCTCCTGCGGCTCGACGGTCAGCACGACGTGGCCGTACTGGCCTTTACCGCCCGACTGACGCACGAACTTGCCTTCGACGTCCGAAGCCGTCTTGCGGATCGTTTCGCGGTAGGCCACTTGCGGCTTGCCGACATTGGCTTCCACGCCGAACTCGCGCTTCATGCGGTCGACGATGATTTCCAGGTGCAGCTCGCCCATGCCCGAGATGATGGTCTGGCCCGACTCTTCATCGGTGCGCAGACGGAAGGACGGATCTTCCTTGGCCAGACGGCCCAGGGCGATACCCATCTTTTCCTGGTCGGCCTTGGTCTTGGGCTCGACGGCCTGCGAGATCACCGGCTCCGGGAACACCATCTTTTCCAAGGTGATGATCGATTCCGGATCGCACAGCGTTTCGCCGGTGGTCACGTCCTTCAGGCCCACGCAGGCGGCGATGTCGCCGGCCAGAATTTCCGAGATTTCTTCACGCTGGTTGGCGTGCATCTGCAGAATACGGCCGATACGCTCCTTCTTGCCGCGAATCGGATTGAACACCGAGTCGCCCGACTTCAGCACGCCCGAATAGACGCGCACAAAAGTCAGCTGGCCGACATAGGGGTCGGTCATCAGCTTGAAGGCCAGGGCCGAGAACTTGGCCTCGTCCGAAGCGTCGCGGGTGGTCGGCTGGTCGTCTTCGTCGGTGCCCGGCACCGGCGGCACATCGATCGGCGAAGGCATGAAGTCGATCACGCCGTCCAGCATGCGCTGCACGCCCTTGTTCTTGAAGGCGGTGCCGCAGAACATTGGCTGGATTTCAGCGGCGATGGTGCGGGTGCGGATGCCCAGAACAATTTCCTCTTCGGACAGCTCGCCCGACTCGAGGTACTTGTTCATCATGTCTTCGCTGGACTCGGCTGCAGCCTCGACCAGGTTGTCGCGCCACTTCTGAGCATCGGCCTGCATTTCGGCCGGGATGTCGCGGTAGTCGAACTTCATGCCCTGGGAGGCATCGTCCCAGTAGATCGCCTTCATCTTGATCAAGTCGATCACGCCCAGGAAGTTTTCCTCGGCGCCGATCGGCAGCACGACGGGCACGGGATTGGCCTTCAGGCGAACCTTCATCTGCTCGACGACTTTGTAGAAGTTCGCGCCGGTGCGGTCCATCTTGTTGACGAAGGCCAGGCGGGGCACCTTGTACTTGTTGGCCTGGCGCCAGACCGTCTCGGACTGCGGCTGCACGCCGCCCACGGCGCAATAGACCATGCAAGCACCGTCCAGCACGCGCATCGAGCGCTCGACTTCAATCGTGAAGTCCACGTGTCCGGGGGTGTCGATGATGTTGATGCGGTGCTCGGGGCGGGCCAGATCCATGCCCTTCCAGAAGCAGGTGGTGGCAGCCGAGGTGATCGTGATGCCACGCTCCTGCTCTTGCTCCATCCAGTCCATGGTGGCGGCGCCATCATGCACTTCACCAATCTTGTGGTTCACACCCGTGTAAAACAGGATGCGCTCGGTCGTCGTGGTCTTGCCGGCATCGATGTGCGCAGAGATACCGATATTGCGGTAGCGCTCGATGGGGGTCTTGCGGGCCATGGTGTCACTCCAAATGCAGTGAGCCGCCAACGGGTCAGTAGTAACCCGAGGCGGCCGGAACGGGGAAGATTAGAAGCGGAAGTGCGAGAACGCCTTGTTCGCTTCGGCCATGCGGTGAACTTCATCACGCTTCTTCATGGCACCGCCGCGGCCTTCAGCGGCCTCCAGCAGCTCATTGGCCAGACGCTGGGCCATGGACTTTTCACCGCGCTTGCGGGCCGACTCTTTGAGCCAGCGCATGGCCAGAGCCATACGACGGACGGGACGAACTTCCACGGGAACTTGGTAGTTCGCACCGCCGACGCGGCGGGACTTCACTTCGACCATGGGCTTCACGTTGTTCAGGGCGACCATGAACACTTCCAGCGGATCCTTGCCGATCTTCTTCTCGACCTGGTCGAGAGCACCGTAAATGATGCGCTCGGCGACGGCCTTCTTGCCCGATTCCATGATGACGTTCATGAACTTGGACAGATCGACGCTACCGAACTTGGGATCCGGCAGGATTTCGCGCTTGGGTACTTCGCGACGACGTGGCATGGGAATCTTCCTCTTGCTTCAGTTGGTGCGGGCATCTGCCCGACGACCTTGGACGACCACCGACATCAGGGGCCATCCACTTACTCGGCTGCTGCATGCCTTGGACACTGCACAAACCGCAAAAAATCTGGCGACAGCCTGGGGCCGCACCATGACAACCTGATGATTACTTCTTCGGACGCTTCGCGCCGTACTTGGAACGCGACTGCTTGCGGTCTTTCACG
This sequence comes from Burkholderiales bacterium C2, assembly GCA_005503085.1. Taxonomy (GTDB): domain Bacteria; phylum Pseudomonadota; class Gammaproteobacteria; order Burkholderiales; family Burkholderiaceae_C; genus Roseateles_E. The sequence continues at coordinate 13,703 of SCOI01000035.1, read as the reverse complement.
CCTTGCAAGTCCAGCGAACCGCGCACGATGTGATAACGCACACCCGGCAAGTCCTTGACACGACCGCCGCGCACCAGCACGACGCTGTGCTCTTGCAGGTTGTGGCCTTCACCGCCGATGTACGAGATGACCTCGAAACCGTTGGTCAGACGCACTTTGGCGACCTTACGCAGCGCGGAGTTCGGCTTCTTAGGCGTGGTGGTGTACACGCGGGTGCACACGCCACGACGCTGAGGGCAGTCCTGCATCGCCGGCGACTTGGATTTCGTGACCTCGGCCTGACGGCCGTGGCGCACGAGCTGATTGATAGTTGGCATAAGTAACTTGTTCCCGTTTGAAGTCACAGATCTCTCGGCAGCAGCAGCCCCAATGGCTTTCAAAACGCCTCAGATCCCCACCACCGCTAGAAACGAACAAAAGCACCACGCCTGGGCGCGGTGCGTTTTCATTTCAGTCAGAGGTGGCTGTAGACGCAGCTAGACCTGCCGAAGAGCCTGCGATTGTAGCCTAGCTCGGCGCCAGCACACAAGCCGGCCCGGTTGCGCACCGCCAGCGGCCGCTTCGCCGGGGTATGCTGCGCGCCCGAACCCAAGGGCTGCCATGCTGATTCCGACACCCGACGAGCGCCCGCTGCTCGTCATCGACACCCAGGTCGTGATGGACTGGCTGATCTTCAAGGACCCCTCGACCCAGGCCCTGGCGGCCGAGCTGGAGTCCGGTCAGGCTCAATGGATAGGCACACCCAGCATGCTGGCCGAGCTCAGACATGTGCTGGGCCGGGGCGTGGCGGCCACCTATGCGCCAGACCTCCCATTGATCGAAGCAAGCTTCGCCCGACTCTGCCTAACGGTCGATCAAGCCCCGCCACCGGCCGTGCGCCTGCTCTGCCGGGACCCGGATGACCAGATCTTCATCGATCTGGCGCTGGCTGCGCCGGCGCGCTGGCTGATCTCGCGCGATCGCGCCGTGCTGGCCCTGGCCAAGCGCGCACGCAAGCTCGGGCTGGACATCCTGACGCCGTCGGCTTGGAACAAGCAGCAGGCCGGATCCGCCCCGCCATGAAAAAGGGCCACCCGAGGGTGGCCCTTTGAGGCTTGGAGAAAAGCGTTGAGTCTTACTCGGCGCTGCCTTCCGAAGCACTGTCCACGCTGGCCATCTGCGCAGCGGCCAATTCCTCGGCCTCCTGCTGGGCGATGGAGCGGCGCTCGGCGTCGTCCATGCTTTCCTTGGCACGACGGGCGTCGTGGAAGGCCATGCCGGTACCAGCCGGGATCAGGCGACCGACGATGACGTTTTCCTTCAAACCGCGCAGCTCGTCGCGCTTGCCCATGATGGCAGCCTCGGTCAGCACGCGGGTGGTTTCCTGGAAGGAAGCCGCAGAGATGAAGGAATCGGTCGACAGCGAAGCCTTGGTGATACCCAGCAGCACATCGGCGTGGGTGGCAATCATCTTGCCTTCCGCGCGCAGACGGTCGTTGGTGTCCAGCAGCTCCGAGCGCTCGACCTGCTCGTTGACGATGTAGTGCGAGTCGCCCGAGTTCGTGATCTGCACGCGACGCAGCATCTGGCGAACGATCACCTCGATGTGCTTGTCGTTGATCTTCACGCCCTGCAAACGGTACACGTCCTGCACTTCGTCGACGATGTAGCGAGCCAGCTCTTCGATGCCCAGCAGACGCAGGATGTCTTGCGGGTCGGCGGCGCCGTCCACAATCAGTTCGCCGCGATTGACCACCTGGCCTTCGTGCACCAGGATGTTCTTCTCCTTGGGCACCAGCTCTTCGTGCTTGCTGCCATCCGGATCGGTGATTTCCAGGCGAATCTTGCCCTTGGTCTCCTTACCGAACGAGACCGTACCGGTACGCTCGGCCAGCACACCCACATCCTTGGGCGAACGGGCTTCGAACAGTTCGGCCACACGCGGCAGACCGCCGGTAATGTCACGCGTCTTCTGGCCTTCGACCGGGATACGTGCCAGCACTTCGCCGGGGAACAGGTCCTGGCCGTCGCGGATCTGGATCAGCGAACCGACCTGGAAGCCGATCGTCACCGAGTGGTCGGTGCCGGGGATCTTGACCTCGTTGCCATTGGCGTCGAGCAGCTTGACCTGCGGACGGATGACCTTGGCCGCGCCGCGACGCTTCGGATCGATCACCACCAGCGTGGACAGACCGGTCACTTCGTCGACCTGCTTGGCCACCGTCACGCCCTCTTCCACATTCTCGAAGGTCGCCTTGCCGGCGAACTCGGTAATGATGGGGCGGGTCAGCGGATCCCAGTTCGCCAAGATCGTGCCAGCCTTGATGGTCTGGTCGGCCTTGATGTTCAGGATCGCGCCGTACGGCACCTTGTGACGCTCACGCTCGCGGCCATGCGGGTCGGCAATAATGATTTCGCCGGAACGCGAAATCACCACCAGATCGCCCTTGCCGTTCGTGACGTAGCGCATCGTGGCATTGAAGCCGATGATGCCGTCCGACTTGGCTTCGACGCTGGAGGCCACCGCTGCACGCGACGCCGCACCACCGATGTGGAAGGTACGCATCGTCAGCTGGGTACCCGGCTCACCGATCGACTGGGCGGCAATCACGCCGACAGCTTCACCGGTGTTGACCAGGCCGCCACGGCCCAGATCGCGGCCATAGCACTTGGCGCACAGGCCGAAGCGGGTGGCGCAGGTCAGCGGGGTGCGGACCTTGATCTCGTCGACGCCAGCCTGCTCCAGCATGTCCAGCGTGTCTTCGTCCAGCATATTGCCGGCCGCCAGCAGCACGCCTTGGGTCTCGGGGTGCAGCACATCGATGGCCGCAACACGACCCAGCACGCGGTCGCGCAGCGATTCGATGACTTCACCGCCTTCGACCAGGGCACGCATATTCATGCCATTGTCGGTGCCGCAATCCACTTCGGTGACGACCAGATCCTGGGTCACGTCGACCAGACGGCGGGTCAGGTAGCCCGAGTTCGCGGTCTTCAGCGCCGTATCCGCCAGGCCCTTACGAGCACCGTGGGTGGAGATGAAGTACTGCAGAACGTTCAGGCCTTCGCGGAAGTTCGCCGTGATGGGCGTCTCGATGATGGAGCCGTCAGGCTTGGCCATCAGGCCCCGCATACCGGCCAGCTGGCGGATCTGCGCGGCAGAGCCCCGGGCGCCCGAGTCGGCCATCATGTAGATGGAGTTGAAGGACTCCTGATCCACTTCGCGGCCGTTGCGGTCGATGGTCTTCTGCTTGGACAGCTGGGTCATCATGACCTTGCCGACCTCGTCACCGGTCTTGCCCCAGATGTCGACGACCTTGTTGTAGCGTTCGCCGGCGGTCACCAGGCCCGAGACATACTGCTGCTCGATTTCCTTGACTTCCTTCTCGGCACGCTCGATCAGCAGCGGCTTCTCCGGCGGCACCAACATATCGTCCACCGCGATCGAGATACCGGCGCGCGTGGCCAGACGGAAACCGCTTTGCAGCAGCTTGTCGGCCAGCACGACGGTTTCCTTCAAACCGCACTTGCGGAACGAGGTGTTGATCAGGCGCGAGATTTCCTTCTTCTTCAGCGCCTTGTTGATATTGGCGAAAGGCAGGCCCTTCGGCAGGATCTCGCTGAGCAGGGCGCGGCCGACGGTGGTGTCCACCAACTTGGTCTCGGCGATCCACTCGCCGGTTTCCTTGTTCTTGGTGTACTCGGTCAGGCGCACGCTGATCTTGGCGGTGATCTCGACCACGCCGTTTTCCAGTGCACGGATCAGCTCGGGGATGTCCGAGAAGATCAGGCCTTCGCCCTTGCCGTTGATGCGCTCGCGGGTCGCGTAATACAGACCCAGCACCACGTCTTGCGAGGGCACGATCGAGGGTTCACCGGAGGCCGGGAACAGCACGTTGTTGGAGGCCAGCATCAGGGTGCGGGCTTCCATCTGCGCTTCGATCGACAGCGGCACGTGGACGGCCATCTGGTCACCGTCGAAGTCGGCGTTGAAGGCGGCGCAGACCAGCGGGTGCAGCTGGATGGCCTTGCCTTCGATCAACACCGGCTCGAAGGCCTGGATGCCCAGACGGTGCAGGGTCGGCGCGCGGTTCAGCAGCACCGGGTGCTCCTTGATCACCTCTTCCAGGATGTCCCAGACCACCGGCGTGCCGGATTCGACTTCCTTCTTCGCCGCCTTGATCGTCGTCGCGATGCCCATGGCTTCGAGGCGCGAGAAGATGAAGGGCTTGAACAGTTCCAGCGCCATCAGCTTGGGCAGACCGCACTGATGCAGCTTCAGGGTCGGGCCCACCACGATGACCGAACGGCCCGAGTAGTCGACGCGCTTGCCCAGCAAGTTCTGACGGAAGCGACCGCTCTTGCCCTTGATCATGTCGGCCAGCGACTTCAGGGCACGCTTGTTCGCGCCGGTCATCGCCTTGCCGCGGCGGCCGTTGTCCAGCAGCGAGTCGACGGCTTCCTGCAGCATGCGCTTTTCGTTGCGCACGATGATCTCAGGGGCCTTCAGCTCCAGCAGACGGGCCAGCCGGTTGTTGCGGTTGATGACGCGGCGATACAGATCGTTCAGATCCGAGGTCGCGAAGCGGCCGCCGTCCAGCGGCACCAGCGGACGCAGGTCCGGCGGCAGCACGGGCAGCACTTCCAGCACCATCCAGTTCGGCTTGATGCCGGACTTCTTGAAGGCTTCCATCACCTTCAGGCGCTTGGAGTTCTTCTTGACCTTGAGTTCCGAGCCGGTCATGTCGTTGCGCAGGCGATCAATCTCGACGTCGAGATCCATCTCCTCCAGCAGCTTCTTGATGCCCTCGGCACCCATCAGCGCGATGAACTCGTCACCGAACTCCAGGCGCTTCGCGTCGTAGTCGTCCTCGGTCATGATCGAGAACTTCTTCAGCGGGGTCATGCCCGGGTCGACGACCACATAGGCTTCAAAGTACAGCACGCGCTCGATGTCGCGCAGCGTCATGTCGAGCACCAGGCCCAGACGCGAAGGCAGCGACTTCAGGAACCAGATGTGGGCGCAGGGCGCGGCCAGGTCGATATGACCCATGCGGTCGCGCCGCACCTTGGTCTGGGTGACTTCGACGCCGCACTTCTCGCAGATCACGCCGCGGTGCTTCAGGCGCTTGTACTTGCCGCACAGGCACTCGTAGTCCTTGATCGGGCCGAAGATCTTGGCGCAGAACAGGCCATCACGCTCGGGCTTGAAAGTCCGATAGTTGATGGTCTCGGGCTTCTTCACCTCACCGAAGGACCACGAGCGGATCTTCTCTGGCGAGGCCAGGCGGATCGCAATCGCGTCGAAGTGCTCGTCGGGCGTGAATTGCTTGAACAGGTCCAGCAAACCTTTCATGTGTCTCTCCTGTTCCTAATTAGTTGCGCTCGAGTTCAATGTCGATGCCAAGGGAACGAATTTCCTTGACCAGGACGTTGAACGATTCCGGCATGCCGGCTTCGATGGCGTGTTCGCCCTTGACGATGGACTCGTACACCTTGGTGCGGCCGTTCACGTCATCGGACTTCACGGTCAGCATTTCCTGCAGGATGTAGGAGGCGCCATAAGCTTCCAGCGCCCACACTTCCATCTCACCGAAACGCTGGCCGCCGAACTGCGCCTTACCACCCAGCGGCTGCTGCGTGACGAGCGAGTACGGGCCGGTCGAACGGGCGTGCATCTTGTCGTCCACCAGGTGGTGCAGCTTCAGCACGTGCATATAGCCGACCGTGACGGGACGCTCGAAAGCCTCGCCGGTGCGGCCGTCGTGCAGCTGAGCCTGGGTACGCGTGGCGGTCAGGCCCTTCTTGGCGGCGATGTCGTCCGGGTAGGCCAGCTTCAGCATGCCGCGGATTTCTTCTTCCTTGGCGCCGTCGAACACCGGCGTCGCGAACGGCACGCCATGGCGCAGGTTCTGAGCCATCTCGATGACTTCGTCGTCGCTCAGGTCGTCCAGATGCTCGGTCTTGCCACCCGACTTGTTGTAGAGCTCATCGAAGAACTGACGCAGCTCGGACACGCGGGCGTGCTCCTGCAGCATGTCGCCGATGCGCTGGCCGATGCCCTTGCCGGCCCAGCCCAGATGCACTTCCAGGACCTGACCCACGTTCATCCGCGAGGGCACGCCCAGCGGGTTCAGTACGATGTCGGCGGGCGTGCCGTCGGCCATATAGGGCATGTCTTCGATCGGAGCGATCTTGGACACCACACCCTTGTTGCCGTGACGGCCGGCCATCTTGTCGCCAGGCTGCAGACGGCGCTTGACGGCCAGGTAGACCTTGACCATCTTCAGCACGCCGGCCGGCAGCTCGTCCCCTTGCGTCAGCTTCTTGCGCTTCTCTTCGAAGGCCAGATCGAACGAATGGCGGGTCTGCTCCAGCGAGTTCTTGATCGACTCCAGCTGGTTGGCGACATCATCCTCGGCGGGACGGATGTCGAACCAGTGGAAGCGCTCGACGCTGCTCAGATAAGCCTTGTCGATGACCGTGCCCTTGGCGATCTTCTGCGGGCCGCCGTTGGCGACCTTGCCGTTCAGCAGCTTCTCGATACGGTCGAAGGCATCGCTCTCGACGATGCGCAGCTGATCGTTCAGGTCCAGGCGGAAGCGCTTGAGCTCATCATCGATGATCTGCTGGGCGCGCTTGTCGCGCTGGATGCCTTCACGGGTGAAGACCTGCACATCGATGACGGTGCCGTTGGTACCTTGGTCGACGCGCAGCGACGTGTCCTTCACGTCCGAAGCCTTCTCGCCGAAGATGGCGCGCAGCAGCTTCTCTTCCGGGGTCAGCGTGGTCTCGCCCTTGGGCGTGACCTTGCCGACCAGCACATCGCCGGGGCCGACTTCGGCGCCGACGTAGACGATGCCCGACTCGTCCAGACGCGAGAGTTGCTGCTCGCTCAGGTTCGGGATGTCGCGGGTGATTTCCTCGCTGCCCAGCTTGGTGTCACGCGCCATCACCACCAGTTCCTCGATATGGATCGAGGTGTAGCGGTCTTCGGCGATCACACGCTCCGAGATCAGGATCGAATCTTCGAAGTTGTAGCCGTTCCAGGGCATGAACGCGACCAGCATGTTCTGGCCCAGCGCCAGCTCACCGATGTCGGTCGAGGCGCCATCGGCAATGATGTCCTCGGCCGCCACCTTGTCACCACGGCGCACGATGGGGCGCTGATGGATGTTGGTGTTCTGGTTGGAACGCTGATACTTGATCAGGTTGTAGATGTCGACGCCGACTTCGCCGGCCACGGTCTCGTTGTCGTTGACGCGGATCACGATGCGGTTGGTGTCGACATAGTCGATCACGCCGCCGCGACGCGCGGCCACCACGGTGCCCGAGTCCTTGGCCGCGACGCGCTCGACGCCGGTACCCACCAGGGCTTTCTCGGGACGCAGCGTCGGCACAGCCTGGCGCTGCATATTGGCGCCCATCAGTGCGCGGTTCGCATCGTCGTGCTCGAGGAAGGGCACCAGCGAGGCCGCGACCGACACGATCTGCGTCGGCGCCACGTCCATGTACTGGATGCGCTCGGGCGAGGTCAGCACCGATTCGCCGTTTTCACGCGCCGAGACCAGCTCGTCGGTCAGCTCGCCGGCAGGGTTCAAGGTCGCGTTCGCCTGGGCGATCACGTACTTGCCTTCCTCGATGGCCGACAGATAGTCGATCTGGGTCGTCACCTTGCCGTCGACGACGCGGCGGTAAGGCGTTTCCAGGAAGCCGTACTCGTTGAGCTGTGCATACAGCGCCAGCGAGTTGATCAGACCGATGTTCGGGCCTTCCGGCGTTTCGATCGGGCAGACACGGCCGTAGTGGGTCGGGTGCACGTCGCGGACTTCGAAGCCGGCGCGCTCGCGGGTCAGACCACCCGGGCCCAGGGCGGAAACACGACGCTTGTGCGTGATTTCCGACAGCGGGTTGGTCTGGTCCATGAACTGCGACAGCTGCGAGGCACCGAAGAACTCCTTCAGCGCCGCGGAGATCGGCTTGGAGTTGATCAGATCGTGCGGCATCAGGGCTTCGGTCTCGGCCTGGCCCAAACGCTCCTTGACGGCCTTCTCGATACGCGCCAGGCCCGAGCGGTACTGGTTCTCGGCCAGTTCGCCGACGCAACGCACACGACGGTTGCCCAGGTGGTCGATGTCATCGACCTCGCCGCGGCCATTGCGCAGCTCGACCAGAATCTTGACGACGTCGAGGATGTCCTCGTTCGACAAGTTCATATTGCCTTCCGGCGTGTCGCGGCCCACGCGGGCGTTGAACTTCATCCGGCCGACGCGCGACAGATCGTAAGTGTCGGTGCTGTAGAACAGGCGGTTGAACAGCGCTTCGACAGCGTCTTCCGTCGGCGGCTCGCCGGGGCGCATCATGCGATAGATCGCGACGCGCGCGGCCAGCTGGTCGGCGGTTTCGTCCGAGGCCAGGGTCTGGCTGATGTAGGCGCCCTCATCCAGCTCGTTCGTGAACAAGCACTGGATGTCCTTGATGCCGGCCTGGCGCAGCTTCTTCAGCAGCGCGTCGGTCAGCTCTTCATTGGCCTTGGCAATGATCTCGCCGGTGTCGCCGTCGACCATGTTCTTGGCCAGCACGCGGCCGACCAGGAAGTCTTCGGGCACGGTCACATGCTGGGTGCCGCTTTGCTCAAGCTGGCGCACATGACGGGCGGTGATGCGCTTGTCCTTCTCGACGATGACGGCACCGCTCTTGTCGGTGATGTCAAAGCGGGCGACCTCGCCCTTCAGGCGGTCGGCAACGAACTCCATCTGCGCGCCGGCGTCCATCAGACGGAAATTGTCGAAGACGAAGAAGTGCGCCAGGATCTGCTCGGGGTTCAGGCCGATGGCCTTCAGCAGGATCGTGACCGGCATCTTGCGGCGACGGTCGACACGGAAGAACAGGATGTCCTTGGGGTCGAACTCGAAGTCCAGCCAGGAGCCGCGGTAAGGAATGATGCGGGCCGAGAACAGCAGCTTACCGGACGAGTGGGTCTTGCCCTTGTCGTGCTCGAAGAACACGCCGGGCGAGCGGTGCAGCTGGGAGACGATGACACGCTCGGTGCCATTGACAATGAAGGAGCCGTAGTCGGTCATCAGGGGCACTTCGCCCATGTAGACCTCTTGCTCCTTGATCTCCTTGACGGTCTTCGCCTGGGGCGACTCACGGTCATAGATGATCATCTGCAGGCGCGCACGCACGGCCGCCGCATAGGTCAAGCCACGCTGCTGGCACTCACGGGTGTCGAACGGCGGCTTGGCGATATTGAATTCGAGGAATTTCATCTCCACGAAACCGTTGTGCGAAACAATCGGGAACGCGGACAGGAAAGCAGCCTGCAGGCCTTCGGGCTTGCGCTTGGCTGGAGGCACTTCTTTTTGCAGGAAGGCGACGTACGACTCCTTCTGCATGGTCAGCAAGTAGGGAACGTTGAGAACGCTCTCGCGCTTACCGAAGCTCTTGCGGATTCGCTTGCGCTCGGTATAGCTATAGGGGGTTGTTTGCGCCATAAACACTCCGTGTCGAGAGCCCACCCCTGGCCGTGGGACGGGCTTCGTCGGCGACTGGCTTGTCGAGCCCGATCCAGAACGGACGGCTCGATGCTTGGTGGTTGGCCACTACCAACCGCTGGCGGACAACCCCGGCATTGCACCTGGGCCCGACCAAACCGGTTCTCTGCAGTCGGATCAGAGAACACTTGAAAGAACCGCGCATCATACCCCGCGCGGGGCTTTCAACTATTCTCAACCGGATAAACCCTTGAAACGGGGAAAGGGGAGGTCTTGCGACCGCCCCTTTCTAGTCAGCGAGGTCAGAGCTGCTGCGCAACCCTGACCCCAGACAATCACTTCAGCTCAGCCTTGGCGCCGGCTTCTTCCAGCTTCTTCTTGGCGGCTTCAGCGTCAGCCTTGGCCACGCCTTCCTTGACAGCCTTCGGAGCGCCGTCGACCAGGTCCTTGGCTTCCTTCAGGCCCAGGCCGGTGATTTCGCGCACAGCCTTAATCACCGAGACCTTGTTGGCGCCGGCTTCCAGCAGCACGACGTTGAACTCGGTTTGCTCTTCAGCAGCAGCAGCGCCGCCGCCAGCAGCGCCACCGGCGGCCGGAGCAGCCATCGAAGCGGCGGACACGCCAAACTTCTCTTCGATTGCCTTGACCAGATCGTTCAGTTCCAGAACGGTCATGCTGTCCAGGGCGGTCAGGAATGCGTCTTTATCGAATGCCATGATGTGTTTCTTCCTATATACAGATTGCTTGCGTTTGACGGGATCGTCTTAGGCTGCAGCGGGGGCTTCGGCAGCAACTTCCGTAGAAGCAGCGCCAGCACCACGTTGTGCAGCCAGGGCCGCCAGCACGGCCGCGGTGCGTTGCACCGGCGACTTGAGCAGGCCGGCGATTTGCGACAGCAGCACTTCCTTGCTCGGAACAGCCGCCAGCGCTTTCACGCCGTTGACGTCCAGAGCCTTGCCGCCGTAGGCACCACCCTTGATGACGAGCTTGTCGTTACCCTTGGCAAAGTCAGCGATGACTTTGGCCGCAGCGACCGCGTCTTCCGAAAAGCCGTAGATCAGCGGGCCGACCATGCTCTCCGAGGCAGCTTCGAACTGGGTGCCGGCAACAGCGCGACGAGCCAGGGTGTTCTTCAGCACGTGAAGATAGACACCCTTGGCACGCGCGTCGATGCGCAGCTTGTTCAAGGCTTCCACGGTGAGGCCACGGTACTCGGCCAGCGCCAGGGTCTGCGACTTGGCAGCTTGCGCTGCGACGTCGGAGACAACGGCTGCCTTCTCGTTGCGATTGAGACTCAAGGTCTACTCCTCACATTACGCCTCCGACCCCGTGTGTTGAGCACAGGACCTTCGGCACCGGGATTCAGCGACCTTCTGTTCAGGAAAATCCTTTACAGCGGGACCGCCATCTGCGTTGGCAGGGAAGACACAAGGACTCCCCGATTAAGCGTCACCCCCGATACAGCGGGGCTTCACACCAACGGTCTTGGATGACGCGCGGGCAAGAAAATCTGCCCACGCCCCACCAATTCATCAGCACGGCGCCAGACTTCGCGCCGCACCTCAACTTCTTTGCTTAGGCGTTGGCCTGGGCATTGATGCTGGCGACATCCACACGGGCGCCGACGCCCATCGTGGAGGACACCGCCACCTTGCGCAGGTAGACACCCTTGCTCGACGCCGGCTTGGCCTTGTTCAGGGCCTCGATCAGCGCGCGCAGATTGCCTTCCAGCTTGTCGGTGTCGAACGAACGACGGCCGAGGGTGCCGTGGATAATGCCGGCCTTGTCAACGCGGAACTGGACCTGGCCAGCCTTGGCGTTCTTGACAGCGGTCGCGACGTCCGGGGTCACGGTGCCAACCTTGGGGTTAGGCATCAGGCCGCGCGGGCCCAGGATCTGACCCAGGGTACCGACGATACGCATCGTGTCCGGCGAGGCGATCACGACGTCGAAAGGCATGTCGCCAGCCTTGACGCGCTCGGCCAGGTCTTCCATGCCGACGATGTCGGCGCCGGCGGCGCGGGCTTCGTCAGCCTTGGCGCCTTGGGCGAACACGGCGACGCGCTTGGTCTTGCCGGTGCCGTTAGGCATCACGACGGCGCCACGCACCACTTGGTCCGACTTCTTGGCATCGATGCCCAGTTGCACGGCCACGTCGATCGACTCATCGAACTTGGCGGTCGCCAGGCTCTTGACGAGATTCAGGGCTTCACCCAGCGTGTACAGCTTGGTGGTCTCGACCTTGCCTTGCAGGGCCTTTTGGCGCTTAGTCAGCTTTGCCATCTCAAACACCCTCCACCAGCACGCCCATCGAACGGGCGGAACCAGCAATCGTACGAACGGCAGCGTCCAGATCAGCGGCGGTCAAATCCTTGACCTTGATCTTGGCGATCTCTTCCAGCTGAGCACGGGTCAGCTTGCCGACCTTCTCGAGGTGAGCCTTTTGCGAGCCCTTCTCGATCTTGGCGGCCTTCTTAATCAGCGCGGTCGCCGGGGGCGACTTGATCACGAAGGTGAAGCTCTTGTCCGCAAACGCGGTGATGACCACCGGCAGCTTCATGCCCGGCTCATGGCCCTGCGTCTGGGCGTTGAACGCCTTGCAGAACTCCATGATGTTCAGGCCACGCTGACCCAGCGCGGGACCAACCGGAGGCGAAGGATTCGCCTTGCCGGCAGCGACTTGCAGCTTGATAAAGCCGACAATTTTCTTTGCCATATTTCTCTCCAATCAGTGGCGCGGCGTAAACAGCGCCACGACACCTGAGTGCTAGCGCAAAGGACTGGTTACCTTTGCTCCTCTTGTCCGCATCTCGTCGCGGACTGACTACGGTCGGTATTGGCAGCCGAAGCCGCCGGGCACCGACGAGCCTTAAACCTTCTCGACCTGCGCGAAGTCCAACTCCACCGGCGTGGCACGACCAAAGATCGTGACCGAGACACGCACCTTGGACTTGTCGTAGTTGACTTCCTCGATCGCGCCATTGAAGTCGGTAAACGGGCCTTCCTTGACGCGCACCACCTCGCCCACCGTCCACTCGACCTTGGGCCGGGGCTTCTCGATGCCTTCTTGCATCTGGTTGACGATCTTCATCACCTCGGCTTCCGAGATCGGAGCCGGGCGGTTCTTCGCGCCACCGACGAAACCGGTCACCTTGGAGGTGTGCTTGACCAAGTGCCAGGTGTCATCTTCCATCACCATTTCCACCAGCACATAGCCGGGGAAGAAACGACGCTCGGTGACGGCCTTCTTGCCGTTCTTCAGCTCGACGACCTCTTCGGTCGGCACCAGGATACGGCCAAATTTGTCCTGCATGCCGGCGCGATCAATGCGCTCGCGCAGATTGCGCTCGACGGCCTTCTCCATGCCCGAATAGGCATGAACCACATACCAACGCTTGGGCAGACCGGTGGGCACCGCGGCCTCACCGCCGGTGACAACGCCTTGTTCTTCGCTCATTGCAGTCCTTCCGCCTCTCAGCGCTTCCAGCCCAGGATCAGGTCATACAGCACCCATTCCAATGTCTTGTCGGTCAGCCACAGGAACAAGGCCATCACCAGCACGAAGGCGAACACATAACCCGTCATCTGCGTCGCCTCCTTGCGCGTCGGCCACACGACCTTGCGCACCTCGCGCGCCGAGTCCTGCCCGTAGGCGATCAGCGACTTGCCCGACTCCGAGGTGAAGAACGCGGCAGCGGCAGCGACCAGCAGCACCAGCAACGCACCCCACTGGGCAATCGGGCCCTGCTTGGCGAGCGCGTAAAAAGCCACCAGCGCGCCCAACAGCAAGAGCACGGCAGCAGCCAGCTTGGCCTTGTCGGCGCCGGTCGTGACCGTTTCGACTTGAGGATTGGACATAGAACTTTCTTTAGCACCTGTACCCGGCGGCAAACCACCCGGCCCAGACAATCAAATCACGGGATACCCAACAGCAGCAAAGCCCGCCGGGAACAGTTCCCGCGGGCTGATGCTTGACCACTTGGACCGGTCGCTTTTATCCGAAGCGACTGGCAGGGGCAGAGGGTCTCGAACCCCCAACCTTCGGTTTTGGAGACCGACGCTCTGCCAATTGAGCTATGCCCCTGTGGCCTTCTAACTTTAAGCGATGATGGTTGCCACGACGCCGGAGCCGACGGTACGACCGCCTTCACGGATGGCGAAGCGCAGGCCGGTTTCCATCGCGATCGGAGCGATCAGCTTCACGGTGATGCTGACGTTGTCGCCAGG
>SCOI01000034.1 GCA_005503085.1 Burkholderiales bacterium C2 | reverse complement strand
GACCCGCTCAAGGTGCCGCGTAAGCCCCTGACAGCGACGGCGCAGGTCCGCATGTGCGGCAACAGCGTCAGCCCGCCGCAGGCCCGCGCGCTGGTCCAGGCGAACTTCCGGCATGAGCTGGCGATCTACGGGGAGGCCGCCTGACATGCGGGACTACGGCACAAAGTTCAGCTCCCCGTTTTGGACGGATGGAGATGGCACGGCAAACCGCGTGCTCGCTCCGCGGCGGCTTGACTACAGCCAGCCAGGCCCTGCGCATCTGCGGCGGTTTGTGATGAAGCGCGACGGAGAGCGTTGCGTCATCTGCGGCAGCGGCGCCGATCTGGTTATCGATCACGAGGTATCGCTAAAGAACGGTGGCACCAATCACCCAGCAAACCTTCGCGTGCTCTGTGGCACTTGCAACTGCAGGAAGGTCGGCCTGTTCGACGCGACCAATGCAGCCGCCAAGCCCCACCTCGCCGGCGTCGACTGGATGGCCTGGTTAGACGGCGATGAAGTTCGCTATGGCCTGATTCTCGACGGCCGCAGCGTGCGGTTCCGTCTTCCTAAGGAGCGGGCCGCCCAGCTGGCCAACGCCATCCTCAAACTGACATCAGAGGCAGGCTGACATGGCGCGCATCCGAACCATCAAGCCGGAGTTTCCACAGTCGGAAAGCATGGGCCGCGTCAGCCGTGACGCGCGACTGTGCTTCGTGATGATGTGGACCATCGCCGACGACGCCGGGAGGCTTCGCGGAAATTCGCGAATGCTCGCGAGCCTTCTATTCCCGTACGACGATGACGCCCCGGCTTTGATCGAGGCATGGATGGCGGAACTGGAGCGCGAAGGCTGCATGAACCGCTATGCAGTTGACGGCGCGACGTACATCGAGATCGCTAACTGGTTGTCACACCAGAAGATTGACAAGCCATCGCCCTCCAAGATCCCGCCATTCGACCCTAATTCTCGAATTCTCGCGAGCCATCGCGAATCATCGTCGGAGGAGAGGAAGGGAAAGGAAGGGACCAAGGAAGGGAAGGGAGAGGAGAGGAAGCCGCCCGACGAGTCGAGCGACCCGGCCGCTGCGCAGCCCGCCACCTTCAGCGCCAGGCGCGTGCTCGCCGAAGGCGTGGACCCGATCCACCTAAAGGACTGGGTGAAGGCCCGCAAGTCTCCGCTGACCGAGACCGCCTGGAAGGGCCTCAAGGCCGAGGCCGAGAAGGCGGGCATAACGCCGGCCGAGGCGGTGCGCATCTGCGCGGTGAAGGGCTGGCGCGGCTTCAACTCGACCTGGAACTGGCGCAGCGCGGCCAATGACGCGCCATCGGTCGCTGATGACCGCGATGCCGAGATCCTGCGCCTGATGGGGCAGAAGCGCGGGGAGGTGATCGATGCGTGATCAAGACATCCTCGAGTTCACGAAGGTGCTGGATGCAACCTGCGCGATGCTGAGCCGCGGTGCCTACAAGCCGAGCGCACCGAGCGCGCTGCTGTTCTTCCGCGCGGTCCAGCGGTTCGACTTCGCCGACGTCGAAGCAGCATTCACCGCTCACATCAACGATCCAGTGCGCGGCAAGTTCGTGCCGGTGCCGGCTGACATCGTGGCCCAGATCGAAGGCGCCATTGCCGATGATGGCCGGCCGGACGCCGAGGAGGCCTGGGCGCTGTCGTTCCGCGCACTGGACGAGGGGGCAACCATCGTGTGGACTGCGGAGATGGCCGAGGCCTATGGCACCGTCAAGCCGCTGCTTGATGCTGGCGATGAGGTCGGCGCGCGCATGGCGTTCAAGTCGGCCTATGCCCGCATGGTTGCAGATGCGCGAGCCCGGCGCGTGCGGCCGTCGTGGTCGGCATCGCTCGGGCACAGCAAGGCGGAGCAGGTCCAGGCGCTCAAGCCGCATGTGGCGCTTGGCCGAGTGCCGGCCGCGTTGCTGCAGCTCGCCGAGCCGTCCGTCACGCTGCTGGAGCTGGCCAGGTCGCCAGACGCTCCGACCAAGGCTCGCGAAGCCCTGATGGCAGTGCGCGAGCAGATCCTGGCGCGCCGCGAAGGACCCAGCAAAGACTTCGTCGAGAAGGTCCGCACGGAAGGCCTCAAGGCCTCATCAGCGGCTGCAGTGCAGCGTTTGCAGGAGCGCACCCAATGACACTCGCCACAACCCATCAGGTCCAGGCGGCAAGCCCCATCACGACGGCCTGCATGGGCGGCTGGTGCGCAAAGCGCGACCACTGCGCCAACTATCACGCGGCAAACAGATCAAACCCTGTTGAGCGGCTTTGCGCGCCCGGATTTGATGGCAAAGGGCCCACATCGCCCGACCAGGACGCAGACAGAACGAGGCCTTCTATGACCAAGACCCGAATCCCCTACCGCACCCATGAGCAGCTCTGCGCTGTCGTCTTGGGCGCCATCGATGACAAGGGCACGACCACGAAGCGCATCTACGAAGCCATGGGCTACAGCCATATGCGCAGCGTGATGAAAGCGCTGTACAGGATGATGGCAGACGGCGAGCTCTTCAACGCCAAGTGCGCGATAGGCGTCAAGCAGCCCGAGGCCTACTGGTTCCGCACCCAAGCTGCGCGCGATGAGTTCTACGCCAAGTACAAGGTCGACTTGGCTGAGCGCCGCAAGGCCTTCCAAGTCAAATGGCGGGCGACGGAGCAGGAAAAGCGCCGAGCCAAGGCCGCAGCCGAAGGCCGGCCCCCGAAGCCGCCCAAGGCTCCAAAACTGCCCAAGTCGCCCAAGCCGGTGACGGTCAAGACCGCCAAGCGTGAACGCACTCCGCCGAAGCCCAAGACCCGTCGAGATGGCGAGCTGGCCGCCCGCATGCACATCGTCAGCAAGGCGAAGGAGAAGGTGCCGCAGCGCGTCGGCGTGGCTCATCTGCCGGGCGATGCCGATATGAGCCGGGCCAAAATCACCCGTGTGGAGCCGCCGCCAAATATGGGCAATCGCTACTACGTGGCGCCTGAGTCTGTGCCCAAGTTTCGATACGGGGCACAGCAGGTCAACCGCAATGCCGCGGCAGAGGCGGCCACAGCATGACCGCCACTCTAGAGCGTGTTGCGGAAACGCAAGAGGAATGGCGCGCCGCTGCGACCGCCATCTACCTCGCTGGCAAGGCGCTGATCGATGACGGAAAGCGCGTCCGCGCCACGGCCACCGAGGATGCCGACGGCCTGAGCATTCGCCAGCTTCGCTTCATCCACGGCCCGGTGCTCCAGCAGATCAGCGAGCAGGTCCGCGTCAATGGCATCCACTACACCAAGGACGTCTGGAAGCAGCACCTGAAGGACCTGTTCATCCCTGACGAGTTCGTGATGATCCGCGCTCCGTTTGTGCGCGATGCGAAAACCGGCGCCTGGCGGCCGTCCAGGCGCAAAGTTCCGATGAAGAAGGAGAAGAGCCTCACGAGCTTGACCGGCAAGCGGCGCAGCGAGTTCATCGAGCAGGTGCTGGCCCATGCGGCCGCCGAGTGGCATGTGCAGTTCCACTTCGAGATCGATGAGCGCGAATGGCGGTATTACCCGCCTGTGCGCAAGGCGAAGGCCAAAGCTGCTGAGCCCGAGGCGGTACCGGCATGAAGCGCTCAGGCCCTATCCAGCGCCGCACGCCAATGAAGCCCGGCAAGGGGTTCGCTCGGCCGCAGATCGAGCGCAAGCCTCAACCTGTTTACCAGCTAGCCAGGCCATGCCGCATGGCAGTCATCAGCGAGATGTCGGTGCCGCTGCCGAAGGCTGCGCCAGTGCGCAGCGAGGCCTATCGCCGCCTGGTCGCCAGCATGCCCTGCATCCTCTGTGGCATAGAGGGCTTCACACAGCACGCGCACGGCAATCTTGGCAAGGGCATGGCGCTGAAAACCTGCGACCTGTTCGCCTTCCCGCTGTGCGCGGCGCGACCTGGCGAGCAGGGATGCCACGCCAAGCTGGATCAGGGCGCGCTGTTCGCCAAGGCGCGCCGCCGCGAGGCTGAGATGGAGTGGGCACGGCGCACCGTGCGGTTCCTAGTCGGCGCCGGCCAGTGGCCGCCGAACCTTAACGTACCTGATTGGGCCGAAGCATGACGCTGCTGCAATTCATCTCCACCATTGCTATGCCCATCAGCGCTGTCGCTTTGGCGGCATGCACGCGGCTGCCGTCCTGGGCATGCCAACTGACCGGCCTTGTCGTCGCGGCCCTGTGCATACTGTGGTTTGGCTGATGCTGCGCTGCTGCATCTGCAATCGCGCGCTGCTGCGGCCGGCGCTGCCAGGCTTGATGATCGGCCCGGTCTGCGCCAAGAAGCGCGGCTACTCGCTCACCGACGGCGGCGAGCCTCAGATGCGGATCGTCGCGCCGGTGCGTCGGCGCCAGCTGGACCAGCAGCAGGTCGACTGGATCGAGTCGATGGAAGGCGCTGCCTATGGCTAAGGCTCCGCCATGGGCAGAGGTCAAGCTGCGCGTCGCATTCGGCGATGTGCCCGAGTTCAGCGACGAACTGGTGATCAGCAGCACCGGACGCCGGTACCAGGTGATCGGCGTCCGCGGCAAGCAGCTCCGCTGCCTGGTGCTGCCGCCTGATGCGCCGACGGAGCCTGGCACCCGGGTGTGGGCATGGCAGTGGGTAGGAAGGCGTCGCACGGGTTGACATCGACAGCTTCGCTGCTGCAATAAGCCATCAGCGGGGCGCCATGCGGGGCCGGGTGATGAAGGCGGGAGCACTAGGGCCAGTCCGAGCGTGTCCTGTCGAGGGTCTTGTGACGCAACGGCGCTCCACCGCCGGAAAGCAGCCCCCCTTTCAAGCCAGCGCCCGGCTGGTAACTGGCAAACCGGGCCCCACTTCCTATGCCGGGATCGACTCTGGGTCGAGGTGCGCCGCCCGCACGACCACCGTGAGCACTAGGTCAAGCGCGATATGCTGTAGGTAGTTGATGCCACCGAATTCTTCATTGGTCGGTATGTCGGTTTCTCCGTCATGCCCAAAGATGAATCCGTCTAACTTAAACGGCTTCCTGGCAAGCGGGTGCTTGATCACCATCACCGTAACTCGGCCCTTGGTGATCTGTCCGACCATCGTCATCGTCAGGATCAGATCTATGGCGATGGCGCCGTACTCTATGTGGATGCGCTCGTTGTCTTCGCTGAGCTGTGTCTTGATACCTTGGACGGGAAATTGAGGCTCCCGAAGTGCTTCAAGGCTGCCGCAGAGTTCCGAGAACAGCTTTCGAAACTTGGCACTGCGCCGGGCAAAGCCATCAAGACTATGGTGGTTGTAGGCGATTAGATCCACTTCTTCTCCCTTGAGGTAATTGCGGCACGACGCCGCAGCTGCATTGTGTCGCCGTACTGCACGGGTTGACTTTCGGACTTTCACCCTTGCAATGACGCCATGCCCTTCGCGCAAGAGTGCCTGAGCAGCACAACCACCCCGCAGAACATCTACGCCGCCGTCCTGAAGCAAGCCCAGGACCGCCGCGAGCAGGCCCAGCAGCACCTCGCTGACCAGATCGCCCGCATCGAAGCCAAGCAGCGACTCCACCAGCATGCCGACCGCTAAGCCGCCCGCAAAGGGCAGCGCCAAGGCGAAGGCCCCAACCAAGCCCACCAGGAAGGCAGCAGCGCCTCAGAAGGCCGCCAAGCCTGCTGCAACTGCTGCCGCGCAGGAGAAGCCAGCAAAGCCGCTCCCAGGGGCCAAGACGCAGTCAATCACCCCCAAGGTAGAGCGCTTCATTCTGGAGTACCTGATAGACCTGAACGGCACGCAGGCATACATCCGCTCGCACCCAGGGGTGAGCGAAGGGGCAGCGCGAACTGAAGCGGCGCGCCTCCTTGCGAATCCTCGCGTCAGAGCCCGAATTGCCGAAGAACGACAAAAATCAGCCGACAAGCTGGAAATCACGCGTGAGAAGCTCCTGAAGCGGCTATGGGCCATCTTTTCGGCTGACCCTCGGGAGCTGATGGAGTTCCGCGTGACGTGCTGCCGGCACTGCTTCGGTGTCGGCCATGCGTATCAGTGGGTCGATGAGTCAGAGTTCGCTGATGCATGCGCCCGTGCGGAGCATGAGTTTGAGAAGGCGCTTAAGGCCCGCAAGGCTGGCGATCCGCCGCCGCGGCCCACGATGCTCTCTGATGCGGGTGGCTATGGCTTCGACCCGACTCTGAGCCCTGTGGATGAATGCGAGCGCTGCGCAGGGCAGGGCGTCGGCCGGACGGTGATCAAGGACACCCGGTTTCTGAGCCCTCAGGCGGCGGCGCTGTTCGCTGGAGTCAAGGAGACGAAGGAGGGCCTGCAGATCCTGACGCACTCGCCGCTCGATGCGGCCGAGAAGCTGGCGAAGCATCTCGGGTTCTACGAGCAGGACAACGAGCAGAAGGGCAAGGGCCTCGCCGAGATGGTCGGCGCGTTCGCGGCTGGCTTGCACGCGCGGCAGGCTGGGCGGCTGCCGATCGCTCAGCCGGGAGCGCCCGCTGGCGCCAAGACGCCGCTGGGCGGCATGAAGGCGGCCAAGTGGAAATGATCGACTACACCGTCGATTACGAACGAGACCACGAGGTCGAGTTCAACCTCGAGGCTGCGCTCGGCCCGGACGCGCGGCTCGATGATCTCGCGTGGCGGCTGGATCACCTGTACTGGATCGTCAACAAGGACGCCAAGCCGGTTCCGTTCCTGATGAATGACCAGCAGCGCGACTTCATCTCGCGCATCTGGTACCGGAACCTGATCCTGAAAGCCCGGCAGTTGGGCTTCAGCACGCTGATGCAGGTGCTGGAACTGGACCAGGCGCTGTTCAATCGCGACTTCAACTGCGTGGTGATCGCGGACACGTTGCCGAACGCCGGCAAGCTCTTCAAGAAGGTCGAGTTCGCCTACGACCATCTGCCGGACCTGCTCAAGGCCATGTTCCCGGTCTTCAAGAAGAACCAAGGCAGCGAGATCACTTTCGGCCATGTCGACGAGGACGGCAAGCTGCACCCGAGCACGATCAGCGTCAGCGTGTCGGCTCGCGGCGGCACCGTTCAGCTGCTCCATGTGTCGGAGCTGGGAAAGATCGCGCTGAAGTTCCCGCAGCGCGCCGAGGAAATCAAGACCGGCGCCTTCGAGGCCGTGCCGCAGGATGGCTGCATCGTCGTCGAGTCGACCGCCGAGGGCGCGTTCGGGCTGTTCTTCGAGTTGTGCGAGCCGGCGATGAAGCGGCGCGAGGCCGGTAAGCCCGAGACGATGCTCGACTGGCGGCTGCACTTCTACCCGTGGTTCAACTGCAAGGACTATCGGCTCAGCGAGGAAGACACCGCCATCACCGAGATCTCGCCGGCGCTGAATGCCTACTTCCGCAAGCTGGAGGCCGAGCTCAAGATCACCATCGACCGCAACCAGCGCGCCTGGTACGCCAAGAAAGCCGAGACGCTGGGCAAGAAGATGAAGCAGGAATACCCTGCGACGCCCAAAGAGGCCTTCGAGCAGGCGATCGAGGGCGCGGTCTACGGCGAGCAGATGACCTGGCTGCGCGAGCACGGGCGCATCGGCCGCGTGCCGCTGGACATCAACTACCCGGTGAACACGTTCTGGGACTTCGGCCTGAACGACCTGAACACGATCTGGTTTCACCAGCAGGTGGGCCTGCAGCATCGCTGGTTCTACTACATCGAGGGCAACGGGAAGGATTTGACGCACTGGTGGGTGAAGGTCTGCGAGGCCCATCGGCTGCGCCATGGCTATGCCTGGGGCAAGCACTACCTGCCTCACGACGCCGACACCGAGATCTTGGGCGAGGTGGTCACAACGAAGCACCGCATCCTCGCCGGCCTGGGCATGCGAAACATCGTCGTCGTGCCCCGCGTCGCCACGATCAGCACCGGCATCGAGATCACGCGCGCAGCTCTGCGCGGCAATCACTGGTTCGATGACTACAAGCCCGACGAGACGTTGGGCGAGGACATGGGCGCCGGCAATGGCATTCGCTGCCTCGACGGCTACCAGTTCACCTGGAATGAAAAGCAGGGCGTCTGGAGCACAGAGCCTCTGCACAACTGGGCAAGCCACGGCGCCGATGGATGGCGCCAGTACGCCCAGGGCTATCAGGCCTATAGCGAGGACTCCCAAGACTCGCTGGCCAAGTTCAAAAACCGCAATCGCCGGAGGTGATGAGCATGCAACTTTCTCCTGTCTTGAGCCCTGATGGCCGCCCGCTGTTTTCAGCTGGTGGCGAACAGGCATGGAAGACCTTCGAGCACCGCGGCTTCGTGGTCAGCCTGGAATGGGTCGGCGATCACCGGCGCGCGCTGCCTTGCCTGTGCATCTGGCCGGCCAGCAACATCTTCGTCGCTGGCGAGGGATGCGGCATCTGGGTGATCAGCCGGCGCGCGATCGGCGAGTTCGTCGGGTTCGACGGCAATGGCAAGTGCACCGGCTCTGCCAGCGAGCACTGCTATCGCGAGTGCCTGGAGGCGCTGACGATCCTCGGCAAGGACCGCAACGACAAGCAGTCGTTCCTGGCCCTGGTGGATTGCGTGGTGCGTTTCGCGCCCGAGCTGATCCACATGCCGCCGGCGCCCAAGCGGATCAAGCGCGACCTGTCCGGCGAGGCCATGTTTGAGGTCACCGCGACCAACAAGAACACCGGCAAGGTGATCAGCGAGGCGGTGGTCTGACATGGCACAACCAGAACTGAAGCGGACGATTCCGAAGGCCGAGCGCGTCCAGGCGCCTCGGATCACCGAGAAGAACCGCGCCGATGCCGAAGAGCGCCATCGGAAGCGCATGGGCTGGTTTATCCATGAGGCGATGCGGCAGTCGTCGAATCGAAACCTCATGGCCAAGTGCGAGGCCTACTACGACAACGAGCAGATCGAGAAGCAGCGCGCCGAGGAGCTGCGCGAGCGCGGGCAGCCTGTCATCGTCTACAACGAGATCAAGCCCACCATCGACTGGCTGATCGGCACCGAGCGCCGGGCCCGGGTCGACTTCATCGTGATCGCCGAGGACGAAGGTCCCGAGGCTGATGAGGATGCTTCGATCAAGACCAAGGTCATGAAGTACCTGGACGCGACGAACAATGCCGAGTTCGAACGCTCCGACGCTGCCGAATCCGCCTTCAAGGCGGGCATGGGCTGGATCGAGGTCGGAATTCGTGGTGACAAGTCCGGGCCGATCGTGTTCATCGGCGCCGACAGCTGGCGCAATCACCTGCACGACAGCCAGGCCACGAAGCGCGACCTGACCGACGGCCGCTACCACTTCCGCATCAAGGTGGTCGACCTCGATGTCGCCATCGCCTGCTTCCCGGACAAGGAAGAGCAGCTGCGCGCCGTGATGCAGAGCGGCGATCAGATGACCAGCTTCAATTCATGGCTCGGCGGTCAGATTGCCGGCCTGGATCACTTCAGCGGCGACTGGGAAGCAGACGACTACAACTCGGTGCGCCCGGTCGACATGTGGAACCCGCGCGAGCGCGTGATGCTGATCGAATGCTGGAGCCGCGAGCCCGTGAAGCGCAAGCTCGACGATGAGGGCTTGGGTGACCCGGTGACCTGGGAGATCCACGTTGCGATCATGACCGAGGCCGACACGCTGCTGGAGGCGCCGAGCCCGTTCAATCATGACCGGTTCCCGTTCATCCCGGTTTGGGCATATCGGAACCGCCGCACCGGCTTGCCGTACCCGCCGATCTTCCCGCTGCTGGGCCCGCAAGACGCTCTGAACAGCCGGATGTCTCGGTCGGTCTGGGAGGCGGCCAAGAACCAGCTCATGGTCGAGAAGACTGCCATCAACGACGCGGTGATGGACCTGGAAGAGATCCGGGCCGAGTTGGATGATCCAAACGGAATCGCGGTATTTGCGGATGGGTCCTTGTCCGCCGGCAGAGTTAAGGATCGCGATGACCTGGGGAAGGCTCAGAAGCAGCTGGCCCTGGCCGAGCGCGACATCATGTCCATCCGCCAGATGTCTGGCGTCACCGGCGAGAACCGAGGCCTCGATACGACGGCCACCAGCGGCAAGGCCGTGTTGGCAAAGGCAGAGCAGGGCAGCCTGCTGACCGCCCAGCTGTTCGACAACCTGTTGTTCGCGCGCCAGCTTGAGGGCGAGCTGACGCTCAGCCTGCTCGAGCAGTTCATGCTGCAGCCGCGCACGGTCCGCGTGCCGGGCGAGAAGTGGGAGCGGGTCCGCGTCAATGAGCTGAACCCTGACGGCAGCTACAAGAACGACCTCAGCGCCCGGCGCGCGCACTTCGTCGTGGGGGAGCAGGCCTGGAAGCAGGCCTACGCCGAGGCTGCCTTCGAGCAGCTGATGCAGGTTTTCACCCAGCTCGCGGCCGCAGCCCCGAACGTGGTGATCGCGATGCTCGACATCTTGTTCGACATCCATCCGAACCTGCCCAAGAAGCAGCAGGTGCTGCAGCGCATCCGCTCGGTCACCGGCCAGGCTGACCCGGACGGCAAGCTGACGCCCGAGCAGATCCAGGCGCAGCAGATGCAGCAGCAGCGCGCCAAGGCGCAGTTCGAAGCCGAGATGGCGCAGCTCAAGGCCACGGTGCTGGAAGCGCAGGCCAAGGGCGAGAAGCTGAGTGCCGAGGGCATGGCGAAGCGCCTGGAGACCATCTACATGGCAGCCCAGGCAGCACAGGTCGCGGTCCAGATCCCCGGCGCGATGCCGGTGGCTGATCAGTTGCTGAAGTCGGCCGGCTTTCAGGACATGGATGGCCAGGGCACCGGCGCCGATGTCCCGCCAGCCGCTGAGCCGATGCCGGTCCAGCCCGCTGCACCCGAACAGATCCCGAGCGCCCTGCAGGCTGATGGAGCCATGCAGGGCATTGAAACCATGGCGCCTGATGGCGTCTCACAAGGAGCCTGACATGGCAGACGTCAAAGCATCCGCGCCTCGCGCGCCCGATGAATGGGAGATCCGCGAGGACATGCGCACCCTGATCCGCGCGAAGGAGATCCAGAGCGATCCGAAGCGCCTGGCGCGCGCCAAAGCCATGGCCCGGAAGGAGCTGGAGAACCTGAAGAAGGTCACCGGCGCCACCGAGGCTGTCGCGGCCGACAAGAAGTAATCAACCCACAACCAGCTCGCAGGAGTGACCATGAACATGAAAACCAATCAGCCGCCCGCATCCGAAGCGCTCGCGGCCAAGATCGACGAAGCCATTGCCCGCGGTGAAGATCCGCTGGGCGATGATGAGCCTCTGGAAGTCGTTCCCGATGAGGACGACGACGATGCAGATGACGCCGACACCGGCGCGGCCGATGGCGAGGCCACGGAAGCAGGCGAGGGCACGCAGGCTGCCGGCGAAGGCGACGCAACCACAGCCGCTGCAGACAGCACGAAGGCCGACGAACCCGCGCTGGACGTCGAAGCACTCGAAGCCATTGCGGCCGATGAGCCCGATGCACCCGCATTCGAGGTCGACAAGACCGACTTCAAGGCCGAGCGGGCCAAGCTCAGCACCGACGAGAAGAAGATCGAGGATGACTGGGCGGCCGGCAACCTGTCGGACGCGGAGCGCGGCCAGAAGCTGCTGGAGCTGCGCGACCGTCGCGACGATCTCACGCGCCAGGAGACGCGCGCCGAGACCATCGCGGACCTGAACCGCCAGCAGCAGCAGACCTACCAGACGCGGGTGCTGCGCAGCATCGCAACGCAGTCGAAGACGGCCGGCCAGCTGGACTACTCGGATGCGAAGGTCGGAAGCGCCTATGACGCGATGCTGCGCGCCGTGGCCGCCGATCCGAACAACGAGGGCAAGAAGTTCCACGAGCTCGCCCAGCTGGCGCACGAGGCACTGTGCGCGACGCGCGGCGTGAAGGCTGCACCGGCGCCGACGGCTGCTGCGGCCACGCCTGCAGCGCCCGCTGCGCGCAAGTCTCCTGCGGCTCCGATCACGCTGCGCGATCTGCCCGTCGCGGCCACGCCGAACACCGGCGGTGATGCGCTCGACGCGCTTGGCAAGCTGGAGGGCCAGGCCTACCAGGAGGCCTACAACCGCCTGTCGCCTGCACAGCAAGCACGACTGCTCGACGAAGCATGACAGCAGTTGCCTCCCGGGTTTCGAAGTGCGCCATCGACATCAAGATCGGCGAAACGCTGACTCTCATCGGCGGAGGGGTTGACTCTCAGGAAATCAAGCTGACACTTTTGCACAAACATGGGCAAGTCGCCCGGTTGTTAGTGCAGGCCCCCGAGGCAGTCAAGCTCGGGAAGCCTGCTAAGCGCTCCGGCTAAGGCCGGCAGAAACAGGCGCGCAAGAGTGCGCCATGTGCCTTCCACACCATAGGAGGAAACATGGCACGTACTCAGATCCTTCCGAGCGATCCCAACAAGCGCAAGGCCTGGGCGGCGAAAGTCGCTCAGGACTCCATCAAGGAGATGTACTTTGCTCGCCACATCGGCGAGGAAGGTACGCCTTCGGCCATCATCCGCAAGGTCGACACCGAGAAGGGTTCGACTCAGGGCGGCAATGGCGATGAAGTTACCACCGCCTTGGTCGCCAAGCTGCGTGGCGCACCCATCACCGAGGGCAAGAAGCTCGCCGGCAATGAGTTCCGCCTGCAGCACGCCAGCCACACGATGCGCATCAACGAGTTCCGCCATGGCGTGAACGTCGGTGCCCGCATCGAACAGACCCGCGTCGGCTTCAACCTGAAGAAGCAAGGCCGCGAGCGTCTGACCGACTACATCAAGGAGATGTACGAGGAGGTTCTGACGATGGCCCTGGCCGGCGCGCGCGGCGTCGGCGACGAGATCCAGCATTTCGGCACCGACTACACCGGTTACCCGAACGCGCTGCGTGCCCCCGACTCGGCTCACTTGTTCACCGGCACCGCGGGCACCGCGACCAAGGCGACGCTGGTTGCTGGCGACAAGCTGAACCTGTCGAGCATCAACAAGCTGCGCACGAAGGCCAAGAAGATGCTGGGCGGCCAGCCCAACAAGGCGGTCAAGATGACGCCGATCATGAAGAACGGCAAGAAGGTATTCGTGCTGGCCTGCATGCCCGAGGTGTTGCAAGACATCCGCGACGACGTCGGCGCGCAGGGCTGGTTTGAGGCTCAGAAGGCCCTGACCACCGCCATCGGCAAAGAGTCGGAGATCTTCAAGGGTGGCGCCGGCATGTTCAACGGCATCCTGGTCGACGAGATGGAGACGGGCGTCAAGTTCAACGACTACGGCGTTGGCGCGAACATCCCGGCGGCGCGCTCGCACCTTATGGGTGCGAACGCCGGTGCTGTCGCCCACGGAACTAAGGGTATGGCCGACGGCCTGGAGGTCGCTCTGGATGAGGACACCGCTGATCGCAAGCACGATCACATCCTCTTCTTCGAGATGATCTTCGGCGCCGACAAGTGTCAGTACAACGACATGGACTACGGCCAGATCACCGTCGACTCGGCCTTCACCGCCGCCGTCTGACGCCGAGGGCCCGCTGCGGCGGGCTCTTCTTCTCAGCATCCACATAGGAGCGAACATGGCTCTCAAGCAATCCAAACAAGTTCTGGCGCGTATGCCGGTGCCTTCGGCTCTCGATGCCGTCAGCCTGGTGGCGATCGTCGCTGAGTACGTGGTGCCCGTTGGCGGCGCCGCGATCGGCGACGTCGTTGAGATGGGTCCGGTGCCTCAAGGCTGCGTGCCGATCGACTTCATTGCGCACAACAGCGCCGGCAATGCCTCGTCCACGGCGGCATTCGGCTACCTGAGCGGTTCCTACGGCAGTGCCGATGGCGCGCGTACCTGCGGCAATGAGTTCGTCAGCGCGACCAGCATCGCAGCTGCGGCGCTGACTCGCCTGGCCAAGCCGCTGACTGCGGCAGCCCAGACGGACGACACCAAAGGCTGGGGCTTCGTGATCGCCGGTGCAGGTATGCCTGCCGGCCAGATCGTGCGCGCCACGCTGCTGGTCGCACCGGCCCCCATCGGCATCGCCTGATGAACAGCGCCGCTGAAGTTGTCGCGGAGCCCGTACGGGTCAACCGCGACAACTACATGCACATGGGCGGCGAAGCGCTGCAGAAGTATGCCCACTCGCTGGGCATTTCTCGCAGCGAAGCCGCCCGCCTCTCCGATGACCAGCTCAAGCACCAGTGCCGCATGGCCATCAGCCACAACTACGAGGACGAGCCATGAAGGTTCACGCATTTCGCCGCAATCCGACCGAGGTGATCGACGTCGACTTCGCCGGCCAGGTCTTCAAGTTCAAGGCCAACGAGAAGGGCGACGTCGTTGCCGACCTGCCTGCCGATGTGGCCGAGAAGCTGATCGAGGCGGCTGGTTGCGGGTATCGGGCCTACGAGGCTGTTGATGCGCCGGTGAAGGCCGCAAAGGTCGCGCCGGCCCCGGCTCCGGCCGCGCCTCCGGCAGCCGCGCCTGCATCCGCACCTTCGGCTGATCTGGAGCCTCCGTCCGGTGATTCCAGCCTGCCGCCTGCCGGCGACCTGGTCAAGAAGGAGGCTCCGCCTGCTTCGCCGTTCGTCATCGAGTCGCCCGATGGCGTGAAGTACGACCTGGGCTCGATGAGCGACGCCGAGGTGCGCGAGTTCGCGGTGAAGGCCGGGCTGGCAAAGCCGCATCACGCCAAGAAGGGCGATGGCCTGCGCCAGTTCGTGATCGACGCCCTGAAGGCCGACTGAGGCCATGCCCAGCACGCTCGTGAAGGATCTCCTGGGGCAGGCCTCGGCCATGCTTCAGGACGATGACCCGCAGTACACGGTTCATCCCGAGCGTGCCATGGTTGATGCCCTGAACGACGGGCAGATGCTGCTGGCCATCTACCTGCCCAGCGCCTGCAGCCGCATCGACGCGGTGCGGCTCAAGCCGGGCACCAAGCAGAGCATCGAGCTGCTGCCCACCACTGACGTGAAGGTCGACGGCGTCGCGCCATCGGCCGACGTGCAGGGCATGCAACTGCTGGAGCTGATCTGCAACATGGGAACCGACGGCCTGACGCCAGGCGCCGCCATCCCGGCGCCGATCGAGCGCCGCCTGCTGGACCAGGGCCAGCCGAACTGGCATGCGCTGACCGGCACGAAGGTTCGCCAGTTCGTGTTCGACCCTGAGACGCCGCGGCAGTTCTTTGTTGAGCCCGGCGTGCCGGCTGAGCGCCTGTGGGTGCTGATGTCCTATGTGCCTGTGCCGGCGCGGATCCCTGCGGGTGGCCCTGATGGCGCCGAGATCTACGGCGCGGCCGGCGCCAGCACCGTGAAGATCAGCATCGGCGATGAGAACCGCATGGATCTGCTCAACTACATCTGCGCCCGCATGCTGATGCGCAAGGCCGACAGCGCGATCGACGATGCCAAGGGCAACAAGTACGAGAACCTGTTCGTCGCTTCGCTCAATGCGCGCTCGACGGTGCTCACGGGCCACAACCCGAACCTGAAGCGCCTGCCCATGGCGCCTGAGCCTGTGGGGGCTGCATCGTGACCTTCGAGGACCTGCTGCCCGAGCTGCTGCCCGAGGTCAAGGGAGCGCCGGCGTTCCTGGCCATCAACCATCTGCGCAAGGCTGCCCGCGACTTCTGCGAGCGCACGCACATCTGGATGGCAGACGTCACGCCCTTCAACACCGTGGTGGATCAGACCGAGTACACGCTGGCGCTGCCGGCGCAGAGCAGCGTCGTGCGCCTCTTCCGCGCCAACGTCGGAGACGAGAAGGGCGTAACGCTGTATGACGAGGTGTCGGCCGATGCCGAGGTGGACGCCGGCTCGCAGTCGACATTCGTCTGGCTGGCCGCCGACAAGCTGCGGTTGAACCCGGTGCCGATAGATGCCCGCTCCGTCGAGCTGAAGGTCTCTCTGCGGCCCAGCCTCGCCGCCACATCAGTCCCTGACTGGATCGCCGAGCTCCACAGCGAGACGCTGGTGCATGGCGCGAAGTGGACCCTCTTTGCCATGGCCGACGTTGACTGGTCAAACCCGACCGAGTCCGATCGATCCATGGCCCGCTTTCTGGATGCGTGCTCCACGGCCGCACGACAAAAAACCAAGGGCCGGGCCACGGCGCAGCGCCGCCGGGCCACCCTCTACTGACGAGGTGCAGGATGACGATTCGCTTTCTGAATGATTGGCACGGCTACAAGGCCGGGCAGACGCGCACGCTGTCGGCCGCCGAGGAAACCGACGCCCTGGGCGATCGCGTGGCCGTCGCAGTGGTGGCCGCGCCGGCCAGCCCGGTCGAGGTGCGGTTTGACCCTGCGACCAGTTCGCTGCTGGGGCCCGATGGCAAGCCTGTGTCGCCGGTGTCAGGGGCTGGGGGGCCGTCCTATACCTGGGTCAACGCCCTGGCCGCCGCAGCAGCCGGCCAGATTGCCGTCAACGCGGTTGTCCGTGTCCTTGATGTTGGGCCCACTGCCTGCGGCTCGCTCATGCAGTGGGACGGCACCTATTTGCGGACGCTCAACGGCATGCAGACCTTGTCGGCGAAGCGTGACGGTGCAATTGGCGCCGGCATCGTATCGGTCGCGGCGGCTGGCAAGCTCGCGCTTCCAGCTGGCCCGATGGTGTCATCTGGTTCGATTCTGCTGCCAATCGGCTTGCTGCGAGCCGGCACCGGGCTCCGCGCGTCTTTCCGTTGCCGGCACACCGGCACCGCAGCCGCGCCGTCTCCGGCTTTGCGCCTGGGCACGACAAACTCGGCCAGCGACAACAGCTTTGCGACCTGTGCGCTGGCGAATACCGATGGCATCGGTGCGTGGGCATTCAGCGAGGCCAACATCGTGTCCTCGACAGTGTTTGTGGCCAATCACTTGATGATCCCCAACGGCGCCACCAACACGCCTCAGAACCGCACGACGAACTTCGACATCGCCCAGCAGCTGTACCTGAGCTTCTGGGTGCCGGCCGTGACTGCCCCCGACACGGTGGAGCTGCTGGACTACGAAATCATCTTCCGGGACTGAGCGATGCCGATTCGGTACATCGACTTCAACCGGGGCAGCGACGCGAACAACGGCAGCACGCCCGCGCTCGCCTGGAAGAACCTTTCCATGGCGTTCAACTTCAACCCGGGCGCGGGGGGCGGCATCTATCTGGCCAGCGATTCGGTCTGGGAAATCAACCCCACGAAGGCAGCACACAACGGCCTGACGCAGACGCAGTTCAACGGCGCGGACGGCAACCCGGCATTCATCGCGCCCTATGACCCGCCCGGCGTCGCGCCCGGTGGCATGCCCACGATCCGCTACCGGATGTTCCCGGTCGCTGCTGACTGGACCTGGGACGCCACCGACAACCACGGCTATCCGAAGGGCTGGTACATCCAGTTCGCTTGGCACAACCTGACCAACGACATCCTGGTCAAGGTCGGTGACACCTGGGTTGGCACGACCAACCAGCGAAGCACCGGCAACAAGGGTTTCGGCTCGATCAACGGCGACTATGAGGGCAGCTACGAAGGGCAGTTTGTCAACGGCATGACCCGCGACACGCTGCGGTTCAACATCGACCTGGGCCGCGAGAGCGTTGGCGGGAGCATCTTCACCCGGCTGTACCTCTCTGGCGCCGGCCTGCTGACGCCAGGCGCCGGCAACGACCCATCAACCGTGCTGGGTGCAGGCCAGATCATGCTGGGCCTGCGGCCCTACATCTACCTCTACAACTCGGACACGCACCTCATCGTGCGCGGCATCCGCTGCGAGGACGGCGGCGGCCTGTTCGCGCTCGATGGCGATGCGAACCGCATCAGCGCCGGCTTTGAAGCCTATGAGAACGACTTCCGCCGCACGGGCGTTGCGATGGCGATCATCTCGTCCACGGGCAACGTGGCCACCACGCGGCGCGAGATCGACATCCACCACAACACCGGCCAGCAGATCGCCGGGAGCTTCTTCAGCGCGTTCAAGGTCGGCATCACCGGGCGCAGCCATCACAACTACGCGACGGATGGCAACAAGTGCTCGGCGATGGGTGGCGCGGAGTACATCCAGATTGCGACAACGACGGCCAACGGCTACCGCGAGCCCTTCATCAGCGAGCACAACTGGTACGACCGCTGGGCCAACGGCACAGGCAACAACACGTTCGACGGTGGCGGCCTGTACGTCGACATCGGCGACGACGGGAGCATCCTTCGGTACAACCTTGTCACCAACAGCTATGTCGCCTTCCAGTGCGGCAGCGGTGCGCTGTCACACTGGTACGGCAACACGTCCATCAACTGCGAATTGATGGGCATGTGGAACAACCCGGGCGAACTGCCGGCCTTCCTGGCCAGCGACTACCGCATCGAGCACCATCTCCACATCGGCGCACCGTTCGGCACGTTCCCGCGCGGCCAGGACACGGGCGTAAGCCCTGCGGTGACCGTCATCACCTACAACGGCGCCAACACCAACCTGGTCGGCGTCACGTTCCGCAACAACGCCCTGATCCTGGCAGACGGTGACACACGCAGCGGCGCAAACATCATGGTCAGCGCCGACTGGGCAACGGGCAAGGTGCTGGTGGACAAGAACGCCGTAGCTGGCGGCGCGGCGAAGAAGATCACCAGTGACGTAGGCGCCACCGACCGCACAGCCAGCACCAACACGGTGGTCACCACGCGCGAGGCCATTGGCCTGATCCCGGACGGCCAGCTCTACAAGATCACCGCCGCTAGCTCCCTGTGGAAGGCTGGTGCCGACCTGGCGCGGGTCAACGTTGACAGGACCGGCCGGCACTTTTACTCGCCGCCGAGCGCCGGGCCTTTTGAGCCGGTGCGGCGGGCAAGTTACTTCTGATTCCCATCCCCTCCGCGAGCCCATGATGAAAGCAAAACCGATGCTGCTGGTGCCCGGCGCAGGCTACGTGGAGTGCGAAGCCCATGAGGCCACGCACCTGGCGCTGCGCATCCCTGGGCCGACCGGACTGCTGACGCTGCCGGTGCTGCAGGGCAACACCACGCGGGCCGGCACCGGCTGCTGGACGTGGAACGGCAGCACCGACGCACCCACGCTGCGCCCGAGCGTGCTGACTCAGTACGACGGCGCCGACCGCCAGTGGCGATGCCACTCATGGATCAGCGACGGCGCTGCGCAGTTCCTGGCCGACTGCTCGCACGACATGGCCAACAGCACCGTGCCGCTGCTGGAAGTCTGAAACCCACCCCCTGCCGACGCCCATGCCACACCTGAAGTCCTTCGCCAACAGCCCGAAAAAGGTCAATGGCAAGACGGTCTATTTCTGCCACGGCTGCGGAAAGCCGTTGCGGCAAAGCGACCTG
>SCOI01000033.1 GCA_005503085.1 Burkholderiales bacterium C2 | reverse complement strand
GCTGGAAGCCAAAGCGCTGGGCCGCGGCCTGCAGCGCGCGCAGGCCCTCGGGCATCACTTCCTTGCCGATGCCGTCGCCGGGGATCACGGCGATCTTGTAGGTCTTCATGGGTTCGTTCGCTTTCTTGCTATTGGTTTCAGTAGGCGGCAGAGCTGGGCTGGGCCGGAGGCGCCTCGCCCAGGCCGAACTCGGCGGCCAGACCTCGGCTGGCCTGGGCCAGCAGGCTGACATCGATACCGACCGCCACAAAGCGCGCGCCGAGCGCCAGATAGCGCCGTGCCGCCGCCACATCGCTGGTCAGGGTGCCGGCGGCCTTGCCGCTGGCCGTGATCGTGCGGATGGCCTGCTCGATCGCCGCCTGCACCTCCGGGTGGCCGGGCTTGCCGCGATGGCCCATCGAGGCGGCCAGATCGGCCGGGCCGATGAAGACGCCGTCGACACCGTCCACCGCGCAGATCGCTTGCAGATTGCGCAGCGCCGTGACGGTCTCGGCCTGCACCAGCAGGCAGACCTCGTCATTGGCCTCGTCCAGATAGTTCTTGCGCGCGTTCCAGCGCGAGACCCGGGCGATCGCCGAGCCGACACCGCGCACGCCCTGCGGCGGATAGCGGCAGGCCGAGACCAGGGCCTGCGCCTGCTCGGCCGTGTCCACCATGGGCACCAGCAGGGTCTGGGCCCCGATGTCCAGCAGCTGCTTGATCAGCGCGGTCTCGCCCTGCACCGCCCGCACCACCGGATGGGCCGGATAGGCCGCCACCGCCTGCAGCGCGGCCAGGGTCGAACGCACATCGTTGGGCGCATGCTCGCCATCGATCAGCAGCCATTGGAAGCCGGCCGTCGCGCAGATCTCGGCGCTGTAGGACTGGGCCATAGACAGCCACAGACCGATCTGGGCGTCGCCGCGCTGCAGCGCGGCCTTGAATGTGTTGCTCATGGTGTGATCGATCAGGCCAGGCCGCCCTGGCAGAGGTATTTGAGATGCATATAGTCGTCCAGGCCCTGGCGCGAACCCTCGCGGCCGTACCCCGATTCCTTGACACCGCCGAAGGGGGCGGCCTCCGCTGCCACCGCACCCTCGTTGATGCCGACGATACCCGCTTCCAGCGCCGCCGCGACACGGTGAATGCGCTGTACGCCCTGTGAGTAGAAGTAGGCGGCCAGGCCGAAGGGCGTGTCATTGGCCAGCGCGATCGCTTCCGCCTCGGTCTTGAATCGGAACAGCGGCGCCACCGGGCCAAAAGTCTCTTCGCCGCAGACCAGGGCCGCGCCCGAGGGTTCGGCCAGCACGGTGGGCGCCACATAGTTGGGGCCCAGCTCCTCGCGCACGCGGGTGCCGCCGGTCAGCAGCCGCGCGCCCTGGGCCAGGGCATCGGCAATATGCAGCAGGATCTTCTCGACCGCGCGCTCATTGATCATCGGGCCGATCTGCGCATCGGCCTCGGTGGCCGGCCCGACCTTGAGCGCGCTGACCCGCGCCACCAGCTTGTCGGCGAAAGCCTCGAACACCCCGTCCTGCACATAGACCCGGTTCGGACAGACGCAGGTCTGGCCGCCGTTTCGGAACTTCGCAGCCATCAGCCCCGTGACGGCGGCGTCCAGATCGGCATCGTCGAAGACGATGAAGGGCGCGTTGCCGCCCAGCTCCAGCGACAGCTTCTTCAAGGTGGCGGCCGACTCGCGCGCCAGATGCTTGCCCACCGGCGTCGAGCCGGTGAAGCTGATCTTGCGCACGCGCCCGTCCCTGAGCCACTCGGCCACCACCACCGGCGTCTGCGCGCGCGAGGCGCAGACCATATTCAAGACGCCGGCCGGCAGCCCGGCCTGCTCGGCCAGGTACGCGAGCGCCAGCGCGGTCAGCGGTGTGTCCTCGGCCGGCTTGGCGACCACGGTGCAGCCGGCCGCCAGCGCCGGCGCGATCTTGCGGGCGATCATCGCGGCCGGGAAGTTCCAGGGCGTGATCGCCGCGACCACGCCGACCGGCTCCTTCAGCACCAGCATGCGCCGCCCCGCCACCGGTGGCGCGATCACATCGCCGCAGATGCGCGTGGCCTCCTCGGCAAACCACTCGACATAGCTGGCCGCATACAGCACCTCGCCCAGGCCCTCGGCCAGCGGCTTGCCCTGTTCGCGCGAGATCAGCCGGCCCAGATCGTCCTGGTGTTCCAGGATCAGCGCCAGCCAGCGCTTCAGGATCTGCGCGCGCGCCTTGGCCGGCGTGGCTCGCCAGGCCGGGAAGGCCGCGTGCGCCGCATCGGCGGCGGCTTGTGCGTCGGCGGCGGCGCTGTCCGGCACCTCGGCGATCAGGCTTTGATCGGCCGGATTGACGACGGGCAGCCGCGCTGCGGAGGCCGCCGCGCACCAGGTGCCGGCGATGAAGTTCCGGGTGCGCAGCAGCTCGCTATTGCGCAGGGTCAGGTCATGACTCATCGATGGGATCTCAACTCACAATGCCCAAGTGCCAGGGAACGAACTCATGGTCGCCGAGGCCCAGTTTCTCGCTGCAGGTGGCTTCACCGGAAGCCGTGCGCAGGATGTGTTCAAAAATGGCCTGCCCCATCTGCTCGATGCTCAGCCGGCCGTCGATCACCTGGCCGCAGTTGATGTCCATGTCTTCGCCGAGACGCTCGAACATCGGCGTGTTCGAGGCCAGCTTGATCGTCGGCGCCGGCTTGGAGCCGAACATCGAGCCGCGGCCGGTGGTGAAGCAGATGACGTTGGCGCCGCTGGCGATCTGGCCGGTGGTGGCCACCGGGTCGTAGCCGGGTGAGTCCATGAAGACGAAGCCGCGCTCGGTGATGGTCTCGGCGTATTCGTAGACCGCGCGCAGCGGCGTCGTCCCGGCCTTCATCGCCGAGCCCAGCGATTTCTCGACGATATTGGCCAGGCCGCCGGCCTGGTTGCCCGGGCCGACCACGCCATTGAACTGGCCGTTGTGGCCGGCCGTGTAGCGCTTCCACCAGTCCAGCCGGTCCAGTAACTTGCGGCCGACGGCCTCGCTGACCGCACGGCGTGTCAGCAGATGCTCGACACCGTGGATCTCCGGCGTCTCCGACAGGATGGCCGTGCCGCCATGGGCCACCAGGATGTCCATTGCCGCGCCAAGCGCCGGATTGGCGCTGATGCCCGAGAAGCCGTCCGAGCCGCCGCATTCCAGGCCTATCTTCAGATGGCTGGCCGGCACCGGCTCGCGCCGGATGTCATTGGCCGCCGGCAGCATGGCCTCGACGGCCGCGATGCCGGCCGCGATCGTCGCCCGCGTGCCGCCGGTCTGCTGCATCACGAAGCTCTTCAGCTGTAGCCCCTCGGCCAGGCCTTGCGAGGCCATCAGCTCCGGCACCTGGTTGCGCTCGCAGCCCAGGCCGACGACGATCACGCCGCCCAGATTCGGGTGGCGGGCATAGCCGGCCAGCGTCCTGCGCAGCACATCGAAATGCTCGCTGGGCGAGGACATGCCGCAGCCGCTGGTCTGCGCGAAGGCGACCACGCCGTCGATATTCGGATAGGCCGCCAAGCGCTCCGGCGTGAACCACTGGGCCACCTTGTGGATCACGGTGGACGAGCAGTTCACCGAGGCGATCAGGCCGATGTAGTTGCGCGTCGCGACCCGGCCGTCGGCGCGGACGATGCCCATGAACTTCGCTCGCTGGTCTTCGGGCAGCAGGGCCACCGGTCTCTGGTCGGTGCCGAACTCATAGGCATAGCCCTCGTGCCGCTCCTCGTGGCGGATGTTGTGGGTGTGCAGGTACTCGCCGGCCTCGACCGCGCGGGCCGCGAAGCCGATCACCGTGTCGTACTTCAGCACGGGCTCGCCCTCGGCGATGGCCCGGGCGGCGATCTTGTGGCCGGCCGGCACCTGGGCGCGGGCCCGGGCGGCCAGACCCGGCAGCGCCTCGCCCAGCGCGATGGCGCGGCGCGCGATCAGCACATTGTCCCGCGCGTGCAGGCGTATCAGCGGCGCATCGTTCATGGTGTTCAGCCCTTGGCCAGCAGCTCGCGCAGCTTCAGTCGCTCGATCAAGACCTTTTCCTTGACCACGGTCTGGGCCACGTATTTCTCATAGTCCGGACCGTCCAGATACATCAGCGGCGCGTCGATCTTGTCGCAGGCCGCAGCGAACTCGGGGCTGGCGGCCGCCTGCTTGAAGGCGGCGCGCAGCCTGGCCAGGATGGCCGGGTCCAGGCCTTTCGGGCCGCCGATGCCATTGGGCGCATCGACGACGACCGGATAGCCCTGCTCGCTGATCGTGGGCACCTCCTTGAAGTCGTTGGTGCGCTTGGCGCCCAAGGTGCCCAGCAGGCGCAGCTTGCCCGCCTGGACATGGGGCGCCCAGGAGGTCGAGTCGATCAAGAGGTTCACCTCGCCGGCCAGCACGCCCTGCAGCGCCGGCGCGCCGCCCTTGTAGGGGATGTGCAGCATCTCGATGCCGGCGGCCTGCGCGAACTCCTCCATGCCCACATGCGTGGCGCCGGCAACACCGGCGCTGGCATAGGTGAGCTTGCCCGGGTTGGCCTTGGCATAGGCCACCAGTTCCTTGATGTCCTTCCACGGCGCCGAGGCCTGGCAGACGATGCCGAAGGTCTGGCCCGAGACGCGGGCGATGTAGCTGAGGTCCTTCAGCGGATCCAGTGGCACGCTGCCCAGCTGCGAGAAGCGCGCCACCGAGATCGGAATCTGGCCGATGGTGTAGCCGTCGGCCTTGGCCGAGGCCATGCTGCGCAGACCCAGCATGCCGGAGGCGCCGGCCTTGTTGTCGACGACGATGGTCTGACCCAGGGTCTTGGCGGCCACGGCGCAGAGCGCGCGCATCGTTGCGTCGGCGGTGCCTCCGGCGGGCCAGGGGCAGACGAAAGTGATCGCCCGCTCGGGATAGCTGCTGGCCAGCGCGCGGCCGAAGGGCAGGGCCAGGGCGGCGGCGGTGCCGAGAACGAACTGGCGGCGGCTGGATCCTTTGATCGTCATGGTGCTTGTCTCCTGCTGGTTTGTGATCTGGCTTTGGCCCATTGTTGGCGCTCTTATCATGGCAATCCAATGAGGATTAGGACTGTCTTCTTGCCGAATTCGGCATGTAGCGGAAAACAGGCATGAGCAAGATCGACCGCGTGATGCGCTCCAACCTGAAGCTGCGCCATCTGCAGCTGCTGGTGGCGCTGGACCAGTTCCGCCATCTGGGCCGGGCCGCGGAGTTCCTCGCGCTGACCCAGCCGGCCGTCTCCAAGACCTTGGCCGAGATCGAGCGCCTGTTCGAGCTGGACTTGTTCGTCCGCTCGACCCGTGGCACCGAGCCCACCGCCTATGGCCTGGCCGTGGTGCGCTTCGCGCGCTCGGTGCTGTCGGACTATGAGCGCACCCGCGACGAGATCGCCGCGGTGGCCAGCGGCGCGGCCGGGCGCACCAGCGTCGGTGCGATGGTGGTGGCCACGCCGGTGCTGCTGGCCCGCGCGGTGGCGCTGCTGAAGGCGCGCTCGGCTCAGACCACGGTGGCGATCGAGGAGGGTGATCTGACCCGCTTGCTGCCGCGCCTGCGGGTCGGCGAGCTGGATCTCTTCGTCGGCCGGCTCGAGCCCGGCTATGCGGCGCCGGACCTGGAGATGGAAGCGCTGTACGAGGAGCCGATGTGCATCGTCGCGCCGGCCGGCCATGGGCTGGCAGGCAAGACCCGACCCCGCTGGGCGGACCTGGTCGGCGAGCCCTGGGTGATGCCGCCGCCCTGGGCCTCGTCGCGCATCAAGCTGAACCAGCAGTTCTACAAGAACGGGCTGAACCCGCCGGCCGACATCATCGAGTCCGCCTCCTTCCTGGTCACCTTGAACTTCATGCAGCAGCGCCGCGCCCTAGGCTTCTGGGCCCGCTCGGTGGCCCTGCACTTCGAGCGTCAGGGCCTGGTGAAGGTGCTGAAGATCGCGGTCGGCATCGAGCTGCCGCCGGTGGGCATCATCACGATGCGCGGCCGGCTGCGCACGCCGGCCAGCGAGCAGCTGATGGCCTGCCTGCGTGAGGCGGCCCTCACCAATTCTGCGACCAGCGCGCCGACAGCAGCCAGGTCCGCCCCGGCGCCGGCTCGAAGAAGCGGCCGTTCCCCTCGTTGACGATGACGCTGCCGACATAGTTTCGGTCGGCCATGTTCTCGATGCGGCCCAGCAGCTCCAGCCGGCCCGGGCCCAGCCGGGTCTGCCAGCGCGCGCGCAGGTTCAAGAGCCCGTAACCGGCGGCCGCGTCGCTGTTGATGTCATTGACCTGCTGGCGGCCCTGGGCGCGGCCTTCCAGCGCCAGTTGGGTGCTCGCGCTCGCGTCCCAGGCCAGCTCGGCGTAGGCGCTGCGCGAGATCGTGCCGGCGATGCGCCGGCCCGGCGCGACGAGCAGGGTCGGATTGCTGCAGGGCGCGGCGGCGCAGATCGTGAAGCCGTCGCGGTAGCGCGCGTCCAGCCAGCTCAGCGCGAACTGGCTGCGCCAGCCGCGTGCAATCTGCCAGCGCAGGTCCAGCTCGGCGCCCTCGCGGCGTGTGCGGCCGACATTGCGAAATGTGGCGCGGCCGCCGCTATTGCTGGCCACGCCGATCTCGTCGCGGCTATTGGCCTGGAACAGCGCCGCATCCAGGGCCAGCTCGGGCGCCGGCCGCCATTTGGCGCCCAGCTCCAGCTGGCGGCTGGTCTGGGCCCGCAGGCCGCTGTTGAAGCCGGCCTGGCCGTCGTTGCGATAAGCCAGCTCGCCCTGGGTCGGCGACTCGAAGCCGCGGCCCAGGCTCAGATAGGTGTTGAGCGTGGGCAGCGCGCGCCACTGCAGCGCGGCGAAGGGGTTGGTGTAGCGGTAGCTCTGGCGGCCCGAGTCATCCGGGTTGGCCCCGACGATGTAACGGTCGCGGGCCTTGAACTCGGTCTCGCCGCGGCGCAGGCCCAGGCTGGCCTGCCAGCGCGCGCTCAGCTCGATATCGGCCTGGGCGTAGAGATCGCGGCCGCCCAGGCGGTTGCGCTCATTGCGCCGCAGCCGGCCGGTAACGCCCAGCAGCCGGGTCTCGGCCGGGCCGGCGCTGAAGTTCTCGTAGCCGCGCCGGTCCTCGTCGCTATCGTCCAGATTGGCGCCCAGTACCAGGCGGGCGCGGCGCTCGTCGGCCAGGGGCCATTGCCAGACCAGGCGGCCGTCGATACCGTAGTAGTCGCGCTCGAAAGCAATCACGCCGCCGGGCTGGCGCTCGCTGGCCAGTTGGGTGGCGACGGGAATCGACTGCCATTGCGTCACCTCGCGGCGCCCGATATGGGCGCTGAGCAGCAGTTGCTGCAGCGCGCCGGCATCGGCGAAGCGGTGCCGCCAGCTGGCGCCGAGCTGCTGCTGGCGGGTGCTCTTGCGGGTGTTGTAGCGGTCCGGCTCGCCGGCCTCGTCCTGCGGCAGGGCCAGGCCTATGGTTTGCTGCGGGTCGGCCGTCAGCTGGGCCCGGTTCAGGCCCAGTGGATCCTGGGCCGGTTGGTCGATCGCGTTGAAGATCAGCACGACGCGGTCCTGCGCGCCATCCCAGGCCAGGCGCAGATTGGCCAGATCGCGGCGGCTGGCGCTCTGGCGCCGGAAGCCATCGGTCTCGAAGCGGGAGAGCTGGGCGCGCACGCTGAAGGGCCGCGCCTCGCTGGCCGGCAGCTCCACACCCAGGCGCCATTGGCGCAGGCCGTTGCTGGCGATATCGCTGTCCAGCAGCAGGCGGCGCTCGGTCGGCGCGGCGCTGTGCAGCAGGATGGCGCCGCCCGAGCTGTTGCCATAGAGGGCCGAGAACGGCCCACGCACCACCTCGACGCGCTGCGCCCCGGCCAGGTCGAAGTGCGAGACCTGACCCTGGCCGTCCGGGCCGCTGGCGGGAATGCCGTCGCTGTAAAGCCGCAGGCCGCGCACGCCGAACGTGGCACGGGCGCCGAAGCCGCGCGAGCTCAGCTGCAGGTCCTGGGCATAGTTGTGGCGCTGGTTCGCGACCAGGCC
The DNA here is from genome assembly GCA_005503085.1 of Burkholderiales bacterium C2. Taxonomy (GTDB): domain Bacteria; phylum Pseudomonadota; class Gammaproteobacteria; order Burkholderiales; family Burkholderiaceae_C; genus Roseateles_E. Next base: position 13,286 of record SCOI01000033.1, on the reverse strand, counting down.
GGGCACGCGCTGCAGCGCCTCGCTGAGATTGACCATCGCGCCGGCATTGCGCAACTGCTCGGCGTCGACGACGCTGACCGCGAACGGCGTGTCGAACAGGCGCTGCTCGACGCCGCCGCTGTCCAGCACGACACGCTCCAGCGTGTGGGTCTGGGCCTGCGCGCCAGCGGCCAGCAGCAGCCAGGCGGCCGCGATCTCAGTTCGGCGCATGGGCTTCGATGCGGATGGCGGCGTACCAGGCGGCCAGATTGGCGATGTCGGCGTCGCTGAGCGGCTTGGCCATCACGGCCATCACCTCATGCAGGCGCGCGCCGCTGCGGTAGGCCTTCAGCTGGCTGCTTAGATAGATGGCGCTCTGGCCAGCCAGATGCGGGGCGTCGGGCTGGCTGGACAGGCCCAGCGGGCCATGGCAGACCGCGCAGGCCTGCGCCTTGGCCCGGCCGGCCGCGATGTCCTGGGCCTCGGCCGGCAGCGCGGCCAGCAAGGCGATGAAGAGGAGTGAACGCATGGCTTTGGAAGTAGAGGGCCCACCGCGAGGTGGGCCCGGTTCACGAGAGCTCAGGGCGCAGAATAACTGACGCGGTAGAGCGCACCGGCGAAGTCGTCGCTGATCAGCAGCGAGCCGTCCTTCATCACCGCGACATCGACCGGCCGGCCGCGGTACAGGCCGTTCTCGTCCAGCCAGCCCTCGGCGAAGACCTCGGTCTTGTCGGCCGTGCCGTCGGCCTTCAGCGAGGTGAACAGCACCAGCGCGCCGACCGGCTTGGTCCGGTTCCACGAGCCGTGCTGGGCCGAGAAGAAGCCGCCCTGGTACTTGGCCGGGAACTGCTTGCCGGTGTAGAAGCTCATGCCCAGATCGGCCGCATGGGCGATGGTGTAGACCTGCGGGTCGGTGATATTGGCCGGCAGCGGGTCCTTGTCATAGCCGTGTTCGGTGATGCGGGTCTTGCCCTGGCGCCAGGGGTAGCCGAAGAACTGGCCCTTGGCGGTGATGCGGTTGATCTCGCCGGCCGGGATGTCGTCGCCCATGCCGTCGGTCTGGTTGTCGGTGAACCAGAGCGTGCCGTCCTTGGGGTTGAAGTCATGGCCCACCGAGTTGCGGATGCCGGTGGCATAGACCTCGCGCTTGCTGCCGTCAAAGGCGTTCATGCGCACCATGCCGCCAATGCCCCACTCGTTGTAGAGCTTGAGCTTGTCGCGTGGCTGCACATTGAAGGGTTGGCCCAGCGAGACGTAGAGCATCCCGTCCGGGCCGATCTTGCAGACCCGGGCGCCGTGGTTGAAGCTCTCCTCCTCGGGCGGGATCAGCTTGCCTTGGCCGACCACCTCGATCACCGCGACATCCGGGCCCTCGTAGAAGAACTCGGCGGCCGGGAAGTTCAGCACGCGGTTGTGTTCGGCGACGATCAGGAAGCCGTCCTTGGTCCAGCAGACGCCGTTCGGGTTTGTGAACTTCAGCGAGGGCGCGAAGCTCTTGACCTCATCGGCGACACCGTCGCTGTTGCGGTCGGTGACGGCCCAGACCGAGGTCTTGCGGGTGCCGACGAACAGCATATTGGTGTTGGGCGCCACCGCCATATGGCGGGCGTCGGGCACCACCGCATAGAGCTCGATCTTGAAGCCGGGCGGCAGCTTGATGCGCTTGAGGTTCTCGCGGATCGCATCGGCATTGCGGCCGGTCTGCGGCACGGTGGGGATGTTCAGGTCGGTGGTGGCCACCTTGAACTGCTTGAGCTTGTCGATGTTCGGCTGGGCCAGGGCCGTCGAGGCGATCAGCGCCAGGGCCGCGAGCGCCGCTTGTTGGATGGGCATGGTTGTCGTCTCCGGTTTGTTGTGGTGTCGATGCCGCACTCGGGGCACGGCGCTTTGGTCACCGCAAAGCGCGTACCAGGCCGGCTTCCCAGGGCGTAGCGCCGGAAAGCTGTTCAGTCTTGGCACAGTGGCCCTGGCACCCGTACAGATTCTGTGCAATTGCCGCAGCGCCGGTGGACCTGCTACCGTCGCCAGCCAGAACCGGCATTGATCGGTCAGCCAGGAGACAGACGATGGCAGACAGCGAGCGTACGTTGGCGCACGCGCGGGCCTTGCGCTCGCGGGGCATGGCCTGGATGCCGCCGGAAGGCATGCCGTCGGCCACCATCCTCGACAGCTGGGCCCGCTGCGCGCGCGCCGGCCTGGCGATCGATGGCGCGCCGCAGCGCCAGGTGGTCGAGGGCATGGAGCTGGCGCGCCGGCGCGAGCATGCCGCGCTGGTGCGGCGTCTGGCCCAGGCCGAGCTGGAGACCCTGTCGCAGCAGATCGCCGGCTCCAACTTCCTGCTGGCCTTTGCCGACCGGGACGGCGTCATCCTCGACCTCTATGCCGACAACCGTTTCGCGATGAGCGATGCCGATGCCGGCATCCTGGCCGGCAGCTGCTGGAGCGAGCAGCTCTGCGGCACCAACGGCCTGGGCACGGCCCTGGCTACCGGGGCGCCGGTCGCGGTGACCGGGCCGGAGCACTACTTCCTGAAGCTCGGCGACATCTCCTGCAGCGCCGCGCCGGTGCGCGATGCGCTGGGCGAGATCGTCGGCGTGCTCGATGCCTCGTCCTACTACGCCTCGCGCCAGCAGCACACCCAGGTGCTGGTCAAGATGGCCGCCACCCAGATCGAGAACAGCCTGCTGCTGCAGCAGATGCGCAGCCATCTGATACTGGCCTTGCATCCGCGCGCCGAGTTCCTGGCCACGCTCAGCGCCGGCCTGCTGGCCTTCGACGAGCGCGGCCGGCTGCTGGCGCTGAACCAGCGCGGCACGGTCCTGCTGTCGGGGCTGGAGGCGCGCCGTGGCGCCTCGTTCGAGGAGCTGTTTGGCGAGCCCTTCGATCTGATGCTGGCGCGCCTGCACCGCCAGCCCGAGCTGCAGCTGCGCGATGCGCTGGGCAGCTCGCTGGTGGCGCGCGTGATCGCCCGTCCGCTGCCGCAGCGGCCATCGTCCGCTGCGCCGTCGGTCGCACCGGCGGCGGCACTGTCCGGGCCTTCGCCGGCCCCGCTGCCGGAGATGCTGGCCGAGGATGCGTCGGTGGCCGAGGCCTGCCGCGTGCTGCGTGCCGCCGTGGCCATGCGCGCGCCCATCCTGATCCAGGGCGAGACCGGCACCGGCAAGGAGCTGCTGGCGCGGCGCGCTCATGAGCTGAGCGGGCGGCGCGGCGAGTTTGTCGCGGTCAATTGCGGCGCGCTGCCGGCCGAGCTGTTCGAGGCCGAGCTGTTCGGCTATGTCGGCGGCGCCTTCACCGGCGCGCGCCGCGAGGGCAATGCCGGCCTGATCGCCAGCGCCGACGGCGGCAGCCTGCTGCTCGACGAGGTCGGCGAGCTGCCGCTGCCGCTGCAGGCCGTGCTCTTGCGCTTTCTCGACGACCAGCTGCTGCGCCCGGTCGGTGGCATTGCGGCCCGCAAGGTCGATGTGCAGCTGCTGGCCGCCAGCCATGTGGATCTGGAGGCCGAGGTGGCCGCGCGGCGCTTCCGGGACGACCTGCTGTACCGGCTCAACACCATCAAGATCGCGCTGCCGCCGCTGCGTTGCCGCAGCGATTTCGCGCTGGCGGTGCGCAGCGTGCTGGCCGGGCTGGACGCACGGGCGCAGATCAGCGAGGCCGCCATCGCGCGCCTGCAGCGCCATGGGTGGCCGGGCAATTTCCGCGAGCTGCGCGCGGTGCTGACGCGGATGCTGCTGCATCGCCAGGGGCAGGTCCTGACGCCGGATGATGTGGCCGCCCAGCTGCCGGCGGTTGCCGGCCTGGCCGGCTCGGCGCTGCAGCGCCACGGTACCGAGCTGGTGCTGCGCGAGTACGAGCGCTGCGGCCGCAGCGTCAGCCGCACCTCGCGCCAGCTGGGCATCTCACGCACCACCGTCTACCGCCATCTGCGCGAGGCGGCCGATGCCGCCCTGCTCCGGAGCTAGGCGCGCCGGCCGACCCAGCGCACAAAGGCCAGCAGGCACAGCAGTTGTGCGCCGGCATAGACGAGCGCGAACGGCCAGTAGCTCGGTTCGTCGGCGGGGGCGGCCTCGGGTGGCGCCGGCAGGCCCTGGGCTTGCAGGCGGGCCAATGCCTGCTCGGCGGAGGCGGCGCGCAGCTCCAGCAGATCGGCGCCGTGACGCTCCATCCAGGCCTGCTGGTGCAGGCGCAGCACCGGCCGCTCGCCCAGTCGCTCGCGACGGCCCTGCAACGCTGCGGCGGTGAAGTCCAGATAGCGCTCGGCCGCCTCTGCGCTCTCGAAGCGCAGCAGGCGCAGCTCGCTGCCGTCGGCGAAGTGGGCGCCGCGCATGCGCGCCAGGCCGACCGGGTTCGGTCCGCCGGTCGCGATCTCCTGCTCGGTCTGGGCGCCGTCAAACAGCCGCGCCTCTGCCAGCCGAGTGCCGGGCGACGGCGCTGCGGCGATGGCGCCCGGCAGGCTGCTACCCCATATCAGCAGCAGCAAGGGCAGCATCAGCAGGCAGGCGAACAGATGCACAAGAGTTCGACGCGGCGGTGTCGCCGCGGCCATCGCCGCCAGGCCCAGGGTCGGCGGCAGCGCGCAGATCGCCAGCTGCCAGGGCGTCGGCGCGAGGCCTTGCAGCCAGCGCCAACCGGGCAGGGCGGCACCGGCCAGCAGCAGCAGGGTGCAGGTGACCGCGCCTATGCCGCGCAGATCGGCCGGCAGGGCCTGCTGCCTTGCCTGTTGCCGCACGCCTGGGCGGTTCACAGCTGCCGCGCCAGCGCACCCAGCGCGTAGTCCTGGCCCTTGTTGGCACGCGCACCGGATTGTTCCAGCTGCCCGTTCTGCACCCAGAAACCGTCGCCGCCGTTGCGCAGGGCCTGGACGCGGCGCAGCCGCACCGGCTGTGAGGCCGAGGTGTTGGCGTGCAGGCCCGGGCCGGCGTTGTCGCTCAGCAGCACATCGTCGACGCTGGCGCGCGCGTCCAGGCGCAGGCCGGTGCCGGCAAAGCCGCGCACATGGCCGTTGTGCACACGCACATCGGCCGCGCTGATCTGCAGGCCGGCCAGGTCCGCGCGCGGCGCGGTGTCGCATTCGGTGCCATCGACCTCGACGCTGCACAGCACCGGGCCGCGCAGGCTGAAGCCGCCCAGGTCGAGCTCGACACCGGGCGCGCTGATCACGATGCCGCTGCGGCCGGCCGGCACGTCGATGGTCGCGCTCAGGCGGTAGCGGCCGGGCCGGTCCAGACGCAGCGGGAACTCGGCGATCTGCGTGATCAGCTGTGGCTCATCGCGCGCCGGCGCGCCGGCCCAGGCGGAGAAGAAGGCCGCAGCGGCCAGGGCGGCCAGGGCCGGGAGGGTGGCAAGCCAGCGGTGTCGGGCGGGGTGTTGCATGGTCTGTCCTTCGCGGCGCCGGCATCGGCGCGTTGGAAGGCAGTCTGCGAGCCGCTGGCTTCAGCGGCGTTTCCGGGCCGGGCTCAGGCTGTTTCTTTTGTTGCCGGCCGGGCGCTGGGCCAGGCGCGCATCGCGGCGGCGGCGGTGGCCAGCAGGCTTTCGTGGCTGGCGCCGTCCTTGGCCTGGATGGACATGCCCTGGTAGACCGTGCTGTAGAAGCTGGCCAGCGCGGCGGCGTCGGTGTCGGCCGGCAGCTCGCCGTCGCGTATGCCCTGCTCGATGCGGCAGCGCAGGCCGCTGTCGGCAGCGGCGCGGCGCTTGGCCAGGGCCGCCTGGATATGGGCCGAGGCCTCGGAGCAGTTGGTCGCGGCCATCACGACCATGCAGCCGCGCGGGTGGCAGGGCCGGGTCAGCTCCTCGGCGGCTTCCTCCAGCAGGCGCTTGATCGCGCCATGGGCGGTCGGTTCCTCTTCCAGCGCGCGCGGATAGCCGCCGGCCGGGCCCAGCGCATAGCGCTCGATGGCCTCCAGGAACAGGCGCTCCTTGTCGCCGAAGGCGGTGTAGAGGCTGGGCGCGGTGATGCCCATCGCGGCGGTCAGCTCGGCAATCGAGGCCGCTTCATAGCCACGCTGCCAGAACACATGCATGGCTTGCTCCAGCGCCTTGTCCCGATCAAAGGACAGGGGCCGGCCGCGTGGCTTGCAAACCTTGGCGTCGTTGATTTCCATAGTGATCGATAATAAATCTCTTGACGCCATAAAACAAGGCGACTACATTGCAGTCCATAAATCGTAATGGTCATTATGAATATGGATTTAGCGCACATCATGACACGCTTTCACCGCTCCGCCTGTCGCCGCTGTTGACGAGGTCCAGGGCCGTAGCCGGCTGAACCCCCGGGTCTCGGCCTAGGCGCCCAGCCCCCTCTTTTTGCTCCCGTTTCGTCGTTTTCGCGCAGACCCGCCGAGGTCTGGGTGAGGCCGCTGCATTGCTTCTCAAAAAACATCCGCCAGGAGTTCATCCCATGTCTCAGAACCACACCCCGTCTCGTGGCCGCCGCCTGTGGCTGGCCGGCTCCACCTTCACCGCGCTGACCGCGATCGCCGCCGTCAGCGCGGCCTTCTTCGGACTCAACCAGGCCGCCGAGGCCGAAAGCCCGCCTGCCGCGCCGCCGGCCACCCCGGTCTCGGTGGCCGCCGTTCAGTCCAGCGAAGTGGCCACCTGGGACGAGTTCTCGGGCCGGCTCGAAGCGATCGAGCGCGTCGAACTGCGTCCGCGCGTGCCGGGCACCGTGCAGGCCGTGCATTTCCGCGAGGGGGCGCTGGTCGGCAAGGGCGATCTGCTGATCACCATCGATCCGGCTCCCTACGCCGCGGAGGCCGAGCGCGCCGAAGCCCAGGTGGCCGCCGCGCAGGCCCGGGCGCTGAACGCGCAGACCGAGCTGGCCCGCGCCAAGCGCTTGCTGGCCGAGCAGGCGATCGCGCAGCGCGAGTTCGATGAGCGCAGCTCGGTGCTGCGCGAGGCCGAGGCCAATCTGCGCGCCGCCCAGGCCGGCCTGCAGTCCGCCAGGCTGAATCTCTCTTACACCCAGGTGCGCGCGCCGGTGTCGGGCCGGGTCGGCCGGCTCGAGATCACCGTCGGCAACCAGGTGGCCGCCGGCCCCGGCGCGCCGCTGCTGACCACCTTGATGTCGGTCAGCCCTATCTATGCCAGCTTCGACGCCGACGAGCGCGTGATCGCCAAGGCGCTCGCCGAGCGCAACAAGCTCGAGCGCATCCCGGTGCAGATGGGCACGCTGGGCCAGGACGGCACGCCGCTGGAAGGCCGCTTGCAGCTGATCGACAACCAGGTCAATGCCAAGAGCGGCACGGTGCGGGTGCGTGCGGTCTTCGACAACAAGGACGGCAGCCTGATGCCTGGCCAGTTCGCCCGCGTGCGCCTGGGCCAGTCCGGCAAGCAGCAGGCCCTCTTGATCAACGAGCGCGCGGTCGGCACCGACCAGAGCAAGCGCTTCGTGATGGTGGTCGGCGCCGACAACAAGGCCGAGTACCGCGAGGTGACCCTGGGCGCGCCCGCCGGCGGGCTGCGCATCGTCAGCAGCGGCCTGAAGGCCAATGAGCGCATCGTCGTCAACGGCCTGCAGCGCGTGCGTCCCGGCTCGCTGCTGGCGCCCAGTTCGGTCGCGATGGATGCGAAGCCGGAAGTACAGGCGAAAGAAAAAACCGCAGCCAAGACCGCGGACAAGAGCTGATCAGGCAGGAACCTCACCATGAACTTATCCAAATTCTTCATCGACCGGCCGATCTTCGCCGGCGTGATCTCGGTGCTGATGGTGCTGGCCGGCCTGATCGCCGTGCGCGCGCTGCCGATCTCCGAGTATCCCGAGGTCGTGCCGCCCTCCGTGGTGGTGCGCGCCAACTATCCCGGCGCCAACCCCAAGGTGATCGCCGAAACCGTGGCCACGCCGCTGGAGGAAGCACTCAACGGCGTCGAGGACATGCTCTATATGGGCAGCCAGGCGACGACCGACGGCCTGATGACCCTGACCGTCACCTTCAAGCTGGGCACCGACCCGGACAAGGCCCAGCAGCTGGTGCAGAACCGCGTCTCGCAGGCCGAGCCGCGCCTGCCCGAGGAGGTCCGGCGCCTGGGCGTCACGACGATCAAGAGTTCGCCCGACCTGACCATGGTCGTGCACCTGCTGTCGCCGAGCGGCCGCTACGACATGACCTATCTGCGCAATTACGCGCTGCTGAACGTCAAGGACCGGCTGGCGCGGCTGCAAGGCGTCGGCGATGTGCAGCTGTTCGGCTCGGGTGACTACTCGATGCGCGTCTGGCTCGACCCGCAGAAGGTGGCCCAGCACAGCCTCTCGGCCGGTGACGTGGTCGCCGCGATCCGTGGCCAGAACATCCAGGCCGCCGCCGGCGTGATCGGCGCCTCGCCGGGTCTGCCTGGCGTGGACATGCAGCTCTCCATCAACGCGCAAGGTCGGCTGCAGAACGAGGAAGAGTTCGGCGACATCATCGTCAAGACCGAGGCCTCGGGTGCGGTGACACGTCTGCGCGAACTCGGCCGCATCGAACTCGGCGCCTCGGGTTATGCCTTGCGCTCGCTGCTGGACAACAAGGATGCGGTGGCCGTGCCCATCTTCGCGGCCCCCGGCTCCAACGCGATCCAGATCTCCGACCAGGTGCGCGCGACGATGGCCGAGCTGCAGAAGAGCATGCCCGAGGGTGTCGAGTACAGCATCGTCTATGACCCGACCCAGTTCGTGCGCGCCTCGATCGAATCGGTGGTGCACACCTTGCTGGAGGCCGTGGCCCTGGTGGTGCTGGTCGTGATCCTGTTCCTGCAGACCTGGCGCGCCTCCATCATCCCGCTGCTGGCGGTGCCGGTGTCGGTGGTGGGCACCTTCGCGGTGATGCATCTGTTCGGCTTTTCCATCAACGCGCTGAGCCTGTTCGGCCTGGTGCTGGCGATCGGCATCGTGGTGGACGATGCCATCGTCGTGGTCGAGAACGTCGAGCGCAATATCGAGGCCGGCCTGAGCCCGCGCGACGCCACCTACCGCGCGATGCGCGAAGTCTCCGGCCCCATCATCGCGATTGCCCTGGTGCTGGTCGCGGTGTTTGTGCCGCTGGCCTTCATCAGCGGCCTGACCGGCCAGTTCTACCGCCAGTTCGCGCTGACGATTGCGATCTCGACGGTGATCTCGGCGATCAACTCGCTGACCCTGTCGCCGGCGCTGGCGGCGATGCTGCTGCGTGGCCATGACGCGCCCAAGGACGCGCTGACCCGCGGCATGGACAAGGTCTTCGGCCGCTTCTTCCGCGCCTTCAATCGCGTCTTCAAGCGCGGCTCCGAGGCCTATGGCGGCGGCGTGCAGCGCGCCATCGCCCGCAAGGCGGTAATGCTGGCGCTGTACGGCGGCCTGGTGCTGCTGACCGTGGGCCTGTTCAAGGCCGTGCCCGGCGGCTTTGTGCCGGCGCAGGACAAGCAATACCTGATCGGCTTCGCCCAGCTGCCCGATGGTGCCACGCTGGACCGCACCGAGGACGTGATCCGCCGCATGAGCGATATCACCTTGAAGACCCCCGGCGTCGAGCATGCGATCGCCTTCCCCGGCCTGTCGATCAACGGCTTCACCAACAGCTCGAACTCCGGCATCGTCTTTGTGTCGCTGAAGCCCTTCGAGGAGCGCACCAGCAAGGAGCTGTCGGCCGGCGCGATTGCCGGCGCGATGAATGCGCAGTTCGGCCAGATCCAGGACGCCTTTGTCGTGATGTTCCCGCCCCCGCCGGTGCAGGGCCTGGGCACGACCGGCGGCTTCAAGCTGCAGCTGGAAGACCGCGGCGGCCTCGGCTACGAGGCGCTGGATCAGGCGGTCAAGGCCTTCATGGCCAAGGCCTACCAGACGCCCGAGCTGGCCGGCATGTTCTCCAGCTACCAGGTCAATGTGCCCCAGCTCTATGCCGACATCGACCGCACCAAGGCTCGCCAGCTGGGCGTCGCGGTGACCGATGTGTTCGACACGATGCAGATTTACCTTGGCAGCCTGTATGTCAACGACTTCAACAAGTTCGGCCGGACCTATTCGGTGCGTGTGCAGGCCGACGCTGCCTACCGCGCGCGGCCCGAGGATGTGGGCCAGCTGAAGGTGCGCTCCAACACCGGCGAGATGGTGCCGCTGTCGGCGCTGATGACGGTGCAGCATTCCTTCGGCCCCGAGCGGGCGATGCGCTACAACGGCTTCCTGTCGGCCGACATCAACGGCGGCCCGGCCCCGGGCTTCAGCTCGGGCCAGGCCCAGGATGCGATCAAGCGCATCGCGGCCGAGACGCTGCCGCCCGGCATCACTTATGAGTGGACCGAGCTGACCTACCAGGAAATCATTGCCGGTAACTCGGCACTGTGGATCTTCCCGCTGGCCATCCTGCTGGTCTTCCTGGTGCTGGCCGCGCAGTACGAAAGCCTGACCCTGCCGCTGGCGATCCTGTTGATAGTCCCTATGGGCCTGCTGTCCGCGATGACCGGCGTCTGGCTCTCGGGCGGGGACAACAATGTCTTCACCCAGATCGGGCTGATGGTGCTGGTGGGGCTGAGTGCGAAGAACGCGATCCTGATCGTCGAGTTCGCCCGCGAGCTGGAGTTCGCCGGCCGCAGCCCCCTGGAGGCCGCGATCGAGGCCGCCCGCCTGCGCCTGCGTCCCATCCTGATGACCTCGCTGGCCTTTGTGATGGGCGTGCTGCCTCTGGTGCTGGCCACCGGCGCCGGCGCCGAGATGCGCTCTGCGATGGGCGTGGCGGTGTTCGCCGGGATGATTGGCGTGACGGCCTTCGGCCTGTTCCTCACGCCGGTGTTCTATGTGCTGCTGCGCCGCCTGACCGGCAACCGTCCGCTGAAGCTGCATGGCGATGCCGACGCGCATCTGGAAGCCTTTGCCGGCTCCGAAGAGATGCACGACAAGCTCACGCATCAGGCGCATGCCGCCGGCACCTCGACCAAGCCTCTGCCCGCGGCCCCGCGCCACGAGCACGAGTGAAGGAGAACAAGATCATGATCAGCAAGAAACTACTGATGACGCCGCTGCTGGCCGTGCTGGTGCTGGCCGGTTGCGCCAGCGTGCCGGTTAGCGAACCGCACGCGCTGCCGGCCACGCCGGCCTCGTTCAAGCACAAGGCCCTGCCGGCCAGCGCCACGCTGGCTCAGGCTGACTGGTGGAAGACCTTTGCCGACCCGCAGCTCGATGCACTGACCGAGCGCGCGCTGGCCCACAACACCAGCCTGCAGCAGGCGTCCGCGCGCCTGACCCAGGCCCGGGCGCTGCTGCGCAGCACCGATGCGAACCGGGCGCTGCAGCTCGGCGCCAGCGCCGGCGCCAGCCGCCAGGGCGGCGATGCGGCGCGCGCCGCCGGCAATGCCGGCACGGTCTACACGGCCGGCGTCAATCTCTCCTATGAGATCGACGTGATGGGCCGGCTCAGCAAGGCCAGCAGCGCGGCCGCGCTCGACGCCCAGGCCAGCGAGCAGCTGCTGCAAAGCGCTCGCCTGCTGGTGCAGGCCGATGTGGCGCAGGCCTACTTCGCGCTGCGCGCGCTGGACGCCGAGCGCGCGCTGATGCGCGAGACGGTGGCCGCCTACCAGGACACCTTGCGGCTGACCGAGCGCCGCCATGCCGCCGGCGATATTGCCGAACTCGATGTGGTGCGGGTGCGCACCGAGGTCGCGGCCACGCAGTCGCAGGCGCTGGCGCTGGACCGTCGCCGGGCCGAGCTGGAGCATGCGCTGGCCGTGCTGGCCGGTGAGCTGCCCAGCAGCCTGAGCGTGGCCGAGGGCGTCTGGGTCGAGACCTTGCCGAACGTACCGGCCGGCCTGCCCAGCACGGTGCTGGAGCGCCGCCCCGATGTGGCGGCCGCGCAGAGCGCGATGCGTGCCGCGCAGGCCCGTCTGGGTGTAGCACAGACGGCCTGGTTCCCCAGCCTGGCGCTGACGGCCTCGGCCGGCGGCGCCTCGCCCGAGCTGTCCGATCTGTTCAAGAGCTCGGCCGGCCTGTGGGGCCTGAACGCGCTTCTGAACCTGCCCATCCTGGACGGCGGCCGCCGCGAGGCCGGTGTGCAGAGCGCGGCGGCCCAGCTGGACCTGGCGGCGGCCGGCTATCGCGAGCAGGTGCTGCAGGCCTTCCGCGATGTCGAAGACCAGCTCTCGGCCCTGACCCTGCTGCAGGCTCAGGCCGAGGTGCAGGCCCAGGCCGTGGCCTCGGCCACCCGCGCGCTGCAACTCTCCGACTCGCGCTACCGCAACGGCCTGGTCAGCCAGCTGGAGCTGCTCGACGCGCGCCGCAGCGAGCTGGCGAATCGCCGCCAGGCGCTGCAGGTGAGGGCGGCACAGTACCAGTCCACGGTGGGGTTGATCAAGGCGCTGGGCGGCGGCTGGGGCTGAAATCGCCGCGTCGCATGTCTTGAGAAAAGGGCTGGGTGAGAATGAGTCACCCGGCCCTTTTTCATCCGTTTCATTTTTGGACTCGCCCGCTGCATGCGCTCACTGATAGAACTGCTTGTTGCCCACGGCGTGCTGCTGGTCTTTCTCGTGACCCTGGCGGCACGCGCCGGCGCACCCCTGCCGGCCGCGCCGCTGCTGGTGGTGGCGGGCGGCTTGGCAGCCGAGGGCACGCTGTCGGGCTGGGCGGTGCTTGTCGTGGCGGTGCTGGCCAATATTGCCGGCGATGCGGTCTGGTTCGTGGCCGGCCAGCGTCAGGGCCATCGGGTGATGAAGCTGCTGTGCCGCATCTCTCTGTCGCCCGACGCCTGCGTGCGCCAGAGCGAGGGCCTGATCCTGCGCTGGGGCGGCCGCGCCTTGCTGGCCGCCAAGTTCCTGCCCGGCGTCTCGGTGGTCGCCGCGCCGATGGCCGGTGCCCTGGGCATGAGCTGGCGGCGCTTCATCGCCTATGACTTCGTCGCCGGCCTGTTGTGGAGCGGCGCCTTTGTGCTGTTGGGCCTGATGCTGTCCGACCAGATTCAGCAGGTGCTGGACATGCTGGCCGGCGCCGGCTATGTCGCACTGGCCGCCCTGGCCCTGATCGTTGCCGGTCTGATCCTGCGGCGCTGGTGGCAGCGCCGCCGCTTCGCGCGCCGCACCCGTGCCGGCTGTCGCATCAGCATTGCCGAGGCCGCCGCGCTGCAGGACCGGGGCGAGGCGCCGGTATTCATCGATGTGCGCGCCGCCGGCGGCCGCGCGGTGGACCCGCGCCACATCCCCGGAGCCCTGCTGCTGGAGATCGACCAGATCAAAAGCCACGCCGCCAGCCTGCCCCGCGACCGCGAACTCATCCTCTACTGCAACTGCCCCAACGAGGTCACGGCGGCGCTGGCGGTGACGGTGCTGGCCGAGGCAGGCGTCACGCGGGCGCGGGCGCTGGTGGGAGGGCTGGATGGGTG
>SCOI01000032.1 GCA_005503085.1 Burkholderiales bacterium C2 | reverse complement strand
GCATAGCAGTGCATGAAGACCGGCTTGCCGGCGGCCGAGCTGACCCCGCTGCAGCTGCGCCTGCTGCGCCACCAGACCGAGTGGGGCCCGCCCTCGCATGGCGTGGCGCGCTATTTCTCCGAGCCGGGCTGGCAGACGCTGGCGGCCTATCTGAGCGCCAATCTGCGCCATCTGCTGAGCCTGCGCGACCAGGGGCCAGCCGCCGGCAAGCCGGTCTTCATGCACTGCTATGCGGTGCCGATGCCACGCCCGGCCGGCACCGAGGGCGCCGGGCCCTGGCTGTACCCGGCCTTCAAGGCCTACAACATCCCCAGCGCCGACTGGGCGGCGGTCAGCCGCCTGATGGTGATGCATCTGGCCCAGCTGCTGAAGAGCCTGGCGGCCGATACGGCGGCCTACCCGGGCCTGCATGTGTTCGACTCCACCGCCGTGCCGCTGGCCCTGGCCACGCCCGGCAGCGCCGGCATCAGCGGCGACTGGTACAACGAGATCCATCTGAACCACAGCGGCAGCTTCAAGATCGCGCGGGCCTGGTCGGAGCATATCGAGGCGGTGCTGGACCGCGCGGGTCTGCCGCTGCCGCGCAGCCCGGCCCAGTCCCGGGCTCGCTCCTGAGCGCCCCCAGACCTGCCGCTTCGCGTCAGGCCCCCCGAGGGGGTCAAGCAAACTCGGGAACGGCCCTTCGTTTACTTGAGAGCTAGGTCTAGGCAGCCGGTCGTCGGCAGGCGGCCGGGCCTGCCTCAGTGGCAGTCGCTGCGCGCCAGCTTCAGCAGGCGTTCCAGTTCCTCGGGGTGGCGCAGGCAGTTGTTGTGGTGCCAGCGCTTGATCAGCCACATCGTGCCGGCGACGACGATGCCGAAGATCGTGATCGCGCCGAAGGCCGACATGCCGAACTTGGTCATGCCGGTGTAGAGCGCGCCCAGGCCCAGGATGCAGGCCTGCTCGTTGAAGTTCTGCACCGCGATCGAGCGGCCGGCGCCCATCAGGTTGTGGCCGCGATGCTGCAGCAGCGCATTCATCGGCACGACCAGGAAGCCGCCGATGCCGCCCAGCACGATCAGAAAGGGCGCGGCCACCCAGACATTGCTGATCACATTCATCAAGATCACCAGCAATCCCATCGCGATGCCCAGCGGGATCACCGCGGTGGCGCGCTCCAGCCGCATATACATCGAGGCCACGACGGCGCCGACCGCCGTGCCTATCGCCACCACGCCGACCAGGCTGGAGGCCTGGGTCGTGCCATAGCCCAGCGCGGCGGCGGCCCAGGCCAGCACGATATAGCGCAGATTGCCGGAAACGCCCCAGAACAGCGTCGTCGTGGCCAGCGAGATCTGGCCCAGCTTGTCCTGCCAGAGGCGGGAATTGCAATTGGCGAAATCGCGCACCAGGCCCAGCGGCCCCAGACCCACCGGCTGCAGCGGCGCGTCGGTGCGCGGGATGCGCAGATTGAACAGGGCCGCGATCACATACAGCCCGACCAGGCTGGCAATCGCCGCCTGCGGCGCGCTGTGGATGCCGGGCAGGCCGAGGCTCAGCAGCCAGGCCGAGGCATGCGGGCCGACCAACTGCCCGCCCAGCAGCACGCCCAGGATGATGGAGGCAATCGTCAGCCCCTCGATCCAGCCATTGGCCTTGACCAGTTGGGAGGGCGGCAGCAGCTCGGTCAGGATGCCGTACTTGGCCGGCGAGTAGGCCGCCGCACCCAGGCCGACGATGGCGTAGGCCATCAGCGGATGGCTGCCGAACAGCATCATCAGGCAGCCGACCACCTTGATGCTGTTCGAGTAGAACATCACCTTGCCCTTGGGCACCGCGTCGGCAAAGGCACCGACAAAGGGCGCCAGGATCACATAGAACAGCGCAAACATCGGCACCAGGGCGGCGCGCTGCCACTCCGGCTCGCCCGAGGTGCGCAGCAGTTCCACGGCGGCGACGAACAGCGCGTTATCAGCCAGCGAGCTGAAGAACTGCGCCGACATGATGGTGTAGAAACCTTTTTTCATCTGCCCGTGAGTGAACTGCGTGGAAATGCTGCGGGAACTGGGGCCAGCCTGGCCCCCGGAAGCAAAGTTTCACAAATGGGCAAGAGCGCGGCTTTATAGCATGCACCCCTTTTGGGGGACAGCGGGCCTGCACCATCGGCGTGCCGGGGCGATGCCACAATTCGGCCCATGCCGCGTCCTATCGAAGCCCTGATCCACGTCCCCGCCCTGGCCCACAACCTCGCCCGCGCCCGCACCTGCGCGCCGGACGCCAAGGTCTGGGCCGTCGTCAAGGCCAATGCCTATGGCCACGGCCTGGCCGCGGCCTACGAAGGCCTGCGCGGCGCCGACGGCTTCGCGCTGCTGGATCTTGCCGAGGCGCAAACCCTGCGCGAGCTGGGCTGGCGCGGCCCCATCCTGCTGCTGGAAGGCTGCTTCGAGACCCGCGATCTGGAGCTGTGCTCGCGGCTCAAGCTCTGGCATGCGGTGCACTGCGAGCAGCAGATCGACTGGCTGGCGATGCACAAGACCCATGAGCCGCACCGCGTCTTCCTGAAGATGAACAGCGGCATGAACCGCCTGGGCTTCACGGCGAGCGCCTTGCGCGCCGCCTGGAACCGGCTCAACGCCCTGCCCCAGGTCGACGAGATCTCGCTGATGACACATTTCTCCGACGCCGATGCGAACCGCCTGGGCGGCGATGGCATCGCCCACCAGCTGGCGGCCTTCGACGCCGTCGCGGCCGACCTGCCCGGCGAGCGCTCGGTCAGCAACAGCGCCGCCACCTTGCGCCACACGGCCCGGGTGCGCAGCGACTGGGTGCGCGCCGGCGTGATGAGCTATGGCGGCGTGCCGGACTATCCCGAGCACGACGCCGCCCACTGGGATCTGCGCCCGGCGATGACGCTGCGCTCAAAGATCATCGCCATCCAGAACCTGCAGCCCGGCGACACGGTCGGCTACGGCAGCAGCTTCACCGCCGAGCGGGCGATGCGCATAGGCATCGTCGCCTGCGGCTATGCCGACGGCTATCCGCGCCACTGCCCCAGCGGCACGCCCATGCTGGTCGAGGGCCAACGCACGAGCACGGTGGGCCGGGTCTCGATGGACATGCTGGCGGTCGACCTGAGCGAGCTGCCGCAGGCCGGCTTCGGCAGCGAGGTGACGCTGTGGGGCTGCGGCCCCAAGGGCGCGGTGCTGGCGATCGACGAGGTGGCCAAGGCCGGCGGCACGATAGGCTACGAGCTGATGTGTGCGCTGGCACGAAGAGTGCCTGTGCATATCGAACATCTGGAGTGAACACCATGGACATGCCGGCGCACCAACTCAGCATGACGGTCCTGATGACGCCGGACATGGCCAATTTCTCCGGCAATGTGCATGGCGGCACCATCCTGAAGCTCCTGGACCAGGCCGCCTACGCCTGCGCCAGCCGCTATGCCGGCCGCTATGTCGTGACGCTCTCGGTCGACCAGGTGATGTTCCGCCAGCCCATCCATGTCGGCGAGCTGGTGACCTTTCTGGCCTCGGTCAACTTCACCGGCAGTTCCTCGATGGAGATCGGCATCAAGGTGGTGGCCGAGAACATCCGCAGCCAGATCGTGCGCCATGCCAACAGCTGCTTCTTCACGATGGTGGCGGTCGACGACGCCGGCAAGCCGGCCAAGGTGCCGCCGCTGAAGCCGGTGACGCCGGACGAATGCCGCCGCTTCGCCTCGGCCCAGCTGCGCCGCGAGCTGCGCCAGGAGCTGGAGCAGCGCTTCCAGCAGATCCGCCAGCCGGGGGCTTGTTGAAACTCGACTGGCAGCCTCAGCCCTGGGAACTGGAGCTCAGCTTCATCCGTGCCCAGGGGGCCGGCGGCCAGAACGTCAACAAGGTCTCCAGCGCGGTCCATCTGCGCTTTGACATCCAGCGCTCCAGCCTGCCGGCGCTGATCAAGGAACGGCTGCTGCACTTAAGCGACCAGCGCATCACCGGCGAGGGCGTGATCGTGATCAAGGCCCAGGAGCACCGCAGCCAGGAGATGAACCGTGCCGACGCGATCGAGCGGCTGGTCGCGCTGGTGCACAGCGTGGCCCACACCCCGAAAGCGCGCCGCGCCACCAAGCCGACCTACGGCTCGCAGCAGCGCCGGCTGCAGGGCAAGTCGCTGCGTTCGGGCATCAAGGCCGGGCGCGGCAAGCCCGGCATCGAATAGAAAAACCTCATGGTCAAGCGCCTGCGTCTGCTGCTCCTGCTCTTCATCCTGCTGGCCGTCGTACTCAGCGCCGCGCTGGCCCGCTGGCGCATGCATGCCTGGGACCGGCCCCAGGTGGTGGCGCTCTACCCGATCAGCGCCGACGGCCTGCCGGCCACCGAGGCCTATCTGGAGCGGCTCGACGGCGCAGCCTTCGGTGCACTGCAGGACTTCTTCGCCGCCGAGGCGGCCCGCCATGGTCTGGCGCTGGCTCAGCCCTTTCGCTTCGAGCTGGGCCGGCGCATGGTCAAGCAGCCGCCGGCACCGCCGCGCCAGGCCGGACCGCTGGCGGCGATCAGCTGGAGCCTGCGCATGCGCTGGTGGGCCTGGCGCGAGACCCCGGCCACCTCGCCGGTTCCCGATGTGCGGCTCTATCTGATGTTCCATGCGCCGAGCCGCGAGACCCAGCGCCTGCCGCACTCGGTCGGCCTGCAAAAAGGCCGGTTGGGCCTGGCGCATCTGTTCGCCAGCCCGGCCCAGCAGGGCAGCAACCAGGTCGTGGTCGCCCATGAACTGCTGCACACCTTCGGCGCCAGCGACAAGTACGACGGCGCCAGCCTGCAGCCGCTGCCGCCCGCGGGCTATGCCGAGCCGGAGCGCTTCCCGCCGCTGCCCCAGCTGAAGGCCGAGCTGATGGCCGGCCGCATCCCGCTCAGCGAGACCGAGTCGCGCATCCCGGTGGGCCTGGGCGAGACCCTGGTCGGCGAGCGCAGCGCCCGCGAAATCGGCTGGCGGCGCTGAAGCACGAGGCGGCTCAGCGCGCCCGCGTCGCGATATAGAGGCTGACCAGGCTCAGCCCCATGCCGGCCAGCGACATCGCCGTCGGCTGCCAGCCCTCGAAGACCGCCGAGATCAGCAGCGCGATCACCGGGATCACAACCCCGGTCAGCGCCGCCCGCGCCGGCCCTTGCGCCTGGGCCAGCTTGAAATAGAGCACGAAGGCGAGCACCGAGCCGAACACCGCCAGATAGAGCAGGGACAGCAGATAGGCCGGTCGGGTGTCGAACTGCAGGCCGGCCCCGCTGCCCAGCGACAGCGCCAGCAGGAAGAGCGCGCCATAGCCCATGCTCCAGGCCAGGATGGGCACCAGGGGCAGCTGGCGCCGGGTCAGGGTGAGGGTCAGCACATTGCCTATGCAGGCGCACAGCACCGCCAGCAGGCCCAGGCCCAGACCGAGCGCCGCCGTCGGCCGCGCGCCGGTGGCGGCGATCTCGGGCCAGAAGATCAGCACCACGCCCAGCACCCCGCCGCTGGACGCGAGCAGAAAGCGCCGCGTCACCGTCTGGCCGAAGAACAGCCGGCCCGACAGCGCATTGCCGAACACCATCAGCGAGAACAGCACCGCCACCAGGCCGCTGGGGATGTGGCGCTCGGCCTCGTAGACCGACCAGTAATTGCCGCTGTACTGCACGATACCGGTGGCCGCCATCAGGAGATGGGCCGAGGCCGGCAGGCCCAGGCTCTCGCCGCGCCAGCGCGCCAGGCCCACCAGCAGCAGGGCCGCCAGCGCAAAGCGCCAGGCCACCGAGTTCAGCACCGGCACCGGCGAGGCCAGCTGGTAGAGGATCACATGCCAGGTGCTGGCCCAGATCAGCGTGGGAATCCAGAACAGCCAGCGTTGCTGCGCGAGGGTGGGCATCAGAAAATCGAGCCGCCCTATTGCCAAGGCACCGGCGGCCCGCCTTCAAAGATAGGGGAAGGGGTTCAAGCCACGCGCTTGAAGGTTGCCAACAAGGCACCGGCGGCGATGAAGAGCGAGCCGAAGGTCTTGTTCAGCAGCTTCAGATGAGCCTCGGAGCGCAGCGCCGCCAGCACCTTGGCGGCCAGCACCGTGTAGCCGGCCATCACGACCAGGTCGGTGAAGCACAGCGTCGCCGCGATCACCAGGTATTGCGGCGCCAGGCTGCGGCCCAGATCCAGGAACTGCGGCACGACGGCCAGCAGAAAGACCGTGCCCTTGGGGTTCACCGCGTTGATGGCCCAGCCACGCAACACCAGGCGGCCGCGCGTCGTCACTGCGGCGCCCTCGGCATCGGCCGCCACCATGGGCTTGGCCGGCGCGCGCCATTGCTGCACGCCCAGAAACACCAGATAGGCCACACCCAGCCATTTGACGATGGCAAAGCCCATCGACGAGGCTGCGATCAGCGCGCCCAGGCCGGCGCCGACGACGACGATCTGGGTCAGGATGCCCAGCACCAGGCCGAAGGTCATGAAGTAGCCGCGCTGAAAGCCATGGTTCAGCCCCGCGCTCATCGCCGCGATCGCCCCCGCACCGGGCGACAGGCTGATCGCCCAGGACGCCGCAAAAAAAGCCAGCCACACCGACAAATCCATCACCACTGCTCCTGAACGCAAGACGGCGGGCTCATCGCCCGCCGCAGGCAAGCTTTGTAGCACGGGCGGGCCTGCTCGCGCCTGCGCGGGCTTTACAGTCGTGCGGCAGACAGTGCCGGGAACGGTGCCGACAACAGCGGGAGGATCAATGCACAACCAGGCTTCTCAGCACCGAAGTGAGCGCAGGCTCATCGAGCAGACCCGGCAGCGCTTGCGGCACCAGCGCTGGCTACGCCTGCATGTGCTGCTGATCGCGGTCTGCACCCTGGGCTGCCTGTGGCTGGGCGGCGCGCTGCTGCGCACCGCGGGTGTCGAATCGCTGGCCTGGCGCTTTGCGCTGGTCCTGCCCTTCACCTACCTGGTCTACCTTGGTCTGTTGCGGGTCTGGGCGGCCTATCTGCTGAGCCGCGAAGAAGGCTCGCCCGATGCGGCCGAGCTCGCGGGCGAACTGCCCTTGCCGCGCCGGGGCGGCTCCTCCGGGCCAGAGTTCAGCAGCGGTGGTGGCGGCGACTTCGGCGGCGGCGGTGCCAGCGGCGACTTCGCCGAGGGCGCACTGAAGGTCGGTGGCGAGGCACTGGGGGCGCTCGACGAGGGCGCGGTGGTGGTTCTGCCACTGGTCGCGGTGCTGGCCATGGCCGGCCTGCTGGCCGGGCTGCTGGGCGCCGGAGTGTTTGCGTTGTTCGGCGTCGAGGTGCTGATGGCGGTGGCGGTCGAGGTGGCGTTGGCCGCGCTGGCCGGTGGCTTCGCCTGGCGGCGCCAGCGCGAGGGCTGGCTGCTGCGGGCGCTGGGCCACACCTGGCGCGCGGCGCTGGCCATGCTGGTGCTCGGTGTTGCGCTGGGCGCGGCGATCGACCACTGGCTGCCCAAGGCACAGTCGCTGCCGCATGCCTTGAAGTTGCTGCATTCGGCCTGACCCGCGCTTCCAACCATGCATGTCTTCCAACACATGGAAGATTTGCATGGTCGGGCGCACTGCCAAGACCAGCCGCGACAATCCCCCTATGGCCAAAGACAAAACCATCTTCACCTGCTCCGACTGCGGCGGCACCAGCGCCAAATGGCTGGGCAAATGCCCGGCTTGCGGGGCCTGGAATACCTTGATCGAAGGCCCGGCCGAGATCGGCGGCAGCGGCGGCAAGAACCGCTTCCAGGCCCTGGCCAAGAGCCAGCCGGTGGCCACGCTCAGCGAGATCGAGGCCAGCGACTTCGAGCGCACCCCCACGGGGCAGGAAGAGCTGGACCGGGTGCTGGGTGGCGGCATCGTGGCCGGCGGCGTGGTGCTGATCGGCGGCGACCCGGGCATCGGCAAGTCCACCCTGCTGCTGCAGGCCATCGATGATCTGTCGACCCGGTTGCCGGTGCTGTATGTCACCGGTGAGGAATCCGGAGCCCAGATCGCGATGCGCTCGCGCCGGCTGGGCCTGGCCGGCGCCAAGGTGCGGGTGCTGGCCGAGATCAGCCTGGAGAAGATACTGGCGACCATCGAGGTCGAGCAGCCGGCGTTCTGCGTGATCGATTCGATCCAGACCGTCTACTCCGAGCACCTCAGCTCGGCGCCCGGCTCGGTGGCCCAGGTGCGCGAATGCGCGGCCCATCTGACCCGCACGGCCAAGGCCACGGGCTGCGCGATGGTGCTGGTGGGCCATGTCACCAAGGAGGGCGCGCTGGCCGGGCCGCGGGTGCTGGAGCACATCGTCGACACAGTGCTGTATTTCGAGGGCGATACCCACAGCAGCTTCCGCCTGGTGCGCGCGATCAAGAACCGCTTCGGCGCGGTCAACGAGATCGGCGTGTTCGCGATGACGGACAAGGGGCTCAAGGGCGTGGCCAACCCCAGCGCGATCTTTCTGTCCACCCATGGCGAGCCGGTGCCGGGCAGCTGCGTGCTGGTGACGCTGGAGGGTACGCGACCCATGCTGGTCGAGCTGCAGGCCCTGGTCGACAGCGGCGGGCCGAGCCCGCGCCGCCTGAGCGTGGGCCTGGACCGTGACCGGCTGGCGATGCTCTTGGCCGTGCTGCACCGCCACGCCGGCGTCGCGACTATGGACCAGGATGTGTTCGTCAACGCGGTAGGCGGCGTGCGCATCAGCGAGCCGGCCGCCGATCTGGCGGTGCTGCTGGCGATCCAGAGTTCGCTGCGCGGGCGGCCGCTGCCCAAGGGCTTCATCGCCTTTGGCGAGGTCGGTCTGGCCGGCGAGGTGCGGCCGGCGCCGCGCGGCCAGGAGCGGCTCAAGGAGGCGGCCAAGCTGGGCTTCAGCGTCGCCGTCGTGCCCAAGGCCAATATGCCAAAAGGATCGCCGAAGAAGGATCTCGAGGGCCTGACCGTGCATGCGGTCGAGCGCATCGAGGACGCGATGGATCTGGTCAGGGGGCTTTGAACTCGCCCGGCGCCCGGGCCTCGCCGCCCATCAGACGCCGGCCGGCGCGCTTGTTGCGGTACATCGAGTCATCGGCCGCCTTGGTCAGGCTCAGCTCGTCCTGGCCGTCCTCCGGATAGAGCGCCAGGCCCAGCGAGCAGGTGATCTCGATATGCAGGCCGTTCAGTTCCATCGGCAGCGCCACCTGGTTGAAGATCTTGTCGGCCACCAGCTGGGCGGTCTCGCGCGTCACCGGGCCGGTCAGCAGCACGACAAACTCGTCGCCGCCGATGCGGCCCACCGTGTCGGTCTCGCGCACCGAGCTCTTGATGCGGCGCGCCACGGTCTGCAGCAGCTGGTCGCCCACCGCATGGCCGAACTGGTCATTGATGGGCTTGAAGCGGTCCAGGTCCAAGAGGATCAGGCCCAGGTTCTCGTTGTAGCGGCGTGAGTTGGCCAGCGCGAAATGCATGCGCTCGTCGAAATGGGCGCGATTGGCCAGCTCGGTCAGCGGGTCGTGCAAGGCCATGAAGCGCAGCCGCTCCTCGGACTGGCGGCGCGCATTGATGTCCGACAGCGTGCCGATGATGCGCAGCGGCCGGCCCTGCTCGTCGCGCTCGACCACGGTGGCGCGCGCCAGCACCCAGTTCCAATCGCCGCTGCCACTGGCCACCCGGTACTCGCTGACCAGGCTGGGGCTGTGCCCATCCAGGCAGCGCTGCAGCTCGGACTGCAGGCGCGGCAGATCCTCGGGATGGGTGCAAGCCAGCAGCTGCGACAGATTCGGCTCGCCCTGGCCGGGCCGCAGCCCCATGATGGTCTTCCAGCGCGCCGAGCTGCTGATGCTGCCGTCGGCGGTGTGCAGATCCCAGACGCCGTCGCCGGCCCCTTCCAGCGCGAAGGCCCAGCGCTGCTCGCTCTCGCGCAGCGCCCGGGTCATGCGTTCGGCCAGCGCCAGCGCCCGGCCCCGCGAGGTGGCCAGCAGCCAGGCCAGCAGCGACAGCAGCACCGACAGGCCGACGCCGGCCAGCAAGACGGCTTCGGTGCCGAGCGCGCCGCGCAGGCTGGCAAAACGCGGCTGAGCCTGCAGGCTCACCGTCCAGGTGTGGCCGCCCACCACCAGAAACTCCTGGGCCTGCAGCAGCGGCCGGACCGGCTCGTCCTCGGCCGCCAGCACCGAGCGGTACAGCAGCCGGTCCGCAGCCAGCTCCTGTCCGTCGTACAGCGTCAGCAGCAGACCGGGCGGCAACTCGCCATAGAGGCTGGCCATCAGCTCCTGCACCAGCACCGGCGCCACCACCCAGCCGCGCAGCCGTTCGCGCCGCTGCGTCACCGAGGTCGGCGGCTCATTGCCGCGGTAGATCGGCAAGGCCATCAGAAAGCCGGCCGGGTTGCCGGTCTGCGGGCCCGGCAGGGCCAGCTTGGTCGACAGCGCCAGCCGGCCCGAGTCGCGCGCCGCCTCCAGCACCTCGGCCAGCAGCGGCTCGGCCAGCAGATCGCGACCCAGCATCAGCTGGTTGCGCGCGACGCCGGGCTCGATCTGCACCACCGGGGCATGGCGCGGGCGCTGGCCCTCGGGCCAGATCCGGAAGGACTCGTTGCCGGCCAGGCGCTGCCGACGCAGCAGCTCGGGCAGGTCGGTGGCATCGACCAGCAAGGCCAGGCCCAGTCCCTGCAGCCCGGCGTAGTCGGCGCCCAGCGGCAAGGCGTCGACATAGCGGCGCAGCGCCGCCGCATCGGTCTGCGGATAGGCCTCGACAAAACCGCGCAGCCCCTGCAGCAGGTGTTCATGGGCCGCCATGCGCTGCTCGACGCGCTGACCGACATCGCGCAGGCTGGCATCGAAGGCGGCGCGCAGCTGCCGCTCCTCGTGGCGGCACTGCTGCTGCCAGACCAGCAGGCTCAGGCCCAGGCCGGCGGCCAGCACCAACCACGGCAAGCCGCGCCAGCGCAAACCCATGGCATGTGGACCGGTGGTGCCCAAGATGGAGGACCTCTTGATTTCAGAACTGAACCATAGCCCTTGCCAGCTCGGGTTTGAAATATTTCTCAAATATGCGCAGCACCGTGCCGTCACGCCGCATCTCGTCGACCAGGACCCGCCAGCGGCCCTGCTCGGCCTCGGACAAGCTCGCACGCGACATGATCAGCCCATGCGGCACCGGCGGGTCGCCGAACTCGATGATCTGGCTCAGCTCGCGCAAGCGCTCCGACTCCAGCGTCGGGTAGTCGAAGGGCTCGACGATCATGGCCTGGATCTGGTTGGCCTGCAGGGCCTTGAACAGCGGCGTCAGGCCCGAGGACAGGGTCAGGCCTTGCCGGGCATCGACCACATCGACCAGGCGGTTCGCGCTGGCGCTGTAGCGGAAGCTGCGGATCACGCCCAGCTTCAGCCGGGGGTTGCGCTCGAAGTCTTCCAGCCGCGCGACCTGGGCATCGCGGCGCACCAGCAGGTAGTACTTGTTGGAGAAATACCAGGCGAAGGCGGCGAACTTCTCGCGCTCGGCGTTGCTGATGCCCGACAGGCTGAAGTCCAGCGCGCCCGATTCGATCAGCTGCCAGATGCGGGCGCGCGGCAGCAGCGAGACATGGAAGCGGCAGCCGCTGCGCCGCGCCAGCTCGTCGGCGATGTCCTTGTCGATGCCCTCACCGGTCTCGGCCGAATAGAGCAGGCCATGGTCGTGCAGGGCCAGGCTCAGCGGGCGCGAACAGTCGGGCCTGGCCTGCGCCAGGCCCAGGCAGCCGGCCAGCACGACCAGCAGCAGCCAGCCTCGTTCCCGATTCCTCACACCGGCCTCCCGTCACAGCCCAGACCGGGCCAAGAATACGGCAAGCCGGGTTACGAGCCTAGAACAGCCGGCCGCGCAGCCAGCGCCGCAGCCGGGCCCACAGGCCGTCGTTGACGGGCACTGGGGCTGCGACCGGCGCCGCCAGCTGGGCCTCGAAGCGACCGAAGAACTCGCCGATGATCTTCTGCGCGGCGGCCTCGATCACGCGCGAGCCGATCTGGGCCAGCTTGCCGCCGATCTGCACCTGGGCCTCGTAGCTGAGCAGGGTCTGGTCCGGGCCTTGCGGCGTCAGCCGCACGCTGGCCGTGCCCTTGCTGAAGCCGGCCGGGCCGGCTTGGCCCTCGAAGCTGAGGCGGTAGCCGTGAGGCGCCTCGATATCGGCCAGGCTCAGCTTGCCGGTGAAGCGCGCCCGCACCGGGCCCAGCGCGGCGGCGACCACGGCCTCCAGCTGCTCGGGCGCGCTGCGCCGCAGACTCTCGCAGCCGGGGATGCTGGCCTGCAGCACCGCATCGTCGTTCAGCGCCGCCCATGCCGTGGCCTGGCCGCAGCGCAGCAGTTTCTCGTTCTTGATCAACATATCAGGGCAGGTCCGTGGACAGAGGGACGGCGGCGTGGCCATGTTTGGCGGCCAGCACCGCATGCCAGTCGCGCCAGGCGCGGCCGGGGTGGATCTCGCCGCAGCCCGGGCAGCGACGCTGCTCGGCCGGGGTGTCGTAGAAGGCCTGATAGACCGTGGGCAGATCCTTGACGATGCTTTGCAGCTGCAGCTCGCGGCGCAGCACCAGGCCACCGCAATGGGCGCAGGTCCACTCGAAGGCGTCGATCACGCCCTGCGCGCGCTGGCGCTCGATCACCAGGCAGACGCTGCCGGCCTCGGGCCGCTGCGGCGAGTGGCGCACATGGGGCGGCAGCAAGAAGATATCGCCCTCGCGCAGATCGACCCGCTGATACTGGCCGCGCTCCCATAGCAGCAGATGGGCCGTGCCCTTGAGCTGGTAGAAGAACTCCTCCTGCGGGTCGTCGTGGAAGTCGGTGCGCTGGTTCGGGCCGCCGACCACGGTGCAGATGAAGTCGGCGTCCTGCCAGATCTGCTGATTGCCCACCGGGGGCTTCAGCTCGGCCGCGTGATCGGCGATCCAGCGCTGCAGATTCAGCGGGGGTCCAAATTTAAGCATTTAGAAAAGTCTCCATCTATGATCCGGCCGCCCATGTCGAACGACCTTCCCAACTCGGCCGCCCACAAGCTGCGGCCCGCCAATGTGTCGCTGAAGCAGCTGCGCGGCTTTGCCGCCGTCGCGCGCGAGGGCAGTTTCACGCGTGCGGCCCAGCAGCTGTTCCTGAGCCAGTCGGCGCTGTCGGCCTTGATACGCGCGCTGGAGGCCGAGCTGGGCCTGCGCCTGCTGGACCGCACGACGCGCCGGCTGGAGCTGACCGAGGCCGGTCATGAGCTGGTGCCGACGGTCGAGCGGGTGCTGGCCGATCTGGACCATGCCGCCCACGACCTGCGCGCGGTGGCCGAGGCGCGCCGTGGCCGGGTGCGTCTGGGCACGACGCCGTTGCTGGCCGCCAGCATGATGCCCGAGTTGATGCAGAGCTTTCAGGCCGCCCATCCCGGCATCGCGCTGAGCCTGCTGGACGCCAGCGCCGACCAGCTGGTCGGCCAGCTGCGCCTGGGCGAGCTGGACCTGGCCTTGGCCACCTTCGACGACGCTGCCGAGCCCGATCTGCAGTTCGAACCGCTGCTGGCCGATCCCATGGTGCTGGTCTGCGCCGCCAGCCATGCGCTGGCCGACGCCCAGCAGTTGCGCTGGGCCGATCTGCTGGACCAGCCGCTGCTCTTGATCAAGCCCGGCAGCGGGCTGCGCGCCCTGGTCGAGCAGAGCTTTGCGCCGCTGGGTGGCTGCCCGCGCCCGGCCCAGGAAGTGGCCCATATCAGCACCGCGATGGCGATGGCCGCCGCCGGCCTGGGTGTGGCCATCCTGCCGGCCTATGCGCTGAAGGCCGGGGCGGCTGCGCCGCAGGGCCTGGTCGGCGTGCCACTGACCGAGCCCCGGGTGCTGCGCCAGCTGAGCCTGGCCCAGCTGAAGCAGCGCTCGCTGTCGCCGGCGGCGCGTGCCATGGTCGAACATCTGAGGACGCATCTGCAGGCTCCTGTCGCGGTCAAACACTCACGGCGGCGCACCGCGCCATGATGGTGCGCAGCGCCGAGTACGGCGTCACCAGCGAGGTCTTGGGGTTGTCGGGCGACGGCAGGTTCTGCACCTGCAGGCTGATACGGCCGACCCGGCTTTGCGCTTCGATCTCATGCACATTGCCGCTGGCCTGCGGGTCGGCGATCAGCTCGACCTGGGTCTCATCCAGGCCCAGCGTGCACAGCGCCAGGGTCGCGGCCACATTGGCATTCTTCGGATACTGGCGTGCCGCCTCGCGCGCCGTGCCGCGGAAAAACACGGTCGGCTCGCGCACGGTGGCCAGGTCCAGCAAGGCCTCGGCCGGCGTGTCGCGCCAGGCCTGCGGCGGCTTGCGCGAGCGGTAGCAGACGCTGTCCAGACCGGCCAGCCGCGCTGCCTGCAACCAGTCCAGCCCGGCCAGCGCGCCCGAGGGCAGCAGGACCTGACGCCCCTCGGCGCCGGCCTTGCGCTGCAGCGCTTCCAGCAGGGCTGCATCGGACAGCGCCCCGACCGAGACGATCAAGAGATCGGCCCCGGCCTCCAGGCAGGCCTCGCCATGGCTGCGCACCGCCTCGTGGCCGGCGGCCTCGACCACCAGCTGCGGGCCCAGGGCCAGCAGCGCTTCGATCTCGGTCAGCACCGGCACGGCCAGGCCCGCGCCCTCCTCCGCATGGCGGCACAGCACGCCCACCAGCTCGACCCCGGCGGCCGGCCCCAGCGCCAGCAGCTCGGCGGCGATCACGCGGCCTATCGCCCCATGGCCGATCAGGGCCACTCTCATTGCTTTGTTGTCTTGTTTCACCTTGCCATCTCCAGGGCTTGATGCACCACACGGCGGGCCAGCACGGCCGCCAGATGGGCGCGGTAATCGGAGCCGGCATGCAGATCGCCGGCCATCAGGTCTTGATCGACGCGCAGGCCTTGCAGCGCGGCCGGCTCGAAGCGGCGCGCCAGCGCGGCCTCGAAGGCCGTCAGGCGCTGCACGCCCTGGGTCGTGCCGCTGACGGCGACGCGCACCGCGCCATCGTCCAGCTGGGCCACGGCCACGCCCACCAGCGCAAAGCGCGAGGCCGGCTGCTCGATCTTCAGATAGGCAAAACGCCGCGGCCGGCGCAGGCGCAGGCCGCACAGCAGCTCGTCCGGCTCCAGCGCGGTGCCGAAGAAGCCGGTGAAAAAGTCATCGGCGACGAGCTCGCGCCGCTCGGTCGCAAAGCTCGCGTCCAGCGCCAGCAGCCCGGCCGGCCAGCAGGCGGCCGGATCGGCATTGGCCACCGAGCCACCCACCGTGCCCATCGCCCGCACCTGGGCGTCGGCGATATGGCCGGCCATCGTCGCAAGACCCGGCACCCAGGCGCGCAGCGCTGCCGACGCGGCCAGCTCGCGATGGGTCTGCATCGCGCCGAGCAGCAAGCGGCCGCCCTGCTCGCGGCTCTCGCGCAGCGCCGCGATGCCGCCCAGGTCGATCAGCCGCGCCGGCGCCATCAGGCCCAGCTTCATCGCCGCCAGCAGGCTTTGCCCGCCGGCCAGCAGCTTGGCATCGACGCCGTCGCGCAGCAAGGCCAGCACCTCGGCCACCGAGCCGGGGCGGCAGTACTCGAAGTCATGCATGGTCCGCCTCCCCGCGCATCTCCGTCAGGCCCTCGCAGACCGCAGAGACGATGCCCTCGTAGCCGGTGCAGCGGCACAGATTGCCGGCCAGCGCCGCGCTGACCGGGCCGGGCTCGGCCGGCACATCCTCCCGCGCCATCGCGCAGGCCCGCATCAACATGCCTGGCGTGCAAAAGCCGCATTGCAGGCCATGGTGCTTGGAGAAAGCCTGTTGCAAGGGATGCCAGCCACCCGCAGGCGCCAGGCCCTCGACGGTCCGCACCGCAGCACCCTGGGCCTGCAGCGCCAACAGATTGCAGGCCTTGACCGCGCGACCGTCCAGCAGCACGGTGCAGGCCCCGCACTGGGCGGTGTCGCAGCCGCGGTGGCTGCCGCTCAGGCCCAGCTGCTCGCGCAGCAGGTCCAGCAGCAAGGTGTTGGCCGGCAGGTCCAGATCCTGCGCCTGGCCATTGACGGTGAGCGTGAGGCGCGGCATCGCGCTCAATCCAGCTTCAGGCCGCTGAGGGCGAACTGCTCGCGGATCAGGGCCTTCTCGGCCTCGGTCAGCGGCAAGAGCGGCCGGCGCACAGGTCCGCCGACGCGGCCCAGCAGCTCCAGCCAGTACTTGCTGTGCGCCTGCGGTTTGCCCTTGGGCTTGCAGGCCTTGAAGGCCTGGCGCGCCGACTCCAGACTGTCGCGCACCACCCTGGCCTCCTTGAACTTGCCCTCGAAGGCCAGGCGGGTGTAGTCGTTGATGCGCTGGTCGGCGCCGGTCTGCAGCAGCAGCGGCGGGGTCGAGCACAGGTACAGGCGCCAGCCCAGCTCCTCGATATTGTCCAGCCACTCCTCCTCCGAGGCGGTGCTGACCTGGATCTGCTCCCCGACCAGGCGGCTCAGCTCGATATACATCTCGCGCGGAACGCTGTACTTGATCGCGACGATATTGGGCAGCTGGGCGATGCGGGCGCAGAGCGCCGGGCTCATCAGATAGCCGCAGTCCGGGTGGTTCCACATCGCGATGCCGATGTCCAGCTGCTCGCTGATATGGCGGTAGTACTCGTAGATGGTCTCGTCGGTATCGGCGCCGAAATGCAGCACCGGGCTGTGCACGACGATCCAGTCGGCGCCCACCGCCTGGGCATGGCGGCCCAGCGCCAGCACCGTGTCCAGATTGGTGTCGGAGCAGGACATCACGGTGCGCGAACCCAGGGCTGCGGCCTCCTCGGCGGCGATCTCGAAGCTGCGCTTGCGCTCTGCCAGCGACATAGCGAAGAACTCGCCCTGCTTGCCGCAGACGAACAGGCCGCCGAGCTTCAGCCCGCCCATCCAGTGGCGCAGATTCGCGCGAAAGCCCTCTTCGTCGACGGCGCCGCTGG
Source organism: Burkholderiales bacterium C2 (assembly GCA_005503085.1). Lineage (GTDB taxonomy): Bacteria > Pseudomonadota > Gammaproteobacteria > Burkholderiales > Burkholderiaceae_C > Roseateles_E. The sequence goes on along the minus strand of SCOI01000032.1, from coordinate 18,208 downwards.
CATCGAACGGTGTCAGGGTGGCGGCCCAGACGCCGGTGAAATGCGCCTTGGCATAGGCCTTGGCGTCTTGCTTGCTGTAGTTCATGACTTGCTCTCCGTGTTGTCTTGGTGGATGGCCCGCCACAGGCGCTCGGCCGTCAGCGGAAAGTCGAGCTGTGGGTGGCCGCCCAGCGGCCGCAGCGCGTCATGCGCGGCGTTCAGCAGTGCGGCCGGCGCACCGATGCAACCGGCCTCGCCGACCCCCTTGGCGCCCAGCGCATTGGCGGCGCTGCGGGTCGGCAGGCTGGCAAGCCGCAGGCGCGCCGGCATGTCGTCGGCGCGCGGCAGCGCGTAGTCCATCAGCGAGCCGGTCAGCAGCTGGCCCTGCTCGTCATAGACCAGGCGCTCCATCAGGCCCTGGCCCAGGCCCTGGGCCAGGCCGCCGATCAGCTGCCCATGGACCAGGGCCGGCACGACCACCTGGCCGGCATCGTCGACCCAGACCAGGTCCTCGATGCGGGGCTGGCCGGTCTCGCGATCGATGGTCAGCGCCAGCATCACGCAGCCGGCCGCCCAGGCCTCGTGCGCGACCTCGTGCACCAGGTCCACCGTGTGCGGCAATGCCGCGCCGGCGGCCAGCTCGGCGCGCAGCTGCTGCGCCGCCTTCAGCACCGCGCTGCCGCCGATGGCCGTGCTGCGGCTGGCCAGCGCGCCGATGCCCACCGGGCAGGCGGCGGTATCGCCATGAAGCACGCGGATGTCGGCGCTCGCACAGCCCAGCGCCTCGGCGGCGATCAGCGCATAGCTGGTCTCGCGGCCCTGGCCCTGGGCCGTGGCGCCGGTGGACAGCAGGTAGCGGCCATCGGCCTGGGCCGTCAGGCGCACGCTCTCGAAGCCCTGGCCGCAGGGCTCGACATAGAGGGCGATGCCCAGGCCCACCACCTCGCCGGCCGCGCGACGGCGCGCCTGCTCGGCGCGGCGCTCTTCGTAGCCGAACATCTCGGCGGCGCGGCGCAGCAGGGCCGGCAGATCGCAGGCATCGAGGCGCTGGCCATTGGGCCAGTCGGCGGGCAGCTGCTGCGGCGCCCAGCAGTTGCGCAGGCGCAGCGCCAGCGGGTCCAGGCCCGCGCCGGCGGCCGCCTCGTCGATCAAGCGCTCCATCAAGATGGCCGCCTCGGGCCGACCAGCGCCGCGGTAGATGCCCACCGCGGCGGCATTCGACAAGCGGCCCTCGCCACGCACCGCCTGCACCGGCACGCGGTAAGGCCCGGGCAGGATGCGGCAGGCGTTGCGCAGCGGCGCGGCCGCGCTATAGGGCAGCCAGTGGCCCAACGCAAAGCACAGATCGGCCTGCAGCGCGGCGAGGTGGCCGTCGGCATCCAGCCACAGCCGGCCCTGCAGCCGCGCGGCACGGCCATGGGTGGCCGACAGCAGGTCCTCGCCACGGGTGGACTGCCACAGCAGCGGCCGGCCCAGCCGACGCGCAGCCCAGGCCAGCATCAGGTCTTCCGGAAACACCGAGGCCTTGCCGCCGAAGGCGCCGCCGACATCGGGCGCCACCACCCTCACCTGTTCCAGCGCCAGGCCCAGCGCCAGCGCCAGGTCCTCGCGGGCGCGGCTGGGGGTCTGGGTCGACAACCAGGCCTGCAGGCCCTGGCCGTCCCAGCTCAGGAGCGCGGCGCGCGGCTCCATGGGCGCCGGCGCGACCCGGGGCAAGGCGATCTGCGCCTCGGCCGCTGGAGGGCTTTCGGGCAGGCGGCCCACGGCGAAATCGCTGCGCAGCGCGATGTTGTCGGGCAGGCCGGGATAAAGCGCGGGGGCGCCTTCGCTCTGGTGGTCCAGAACCGGGGCCAGGTCTTGATAGTCGGCCCAGACCAGATCGGCCGCCGCCTGGGCCTGGGCCCGGCTCTCGGCCAGCACCAGGGCCACCGGTGCGCCGACCGCCAGCACCCGGTCGGCCGGCACCAGCTCGGCCTCGGGCAGGGTCATGCCGGCCAGCAGGCGGTTGACGCGGGGCTGGCGCAGGCCGGCGAAATCGGCCGGGCCCAGCACCGCCAGCACGCCCGGCTGGGCCCGCGCCTCGGCCATCTCCAGGCCCAGCAGCCGCGCATGGGCATGGGGGCTGCGCACAAAGACCGCGTGGGCCTGGCCGGGCAGGCGGATATCGCCGACAAAGCGCCCGCGCCCGCTCAGCAGGGCCGGGTCTTCGACGCGCAGAAAGCCGACGTCGTCGGGGATGGCGGCTTGTTCGGTAGGCATGGGGGCAATTGGACACAGGGCCTAGCAGCAATACAAACGCAAAATATTTGTTGATTCAGTGGTTTTGTTTCTGGATCGATTGCAGCACCGGAACGCAAAGGAGTTCGGATATTTTGGATACCTAATAAATATTTTGTATACATGACATCATTGAAGCATCCCATCTCAACGAGGCCGATGTCATGAAGAAGACTGTTCCGACCCCTGCGCCGCGCAAGACCAGCCGGCTGGCCGCGCTGTCGGCTGTGGCCATGCTGGGCGTCAGCGGCGCCGCCTTGGCTCAGGCCGAGGGCAGCGCGGTCAGCATCTACGGCTTTCTGAAGGTAGATGCCGAGATCGTCAGCGGCGGCAGCAACGGCAGCCTGAAGCGCCTGGCCAACAACCTCTCGGTGCTGGGCTTTCGCGCCCGCGAGGACCTGGGCGGCGGCCTCAGCGTCTGGGCGCAGATCGAAACCAATGTGCGGGCCGACACCGGCGAGGGTCCCTGGGGTGGCCGCAACACCGGCATCGGACTCAAGGGCAGCCTGGGCGAGCTGGTGCTGGGCCAGTGGGAGACACCGCTGCGTTTTGTCTCGATCTATGCGGTCGACCCCTTCACGGCCGGCATCTTTGCTTCCAACAGCCTGATAGGCAACGGCTTCGCGACCGCGGCCAATGGCGCGGCGGCCGCCTCCTTCGACCGCCGCCAGCCCAATCTGATCCAGTACTGGAGCCCCAGCATCCAGGGCTTCAGCGCCCGGCTGGCCTGGGCGCCCAGCGAGGAGAAGACCGACAAGACCGCACCCGAGCTGTTCTCCGGCCTGCTCAACTACAGCCAGGGCCCCCTCTATGCCGCCTATGGCTACGAGCTGCACCGCGAGTATTTCGGCCCCGGCAGCGCCGACAGCGCGCACCGTTTTGGCATCGCCTACTCATTCGGACCGACGCGGCTGCGCGGCAGCTGGGAGCGGCTGCGCTACGAGCCGGCGCCGGGCCAGCAACTCAGCCGCTCGGCCTGGCAGCTGGCCATGACCCATCAGCTGAGCGCCAGCGGCAGCCTGCGCGCCTCCTATGTGCGGGCCGGGCGCTCCAGCGGCAATGCCAGCGCGGCCATCGGCGGCATCGCGCGGCCGGGCAGCGACTCGGGTGCCAGCCAGGTGTCGCTGGGCTATGGCCACACCCTGTCCAAGCGCACCGAGCTGTGGGCCGCCTACACCCGCATCAGCAACGGCGCCGACGCGCTCTACAACCTGTCGGCCAACAGCCTGGCCGGGCTGCAGGCCGGCCAGGACCCGCAGGGCCTGGGCCTTGGCATCACGCACCGCTTCTGAGGGCGGTGCCGATGCCTGGTGGCAGCTCAGGCGGCGGTCTTGCGCGGCCGGCCGCGCGTCGCGGCCTTGGCGGCCGGCTTGGCGGCAGCGGCACGGCGCGGGCGCGCGGCCGGCGCTGCCGCCGCCTCGCCGGCCTGCTGCTCGCGCAGCAGCTCCAGCACATTGATGGAGAGACGGGCCGTGTGGTTGCGCATCGCCTCGTAGGAGGCCTCGGCGTTCGACGCGACGATGGCCGCGATCACGGCCTGGTGCTCGTCGTGCGAGACGGTCAGCCGGCGCTCGACCTTTTTCTGCGCGGCACGGAACGGCGCCAGCCGCTCGCGCAGGCTGTCGAGCACGCCGGTCAGCGTGCGGTTCTGCGCGCCGGCGCCGATCAGCTGGTGGAACTGGTGATTCAGCTCCAGATAGCCGGCCTCGTCGCCGCGCGCCACGCAGTCCTCGCTCTGCTGCTGCAACATCTGCAGCTGCTTCTTCTGCACCGCGCTCATGCGCTCGGCGCTGATGCGGCAGCACAGCGCCTCCAGCTCCACCATCGCCTCCAGCATGTCGGACAGATCGCTCAGCCCGATGCTGCGCACGATGCCGCCCTTGCGCGGCTGCAGATCGATCAGGCCGCGGGCAGCCAGCTCGCGCAGCGCCTCGCGGATCGGCGTGCGCGAGACCTGGAAGCGCTCGGCCAGCACCAGCTCCTCGAGCTTCTGGCCCGGCGGCAGTTTGCCGCTGACGATGTCCTCGGTCAGGCTGCGGCAGATGGCGGCGGATGCGTTATTGGCCATGCGTGATCAATCCCCGGGTGTGGGCTGCGCCAGCCCTTGTTCGTAGCGCCAGGCCAGGCGCGATGACAACGCGCAAGACCTGGCCCCGGGGATTTTAGCTGCGCCAGACACAAGACAGCCTTGTTTTGCGCTTATTGAATACACATTAATTATCATGTATACATATTATCTTGATCACCCGAACCACTCAATTACCCATCCACAGGAGACCCTCTCATGGCTAATGGCAAGCTGCGCCACATCGCGATCTCGGTGCCCGACCCCTGGGCCGTCGCACCCTTCTACATCGAGTCCTTCGGCCTGAAGAAGGTCGGCGAGACCGATTCCTCGCTGGCCCGCGGCATTTATCTCAGCGACGGCACCGTGACGATCGCGCTGCTGAAGTACAAGACCGACGAGGCCGCCGGCGAGCGCGGCCGCGACTATGTGGGCCTGCACCATATCGGCTTCTGGGTCGACGAGATCAAGCAGGCGCGCGCCGAGTGCGAGGCCGCCGGCGGCACGTACTACATGGGCGAGGTGCCGGTGAAAGGCAACAGCTTCTACGAGGTCAAGTACCGCGACCCGAACGGCGTCATCATCGACCTGACCGACCACGGCTGGGGCGGCGCCTCCAAGGACGGCGGTACCCGGCCCGACGGCCCTGAGCTGCGGCATCCGGAACTGAAGGCCGAGCGCAGCGGGCTCTGAGCTCAGCTGCGCACCTCCAGATCGAAGGCCAGCAGCTTCCACTGGCCTTGTTCCAGCACATAGCGCTGCTCGAAGTCCACACGGCTCTTGCGCAGCTGGTAGTGCCCGGGCAGCACCAGCACGCCCTGGGCGTCGAGGCGGGCGGCCTCGATCTGCGGCTCGTGCTGGTTCAGCACGGTCAGGTCGCCGATGTCGAACAGCGGGCGGTAGGCCTCGTCGAGCTTGGCGACGCTGAACTGCCGCTGCCACGTTTGCGAGATATTGCGGTGAAAACGCGCCATGCTGCGCTCGCGGGTCGAGACGGTGAACTCGTGCATCGCCAGCTTGACCATCTCGGCCTTGGCGCGCTCGTCGGGCAAGGCGGGCTGCGGGGTCGGCGTCGTGGCGTCGGCGATGCCGGCCGGGTCGCGCCCGATGGCCTGGATACGCCAGGCATCGCCTTCCTTGACCAGCGTGATGCTGACCGGGATGGTGGCGCCGCCCGCCGCCTCCAGTGTGCCGCGCAGCTCACCGCGCGCGCCGCTGACCTTGCGCTCCGACCAGCTGGTGCCGGCAATATCGCTCATGCCCTGGCTGCGCAGCTGGCGCGTCAGGCCTTCTTCACCGAGGCTGTCGCGCAGCTCGCGGGCCAGCAGCGCGCGTGCGCCGGCCATGTCGTGCTGGCGTGCGGCGCTGAAGAACTGGTCGGCGGTGCTGGCCAGGCCGGCGGTCAAGTACAGACCGGCGCCGACCGCGATGGTGGCCAGGCCCAGCAGGGCGACGGCGATCTTTTTCCAGGGTTTCATGGCAAGACTCCTTGCTTCAGAGGGTGGGGTGGTGCCGATGGCTCAGGGGGCGTCCTCGCCATCGGCGGCGAACTCGAGGAAGCGGTACTGGCCGTCCACGCGGCCGAAATAGAAGGCGTAGGGCCGGCAGAACACGACCCGGCGATCGCCGCCGTCCGGCAGCGCCGCTTGCCTGGCCAGGCAGCGGCGCTGGGCGTCGGCAAAAAGCAGCCGGGGCATATCGCGCTGGAAACCGGCACGGTCCAGCGCGCGGCCCTCGAACAGAAAGGGCAGCCGGCTCAGCCCGGCCAAGGCCGGGCCATCCTGGGCACCGACGGCAGCGCGGAAGCGGGCATGGAAACCGGCAAAGTCCTCGGCCCACAGCGGCTGCCAGACCAGTACCAGCAGCAGCGCGATGGCGTGGCGGCGAAGCAGCGCGGACAGGGGGATGCTCATCAGGGCCTCTCGGGTCGACGCGCCGGGCTGGCGCACGAGAGGCAGTGTCAGAAACGCAGGTATCGGCCGCGCTTCGCGCCGCGTATCGCTGTGTTTCTTATGTTGTCAGGGCACCGGCCCTCACGGCCTCAGGCGCCGCGTGCGGCGCGGCCGGCGTCGAGCTGGGCGCGCAGCTCCGCGACCTCGGCAGCCAGGTTGTCGCGCGCGGTGACCGCGCCGACCAGCTCCATCTCGGCGGCCAGGCGCGCATCGGACTCGCCCGCTGCGCTCGCCAGCTGGCGCTCGAGCTGGCGGCGCAGCTCGGCGAGCTGGGCGTCCTTGCCCTCGATGGCCAGCTGATCCTTGGCCTTGCCGACCAGGGCGTTGGAGGCGATATCGCGGGCATGGCGCAGTTCCACCGTCAGCCGCTCGATGCTGGCATCGCGCTCCGCCAGCTGGGTCAAGGCCTGCTCGTTCGACTGCCGCAGTGCGGCCAGTTCGCCCTCTGTTTGCGCCAGGCTGTCACGCAGCGGCGCCGCCGCGTCCTCGGCCAACTGCCGGGCCCAGTCGCTCAGGGCAGCCGTGATCGACGCGGGGATAGGGGCGGCAGCGCCGTCGGCGGGGAGTTCTTGGCCTGACATATCGATTCAAATTCCGTAGGGAGTGGAGGTGCGGCCTGTCAATCAGTGCTTGGCGGGTTTGTTCATCAGGATAGAGGCGACGGTTCGGCCACTTTTCTTTAACGCGAGGGCTGCGACGCCGCCAGCTGCAGCAGCGCGCGGAACGCCGGTTCGGCCATCGGCTTGTGGAACAGCCAGCCCTGGGCGGCGCCGCAGCCCAGGACACGCAGGGCCTGCAGCTGCTGCTCGGTCTCGACGCCCTCGGCCACCACCGCCAGACCCAGGGTGCGGGCCAGGCTCAGGATGGCGCTGGCGATCGCGCGGTCGTCGGCATGGTCGGCGATGCCGTTGACAAAGCTGCGGTCGATCTTGAGCTCGCTGATCGGCATGCGCTTCAGATAGGACAGCGAGGAGTAGCCGGTGCCGAAGTCATCGATGCTGATCTTGAAGCCCAGCCCGGTCAGCTCGGCCAGCACCTGCAGGCCGGCCTCGCCGCGCTCCATCAGCGTGCCCTCGGTCAGCTCGATGATGATGCTGGCCGGCGCCAGGCCGCAACGGGCCAGGCTGTCGCTGAGCCAGCCGGCGAAGCCGCTGCCGCGCAGCTGGCTGGGCGAGACATTGATCGCGATCGGCGGCACCACCAGGCCGGCTTCGCGCCAGGCCACGATGTCGGCGATGGTGCGCATCAGCACCAGCTCGCCGATGCCAGCGACGATGCCGGAGCGCTCGGCCAGCGGGATGAACTCGGCCGGCGAGATCGGACCCAGCTCCGCATCGGTCCAGCGTACCAGGGCCTCGGCCCCGATCAGCGCGCCGTCGGCGATACGGATCTTGGGTTGGTAATGCACACCCAGCTGGCGCTGCGCAATGGCGCGGCGCAAATGGGTCAGCAGGGTCAGGTCGCGCTGCAGGGCCTGCTTGATGTCCTGGGCGAAGTACTGGAACTGGTTCTTGCCCAGCTCCTTGGCCCGGTACATCGCGGCATCGGCGGCGCGCAGCAGGCTGGTCGAATCGTCGCCATCGCCGGGGAACTGGCTGATGCCTATGCTGGCGCTCACATAGAGCTCGTGGCCCAGGCACTGGAAGGGCTGGCTCAAGGCGGTGACGATGCGCTCGCACACCGTGTTGACCTGCAGCGCATCGATGTTCTCCAGCAGCGCGGCGAACTCGTCGCCACCGAGGCGCGCGATGGTGTCGATATCGCGCAGGCAGTCGAGCAGGCGCTGCGACACATCCATCAGCAGTGCATCGCCGACCTCGTGGCCCAGCGTGTCGTTGATGGTCTTGAAATTGTCCAGATCGATGAACAGCACGGCCAGCACATGCTGCTCGCGCTGCGCCAGCGCGATCGCCTGGCGCAGCCGCTGCTGCAGCCGGGCCCGGTTGGGCAGGCCGGTCAGATCGTCCTCATGGGCCATGCGGCGCAGATGCTGCTCGGCGCGCATGCGCTGGATCTCGGTACTGGCCCGCACCGCCAGCAGCTCCATCAGCTCGGTGGCCAGGCGGCTGTCGGGCAGGCTGGCGCGGCCCAGCACGGCCAGCACGCCGATCGCCGTGCCGCGGATATCGAACAGCGGCACGCCGACATAGCTCTCGGCCACCAGCCCCTGCAGCAGCGCGGCCTGCGGATAGCGCCGGCTGAGCCCCTCGGGCACGACCAGGCTCTGCCGGCCCACAACCTCGGCGCAGGGCATCTGGGCGATCACATAGCTGAGATTGTTCTGCTGCTGCCCATCGCAGCAAAAGGCCAGCGTGCGGGCGCTGGCACCGCCCGGCCCCTCCAGCACCGCGACGAAAGCATGGTCGCCGCCGAACAGCCGCACCAGCTGCTGCACCAGATTGCGGAAATAGGCCTCGCCATAGCTGCCCGAGCCGCCGACGGCCAGTTCGCGCAAGACCTGCTCCAGGCGATGGCTCTGGTCCAGCTCGTGCTCCAGCCGGCTGTTGACACGCTGCAGCTCCTGGGTGCGCGCCTGTATCAGCGACTCCAGCGATGCCGCGCGCTGATCGACCGCGCGGACAAAGTGCAGCGCGCGGAAATCGCTCTCGATCAGCTGGCGCAGCTGGCCCAGCAAGCCCTGCATGGCCGCCGAGCGGGGTGCCGCCTCGCGCGCCAGCACGCACAGCGTGCCGTACACCGTCTTGTCCGGCCACAGCAGGGGCACGCCCAGATAGGCCCGCATCTGGCCGTTGGCAGCCAGCCGCGGCCGCCACAGCGGGTCCTGCTCCGCATCATCCACCGTCAGCGCGGCGCGCCCGGCGACCACCGCCGCGCAATAGGCCTCGGCCGGCAACAGCCGTTCGTCGCCGGTCTCGAACAGCGGAGCGTCCGAGCGACTGGCGACTTGCACCCGCAGGCCCGCCGGGCCGACGCAGCTGATCAGCGCGGCATCGGCCGCATACACCTCGGCCAGCAGATCGACCAGGCGCTGCCATTTGCGCAGATACAGGCCGGGGACCTGGTGCGGCTGCGGGCTGCCGCTATCGAGGTCCATCACTCAGTGCGGGCAAAGCCGCCGCACATCGGCCTCGAAGGCCTGCAGCCGCGCCTCGTTCTGGGCCTCGCGCTCCAGCTTGCAGATGACCCGGAAGTCGCCCTCGATCAGCTGCTTCAGCCCGCGCAGCAGCTGCTCGGACGGCGGCATGAAGTCGCGCGTCTTGCGGTCCAGCACGCAGACGGTGCCGAAGATGCTGTCATCGGGCCAGACCAGCGGAACGCCCAGATAGCTGATCATGTTCAGCTTGATGTCCGGGTTGTTCATCCATGCCGGATCCTGCAAGGCATTGGGCACCCGCAGCGATTCGCGCGTGGCCATCACCGTCTCGCAGTAAAGCCCGGTGCCGAGATCGGCCTTCTCATGCTCCTCGTAGGGATTGTCATCGCCGAGGCTGGAGATCAGCACCTCGATCTGCTCGGGCCAGACCCGCATCACCAGCGCGGCCGGCACCTGCACCGCGGCCGCCACCAGATCGGCCGACTGCTGCCAGCGCTCCATATATTCCTGCGGGACATCTTTTTTCTCGTACATCGCGAGCTCCCTTGCTGCCACGCCGTTCTGCGGCGCTGCCGGCGGCGGCCACCGGCGGCCGCTGGAGCATGCTACGCCCGGCCTGGGCCGGGCGGCAAATCTAGACGGCAGCAACCTCCGTCAGCGGCCCGCTGCCGGCAAAGAAGCCTTGCAGATTTGCGATCACGTTATCCACCTGGGCACGCAGGGCGGCCGGTGAGCGGCCCGAGACATGGGGGGTCAGCAGCACCCGGGGCGAGGCGGCCAGCGCGGCCGGCACGGCGGGCTCGCTCTCCAGCACATCGAGCCCGGCGCCGGCGATCTCGCCGGCCTCCAGCGCCGCGATCAGCGCGGCGGTGTCGACAACCGAGCCCCGCGCGATATTGACCAGATAGCCGGCCGGCCCAAGCGCGCGCAAGACCTCGCGACCGACCAGATGGCGGGTGGCCGGGCCGCCTGGACAGGCCAGCACCAGGAAGTCGGACTCGGCGGCCAGGGTGGTCAGCGCGGCCACATGGCGATACGGCAGCTCGACACGCGGCGTGCGCGCGGTGTAGGCGATCTGCATATCGAAAGCCTGGGCGCGGCGCGCGATCTGCTGGCCGATATGGCCCAGGCCCAGCAGGCCCAGGCGGGCGCCGTTCAGGGTCGGGCGGGCGGCGCGGCTGGCCTCCCAGTCGCCGCGCTTGACGGCCGCATCGAGCCCGACGAAGCCGCGCGCCAGCGCCAGCATCAGGCCCAGCGCATGATCGGCCACGGTGGCATTGTTGACGCCCGGCGCATGCGTGACCGCAATGCCGCGCGCGTGCGCCGCCGCCAGGTCGATGTTCTCGTAACCGGCCCCAAAGCTGGCGACCAGGCCCAGCGCCGGCAGCCGCGCCATCGCGGCCGCGCTCAGGCCGGTGCTGCCATTGCTGAGCACCGCGCGCAGCCGGCCCAGCCGCGCCTCGCCCAGGCGCGCCCCCAGTGTGTCGAGGGCCTCGGTATCGCGCAGGCCGGCCGGCTCGTAGATCAGCGCATAGCGCGCGTCCAGCGCCGCCAGCGCCTCGGGCTGCAGGGGGATCAGGACCAGCAGCGGCTCGCGGTCAGGCTGGGCATCGTTCAAGGTCATCGCATCGCTTTCGTGTAGGTGACTTCCCGGAGTCGTCGCTTGAATGGCTTGTTATGTATACATGTAAATGATATTGTATTCACAACAACAAACCGAGGACCACCACCGATGCACAACAACTGGTACGCCATCGCCTCCTACGAGCAGGGTTCCGGCCCGCGCGCCGCCCTGGTGCTGGACGAGCAGCTCTATGACGCCGCCGCGCTGGGCGCCGAGGCCAACCCGCTGCTGCTGGGCAGCCAGCATGTGATCACGCAGTGGGAGCAGCAGCGCGCCGCAGTCGATGTGCTGGCGCGACGCCTGCATGCCGATCGCGCCGCCGGCCGCGCCCGCCCGTTGCCCGCCGGCAGCTACAAGCTGCTGGTGCCCTACCAGCCGGGCCGCATCTTCGGCGCCGCATCGAACTACTACGAGCATGCGGCCGAGATGGGCACCCAGCTGATCGCGCGCAGCGAGAGTGCCCCCTACTGCTTCATGAAGGCCGAGAGCAGCGTGATCGCCACCGAGGAGGATGTGGTCAAGCCGGCCACGACGCACAAGCTCGACTGGGAGGTGGAACTGGGCGTGATCATCGGCCGCAGCTGCCGCCATGTCTCGGTCGAGCAGGCCCATGAGGTGATCGCCGGCTACACGGTATTCAACGACATCAGCGCGCGCGACCTGAATCGCCGCAGCGACTATCCCTTCACCCACGACTGGTTCCGCGGCAAGAGCTTCGACACCTTCGGACCGATGGGCCCCTGGGTGGTGCCGGCACAATGCATTGCCGAGCCGCAGAAGCTGCGCATGCGGCTGGCGGTCAACGACGAGCTGATGCAGAACGACACGGCCGAGGGCATGATCTTCAATATCGCCGAGCAGATCGCCTATCTGTCGTCGATGCTGACCTTGCGCCCCGGCGACCTGATCGCCACCGGCACGCCCACCGGCGTCGGCATGGGCCAGGGCAGGTTTCTGCAGCCCGGCGATGTGATGACGGCCAGCATCGAGCAGATCGGCACCCTGCGCAACCGCGTCGTCGCGGCCGCGCTCTGAACCTCCCACCCCAGCCAAGGAAGCCCCATGCCCTCTTCCATCACCGTCCTGCGCGGCCTCGCCCTCGCGCTGGCCTGCGCTGCAGGCAGCGCGCTTGCGCAAGACAAGGTCAAGTTCAACCTGGCCTGGCTGCCCCAGGGCAGCACCGGCGGCGTGCTGGTGGCCGCCGCCAAGGGCTATTACGCCGAGGCCGGCCTCGAGGTGCAGGCCCAGCGCGGCTACGGCGGCCAGCGCACCGTCAACGAGATCGACCAGGGCCTGTTCGAGTTCGGCTACGGCGACCCGATCAGCGTGATGCTCAACCGCGCCAACGGCGGCAAGACCGTGATGGTGGGCGCGATCAACACGGTATGGCCGGCGGCGCTGTGCTATTTGCAGGACGGCAAGCGCAAGCCGCTGCGCAGCATGGCCGATCTGAAGGGCCTGAGTCTGGGCGGCGGCGCGGCCTCGCCGCTGCAGAACATCGTGCCGGCCTGGCTGGCCGCCAACGGCCTGCCGGCCGACCATCTGAAGCTGCTGCGCCTGGACCCCACCGTGATCAACCCCTCCTTCCTGCAGGGCAAGATCGACCTGGCCGAATGCTGGGAGGGCGCCAACAAGCCGCTGCTGGAATCGCTGGTAGCGCGCGAGGGCAAGAAGCTCGGCGCCCTGCCCTACCGCGACTTCAATCTGAACATCTACGGCAACGGCCTCGTCACCAGCGAGAAGCTGATCGAGAGCAATCCGGATCTGGTCCGGCGCTTCGTCAAGGCCACCTACCGCGGCTATGAGCTGATGCGCAAGAACCCCGAGGAGGCGGCCGACCTGATCGTCGCCGGCAACAAGCTGCTGAACCGCGACATCCTGCTGCAGCAGATCAAGGAAACCACGGCCATCATCAGCGACCCGGCGGCCGACAACAAGAAGCCCGGCTATATCCGCGCCGACCGCATGCATGGCACGGTGGAGTTCGCGAAGAAGGCCTTCAATGTGACGGCCGCCGTACGCGGCGCCGAGATCTACACCAACCGCTTCGTCATCGGCGACTGAAGCGCGCAGACCCAAGCAGGAGCAGACAAGCATGGAGACAAGAGCAAGCCTGAGACCGCGCCGCCTCGGCCATATCGTGCTGATGGTGCGCGACCTCCACGCCTCGGTGCGCTTCTACACCGAGGTGATGGGGCTGACCGTGTCGGACTGGATCAGCGACCAGATGGTGTTTCTGCGCGCCAGCAGCGACCACCACGACCTGGCGTTGTCGCAGATTCCCAAGGACTCGGCGGCGCTGAACGATCTGCCGCGCTACGACCGCCCCGGGGTCGAGCATTTCTCCTATCTGGTCGACGATATGGCCGAGATGGAGCGCTCTGTGGCCGTGCTGCAGGCCCATGGCGTCGAGATCGTGCGCGGCATCGGCAAGCACGGGCCCGGCGAGAACCTGTTCCTGGTCTTCAAGGACCCGGACGGCAACAACGTCGAGCTCTATTGCGAGATGACCCAGATCACGGCCGAGCGGCCCTACGAGGCCAGGGTCTGGGAGCGCAATATCGAATCCTTCGATCAGTTCCGCTTCGAGCGCTTTGTCGTGCCGCCGCCGGCCGCCGTGGTCGCGGCCAAGCAGGGTGGCGCGAAGGCCGACACGACGGATGACGGGGGGCAGAGCTGATGAACGCGATGCTGAAGCGCTGGCTGGAGACCCTGACGTTCTGGGGCCTGCTGGCCCTGCTGTGGGAATTCGGCGTCGGCTGGCTGGGCATACGTCGCTACCTGCTGCCGCCGCTGTCCGATGTGCTGCTGGCAGGGTGGAACGCGCGCGGCGCCTTGCTGGAGAACACCTGGGTGACCCTGCTGGAGGTGCTGGTGGGCTTTGCGGCGGCGGTGCTGGGCGGCGTGCTGCTGGGGGTGCTGATCCATCTGAGCGGCTTCGCGCGCCGCACCCTCTATCCGCTGATCACCGCGCTGCAAAGCATGCCCAAGATCGCGCTGGCGCCGCTGATGATCGTCTGGTTCGGCTATGGCTTCGGCTCCAAGGTGGCGGCCACCTTTTTGTTTGCCTTCTTCCCCATCGTGATCGCGACCCTGGGCGGCATGCAGAACGTGGCCATCAATCTGGACGAGCATTTCCGCGCGCTGGGCGCCTCGCGCCTGGACACCTTCTGGCGGCTGCAGGTGCCGGCGGCACTGCCGGCCTTTGTCGACGGCATCAAGATCGCGATGCCGCTGGCCGTGATCGGTGCCATCGTCGGCGAGTTCATCGGCGCCGAGCAAGGCCTGGGCCATCTGATGACCATGGCCACCGCGAATGCGCAGACCGATCTGATGTTTGCCGCCATCCTGACCATCACCGCGCTGGCCGTGCTGCTGTATGCCGCGGTCGAGCGCCTGGCCAAGGCCGTCTGGTGGCGTGGCATCTCTTTCTAAGGTGAGCCCTGATGTTGCATCAAGTCCTTCCCAAGCCGGTGGCCGCACCCAGCCTTCCGGCGATCAGCGCGCGGGCCGTGCTGAAGACCTTTGCCGGCAAGCACGAGGTCAAGGCGCTGGAGGCGGTGGATCTGGAGATCCGGCCCCATGAGTTCGTCTCGATACTCGGCCCTAGCGGCTGCGGCAAGAGCACGCTGCTGCGCATCGTCGCCGGGCTGACGCCTTACGAGGGCGGCGAGGTGCTGGTGAACCAGCGGCCGGTCAAGGGGCCCAGCCCCGAGATCGGCGTGGTGTTCCAGAGCAGCAATATGCTGCCCTGGCTGACCGTGGGCCAGAACATCGCGCTGGGCGCCAAGTTGCGCAAGATCCCCGAGGCCCAGGCCGCGCCCAAGATCGCCGAGCTGATCGCGATGCTGGGGCTCAAGGGCTTCGAGAACAACCACCCGCACCAGCTCAGCGGCGGCATGCGCCAGCGCGCCGCCATCGGCCAGATCCTCGCGCTGGACCCGCAGATCCTGCTGATGGACGAGCCCTTCGGCGCGCTCGATGCGCTGACCCGCGACAAGCTCAATGTCGAGCTGCTGCGCATCTGGCAGGAGCAGCGCCAGACCGTGCTGCTGGTGACGCACAGCATCTCCGAGGCGGTGTTCCTGTCGGACCGGGTGCTGGTGATGTCGGGCCGGCCGGGCAAGGTGGTGCGCGAGGTCACCATCGATCTGCCGCGCCCGCGCCGGCCCGAGACGATCAAAGCCCATCCCCGCTATGCCGAGTACATGGCCGAGCTGTCGCAGTTGATGGGCGTCTACTGATCATGCTTAAGCAGCTGCTGCGCGAGATCGGCCCGCGCTGGGCCGAGGACATCAACAAGCACCGCGCCCAGATCGTCGAGGCCTATACGCCGCTGCTGGCCGCGAACCCGCTGCCGGGGCTGGAAGTCACGCGCGACATCGCCTACGGCGCGCATGGCCGCCAGCGCCTCGACATCTATCAGGGCCGCGAGGCCCGCAGCGCCGACGCGCGCCTGCCCATCATGGTCTTCGTCCACGGCGGCGCTTTCCTGCGCGGGCAGAAGGACAGCAATGCGCAGGTCTATGGCAATGTGGCGCGCTTCTTCGCGCGCCACGGCTTTGTCGGCGTCAATATCGAATACCGGCTGGCGCCCGAGGCGCCGTTCCCGGCCGGCGCGCAAGACCTGGCCCTGGCGCTGGACTGGCTGCGCGCCAACGCGGCCGGCTTTGGCGGCGACGCGCGGCGCATGCTGCTGATCGGCCATTCGGCCGGCGGCGCCCATGTGGCCAGCCTGCTCGCCGACCCGCGCCTGCAGCCGCTGGCCGGCCCCCTGATGACGCATATCGCCGGCGCGGTGCTGATAAGCGCGCGGCTGCGCGCCGATCAGCGCGCCGACAACCCGAACGCGGCCGGCGTGCGCGCCTATTTCGGCACGGACGAGAGTCGCTACGAGGCCGATTCGCCGGTCAGCCATGCCGCGCATCTGCAAGTGCCGCTGCTGCTGGCGGTGGCCCAGCACGAGAACCCCTGGCTCGATGTCTATGCGATGGAGTTCGCCCACCGCGTCGGCCTCGCGCAGGGCCGCAGCCCGCAGCTGGTCTGGGTGCCCGAGCACAACCATACCTCCATCGTCGCCCATCTCGACAGCGGCATCGGCGACGACGGCTTCGGCCAGCGCCTCTTGAGCTTCGCGCGCGGCCTGAGCCCCTAGCCGGCGCCCGCCCACTCTTCCCTTCTTTCTGCTGGAGTTCTGCCCATGGTCAACGATGTCCTGACCGGCGCGTTCGCGCCCGTCGTCACCCCTTTCCTGTCCGATGGCCGGCCCGATGTGGACCGCTTCATCGCCCATTGCCGCTGGCTGCTGGCGCAGGGCGCGGGGTTGGCGCCCTTCGGCACCAATAGCGAGGCCAACTCGATGAGCGCCCTCGAACGCATGGCCTTGCTGGACGCGCTGATCGATGCCGGCCTGCCGCCGGCCCGCATGCTGCCCGGCACCGGCGCCTGCTCGGCCCCCGAAGCCGCCCAGCTGTCGCGCCATGCGGTGCAGCGCGGCTGCGCCGGCGTGCTGATGCTGCCGCCCTTCTTCTACAAAGGCATCAGCGACGATGGCCTTTACGCCTTCTACGCCGAGGTGATCGCACGCATCGCCGATCCGCGCCTGCGCCTGTACCTGTATCACATCCCCGCGCTATCGGGCGTGCCGATCAGCCATGGTGTGATCGAGCGCCTGCTGCGCGACTTTCCCGGCATCGTCGTCGGCATCAAGGACAGCTCGGGCGACTGGGACAATCTGCGCACGATGCTGGAGCGCTTCCCCGAGCTGGCGATTTTCCCGGCCTCAGAGAGCTTCATCTCGCGCACCCGGCCGCTGGGCGCGCGCGGCTGCATCTCCGCCACGGTCAATATCAACCCGGGCCCGATCAGCCGACTGGTCGAGCAGTGGAACCGCCCCGAGGGTCAGGTCTTGCAGGCCGGTGTCGACCGGGTCCGCCAGATCGCCCAGGCCCGGCCGATGATTGCCGCGCTGAAGGAGGTGCTGGCCGAGGGCCTGGGCGAGCCGGGCTGGCGCCGTGTGCGTGCGCCGCTGGTAGGCCTGGCGCCCGAGGCCGCGCAGGCCCTGCATGCCGAGCTGGCCGAGGCCGGCTTCAAGCTGTGAAGGCCATCGCCGGCATCGCGCCGCTGGGCAACTATCCGGCGCTGCGGCGGCGCGGCCCCTGGCTCTTCGTCTCGGGCATGAGCGCACGCCAGGCCGACGGCACGGTGCCCGGCGATGCGGCCCGCCAGACCCGGCTGGTGATCGAGAAGATCCGCGCGGCGCTGGCGGCCGAGGGCGCCGATCTCTCTCACTGCGTCAGCCTGAGCTGCTATCTGGTCGACATGGCCGACTTCGCCGCCTACAACGCCGCCTACGCCGAGTTCTTCCCCGACCTCAGCGGCCCGGCCCGCACCACGGTGGCGGTGCACCAGCTGCCGCATCCGGACATGCGTGTTGAAATCACCGCCACCGCCTGTTTGCTGGAGGACTGCTGATGCCAAGACTCGATGACGCCGCGCTGGACCTGCTGTTCCGCAGCGCGCGCAGCCACAACGCCTGGCTGGACAAGCCGGTCAGTGCAGCCCAGCTGCATGAGCTTTACGAGCTGATGAAGCTGGGGCCCACCAGTTCGAACGGCTCGCCGGCCCGCCTGGTCTTCGTCCACAGCGCGGCGGCCAAGGCTCGGCTGGTGCCGTTGATGGCGCCCGGCAACCAGGCCAAGGTGCAGGCGGCACCGGTGAGCGTGCTGATAGCCTACGACAAGCGCTTTCACGAGCGGCTGCCCCAGCTGTTCCCGCACAACCCGGGCGCCGCCGCGCCGTTCGCAGCCAACCCGGCGCTGGCCGAAGCCACCGCCTTTCGCAACAGCAGCCTGCAAGGCGCCTACCTGATGCTGGCGGCGCGCGCGCTGGGGCTGGACTGCGGACCGATGTCGGGCTTCGACGCGGCCGGCGTCAACCGCGAGTTCTTCGGCGGCGAGGTGGTGGTGAATTTCATCTGCTGCCTGGGCTATGGGGATGCGGCGGGCTTGTTTGCGCGGCATCCACGCCTCGACTTCGATACGGCCTGCCAGTTGCTGTGAGGGTCTGAGCTTGTCGCTGGCGTTCGCGTTTCGGTGAAAAGGCCCAGCGCCTGTTGCCGAGAGCAGCGGGTGAGTGGCTCAGCGAGGTAAAGGAGGAGGGCCGGCACGGCCCAGGGGACAGGAGCGGAGCCACTCACCCGCTGCTCTCGGCCCCGCCCTCCGGCCCCTGACTCTTATACACATCTACACACATCT
>SCOI01000031.1 GCA_005503085.1 Burkholderiales bacterium C2 | reverse complement strand
GTGGGGAGGGGTAGCAGAGGTGGGGTTGAGAAACCGCAGAGGGCGAAATCAGTGTGCGCCCGATGCGCTTGTGTGACAAGCGTTTGACATGAATGCCCGAGCCTTTCGCAGTGCCGAGCCCCGGCGGGCCCAAAGCTGTGCTTCAATGCGCTGTTGGCTTGCTGCGGCCAATGTCGCGATGTGATAATCACAGCACCCAATCTCTGGAGTTTTCCTTGGACAGCGATCACCCTCGGTGACCGTCCCTCCAGTGCCTGCAGCCCGCCGCGTTCCTGCTTTTGCAGACGCAGCCGCCAGTCCGGAGTGAGACGGGACCCCTTATCCCTATCCGGATGGCGACCATGCCGTCCCCTGCCATGACGGCGCAGCGGCGCTGGAGATCTGTTGCATGCTCAATGTGTTCACCTTGGACAATGGCCGCCTGAAGGGCGGGCTGTTTCAGGAAGAAATCGAAAGCCCCGAGGCCTTGGCCCAATCGCGTCCGGTATGGGTCGATCTGGAAAGCCCCAGCGTCGAGGAAAAGGGCTGGATACGCGACCGCTTCGGCCTGGTGATCCCGGAGAACATCGTCGATGACGATCTGGAGGAATCGGCGCGTTTCTATGAGGAAGACAACGGCGAACTGCATATCCGCTCGGACTTCCTGATCGATGACGACGAGACGCCGCGCAATGTGCGGGTCGCATTCATCCTGTTCAACAACGTGCTGTTCTCGGTCCATAACGAGGACCTGCCGGTGTTCCGGCTGCTGCGCCTGCGCGCACGCCGCATCCCGGCGCTGATCGAGGATGCCAAGGATGTGCTGCTCAAGCTCTACGACGCCGACGCCGAGTACTCGGCCGATGCGCTGGAAGGCATCTACGACAGCCTGGAGAAGGTCAGCGCACGGGTCTTGAAGAAGGACGTCAACGATGCCGAGGCCGGCGAGGTGCTGGCCGCGATCGCGCGCGAGGAAGACCTGAACGGCCGCATCCGCCGCAATGTGATGGACACGCGGCGCGCGGTCAGCTTCATGATGCGCAGCCGCATGCTCAATGCCGAGCAGTTCGAGGAATCGCGCCAGATCCTGCGCGACATCGACTCGCTGGACTCGCACACCGCCTTCCTGTTCGACAAGATCAACTTCCTGATGGACGCCACCGTCGGCTTCATCAACATCAACCAGAACAAGATCATCAAGATCTTCTCGGTGGCCAGCGTGGCCCTGCTGCCGCCCACGCTGATTGCCAGCATCTACGGCATGAACTTCAAGTACATGCCCGAGCTCGACCAAGCCTGGGGCTACCCCTTCGCGCTCGCGCTGATGCTGGCCTCGGTGGCTGCGCCCTTCATCTACTTCCGCCGCAAGGGCTGGCTCAGGTAGTCGCCGCGCCCAGCAGCGCGTCGCTGACCTCGCCAAGCCGCTGCACCTCGCGCCAGGGGCCGCGGCGCAGATTCTCATGCTTGGGGGCGATCGTGAAGCCGGCATCGGCGCCGGCCAGCATAGGCACATCGTTCAGGTTGTCGCCGACGGCGGCGATGAACAAGCTGCCGGGCCGCGCCTGGTCGCGCAGATGGCGCAGCACATTGGCCTTGCTGACAAGCTCGGGACTCGGTGAGTCGCCGTGCCGGAAGGCCGGGTTGATGCGCACGGTGCCGGTGCTGATCTCGTTGCCGAAGCTCATGAAGTGGGCGATCGCGAAATCGGCGAAGACACGCCGGCGCACGATGTCGGCGGCGATGAAATAGCTGTCGCTGACCACGCCCACCAGCCAGCCCTCGCGGCGCAGGCGCTTGATCGCCTCGACCGCATCCTCGCGCAAGGGCAGCGCCCGTGCCACTCGCAGGAAGTCGCGCTGGTGCACGAACTTGAAGACCTGGGCGATCGAGTCGCTGCGGGTCGAGGCGTCGATGTCGTGGCGGTCCAGCCACTGCGCGAGCTCGGCCTCGCGCCCGCTGTGCTTGGCCATCGCCTCGACGAAGCGGCCCTCGATCAGCGTGCCGTCCATATCGAACAGCGCGACCTTGTCGGCGCTGGCCAGGCGGCGGGCCACGCGCTCGAAGGTGCCGCGCGACTGGCGCTCGACCTCCTCCAGCTCCAGGAACTGCTCGAAGGAGAAGCGGTTGCTGGCCTTGGCGCGGTGCATGATGGCGCGGCTGACCTGCTGCGCCATCAGCGAGAGCCGGTCCAGCGGCTGGCTGTCATTGACGATCTCGCCGATCTCGACCTCGACCACGCGCGCGCCCTTCAGATGCGCATCGATCAGGATGCCGACATCGACACCATAGTCATCGTCCAGGGTCAGGGTGCGCAGCAAGGCCGTCGTGCCGGCGATGATGCCGCCCAGCGGCTGGACGAAATGCGCGAGCTCGGGGAAGAACACCCGCAGCAGCGGCTTGGCCGTCAGCTCGGTGACGCGGCCGCCGCTGCGCGAAAAACGGGCCTTGACCAGATCGGCCGAGCCGTCGGCCAGCGGCGCGGTCATGCGCTCGATCAGGTCCTCGCGCAGGCCGCCCAGATCGGCATCCAGGAACAGCACCCAGGGGGTATCGATCAGCGCCAGTCCATCCACCATCGACGCGCCCTTGCCCAGCAGGCTGCTGGTCACGACGCGGGCGCCGGCGGCCTGGGCCCGCTCGACGGTCGCATCGATCGAGCCATCGTCGATGACGAGCACCTCGACATCGGGAGCCTGCCGACGCACCACGGCGATGACCTCGGCGATATGGCGCTCTTCGTTGAGGGCCGGGATCACGACGCTGAGCTTGCGGTTCTTCTCCATGGTCCGAGTTTGACATGGTCGCTGTCTGGGGATGCCGACCCTATCATCGCTTGCATGCCGTCAACCGCATGGA
The DNA here is from genome assembly GCA_005503085.1 of Burkholderiales bacterium C2. Lineage (GTDB taxonomy): Bacteria > Pseudomonadota > Gammaproteobacteria > Burkholderiales > Burkholderiaceae_C > Roseateles_E. Next base: position 35,137 of record SCOI01000031.1, on the reverse strand, counting down.
GTCACAAATGGACACAAGGATCCGGTCAATGGTGGTTCATGTCTCCGACAGCCCGCGCGCGCCGCAGGTGCTGGCGTTGGCCCGCAGGCTGGCCGAGCTGCATGGCGCGCAGCTGAGCGCGATCCATGCGGTGGCGCCCAGTGCCTCGGGCGCCTATATCTCGCCCGAGGCCTCCAGCCTGGCGGTGCAGCTGCGTGGCGATACCGACAAGGCCCGCCAGCAGCGCGCGGCCGATCTGGTGGCGGCGGCCGGCGGCGAGATCAGCTTCGCCAGCGTGATGAGCGATGCAGCCACCGAGATGGTGCAGGCGGCGCGCAACAGCGATCTGCTGGTGATGGGCCAGCAGGAGCCCGGGCAGCAGCACGGCCTGCCCGAGGGTCTGGTCGGCCGCCTGCTGGTCTCAGGCGCCTGCCCCATTCTGTTCGTGCCCTATGTGCACGAGACGCCGCGCTGTGGCGAGCGGGTGCTGGTGGCCTGGCGTGATTCGCGCGAGAGCGCGCGGGCGCTGCGCGATGCGCTGCCCTTGCTGCGGCGTGCCCAGCGGGTCGAGCTGGTGCGTTTTGCCGAGAGCGAGCTCGCCGGACCCGAGCCGCTGCTGCGCGCCCAGGCCTATCTGCGCCTGCACGGTGTCGAGGCCGAGCTCAAGGTCTTGCAGCGGCCCGAGTCCTCGCTGGGTGAGCGGCTGATCTCGCCGTGGACACCGGATGCCTCGGTGGCCGAGGCCTTGCTGTCACAGTCGGCCGACAGCGACGCCGATCTGATCGTGATGGGCGGCTTCGGTCATACCCGGCTTTGGGAGCTGGTGCTGGGTGGCGTCACGCGCACGATGCTGGAGTCGATGACGGTGCCGGTGCTGATGTCGCACTGAAGCGCTAGGTGACGCGCAGCCGGCGCTTGATCAGGCGTAGCAGGGCGCCGACCAGCGGCAGCTTCTCGTACAGCTCCTCGGCCGCATCCCAGTAGTCGCGGTGGTAGACGACCCGGCCGTCGCTGCCGAAGCGCAGGTGGCTGCTGCCGTGGATGGTCTGCGCACGGCCGCGCAGGCCGAATTCGAAATCCCAGCACAGAAAGCACTGGTCCCCCTCGACCAGCGTCTCCAGCACCTTGAAGCGGGGCGCATCGAGGGCCTCGAACATATGGGCAAAGATGGCCTGGATCGCGCTGAGGCTGTGCACCTCGTTGAAGGGGTCGCGAAAATAGGCGGCCTCGCCGTAATGCCGGCCCAGCCGCGCGATGTCGGTGGGCTGCAGCTGTTCGAACAGCGTGACGATGGCTTGGGCGCGTGGGTCCATTCAGAGTCCGGTGGCGCGGCGCACCGCGCGAAAGTAAAGACTGTAGGGCAGCAGGCGCAGCAGCTTGAGCCAGAGCGTGAAGCGCTTCGGAAAATGGATCTCGAAGCATCCGTCGGCCCAGCCGTCCAGCATGGCCTGCGCGGCCTGGGCTGGGCTCAGCAGCGCCGGCATATGGAAGTCGTTGCCGGCGGTCAGCGGGGTTGCGACAAAGCCGGGATGCACGACCGAGACGCCCAGGCCTTCCGGGGACAGGTCTTGATAGAGCGCCTCGGCCAGATGGGTCAGCGCCGCCTTGGCCGGACCATAGGCCATGGACTTGGGCAGCGCGCGGTAGCCGGCCACGCTGGAGACCAGGCTCAGATGACCCCCGCGCCCCGCCTGGGCCTGGCGCAGCAGCTGGGGCAGCAGCGCGTCGAGCAGATTCAGCGCACCGACATAGTTGATCTGCAGATGGCGCACGGCCTCGTCAAGCCCGAACTGCTGGGCCCGCATCGCCTGGTAGTGGCCTGCGCAGAAGATGCAGGCATCGATCTGGCCATGGCTGGCCTGCAGCTGGGCCACGGCCGCACGCAGGGCCGCTGCGTCCTGCACATCCAGCGGCAGCGCGGTGCTGCCGGGGTGGGCCTGGACGAACTCCAGCAGCAGCGCTGCCTGGCGCGCCGACACCACCACGCGCGCACCGGCGCCATGCAAGGCCTCGGCCAGCGCCCGGCCGATACCGCTGGAGGCGCCGACGATCCAGGCGGTCCTGCCCTGCCAGTGCTGCAGCTTGGGATTGAGCGACATGGCTCAGTGCTTCTGGAAGGACAAGGTCACTTCGCCCAGGCGCACACCGAACTTGCTCATCTGCGCCTTGTTCAGCATGACCTTGTCATCGATCAGATACATCCAGTCATCGAAATCGACCTCATAGACCGTGCCGTCTACCGGCAGCCGCAGCGTGTAGCTCCAGCGCAGCGCATTGCCGGCCGCCTCGCCGCGTGCCTCGCCGACCACATCGTCGGCCCGCCCGCTGTAGCGGCCGCCGCCCAGATGGCGCAGGCGCCAGACGCGGCGCTCGGTCTTGCCGTCGCTGTACTTGAAGTCCTCTTCCAGCAGGCCCTCGTCGCCCTGCCAGCTGCCCTTCAGATCGACCGTGAAGCGGCGCTGCACCTTGCCGGCGCGGTCGGTGAACACGCCATGCGCCAGCAGCGGGCCGTTGAAGTACTGCCGCAGGTCCAGGGTCGGCGTCTGGCCGGCGTAGTCGGCCGGCGTAGGCGCTGAGGCGCAGCCGGCCAGCAGCAGGGCGCCGGCCAGCAGACAATGACGACGATTCAGTTCGGGGCGCATGAAACAGCCTCCTGCTCGGGTTTGATGATCAGCACGTAAAGCGCGCCAGCGGCGGCCAGTTTCAGCGCGCACGGCAGCAGGCAGTAGGCCCAGGTCAGGGCCTGCAAGGCGGCGGGATCGCGCTGGCCCGGCGCATAGCCCAGCCATTGCAGCAGCGGCAGGGCCAGGCCGGCGGCCAGCGCGAGATTGAGCTTGTTGGCGAAATTCCACCAGCCGAAGAACACACCCTCGGCCCGGCCGGCCAGGCCGGCGCCTTGCACCACGCCGGCCAGCAGCGCGCCGGGAATGGCCAGATCGGCGCCCAGCGCCGCACCGCTGGCCAGGCAGACCAGCACAAAGCCCAGCTGATCGCCGGCGGCGAGGCTGCTTGCCCAGGCAAAGCTCAGCACCGCCAGCAGCATCGCCGCCAGCCAGGCGTGCGCCTGACCCAGCCGGGCCACCACGCGCAGCCACAGCGGCATCGACAGCGCGGCGGCCACGAAATAGCTGGCCAGATACAGCCCCTCGGCCGCCGGCGTCTGCAGGCGGTCGCGCACAAAGAACAGCAGCAGCGTCGCCGGTATCGCGGCGGCAATGCCGTTGAGCAGGAAGACCAGCAACAGCCGGCGAAAGCCCGGCGTGCGCCAGGCCAGGGCCAGCCCCTGCTCGGCCACGCTGCGCTCGCTGGGCCGTGCGCGCGGCGCCCGCAGCAGCAAGGCCAGGCCCAGCAACAGGCCCAGCGCCAGCGCCGCGCTGGTCCAGGCCATGCCGAGCAGCGAGGGCAGCAGGCTGGCGCTGATCACACCGGCCAGCGCCAGGCCCTCGCGCCAGGCGACGACGCGGGTCTGCTGCAGGCCGTCGCCGCCCAGCCGCGCGCCCCAGGCCTGGTGCATCACGGCCAGCACGCTATAGCCCAGATAGCTCAGCACCAGCGTCGCCGCGCACCAGCCCAGATAGCCGGCCTGGCTCAGCGCCGGCGGAAAGAACAGCAGCACGAAACCCAGGGCCAGCAGCAGGGCTGCTGCCGCCATCGGCGCCAGCGGGCTGCGCCGGTTCAGCCAGCGGTCGGCCAGCCGGCCTATCCAGGGATCGACCAGGGCATCGAACAGCCGGGCGCCCAAGAGCACCGCGCCCAGCGCGGCCAGCGCCACGCCGTACTGCTGCGCATAGTGGGCCGGCAGGGTCACGTACAGCGGCAGCGCGACAAAGGCCAGCGGGAAGCCCAGCGCTCCGTAGCGCAGGCCGTCGAGCGGCTTCATGAACCAGGCCCTAGCAGCCGGCTGCGCAGCGCCGGCTCCGAGGTCTGCGGCGCCAGCCAGATGCCGAAGAACAGGCGGCTGAACAGCGGATCGGCGATGCGGCGCGACAGCGCGCCGTTGACGAAGAAGTCGGCCCCGACCTCGGGCTCGTGCCGGCCGCTGATGCGGTCGCCGGCCTTGACATCGGGGAAGGCGGCCTCCATCTCGGTCAGCCAGCGCTGGGCCGTGGTGTCGTCGATCGTCTGCTGGCGGCGCATCTCGAGCAGCGAGCGTTTGGCGATCTCAGCGCCCTTCAGGCTGCGTGCGTACTGCAGCTCCAGCGCCAGCGGCGCGGTCCACCACTGCGGCCCCGGCCGGCTCGTGGCCCAGAGCCGGATGTCATAGACCAGCAGGCCGAAGAAGCGCATCTGCCCCTGGCCTTGTAGCTTCCAGCCGGGCAGCTCGGCGGGCTGGGCCTTGGCGGCCAGCGGCAGCGCGATCAGGGCCAGTGAGGCAAGGCGGCGGTCCATCTCAGTCCCTGATCAGGGTGAACTGCATCACATCGGTACTGCCGGTCGCAAAAGCCGCCTCGCAGTAGGCGAGGTAGAACTCCCACAAGCGCATGAAGCGGGTGTCGAAGCCCTGCTTGCGCACCTCGGCATCGCGCTGCATGAAGTCTTCGCGCCAGCGCCGCAGCGTCTCGGCATAGTCGGCGCCGAAGGCCAGCTCGTTGACGACGCGCAGCCCCGCCTTGGCCGCCTGGGCGCGGAACTGGCTCGGGCTGGGCAGCATGCCGCCGGGGAAGATGTACTGCTGGATGAAGTCGCTGGAGCGGGTGTAGCGCTCGAACAGATCGTCGCGGATCGTGATGCTCTGGATGCAGGCGCGGCCGCCGGGCTTGAGCTTGTCGTGCACGCATCTGAAGTAGCCCTCCCAGTACTCGCGGCCGACCGCCTCGAACATCTCGATCGAGACGATGGCATCGAAGGCAGGATCGGCGATGTCGCGATAGTCCTGGAAGCGCAGTTCTGCCTGATCGGCCAGGCCGGCGCGCTGCAGCCTGTCCTGCCCCCAGGCCAGCTGCTCGCTGGACAGCGTGACGCCGGTCAGCTTCGCGCCGAAGTCACGCGCCGCACACTCGGCCAGCGCGCCCCAGCCGCAGCCGATCTCCAGCACGCGCTGGCCGGGCAAGACCTGGCACTCGCTGAGTGCGCGGCGCATCTTGGCCTGCTGTGCCTCGGGCAGCGCCCGGTGCCGGTCGCCCTCGAACCAGGCGCTCGAGTAGTTCATCGTCGGGTCCAGCCAGAGCCGGTAGAAATCGTTGCCGAGGTCGTAGTGGGCGTGGATGTTCTTGCGGCTGCCGGCGCGGTTGTTGCGGTTGAGCCAGTGCTTGAGCCGGTAGGCCAGCGCGCCCCACCAGCGACCATAGACCACGGCCTCCAGCGCCTCGCGGTTGCGGATGAAGAGTTCCATCAGCGCGCACAGATCGGGCGTGCTCCAGTGGCCGGCCACATAGCTCTCTGCGAAGCCGATGTCGCCGCTTTTCAGCGCGGCGCCGCAGACGGCCCAGTTGCGGATGCGCAGCGCAGCGCGCGGGCCCTCGGCGCCGCCGAAGTGCGCCGAGCTGCCGTCGGGCAGTTGCACATCCAGGCTGCCGTGCTGCAGCCGGGCCAGCAGCTTGAACACGGTGCGTGCGGCTGCGGGTGCGCTGTCCGGCAGGCTGATCGAGGAGGTGAGCGTGGAGGAGTTCATGGACGGGCTGCTTAGCGGGTCAGAAACCGGGTCGGTGCGGCGGGTTTGCCGAAGAAGGGCGTGCGCTTGAGCCACAGGCGCAAGGCCTGCCAGTGGATGCGGGCCATCAGCATCAGGCTGAAGGCAGGGTGGGCGAAGAAGGCCGCGCGCGCGCTGCAGCGGGTCAGCGGCTGCAGCTGGCCGGAGATGCTGGTCGTCAGCAGCGGCCCCTGCTCGTCCTCATGCGCGATGCGTGCGACCGTGCGCATGCCGGTGTGCAGGAAGCGGAAGCGGTAGCGGCCCGCGACCCGGCAAAAGGGCGAGACATGGAAGACCTTGGCGGCGCTCAGCTCGCGGCCATAGGCCAGCTCGGGCCCGGCCAGCAGATAGCAGTGGCGCTCGCCAAAGGTGTTGTTGACCTCGACGACGATGGCGGCCAGGCTCTCGTCCGCACGGTGGCAGTACCAGAAGCTGACCGGCTTGAAGGCATAGCCCAGCACGCGCGGGAAGCAATGCAGCCAGACCTCGCCATCGGCATCCGTGATGCCCTCGCAGGCCAGCAACCCATCGAGCCAGGCCAGCGCGTCGGGGCCACCGTCGCCGTGGTCGGCATCGTGAAAGCTCAGCCAGCCCCAGCTGTTGCGGTTCAGCGCCGCGCAGGCCTGCGCGCGCAGCGCGCGCATCGGCAGCATCAGGAAGTAGCTGGCATAGCTGAAGCGGTGCGGCCGTGGGCGCAGCCGGCCGTGGTGCACCGGGCCGTGTGCTATCAGGGCCTGGGTTGGCCAGGTTTTCATGCGCCTGCCCTGGTGGTGGCCCAACTGGCCATTAGGCGCTGCGCCACCGTCAGGCCCGAGAGCAGGCCGTCCTCATGGAATCCGTAGCGCGTCCAGGCGCCGCAGAACCACAGTCCGCCCTGGCCCTGGATCTCGCCCAGGCGTTGCTGGGCCCGGGTGGCGGCATGGTCGAAGACCGGATGCGCATAGTCGTACTCGCCCAGCACCTGCTCGGCCCGCGGCTCGCGCACCGGATTCAGCGACACGATCACCGGCTGCTGCCAGGGCAGGGGCTGCAATCGGTTGAGCAGATAGTGCAGGCAGACGGCCTGCTGCTCTTGCCGACCGCCGCCGTGTTCGTAGTTCCAGGCCGCCCAGGCGCGGCGGCGGCGGGGCAGCAGCGCGGTGTCGGTATGCAGCACGGCGCGGTTGCGGTGATAGCCGATGGCGCCGAGGATCTGGCGCTCGGCCGGCGAGGCCTCGCTCAGCAGGCGCAGCGACTGATCGCTGTGCGTGGCCAGCACTACCGCGTCGAAGCGCTCGCTGCCGTGCGCGGTGGCCAGCTGCACACCGCCGTCGGGCAGACGGCGCACCGCGGTGACGGGCGTATTGAGGCGGCGGTCGGCGATGCGCGGCAGCAGCCGGTCCACATAGTGGTGGGCGCCGCCGCGCACCGTGAACCATTGCGGCCGGTTCGTCACCTGCAGCAGGCCGTGGTTGTGGCAGAAGCGTATCAGCGTGCTGATCGGAAAGCTCAGCATCTGCGCGGTCGGGCAGGACCAGATGCAGGCGACCATGGGCAGCAGATACCAGTCGCGGAACTCGGGGCCGAAACGCTGCTCGTCGAGAAAGGCGGCGATCGGCTGGGCCAGCGCGGCCTCGCTGCCTTGCTCGGCGAGCGCTGTCGTCAGCTGGTTGAAGCGCAGCAGGTCCTTGAGCATGAACCAGAAAGCCGGCCGCGCCAGATTGCGGCGCTGCGCGAACACCGTGTTCAGATTGCTGCCGCTCCACTCGAGATCCTGTTGCGGCAGCTGCACCGAGAAAGACATCTCGCTGGCCGCCGTCTGCACGTCCAGCTGCGCGAACAGCTGGATCAGCAGCGGATAGGTGCGCTCGTTGAAGACCAGAAAGCCGGTGTCGACCGCGCAGTGCTGCCCCTGCAGCTGAACGTCGACGCTATGGGTGTGGCCGCCGAAGTAGTCGCCGGCCTCGAACAGGCTCACCTGGGCCTGGCTGCTCAGCGCCCAGGCGGCCGACAGTCCGCTGATGCCCGAGCCGACCACCGCGATGCGCCGCTGCGGGCCGGCCGGCATGGCGCCGGGCTGGCTCAGACCGGCGAGAAAGGGGGCCAGTGTCTCGGCGTGGGCGGCCGCGCCCAGCGGCTGGCGCCGCAAATGAAGAGGGCTTCCGCCTGCGACGGAAGCCCCGGACATAAAAGAGGTAGCAAGACGCCCCGAAGCCAACGAGGGAGGGAGGGAGGAGGAGGAGAAGGGCTCCGGGATTTCGACCTCTTCGCAGAGGCGATCTTGCGACCTAAATTCTGGTTTGACTTTAGCGCTTTGACGCGCGGCTGAGAACAGTTGTTTTGCAGACTCCTCCAAGACCTGCGGCCACAACGGTTTTCTTGCCAAGCTTTTGTAACCGCTGAACGAGGGCTTGGCGGCGAGTTCCGCTGCACTGTCCCCGGTAGTGGGTACAAACGCTGCGGGCGATACAACAGTCATGGACATGGGGCGGGTTCCGGCCATTTCAAGGCTTGGCGAGCAGGCGTTCGAGCTCGAGCGTGAACGGCCGGCTCAGCGGATCGGTGGCCGAGGCATAGCTCAGCACCTCCGCGCCATCGCGGCCCACCAGGTATTTGTGGAAGTTCCACTTCGGCGCCTGGCCGCTGCGCTTGGCGAGGTCGAGGATCAGGCCGTTGCTGTCGGGCTTGCCGGCGCTCAGGCTGGTCTTGCTGAACATCGGGAACTTGACGTTGAAGGTGTTCTCGCAGAACTCGGCGATTTCCTTGTTGCTGCCCCCCTCCTGATTGAAATCATTGGACGGAAAGCCCAGCACCACCAGGCCGCGCGGGCCATAGCGCTGCGACAAGGTCTCCAGCGCCTTGTACTGGCCGGTGAAGCCGCAGAAGCTGGCGGTGTTGACCACCAGCAGCACCTTGCCGGCGTACTGGCACAGCGGCTGCGGCTTCTCGTCCTGCAGGCGCGGCATCTCGCGCTGCAGCAGGGCCGGGCAACTCTGGCCCCAGGCGCTGCCCAGGCCCAGCAGCAGGCCGGTGGCGATGGACAATGCGAGTCGTCTGTTCATTGTTTGTCCTAGTCAAATCGACTTGTTACGTCCATACTAAGCCAATATTTTGGTTTTGTCTCATGTTTGTCCAAGACAAATTAGTCAATCGAAAGCCAATCCACGGGATCACGCATGGCTGAGTCGCCGGTCTTGCTGGGCATCACCGCCGTCGAGCGGGATACCGGCATCAGCAAGGACAGCCTGCGCATCTGGGAGCGTCGCTACCAGTTCCCGCAGCCGCTGCGCGATGCGCTGGGCGAGCGCGCCTACCCGCCCGAGCAGGTGGCGAAGCTGCGCCTGATCAAGCGCTTGCTGGATCTGGGCCACCGCGCCGGGCGCCTGGTGCCGGCCGATGTCGGCAGCCTGCAGTCGCTGCTCGACCAGGCGCAGCAGCAGGCCCGGCTGGCCGGCCCGGCGGCAGCCGAGTTGCAGCCTTTTGTCGATGCGCTGCGTGTTCATGATGTGGACGGCCTGCGCCGCATGCTGGCGCAAGCGCTGCTGCGCTCGGGGCTGGGGGAGGGGGTGGTGTCACTCATCGCCCCCTTGACTACGCAGGTGGGCGAGCTTTGGATGCGCGGCGAGCTGCAGGTGTTCGAGGAACACATCTACAGCGAGTCGGTGCAGCTGGTGCTGCGCCAGGCCATCCAGGCGGTGCCGCAACTGGCACGGGCCGAGCGGCCGCGGGTGCTCTTGACCACCTTGCCGGGCGAACAGCACGGCCTGGGTCTGCTGATGGCCGAGGCCCTGCTGGCGCTGGAGGGCTGCCAATGCCTGTCGCTGGGCGTGCAGACGCCGCTGGGCGACATCGTGCTGGCGGCGGCCGCCCACCGCTCGGATATCGTGGCCCTGAGCTTCAGCGGCTATCTGGCGGCCGGCCCGGTGGCCGAGGCGCTGGCCGAGCTGCGCGGGCGCCTGCCGGCCGCGCTGGAGCTCTGGGCCGGCGGCAATAGCGCCGCGCTGCAAAAGCGCAGCCCCCATACTGGGCTGCTGCATATCGCCGATCTCGCGGCCATCGGGCCGCAGGTGCAGCGCTGGCGGGCGGGCCGGGCATAAAATCGGCCCCGACCAACCGAGGACGGATCATGCTTTATCCCGAACTTTTCAAGCAGTTGGAAGCGGTGCGCTGGAATATGGACACGGACATCCCCTGGGACAAGTTCGACACCGAGCGACTCAGCGACGATCAGGCGCGCACCATCAAGATGAACGCGATCACCGAGTGGGCGGCGCTGCCGGCCACCGAGATGTTTCTGCGCGACAACCGCGATGACAGCGACTTCTCGGCCTTCATGAGCGTCTGGTTCTTCGAGGAGCAGAAGCACTCGCTGGTGCTGATGGAGTATCTGCGGCGCTTCCGTCCCGATATGGTGCCCACCGAGGACGAGCTGCACGAGGTGCGCTTTGACTTCGACCCGGCGCCGGCGCTGGAGACGCTGATGCTGCATTTCTGCGGCGAGATCCGGCTGAACCACTGGTACCGGCGCGCGGCCGAGTGGCATACCGAGCCGGTCATCAAGGCGATCTATGAAACCCTGGCGCGTGACGAGGCCCGCCATGGCGGCGCCTATCTGCGCTATATGAAGCGGGCGATGAGCAAGTTCGGCGACGAGGCCCGGGCCGCTTTTGCCAAGGTGGGGGTGTTGATGGCCAGCGCGCGCCGCACGGCCCAGGCCCTGCACCCCACCAATCTGCATGTCAACGCCGCGCTGTTCCCGCGCGACACCGTGCAGAGCCGCGTGCCCGACCCCGAGTGGCTGGAGCACTGGCTGGACAAGCAGATCCAGTTCGACGCGGTCTGGGAGAACAAGGTGGTGGAGCGCATCCTCCACAATATGAGCCTGCTGATGGAGCGCAGCTTCGCCAGCGTGCAGGAGCTCAACCGCTTCCGCAAGGAGATGGCGGCCAAGGTGGCCGCCGCAGCGGCCGGGCCGCAGACGGCCTGAACTCAAAAAGCCCGCAGCAGCGGGCTTTGTTTTTTTCGCGAGCCGTTCTTGATCAGGGGCGGCTGCGGCGCAGCACCAGCAGCCCGAAGCAGGCCGCCGCCACCAGCAGGCCGCCCAGCAGATGGGGCGAGGCCAGGTTCTGCAGCGCCGCCAGCGAGTCCTGCAGCGCCCAGCGGGCCACGCCGCCACCGAACTCGGCGACGCCGCCGCTCGAGTGGCGCAGCGCATCGAGCTCGCCCTCGTGGTTGGTGAAGGCCGTCCCCGCACCATGGAGCTGGGCGTTCAGCAGTTTCCAGACGATGGGGTTGGCGTAGACCTTGTCCAGCACATTGCCGCCGATCACGACCGTGGCGATCACCGCCGGCACGCCCCAGCGCTTGAGCCAGGCCGAGGCCGCCATCAAGATCATGAACAGCGGCGCCAGCCACAAGCTCATCAGCACCAGGCCCAGGGCCAGACGCGCCAGGCCGGCCAGGCCGGCCGCCAGCAGGGCCGTCCAGGACACCTCGGCCAGCGCAGCGAGGCCGCCCAGCTTGATGACGACGCCGGCCGCAATCACCAGGCCCAGCACGCTGCCCACCAGCAGAGCCAGCAGCGGCAGCAGCAGCACATGCATCACCAGGGTCGCGCCTATGCTCTCGCCATGGCCGGCCGGCAGCGAGAGCCAGAACTCGATCGAGCGGTCCTGCCTGTCGCGCCGCGCCAGGCCGGGCAGCTGCAGCATGACCGCGCCCCAGCTGAGGCCGGTGACGGCCACGGCGCAAAGGGCGGTGGCCACGGCGGCCAGGGCCAGCGGTGAGAGCTCGGCCATCTCGAGCTCGACCTGGCCGAAGGGCAGCAGGGCCAGAAAGATCGCCGGCGGCAGCAGCATCACCAGCAGCCAGCCCTTGTGGTGCTGCATCCACTCGCGCAGCATCAGGGTTTGAAAGCGTGTCCACATGATTCTGGCTCCTCAGGCTTGGCTGCTGGATGACTGCATTTCGGGCTTGCGCGTCAGCGCCATGAACAGGTCGACCAGGCTGGGCCGAAAGCGCTGGCCCATCGCTTCGAGCTGAGGGGGCGGTGCGCCGTCGAACAGCGCCGCCGGCCGGCCCTGCTGGCGGTAGCGCAGCAGCGGATGGGCGGCGGCCACCGCGTCGGCGGCGGCCGGGTCATGGCTCAGTGCGACAAAGCGCGAGTCCATCTCCTCCAGGCTGATGTTCAGCACCAGCCGGCCCATGTCCAGCATCATCACGTCGCTCAGCAGGGTCTCGATCTCCTCGACCTGGTGGGTCGAGATCAGCACGCTGCGCTCGCCGTCGCACCACTCGTCGATCAGCATCTCGTAAAAGCTCTTGCGCGACATCACGTCCAGGCCCAGCGTCGGCTCGTCGAGGATCATCAGCTTGGTGTCTATCGCCGCGATCAGCGCCAGATGGGCCTGGGTCACCATGCCCTTGGACAGGCTCTTGACCTTGTCGTTCAGGCCCACGCTGGTGCGCTTGAGCAGGGCGCGGGCGCGCTCGGCCGAGAAGCGCGGCTGCAGCCCGCTCATCAGGGTGATCAGCTCGGACACCTTGGCCCAGCGCGGCAGCACGGCCACGTCGGGGATGTAGCTCATGTTCTGCAGCAGGGTCTCGCGCTGCCGGCCCGGGTTCAGGCCCAGCACCGTCAACTCACCTTGCGCCGGCAGCAGGCCCACCAGGGCCTTCATCAGCGAGGTCTTGCCGGCGCCGTTATGGCCCAGCAGGCCGACGACGCGCCCCTTGGGGATCGTGAAGCTGATGTCGTCGACGGCGGTCTTGCTGCCATAGCGCAGGCTCAGTCCGCGCGCCTCGACGAGGTTGTTGGTGTTGTGCTCGCTCATTGCTGTTCTTCCCAGTTCAGATCCTTGGCGCTCAGGCCCAGGCGGCGCAGTTTGGCACGCAGAGCCGGCCACTCCTGCTGCAGAAACTGCTCGCGCTCGCTTTTCAGCAGGCGTGAGCGGGCCCCGGGCTGCACATACATGCCCAGGCCGCGGCGCGGCTCGACCAGGCCGTTGTCCACCAGGGCCTGCAAGGCCCGGCTGACGGTCAGCGGATTGATCAGGTACTGGCTGGCCAGCACCCTCACCGAGGGCAGGGCCTCACCCTCGGGCGGGCTGCCGTCCAGCAGCTGCACCGCCAGGCGGTCGGCGAGCTGTTGGTAAATCGGGCTTGAATCGTTCCAGCGCTGCATGGCGTGGGCCTTGTGTGTTGCTGATGTAGCACACCATAACAAGCGCCCCGCTGTCGCCCTAGTGCGGGGTGACAGACTGCAGCAGGGAAGGGATGAGTTGCAGGGTGCAAGTGTCGGCTATGCGTCGGCATTTCAGGGATAGAGCGTCACAGCGTTCTAGGTCATCGAAGGCCTGGGCCCTCACCAGGGGTGGCTCTGCCTTCTGCTCGCGGAAAACCCCAGGTAACCAAATGCGCGGGAACGAGGCCAGCGGCCTTACGATGGCACCGAGAGGTCGACTGCATCGGCCCAATTTGATAGGGAGGATTTATGCCAATTGAGGCGCCACTGCAGCCCGCCCACTTCTACGATTGCATGCCCCTGGCCGACCATCGGCCGGGGGATATTTGGTCCGGCCTTCCCACATTCGGACTACTGCCAGGTAGCTCTACTCGAGGTGTGGTGATTACACCGGCCTGTGATCTTGCAAATCGGAAGTGTGAAACATTGAGTTTCCTTCCAATTGTGAGCGCAAGCCAATATCTAGGCTCAGTGTCTTTCCGGTATGAGTGTTGGCTTGAGATTGAGTCGTTGCTCGCAAAATTCGAACTGATCAATCAGCATCCGAAGCCAACACGTTTCGAATTGATTTCCGGTGCAGCCCTTCAAGATATTGAGAATTATAGCCAAGACACGAAAGGCAAAAAAATATCCGAAGATGATCGCGCGCGGCTTCTCGGATATTGCGAGTATGTGAAGGCCGCCGAAGCCGGCTCCGCAACGGCATCGCACCTCGCCAACTTTATAAAAAATGATCGCCTTAAAGGCCTGCTCTCACGCCTAGTGACGAATTCTATGAAGGCGGACATTCACTTCCTTCCCGCCGAGGGATCATCAGCTGAGTACAGCCCAACGCCAGATCACTCCGTCGTTTTGTTTAGGTACCCACTGACCGTACCAATCGATCTTCTTGATCGAGCACAAAACTCGTCGTTCGCTCTGTGGCAGGCGTCGGTGGCTGCGGAAGGCGAGCGACGAAGTGTTCTCGCGAGCATGCCGAATTGGCCCATAAAGCTAGCAATGTTGAAGGGCGAGTTCTTCGCTGATCTTATTTCTAGATACCTGAATATGTACATCCGACTCGGATCTACAGATTTTCAAGAACAGTCTGTGCGAGATATAGCCGAAGAAATTAAGGTGCAAAAATGAAATATTTGGCCATCACTCGAAACTTAGCGGAATGGCTCCTCCCAAAGGTAGGGCTAATTTCCACTCTCCATGCTGCTATCGACTCGCTAGGGTGTGAGGGTGGAGATCTGAAAGAGACAGATTTTCTCCAAGACGCGATCCGAATTTCTTTCGATGAAAAAACAGGTGTGTGTGCTCTATGGCATACAGACTACGTTAGCGGTACGGGTGCAGAGGACTGGGGGTTTTTGCGCCTGTCAGGCGAATTGTCACTTCAGTCAGAGCCAAGCATCGCAAAGGAGGTTTTTGAAAGAAGCCTCTATGTGATAAATCAGCGACTGCAAGGCTTGCTGCTTGACGGGAGCGTCATCCATAGAGTTTGGGATAACGGGACCCATACGCTCCTTGCTGGGCGGGGTAGCGTCGCCCATCAACTATCAATCGCATATTACGAAGGGATGCAAGGAGAGGGCGCGCTCTTGAATCGATCTTGTGTCATCGTTGGCCCCGACGTGGTGTTCCAAAGGCTCAAGGAACTTGCTTTCTCTGAAGGAAGAAACCTAAATCGGCTAACAGCTTCTGCGAACGCATTGGTTCAACAGCGCTCAACAAACAAGACAATGGCTGGAGACGAGGTTTTACCGAAGCTTCGCGAAGCCATTAAAGGGTTCTTCGAGTCTGCAAACCAAGAATCCTTATTTGGGCACGTTGAAATAAAGGCGGAGAGCGACGTTACTTCGCGGGAACATGCTCGCTATCTTGCATATTCGTATGATGATTGGTTGCATCCGGATAGCCCATTGGGAGATGCCAAGCGACGAATTCTTACCAGTCCCAATATCGATGCGCAACCGTTGCGTATCCTTGGTCCTGGTGGCTCCGGAAAAACTCTACTCATGCTGCTTCTTGCTGTTAGCAAGATCAAGGCAGCTTCGACAGGAGGAGTCATGCCGAGAATCCTATATGTCGCTCACAGCAAGGCAATGGAGGCTCGTGTCGAGGAGCGCTTCGAAATCTTGCTGGGCGCTGACTTTTCAAGGCTCAGTCAAAATATTGTAGTTACAACGCTAGCTGAATATTGCAGAAATCAGTTGGGGCTCGATATGCAGACCGTTCTGGATACTGATGGTGATGCGGCAAAGGAGTTTCAGCTAGAACGTGTGGTGGATGCTCTGGTAGAAGTTGGGGCTGCTGATAGCGCACGCTTGGGAGACAGTGCATTGCTAAAGCAAGTGTTCTCCGATAAGAGACTATTGCGGCTTTTCTCTCAAATGGTGCTAGTCGAAATTTCAGTGGCAATAAAAGGTCACGGGCTGGAACACGATAAGAAGAGATACGTCGAGTCGGAGAAAAGTCTAAGCATTCTGCATTCAAATCTCTCAACTCACGAGCGGGAATTCATATTTGATGCATTCCTTGCTTACCATCGTGTCGTCTTTGAGGAGTATTCAGCTCTGGATCCAGATGACATTGCAATTTCTTTGGCTGGCCGGCTCCGTACTCCGGTATGGCAGTTACGGAGAAAACGTGAGGGTTTTGACTATGTTTTCGTGGATGAGGCGCAACTCTTCAATGAGAATGAAAGGCGCCTCTTCTCGCTTCTGACGAAGTCAGAAATTCCTCATGTCCCAATTGCGCTAGCGTTGGATCAAGCTCAGGCGACCTACGGGCAGTCGTCCGCTGGACTTTCTGCTCTTGGTATAACTGGGATTGCTAATGAGAATCTGCTCTCAATACATAGGTCAACGGAATCAATCGCAAAACTCGCGTTTTTTGTGATTCAGAAGAGTACTGAATTGTTTGGGCCAGATTTTCCTGATTTCACAAAGTTGGCGAATTTGATGGTGCCTGATTCACACCCGCTTGCAGCAAAGCCTGCGATTGAAATTCAGAATCCGGAGTCTCCGGATATTGGGAGGTTTGTGCTTAAGCGTGTTCGCGAACTGCGAAAAGCGAATACAAGACAGATTGCCGTAATTTGCTACTCTGATGTGTATTGGAAGCAAATCGAAAGCAATCTTGCCGATGCTGAGTTGCCTTTCCAGGTTATTTCAGAAAGAGGCGCCAAGTTTCCGCATGATCAACCTCTGGTGTCGCTTGTAAAGCCTGCCTTCGTTGGCGGGCAGGAGTTTGACGCCGTTATCTTGGTGGGGTTGGAGTCGGGCATTATGCCGCCGATCATCATGGACAATCTGGCGATGGCAAATGCCGTCGAGCAACAAGCAGTGAGGGATATGTATTTGGGGATAACGCGAGCTAAATATCGCGTTATGGTGGTGATTGCAAAGGGCAATATGCCAAATAAGATTATTCAGCATGCGAAAGAAGCGGGTGTCATTCATTAGCCGTCGCGGCAAATCTCTTAGCCTTGCATGAAGAATGAAGATATGCTTGCCGTGACCGATGGTCAGAATTCCAGGAAATATTCAACGAGAGTTGACTTCTGGGGACTCTGGGGCAGCAGCGACGGTAGTGAAGACATCTTTTAAGCGCGATTGGACGGCGCAGTGGGATTACGCTATTAAGTGAGCCGCTTCAATCTGCCTGTGGAGCAAGAACCCACGAGGGCCCGGCGACCTCCCGGCGCCGGGCCCTGTGGCTGTGTCAGCCGTGTCAGCCGCGACGGCGGCGTGTGACGAAGCCGATCGCACCCAGGCCGGCCAGCAGCAGCGCGTAGCTGCTCGGCTCGGGCACCGGGGCCAGCGTGGCGTTCAGGCTGAAGTTGTCGACGGCCAGGCCGTCGTCGGCGCCGCTGGCGTTGAAGTCGGTCCAGCGCAGCCACACGGTGGCGCCCTGGGCCAGGCTCAGGCCACTCAGGCTGCCGGAGACGGCGGCGCTGTTGCTATTGCCGTTCAGGGCACGGGCGCTGCCGGTGGTGACGATGGAGCTGAAGTCCAGCGCGCTGACGCTGGTCCAGCTGCCGGTGTTCAGCGAGCTGGCGTCGGTGCTGTACTGGAACTGCAGGCGGTCGGCGCGGTTGGAGGCGCCCAGGCGCCACTGCTCGCCGGTGTAGCTGATCGCCAGGCTGTCGATCGCGCGGCTGGCCTGGTTGGTGAAGGAGGCGCCGAACACCGACAGCAGATTGCCCGATTGCAGCGAGCCCAGCGCGCGGTCGCTGCTGCCGGCGCTGCCGAAGCTGTAGGTGTTGCCGGCATTGCTGCCGCCGTCGCCGATGGCGTAGCTGGCGTTGGCGTTGACAAGGGTCTCGGCAAAGGCCCAGCCGGCCGGCAGGACGGTGCCGGTGCTGCCGCCGCTGGCCAGGCTATCGAAGTTCTGCTGATAGCTCAGGCTGGCATTGCCGAGCTCGATGGCCGCATTGGCCGACAGGCTGGCGGCGCCAAGGGCGACGATGGCGAGGATTTGTTTGGACACGGTGGGTTCTCCCGGGTTGGATGGGCTGATGGATGCTGTCTGGCAGCACGGGCCCATCCTTCAGCAAGACCGTGAATCCTGCGTGTCACCGGGGCACCGCCGAACGGACTCCCCCCGCAACTGGGGGGCGGGTTCAGGCCTTGGCGAAGCGATCCTGGTCGGCCTTGCGGTCGGCCGCCACCTTCTGCGCGCTGGGGCGCTCGCCGATCAGCTTGATATAGGGCTTCCAGTCGACGCCGCCGGCCGCCAGCAGATCCTCGCCCAGCACCGCCTTGGAGGCCATCGCGACCAGGGGCAGGCTGACCCAGGCGGCGCAGTCGGCCTGGGTGAAGCTGTCGCCGGCGAGATAGGGCGAGAACTTCGCCAGGCGCTTGAAGCCGGCGATGTTCTTTTCCAGCAGCTTGCGGGCGCGGGCCTGCGTGCCCTCGCTGACCGTGCCGCCGAAAAAGGCCTGCGGATAGAGCTCGCGCGCCACCAGTTCCAAGTGCAGCTCGACAAAGGTCACCAGCTCGCGCACCTTGGCCGCCTCGAAGGGGTCGGCCGGCAGCAGGGCCGGCGTCGGCTGGAGGGTCTCCAGATAATCCATGATGACCTGGCTCTCGCACAGCGGTCCCTGCGGCGTGCGGATGAAGGGCACCTTGCCCAGCGGCGTGCAGCTCAGCACCGCCTCATCGGCGGACTTGGTCATCACCAGCTCTTCCTGGAAGGGGATGCCCTTCTCCAGCAGGGCCAGCTTGACCTTGTTGTAGTAGTTGGACAGCGAGAAGCCGCACAGCGTGATCGTCATAGTTTGTCTCCGGCAGGTCTGGGGGTGGCGGCAGTCTAAGCGCGCCGCACGGTAGCGGCTGCCGCCCTGGAGACAGACTATTTCCTGTTGACCAGGGCCACGCCGGCCGTCAGCGCCAGCAGCGCCACACCCAGGCGCAGGCTGATGCTCTCGCCCAGCAAGAGCGCGCCGGCCAGCAGGCCGAACAGCGGCGTCGACAAGGTGAAGCTGGCCAGACGCGTGGCCGGGTAGTGACGCACCAGCCAGAACCACATCAGATAGCTGGCAAAGCTGACGACCACGGTCTGGAACAGCATCAGGCCCGAGAGCCGCATCGACCATTGCAGCGGCAGCGTCTCGCCGATCAGCAGCGCCGCCGCCACCAGGCCCAGGCCGGAGACGCCCAGCTGGTAGAACAAGGTCTTCTCGGCGCTGGCCGCAGACAGCTTGGTGGCCCGTATCGCCAAGGTCGTGCCGCCCCAGAGCAAAGCGGCCAGCAGGCCCAGCGCATCGCCCAGCCATTGGCGGCCGCTGGCGCTGGTTTGGCCGAAGCCTTCCGCAAAAGCCCAGGCCACCGCCGCGAAGGCCAGCACCAGGCCGGCGCTCTGGCGCAGGCTCAGCCGCTCCGACTTCGAGATGAAGGGCATGCCCAGCGCGACGACAAAAGGGCTCAGATAGATGAAGACCACCATGCGCGAGGCGCTGGTGTATTGCAGGCCGGCGAAGATGCAGGCGAACTCCAGGCCGAACAGTCCGCCGGCCAGCAGGCCGCCGGCCAGCGTGCCGTCGCGCTCGAACAGCTTGATGCCGCGCGTTGTCGCCCAGGCCCACACCAGCAGGGCCGCACCCAGCGAGCGCAGCCCCGCCTGCCACAGCGGCGAGATCTCGCTCAGCGCCGCCTTCACCGCCACCTGGTTCAGCCCCCACAGCAGGCAGCAGACCAGCAGGCTGCTCACGGCCAGGGTGTCGAGATGGGTTTTACGCTGTGTGGGGCTCATGCCTTCATCATGCCGGCGGCCGAGAGCGACGCGGCGACGCAAGCGCGCTGATCGCACTACTGACGGCACCAATGACGGCGCCACAGACGGCACCGCTGACCGCCCCGCTCAGATGCGCGACCGGCGCGATCAGGATGTCCCAGCCGGGCAACGCGCGCAGTGCCGGCCCGAGCGGCTGCTCCAGGCTCAGCTTGACGATCAGGCCCAGCGCGATGGCCAGCGCGATCAGGCGCTCGCGCCCGGGCCGGCGCAGCAACTCCAGCACAGCGACCGCGACGCCGGCATGCAGCACGCCCGACAGGCCGCCGTAGTGCAGCAGATCGGGCCGCAGCAGCAGGCCGGCCTGGGTCAGCGGCCAGGCCAGGGCCCAGGCCAGCGCGGCCCGCGCCGGCAGCCGCGCCGCCCAGCCCAGCAGGGCCAGCACCGCGCAGCCGGCCAGATTGGCCAGCAGATGCTGAGCGCTCCAGTGCACAAAGGCGGCGCTCCAGAAGCGCCAGGGCTCGGCCCAGGCCAGCGCCGGCTGCCAGTCGAGCACCGCCGTCGGCGCCGGCCAGGCCAGCAGTGCCGCCAGCGCGAGCAGGGCGGCCAGCGCCGCCCAGGGGCTCAGCCGAACACCGCTTGCCACAGGGCCAGCACGGCGTCGCGCTGCTTGTCCAGGCCCAGCTCGGCCAGGCTGGCGGCGTCGACGGCGGTGGGCTGCTCGTCGAGCCGGGCCCGGTGCTGGATGCGGCGCAGCTCGCGGTAGGCATCACCGGCCGCCTGGCCGATCCCCGGCGGCAGCAGGCCCACGCTCTCGGCGCGCTGCAGCAGCGCGATCGTGCCGGCGTTGTCGAGCAGCGTCGGGTGCTGGCCGGAGAACATCAGCACCAGGTACTGCAGCGCGAACTCGGCGTCCATCATGCCGCCGGGGCTGTGCTTGACGTCGAACTGGCCGGAGCGCACCGGCTTGGCCTGGCGCACCTTCTCGCGCATCGCCAGCACCTCCTGGCGCAGTGCGGCGGAGTCGCGCGGCGCGGTCAGCACCGCGCGGCGCACGCCCTCGAAGCGTTGGCCCAGCGCCGCGTCGCCGGCGCAGAAGCGCGCCCGCGTGATGGCCTGGTGCTCCCAGGTCCAGGCGGTGTTGCTGCCGCGGCCGGTCTGGTAGTTCTCGAAGGACTGGATGCTGGTCACCAGCAGGCCCGAGTTGCCATTCGGGCGCAGCGCGGTGTCGATGTCGAACAGCTCGCCGGCCGCGGTGCGCAGGGTCAGCCAGGTGATCAGTTTGCGCACAAATGCGCCATAGATTTCGCCGGCGTTCTCGTCCGCGTCGTCGAATAGAAAGACCACATCGAGATCGCCGCCGTAGCCCAGCTCCTTGCCGCCCAGCTTGCCGTAGGCGATCACCGCGAAGCCCGGCGCCGCGCGATGCGCCTGCTTGAGCCGCGCCCAGGCCCATTCGATCACGCATTGCAAGGTGGCATCGGCCAGCGCCGAGAGCTCGTCGGCCACCTGCTCCACGGTGATCTTGGCCTCGACATCGCGCACCAGGGTGCGGAACACCTCGGCATGGTGGGCGCGCCGCAAGGTGTCCAGCAGCGCCTCCTCGTCGGCCTCGCCGGAGCGGGCCCAGGCGGCATGGCGGTCCTGCAGATCGCCGATGAACTCGCTGCCGCTGAAGCGTTCGCCCAGCAGGCGGTTGTCGGCCAGCTCATCGATCACGCCCGGATGCAGCATCAGATAGCGCATCGGCCAGCGCGCCAGGCCCAGCAAGCGCAGCAGCCGGGTCTGCACCGAGGGCCGCTCCACAAGCAGGGCCAGATAGCTCTCGCGCCGCAGCAGCGGCTCGATCCAGTCGACAAAGCGCAGCGCCGCGTCGAGGCTGCATTCGCCGTCGCGCACGCCCAGCGCCGCCCGGCCCACCAGCTTGGCCAGGCGCAGCCGCGACTCCTCGCGCAGCGCCTGCACCCGCGGCTGCTGGGCCCAGCGACGCACCGAGCTGGCCAGCGCGGGCGGCAGCTTGTCCAGAAACTCCTCGGCATCGACCGGCAGCGCCGGCCCGCCGCAGCCGCCGCTCTTGCAGCCGCCGGGCTTGGGCGCCTGGCCGTCGTGCAAGAGCGCATCGAACTCGGTGGCCACCAGCTCGCGCACCTCGCAGAGCTTGTCGAACAGCTCGCAGGTGTCGCTGCGGCAGATCAGGCCGAGGCTGCGGGCGATCCAGCCCAGGTCTTCGTCAGCACCGGGCAGGCAGTGGGTCTGCTGATCGTCGAGGAACTGGATGCGGTGCTCGACCCGGCGCAGAAAGACATAGGCCTCGATCAGCTTGTCGGCGGTGGCCGGCTTCATCAGCCCGCGCGCCGCCACTCGCGACAGCGCCTTGACCGTGGAGCGGGTGCGGATCTCGGGAAACTGGCCGCCGCGCACCACCTGCAGCAGCTGCACGATGAACTCGATCTCCCGGATGCCGCCGCGCGACAGCTTCACATCATTGGCCCGCTCGGGCCGGCCGGCCGCACGCTTTTGCGCCTCGTCGCGGATCTTGCGATGCAGGGTGCGCAGGCCCTCGAACACGCCGTAGTCCAGATAGCGGCGGTAGACAAAAGGTGTCACCAGCGCGCGCAGCGCCAGCGCCCGGCCATTGCTGCGGCTGGCCAGCGGCGCGACCACCCGGCTCTTCAGCCAGGCAAAGCGCTCCCATTCGCGGCCCTGCACCAGGAAATACTCCTCCAGCATCGCCAGGCTGACCACCGGCGGGCCCGAGTTGCCATTGGGCCGCAGCGCCAGGTCGACACGAAAGACCTGGCCGTCGTCGCCGACCTCGCCGATCAGCGTGTACAGGCGCTTGGCGACCAGGCTGAAGTACTCATGGGCGCTGATGGACAGGGCGCCGTCGGTGGCGCCCTCGTCCTCGTAGACATAGATCAGGTCGATGTCGGACGAGACATTGAGCTCGCGCGCGCCCAGCTTGCCCATGCCGATGACCCAGAACTCGATCACCTGGCCCTCGGCATTACGCGGCGCGCCGTGGATCGCGTCCTGGGCGCTGCGCGCCTCGGCCAGCGCCAGGTCCAGCGTGGTCTCGGCCAGCAGTGTCATCGCCAGCGTGATGTCCTCCATCGCCGCGCCGGTCTCGATGTCCAGCACCGCCAGGCGCTCCAGCACCAGATGGCGGGCCACCCGCAAGGCACTGGGCAGCGCCCGGCCGCCGGCCTGCAAGGTGGCCACCAGGGCTTCGATCACCGCGCGGTCCGGCAGGCCCGGCGGCAGCAGCGCCAGCTCGGCCTGATAGCGGCGCCGGATGCGCTGCACAAAGCGGCTGTGCGTGGCGCTGACTGTTTCAGACTGCAAAGAATGCCCGGCCGTCGTCATGGCAGTTGGCTCGCTGTGCTAGATTCGGCGCCAACCTGGGAGCGCCGGGCTGCGTCGCTGACATGGGCATGCAGCACCCAAGGAGATGCAAGCACGGTCATATTGTTTTCTGCTCCATCGCGAGCTTCTCCCTCGTACATGTCGTTCATCGCAAGCTTTTCAGCCGCCGCAAGACGTGTTGCACAGCGACCCACCCGCTGGCTGCTGCGGGGGACCCGCTGGGCTCTCGGTCTGGTCTTGCTCGCCTGGGGCTTGCTCCTGTCGGCCTGGCTGGTCTTGCACTGGGCAATTCTGCCCCACATCAATGATTGGCGCCCCGACCTGGAGCGCATGGCCTCGCAAAGCCTGGGGCTGACGCTGCGCATCGGCCAGATCGAGGTGCGCTCGGGCGGCTGGATCCCGGCGCTGGAGCTGCGCGATGTGCGTTTGCTGGACCCCGCCGGCCGCGAGGCGCTGCGCCTGCCCAGGGTCTCGGCGGCCCTGTCGGCGCGCTCGCTGCTGGCCTTGGAACTGCGCTTTTCGCAGCTGCTGATCGACGGCCCCGAGCTGGAGGTGCGCCGCGATGCCCGGGGCCGGCTGTTCGTGGCCGGCCTGAGCCTGGACGAGGGCGCCACGGCGGCCGGCACCGGCGACGACATGGCCGACTGGTTCTTCTCCCAGCCCGAGTTCGTGATCCGCCAGGGCCGGCTGCGCTGGGTCGACGAGGGCCGCGCCGCGCCGCCGCTGGAGCTCAGCGCGGTCGACCTGGTGCTGCGCAACGGCCTGCGCCGCCACGATCTGCGCCTGGATGCCACACCGCCGGCGGCCTGGGGCCAGCGCTTCAGCCTGCGCGGTCGCTTCACCCAGTCGCTGCTGAAGCGGCCCGCCGAGCTGCAGCACTGGAGCGGCCAGCTCTATGCCGACCTGCCGCATGCCGATCTGCGCCAGCTCAAGCGCCATCTGGACCTGCCTTTCGAGCTGGAGGAGGGCGACGGCGCGCTGCGCGCCTGGGCCGAGTTCAAGGACGGCCAGCCGCACAGCGTCAGTGCCGATGTGGGCTTGCGCGCCGTGCGCCTGCGCCTGGGGGCCGAGATGGAGCCGCTGGACCTGACCCGCATCCAGGGCCGGCTCGCGGTGCAGCGGCGCGCCGACGGCTATTCGCTGAGCGCCACCCAGCTGGGTTTCGAGGGCGCGGACGGCCTGGCCTGGCCGCGCTCGGACTGGTCGCTTTCGCTCAAGCGGGCCGCCGCCAAGCCCGGCCAGCCGCTGCCGCCGATCAGCGGCGGCGAGCTGCAGGCCCAGCGCCTGGATCTGGCCCTGATGAGCCAGATCGCGACCCGTCTGCCGCTAGGCCAGGCCCAGCGCGACTGGCTGGACGAACTGGCGCCGCAGGGCGTGATCAGCGGGCTGACGGCGCGCTGGGACGGACCGCTGGATGCGCCCAAGAGCTACCGCATCCAGGCCAAGGTCGATGGCCTGCAGCTGGCGGCCCAGTCGGCCGAGCAGGGCGTGGGTCGGCCGGGCGTGGCCGGCGCCAGCCTGCAGCTCGAAGCCCATGAGGGCGGCGGCCAGGCCCGGCTGAGCCTGCAGGACGGGCTGCTGGACCTGCCCGGCGTGTTCGAGGAACCGCTGCTGCCCTTGCAGCGCTTCAACGCGATGCTGAACTGGCGCATCCAGCCCCGTGCCGGCAAGCCGCCGGCGCTGGAACTGCGGCTCAGCGAGGCCAAGCTGGCCAACGACGATCTGCGCGGCGAGCTGGAGTTGCTGTGGCGCACCGGCGAGGGCGGCCCGGCGGGGCAGTCGGTCAACGGTCGCGGCGGCCGCTTCCCCGGCCAGCTGGAGCTCAACGGCCGGCTCGACCAGGCCAAGGCGGCGCGGGTGGCGCGCTACCTGCCGCTGGGCGTCGGCGGAGAGGCGCGCGACTATGTGCGGCGTGCGGTGCGCGGCGGCGAAGGCCGCCAGGTGCAGTTCCGGGTGCGTGGCGATCTGTGGGACTTCCCTTTCGACAGCAGCCCGGCCGGCCAGTTCCGCATCGCGGTCCAGGCCCACGATGTCGATCTGGCCTATGTGCCCGATTCCAGCTGGCCGGCGATGGAGCAGGTCAACGGCGAGCTGGTGTTCGAGCGCGGCAGCATGCGCATCCGCAATGCCCGCGCCAAGGTGCTGGGCTATGAGCTCAGCGCGGTCAACGGCGGCATCAAGGACCTGGTGCAGCACCCGGTGCTGGCGCTGGAGGGCAGCGGGCGCGGGCCCATGGCGGAGCTGCTGCGCTTCATCAAGCTTTCGCCGGTGGGCGAGTGGATAGGCAAGGGCTTGCAGGACGCCACGGCCAGCGGTGCTGCCACGCTGAAGCTGGCGCTGCAGATCCCGCTCGACGATGTCGAGCGCAGCACGGTCAAGGGCAGCGTGACACTGGGCGGCAACGATGTGCGGCTGGGGCCGCAGCTGCCATTGCTGGCCGGGGCCCGGGCGCGCATCGAGTTCGACCGCCGCAGCGTCACGGTGCAGGGCGGCGCGGCCCGGGTGCTGGGCGGCGACGCGACATTCGAGGGTGGCAGCCAGCGCGACGGCAGCCTGCGCTTTGCCGGCCAGGGCCTGGTCACGGCCGAAGGCCTGCGGCGCGCCGGCGAGCTGGGCCTGGCGGCGCGGCTGGCCCAGCAGATGGGCGGGCAGACCGCCTACCGCCTGCAGCTGGGCATCAAGGAGGGTCAGACCGAGTTCACGCTGACGAGCAGCCTGCAAGGCCTGTCGCTGGACCTGCCGGCGCCGCTGCGCAAGGAGGCGGACGCGGCGCTGCCGCTGCGCCTGCAGAGCACGCTGCTGGCCGGCAAGCGTGACGAGCTGCGGCTGGAGCTGGGCAGCCTGGTGCTGGCCCAGTACCAGCGCGACATCAGCGTCGATCCGCCCCGGGTGCTGGCCGGCGCGCTGGCGCTGCAGGACAAGCTGCCGGCGCTGCCGGCTCAGGGCGTGAGCCTGCAGGCGACACTGGACCGGGTCGATCTCGACGCCTGGCAGGCGCGCGCGCAAAGCCTGCTGGGCGGCACGGCCGCCGCGTCGTCCGCCCTGGGCGGGACTGCAGAAATGGGCGGCTATGTGCCGACCCAGATCGCGCTGCGCGCCCGCGAGCTGCAGCTGGGCGGGCGCACGCTGAGCCGGCTGGTGGCCGGCATCACCCATGCGCCCGAGCAGCACAGCTGGCGCATCAATCTGGACGCCGAGCAGCTCAACGGCTATCTGGAGCTGCGCAGCGCTCACGACAAGCAGCCCGGTCGCGTCTACGCGCGGCTGGCGCGGTTGTCGCTGCCCAAGAGCGAGGCCGACGAGGTCAGCACCCTGCTGGAAAAACCCAGCGACAGCGTGCCGACCCTGGACATCGTGATCGAGGACTTCGAGCTGCGTGGCAAGCGCCTGGGCCGGGTCGAGGTCGAGGCCTCGCTGCACGGGGCGCAGCGCGAGTGGCGGCTGAACAAGCTGCAGCTCAAGCACCCCGACGCGCTGCTCAATGCCAGCGGCCGCTGGCTGGCCGACGGCACGGGACGGCGGCGCACGCTGCTGGACTGGAAGCTCGATGTGGCCGACGCCGGCAATCTGCTGGAGCGCCTCGGCCAGGGTCGGGTCTTGCGCGGCGGCAAGGGCGAGCTGACCGGCCAGCTCGCCTGGCTGGGCTCGCCGCTGAGCCCGGACTATCCCAGCATGGGGGGCCAGCTGAAGGTGGCGCTGGATGCCGGCCAGTTCCTGCAGGCTGAGCCGGGCGTGGGCCGGCTGCTGGGCATCCTGAGCCTGCAGTCGCTGCCGCGCCGGCTGACCCTGGACTTCCGCGATGTGTTCAGCGAGGGCTTTGCCTTCGACGGCTTCGGCGGCGACATCAAGATCGAGCGCGGCGTGGCCAGCAGCGAGAACCTGCGCATGAGCGGGGTGCAGGCGGTGGTCGTGATGGAGGGCCATGCCGACCTGGCGCGCGAGACCCAGGACCTGCGCGTCGTGGTCGTGCCCGAGATCAATGCCGGTGGCGCCTCGCTGGCCTATGCGGCCATCAATCCGGCCGTCGGCCTGGGCACCTTCCTGGCCCAGCTGGTGCTGCGCAAGCCGATGATGGCGGCCAACACCCGCGAGTTCCATGTCACCGGCAGCTGGGATGATCCCAAGGTCGAAAAGGTGGACCGCAAGGCCGGCGCCGAGGCGGCGGCGTCTGCGCCCTGAACGGAGATTTGACGATGATGAAGATTGCAGCGATCCAGATGGTGTCCGGGCCCGATGTGGCCCTGAACCTGGCGCGGGCGCGCCACTGGCTGGCCGAGGCGGCCGCGCAGGGCGCGCGGCTGGCGGCGCTGCCCGAGTACTTCTGCCTGATCGGGCTGAAGGACGAGGACAAGCTGGCGATTGCCGAGGCGCCGGGCGTCGGGCCCATCCAGCAGGCGCTGGCCGACGCGGCGCGCGAGCTGGGCCTGTGGATCATCGGCGGCACGCTGCCGCTGCGCACCGCCGATCCGGCGCGGGTGCGCAACAGCTGCCTGGTCTTCGCGCCCGACGGCAGCCAGGCCGCGCGCTACGACAAGATGCATCTGTTTTGCTACGACAACGGCCGCGAGCGCTATGACGAGGGCCGGGTGCTGCAGGCCGGCGAGGCGCCGGTGGCGGCCCAGGTCGAGGGCCTGCGCGTCGGGCTGTCGGTCTGCTACGACCTGCGCTTTCCCGAGCTCTACCGCGGCCTCGGGCCGCTGGACCTGATCAGCGTGCCCGCCGCCTTCACCCACACCACCGGCCAGGCCCATTGGGAGCTGTTGCTGCGCGCGCGAGCGGTCGAAAACCTCGCTTATCTCATCGCACCGGCCCAGGGCGGCACGCATCAGAATGGACGCCGGACCTGGGGCCACACGATGATCGTCGACCCCTGGGGCGAGGTGCTGGCATGCCTGCCCGAGGGCGAGGGCGTAGTGCTGGCAGAGATCGACACGGCACGGCTGGCCCAGCTGCGGCAGCAGCTGCCGGCCCTGCAACACAGGCGTTTGTGATGGTGACGAGCAGGCGGAATTTGCTGATCGCGACCGGATGTCTGGCCGGGCTGGCCGCCTGCGGCACGGCCTCGCAATCGCACAAGATGGCGCTGGCCCCGGCCGATGCGCTGCAGCTGCGCGGCTTCATGCCCGAGGGCCTGCGCGGCCAGGTGGCGCTGGCCGATGTCAGCGGCGGCGCCGAGACCGGCCGCTGGTGGGGCTCCAAGGTCAGCAGCCTGGCGCTGGAGCATGCGCTGGAGGAGTCGCTGCGGGCCGTCGGCCTGTGGGCGCCGAGCCCGCCGGCGGCGCGCTACCGGCTCAAGGCCCAGCTGCTGGCGCTGTCGCAGCCGCTGGTGTCGCTGGACACCGAGGTCGCGAGCGCTGTGCATTTCAGCCTGGTCGAGCAGAGCGGCGGGGCCGTGGTCTACCAGCGCAGCGTGCGCACGGTGCACAAGGCCGAGTTCAGCGAGGCCCTGCTGTCGCACCCGGAACGCCTGCGCCTGGCCAATGAGGGCGCGGTCCGCCAGGCCATCCAGCTGATGCTGCGCGATCTGGCCAATCAGCGCTTTTGAGCCCCGCGCGCGGCGGCTGAATTTGCTTATTGCGATTCCGTTCTTGGAAATCTAGGGTTTTCCACTAGCATCGCGGGCTGCGAATTTGACGGGGCCAGGCCCCGCCGTCCCCGGTGATAGAACTCGACGACATCCACAAATCCTTCCGCCTTGGCGAGCGCCAGGTGCCGGCGCTGCGGGGCCTGAGCCTGCGGGTCGAGCCCGGCGAGGTGTTCGGCATCATCGGCGCCTCGGGCGCCGGCAAGAGCACCCTGCTGCGCGTGATCAATCTGCTGGAGCGGCCCGACAGCGGCGCCGTGCGGGTGGCCGGTGCCGAGCTGCTGGGCCTGGATGAGGCGGGGCTGCGCGCGGCGCGCCAGCGCATCGGCATGATCTTCCAGCACTTCAATCTGCTGTCCAGCAAGACCGTGGCTCAGAACGTGGCCTGGCCGCTGCTGATCGCCGGCCGGCCGGCCGCCGAGATCGGCCCGCGCGTGGTCGAGCTGCTGGCCCGCGTCGGCCTGAGCGCCCATGCCGACAAATACCCGGCCCAGCTGTCCGGCGGGCAGAAGCAGCGCGTCGGCATCGCCCGCGCGCTGGCGACGAAGCCGCAGCTGCTGCTGTGCGACGAGGCCACCAGCGCGCTGGACCCCGAGACCACCCGTGATGTGCTGGACCTGCTGGCCGAGATCAACCAGGAGCTGGGCCTGACCATCGTGCTGATCACCCATGAGATGGAGGTGGTGCGGCGGGTCTGCGACCGGGTCGCGGTGCTGGAGGCGGGCCGCATCGTCGAACAGGGCGAGGTGGCGCGGGTCTTTCTGCATCCGCGCGAGGCGGTGACGCGGCGCTTTGTGCTGGAGGCCGAGCATGTCGACGAGCAGGCGCAGCTGGACGATTACGCCCATGTGCCGGGCCGGCTGCTGCGCCTGACCTTCCGGGGCGAGCGCACCTATGAGCCGCTGCTGGGCGAGGTGGCGCGGCGCGCCGGCATCGACTTCGGCATCCTGTCGGGCCGTATCGACCGCATCAAGACCGTGCCCTATGGCCAGCTGACGATCTCGGTGACCGGCGGCGATCTGGCCGCTGCCGAGGCGCTGCTGAGCGAGCGCGGCGTGACCGTGGAGGTGCTGCGCTGATGTTGGATGTCTTTATTGCGATGGACTGGGCCGAGATCGGCCTGGCCGGGGTCGACACCCTCTTGATGCTGGGTGGCGCGCTGCTGTTCACCTTGCTGCTGGGCCTGCCGCTGGGCGTGCTGCTGTTCCTGCTCGACCGGGGCCAGCTGCTGGCCGCGCCGCGCGCCTATGCGCTGCTGTCGCTGGTGGTCAATGTGCTGCGCTCGCTGCCTTTTGTGATCCTGCTGATCGTGCTGATTCCCTTCACCTTGCTGGTGGCCGGCACCTCGCTGGGCGTGGCCGGCGCGATCCCGCCGCTGGTGGTCGGGGCCGTGCCCTTCTTTGCCCGCCTGGTCGAGGGCGCGCTGCGCGGTGTCGATCGCGGCATCGTCGAGGCTGGCCAGGCCATGGGGGCCAAGACCTGGCAGATCGTCTGGCAGGCCCTGTTGCCCGAGGCCCGGCCGGCCATCGTCTCGGCCGCCACCGTCACCGCGATCACCCTGGTCGGCTACACGGCCATGTCCGGCGTGATCGGCGGCGGGGGCCTGGGTGATCTGGCGATCCGTTTCGGCTACCAGCGCTTCCAGACCGAGGTGATGGTGGTGACGGTGGTGTTGCTGCTGCTGCTGGTGCAGCTGCTGCAGATGCTGGGCGATTGGCTGGTGCACCGTTTCACCAGGCGCTGAATTTTTGTTGTACCTAGAGGAGTAGTAGAAGTCATGAAGAAGATTGCAATTGCCCTGGCCGCCCTGGCCATCAGCGGTTTCGCCGCCGCCGAGAAGCTCAGCGTGGCCGCCACCGCGGTGCCGCACGCCGAGATCCTGGAGTTCGTCAAGCCGGGCCTGGCCAAGCAGGGCGTGGAACTGGAGATCAAGGTCTTCACCGACTATGTGCAGCCCAATGTGCAGGTGGCCGAGAAGCGCCTGGACGCCAATTTCTTCCAGCACAAGCCCTATCTCTCCGAGTTCAACAAGGGCAAGGGCGCGAACCTGCAGGCCGTGGTGGCCGTCCATGTCGAGCCCTTCGGCGCCTACTCGGCCAAGCACAAAGCCCTGGCGGAGCTGCCCAGCGGCGCGACGGTCGCGATCCCGAACGACCCCAGCAATGCCGGCCGCGCGCTGCTGCTGCTGGACCGCGCCGGCCTCATCAAGCTCAAGAGCACCGACAACATCCTGGCCACGCCGCGCGACATCGCCGACAACCCCAAGCAGCTGAAGTTCCGCGAGATCGAGGCCGCGACCCTGCCGCGCATCCTGCCCCAGGTCGACCTGGCCCTGATCAACACCAACTACGCGCTGGAAGCCAAGCTGAACCCGGTCAAGAACGCGCTGGCCATCGAGGACGCCCGCTCGCCCTACGCCAACTGGCTGGTCGCCCGCGCCGACAACAAGGACTCGGCCGCGCTGAAGAAGCTGGCCGCCGCGCTGAACAGCGCCGAGGTCAAGCAGTTCATCGCGAGCAAGTACAGCGGCGCGGTGGTGCCGGCGTTCTGATCGTCGGCCTTCCCGCCTTGGGAGCGGAGGACACCCGGCTTCGGCCGGGTTTTTGTTTCCGAGGTCTCCAGCGCGTGCTTGTGCCGATTGCCGATGCAGCACAGAGGGCGAACTCAGGGTTTGCTCGAAATCTCATGCCCGTCAACGCCTTTTGCTCAACCAGTCTTCCTGTTCCGCGATGGCGTGCTCACTCTGCTGCTGGCGGCGCTGTCTATGCTGGTAACCGTACTGACCTCGGCCCATGCCCTACGGATAGCCGGCATGGTGCGGCCCTACAAGCCAGCCTGGCCGGTCGAGCGCGCCGTGGAGTTCCTGCGTGAGTACACCAGCAAGCATTTCAACCAGCGCCTGGTCGTACTCATCATTGAGCAGTTGCCGGCGGTGCTATAGGTGCGAGAGAAGTTCTTGGAGTAAGGGTGAGGGTCGTATTCAATTACCACGAAGCCCGCGCTATGTTCGAACGGGGCGCCTAGTCCGACGTATTCTAGAAGCCCCTGCTTCCGATTTTGAATCTCTGTCCCGGTCTGACTTTGAACCAGCATTCGAATGCTAGTCATAGTCGGGTGTGAGCAATCGCTATCGCAGGGGGGTGTCGATCAGGGGGGTGCGGAGCAGTGGCGAGAATTACATCTGATCAGTGCATATATTCTCCCATGAAATTGATCACGCCAAACCAAATACAGTCACTGCCTCATGAATTGGGGGTGCGGCGCTTGTGGTAAGAGAAGAGCGAACCAAGCCCCAATGCAGCCAGCATAAGTTGCCAAACGGCGGGTTCTGGAACTGGCGTCAGCAGATAATACTGCCTTAGGCCCCATGCGCTGTTTCTTCCCTGGACAACCACTTGACCCAAGTCATTTATTGCAACGGCTTCCTCAAAAATCCAGCCCTCTGACAGGCTTTTTTGATCAAGGAATTGGTTCAAATCCGAGGCTTCGGTGCCGGTCCATAGGGTCGCACGGGTAGCACTCCCGGCCCCGTAGGTTGATCTGCCTACAGTTGTGCCCGCCTTATTGATGTCAAAAGCAATGCTGTAATCACCGCCAGCAAGAGTGCCTAGGTCTGTTGCGATCCCATTCGTCCAAGTCACGGCATGCGTCGTCAGGTCGCCAGCGGTGCTTGAGAAGCCCGCGATTGTGCCAACGGAATTGACCGCTGTAGCCCAGCCCGACTTCCCGCCGAGACTGGCAAGTTCGAAAACATTCGAGTCTTTCCAGTAGACCGGAAGATGGTTATCGTCGGTCGAATTTGTAACGGCTCCAACAATTAGGCCGCTGTTGTTGATGTCCGTAGCGGTGCCTCCGCGGCCGTTCAATGTTGGGAGGCGCTGGACAGAACCGTGATCCCAAAGCACGGGCTGTGCATAGTGTGACTCATTGGACATTACGCCTACAATATTTCCTGCCGAGTTGATGGAGTTGGCCCGGCTAAATTCCATATTGGAATTGTGTAAGTTAATAACCTGTCCGGCTGACCAGAGGGTCGCAGAGGTGCCACTGGCGGACTGAGTAAACCCAACAACTTGACCTGCTTCGTTGATCTTGGATCCGTAGCTGTATTGATTAATATTGCTGAATGGTAAGTGTTGGAATGAGCTGTCTGATCCGGAAAATGCCAATCCATTCCAGTGCCCTGTCAATGTTCCTGAGTTGTTTATATCCGCTGCGAAAAAGTGCTGATTGTTAACTGGGTTTGCTGTTGGTAATTTTTGGATTGAATATCCTATGGGCTCACTGGCAATTGCGGATTGGCACGTGAAATGCAGCGTTCCAATTGTCAGAATGGTTATTTTCGTTAGGTATGAGAAAAGTGCTGCTTTGTTCTTTGTTTTCAAAGTAATCTCCCTTGAGGTTTTTGCATAATTGCTGGGGTTGTAAAGGCCCGACAGTCAAACCCCAGGCTCAAAGTCTACCGTTGACCTTTGTGAAGCATGTGACTCAGAACTGAGGGTTTCCCCCCTCCTGTGGTGCGAGCTTTGCTTGGCAGAGCAGCAAGGGGACGTCACGAGGTACTGTGTGCCTTTTGCGCCCCGTATCAGCAAGCTCAGTGTGCCTACGAGTCACGAGTAAGTGTGAGGTACGACTCCGCTCATTTGGGGGCCGTGTACCTTGATGCTGCCGAGGTATTTACCCTGGAGAGTCTTCTGCCAGGGCTATTCGGTCATGGCAGGCCTTCCAGAACGAGTGTCTAGGCCGGCGCGTGCTAGTGCATCGCTTGTAGCCAAATCGCCGCATTTCTCGCCGACAGCCCCACATCACCCCCAGTTATCCCACCCGGCTCCTTCGTCATGACTCCGCCGGCGGGCGCATCGCGCGAGCCGGAATAATGAGTCCCTTCTCGGCCCACTACTCCTGACCCCGCGCATGGTGCTCAACTACATCTGGATCGCCTTCTTCCTGATCGGCTTTGCCGTGGCGCTGGCGCGGCTGCTGCAGGGCGATCTGCTGATCTTTTCGCAGATCCTGACCGGCATCTTCGACACCGCCAAGACCGGTTTCGACATCTCGCTGGGCCTGGTCGGTGTGATGTCGCTGTGGCTGGGCATCATGAAGATCGGCGAGCATGCCGGCGTGATCCAGCTGTTCGCGCGCGGCATGGCGCCGTTCTTCAAGCGCCTGTTCCCCGAGATCCCCAAGAGCCACCCGGCCGGCGGCTCCATCGTGATGAACTTCAGCGCCAATATGCTGGGCCTGGACAATGCCGCGACGCCGCTGGGCCTCAAGGCGATGAAGGAGTTGCAGGAAATCAACCCGCAGAAGGACACGGCCAGCAACGCGATGATCATGTTCCTGGTGCTCAACACGGCGGGCATCACCTTGATCCCGACCTCGGTGATCGCGATCCGCCAGGCGCTGGCGGTGGACCAGGGCCTGGTCGGCTTCAACGCCGCCGACATCTTCCTGCCGACGCTGATCGGTACCTTCATCTCCTTCTCGGCCGGCCTGGTCGCGGTGGCCGCCTATCAGCGCATCAATCTGCTCAGCGCGCCGGTGCTGGCCTTCTTCGGCGGCTTCATCGCCATCATGGCGGCGCTGTTCGGCTGGCTGCACCGCTACCCGCCCGAGCTGATGGCCAAGTACATCGGCCTGCTGGGCAGCCTGGTGATCCTGTCGGTCATCGTGATGTTCATCGCGGTGGGGGCCTGGCGGCGCATCAATGTCTACGAGGCCTTTGTCGAGGGCGCGAAGGAAGGCTTCGGCGTCGCCATCACCATCATTCCCTACCTGATCGCGATCCTGGTGGCGATCTCGGTGTTCCGCACCACCGGCTGCATGGACTATGTGGTGGGTGGTATCGCCTGGGCCATGGCGGCGGTGGGCCTGCCGACCGACTTCGTGCCGGCCCTGCCGGTGGGCTTGATGAAGACGCTGTCGGGCAGCGGCGCGCGCGGGCTGATGGTCGATGTGATGAAGACCTACGGGGTCGACAGCTTCGAGGGCAAGCTGGCCGCCATCATCCAGGGCTCGACCGAGACCACCTTCTATGTGCTGGCGGTCTACTTCGGCAGCGTCAACATCAAGAAGACCCGTTACGCGCTGACCTGCGGCCTGATCGCCGATGTGGTGGGCGTGGTGGCGGCCATCCTGGTGGGCTACTGGTTCTTCAAGTAAGCCGGCTACCATCGGGCACCGTCCACTCCAGGAGTTCACCATGGCCGCTATCCATATCGCCGTGCTGGTCGGCAGCCTGCGCCGCGATTCGCTGAACCGCCAGCTCGCCAGCGCGCTGGCCAAGCTGGCCCCGCCGGAGCTGAGCTTCGGCCAGGTCGAGATCGGCGAACTGCCGCTCTACAACCAGGACGACGACGCCAGCCCGGCCGAGCCGGTGCAGCGCTTCAAGGCCCAGATCAGCGCGGCCCAGGGCCTGCTGTTCGTCACGCCGGAGTACAACCGCTCGATCCCCGGCGTGCTGAAGAATGCGCTGGACCATGGCTCGCGGCCCTATGGCCAGAGCGTCTGGGCCGGCAAGCCGGCCGGGGTGCTGGGGGCCTCGGTGGGCGTGATCGGCACCGCGCTGGCGCAGCAGCATCTGCGCAATATCCTGGCCTATCTCGATGTGCCCACGCTGGGTCAGCCCGAGGCCTTCATCCACGCCGGCAAGGGCTTCTTCGATGCCGACGGCGGCATCAACGAGGGCAGCCGCGCCTTTGTGCAGGCCTGGGTCGATCGCTATGTGGCCTTCATCAAGGCGCGGGTCTGACCGGGCCGGCACGGCCATGGCGTCGGACGGCTTCGAGCCCGAAGACCTCGATGCGCTGCTGAATGACTTCAGCGCGCGCCTGCGCGAGCGCGACAAGCCGATCGACCTGACGATCTCGCTGGCCCGGCTGGAGGCCGCACAGCGCCCCGCACTGCCGCCTGCAGGCGGCCCGCGCCGGCCCGGAGCCGGCCGCTGGAATATGGACGACGTCAGCGACGTCGAAGACCTCAGCGAGCGCCGCCGTGCGCTCCAAGCCCGGGCCGAGCAGCAAGCGGCTGAACGCGCTGCGGCTGAACGCGCTGCGGCTGAACGCGCTGCGGCTGAACGCGCTGCGGCTGAACGCGCTGCGGCTGAACGCGCTGCGGCTGAACGCGCTGCGGCTGA
>SCOI01000030.1 GCA_005503085.1 Burkholderiales bacterium C2 | reverse complement strand
GGCGGCTCGATAAGCAATGTGCAGTTCGGCCCGCTGTCCAGCTCCCAGTGGTCCGCCGTCGGCGGCGCCGGCAAGCCCCAGGACAACGCCACTGTGGGCGCCACTATCGGCGCGAACCTGGGCGGCAACTTTAGCCAAGCCAGCTGGGATGTCGTCATGGCCGGGCAGACGCTGATCAGGGCAGCGCACATCCAGCAGCTGACTGCCGCCAATATCACGGTGGCAACGCTTTCGCAGGTGGTCAACGGCGGGGCCACTGGCGGCCGCATCGTGCTGGAGCCGAACAAGATCATCGTGTTCGATGGCTCGGGCGCCCAGCGCGTGAAGATCGGGTATCTGGGATGAGCGACCACGGCACCCAGGTCTTCGCAGCCGACGGCACGACGCTGATCTTCGATTCCCGCATCGCCCAGGCCGGCGTGCTGATTGACGTCCAAGCCCTGAAGACCACCAGCACCACCGTGTTGACCTATCCCGTATTCGCTGGGCGATCTTCCTTCGTAATGGACGGTTGCTCCAACATGGTTGCGGCGGCCTCGGTCGACTATGCGCTCGGCTATCCGCGTGTCAGCCTCGCGGGCGGCAACGGCTTCGAGACGCTGCAGTTTCTGATCTTCGCGTCATGAGCTACGGGATGCGCGTCGAGAACGACGCTTCGGTTCTGGTGATCGATGACAACTCCATCGGCTATGGCTATGTCGGTCGGGCCAGCCTGCATACTGCGGCTGCCAAGGCCCCCGACCTGATGACGGCATGGCGCTATCGCATCGTGATGGCCAATTCCTCTGCTGTCCCCCTCATCGCTGTCAAGCTCAGCACGACGACATTGGTGCAGATCGCTGGCATCGGCCGGTACTCGGGCGATTCGACCATGAAGACCTGGGATGTCGATGTCTACTCGACCGAGTTGTTTGGCGCGGCCAACGGATCTCAGGTCACCCCAATCGAGCCCGAGGTCATGGTCTTTGCGCCGATGAGCGCTGGTGGCTCATCGTGGGGCATTCAGCTGCTCAAGCCCGATGGGGTGTCGGTGGCCTGGGACTTCTCGATGCGCCCGCTCTGGATTCGGCAGGTGCTCGATTTTTCGGCCCATGCCGGCTACTACTCCATCGGAACCGGCTGGGTGAATCAGGCCTTCTACGACGGGGACTCAGTCGGCCGTGATACCGGGATCAGCGCGCCAGCAATCATCGGCAGCACGAACGGCGAGCACGAGTACATACAGGACACCACGGGCGAGTACCTGCAGCACGGTACATACGGATGGGCGCTGATCGGCTCAACGCTGGCGCGCCGCCGCATGTGGACCGACTCTGCCCGTCCCTACGTCGATCCGACGCCATCGGACTCCATCAACTACCAGATCAAGGCCTGCCGGGCGCTGATCATCAACAGCACAGGACTCACATAATGCCCATCATCCACACACTCGCTGCGCCCAACGGCGCCCCATGCGGCTACTTCGCCGCGCTGCGCGTCGATGTGGACCTCGACCCAAAAGCCCAGGATGCCACGGCAAAGGTTCAGGTCGGCGGCTGGATCACCGAGGCCGCAAGGCTGGAGGGCCAGCTTGCTGTTTTCAACTGGTTCCCGCTGGTGCCGCGGTCCGCACTGAACATGCAAGACCTCGCCGCGACAGCCGAGACTGCATTGGTGCAGTTTGAGGGCTCGCCATGGCTTGGCGGCAGCCTTGTCTCGGCACCCAGCGACCTGGCCGGCGCCAAGGCCCGCCGCTGGGCAATGATCAAGCAGCAGCGCAACGATCACGAGTTCGGGCAGTTCACCTGGGATGGCTCGGTCTTCGATGGCGACAAGCCTTCACAGGACCGTATCACCAAGGGTGTGCTTAAGGCCATGGCGGCGCGGATGCAAGGAACGGAGTTCAGCGAGAACTGGACGCTGGCCGACAACAGCGTTCGAGCGCTTAGCGGCGACGACATGTTCGGTGTCGGTCTGGCAATGGGTGCGCAGATGAAGGCTGCGTTCGACATCGGGCTCGCCCTGCGCCTGCAGATCGAAGCCGCCGAGACGCTGGAGCAGGTCGAGGCGGTGGCCTGGCCGTCTTGACGGGTTGACTTGCCGCATTTGGGCTGTGCAATCGGCGGGTGACTGCCGACATCTTCAGCCTTGAGCAAGACGACAAGCCCGAGCACCTGGTGCGCGAGCGGCTTCTGGCCGCCTTTCGCGGCAACGAGGATGCCGTTCGCCTGATCTACGACATCCGGGCCATTGCCCACACATGGGATGACCTGATTGATGGGGACAAGGTCGCGACGCCGGCCGAGATTCATCAGGCATTCACGGCCGCAACGGTCGGCCTGAACCTCAATGCCTTCTTCCGGCAGCACGCTGCTCTGATCACGCCTGTGCTGCTGACCGGCATCCTGAACTGGCATGCCGCCAATGATCTGGAGAAGGACGGCCGCGAGCATTGCCTGGACGTGGCCTACGCGATCCGCTGCGCGGTGGGTGATGTCGCGCTGCTCTGCGCCTTCGTCACGGGCGGCATGGCCCACGCCCAGGCTCACGCGGCCCAGCTTCGCATGCTGATGCAGCAGGACCGAAGAGATCACTACCTCAACGACTTCAAAGCGAGTAGCGCCAATGCGTGAATTACCTTCCGTAGAAGAGTTGCGGTTGGCACTCTCATATGACGCCGAAACAGGAATCCTGACTCGCAGGGTGTTTGTCGGCGGTAGATACGGCGGACTCCCTGGTTCCGTGGCTGGAACGAAGAACGAGCAGGGGTACGTCATCGTCAGTCACCGGTGTCAGCGCTACAGGGCGCATCGTATCGCGTGGGCGCTCGTGACCGGAGAGTGGCCGTCTTGCGAGATTGATCACATAAACGGAATTCGCGACGACAACAGATGGGCCAATCTTCGGGACGTCGCTTCAGCCATCAATGCCCAAAACAAGCGTCGCGCACAAAGAAACAGCAAGACCGGGCTTCTCGGCGCCTCGTGGTCAAAGCGAGAGAAGGCTTTCGTGTCTCGCATCAAGATCAACGGCGTCTACCGCTACTTGGGTGCGTTTGCGACA
The DNA here is from genome assembly GCA_005503085.1 of Burkholderiales bacterium C2. Classification (GTDB taxonomy): domain Bacteria; phylum Pseudomonadota; class Gammaproteobacteria; order Burkholderiales; family Burkholderiaceae_C; genus Roseateles_E. Next base: position 40,206 of record SCOI01000030.1, on the reverse strand, counting down.
GCCGAATCCGCTCATGCCGCTTACTTGCTCGCCAAGCGCACAAATCATCCCGGCTGCACCATCTAATGGAGTGAAAAAATGGTCGTAAAGAACAAGGCGCCAAACACGGACGGCGTGAACGACGCAGCCGTGGAGACGGCAAAGCTGGGGCGAGACGCTTTCAACTGGTTCTCGCAGGAGTACGCGAACACCGCCGATGAGCGGGCCGCCGCCGAGACGCGAGCCAATGCGATCAGCGATTCGCAGCTGGCGTCGATGAATTACGCGCTGGAGCAGGCCAAGGATGCCGAGACCTACAACAAGGGGACGTTCCGGCCCCTTGAGCAGCGGCTGGTGTCCGAGGCTCAGACCTATGACACGCAGGCGCGCCGCGACCAGGAGGCGGCGGGCGCGGTCGCCGATGTCAACCGCGAGGTCGCGGCCCAGCGCCTGGCCGCCCAGCAGGACCTGGCGCGCGCCGGGGTATCGCCGGAAAGCGGAAAGTCTCAGGCCCTGGCCGAGGTGGGCAACATCGGCGCGGCCAAGGCTGCCGCCGGCGCCTCTTACACGGCCCGGAAGAATGTCGAGCAGCAGGGCTATGCCCGGATGGCCGATGCTGCGGCCCTGGGGCGCAATCTGCCGAGCCAGCAGGCAACGCAGCAGGCCCTGGCCGGCACCGCCGGCGCCGGGTCGCTGAACGCGAGCGGCCAGTCTCTTGCCGTCACGACCTCCGGGGCGGATCTCATGAAGACCGGCTTCAACACCGGTCTCGCCGGCGCGAAGGCGTCGGGCGATCTGTTCGGGACGCAGGCCGGGCTCCAAAACCAGGCGCGCGGACAAGATCTCAGTTTCGTTTCGAGCATCTTTGGCTCAGCCATGCAGAAGCCGTCCGACAAGAACATCAAGTCGGGCACCGGGAAGGCCGCCGATGGCGATGAGGCGCTTGCTGAGCTCAATGCCATCAAGGTACACAAGGACTGGCGCTACGACCCGTCGAAGGGTGGACCGAACGATGGCGGGCAGTTGCACACCGGCCCGATGGCCCAGGATGTTCAAGCAAAGATGGGTGATGCGGTGGCGCCGGATGGCAAGTCCATCGACTTGATTTCGATGAACGGCAAGCTCATGGCCTCGATGCAGGCCGTCACAAAGCGCCTTGAGCGAATTGAAAAGAAGGTGAACTGACATGCTACCTATCGCGCTCGCCCTCATGGCCAAGGGCGTCTACGACAAGACCACGAACGACTCTCGTGCGGCGGCCGAGCACGAAGAGGATCGGCAGTTTGCCAAGATGAAGCAGGAGCGGCAGGCGAGGGCCTGGCAGGACGAGGACAACCTCAAGGCCAGCATGCGGATGGCAGCCGCGCCGGCCAGCGTCGATCCGAACATGGTCAAGGCCGAGGAGCAGGACAACCGCGACGTGGGCCAGCCCGGCGAGCCGGCGCCGACCCAGCAGGGCTTTCGGGTCAACGGCCAGGTGCTCGGCAGCATGGCCGAAGCCCAGAAGGCGGCCGACACGCACAACGCGCCCGGCGCAGTCAATGCCCGCATGTCGTCGGCACTGCTGCAGGCAGGCCGCCCGGTCGAGGCGCAGCAGCTTCGATCCGGCGCGCGCCAAGAGCAAGTTGCCGATCTGCAGGCCGACCAGCTCAAGCAGGCGGCCGAGCGGGACAAGAAGCTGCGCGAGGTCGGCGGCTTGATCAAGAAGGGATGGCCTGCGGTGGCAGAGGTCTATGCGCGGTACGACGATGGCATGAATGCCAAGGTCGAACCTGACGGCAAGGGTGGCGCCACCGTGATCGGCATCGATGGCAGCGGCAAGGAAGTCAGCCGGACGAAGTATGCATCTCTGCCGGACTTCTTCGCTGACGTTGTCGCGGAGTTCGATCCGACCAAATGGATTGGCATGCACGAGAAGAAGACCGAGCGCGCCGAAAGCGAGCGCCGCTGGAACGCAGAAATGGACCTTCGCACAAAGAGCGAGGCCCGGCGAGCGGCGCACGACGATCGCATAGCTGGCATCGCCGAGCGCAAGAGCGCTGCCAGCGATCCGCTCTCGAAGCTTCCGCCCGCCGTCAAGCTCCGCGCCGAAGGCCTGCGCACCGAGATCAGCCAGTTGAACCAGGCGATCACAAAGGCCCAGGCCGATGGATCGTGGCAGCCCGGATCGCCGGGCGCGAAAGAGCTGGCGACCCGCAAGGCGGCGCTTGGGCTGCAGCTCAATCAGGTGCTAGCTCCGTACATGAAGGGGGACGGCGGCGTTGGCGATGATGCGCTTGGCTTGTTTGGTGATGAGCCTCCCGCCAAGCCATCGCCCGGGGCGGCTGCTTCACCGGCGCCGGCGCCGACGGCAGGCGCACCGGCTGCGGCGCCCGCACAGCCGAGTGCCATCGCCAGCATGGCTTCCGCGATCCAGCAGAACCGCCGCGAAGCCTCGCAGCAGGGCGCCGAGTACCAGCAGCTGCAACGCCGCGCACAAGAGGCCATGAGCGGCGGCGCTGCGCTGACCCAGCAAGAGCGCGCGCTGGCTCGCCAATACGGCATCGCAACCTGAGAGCATTCATGACCAGCATTGCCGACATCCGCAAGAAGCTCCCCGACCTGGCCGGGCTCGATGATGACCAGGTGGTCGACGTCGTGCAGCAGGTTTACTACCCGTCCCGCTCACGCGACGAGGTGGCCCAGCGCTTGGGCCACAAGACGCCGGCCGCTGCGCAGGAACCGAGCGGGCTGGCTCGCCGGGTGCTCGGTGACTCGGCGGTCTCGCTGGTCAAGGGTGCCATCGGCGTGCCAGAAGCGGCCGTCGGCATTGCCGACCTGGTGACCGGAGGCCGTGCCGGCCAGGCGGCCGAGTCGGTCGGCTTCCGTCCGAAGGAGGCCCGAGCAATCCTGGACGAGTTCTACTCGCCCGAGCAGCGCGCGGCCAATGCCGAGGTGCAGCAGGCCGAGGGCTTCATTGACACGGCGACCGCGGCTATGCAGAACCCATCGACCATCGCCCAAGCCGTGGTCGAGTCGGCGCCGTCGCTGCTGCCGGCCGGCGCCGTGGCGCGCGGCGTGATGAAGGTCGCCCCAAAGGTCGGCGGCGCGGTGGCGGCCGGCCTCGGTGAGGGCGTTGTCTCGGCCGGCCAGACGGCGGCGCAGGTGCGGCAAGAATCGGCCGATGGCCTGCTGTCCGGCGAGCAAGCTGGCATCGCTGCGACGTCCGGCGCGCTGACGGGCGTGCTGGGCGCGGTGGCCGGCAAGGTGGCGAACCGCCTCGGCATCGGCGATGTGAACCAGCTGATCGCTGGCGTCCGTACAGCCGGGCCGGAAGCGCGCAAGGGCGTCGTGCGCTCGATCGTGGAGGGCTTCGCGACCGAGGGCGTGCTGCAAGAGCTGCCGCAATCAGCTCAAGAGCAGGTCGCACAGAATCTGGCGCTGGGCCGGCCGTGGGATGAGGGTGTCGGCAATGCCGCTGCGATGGGCGCGCTTGCTGGCGGTGCAATGGGCGGTGTCGCCGGGCCGATGGGGCGACCGAGCCCGGCCGATGCCGTGCGCGCGCAGAAGCTGCCGGAGACTGGCTCCCTGACCAAGGCAGTGAACGCCGGCATCGAGGCCCAGGCTGCGGCCGTCGATGCTGGGCCGACCGGCCCGCAGCCGATGGAGCGCTTCAACTTCAAGACCCAGGAGCAGGCGGCCGCCTTCGCGGCCAGCTTCAATCCCAACTTCATCCCGACACAGAAGGAAGGCGGCGAGTGGTCCTTCGTTGAGCGCGACCCGCTTCCGACCGAGCAGACCGAGGGAACGGCCGAAGAAGTCGAAACCGGCTTGGTCGACCGCTTGCAGATGCTCAAGGATGATCTGGCGAAGCCGGAGACCATGGCCGCGCTTCGCGAGGTGCATGGCGCCGCCGGCGCGCGAGATCTGCTGCAGGTGCTCAGCGCGGTCGAAAGCGGCCAGCTGCCGGCGCGGACTGCCGAGCGCATGCTGGCCGGCGCTGAGCGGCGCCTGGCATCGGTGCGCATGGAGATCATCCCGCCCGAGGATGCCGCTGCAGCGCAGCCCGCGCAGGCTGCGCCCGAGCAGCCGCTGGCGCCGCTGGCGCTTGGCATGGAACCGGCGCCGGCCGCCATCGAGTACGCCCAGAGCCCAACCGGCACTATCCGAGTGGACAGCGCCGGGCAGGCTGTGCCTGAAACCGAGGCCGACGCCATCAACTCGCGGCAGGCTGCCGGCGAGCAGGTCGACCTTGGCAGCCAGGCGCGCCGGGCTTCTGCCGTGTTTGCCGATCCGGCGCCGGCGGCACCAGCGGCGCCGGTTGATGCTGCTCCTCCTTCAGCTCCTGCAGCCCTGACCTATGACACCGCGCCGACCGGTCGAATGATCGCTGGCGATGATGGTGTTCGCACCGAGACGCGCGCCGAAGCCATCAATCGCTCGCAGGAACAGCAGCAGCGCGCCGAGCTGGGACTGACGCCCGACGTCGAGCGCGCCAGCATGCGCGCTGCGCTGGGCAACCAGACCCAGGAGGGCGACATCCTCACGGCCGGCGGATTCCCTTTCCGCAATCGCCGCGCCGCTCAGGCTGCAGCCGCCCGGGCCGGCGCCGGCTTTGCGCCCGTCGAGATAGCCCCCGATTCGTTCGTCGTGCGCCAGGCCGCACAAGCCCAGGAAGAGCAAACCGCAGATGTGCCCCAACTTGACCAAGCTGCTCAAGAAGCAGCGCCGCCGCCAACTGCGCAAGCAGCGGAGATCCGCACGGAGGCTGGCCAGCCCTTCAAGTCCAAAGCCGTCGCCGCGCGCCAGGCCAAGCTGAATCCTGGCTATTCCCTCGCAGAGGTCGATGGTGGGTGGGTGCTTCGAAAGGATTCCGATGCTGGACCTGACGCTGGAGGATCTGGAGCAGGAGGGCGTTCTGACGCCGGAGCAGTCGATGCGCCTGGAGGCGTGGCTGATGAGCGAGCAGGACAGCGCACCGCCGCCGGAACTGGACCTGGCGCTCAGGTGGTCGATTCTCCTGACGGCGCCATGGGAGCAAATGACGATGCAGTGAAGCGGCTGGCTGGAAAGTCCATCGACAAGGAATGGACTGCGTTCGCAGCCGACTCTGGCACGCTGGCCATTCCCCGGGCCGAGATGCCGCAGATCAAGGCTGTGCACCGCGGCGCGATGGTCAACTTCCTGGCAGCGCGAGGAATCAAGCACGAGCAGGCCGAAGTGCCGGCCGCCGACCTGAAGCCGACGCAAGCCGAGTTCTCGCCCAGCAAGGTGAAGGCTGCGAAGGACTTCGACAGCGACCGGTCGATCCTGGTTTCGTCCGATGGCCACGTGCTGGACGGCCATCACCAGTGGATGTCCAAGCTTGAAGCGGGTGAAGCGGTCAAGGTGATTCGCCTGGATGCGCCGATCGCCAAGCTGCTGGAAGAGGTGAAAGAGTTCCCCAGCGCGCAAGCGGCGGATGGCGCGACCACAGCCGAGGAGAAACTGGAGGCCGAGACCTTGATGAAGCGATCGCCAGAGCCGGGACAGGGCATCAAGGCGGAAGACCTGAAGGAGCAGCTTGCGAAAGTGATCGCCTCTTGGAAGAACGGCCCGGCCGGCGGCGTGACCATCGTGCAATCGGTCGCGGACTTGCCGGGCGCGATCCGAGATGGCCTGAAGGCCGTCGATGCGGAAGGCACGGTGCGCGCCCTGTTCCGGCCCAATAGCCAAGCGGTGTTTGTGATCGCCGACAACGTGGGGAGCGTAGAGGAGGCGCAGTTCGCGCTGCTGCACGAGGTCTATGGTCACCTCGGCCTGCGCTCGCTACTGGGCCGCGAGTACGCCGACACCATGATCGCCATCCGGCGGGCCAACAAGCGCTTGGCTGTTGAGGCCGAGGCGTGGTTCCTTCAGAACGGCATGGCCGAGATCCGGGAGCGCATGGGCCGAGGCATGAAGCCGGCCGACGCTCAGCGACAGGTCGCGCTTCTCGCGGTCGAGGAGGCACTGGCGGACCGGGCTGGCCGGAACGAGCCGATCAGCAGCTGGCGCTGGCTGGCCGCCAAGATCCAGAAGGCGCTGCGGGCCGCTGGGCTCAACCATGTCGCCGACTGGATGGAGAACAAGACTCAGGCCGAGGTGATGGACTTGCTCCGCCAGGCGCGCGCTGCTGTTCAGGGCCGCGGCGTTGCGCCGGCGCCGAGCGGCGAGCCGGAGATGGCGATGAGCCGGGATGAGATGCCGGTTCTGAGTCGAGCCAAGGAGGGCGGCGCAGCCTTCGATGTGAGGGGAAAGCCCGAGGGTGTTCTGAAGCACTATCGCGGGATGGCAATGCAGTTCCTCGGCCGGCGTCAGATCGTGGACTTGTTCAAAGGCGACATCCCGGCGCTCGCGGAGTATGACAAGCTGGTCCAGCGCATGGACGCTGAGAAGAACGATACCGGCGCCGAGGCAGACCAACTCGCCACGCGTTGGGCGAAGCTCCCTGACGAGATAAAGCTGGCAGACCTGATGCACGACGCGACGCTGGCTCAGATCGATCCATCCAAAGACTACGTGCAGGGAGACGACAAGGCGAAGTGGCGCTCTCTTCGGTCGGACTACAACGCCCTGAGTCCTGAAGCGAAGAAAGTGCTCGGCGAGGCTCGGGATTTCTACAGCGCTCACTTCGAGAAGGTGCAGCAAGCACTCGAGGATCGATTGGTCCGGACCAAGATGACCGAGAAGGCCAGGAATCGGCTGCTGGAACAGATGCGCGAAACCTTCACTGAGCGAACCAAGGGGTTTTATGCGCCCCTAGCTCGCTTCGGCGACTACGTAATCCTTGTCCGTGATTCTCACGGGAAGATCATCGGTGTCAGCCGGGCCGAGACGGTCAATCAGGCGGAAGCTACACGTGAGCGCTTGCGCCGAGACTACCCATCGGCCAAAGGTTACCAAGTTGGCAAAGTTCTGAAAGACCCATCGTTCAATGCTGCCTTCGACTCGCCTGGCCCGGGCTTCATGAAGGATCTGTTCGCGGTAATCGAGGAGCAGGGCGCCGACGAGGCCCTGACCGATGCCGTCGGCCAGCTTTATCTCGCCTCCCTGCCAGACCTGAGTTGGGCGAAGCACGGCATCCATCGGAAGGGCACGCCTGGCTTCTCCAGTGATGCTCGTCGGGCCTTCGCTCAGAGCGCCTTTCACGGCGCGCGATACCTTGCCAAACTACGCTATGCCGACCAGTTGCAGTCCAGCCTTGAAGACATGAAGCAGCAGGTAGATGACGGCAAGGAGGTCGACGGTGTCGACTCGGTGAAGGCGCAGCAGGTGGTGGATGAGATGAAGGCCCGCCATGCCACGCTGATGAATCCGCAGACGCATCCGCTGTCCACTGCATTGACCAGCATAGGCTTCGTCTTCCACCTTGGAGCATCGCCAGCTTCCGCCATGGTGAACCTGCTGCAGACGCCACTTGTCGCGCTTCCCCAGATGGGCGCGAAGTGGGGTTTCGCAAAAGCCAGCGCCGCCCTGGCGCGGGCATCGAAAGAGGCCGCAGCCAACGTCAACGACATCTCCAAGGTGCTCACGGGTGACGAACTGCGGGCATACAACGAAGCCGTCCGGGCTGGCGTCATTGACGTCACCCAAGCTCATGACCTCGCCGGCCTAGCGCAGGGCGAAGACAGTGCGATGCAGTGGAAGCTGCGGACGGTGATGAAGTGGACAGGCTTCCTGTTCCATCACGCAGAGCGTTTTAATCGTCAAGCGACATTCATGGCGGGGTATCGCCTTTCCCGCGATGCTGGCGCCGATCACGAGTCGGCCGTTGATCAGGCCACAAAGGCGACCTATGACGGGCACTTCGACTACAGCGCGAGCAACAGGCCTCGCATCATGCAGGGCAACTGGGCGAAGGTCCTGCTGTTGTTCAAGCAGTTCGGTCAAAACATGGTCTACACCCTTGGCCGGCAGGCCTACCTGTCGACGAAGGGATTGAAGCCAGAAGATCGCATGCAGGCTAGGAAGACGCTGGCCGGCCTGCTCGTGACGCATGCGGCCGCTGCTGGTGCTCTTGGCCTTCCATTCGTCACTACCCTGCTTGCCGCGGCGTCAATGCTAGGCTCTACCGACGATGAGCCTTGGGACGCCGAGGCGGCTCTGCAGAACGTGCTCGCCGACACATTCGGCCAGAAGGCCGGCGAGATCATGGCGCGCGGTGTTTCGCGAGCAACACCATGGGACATATCTGGCCGTGTCGGCCTCGACAAACTGATCCTACCGGATGTGCAAGAAGGTCTTGAGGGGCAGGACCTGGCGAAAGCTGCCCTGGCGGCTGCCGCGGGCCCGGTCTATGGCATAGCCGGCAACTTCCTGAAGGGGGTGCAGCAAATGGGCGAAGGGCAGTTCCAGCGCGGTTTGGAAGAGATGATGCCGAGCGCCATTAAATCGGTCTTGAAAGCGATCCGCTATGGCACAGACGGGGCTGTCGACAAGACCGGTATCGAGATAGTCGAGGAGGTCGGGACAGCCGGCGTGGTTGGGCAAGCATTCGGCCTTTCTCCAAGCAATGTGCGCCGAGCCACTGAGGGCAAGTCGGCGGTCTACAAAGCTGATAAAGCGCTTCAGGACCGGCGCTCCAATCTAAAGCGCCAGTATGCGCGAGCCATGGAGGCGGGCGACCAGGGCGGCGCAGCAGACATCCGCGCCGAGATCGCTGACTTCAACGCAAAGAACCCGGAGCGCAGCATCACTGGTGCGCAACTCAGTCAGAGTTTGCGAGAGCGAGCGCGCCGGCGCAATCAGGCACAAAACGGCATCTACCTGCCCGCCAGTCGGCGCGATGCATTGGCAGCCGGCCGGTTTGCCATCGACGATGAGGAAGATGAAGGCTAGCGAGCGCAGAGGCGGCGCACCAGCCCCTCGCCCAGTGAGGATGGCGGCGATGGAAACATCTTGTCGGCGATACCGCTTATGGTTGTGATGACGGGGCCCGCGCTGAATCTGTCGGCATATTCGATGTAGTCAGTCACATGGATCTCCTGTGCCTGACAGTCGATCCGAACCCGCATGGAGACTGACTTGTATTGGGACGCAGGACTCGCCGGAGATCCCTGCGGCCTTACGTACGAGATTCGGAACCAAGCTCGCGGCCCCGGACCTCCGGTAGTGATGGACTTCTCGTTGAGCTCAGCGACTGCCGAAGATCCAGGATCGCCATCATCAAGAACCATTAACGCCTTCCATCCATCACCGGAAGAATTGCTGGCGGATGCGCAGATAGCCAATAGCGCGCCGATGAGCCTGCGTTTCATGTTCTCTCCCTTCCCCGTGATGGCGCGGGGTGCCGCCACTGCTACCAACTACTGGCCTAAATAATCCGGACGTTTGATCCAGGTGCATCAGTTGAAACCTGCTCGTAGAGGTCATCAATCTCTTTGGCTATGTTGAACATTTCGCCTTCGTAGCGATAGATCTCAGAGCGCGAGCTGTTTCTCTCCATCTGAAGCGATCTTTGCTCATCCTTGTTGCCAGAGGCCATAGCTTCCGCGATTCGATCTGTGAGATGAAGCGCCATCGCTTGATGCTGGGCGATGTTCATCAAAAGCACGTTCTTTCGTCGCTCAAGGCTGCGAATGCGCGCCCAGCGATCTTGGATCTCGGGCGCCATCCCTTTGCTGCTCAAGCTCTCTTGCAGGCGATGAATGATCTCGGCGTTCATGCTGCGGCCGGCCGCCTTGGCGGCATCGGCGATCTGGTCGCGCATGCCATCTGGGAAACGGACAACAAATTGGTCTGCCAAGCGACTCGGTGGGAGATCTTTGCTCATGCGTCAATCGTAGTCGCAATTCACGATGATATGACTTATATGTATTTGGTACCATATCAAACGGCGATACTATCCATTTGCTATCACTTTCTGGAGCCACTATGCGAGAGGGGACTCAACAGGTGCAGGTTCGCATACCGGTACCTGTTCATCAAGTACTTAAGCAGCAAGCAGCCAGCCAAGAGCGGTCGGTTCACTGGCTGATTAACAAGATCTTGGCCGAAGCTGCGACGAAGCAGGGGGCAAAGCAATGAACGCCCTCATGCAAACCGGCAGCGCGCCGCTGACGATGACCAGCCGCGAGATAGCCGAGTTGACTGGCAAGGAACACCGCAACGTCCTGCGTGACGCGCGGGCCATGCTAGTGGAATTGCACGGCGAAGGGGGTCTGCTCAGTTTTGAGCAGACCCACCGCGACCCGCAGAACGGCCAGGAGTACCCCATCCTGGCGCTGCCGAAGCGGGAAACGCTCATCCTGGTGTCCGGCTACAGCGTCCAGGTGCGCGCCCGCATCATCGACCGCTGGCAAGAACTCGAAGCCCGGCCGACTGCGCTGAGCCCGGCCAACTTGTCGCGCTTGGAGCTGATCCAGATAGCCATGCAGGCCGAGCAAGAGCGCCTCCAACTGGAGGGCGAGAAAGCGGCAGTCGTGGCTCAGCTGGCGCTGGCCGAGCCAAAGGCTGCGGCGCTCGATCGCATCGCCAAGCACTCGGACGGCAGCTTCTGCCTCACTGATGCCGCGAAGGACCTGCAGATGCAGCCGAAGAAGTTCCTGGCCAAGTTGCAGGAGATCGGCTGGATTCATCGCCGGCCGATGGGCGGTGGCTGGTTGGCCTACCAGACCAGGATCACGCAGGGCGTCTTGGAGCACAAGGTGACCACAGGCGAAAAGTCTGATGGGTCCGAGTGGGTCGGCACCCAAGTGCGCGTTACGGCGCGTGGCATGGCGCGGCTGGCTGAGATCCTCGAGCGCGACAAGGTGGCCGCGTGACGAAAAAGGCGAAGCCCCTGTCGGGTGCAACCGGCAAGGGCTTCTGGGTTGAGTTCAATCTTGGAGGAAAGACTCATGAAGAAGGATAGCAGATCGGCTGCCGCCGGCCAAATCAGCGACTCCGTACCGTTTGAGGTGCGCCATCAGATGATGATGGAACGCCTTAGCGCCTCGATTTCTGAGGCGGGAAACGGCCATCATCAGCGGGAAGAGGAGTTTCACGCGCAAATGGTGACTAGTGCGCTGCTCGGGCGGTTGGCGCTTAACGCGAGAACGGCAATTGGATGAGTAGTCCGAGGGGGCTGCGCGCCGTCGGCGCGGGTTGACTTTGCTGCTTTGGGCCTTGCAATAGCCGCATGTTCAATGCGGAGCGGGCCATGGCAGCTGACGGTGCGAGTGGGGCGGCAGGCCTTGCGGGGTGGAAACTGATCGGGGGGGCGGCCGGGATGGCCGCTGGCGGTGTCACGCTGGCGGCCATCGTGGTCATGCTGATGACCTGGCCCAAGTCCTTCCGGGAGTTGGCGGTCGCGCTGATCAGCACCGTGCTGTCCAGTCTGGCCGGCGGGGCGGCGGTGATCATCCATTTCGACCTGCTGCGGCATGTCATCGGAGCGCCCGACCTTCAGACCTATGTGGCGTTGATCGCCGGCCTGGGCATCGTCTTTGCCTGCGGCTTGCCGGGCTGGCTGCTGGTCCGCGCTGGCTTCAAGTGGATGGAGCGCAGGCGGGACAAGGACCTGGCCGAACTGGCTGACGCTATCCGTGGCGCGATGGCGCCGAAGCCATGAACGCGCTGCACACCGTCACCATCAGCGCGATCAATCCCGCGCTGAACCTGCTGCCCGCCGAGCTTGACACGCCGGAGGCTCGCTGCCTGCTGCTGGCGATCTGCCTCCAGGAAAGCGGCCTGGTTGATAGGGTGCAGCGCGTCAAGGGCGGCGGCAAGGGCCCGGCGCGCGGGCTGCCGCAGTTTGAGCTGGGCGGCGTGCGTGGTGTCCTGACCCATCTGGCAAGCCGTGAGCTGGCTGCCGAGATCTGCGCCGCCCGCCGCATCGCTGGCGCGACGTCTTCCGTCGTGCTGGCCGAGATGGAGGCCGATGACGTCTTGGCGATCGCCTTCGCTCGGCTCCTCTTGTTCACGGATCCTCGGCCGCTTCCAGCGCTCGGCGACCAGGAGGGGGCCTGGGCCTACTACCTGCGGAACTGGCGGCCGGGCAAGCCACACCCGGACCGCTGGGCCGGAAACTACGCGAAGGCGCTGGCCTTCATTCGCCCATGATCGCCGGCCTGGCCCAGCGCATCCTTGCGCCGGCGCTGGGCCTTGGCTTGGCCGTGGCGATGCTGCTGGCCGGCTGGCAGTGGCGCGAGGCTGTAGCCGCGCGCGGAGAGGTCGACAAGATCGGCCGCACCTTTGCCGAGTACCGCGAGACGCAGGAGCGCCAGGCCCGCGAGGCGCTGGCCGCCGAGGCCGCCAAGGCCGCCCGCACCGCCAAACTCCAACAGGAGGCACGAGATGCCGAATACCTCGCCCGCCTGGCCGCCCAGGCTGATGCTGATCGCCTGCGCGCTGGCGCTGGCCAGCTGCAGCGCTACGCCCAGGATCTCGCCACCTCCCTCCGTGATCGAGCGCGAGACCCCGCCGCTTCCAGCAGCAGCCCGGCAGCCGGACCCGCCGACGATCTGTCAGCCATCTTGTTCGGCCGGCTGGACGAGGCTGCGGAAGGAGTTGTCCTCTTTGCTGATGCAAGCCGCCGGGCCGGCCAGCTCTGCCAGCGCTCCTATGAGGCCCTGACACCATGATTCGCGTCTTCCTGTACCTTTCCGGCCGCTGCTTGCTCGAATCGCTCGAGCTTGAGACCCCTCGGGTGGGGGACGAGCTCTGCATCGACGGCAAGCACTACAAGGTCTGCCGCGTGGTGCGGCACATGCCGGACTGCCCGCCGGATCACGTCAACGTGCATCTGCAGATTGCGGAGGCCGAGGCGGTGTTTCCGGCCGGGTATCCGTAGCCGCAGCCGCGGCGAAGGCGTGCTCCATGTGGATCCTTGTGGTCGGCGCCCTGGCCGCCAGCTCTTCGTCGGTATCGGCCACCTCGATGACCTGGTGCGTCCCCGGGATGCGCACCGCGCCGGGGTCTTGAGCCAGCGCCTGGGCTTCGGTCATGACATGGCGGCTGTTGTAGACAGCGCCGCCGTGTGTCTGGGCCTTCAGGCGCCAGCGCCAGTAATCGACTTGTTTCATGCTGTTGATTTATACAGCAATCGCCACCGCACCGGCCCCCGAAAACCTTGGAACAGGATTCCCCTGGGCCTTTGAAAATGTGAGCCCGAAACCGGTATATATTCCAAAAAGTTGGCCGCAAAGCCGCGCAAATACTCACTTGTTGCACAAGATTGTGATTCCTGTTGTCGTGGGTTCGAGTCCCATCAGCCACCCCAAAAAATCAAGGGCTTAGCGGTGAAAACTGCTAAGCCCTTCGTCTTTTCTGCTGTCGATATCCTCGGCCTGGGAATATTCCTCAGTTTGCAGAGCGCCGAGCCATCGGGTCTCGGGCGTGCATGGTCACCGCTCAGGCCTCGCTCAGTGCGGCGCGCACCGCGTCCTCGCTGAGGTCGGCCACGCACTCCTGCAGAAAGCGATAGGCGTAGCCGCGCAGGTAGTGGCCGCGCTTGAGCGCGATATGGGTGGTGTTGGCTTCAAACAGATGGGCGGCGCTGAGCAGCTGCAAGCCCTGGTCGCGCTGCGGCTCGAAGGCCATCGCCGCGATGATGCCGACGCCCAGTCCCACCTGCACATAGGTCTTGATCACATCGGCGTCCAGCGCCGACATCACCAGGTCCGGCGCCAGGCCGGCCTTGACGAAGGTCGCATCGATGCGCTCGCGGCCGGTATAGCCCTGGTGATAGGTGATCAGCGGGTGCTCGGCGATCTGCTCCAGGGTCAACGCACTCGACTGCGCCAGTGCATGGCCCTGGGGCACGACCACCGCATGGTGCCAGTCGTAGAAGGGGAAGGTGACGAAGGCATTGTTCTTGCCCAGCGCCTCGGTGGCGATGCCGATGTCGGCCTCGCCGGACTCCAGCAGCGCGACGATCTCGGCCGGGCTGCCCTGGTGCAGCACCAGATGGACCTTGGGGTAGGCGGCCTTGAAGCGCGCCACCACCTGCGGCAGGGCATAACGGGCCTGGGTGTGGGTGGTGGCGATGCTCAGCTGGCCGACATCGGCGTCGGCGAACTGCTCGGCCAGGCGCTTGATGTTCTTGGCATCGAGCAGCATGCGCTCGACGATCACGGCCAGCTCCTTGCCGGGCGCGGTCAGGCCCAGCAAGCGCTTGCCATGGCGCACGAACAGCGCCACGCCCAACTCGTCCTCCAGGTCCTTGATGTGCTTGCTGACGCCCGACTGCGAGGTGAACAGCGCCTCGGCCACATCGGTGAGGTTGAAGTTCTGCTGGACCGCCTCGCGGATGATGCGCAGTTGCTGGAAATTCATGGTGAAAGGACTCAGGCGGCGTCGAACAGGCTCAGGCGCGAGGCCTGCAGGCGGACCTGCTGGCCGGACCGCAGGTTCAGGGTGGCGGCATGCTCGCGGCTGAGCTCGGCTTCCAGCGGCTGGCCGCCCGGGCCGGTCAGCTCGACCCGGCTGGCGGCGCCGAAGCTCAGCACCCGATCGACGGTCGCAGCGATGCCGGGGCCGTCGCCGCTGGTCAGGATCTGCAGCTCATGCGGGCGTGCATAGGCCTGCACCTTGCCGCTGGGCACATGGCTGAGGCCATGGTTCAACTGATGGTCGCCGATATGCACCAGCGCCCCCTCGGCGCGACCCTCGAAGCGATTGACCGCACCGAGAAAGCCGTAGACAAAAGGCGTGGCCGGGCGCTCGTAGACCTCGGCCGGCGTGCCGATCTGCTCGACCTTGCCATGGTCCATCAGCACCACGCGGTCGGCCACCTCCAGCGCTTCTTCCTGGTCATGGGTCACGAAGATGCTGGTGATGTGCAGATCGTCGTGCAGCCGGCGCAGCCAGCGGCGCAGCTCCTTGCGCACTTTCGCATCGAGCGCGCCGAAGGGCTCGTCGAGCAGCAGCACGCGCGGCTCCACCGCCAGCGCCCGGGCCAGCGCGATGCGCTGGCGCTGGCCGCCGCTGAGCTGCGGCGGGTAGCGGTCGGCCAGCCAGTCCAGCTGCACCAGATTCAGCAGCTCATGAACCTTCTTCTTGATCTCGCTCTCACTGGGGCGTTCCTTGCGCGGCTTGACGCGCAGGCCGAAAGCGACGTTGTCGAACACCGTCATATGGCGGAACAGCGCGTAATGCTGGAACACGAAGCCGACCTGGCGCTCGCGCACATGGGTGTCGGAGGCGTCCTCGCCTTCCAGCAAGACCTGGCCCCGGTCGGCCGTCTCCAGACCGGCGATGATGCGCAGCAGGGTGGTCTTGCCGCAGCCCGAGGGGCCCAGCAGCGCGACCAGCTCGCCGGTCGGGAAGTCCAGCGAGACGTCGCCGAGGGCGGTGAAGCTGCCGAAGGATTTGTGGATGTTGCGGACCTGGATGCTCATGGCGCTTCCTTGACTTGGGAGTGGGCTTTCCACTCGACGATTTGCTTGATGACCAGGGTCAGCAGGGCCAGCAGGGCCAGCAGCGAGGCCACCGCGAAGGCGGCGGCGAACTGGTACTCGTTATAGAGGATCTCGACGTGCAGCGGCAGGGTATTGGTGTAGCCGCGGATATGGCCCGAGACCACCGAGACCGCACCGAACTCGCCCATCGCCCGCGCATTGCACAAGATCACGCCGTAGAGCAGGCCCCACTTGATATTGGGCAGGGTGACGCGCCAGAAGGTCTGCCAGCCCGAAGCGCCCAGCACGGTGGCGGCTTCCTCCTCGTCGCGGCCCTGGGCCTGCATCAGCGGGATCAGCTCGCGGGCGATGAAGGGAAAGGTCACGAATACGGTGGCCAGCACGATGCCCGGCACCGCGAAGATGATCTTCAGGTCATGGCCCTGCAGCCACGGGCCGAACCAGCCCTGAGCGCCGAACAGCAGCACGAAGACCAGGCCGGCCACCACCGGCGAGACCGAGAAGGGCAGGTCGATCAAGGTGATCAGCAGCTGCTTGCCGCGGAAGTCGTGCTTGGCGATGGCCCAGGCCGCGCTGACGCCGAACACCAGGTTCAAAGGCAGCGAGATCGCTGCGGCGAGCAGGGTCAGCTTGATGGCCGAGACCGCATAGGGCTCCAGCAGCGCCGCGAGATAGACGGCCCAGCCCTTGCGCAAGGCCTCGATGAAGACCGTCAGCAGCGGCAGCACCAGGAACAGCAGGAAGAAGCCCAGACCCAGGGTCAGCAGGGTGCGACGCACCCAGGGCGCCTCGCGGGTGGCGGGATTGTTTTGATAGAGACCACCGGGCTTGCGGGCCACGGTCAGGGTCGATGCAGCGGCGCCGGCCATCAGCGTTTTCCTTGTTGTCCGTTGCGACGCGAGCTCCAGGCCTGCAGGCCGTTGATGGCCAGTAGCAGCACAAAGGAGAAGATCAGCATCACGGCCGCGATCGAGGTCGCGCCCACATAGTCATACTGTTCGAGCTTGGCGATGATCATCAGCGGCGTGATCTCGCTGACCATCGGGATATTGCCGGCAATGAAGATCACCGAGCCGTACTCGCCGACGGCGCGGGCAAAGGCCAGCGCGAAGCCGGTCAGCAGGGCCGGCAGCAGCATCGGCAGCACCACCAGCCGGAAGGTCTGCCAGCGATGCGCGCCCAGCGCCGCCGCCGCCTCCTCCAGCTCGGTCTCCATATCCTCCAGCACCGGCTGCACCGTGCGCACGACAAAGGGCAGGCCGATGAAGATCAGCGCGATCAGGATGCCCAGCGGCGTGAAGGCGATCTTGATGCCGTAAGGGGCGAGCAGCGAGCCTATCCAGCCATTGCCGGCATAGAGCGCGGTCAGCGCGATGCCGGCCACCGCGGTGGGCAGCGCAAACGGCAGATCGACCAGCGCGTCGACCAGCTTCTTGCCCGGGAACTCGTAGCGCACCAGGGACCAGGCCAGGATCAGGCCGAAGACCAGATTGATCAGGGCCGCCAGCAGCGAGGTGCCGAAGCTGAGCTGGTAGGAGGCCACGACGCGCGGCGCGGTGGCCGCCGCCCAGAAGGCCTCGAAACCATGGCCGCCGGCCTTGATGAAGACCGCCGACAGCGGAATCAGCACGATCAGCGACAGATAGAAGACGGTAAAACCCAGCGTGGGCGCGAAGCCGGGCAGGACCCGGCGCGGCCGGCGCAGGGGCGCCGTGCTCGGCGCGCCGCTCAGGACGACGGTATTCATCAGCGTTTCAGGACCAGCTGGTCATAGATGCCGCCATCGGCGAAATGGGTCTTGACCACGGCCGGCCAACCGCCCAGCAGCGAGTCGACCGTGAAGGTCTTGACGGCCGGGAAGCGCGCCGCGTGGCGTTTGGCCACCTCGGCGTCGCGGGGGCGGAAGTTGTGCTTGGCGAGGATTTCCTGGCCCTCGGGGCTGAACAGGAAGCTGAGGTAGGCGCGGGCGGCCTCGCCCGAGTTCTTCTTCGCGACGACCTTCTCGTTGATCGCCACCGGCGCCTCGGCCGAGATCGTGATGCTGGGGTAGACCACCTCGTACTTGCCCTTGCCGAACTCATTCTCGATCAGCTCGGCCTCGTTCTCGAAGGTCACCAGCACATCGCCGATATCGCGCTGCGTGAAGGTGGTGGTGGCGCCGCGGCCGCCGCCGTCCAGCACCGGCACGTTGGCCAGCAGCTTGGCGACGAAATCGCGCGCCTGGGCCTCGTTACCGCCCTTGGCGATCACGCTGCCCCAGGCCGCCAGATAGGTGTAGCGGCCATTGCCCGAGGTCTTGGGGTTGGGCACGATCACGCCGGTGCCGGGCTTGGTCAGGTCGGCCCAGTCCTTGATGCCCTTGGGGTTGCCCTTGCGCACCAGGAAGACGGTCACGCTGGTGTAGGGGGCGGCGCCCTGCGGGAAGGCCTGGCGCCAGTCCTTGCGAATGATGTCCTTCTCGACCAGGAAGTCCAGGTCTGAGGCCTGATTCATCGTGATCACGTCCGCATCCAGGCCGCTGGCCACCGCCAGCGCCTGGCGGCTGGAGCCACCGTGGGACTGGTTGACCGTGATGGCCTTGCCGCTCTTGGCCTGCCAATACTTGCTGAAAGCCGGGTTGACGTCCTTGTAGAGTTCGCGGCTGACATCGTAGGAGACGTTCAGCAGGGCGTCCTGGGCCAGAGCCGGCAGGGCGAGTGCAAGACCCAGGGCCAGGGTCGTGATCGACTTTGTGAGCATGGTTTTCTTGTGCGACCCGCAGGTCTTGCTGATGCGAAGACCTGCAGAGTGCCAAGAAGCGCTTATTCGCGGAACGATAGTTTTGGTATTTGTTTATCCGGAATAAGCACTTCTGAAAAAGAGCTATGGCTAGAAAGCCGGGATCAGCGAGCCCTTCAGGCTGGTCTCGACAAAGCTGCGCACCTCGGGCGACTGGAAGGCCTTGACCAGGGCGGCCACCCAGGGCTTGTCCTTGTCCTCGATCGCGTCGCGGCTGGGCAGCAGGCCGGCCTGCACCCCGTAATTGGTGTTGATGGCATTGGCGTCCAGATCATCCAGCGTGCGCGGCAGCGGCCTCGACCTGGATGATCTGCAGACCGCGCGGGTTCTCGGCGATGTCAGCCAATGTGGCGCTGATACCGGCCGTGGGCTTGAGCTTGATCAGGCCGGCCTGGGCTAGCACATTCAGCCGCGGCCACTGTTGCTGGGATCGTTCTGGATGCCCACCTTGGCACCTCTGGGCAGATCGGCCAGCGATTTGTACGTCTTCGAGTAGAAGCCCATCGGTGCGGTCACGATGTTGCCGATCGCGCTGAACTTGTAGCCGCGCGCCTGGATCTGGCTTGGCAGAAAGGGCGGGTGCTGGAAGCTGTTGGTCTGCACATCGCCAGCGTCCAGCGCCGCATTGGGCTGGATGTAGTAGGCGAACTCGACGATCAGCAGGCGCAGGCCCTCGCGCTCGGCCACCTTCTTGGGGACCTCGGCGATCTGGGCCTGGGCCAGGCCGGTGGCGGCGAGGCTCAGGGCGACCAGCGTCTTGAGGGCGATGCGTTTGGTGTTGTTCATATAGCTGGGATACACATCGTCCTTCAGCAGTGGCGACAGGCCCATCGCCACACCCAGCGCAAGACCTGCCCCCAGGCCGAGGGCGAAACCGCCCAGCACCCGCTGCAGGCTGATCCAGGTGTGGCCCCAGATCTCGCCGCTGGCGATCAGTTCACGCAGCGCGGCCGCTACATCGCCGGCCACCAGCGCGGCCGCAGCCAGCGCGGGCTGGCGTCAGCGACGCGGGCGGGCGACAGGCGCAGAGAGGGATCGAAGGACGGCATCGGCCGATTGTTCGATCAGCGCCGAGACCGGCCAACGAAGCTGTACGCATAAGCTTGTGCTCGAAACAAGCCTGGGCCGTATCAGGCCGGGTCCGCGTCGTTGGCGTCGATCAGCTCGGCCGCCAGCGCGCGGCGGTGGCTGGCGCCGTCGTCAGGGCAGGGCCTGGCCGCGCGCCGCGACATAGAGCGCATACCAGTCCTCCCGGCTGAGCCGGATGCGCGCGGCATCGCCGCAGGCGCGGATGCGCACCGGGTCGGCCGTGCCGATGACCGGCTGGATGCCGGCCGGGTGACGCATCAGCCAGGCCAGCACAATGCTCTCCGGCGCGGTGGCATGCTGCTCGGCGAGCTCGCGCACCAGCGCGGCGCTGCGGGTCACGGCCGGCGCCGCATCGGCGCCCGCGCGGCCGCTGTAGAGGCCCTGGGCCAGCGCGCCCCAGGCCTGCACCGGGATGCGTTCGCGCTGGCAGTATTCGAGCGTGCCGGCCCAGGCCAGGCTGCCCGGGCGCTGCAGGGCCTGGGTGTCGTTGAAGCAGGTGCCGGCCTCGATGGCGTCGAGCCGGGCCAGGCTCAGCTCCAGCTGGTTGGCCGCCAGCGGCGCGTCCAGCGCGCTGGCCAGCCACTGCATCTGGGCGGCGTTCATGTTCGAGACGCCGAGCTGGCCGACCTTGCCGGCCGCACGCAGCCGCGCAAAGGCCTCGGCCACCTCGGCCGGCTCCAGCAGGGGGTCGGGGCGGTGCAGCAGCAAAAGCTCGATGCGTTCGCTGCCCAGGCGTTGCAGGCTGGCCTCGACGCTGCGTTCGATGTGCGCGGCCGACAGGTCGTAGCGGCCCGGCCCCTGTTTGTCGGCGAAGCGGATGCCGCATTTGCTCTGCAGCCGCAGGCGCTGGCGCAAGGCCGGCTGGCGCTTGAACAGCGCGCCGAAGCAGGCCTCGGCCTTGCCATGGGTGTAGATGTCGGCATGGTCGAAGCGCGTGATGCCGATATCGAGGGCCGCCTCGACGGCGGCCTGCGCGCGGTCGATGTCGGCCTCGCTCAGCGGCTGGCTGTTCCAGCCGCCGCCCAGGCCCATGCAGCCATAGATCAGGGGGCTGGCGTCGGGGAGCGGGTGTTGCAGGGCGGTGGTGGTCATCGGGCGTTTGCGCGGCAGTGGGCTGGGCCGGCATCGTAGCGCGCCGGGGCGCAGCCTCCTAGGCGTGTGCCGGGCCGAGCTCGGCGCAGACCTGGGGCTGCGGATGATGCAGCCGGTGCTGCCAGCCGCGCTCGCCGGCGGCGAAAACCGCAGCATTGCCGACGGTGCCGATGACGAGATGAGGCTATAAAGCCGAACGCAAACCACCTCACCATCGACCATGAGTGTTCTGCTGGACATCACGCTGCCGCGCAGCCTGGACCTGCTGCTGGAGCAGGCCGCGCGCGAGCGGCCCGAGCGCCTTGAGGCCTGGGTCTTCGAGGACGAGGCGGCGCGGCGCGGGGCCGAGCGGGCGCTGGCCGAGCTGGGCATCGCGGCCCGCATCCGCAGCGCCTACAAGCCGCTGCTGCATGCCTGGCTGGAAGGCGAGCTGGCGCTGCCGGCCGGCTGGCGGCGGCTGCTGATCACGGTGGCACCGGCCGTGCTGCAGCGGCTCAAGGTCGAGGCCTATCCGCTGGCGGCCTTGCTGGGCGAGGGCGAGCTGGGCTTTGAGACCGATGCCGCGCTGGCCCCGACCGAGGCCCGCGTCAGTGTCGATGGCCGGCCTCCGCTCGCTGTTTTCGTGCCGATGGACCAGCGGCTCGCACCGCAGGCCTGGCGGCGCAGCTGGCGCGCTAGCCAGCTGATCGAGGATGCGGCCCTGGCGGGCTGCGACTACCGCGCCGCCTACGAGGCGGCGATGGCGGCGGTCGCCGGCCATCACTGGGGCGAAACCGAACCGTACTTCGAGCAGCTGCGCATCGAGGTCGAGATCGGCGGCATCGAGCGTGCGCTGCCTTATGGCGAGGAGCTGATCAGCACCCGCGAGGCCTTGCACGAGGATTCCTACTTCGCCGTGCTGGAGTGGTTCCAGCGCCGTGCCGGCCGCCCGCAGGGCGACCGCACGCTGCGGCCCGGCCAGATCATCCCGGACATCCGCGCCGCCACAGGTCGCACGCGAGTCAGGGTGGTGCTGGGCGCGCCGGCAGCACAGACGCAGCCGTCCGACCCGCTGTTGGTGGATGACCTCGCCACGCAGGACTCGCCGCTATCGCCCGAGGCGGTGGCCGCCTGGCTGGCGCCGCTGCAGGGCGAGCGCTTTGGCTGCCTGTCGCACCAGGGCCGGCCGGTCACGGGCCTGCACCGGCGTGGCGCGAAGCCCGGCATCGTGATCAGCGCCGGCCAGCATGCCAACGAGAGCTCGGGCGTGGTCGGCGCGCTGCGCGCGACCCAGATCCTGCAGCAGCAGGACCAGGCCCATTACGCGCTGGTGGCGCTGGAGAACCCCGACGGCGCGGCCCTGCACCAGGCCCTGATCCGCAGCAACCCGCGCCATATGCACCACGCGGCGCGCTACACCGCACTGGGCGATGATCTGGAGGCGCGCGGCGGCGCTGCCAGCCCGGCACTGGGCGAGAAGGCCGCGCGCCAGCAGGCGATCGCGCGCACCGGGGCCGGCCTGCATTTCAGCCTGCATGGCTATCCGGCCCATGAGTGGACCCGGCCTTTTGCCGGCTATCTGCCGCCGGGCTTCGAGGACTGGGCGCTGCCGCGCGGCTTCTTCCTGATCCTGCGTCGGCACCCCGGGCGGGATGGCCGGGTCTTCCTGGAGGCGCTGAGCGCGGGGCTGGCGCAAGACCCGGCCCTGGCCGCACTGAACGCGCGCCAGCAGCGGCTGTGGCGCGCGCACTGGGTCGATGCGGACACGGCGCCGCTGCTGCTCAATGGCATTCCCTGCCTGATCCAGGACGACAGCCGCTCGACCGTGCCCTTCACGCTGATCACCGAGTTTCCCGACGAGACGGTCTATGGCGAGGCTTTTGTGCTGGCCCAGCGCACCCAGATGCGCACCGTGCTGCTGGGGGCCGAGCTGTACTGGCAGGGCTTGCTGGGCGAGGCGAGGGCGGAGCCGGCCGCATGAGGCTGGCGCCGACCGGCCCCGGCCTGCTGCCGCTGCTCAGCGCTTGCCCTGCCTGACCTGGTCGCCCAGCTGCGTCAGCCAGCGTGTGCCGTCGGGGCGTTTGGCGGCCAGGCCCAGATCCTCCAGGCGTTGCTGCAATTCCTCGGAGACGACGCGGCCGCCCGGTGCCTGGGGGATGTAGTAGAGCGCGGTGCGCTCCTCGGGGGTCAGCGTGATGGTCGGGGGGGTGTCGGTTGGGGTCATCGAATGGGCTCTGAATCAAGACGGCACATTACCACTGCCGCGCGGCCAGCCGCTCAAGCGAATCCCCCCAAAAGTGGGCCCACCCCAGCGGGATTGGGTTGGCGGCCGGGATGACCGATGCTGGCGGCATGCCAAACGAGAAACTGACACTGAGCAGCCCGCCGCAAGCGGCCCGACCACTCGATGCCGGCCAGGTGCTGGCGCAGTTCAAGCGGGCCAGCGAGCAGCTGTTTCGCCGCCGCTTGCCTGCCGAAGCGCCGACTCTGCAGGGCCTGGAGGTCAGCGAATCGACCTGGGCGGAGTGGGAACGGCTGATCAACAGCGATCCGCGCTGAAGCGGCGCCGGGCCGCTTCAGCCGCCCGCCGCTTCCTTGCGGTGCACCCAGGCCAGCACCGCGCTGAGGCCGCCGGCCGCGATCAGCAGGCCGGCGGTGGCGGCCGACCAGAAGCCGCTGGCGCCCTGCAGCGAGGCCGGAGCCCAGCCGGCGCTGCCGAAGGCCAGCCAGTAGCCACCGCCCATGCCGACGCCCCAGATCGCCAGCGCATAGACCAGCATCGGCGCGGTGGCGATGTGATGGGCGCGCAGCACGAAGGCGGCGACGGTCTGCACCGCGTCGCCGACATGGAACAGCCAGACCCACAGCAGCAGCGGCAGGGCGGCCGCGATGATGGTGGCGTCGGGCGTGTACAGACCCAAGACCTGCTCGCGCGCGAAGAACACCACGGCACCGACCAGGCAGGACAGAGCCAGCGCGATCTCCAGCCCGTGCCAGCCCAATCGCCGGGCCTCGGCCAGGCGCTGTGCGCCAATGCTTTGCGCGACCAGGGTGCCGGCCGCATTGCCCAGCGCCATCGGCATCATGAACATCAGGGCCACCAGATTGGCGGCCAGCTGATGACCGGCCACCGCCGTCGGGCCCAGGCGCGCGATGAATATGGCCATGAAGGTGAAGCCGGTGACCTCGATCAGGATGGCGCCGCCCATCGGCACGCCCAGCTTCAGCAGTCTTCTGATATCGGCCCAGCGCGGCGGCTGCAGCCGGCCGCTGTTCAGGCCGAAGGGCGCGTAGAAGCGATCGCGGCGCAGCACCAGCAGCGCGATCAGCAACTGGCTCCACATCACGAGGGCGGTGGCGACGGCGCAGCCCACCGCGCCGAGCTCAGGCACGCGCCAGGGCGTCAGCGGGATCGCGAAGCCATGCAGGAATAGCGCGCTCAGCGGCACCTTCAGTGCCAGTCCGCCGAGCTGCAGCGCCATCACCGCCTTGGGGCGGGAGACGGCGGTGTTGAAGCCGCGGTAGGCGGTGAAGATCAGCGCGGCCGGCAGGCTGAAGGCCAGGGTCTGCAGATAGGCGCGCACCTTGGCCTCGACCTCGGGCGTGGTGCGGGCAATCGCCAGCAGCGGGTCGGGAAACAGCAGCACGGCCTCGCCCAGCAGCAGCAGGGCCAGCGCCAACCAGGCACCCTGGTGCAGCTGATCGCCGGCCTCGCGCAGCTTGCCGGCGCCGAACAGCTGGCCGGCCACCGGCGCCACCGCCATCACGACCCCCATCAGTCCGACGAAGACGCTCATATAGACGGCCGCGCCGACCGACAGCGCCGCCAGATCGATGGCCGAGTGGCGCGCCACCAGCACCGTGTCCACCGTGCTGAAGGCCAGCACCGCGATCTGGCCGACGAACACCGGCCAGGCCAGCGGCGCGATGCGGCGCAGGCTGTCCAGATGAGCCTGGCTCAAGACTTGACCCCGGACTGGCCCAAGTTCTGGGGATGATCGACGCCGCTGAACTCGCGGGCGCGCTCGGCATAGCGGTTGAAGCGCCAGGCCGTGGCCTCGATCGAGATGCGGCGCCAGGTGCTGCGTTTCTCGCCGGGCGTCATCACCGGCCAGTGCTGGACCTCGTCAAAGGTGCGGCCGCAGCCCTTGCACAGCTCGTCGCCCTGGCTGGTTGAGCAGATCGCGATGCAGGGCGCGTCGGGCGTGCTGGCATACCAGGCCAGCCAGGCCTCCTTGGCCCGCGCGGGCATGCTGTCCTCGTCGCAGTCGTCCTCGCGGTAGTACACCATCAAGGCATAGATCTCGGCCAGCGCGCGCACCTCGGCGCAGGCGCTGATGCCGTCGGGCGAGGGCTGGCGCTGCCGCCACCAGTTGATCGCGGACTCGATGTCGGTGATGTGGATGCCGGCCATCTCAGTAATTGAGGCCGATGGCTGCTCGTACTTCGCGCAGGGTCTTGCGGGCCACCGCCCGGGCGCGCTCGGTACCGACCTCGACGATCCAGTGCACCTGCTTGGGGTTGGCCAGGTAGTCGGCCGCGCGCTCGCGCCAGGGCTGCTGCTCGCGCTGGATGGCCTCGATCAGCGGCTGCTTGCAGTCCAGGCAGCCGATGCCGGCACTCATGCAGCCCTGCTGCAGCTCGGCGCGCGTCGCGGCGTCGGTATAGAGCTGGTGCAGCGGCCAGACCGGGCAGCGCGCCGGGTCGCCGGCATCGCTGCGGCGCACGCGCTGCGGGTCGGTCGGCATCGTGCGTATCTTCTCCTCGACCACGGCCGGCTCGTCGCGCATCGCGATCGCATTGCCATAGCTCTTGCTCATCTTCTGGCCGTCCAGGCCGCTCAGCCGGGCAGTCTCGGTCAGCAACTCCTGCGGCTCGGGCAGGATGGCCCGGTCCGGGCTGTAGATGCGATTGAAGCGGCGCGCCACCTCGCGGGTCACCTCGACATGGGCGCTCTGGTCTTCGCCGACCGGCACATGGGCCGCCTTGTAGATCAGGATGTCGGCCGCCTGCAGCAGCGGGTAGCCGAGCAGGCCGTAGGTGGCGCCCTCGGCATTCGGGCGGCTCTTCTCCACTTGGTCCTTGTAGCTCGGGATGCGCTCCAGCCAGGACAGCGGTGTGCTCATCGCCAGCAGCGTGAACAGCTCGGCATGCTCGGGCATGCGGCTCTGGATGAAGAGGGTGGCCTGCTCGGGGTCGATGCCGGCGGCCAGCCAGTCGACCACCATGTCGTAGACATTGCGCTCGATGCTGTTGCGGTTCTGCCGGTCCTGGTACTGGGTGGTCAGCGCATGCCAGTCGGCGACGAAGAAGAAGCAGTCATGGCTGGACTGCAGCCGCACCCAGTTCTTCAGCGCGCCGTGATAGTGGCCCAGATGCAGGGCGCCGGTCGGGCGCATGCCGGAGAGGACGCGAGGGCGTGGCTGGGATTCGATCTCGGGGTTCATGGCGGTCGGCTCGGGCGGGGAGGCGCATTGTTACACTGCCGGCCGATGAAGAATATCGTGATCCTGATCTCGGGGCGGGGCTCCAATATGGAGGCCATTGTGCGGGCCTGCGCGGCTGAGGGCTGGCCGGCGCGCATCGCGGCGGTGATCAGCAACAAGCCCGGCGCGGCCGGGCTGGAGTTCGCGGCCGCGCATGGCATCGCAACCGCCGTGGTCGATCACAAGGCTTTTGCGAGCCGCGAGGACTTTGACGCCGAGCTGCAGCGGGTGATCGATGGCTTTGCCCCCGATCTGCTGGTGCTGGCGGGCTTTATGCGCATCCTGACGCCGGCCTTCACCGCCCACTACGCGGATCGCATGCTGAATATCCACCCCTCGCTGCTGCCGGCCTTCACCGGGCTGCACACCCATCAGCGTGCGCTGGAGATGGGCTGCAAATTCGTCGGCGCGACGGTGCACTTCGTCACCGCCGAGCTCGACCATGGTGCCATCGTCGCGCAGGCGGTGGCGCCGGTGCTCGATGGCGACGACGCGGACGCGCTGGCCGCGCGGGTGCTGAAGCTGGAGCACCGCATGTACCCGAGCGCGGTGCGCTGGTTCGTGCAGGGGCAGCTGGCGGTCGAGGATGGCCGCGTGCGGCAACTGGCCGGCGAGGCCCAGTCCTTCAGCTGATCAGGCCGGCCAGGATGTTGATCGTCAGTGCCAGCACGACGGTGTTGAACACAAAGGACAGCACCGCGTGCAGCAGCACCAGGCGGCGCATGGGCCGCGAGCTGACGGCCACGTCCGAGGTCTGCGAGGTGGCCGCCAGCGTGACCGCGAAATACATGAAGTCGACATAGTCGCGCTGCGGCTCGTCACCGGGGAACTCCAGGCCATGCGGACTTTTCTCGCCGCTGTGGTAGAGGCTGGCATAGGCGAGCGCGAACTCGAACGGCAGCAGCAACCAGGAACCGGCCACCGTCGTGATGGCCAGCAGCAGATAGGCCCAGCTCTGAGGGGCGCCCGGCCCATGCCGTACCTGGGACAGCTCCAGCGCAATCGCCCCCAGGCTGGCCGCCGCGCCGGCCACGGCCAGCAGCAGCATCGCCGCCATGCCGTCGGCACGGGCGCGTGCCTGGCGCTGCAGATGCAGATGGTCGGAGCGCCACATCATCTGCAAGGCCAGGCCCAGATAGAGCCAGACACCGACATTCCAGCCGATCAGGCTGCGCGTCAGCGCCGGCAGGCTGGCGGGCAGGGTCAGGCCGACGACCAGACCCACGGCCAGGGCCGACAGCAGGCGCGGACGCAGGCGCAGCTGGCGCAGCAGCTTCATGGGTCGACGGCGCTGAAGCGGGCGACCTGCCGGCCGTCGACGTCCAGCATGCCGAAGAACATCGCATGGGGCCGCACCCACAGGCCGCCGGCCCCGTAGAGCGGGCGGTAGACCACCAGCGGCTCCAGCGTCTCGCTGTGGCGGGCCACGCCGATGACCTCGTAGTCGGCGCCCTTGTAATGGCGGTAGCGGCCGGTCGGTGTCGGGGGCAGCTCGGGCAGATCGTCAGCGCTCATGGGCGGGCCGGGGATAATCGGGGCTATGCATCCTAATGCCCTTCTAGAAATGAGCTGCGAGCTGCTGCGCGCGGTGCTCAAAATGGACGCACCCGCCGACGGCGTGGTGTCCGCGTTTTTCCGCAAGAACAAGGCCCTAGGTCAGCGCGAGCGCCATGCGCTGGCCGAGACCACCTATGCCGTGTTGCGCCAACGCCTGCAGCTGCAGCACCTGGCCCAGTCCGGCACCGGTCCGCTGGAGCGCCGCCTGGCCATCCTGGCCTGGCAGGGCAGCGAAACCTTTCTGCGCGGCGCGCTGAGCCCGACCGAGCAGCAATGGCTGGCCCAGGTCCAGGCCATCGACAAGAGCGGCCTGGCCCCCAAGCTGCGCCACAACCTGCCCGAATGGCTGGCCGAGCCGCTGCTGCAGCGCCTGGGCGATGAGGGATTCTGGGCGCTGGCCGCCAGCATGAACGAGGGCGCGCCGCTGGATTTGCGCGCCAATGTGCAGAAGGCCAAGCGCGAGGAGGTCCAGGAGGCGCTGCGTGCGGCCGGCGTCAGCGCCGAGCCGACGCCGTTCTCGCCCTGGGGCCTGCGCGTGCAGGGCAAGCCGGCGCTGAACAAGCTGGAGGTCTTCACCAGCGGCGCGGTCGAGGTGCAGGACGAGGGCAGCCAGCTGCTGGCCCTGCTGCTCGACGCCAAGCGCAGCGAGATGGTGGTGGATTTCTGCGCCGGCGCCGGCGGCAAGACGCTGGCGCTGGGCGCGGCGATGCGCAATACCGGTCGGCTCTATGCCTTCGATGTGTCCGGCCACCGGCTGGCGGCGCTGAAGCCGCGGCTGGCGCGCAGCGGCCTGTCCAATGTCTACCCGACCCAGATCGCCCATGAGCGCGACGATCGCATCAAGCGCCTGTCGGGCAAGATCGACCGCGTGCTGGTCGACGCGCCGTGCTCGGGTCTGGGCACCTTGCGGCGCAACCCGGATCTGAAGTGGCGCCAGTCGCCCCAGGCGATTGCCGAGTTGCAGGCCAAGCAGACGGCCATCCTGAACAGTGCGGCGCGCCTGCTGAAGTCGGGCGGCCGCCTGGTCTACGCCACCTGCAGCCTGCTGGATGCGGAGAACGAGAGCATTGCCGAGGCCTTCAGCGCCGCCCATCCGGAGTTCAAACTGCTGGATGCCGGTGAGCAGCTGGCGCGGGCCCATGTGGCGCAGGCCGAGCGCCTGGTCGACCGGGGTTATCTGCGCCTGTGGCCGCATCAGCACCAGACCGATGGCTTTTTTGCCGCCGTCTGGGAGCGGAGTTGAATGGCGGGCCGGCAGGCCGCGTGCGCGCTTGCGTACAGAAACTCTTAACACGACCCGCCTACAATCGAGCCGGATTGTGGTTTTCTGTTAACGCTCCGCTGCGGGCAGGGTAAGGAACGAATGAACTTTCTCATGAGCCTCCACGATGGCTTGGTCCAGTGGCTGGGCTTCGGCCTGCTGGAGGCCAGCATCTGGCAGGTCGTGGCCTATGCCCTGGTCGTGACCCATATCACCATCGCGGCGGTGACGATCTTCCTGCATCGGGCCCAGGCGCACCGGGCGCTGGACCTGGGGCCGATTCCTTCGCATTTCTTCCGTTTCTGGCTGTGGCTGACCACCGGCATGGTGACCAAGGAATGGGTCGCGATCCATCGCAAGCACCACGCCAAATGCGAGACCGAAGATGACCCGCACAGCCCGCAGACCCGCGGCCTGAAGAAGGTCTTGCGCGAAGGCGCCGAGCTGTACCGCCATGAGGCCAAGAACGAGGAGACGCTTGCCAAGTACAGCCATGGCGTGCCGAACGACTGGATCGAGCGC
Source organism: Burkholderiales bacterium C2 (assembly GCA_005503085.1). Classification (GTDB taxonomy): domain Bacteria; phylum Pseudomonadota; class Gammaproteobacteria; order Burkholderiales; family Burkholderiaceae_C; genus Roseateles_E. The sequence goes on along the minus strand of SCOI01000030.1, from coordinate 11,122 downwards.
AATCTCTACACCCGCTTCAGCTGGCAGGGTGTGGGCCTGATGCTGATCATCAATATGGCCTTGTTCGGCGCCATCGGCGCCAGCATCTGGGCGCTGCAGATGGCCTGGATCCCGATCTGGGCGGCCGGCGTGGTCAATGGCATTGGCCACTTCTGGGGCTACCGCAACTTCGAGGCCCAGGACGCGTCGACCAATATCTCGCCCTGGGGCCTCATCATCGGCGGCGAGGAGTTGCACAACAACCACCACACCTATCCGACCTCGGCCAAGTTCTCGATCAAGCCCTATGAGTTCGACATCGGCTGGGCCTATATCCGGGCGATGGAGATGATCGGCTGGGCCAAGGTGCGCAAGACCGCGCCCAAGCTGCGCCAGGGTGCGATCCGGCCGGCCGACAAGGACACGCTGGAGGCGCTGATCGCCAACCGCTACGAGGTGATGGCCCATTACGGCCGTGGCCTGAAAGAGGCCTGCACCACCGAGCTCGCCCGACTGAAGGCCCAGGGTGAGCAGCACAGTGCAAAGTGGCAGCAGTTCAAGCTGGCCAAGCGCTGGCTGCACCGCGATCAGGATCGCATCCCGCAGGCTTATCGGGCCGAGATCGCCAGCGTGCGCGCCGCCAGCCCGGCGCTGGACAAGCTGCTGCTGATGCGCGAAGAGCTGCGCCAGCTCTGGACCCGCACCAATGTCTCCGCCGAGCAGCTGGTCAGCGATCTGCAAGCCTGGTGCCACCGGGCCGAGGAGAGCGGCATTGCCGAGCTGCGAGCCTTCTCGATGGGGCTGCGCACCGCACGTGCCTGAACTTGTCGGGGAGGTTTCCCTCGGGTAAAGGGCGCCGCGAGTCGGCGCTTTTTTCATGGCCGCTGCCTATACTTTGTGCGTAGCAAGCAGTTCAGGAGCGTGTCATGCACAAAATCTGCAAGGCCTCGATGCTGGGTTTGCTGATGGGCTTGGGCCTGTCGGCACAGGCGGCGGTCGAGGTGAAGTTCGTCGAGCCCGAGAAGTTCCAGGATGCCAGCGAATCGATCATTGATCGCGAGCGCACGCTGGAGATGCTGGAGACGCATCTGCGCAGCCTGGCCGAGAAAAACCTGCCGGCGTCGCAGAAGCTGTTGATCGAGGTGCTGGACCTGAATCTGGCGGGCCAGCTCGAACCTCGCGGCGCGATGATGGATCGCATCCGCGTGCTGCGTTCGGTGACCTGGCCGAGCATCGAGCTGCGCTATGTGCTCAGCGATGGCCAGGCCACGCTGCGAGAGGGCAAGGTGAGTCTGTCCGACATGAACTATATGTGGGGCCTCAACCGCTACACCAGCGGCGAGCCGCTGCGCTACGAGAAGCGCATGCTGGATGAATGGTTTGCCGGCGAGTTCGCGGCTGACGCGGCCCGCAAGCCCTGAAACGAAAAAACCCGCCGAAGGCGGGTTTTTCTTGGTCGCAAGACCGGGCCGAATTACTTCAGCTTGATTTCCTTGTACAGGACATGCTTGCGAGCCTTGGGGTCGAACTTCATGAATTCGAGCTTTTCGGGCGTCGTCTTCTTGTTCTTGTTCGTGGTGTAGAAATGGCCGGTACCCGCAGTGGATTCCAGCTTGATCTTTTCGCGTCCGCCTTTGGATGCCATGGTGATGCTCCTTAATTCCTAGTGGACTTTTTACAGCTCGCCCTTGGCGCGCAGGTCAGCGACGACTTGGTCGATGCCGACCTTGTCGATCAAACGCAGAGCCGCATTGCTGATGCGCAGACGCACCCAGCGGTTTTCAGTTTCCAGCCAGAAACGGCGGTACTGCAGGTTCGGCAGGAACCGACGCTTGGTTTTGTTGTTGGCGTGGGAGACATTGTTCCCCACCATGGGCTTCTTGCCCGTGACTTGACAGACGCGTGCCATTGACGCTTCTCCGGTTTGATTTTCTGACCCAGCTGCCTCAGGGGAGCTGTATTCAGCATCCCCGGCGAGACATCCACATGACCGCTTTATGCAAGCTAAACCCGTCGGCCCGTCATCGAACAAATCGTTGACACAACCTCGGAGCGCGGTCCATCAAGCAAGCAAGCCGGCGAGTATAGCCTGAATTCAGGCCAAAGACCAGCGGCCGCCGGGAGTCAGCCTCAGCTTTGCTCCTGCTCCAGAAAACGCTGGGCGTCGAGCGCGGCCATGCAGCCGGTGCCGGCGCTGGTGATGGCCTGGCGATAGATATGGTCCTGCACATCGCCGGCGGCGAACACGCCGGGCACGCTGGTCATGGTCGCAAAACCGTTCAAGCCGCTCTTGGTGATGATGTAGCCGTCCTTCATCTCCAGCTGGCCCTTGAAGATGTCGGTATTGGGTTGGTGGCCGATCGCGATGAAGCAGCCCTGCAGTTTCAGCTCCTTTGTACTGCCATCGGCCGTGCTCTTGATACGCACGCCGGTGACGCCGCTCTGGTCGCCCAGCACCTCGTCCAGGGTGTTGAACAGATGCAGTTCCATCTTGCCGGCCTTGACCTTGTCCATCATCTTGTCGATCAGGATGGGCTCGGCGCGGAACTTGTCGCGGCGGTGGATCACATGGACCTTGCTGGCGATATTGCTCAGATACAGCGCTTCCTCGACCGCCGTATTGCCGCCGCCGACCACGCAGACCTCCTGCTCGCGGTAGAAGAAGCCGTCGCAGGTCGCGCAACCACTGACCCCGCGACCCATGAAGCTCTCCTCCGAGGGCAGGCCCAGATACTTGGCCGAAGCGCCGGTCGCGATGATCAGGGCGTCGCAGGTGTAGACGCCGCTGTCGCCCTTGAGCGTGAACGGGCGCTTGGAGAAGTCGACCTCGTTGATATGGTCATAGACGATTTGCGTGTTGAAGCGCTCGGCATGCTGCTGGAAGCGCTGCATCAGCTCGGGGCCCTGCACCCCCATCACATCGGCCGGCCAGTTGTCCACCTCGGTGGTGGTCATCAGCTGCCCGCCCTGGGCCATGCCGGTCAGCAGCGTGGGCTTCAGATTGGCGCGCGCGGCATAGATGGCGGCGGTGTAGCCGGCCGGGCCGGAGCCCAGGATCAGCAGCGGATGGTGTTGGGTGGTTTGGCTCATGAGGGCGATATGGGGTTGCGGGCACAACACACAAGAGTTGTTCGCCGCGCTTATACGGCCAAGACCCTATGGAGAGTTGTGACCAAGTTGGCACAATGGCTACATTCTAGGCAGCTGGCCGATCAAGCGGCTGACGGCCTCACAACAACCCCAACATACAAAAGTCAGAGGAGTTTCTTCATGGCCATGCTGTCCAACCTGGACCTGATCCGCAGGGTGCCCTTGTTCTCCCTGCTGACCACCGATCAGGCGCAGTCCATTGCGGACAGCGTGGTCAAGCGCCGCTTCAAGCGCGGCGAGCTGATCGTCGAGCAGGGCACCAAGTCCAACGCGCTCTTCATCCTGCTGAACGGCCGCGCCCGCGTGCTGACCGCCGATACCCGCGGCCGCGAGGTCATCCTCGCGGTGCTGCAGCCGGGCGACTATGTCGGCGAGATGAGCCTGATCGACAACGAGCCACACTCGGCCACCGTGCGTGCCGAGGTGCAGACCGATATGCTGGTGCTGGGCCGCAGCGAGTTTTCGCGCTGCCTGCCGGACAGCAGCAGCCTGTCCTATGCCATCCTGCGCGGCCTGGTCGCACGGCTGCGCAATGCCGATCGCCAGATCGAGTCGCTGGCCCTGCTGGATGTCTATGGCCGCGTCGCGCGCACCCTGCTGGACATGTCCGAAGAAGAGAAGGGCCTGAAGATCATCCGCGGCAAGGTCTCGCGCCAGGACATGGCCAAGGTGGTCGGCGCCTCGCGCGAGATGGTCAGCCGTGTCATGAAGGATCTGGAGGACAAGGGTGTGATCGAGACCCTGGAGAACGGCTCCGTGGTGATCAAGGAGCGCCTGGCCCACGACTGAGCCCGCTGATTCCTGCGCCACAATGGCGCCATGAGCTTTCCTCTGGGATCACTGCTGGGCGACGATGCGGCTGCCGCGCCCGATAAAGTCTATAAACGCCAGTCCAAGAAGGCGGCCGCCGCGCCGGCGCCGGTCAGTGCGTCGCGCACGCCGCTGTGGCTGGCGCTCGGTGCCGTTGTCTGGGCACTGTGCCTGCTGGCCCTGCTGAGCCACGACCGCGCCGATGCGGCCTTCTCGATCTCGGGCAGCCGCGAGCTGTATGGCAACTGGTTCGGCGCACTGGGTGCCTGGGTCTCGGACCTGCTGCTTTTCGTCTTCGGTTACTCGGCCTGGTGGCTGATGCTGGTCGGCCTGCGGGTCTGGTTGGGCAGCCTGGCCGGCGTTTTGCGGGCTGAACCACCGCCTCAAGGTAACAAATTGCGCGCGCGGGGCCTGTTCTGGCTGGGCGTTCTGCTGCTGATTTGTGCGAGTTGCGCCCTCGAATGGTCGCGGCTCTATGCCTGGGAATCGCGGCTGCCCGGTCATGCCGGTGGCGTGCTGGGCTACACCCTGGGGCCCTGGAGCATGCGGGCGCTGGGCTTTGCCGGTTCGGGCGTGGTCTGGATCGCGGCCTTGCTGGCCGGCGCCTCGCTGGCCCTGCAGTTTTCCTGGCTGCGTGTGGCCGAGGTGATAGGCACCTGGGTCGAGACCCTGCGTGAGCGCCGCCAGGAGCGCCGCGAGATCAAGGAAGACCAGAAGGTCGGCCAGCAGGCCTTGCGCGAGCGCGAGAAGGTGGTCGAGGTCGAGCGCCATGTGGTCGAGGAGCACATCCCCATCGTGATCGAGGCACCGGTGGTCGAGGTGCCCAAGTCCACCCGCGTCGCCAAGGAGCGCCAGAAGACCCTGTTTGCCGACGCCAGCGATACGAAACTGCCCCAGGTCGATCTGCTGGATGCCGCGCCAACCCGGGTCGAGTCGGTGACGCCCGAGTCGCTGGAAATGACCAGCCGCATGATCGAGAAGAAGCTCAAGGACTTCGGCGTCGAGGTGCGGGTCGTCGCGGCCTCGCCGGGCCCGGTGATCACGCGCTACGAGATCGAGCCGGCCACCGGCGTCAAGGGCTCGCAGATCGTCAACCTGGCCAAGGATCTGGCGCGCTCGCTGAGCCTGGTCAGCATCCGCGTTGTCGAGACCATTCCGGGCAAGAACTTCATGGCGCTGGAGCTGCCCAATGCGCGCCGCCAGACCATCAAGCTCAGCGAGATCCTGGGCTCGCAGGTCTATGCCGATGCGCCGTCTATGCTGACGATGGCGCTGGGCAAGGACATCATCGGCGCGCCGATGGTGGCCGACCTGGCCAAGATGCCGCATTGCCTGGTCGCCGGCACCACCGGCTCGGGCAAGTCGGTGGGCATCAACGCGATGATTCTGAGCCTGCTCTACAAGGCCGAGGCGCGCGATGTGCGCCTGATCATGATCGACCCGAAGATGCTGGAAATGAGCGTCTACGAGGGCATCCCGCATCTGCTGGCCCCGGTCGTCACCGACATGAAGCAGGCCGCCAACGCGCTGAACTGGTGCGTCGGCGAGATGGAGCGGCGCTACAAGCTGATGTCCAAGATGGGCGTGCGCAATCTGGCCGGCTACAACAAGAAGATCGACGAGGCCACCGAGCGCGGCGAGAAAATAGGCAACCCCTTCAGCCTGACGCCCGAGGCCCCGGAACCGCTGGAGCGCCTGCCGCATATCGTCGTCGTGATCGATGAGCTGGCTGACCTGATGATGGTGGTCGGCAAGAAGATCGAGGAACTGATTGCGCGCCTGGCGCAGAAGGCCCGCGCCGCCGGCATCCACCTGATCCTGGCCACGCAGCGGCCCTCGGTCGATGTGATCACCGGCCTGATCAAGGCCAATATCCCGACCCGTTTGAGCTTCCAGGTCAGCTCCAAGATCGACAGCCGCACCATCCTCGACCAGATGGGCGCCGAGGCCCTGCTGGGCATGGGCGATATGCTCTATATGGCCTCGGGCACCGGCCTGCCGGTGCGGGTGCACGGCGCCTTTGTCAGCGACGAGGAGGTGCACCGCGTCGTCGAATACCTGAAGGAGCAGGGCGGCGAGCCCAACTACATCGAGGGCATCCTGGAAGGCGGCGTGCTCGACACCGAAGGTGGCGAAGCGCCGGCGCCGGGCGAGTCGGCCGGCGAGGCCGACCCGATGTATGACCAGGCGGTGGCCATCGTGCTGCAACATCGCCGGGCCTCGATCTCGCTGGTGCAGCGCCATCTGCGCATCGGCTACAACCGGGCGGCGCGTCTGCTGGAGCAGATGGAGAAGTCCGGCCTGGTCGGCGCCATGAACACCAATGGCAGCCGCGATCTGATCATCCCGAAGCGAGACGAATGAAACAGCTACTCATCTCCTTGTGTCTGGCCGCAGCCGCTCACGCCCAGGCCGATGCGGTGCAGACCCTCAGGGACTTCAGCCGCGAGGTCAAGAGCGGCAAGGCCGAGTTCATGCAGACCGTCACCTCGCCGGACGGCAAGCGCAAGAAGAACTCCTCGGGCAGCTTCGAGTTTCAGCGCCCCAACCAGTTCCGCTTCGCCTATGCCAAGCCTTTCGAGCAGCTGATCGTCGGTGATGGCAAGAAGGTCTGGATCTATGACCCCGATCTGCAGCAGGCCAGCTCGCGCCGCATGGACCAGGCCCTGGGCGCCACGCCGGCGGCCCTGCTGGCCGGCGCGAATCTGGAGAAGGACTTCGAGCTCAAGGCCCAGCCCTCGGCCCAGGGCCTGGACTGGGTGCTGGCCACGCCGCGCGGGCCCCAAGCCGACAGCGCCGGCCTGCAAAGCCTGAAGATCGGCTTCAAGGGCAAGGAACTGGCCGCGATCGAGGTGGTCGACGGCTTCGGCCAGCGCTCGCTGCTGCAGTTCAGCGCGGTGAGCAGCAATGCGGTGGTGGCGCCGGAGCGTTTTCGCTTTGTGCTGCCGGCCGGCGCCGATCTGATCGAGCAGTAGGAGCGGCATCGGATGCCGCATAACGTCAGCCTGATCTCCACCATTGCCGCCGGCTTCGGCCTGGCGATCGTCTTCGGTTTCCTGGCCTCGCGCCTGAAGATGCCACCCCTGGTCGGCTATCTGCTGGCCGGCATCGCGATCGGCCCGGCCACGCCCGGCTTCGTTGCCGATATCGATCTGGCCGGCCAGCTGGCCGAGATCGGCGTGATGCTGCTGATGTTCGGTGTCGGCCTGCATTTCTCGATGAAGGACCTGCTGGCCGTCAAACGCATCGCGGTGCCCGGCGCCATCGTGCAGATCGCGGTCGCCACCGCCCTTGGTTTCGGACTGTCGAACTGGTGGGGCTGGAGCCTCGGCGGGGCCCTGGTGTTCGGCCTGGCGCTGTCGGTCGCCAGCACCGTGGTGCTGCTGCGGGCGCTGGAGGCGCGGGGTCAGCTGGAAACCGCCAATGGCAGCATCGCGGTGGGCTGGCTGGTGGTCGAGGACCTGGTGATGGTGCTGGTGCTGGTGCTGCTGCCGCCGCTGGCCGGCCTGCTGGAAGGCAAGAGCGAGGCCAATTTGCTGGGCACGGTGGGCTGGACTCTGACCAAGGTCGCGGCCTTCATCGTGCTGATGCTGGTGGTCGGGCGGCGGGTGTTTCCGCGCCTGCTGTTCGCGGTGGCCGGTACCGGCTCGCGCGAGCTGTTCACGCTGTGCGTGGTCGCGGTGGCGGTGGGCGTGGCCTATGGCTCGGCGGCGCTGTTCGATGTGTCCTTCGCGCTGGGCGCCTTCTTCGCCGGCATGATGATGCGCGAGTCGGAATACAGCCACCGCGCGGCCGACGAGTCGCTGCCCTTGCGCGATGCCTTCTCGGTGCTGTTCTTCGTCTCGGTGGGCATGCTGTTCGACCCGCAGGTGCTGCTGGACGAGCCGCTGAAGGTGCTGGCGGTGGTCGCGATCATCGTGGTCGGCAAGACCCTGGCCGCGATCGCGCTGGTGCTGGCCTTTCGCTACCCGCTCAACACCGCGCTGACCGTCGGCGCCAGCCTGGCCCAGATCGGCGAGTTCTCATTCATCCTGGCCGGCCTGGGCGTGGCCGAGGGCCTGCTGCCCAAGGAGGGGCAGAGCCTGATACTGGCCGGCGCGCTGATCTCGATCGCGCTGAACTCGGTGCTGTTCACCGCGATCGAGCCGGTCAAGGCCTGGGTGCTGCGGCGCTCGTCCTGGGCGCGCCGCATGGAGCAGCGCGATGATCCGCTGGCCGAGCTGCCGATGAGTACCGACCAGGCCAAGCTCGAGGGTCAGGTCGTGCTGGTGGGCTACGGCCGGGTCGGCAAGCAGATCGCCGACGGGCTGCTGGCCGAGGGGGTGCATCTGGTGGTGGCCGAGCAGCAGCGCGAGCTGGTCGAGAGCCTGCGCGAGCGCCAGATCGCGGCCGTCAGCGGCGATGCCAGCGACCCGGCCGTGCTGATACAGGCGCATATCGCGCGGGCGGCCCTGCTGGTGATCAGCGGCGGCGACAGCCTGCAGGCGCGCCAGATGGTGGAAACGGCGCATCAGCTGAACCCCTCGATCCGCGTGCTGCTGCGCGCCTATAGCGAGGACGAGGCCGCGCTCTTGCGCCAGGCCGGGCTGGGCGAGGTGTTTGTGGCCGAGCAATGCCTGGCCACGCATCTGACCGAGCGAGTGCTGGCCGCAATGGGCAGCACGGCCAAGCCGCCGCACTGAGACAATCGCCGGCATGTCGAATGCCAACGAGTCCCTGTTTCCCGAGATGGCGCCGCAGCCCGGCGCCGCGCCGGCCTCAGCGCCCGCCAGCCACCAGCCGCTGGCCGAGCGCCTGCGCCCGGCCAGCCTGGACGAGGTGATCGGCCAGTCCCACCTGATCGGGCCGGGCCGGCCGCTGCGCCTGGCCTTCGAGTCGGGCAAGCCACATTCGATGATTCTGTGGGGCCCGCCCGGCGTCGGCAAGACGACGCTGGCGCGGCTGACGGCCGAGGCCTTCGGCTATAAATTCATCGCGCTGTCGGCGGTGTTTTCCGGGGTCAAGGAGATCCGCGCATCGATGGAGCAGGCCGAGCACAACCAGGCGCTGGGCAAGAAGACGATTCTGTTCGTCGATGAGATCCACCGCTTCAACAAGAGCCAGCAGGACGGGCTGCTGCCCTTTGTCGAGTCGGGCCTGGTGACCTTTGTCGGCGCCACCACCGAGAACCCTTCGTTCGAGGTCAACTCGGCCCTGCTGTCGCGCGCCCAGGTCTATGTGCTGCAGGCCCTTAGCGACGCGGAGCTGGGTCAGCTGGTGCAGCGCGCGCAGCAGCTCGTGTTGACCGAGCTGCGCCTGGACGAGGCGGCGATCAACACCCTGGTCGGTTATGCCGACGGCGATGCGCGTCGCCTGCTGAATCTGCTGGAGCAGACCGACACGGCGGCTCGGGTGGCCGGCGTCAACCTGGTCGATGCCGAGTTCCTGCAGCAAGCCCTGACCCTCAATGCGCGGCGCTTCGACAAGGGCGGCGACAACTTCTACGACCAGATTTCGGCGCTGCACAAATCGGTGCGCGGCTCCAATCCCGATGCCGCGCTCTACTGGCTGTGCCGCATGCTGGACGGCGGCGCCGACGCCAAATACCTGGCGCGCCGCCTGGTGCGCATGGCCTGGGAGGACATCGGCCTGGCCGACCCGCGTGCGATGCAGCTGGCCAACGACGCCGCCAGCACCTTGGAGCGCCTGGGCTCGCCCGAGGGCGAGCTGGCCCTGGCCCAGGCAGCGATCTACCTGGCCATCGCGCCCAAGAGCAATGCCGGCTATATGGCCTATAACGAGGCCCGCGCCTTCATCAAGAGCGACAAGTCGCGCGCGGTGCCGCCCCATCTGCGCAATGCGCCGACACGGCTGATGAAGGAGCTGGGCCATGGCAAGGCCTACCGCTACGCCCATGACGAGCCCGAGGCCTATGCGGCCGGCGAGAGCTATCTGCCCGAGGGCATGGCCGAGCCCGGCTGGTACCGGCCGGTGCCGCGCGGGCTGGAGTCCAAGATCGCCGACAAGCTGGCGCATCTGCGCCGGCTCGATGAGGAGGCCGGCAAGGAGTGAGTCACTTTGTGGATACTTGATTTATTTCATGTATACACTAAAAACAGGCAATTTTTGAGAATCCCGCCAGCGGGTATTCCCCAGCGAATCGGGCGATTCACGCACTTCTACAATCGCGCCAGCCTGCAGGACCGATGGCCATCTGGGCCCGCCGACGATTGCGGCGGGCCTTTTTGTTGCTCAGGTCTTCGCACAATGAATCGCGGTCTTCGGCCCCTTGGGGGCCGGACCGCCGAACCGGAGAAGTCGCGATGGAAACCTTTATCCAGCAAATCATCAACGGGCTGGTGCTCGGAAGCATGTATGCGCTGGTGGCCTTGGGCTACACGATGGTGTACGGGATCATCAACCTGATCAATTTCGCGCATGGCGAGGTGTTGATGGTGGGGGCGCTGGTGAGCTGGACGGTGGTGACCTTTTTGGTCGACAGCGGGCTGCCGGGCTGGGCGCTGATGCTGGTGGCGCTGATCTGCGCGGTGATCGTGTGCACGACGCTGAACTTCGTGATCGAGAAGATCGCGTACCGGCCGCTGCGCAATGCGCCGCGGCTGGCACCGCTGATCACCGCGATGGGGGTGAGCCTGCTGCTGCAGACGCTGGCGATGATCATCTGGAAGCCCAACCCCAAGCCCTTCCCGCTGCTGCTGCCGACCACGCCGTTTGATCTGGGCGGGCCGGTGATCACGGTGACGCAGTGCCTGATTCTGGGCAGCACGGTGATGATCCTGGCGGCGCTGCTGTGGCTGGTCAATCACACCAAGCTGGGCCGCGCGATGCGGGCCACCGCCGAGAACCCGCGCGTGGCGGGGCTGATGGGGGTGAAGCCGGACTTCATCATCTCGGCCACCTTCGTGATCGGTGCGGCGCTGGCCGCGGTGGCCGGCCTGATGTGGGCGGCCAACTACGGCACGGTGCAGCACACCATGGGCTTCATGCCCGGGCTGAAGGCCTTCACGGCAGCGGTGCTGGGCGGCATCGGCAACCTGGCAGGCGCCATGGTGGGCGGTGTGCTGCTGGGCCTGATCGAGGCCATCGGGGCGGGCTATCTGGGTGAGCTGACCGGCGGCGTGCTGGGCAGCCACTACGCCGACATCTTCGCCTTCGTGGCGCTGATCCTGGTGCTGACCCTGCG